>NZ_JBLZOM010000003.1:0-559799 GCF_049199125.1 Pseudomonas sp. QD4
TACAGCAGCCTCATTTGCTGTCAAGTGATTATTTTCAGAAGTTTTCGAAGATTTCTTCAACAACTTCAACCACTTGCGCTTCCGATCTCTCGTTAGCGGGAGGCGAATTCTACAGCGTTACTCGCTGCTGTCAACACCTTCTTTTCACCGCTTTCGACCGAGAAGATCGAACCGTTAATAGAGCCAAACAACACCGCTCTATCAACTCCTTCTGGGCTTCGATGATCTGAAGCAGCTCGCTGTCGAAAACCGCGTAACTCTTTGTTTACCAAGGAGTTTTCCGTTTCGACTGCGCCGGAAGTGGGGCGAATTATAGACCTCCAGAATCTGCCGTCAACCCCTAATTTGTATTTACTATCAATAACCTGGAAATACCCGCCAATCGCCCTTCTATATAGAAGGAAAGAAACACCTTGAGCAATATATTGCGCAACCCGGACGACTTGAGCATGATGTGCTCCCGCCTGACTAGTTCGGATACATCCAGAAATGAACGATCAACCCCGCAGCCTCGGTGCAACCCTGTTCCCGGTTGGCCTGCTTCTAATCGCCATGGCTTCGATCCAATCCGGCGCCTCCCTGGCCAAGAGCATGTTTCCCGTGGTTGGAGCCCAGGGCACCACCACCCTGCGGCTGATTTTCGCCAGCGTGATCATGTTGCTGCTCCTGCGCCCCTGGCGCGCCAAGCTCACCGCCAAGTCATTGCGCACGGTGCTGGTGTATGGCGTGGCACTGGGCGGCATGAACCTCCTCTTCTATATGTCCCTCAGAAGCGTGCCTCTGGGTATTGCCGTGGCCCTGGAGTTCACCGGGCCGCTGGCGGTGGCTATTTATGCTTCACGGCGTGCAGTCGACTTCCTGTGGATAGGCCTGGCGATCATCGGGCTACTGTTGCTGGTGCCCATTGGCGAGACCAGCGCCAGCATTGACCTGGTCGGCGCAGCCTATGCCCTGGGCGCAGGCGTGTGCTGGGCGCTCTATATATTGTTCGGGCAAAAGGCCGGGGCCGATAACGGCATTCAGACAGCAGCCCTCGGCGTAATGATCGCCGCCGTGGTGGTGGCCCCGGTCGGCATTGTCCATGCGGGCGCGGCTTTGCTGACACCAGCCCTGATCCCGGTTGCCCTCGGCGTGGCAATCTTGTCCACCGCCCTGCCCTACACCCTGGAGATGGTCGCCCTGACCCGGCTGCCCGCCCGCACCTTCGGCACGTTAATGAGCATCGAACCAGCCTTCGGCGCCTTGTCCGGCTTACTGTTCCTGCATGAATACCTGTCCCTGGCGCAATGGCTCGCGATCGCCTGCATTATCCTGGCCTCGGTCGGAGCGACCATGACCATGCGCAGCGAATCCAAACCCATGGTCGCAGCGGATTGATTCTATCTGCGATCTAGCTCTGGTATTTAGCGCTCAATTAAGCGATGTTTAGCCGGCTAATGGAGCGTCAACCACGGACTTTTCGGACAGGGATATCGCAAACGCTAAAGCAGCAGTCAATGCAGGCTCACTGCAGTCACACTCGAGCACCAGACTCGAGGCCGGCATTAAGGACGGGAATGAAACGATTTTTGATACTGTTGGCTGTACTTGCTATTGCAGGCTGCGCCGCGACCGCGAAGACCGAGGTCAAGCGTGGCAAAAAGGGGCTGCATATCAACTGTTCAGGGCTGTCCTCTTCCTGGGACAAATGCTACACCCGCGCTACCGACTCCTGCGGCCCCAAAGGCTATAGGGTGATCGCCAAGTCGGGTGACGGTACGGAAGAACCCGGTGACTACCCGTTCGGGCTGAACCCCGCCGGCTACACCAGCCGCAGCATGATCGTCATCTGCAAGTAAGCGCACGCGCCTCAGGTGGGTTCGCTTAGCTGACTGACGATCCGGTCATGGTTCGACTTCAGCACCTGGCGCTGCATGTCCGGGCTGACCAGCATTCTCGCCACTACCAGTGCCCCCACGCACTGCGACAGGATCGACCAGGCCAGGGCTTCATCGCCCAGGGTCTGGGCCCAG
The DNA here is from genome assembly GCF_049199125.1 of Pseudomonas sp. QD4. Lineage (NCBI taxonomy): Bacteria > Pseudomonadati > Pseudomonadota > Gammaproteobacteria > Pseudomonadales > Pseudomonadaceae > Pseudomonas > Pseudomonas sp. QD4. Next base: position 2,013 of record NZ_JBLZOM010000003.1, read on the forward strand.
CATTGTTGCAAACGGCAAATCCAGTCCTGCGCCTGCTGACGCACCTCCACCGATGCCCGGGAAATTTCCGCACCCAATGTCGGTAACGCGCACCCAGCCTCCGGTTGTTCGACATGACTCATGCTCAGGTATTGCTTGAGGCAACGGCGCAACCTGGCCTGACTTTGCTCGCCCTCCCCACCCAGCCGCTCGAGGCTATGACTCAGTTCACGCTCGACGATCGTGGCGAACAGTTCGTCCTTGGACGAGAAGTGGCTATAGAAAGCACCGCCACTCAGTCCGATAGCCTTCATCAACCCATCCACACCAACACTGGAAAAGCCTTCCTTCTTGGCCGACACCGCGCTGCTTTGCAGCAGCCGCTCCCGGGTTTCCTGCTTGTGACTGGTTGAATAGCGCATGGTCTGCCTCGCTGATCTCTCGTCTTGACGCGTCGCGAATCGTAGCATAACGTTCGTTTAGTTAACGATCGTTTACTAATGAGTGATCCCACCATGACTGCAATTATTGATAACAAGAAAGTCGTATTGGTCGTTGGGGCTGGCGATGCCACCGGCGGCGCCATCGCCAGGCGCTTCGCCGCAGAAGGGTACGTCGCCTGTGTCACACGACGCAGCGCCGACAAACTGCAGCCGCTGGTCGAGTCCATCCAGCAAGCAGGCGGCGAGGCCCATGGGTTCGCTTGCGATGCACGCAAGGAAGAAGACGTGGTCGCGTTGATCGAGCACATCGAAACCCAGGTCGGGCAGATCGAGGCTTTCGTCTTCAATATCGGTGCCAATGTGCCATGCAGCATCCTTGAAGAGACGGCACGCAAGTACTTCAAGATCTGGGAAATGGCCTGCTTCTCCGGCTTCCTCAATGGACGGGAAGTCGCCAAGCGCATGGTCACCCGCCAGCGAGGGACCATCCTGTTCACCGGCGCCACTGCCGGCCTAAGGGGCGCCGCCGGTTTCGCCGCGTTCGCCGGAGCCAAGCACGGTATTCGCGCGCTGGCACAAAGCATGGCGCGGGAGCTGGGCCCGTTGAATATCCACGTCGCGCACGTAGTGGTCGACGGCGCCATCGATACCGACTTTATTCGCAGCAACTTCCCGGAAAAATACGCGCTCAAGGATCAGGACGGCATCCTCAATCCCGAGCACATCGCCGACAACTACTGGTACCTGCACAGCCAGCCCCGGGACGCCTGGACCTTTGAGCTCGACCTGCGGCCGTGGAACGAGCGCTGGTAACCCCCCCCCCTCAATAACAACAATCAGGGAGTACCCTCCATGAGCAAAAGCGTCGAGTTCTTCTTCGACCTGGGCAGCCCCACGTCTTACCTGGCCTACACCCAGTTGCCCAAGATCTGCGCCGAAACCGGCAGCCAGCTGATTTACCAACCGATGTTGCTCGGAGGCGTGTTCAAGACCACCGGCAATGCCTCACCCGTGACCATTCCCGCCAAAGGTCGCTACATGCTGCAAGACCTTGCACGCTACGCCAGACGCTACCAGGTGACGCTCAACTTCAACCCGCACTTCCCGATCAACACCCTGCAACTGATGCGCGCAGTGACCGGCGTCCAATTGCGCCACCCTGAACGCTTCGGGCAGTTTGTCGATTGCCTGTTCCGCGCGCTGTGGGTCGACCAACTGAACCTCAATGATCCGGCAGTGGTAGCTGCCACCCTGAGCCAGGGCGGCTTCGACCCTCGGGAAATTCTCGCGCTGTGCGAGGATGAAGAGGTCAAGACGGCCCTCAAAGACAAAACCGAGCACGCCCTGCAGCGCGGCGTATTCGGGGCGCCGAGCATGTTTGTCGATAATCAGCTGTTCTTCGGCCAGGATCGTCTGGACTTCGTGCGCGAAGCCCTGAGCTGATCTCCCCACGCCCTGCGCCGCCTGCCAGGGGCAGACGGCGCAATCGGCAATCAGATCGCCGCGGTGCGGGTCTCCAGCCAGGCCAGTGCCGCGCCTTGCAGCAACGGGCTCAGACGCTGGCGAACTTCGGCGTGGTAGGCGTTGAGCCAATCACGCTCGTCCTGGGTCAACAACGAAGGTTGCAGGCAACGGGTGTCGATCGGGCACAGGGTCAGGGTTTCAAACCTTAAGAACTCACCGAACTCGGTACTGCCTGCTTCACGATTCAACACCAGGTTTTCGATACGCACGCCCCAGCGGCCGGGCCGATAGGTGCCCGGTTCGATGGACGTGATCATCCCCGGCTGCATCGCCGTGTGCGGTGCCGGCACGGCCTGGTAGGCAATGACCTGCGGGCCCTCATGGACGTTGAGGAAGTAGCCCACGCCGTGGCCGGTGCCATGACCGTAGTCCACGCCTTCAGCCCAGATCGGCGCACGGGCGATGGCGTCCAGCAAGGGCGAGAGAATGCCCCGGGGAAACTGCGCCCGGGACAGCGCGATGACGCCCTTGAGCACCCGGGTGCAATCAGCTTTCTGCTCGGCGCTCGGGGTGCCGATCGGCACCATGCGCGTGATATCGGTAGTGCCACCCAGGTATTGGCCACCGGAGTCGATCAACAACAGCCCATCACCCTCGATCAGCGCGTGTTCCTCGGGCGTGGCGTGGTAATGGGGCATCGCGCCGTTGGCGTTGAATGCGGCGATGGTATTGAAGCTCAGCGAAACATAACCCGGGCGCCGGGTACGGGCTGCGGTGAGGTGTTCGTCGATGGTCAGTTCGGTGATGCGCTCCTGGCCCAGGGCACTGTCGAGCCAGGCGAAGAACTCGCAGAGCGCGGCACCGTCCTGTTCCATGGCCTGGCGAATATGTTCGGCGTCGGCCAGGCTCTTTTGCGACTTGGCCAGGGTCGTCGGGTTCAGGCCTTCGATCAGGGTCACCGCGCCGTCCAGGTTGCCCAACAAACCGACGGTCACCCGCGCCGGGTCGATCTGCACACTGGCCCCCGCAGGCACCGCGCTCAAGGCGGCGGCCACTTCGCTGTAATCGCGCAGGTTCACACCGTCCTGCTCAAGTACCGCGCGCAGTGCCGGGTCGACCTTGCCCAGGGCCACAAACAAGGTGGCCTGCTCTTGGCTGATCAGGGCAAAGGAGACAAACACCGGGTTGAACGACACATCGGCGCCGCGCAGGTTGAACAGCCAGGCGATGTCATCGAGGGTGGCAATGAAGTGCCAGTCCGCCCCACGCGCCTTCAGGGTTTCCCGCAACTTGGCCAGCTTTTCGACCCGGCTGACCGTGGCTTCGGGTGGCAAGTGTTGATAGATCGGCTGATTCGGCAAGGCCGGGCGATCGCTCCAGACCTGCTCCAGCAGGTCGATATCGGTGCGCAAGCGCGCGCCCCGTTGCTCCAGCTTGTCACCCAGGGTGCGGGCCGACGCCACGGCCATCACCGCGCCGTCCACCGCCACCACCGCGCCTTCGGGCGTGTGCTCGGCCAGCCAGTCCAGGGGCCCGGGTTGCCCCGGCAGCAACTTGACCAGTTCGATACCACTGCCTTTGAGTTCCTTGGTCGCCTGTTCCCAGTACCGGCTATCCGCCCAGACTCCGGCGAAGTCCGCCGTCACGATCAGGGTCCCGACCGAGCCATGAAACCCCGACAACCATTGCCGGCCCTGCCAGTAGCCCGGCAGGTATTCCGACAGGTGCGGGTCGGCCGATGGCACCAGCAATCCGTGGATGCCCTCGCGGCGCATCAGTTCGCGGGTGCGCGCCAGGCGCTGGGGAACCGTTCCATGGGTCAAAGGCTGCGTACTCATTGTCTCTCCTGCTAACCGTTTGGATCATTGTTATAGAAGGTTGAAGCCCGCGCCCTCTTCAGGGTTGGGCCACCGCCCAGAACGCAGGCGCACTGGCCACGGCGGCCTTGATCAACTGTGCGGCCTGATCGATGTCTTGCTCAGTGGTGAAACGCCCCAGGCTCAGGCGGATGGTGCGGCCGGCGGACCGTGCGTCATGCCCCAGTGCCAGCAGCACATGGGACGGCGCATTGCTCGCCGAATTGCAGGCCGAGGTCGCGGAAAACGCCATGGACGCGCTCAAGGCTGCGCCATCGAACGCACCTTCGTTAAAGGTCAGGCTCAGGGTATGGGGAATACGCTGCGTGGCGCTGCCATTGAGCCGCAAACCTGGAATATCGGCCAGTTGTTCGAGCAGGCGCGCGCGCAGATCGGCGATGGTCGCGGCTTCCTGCTCAAAGTGTTCGGCGGCCAGGGCAAAGGCGGCGCCCATCGCGGCAATCTGATGGGTGGCCAGGGTGCCGGAACGCAAGCCGCCCTCGTGGCCGCCGCCGTGAATCTGCGCCTGCAAACGCTGTTGCGCGCGCGGGCCGACATACAGCGCGCCGATGCCCTTGGGCCCGTAGATCTTGTGTGCGGAAAACGACATCAAGTCCACCGGCCATTGCGCCAGATCGATGGCCACCTTGCCCGCGCCCTGCGCCGCGTCCACATGCAGCAACGCACCGCGCTCCCGCACCACCTGACCGATGGCAGGAATATCGTTGACCGTGCCCAGCTCGTTGTTGACCAGCATCAGCGACACCAGAAAGGTGTCGTCACGCAGCGCCTCGCTCACGGCCTGGGCGCTGATCAGCCCTTCGGCATCCGGCACCAGGTACGTCACGGCAATGCCGGCTTCCTGCAGTTGTTTGGCAGTATCGAGAATCGCCTTGTGTTCGATCTGACTGGTGATGATGTGCCCGCCGGGCACCCCGCGTGCCTGGGCCACACCCTTGAGCGCCAGGTTGTTGGACTCGGTGGCGCCGGAGGTCCAGACGATCTGCTCGGCGCTTGCACCCACCAGTTGCGCGACCTGCTGGCGCGCCAGTTCGACACTGCGTCGTGCCTGTTGGCCGAACGCGTGGGAGCTGGACGCCGGATTGCCGAAGTTGCCGGCAAACCCCAGACACTCCACCAGCACCTGGATGACTCGCTCATCCACCGGCGTGGTGGCGGCGTAGTCGAAATAAAGAGGACGTTTATTCATGGCAAAAAACCCACAGAGACTATTCCAGGATCAGGCCGCGGGGCGTCCTGTTGCCGCTCACAGCGCAGGCTCGAAGGCCATGCGACAACGGCAGGACAGCCCGGCAACAGCCGATCGAATGCAGTTAAAGAAAAACAACTTCGTTTAAAAGTGCGTAGGAACGCTCCTGAAATCAGCTTAACAGGCTACTGGCGCCGGGTTGAAGCGGTTCAGCCAAAGCTTTCGAGCAGCAACGGGTACAGGGAAATCACCAGCAGGGCCGCCATGCCCAGATTGAACAGCCGCAGCCAGCGCGGGTTACGCAGCACATTGCGCAACAGGCTGCCGCAGGCCGCCCACAGGCTGACGGTCGGTGCATTGATCAAGGCGAATACCGCCGAGATCACCAGCACATTGGTGAAATAGCCCTGCAAGGGGGTGTAGGTGCTGATGGCACCGACGGCCATCACCCAGGCCTTGGGGTTGACCCATTGAAACGCCGCGGCGCCCCAGTAACTGATGGGTTTGCCCTGGCCTTGCTCGGTCTCGGACATTGGCCCGGAACGGGCGATCTTCCACGCCAGGTACAACAAATAGGCCGCGCCGACATAACGCAACACGCTGTACAGCACCGGGTACGCCTCGAACACCGCGCCCAGCCCCAGGCCGACCGCTAATACGAGCACGAAGAAGCCGCAGCTGATGCCGAGAATATGGGGGATCGAACGGTTGAAACCGAAGTTGACCCCTGACGCCAGGAGCATGGTGTTGTTCGGTCCGGGGGTGATGGAGGTGACCAGCGCAAACAAGGCAAACGCCAGCAGCAGGTCCGGGGAGAGAGTCATGGGGCAAGTCCTTGGGGCAGGTCAGTCAGGCATTGACCTTATTCGAGCCCAGGCGCGAAACCCACGGACAGTTGGAGAAAACTTCGAGCAGTACAGACGCCTCAGCTGGCCCGCCCGTGCAGGTTGAGCCCACGCTCGGCGCTCATCTCACCCTGCTTGTCAAAACCCGGGACCTTTTGCGGCAGGCCCAGCAACTGGGCTTTTTTCTGCTGGTACTCATCGAACGACAAGCCGCGACGGCTCAGCGCCTCCAGGGCCAGTTCCCGGCTTTCTTCAGCCGTGTAGGGCCGCAATTCGGGGGTGGAAGGGCTGGCGCAACCGGCAAGAACGGTGGCGGCGAGCAACAGTAAAAGGGCGGGAAGACGGTTCATGGCGGGTTCCTGGAAATCGGGTTGCGGACAATGAACACAGGCTACTCCCGCCTCCCGGGAGAGAAAAATCAACGGCCTCGATAGTCGCTATCGACTGTTTGTGTACCCGCTATTGGCGGCCCTTATATTTCTTAACGATCTATAAATATGGAAATACGCTCTTTTGAGGAATAACAACAAGGCTTTATAACTGGCCATCCGTTGCACGGCTGTTGCCTGAGCAACTGTTTGCCAGGCAACAGCCAATCAACAAAAGCAGACCCAGGCAACAGCACCCGACACCCTGCCATTGGGCTACAAGCCCCGTAATACCTGGGCTGCGGTCGTTGGTACAGCTCTTGCTCAGGCTCTGGGACTTCTCACTGCTCCTTGAGCCACTGTTTAAAAAGGAACTGATCATGTCGCGTCCATTGAAAGTCGTTGCCCTTTCCGGCGGTACCTGGCGTCCCTCGCGCACCCTGGTGCTGACCCAGGCCCTGCTCGCCGAACTGGCCGAACAGTTGCCGATCGACAGCAAGCTGATCGAACTGGGCGACATTGCCCGGCCCCTGGGCGCCGCGCTGTCGCGTCAGGAGCTGCCGGCCGAGATCGAGGCCGAGCTGCAAGCCATCGAAAGCGCCGACCTGTTGATCGTCGCCGCCCCGGTGTATCGCGGCTCCTACCCGGGCCTGCTCAAGCACCTGTTCGACCTGATCGACCTCAATGCGCTGATCGACACCCCGGTGCTGCTGGCCGCCACCGGTGGCAGCGAGCGGCATGCCCTGGTGCTGGATCACCAGTTGCGCCCGCTGTTCAGTTTCTTCCAGGCCCTGACGCTGCCGATCGGGGTCTATGCCACTGAAGCCGACTTCGCCAATTACCAAATAACCAGTGAGCCCTTGAAGGCCCGCATTCGCCTTGCTGCAGAACGCGCCGCTCCCCTGTTCGGCGCCCATCCGAAAAATCTGCTGAAAATCGCTTAAGGACCTGTCATGGATGTTTTCTGGTTTCTTCCGACCCACGGCGACGGCCATTACCTGGGCACCACCCAGGGCGCGCGCCCGGTCACCCTCAATTACCTGAAACAAGTGGCCCAGGCCGCCGACAACCTCGGTTACCACGGTGTGCTGATCCCCACCGGCCGTTCCTGCGAAGACTCCTGGGTCATCGCCTCGGCCCTGGTGCCCCTCACCGAACGCCTGCGCTACCTGGTGGCGATCCGCCCGGGGATTATTTCGCCCACGGTCTCGGCGCGCATGGCCGCCACCCTGGATCGGCTGTCCAACGGCCGTTTGCTGATCAACGTGGTCACCGGCGGCGACCCCGATGAAAACCGTGGCGACGGGATCTTCCTCGACCACAGCGAACGCTACGAAGTGACCGACGAGTTCCTCAAGATCTGGCGCCGCGTGCTGCAAGGCGAAGCCGTGGATTTCGAAGGCAAGCACTTGCAGGTGCAAAACGCCAAGGCCCTGTACCCACCGGTGCAGAAGCCCTATCCCCCGCTGTACTTCGGCGGCTCCTCCGACGCGGCCCATGACCTGGCGGCCGAACAGGTGGACGTGTACCTGACCTGGGGCGAGCCACCGGCCGCCGTGGCGGAAAAACTCGCCGACGTCCGCGAGCGCGCCGCACGCCATGGCCGGACCGTGAAATTCGGCATCCGCCTGCACGTGATCGTGCGTGAAACCGAAGAGGACGCCTGGAAAGCCGCCGCCAAACTCATCGAGCACATCAGCGACGAAACCATCGCCGCCGCGCAGAAATCCTTTTCCCGCTTCGACTCCGAAGGCCAGCGCCGCATGGCCGCGCTGCACGACGGGCGCCGCGACAACCTGGAAATCGCCCCCAACCTCTGGGCCGGGGTCGGCCTGGTCCGTGGTGGCGCCGGCACCGCGCTGGTGGGCAACCCCGAGCAGGTGGCGGCACGCATCAAGGAATACGCGGACCTGGGCATCGAGAGCTTTATCTTCTCTGGCTACCCGCATCTGGAAGAGGCCTACCGCTTCGCCGAACTGGTGTTCCCGCTGCTGCCGGAACCCTACGCCAGCCTTGCCGGCCGTGGCGTCACCAACCTCACCGGGCCGTTTGGCGAAATGATCGCCAACGATGTCCTCCCCGCACACGCCAAGGCCTGATTGCTCGCAAACCTGTGTCGCGCGGTGGTCGTGCAAAGCCGATGGGCGGTGCTTCATGGCCGGCCCATTGGATGGGAGTACGACTGCTGCGCAGGGTTTGCGATGACCACGCTTCTCCACGAGGAACACCGCGTGACTGCCAAGCCGCAAAGCGCCCTGTTGTCCCCCCTGCAGACCGCCCGCCAACTGGCCGCCGAGTTTGCCCTGACCGCCGTCGAACGCGATGAGCGTGGCGGCACCCCCAAGGCCCAGCGCGATGCCCTGCGCCAGAGCGGGCTGCTGGCCCTGAGTATCCCCACCCAGTACGGCGGCCTCGGCGCCAGCTGGAGCGACACCCTGAACATCGTCCGCGAGTTCGCCAAGGTCGACAGTTCCATCGCCCACGTCTTCGGCTTTCATCACTTGATGCTGGCCACCGTGCGCCTGTTTGCCCGCCCCGAGCAGTGGCAACCCTGGTTCGAACAGACCGCGCGCAAAAACTGGTTCTGGGGCAATGCCCTCAACCCGCTGGACACCCGCACCGTGGTCAAGAACCTCGGAGGCTGGCGCGAGTTTTCCGGCAAGAAGAGCTTCTGCTCCGGCGCCAGCGATTCGGAAATGCTTATCGCCTCGGCGGTCGATGAAAGCGCCGGCGGCAAGCTGCTGATTGCCGCCATCCCCAGCGGCCGCAGCGGCATCACCCTGCATAACGACTGGAACAACATGGGCCAGCGCCAGACCGACAGCGGCAGTGCCAGCTTCGAACGGGTGCGGGTCGAAGAATCGGAGCTGCTGCTCGACCCGGGTCCGCTGAGCACGCCGTTCGCCTGCCTGCGGCCGCTGATCGCTCAATTGACCTTTACCCATATGTTCCTCGGCATCGCCGAAGGCGCGTTCGAAGAAGCCCGGCAATACACCCTGACCGAAACCCGGCCCTGGCATAAATCCAGCGCCCAGGACGTACGCCAGGACCCTTACGTGCTCAGCCACTACGGCGAGTTCTGGGTTGCCCTGGAAGGCGTGCGCCTGTTGGTGGAACGCGCCGCCGACTTGCTGGACAAGGCCTGGGCCCGGGGTCCGGCCCTGAGCGCCGAAGAACGCGGGCACCTGGCCACCGCCATCGCCACCGCCAAGGTCGCCGCCAGCCGCAACGGGCTTGAGCTGTGCAGCAAGTTGTTCGAAGTCACCGGCGCCCGCTCCACCCATGCCTCGCTGCGCCTGGACCGGCATTGGCGCAACCTGCGCACCCAGACCCTGCACGACCCGCTGGACTACAAACTCCATGAGCTGGGCGACTGGGCACTGAACCAGTCCCTGCCGACACCGACTTTCTATTCATAGCCTTCTGTTCCCGGAGCGTGTCCATGCAGCTTTTGACCTTACCGCCCTCGCCCGCGCTGGCCACCTCGATCCGGGCCACCGCCCAGGTCTTCGAGGACCCGAAATCCCGGGCCCTGCTCGCCCACTTGCAACAGGTCGCGCCGAGCGAAGCCAGCGTCCTGATCATCGGCGAGACCGGTACCGGCAAAGAGCTGGTGGCGCGACATATCCACAACCTCAGCGCGCGTCGCAACCGGCCGTTCGTGGCGGTCAACTGCGGCGCGTTCTCCGAATCCCTGGTGGAGGCCGAACTGTTCGGCCATGAAAAAGGCGCGTTCACCGGCGCCCTGAGTGCCAAGGCCGGCTGGTTCGAGGAGGCCAACGGCGGCACCCTGTTCCTGGATGAGATCGGCGACTTGCCGATGGCGATCCAGGTCAAGTTGCTGCGGGTGCTGCAAGAGCGCGAAGTGGTGCGCCTGGGCTCGCGCAAAAGCATCCCGATCGATGTGCGGGTGCTGGCGGCGACCAACGTGCAACTGGAAAAAGCCATCAACGCCGGGCATTTTCGCGAGGACCTGTACTACCGCCTGGACGTGGTCAGTCTTGAACTGAGCCCATTGCGCGAGCGCCCCGGCGATATCCTGCCGCTGACCCGGCACTTTATCGATGCCTACAGCCAGCGCCTGGGTTACGGCAGCGTGTCCCTGAGCAGCGAAGCCGAAGCCAAGCTCAAGAGCTACAGCTGGCCGGGCAATATCCGCGAGCTGGAAAACGTGATTCACCACACCCTGCTGATCTGCCGCAACGGGGTGATCGAGCGCGACGACCTGCGCCTGTCGAACATGCGCATCGAGCGCCAGGACGACGGCCACGGCACCCAGGACGACTCGGCCCAGGCCCTGCTCGAGCGGGCCTTCCATAAACTGTTTGAAGAACAGGCCGGGGCTCTGCACGAGAAAGTCGAAGACGCCCTGCTGCGCGCGGCCTATCGCTTCAGCCATTACAACCAGGTGCACACCGCCAACCTGCTGGGCCTGAGCCGCAACGTCACCCGCACCCGCCTGATCAAGATCGGCGAGCTGGCCGTCAACAAAAGGCGACCGGTCGAAGCCCCCAGCGAACGCACCCTGCAACTGTCGATATAACGTCAGTTGACCCGTTGCGGGGCCGGCGTTTGCGGCTCGACCAACAGACAATGCAGGGCGTTGTCCGGGCTGCGCTCGATGCTGCGCAGCACCTGGAACGAACCAAAGGTCACCGTCCTGGCCTGATAGGCGTGAATCAGCTGCCAGAAGTCCTGCTCGCCGTTTTCAAAACTGCGAAAGGCCGCCTCCCCGGCTTCCCGTGATTGCCATTGCAGGTAGTTGAGGACCCGCCGCCCGTCGTCGCTGGCCTGCACGCTGGCACTCAAGAACCCCTCATGATCCTGGGCCAGACGCTCGGTCTGTACCGACAGTGCGGCCACCAGCCCCGGCTGCTGGTGGGGTTCGATTTCGAATTCGATCAATTGCGTGAAGCTGCGGTTTTTTTCGGGCAGGTGCATGGCCAATCCCCACGGACAAGTGAAAACGGAAATCTTGCGATTCGAAGGTGCGCAGGGTAAAACCTCGAGTTAACTAGAGGTCAAGTCACTTTTTTATCCGGGGCCGTCCATGATCTGCAGCGACAACATCCACAAGGAACTGACCGTCGGCCAACTCTCGGAGCGCAGCGGCGTGGCAGTCACCGCCCTGCACTTCTACGAATCCAAGGGCCTGATCAAAAGCAATCGCAATGCAGGCAACCAGCGCCGCTACCACCGCGAGGTGCTGCGCCGGGTGGCGCTGATCAAGATCGCCCAGCGCCTGGGCATCCCGCTGGCCACCATCGGCGAAGCCTTGCAGGCGTTGCCCGATGGCCGGGCGCCCACGGCAGCGGACTGGAAAAATCTTTCCGCCCAGTGGCGCAATGACCTCGACGAGCGCATCAGCAAACTGATCTGGCTGCGCGACCAGCTCAATGGCTGCATCGGCTGTGGCTGCCTGTCCATGGAAGCCTGCCCGCTGCGCAATTTTGGTGACGTGCTGGGCGAGCGCGGACCGGGGGCGCACCTCCAGGATTAAGCGGGGCTGGTGACCGAGAAGGTTAAGAAATCTGCCGAGTACGTAGGAACAGGCCGTAGGCCGTCGTCAGTAAAATCGACCCTATGCTAATGTCCGCAACTGCCTCCTACATTGAGCACCCTTCCATGCCACGGATTGCCTCCTTCGAAAAGCCGCGCTGGCTGCGCGACCTACTGCGTTTCCTGCCCCTTAAAAGTCAGTTCGTGCTGTCTGGCAATGTCCGCGACCTGCAGGCCAGCGAAGTCGCGCCCGGGGTCATCACGCCCCAGACTTTCAACCTCAACCTGCGCGACGAACTGCTGGCGGCCGGCTACAGCCAGGTCATCAGTTGGGACCCGTTGGCCGGGTTTCGCGTGTTGCAGCCACCCGGGGCCGATCCGGCCATTGCCGACACCCTGCTGCGCGAACTGGGCCTGACCCCGGTGGAAGGCGCCGCGCCAGCCGGCACCGACCTGCTCAGCGCCACCTTGCAGCGCCTGGTCAATCGCCCCGGCGAGCCCCTGGCGCTGATTGTCGATTTTGCCTCGCGCTTGGTCATTCGCAACGACGCCCTGACCCCGGCCGAACACCAACTCTTCACCCAGGCCCTGGTGCTGTCCCACCAGGCCCGGGGCCGCCCGGCCGGCGAGCAGCGCAAACCGTTCTTCAACAGCATTCTCTGGGTGGTGGAAAAAGAAGGCGACCTGCCGGACTGGATGCTGATCGACAACCCTCGCCTGCGCCATATCCCGGTGTCCAAACCCGACCAGCAAGCGCGCCTGGCCCTGGCCCCGGCCTTGCTGCGCGGCCTTGCCGGCGGCCAGGAAGCCAGCGAGGAAACCCAGCACAAAGCCGCCCGCGACTTTGCCGAAAACACCGAAGGCCTGCTGCTCCTCGACCTGAATGCCATCGCCCAACTGGCCCGGGTCGAAGGCCTGGCCTTGGAGCGCATCGGCGATGCGGTGCGGCGCTACAAGGTCGGGGTCACCGAAGACCCGTGGCTGAAGATCGACCGCCAGCGGATTCGCCAGGCCGACGACTTCATCCGCCAGCGGGTCAAGGGCCAGAGCCATGCCGTGACCCACATGCTGGATATCGTCAAGCGCGCCATGACCGGCGTTGGCGCCAGCCGCAAGGGCAATCGACCCCGGGGCGTGGCCTTTCTCGCCGGCCCCACCGGGGTGGGCAAGACCGAACTGGCGAAGACCGTGACCAGCCTGCTGTTTGGTGATGAAAGCGCGTACATACGCTTCGATATGTCGGAATTCAGCGCCGAACATGCCGACCAGCGCTTGGTGGGCGCGCCCCCGGGTTATGTCGGTTATGACGTCGGTGGCGAACTGACCAATGCCATCCGCGAAAAACCCTTCAGCGTGGTGCTGTTCGATGAAATCGAGAAAGCCCACCCGCGCATCCTCGACAAGTTTCTGCAAATCCTCGACGACGGTGTGCTCACCTCGGGCCGGGGCGACCGGGTGTACTTTTCCGAGGCGCTGATTGTCTTCACCTCCAACCTCGGCATCTACCGCCAGGGCGAGAACGGCGAGCGGGTGGCCAACGTACTGCCGGGGGAAACCTTCCCGGTGGTCCAGGGCAAGGTCCTGGGGGAAATCGAGCGTTACTTCAAACTGGTGCTCAACCGTCCGGAGATCCTCAACCGCATCGGCGAGAACATCATCGTCTTCGATTTCATCCGTGAGGACGTGGCCGGCGAGATCTTTCACCAGATGGTCGGCAATACCCTGGCCGACCTCACGGCCCAGGCGCTGCATATCGAACTGGACGCCGGCTCCCTGCAAAGCCTGCGCGACTTGTGCCTGCATGACCTGTCCAACGGCGGCCGGGGCATTCGCAACCAGCTCGAGGCGCACCTGCTCAACCCGCTGGCCCGGGCTCTGTTCGACCAGGATGCGCAACCCGGCGAGCACTTCCAGATCAGCCAACTGAACGCCGAAGGCCTGCTGCTGGAACGCCGTACCCTGTGAATATCAGCCTGTCGCGGGTGCATTTCCCGGTCACCACCCTCGGGCCGGGTCGGCGCCTGGGCATCTGGTTCCAGGGCTGCAGCATCCGCTGCGACGGCTGTATCTCCGCCGACACCTGGGGCCCCGGCAAACGGCCGCTGGCCCTGGCGCAACTGCTGGACGATATCCAGCCGTGGCTGGCCGAGGCCGAGGGCATCACCCTCTCCGGCGGCGAGCCGTTCGACCAGCCCGACGCCCTGCTGGCCCTGCTCGGTGCGCTGCGCCAGCGCACCCGGGTCGATATCCTGGTGTACAGCGGCCACCCGCTGGAAACCCTGCAACCGTTGCTGCAACGCGCCGAGGGTTTGCTCGATGCACTGATATGCGACCCGTTCGAGCAACAACAGGCGCAAACGCGGGTCTTACGCGGCAGCGATAACCAACGCCTGATTTTTTTCACTGAGCTGGGTCGGCAACGCCTGAGTGCCTACGAGCGCCCATTGCAGGCGGACGACCGGGCTCTGGACCTTATGTTCGATGACGATGGCAGCATCTGGATGGCCGGCATCCCTCGCCGTGACGACTTGTTGCAACTGCGCGACCTGTTGCACGAGCAGGGTCACCAACTCCAGATCAGCGCCCATACCTCACGCCGCCGTTAACCGGAATTGCCACCGATGATACGTTTTTGCCCCAATTGCCAGACCGCACGCCCGCTGGCGGAAATCTTTTGCGAAGGCCAGCTGCCGGATGACCGGCCCTGTGGCTGGGAGCTTTCCGCCGAGGCCATCCACCCGGACGGCTGGCACCCGCAACCGGTGATCACCCAGGAACTGCTGGCCCAGCAGCAGACTCTGGACGCCGCGCCCATTGGCCTGCACTGCACCGCCGGGCACCCCATGGACCCCGGCGACATCATGTGCCTGGAGTGCGGCGCCGACCCGGCCAGCGCCGACCCCGTCACCGACCCGGCGCCGGTGGCGGCCCCGGAACCGGCTGCCGCCAGCGGCGAAACCGTGATCGACGGCTGGCGCCTGCTGCGCCAGATCAGCAGCACCGGCGTGCGCGAACGGTTCATGGCCGAGCAGTTGGACAGCGCCCGCCAAGCGGTGCTGACCCTGTACCAGGCTGGCTCCGAGCCGGACCCGGCAGTGTACGAAGTGCTCAAGCGCCTGCCCCGCGAGCACGTGCCGGAAATCATCGCCACCGGGCGCTGGGACGAACGCGCCTATGAAGTGGCCGAAGAACTCACCGGCGGCACCCTGGCCGACCTGGGGATCGTGGTCACTGATGTCAGCGCGGTGCAGCACATCGTCCGCGAGCTGGGCCAGGCCCTGCATGCCTTCAGCGAAGCCGGCCTGCGCCACCGCGACCTGCGCCCGGCGACCCTGCTGGTACGCAGCCGCGAGCCGCTGGACCTGGTGATCAGCGGCTTCGGTTCGGCGCGCCTGTCGGAATTCGACCTGGACATCGTCTCGCCCCTGGAAACCAGCCGCTACATGGCCCCCGAGGCGATTGCCGGCGGCGTGGCCGCAGCGTCGGACTGGTGGAGCCTGGGCATGATCCTGCTCGAGCAACTGACCCAGGGCGCCTGCTTTGAAGGCATCAACGCCAATGCCTACCTGATCCATATCCTGGCCAACGGCGTGCTGTTGCCCGAGGATCTCGACCCGCAACTCGACCTGCTGCTGCGCGGCCTGCTGGCCCGTGACCGCCACCAGCGCTGGCAATGGCCGCAGGTCCAGGCCTGGCTCAATGGCGAGGCGGTCAGCGCCCCCGCCGCCACGGCCGCCGAGGAAGATACCGCCGAAGGCGCAATCATCGCCCTGGACAGCCGGCGCTTTCGCAAGCCCCGGCTGTTTGCCCTGGCCGCCGCCGAAGCGCAGCACTGGGACCAGGCCCTGGACCACCTGCTGCGCGGCGTGATCGTGACCTGGGCCGAACAGGCCGGCCTGGCGCCCAAGTTGCTGGCCGGCCTGCGCCAGGTGGCCCAGCACGAAGGCCTGGAAGATGACGTGCGGCTGATGCTCGCGCTCAAGCTGCTGAACCCGGAAATGCCGCTGATCCAGCGCGGTGACATCGTCACCCCGGGCTGGCTGCTGGAACACCCCCTGGACGGTTATCGCCTGATCAGCGGCCCGGCCCCCGACCTGCTGGAACGCCTGGAGACCGAACACTGGCTGTCGCGGCTCAAGGTACGCGCCGAACAGGTACGCCAGCGCGCCCAGCATCAATCCATCGAACTGGACGAAGACCAGCTGCGGATCTACCTGCTCTCGACCTCCCGCGCGCGCCTGGCGGCGCAGTGGGAAGAGCGTCAGCGCTTGCTGCCCGACAGCGAGCACCACGGCGTGCTGTCACTGTCGGACCGGCGCCTGATCAGCGAAGAAGACCTGATCGTGCTGCTCAGTGCGGCCATCGGCCAGTTCCGTTCGGTGGACGCGATCCTCGAGGAAGCCGCGCAACTGGCCCGGGACGCGGTGGTGCTGAGCTATGAAGACGAAGCGGCGCGCAGCTTGCTGGCGCAGCCACGGTCGTCCATTTACCGCAGCGTCGACGAGCGCATCAGCGGCTTTGCCCGCTGTGGCGTGCCGAGTATCGATGAGTGGGCCGAGCAGTTCCGCCTGGAGCGGCGCATGCCGTTGGCCCGGGCCCTGGTGCTACTGGCGATCCCGGCCGAGCAATGGCTGGAGCCGCAAAAGCAGCATTACGTGTCGCAGATCCTGGATTTCTTTGAGAAGAAGGTTGCCAGCGTGGTCATGCGCGGGCCGCTGGTGCGCATGAGCATCGGCAAGACCACGGCCCGGGTCGACCTCCACGAACTGCACAGCGAACGCAGCCCGGCCCCGGCCCTGCTGGATCACCTGGTGGCGCGCAACGCGCAGCCGATTGCCCTGGACCCGGCCTGCTTCGCCAGCGACGAAGGGCGAGAGGGGCGCCTGAACAGCCTGTACCGGCAAAGCTCGCTGTATAAGCGCGACACCGGGATCGACGGGCTGTACCTGGGCTTTCCGTTCCTGCTGACCCGCGACCCGCGCGGCACCACCCGCACCCGCATCGCCCCGCTGCTGCTGTGGCCGGTCAAGCTGCTGCTGGAAGTCGGCAGCCGTGGCCAGGTGTCCCTGGTGTTCGACAGCGAACGCGAAGAGGTGCGGCTCAACCCGGGCCTGGAAACCCTGCTCGGGATCGACGCCAGCAAGGTCTGGCGCAAGGCCGCCGACGAGCTGCTGGGGCGCTCGGCGCTCAAGGCGGCCGACGTGATGGACGCCTTCGGCATGCTGGCCACCGCCCGTTCGCGGGTGCTGGGGGCACTGCCGCCGGCCACCACCGAGGTGGTCGCCTACCAGGATCAACTGGCCTGCTCCGCGGTGCTGTTCCATGTGGCCTTCATGGGCCAGGCCATCGGCGAAGACCTGCGCCAGCTCAAGGCCCTGCCCCCCGGCGGCACCGGCCTGGAAACCGCCCTGCGCCTGACCGAGGGCAGCACCCAGGCGCCGGCCATGGAGGCGGTGCCGGAACTGCAACGCTTCTTCACCGTGGCCAGCGACCCGTCCCAGGAAGCCGCCGTGCTCCAGGCCCGGCAAGCCCCCGGGCTGCTGGTGGAAGGTCCGCCCGGCACCGGCAAGAGCCAGACCATCGTCAACATGGTGGCCGACGCCATTGGCCGCCAGCGCAGCCTGCTGATCGTCTGCCAGAAGCACGCGGCCCTGGAAGTGGTGCACAAACGCCTGGTGGCCGAAGGCCTGGGCAACCGCATCGTCATGCTCAACGACATCAACCGCGACCGCGAACCGGTGATCCGCAGCGTGCGCGAACAACTGGAGGCACTGTTCAAGGTCGAGGTGGTGGAGCAGCCCTGGTTGCGCCAGCGCGAACGCCTGGCGGCGCGCATCGAAGCCCTGGAAGGCGAGCTGGATCGTTTCCACCAGAGCCTGCACCGTCTCGATGAACACACCGGCCTCAGCTACCGGACCCTGCTCGGCGAGCTGATCGGCCTCGAACAAGGCACCGCGCCGCTGGACATGCCGGTGCTGCGCCAGCGCCTGGCGGCCCTGGACATTGCCGACCTGACGCGCCTGGAAGAAGCCTGCGCGCCCCTGGCCCGGCTGTGGTTGCCGGCACGTTACGAAAACAGCGTGCTCGCCCAGGTCCAGGCCTTCCCCACCGACAAGGCCAGCCTGCAAGCCTTCGACAGCAGCCTGCGAAGCTTTCAGGAAGCCGAACGCACGCGCCTGCAAACCCTGGACAGCCACCCGGCAAGCTTTGAAGTCGAGGACCCGGCGCCCTATCGCGCCTGGCTCGATGGCCATGTGCAAAGCCTGCTCGGCCTCGACGACAGTCATCGCCACCTGCTGGCCCGCTGGCTGCCGCTGTTTCGCAGCCACGGCGGCGAAACGCCCCAGGGCGATGGCCTGATCCAGGCCCTGGAACAACTGGACCTGCAATTGCAGCAGTGCGACCCGGCCCATTACCAGGCCAGCCTGTCGCCGGCCCTCGGCAGCCTGCCACCGGCCGAGCTGCGGGCCTTGCAGAACCGCACCCGCAGCCTGATCCAGGGCACTTCCTGGCTGGCCCGGCTCAACCCCTTGCGCCTGGTGCGCCGCAGCAAGGTGCTGGGCTTCCTCGCCGAACAGGGGGAAAGCGCCAGCGAACAACGGCTGCCGGCCCTGCTCAACGCCGCCCTGCTGGAAAGCCAGTGGCGTCCGCTGCGCCACCAGCTCGGCCAGTTGCACCAGGTGTTGGGCCTGGGCGAAGTGGCCAGCGACAGCGGCCTGGCCCTGCACCCGCTGGTGCGCAATGACCTGCGGCAATTGCAGGACATGCGCGCCCTGGCCCGGGGCCTGGCCGAAGCACCCCGGGTCGACCAGGTGGACGCCGCGATCCTCACCGGCGAGCGGCAGTCCCTGGAAGCCTTGCTCGCTGGTTACGACGCGGCCTTTATTCGCTGCAATGTGCGCCAACTGAGCCTGGCCGCCCTGCAACGCCTGGGGGACTGGCTGGAACCGCCGCTCCTGGCACAGTTGCAAGGCGCGGTGCAGCAGAACCAGAGCAACCTGCTGATCCTCAACCGCCTGGAGGCTGCGCTGCCGACGCTGGCGGCCTATCAGCAGTTCCGGACCCGGGTCGGCCAACTGTCCGCCGCCGACCTTGAACTGCTTGGCGTATTGCGCGAGCAGCAAGCGGCCCTCGATGCCGTGCCGCCCGAACAACTGGAGGCGCTGATCCGGCGCATGCTCAACCGCGAAGCGCGCCTGGGCTGGAAACGGCGCATGGAGCAGCAACTGCCGGAGCTGATGCTGGAGCAAAGCGAAACCGCCGCAAAAATCGCCAGCCTGGCCGAAGCCGACGCGCAGATGCGCCTGCTCAATCGCCAGTTGCTCAGCGAGGGCATCGACGCCGCACGCCTGGGCACGCGCAAGCAATGGGAAGACGTGACGCGCCTGACAGGCCGCCGTTCGCGGCGCCTGCGGGAATTCATCGAGATGGGCTCGAGCCTGGGCCTGATGAGCCTGCGTCCGGTGTGGCTGATGAACCCCGATGTGGCAAGCAGGGTGCTGCCGCTCAAGCCCGGGCTGTTCGACATCGTGATCTACGACGAGGCCTCGCAGATGCCGGTGGAGTTCGCCCTGCCGACCCTGTATCGCGGGCGGGTGACGGTGGTCAGCGGTGATGAAAAACAAATGCCGCCGACCGCGTTTTTCTCCAGCCGGGTCGAGAGCGACGAAGCCGAACTGTTCGACGGCGACCTGCCGCAAGACCAGGACAGCGAAGAACAGCGCGAAGAATTCGAAGACACCTGGAACCGGCGCGAGATCAAGGACTGCCCGGACCTGCTGCAACTGGCCCGCAGTTCGCTGCCGGCCACCACCTTGCAGATCCACTACCGCTCGGCCTACCGCGAGCTGATCGGTTTCTCCAATGCCTCGTTCTATGGCAACCGCCTGAGTATTCCGGTGCGCCATCCCCAGGCCAATATCCTCAGCATCAAGCCCCTGGAGCTGATTCGTGTCGACGGCATCTACCAGCAGCAGAGCAACCCCCTGGAAGCCGAGCGCGTCGTCGAGCACCTGGCCCAGCTGTGGCTGACGCCGTACGACGAGCGGCCGTCGGTGGGCGTGGTGACCTTCAACCGCAAGCAGGCCGACCTGATCGAGGAATGCCTGGAACGCCGCGCCGAACTCGACCCGGTATTCCGCGCCGCCTACAGCCAGGAACGTGAGCGCAGCGAAGACGGCGAAGACATGTCGGTGTTCGTCAAGAACGTGGAAAACGTCCAGGGTGACGAACGCGACATCATTGTTTTCTCTTCGACCTTCGGCCGTAACAGCCAGGGCAGTTTCCGCCGCAACTTCGGTGTGCTCGGGCAGACCGGCGGCGAGCGCCGACTCAACGTGGCGGTGACCCGGGCGCGGAAAAAAGTGGTGATGATCACCTCGATGCCGATTGCCGACATCTCCGACATGCTCAGCACCCAGCGCCCACCGGCCAGCCCCCGGGACTACCTGCAGGGCTACCTGGAATACGCCCGGGCGCTGTCGGCCGGGGAATTCAGCACCAGCCAGAACGTACTCGGGCGCCTGCTCACCGAGCGCCCGGAAGTGCGCCTGCAACACAGCGCCCACAGCGACGGCTTTACCCAGGCCGTGGCGGCCTTTGTGCAAACCCTGGGCTGGACCGCAGCGCCGGCCAATGAAGGCGATGCCTTCGGCCTGGATTTCGCCATCGAAAACCCGGCCACCGGGCTGTACGCCATCGGCATCGAATGCGACACCCCGCGCCACGCCCTGCTCGGCCGCGCCCGTTCGCGGGAGATCTGGCGGCCATCGGTGCTGCGCCGGGCCATTCCCCATATCCACCGGGTCTCGTCCCAGGGCTGGTACCAGGATGGCGACGCCGAGCGCGCCCGCCTGCAAGCCGCCATCGAACGCGCCCTGAGCCAGCCGGTCGTGGCCCCGCCATTGGTGGCCCCGGCCCCGGCCATAGTCGCCGAGCCGGACGCAGTGCAGCCCCTCCTCGACACGGAAGACACCCCATGAGCGGCCCTAAAGTCGTACGCATCATTACCCGCGAAGAAGTCCTCGAGATCTGCGCCGGCCATTTGCGCCGCCTGGAAAAAGCCATCGCCCGCTGGGAGCAGCAAGCTGCACGGATCGGTGAGCTCAACGCCGACGAACAGGCCGCGACCTATGCCCGTCGCGATCAACTGCGACGCCTGATCGACGCCGACCAGTTACGCGAACTGCAAACCCTGGTGCCGATCGAGATCGAGTTTCTCCAGCGTGACCTGGCCCAACGCGAAGAGCGCGCGGTGCAACGCGCTGCCGAGCAGCGGCAATGGCAGCGGCGCCTGCGGGAAAACGCGGCGACCCTGCTCAAGGCCCTGCAAGGCAAAGAGGCGCCGGCCGCGCTGCTGGAGCAACTGCACGCCCTGGCAGACGGCCGAGGGGACGAACAGGCCGAAGGCATTCTGGCCGAGGGCTTTGCCGCACTCAGCGCGACGCCGGTCGACAGCAGCCTGAGCGAGGCGCAGCAACAATTGGCCCGGCGCCTGCAAACCGACACCGCGCCCCAGACCCTGGCCCAGTGGCGCGCCGCCCATGAACAACGCGAACCCCGCCTGCTCGACATCGATCGGCATATCGCCCACCTGCAGACCCTCGATAGCGACGCCAGCGCCGAGCCGTACCTGGCCAAGCTGGTGTTGATCGAAAGCGAACACCGGAGCCTGCAACGCAACCTGCTGCTGGACAGCCTGGTGCTGGAACTGGCCGCGGCCACCCGCGCCAGCACCGAACGCCGGGGGCGCCTGGCCCAGTTGCAGGATCTGGCGGCGGAAGTCGAGACCCTGCTCGGCGAAGCGGCCCAGGACTTGCTCAGCCAGGTGCAGCAGTGCGCCGCCGACGACCCGCACAGGGTCAATGAGCTGATCGAACAATGCACCGCACTGATCGCCGAGCACCTGCAACACCAGGCCGCTTTGGCCCGGCGCCAGGCGGTATTGGAAGGCTTGAGCAGCCTGGGCTACGAAGTCCGTGAAGGCATGGCCACGGCCTGGGCCGACAAGGGCCGGGTGGTGCTGCGCAAAACCGCCACCCCGGGCTATGGCGTCGAAGTCGGCGGCAGCGCCGACAATGGCCGGCTGCAAGTGCGTGCGGTGGCGCTGACCGCCAATCACGACAGCCAGCGCGACCAGGACATCGAAACCATCTGGTGCGGCGAATTCCAGCGCCTGCAGGCCCTGCTCGCGGCCCAGGGCGATGACCTGAGCATCGAAAAGGCCCTGGCCGTGGGCGCGGTCCCGCTCAAGGAAGTGGCGCTGGATGAAGCGCTGGTGCAGCACGACGTGCGTCAGCTGCGCACCTTGTGACAACGCCCGGCGGGCACCGGGCGCCGAGTGGGCAAATCAGAAGCCCGGGGCAATCTGACCCTTGTAGCGGGTCAGGATAAATTGCCGGACCTCATCGGAGTTCAAGGCCTTGGCCAGCTTCTGGATCCGCGGGTCGTTGATGTTGTCCGGGCGCGCCACCAGGAACTCGATGTACAGGTCCTTGCCCTTCTCCACAATCAGCGCGCTGTTGGTGTCGATCCCGGCTTCCAGGGCGTAGTTGGCGAAGACAAACGCCAGGTCCACCTGGCTCACCGAACGGGCGAGCAAGGCCCCTTCCAGTTCACGGATCTTCAGGTGCTTGGGGTTCTCGGCAATATCGCGCTGGGTGGCCAGGGTGTTGCTCGGGTCCTTGAGCTTGATCAGGCCCGCCTCGTGCAGCAGCACCAGGGCGCGGCCGGTGTTCACCGGGTCATTGGGGATCGACACCGTGGCCCCGTCCTTCAACTCGGAGAGGTTCTTGATCCTGGTCGAGTAGGCGCCAAAGGGTTCGATGTGCACGCCCACCACCGGCACCAGGTCGGTGTGGCGGGTCTTGTTGAAGTCATCGAGGAACGGCCGGTACTGGTAATAGTTGGCGTCGAGGTTTTTCAGCGCCAGTTGCTGGTTGGGCTGGATAAAGTCGGTGAAGACCTTGATATCCAGGTCCACGCCTTCCTTGGCCAGGGTTGGTTTGACGAATTCGAGGATCTCCGCGTGGGGCACCGGGGTGGCACCGACGATCAGTTTTTCATTGGCGTGAACGCTCAACGACAGGACGGCGGCCAGGATGGCCAGGGACTTTTTCATGCTGTGCTCCTAAGGCAGAGGCGAGTGACCGTCGTGGGGCGCACGTGAGGCCGTTTTTTGGTTTTGAAAAGGAAAGGCTCAACGCCGGCTGTAGCGCGCCACCAGGCGGTCGCCGGTCATCTGCAGGGCCTGGACCAGCACCAGCAGCAGGACCACGGTGACCACCATCACGTCGGTCTGGAAACGCTGGTAGCCGTAGCGGATGGCCAGGTCGCCGAGGCCGCCGCCGCCAATCACCCCGGCCATGGCGGTGTAGTCCACCAGGACGATGGCGGTCACGGTGACGGCCGCCAGCAACCCGCCACGGGCTTCCGGCAACAGGGTGTGGCGGATGATCTGCCAGGTGCTGCCACCCATGGCCTGGGTCGCCTCGACCACGCCGCGGTCGACCTCGCGCAGGGCGGTTTCCACCAGGCGCGCGAAAAACGGCGTGCAGCCCACCACCAGCGGCGGGATGGTCCCGGGCACTCCGAGGGAGGTGCCCACCAGCAGCGTGGTCAGGGGGATCAGCACAATCAGCAGAATGATGAACGGCAGCGAACGCAGTATGTTGACGATCACCGACAGCACCCGGTAGACGCCAATGGCCTCGTGCAACTGGCGCTTGCCAGTGAGAAACAGCAACACCCCCAGGGGCAGCCCCAGCAGCACGGTAAAACCCAGGGCGGCAAACAGCATGCTCAGGGTATCGAGGCAGGCCTGGCCGATATCGGCCCAGTAAATATTCTTCAGCCACTCAGCCATGACGTGTGCCTCAGGACCAGTCGTGGCGCGGCGGCTTCACGCCATTGAGCAGCCAGTTGCCGAGCACGTGGTACTTCCAGCGCACCGGGTCGTGCAAGGTGTGCACCCGGGCGTTGCGCCAGTGACGGTCGAAGTTGTGCTTTTTCAGGGTCGAGCGGGTGCCGCCCAGTTCGAACAGCTTGTTGCTGGCCTCGATGGCAATCTCGGTGGTCAGCACCTTGGCCCGGGCCACCGCCAGCGAGGCCCGGCCCACGTTGTCTTCATCGGGCACCGGGCGCGCCGCATCCAGGGCCAGGCCGGCACGTTCCAGCAGGGCCTCGGCGGCTTCCAGGCGGATGTCCAGGGCACCGATCTGAATGATGGTCAGCGGGTCTTCGCTGGCTTTTTCCACACCGGCGTCGATCCATGGCCGCGCATGCTGCTGCACAAAAGTCACAGTGTCGCGCAGCGCGGCGCGGGCGATCCCGGCGTCGATGGCGGCGGTGGTCAGTTGGGCGAACGGCCCGGCCAGGGTCGGGCTTTCATAGGAGCGGTAGGTGGGAAACAGGTTGAAGGCCGGTACATACAGGTCCTGGGCCAGCACCGTACCGCTGGAGGTGGTGCGCTGGCCCATGCTGTCCCAGTCATCGATCACCGAAAGCCCCGGGGTGCCACGGGGCACAAAGGCCAACTGGCCCTTTTGCTCTTCGTCCAGGGCCAGTACCGCCAGCCAGTGGGCATACAGCGAGCCGGTGCAGTAACCCTTGCGGCCATTGACGCGGTAGCCGTCACCCTCGCGACGAATGGTGGCCTGGATGTCCTGCACGTTCTTGCCGCCGGTTTCCGACAACGCATTGGCGAAGCGATGGCCTTGCAGGGCCAGGGCGAAAAAATGCGCCTGCTGCTCGGCGCTGCCCTGCAAGCGGATGTCCTCCAGCAGGCAGTAGTGGTTCTGCGGGATCTGCCCCAGGGACGGATCGGCCGCCGAAATGATCGCAATCACCCGTGCCAGGACCGCGTAGGACACCTGGGCCCCGCCAAACTCGCGCGGCACGCTGATGCCCCACAGGCCACTGTTGGAATACAGGTCGACCACCTCGACCGGCACCTCGCGGCTGCGGTCGCGCTCGGCGTCCTGTTCCAGCAGCACGGCGGCGACCCGCTCGGCGACGCTGATGGCTTCGGCCTCGTCGCGGATCACATGGGCAGCGGGCGAATGAATGGGGTAAACGGCAGATTCAGGCAAGGAAGGCATGCAGCGCTCTCGGGTGAATAAAGGTCTGCCAGGGCCATTGCAGCTTCCATGCCGGAAGTTTTAGCCAATGGATTCAAGCAGTTGCGCCAGTGCGACCAGCAGTGAAGGTTGCCCTGGCGAGCAAACTGCTGGATCACTGTTGCCCGGCCAACAGCGCGCCACTGTTGCCAGGGCGACACCTCGTCGGCTCGCACCAGGGCCAATGACGCCCGGGCCTATAGTGAATCCACCGGAAAAACCGGCCCACCCGCGTCACTCACCACGATCCAGGAGAAGCGTCATGAGCGTGAATCCGATTCCCGAGGGCTACCCCAGCATCACCCCCTACCTGGGCATCCAGAAGGCCGCCGAGGCCATCGAGTTCTATAAAAAGGCCTTCGGCGCCGTTGAAGTCATGCGCCTGAGCATGCCCGACGGCGGCATCGGCCATGCCGAACTGCGCATCGGCGACTGCCCGATCATGCTCGGCAGCCCCTGCGAGCAGGGCCCCTTGAGCAACCCTCAGGCCTCGCCGTCGGTAGGGCTGCACCTGTACGTCAAGGACGTCGACCAGCAGTTCGCCCAGGCCATCGCTGCCGGCGGCCAGGTGGTGTCCGAGGTCAAGGACCAGTTCTACGGCGACCGCAGCGGCACCCTGAAGGATCCGTTCGGCCACCTGTGGTTCCTCGCCAGCCGCAAGGAAAACCTCAGCAACGAAGAAATCAGCCAGCGCGCAGCGCAGATGTTTCAACAGGCCTGAGCCCGAACGTTGCGGCACCTCACCGCCGCCCGCGCCCTGCCTGACCGTTAGCGGCTCACCCGCCCTCCCGCCCCCTGTGGCCTGGCCCAGGCTCGGGGCCCGGTGGGCCGCTGGCTGGCTCTGAAACATTTCCTTTCATATCCACCTGCGGGTTTTAAGATTCTCATTCGTCTTAATTAGATGCAGCCGGCCGCGTTGGCTAAACCTGTGCCTCCACTTTTTGTGCCCGGGGCATGATGGCAATTTGCCAAAGCGGCTCCACTCCTCGAATCAAGACGTGCATTCAATGTCGAAGAAGTCTCGCTCAAAAATCTGGTTTCTCGTCCACAGCTGGCTGGCGCTGCCCATCTGGTTCTTTGTGCTGATCGTGTGCGTCACCGGCACCCTGGCGGTGGTCAGCCAGGAGATCGTGTGGCTGGCCAACCCGGATGTCCGGGCCAGCAAACCGTCGGATGATGCCCAGGCCCTCAGCTACGACCAGGTGGTCGCGGCCATCAAGCAGGCCGAGCCGCAGCTGCTGGTCGAGTCCATCAGCACCCCCGACGAAGCGCATTTCGCCCTGGATGTGGGCATCAACTACCCCGACGGGCGCTCGGTCACGGTGTACGTCAACCCGTACACCGGGGCGATCCAGGGGGTCAGCCCGCAGTTCGACTTCCAGGCCTTTACCCGCGCCCTGCATGGCTGGTGGCTGGTGCCGTTCACCAACGGCTACAGCTGGGGCTGGTACCTGGTGTCGCTGCTGGGGCTGCCGATGCTGGCGTCCCTGGTGACCGGCCTGGTGGTGTACAAGAAATTCTGGAAAGGCTTCTTCAAGCCCGTACGCTTCAGGCACGGGGCGCGGATCTTCTGGGGCGATTTCCACCGCCTGAGCGGCCTGTGGTCGATCTGGTTTATTGCGGTGATTTCCATCACCGGCATCTGGTTTCTGATCCGGGCGATTCTGGGCGACAACCACATCAGCATCTCCAGCGAACCGATCGTCCCGGTGATCGCCCGCGAAAACGTGCCGATTTCGGCCGACGGCAAGCCGGCGGCGATGATCGGCCTGGATGAAGCCATCAGCATCGCCACGCAGAAAATCCCCGGCTTCGACATCAGCTTCGTCAGCCTGCCGAGCAACGCCTACAGCCACTTGTACATTGGCGGCCGCGGCTGGTATCCGCTGATGTTCCAGACCGCCAACATCAACCCCTACACCGGCTCGGTGGACAGCTCCAGCCTGCTGGCGGACCGCAACGCCCTGGAGTTCGTCACCGAATCCATGCGCCCGCTGCACACCGGCGATTTCGGCGGCCTGTGGATCAAGCTGATCTGGTTCTTCTTCGGCCTGCTGCTGAGCATGATGGTCCTCAGCGGCCTGCTGATCTGGACCAAACGCACCGCCCTGGCCACCGCCCACGCGCTCAAGCGCAGTAACAAACCGGCCCGTGGCAGCACCCCGCCCCGGGCTGTCCCGGCGATGAACACCGACACCCCGGAGGGCAACCTGTGAGCCAGGCAACCACGACCACACCGACCTCGGGCCTGAGCCGGCTGTGGCACAAATGGCGTTTCCACCTGAACATCCTGCTGTTGCTGGTCCCCCTGGGGTTCATGCCCAAGTACTTTGCCGACGCCGCGCTGTTTCGCGGTGACAGCGGCCTGGGCGAACGGGAACTCGGGGAAATCCAGGTCGGGCCCTGGAGCCTGCGCCTGGCCGAACTGCGCAATGAAGCACCGCGCTTCGACGGCCCGGCCGGCTACATGAAGAGCTTCAATGCGGCCCTGTGCGAGGCCTGTATCGATCAGGTCAAGGCCACGTACCTGCGCATCGGCAAACCGCGCAGCCTGCGCGCCGCCGGGGTGATTTTCTTCGGCACCCCGTACCGCATGGGCGCCACCTTGCCGGTCGCGGAAAAAACCAAGGCCGACGCCGAACTGTGGATCACCATGGAAGGCTGGGACGGCAGCATGCACCAGGCCGCCATCCCCCTGAGCCAAGCGTCGCCCGCCACCATTGCCTGGCTGAACAAACAAGGAGGCAAACCATGATCTTCGCCGCACCCATCTCCCGCCTGCGCCTGCTGGGCAGCGCGCTGCTGCTGGCCGCCGGCGCCGCATTCAGCGGCAATGCCCTGGCCCACAACCCGATGTGCGAATGCAAGGCCATCGACGCCGAGCAGATCCAGTGCACCGGCGGCTTCTCCGACGGCAGTGGCGCCCCAGGGGTGACCCTGGACGTGATCGGCTACGACGAGACCATCCTCGTCCCGGGCAAGCTGGGCACCGACTCGACACTGACCTTCAAGAAGCCGGCGTCCGAGTTCTACGTGCTGTTCGACGCCGGCCCCGGCCACGTGGTGGAAATCGACCAAGCCGATATCGAGGCCCCATGAGCGCCTCCACAACCCAGATCGTGCGCCCTGCCGGCGCCGGCCATGAAACCCTGTACGTGCTGCTGTTGTGCCTGGTGATCCTGGCCGTGGCCGGTTCGGTGGCGCTGCTGCGCGGCGAGTCGCAGACCGTCAGCAGCGTCGACAGTCATCAACTGGACGCCCGACGCGACCTCAGCGCCGGCGAACAGGGGATCTACGCCGACCTGCGGGTGACCCTCGATGAAATCCACCTGCTGCAAGCCGAGGCCCAGGCGCTGCCTAGCCCCGCGCAACTGGCCACAGAAGGTTTCGCGCCCTTTGCCCAGGACGCCAGCTCGGTCAGCCGTGGCGACCACGCCTGGCAATTGCTCGGCCAGGCCTATGTCGGCCTGAGCCAGAACCCGGAGGTGGCGGGCTCGTTTGTGATGCGCATCGGCGCTGACCCGACCAACCCGGACATCTGGCTCAACCGCAGCAAGCCCCTCGCCGCCCCGACCGACTTCAGTGACCAGGCCCTGCTCGATGCCGGCTGGAAACAAGTGGTCGCGCAATTCGATGCCGGGGTGACCCGCCAGCATCGGCACTGAAACTCCGCATTCACCCGAGAGAAGACTGCTTGCCCATGCCTATTTCATCTCTACGTCGCCCGCTGCTGCGCGGTTTGCTGGTCGGCCTGCTGGCCCTGCTGCTGGCGCCCCTGGCCCAGGCCGATCAGGCCAAGCGCCTGCGCATCGGCATCACCCTGCACCCGTATTACAGCTATGTGGCCAATATCGTCGGCGACAAGGCCGAGGTGGTGCCGCTGATTCCCGCCGGCTTCAACCCCCACGCCTACGAACCGCGCGCCGAAGACATCAAGCGCATCGGCACCCTGGACGTGATTGTGCTCAACGGCGTGGGCCACGATGACTTCGCCGACCGCATGATCGCCGCCAGCGAGCGCCCCGACATCCCGGTGATCGAGGCCAACGAAAACGTACCGCTGCTGGCCGCCACCGGTGTCGCCGCTCGGGGCGCGGGCAAGGTGGTCAACCCGCACACCTTCCTCTCCATCAGCGCCTCCATTGCCCAGGTCAACAACATCGCCCGCGAGCTGGGCAAGATGGACCCGGACAACGCCAAGACCTACACCCAGAACGCCCGTGCCTATGGCAAGCGCCTGCGGCAGATGCGCGCCGACGCCCTGGCCAAGCTGACCAAGGCCCCCAACGCCGACCTGCGAGTGGCCACGGTGCATGCGGCCTACGACTACCTGCTGCGCGAATTCGGCCTGGAAGTCACGGCCGTGGTCGAACCGGCCCACGGCATCGAGCCCAGCCCCAGCCAGCTGAAAAAGACCATCGACCAACTGCGTGAACTGGACGTGAAGGTGATCTTCTCCGAGATGGACTTCCCGTCCACCTACGTCGACACCATCCAGCGCGAATCCGGGGTCAAGCTGTACCCGCTGTCGCATATTTCCTATGGCGACTACAGCGCCGAGAAGTATGAAAAGGAAATGACCGGCAACCTCGACACCGTGGTCCGGGCGATTCAGGAGGCCGGGGCATGACCGCCATTGAAACCCTGACCCGCGGCCCGTCCATCGAGTTCGCCCAGGTCAGCCTGACCCTGGGCCGCACCACCATCCTCGACAACGTGAGTTTTGCCGTGCAACCCGGCACCGTGCACGCCCTGGTCGGCCCCAACGGCGGCGGCAAGAGCTCGCTGATCAAGACCCTGCTCGGGCAGATGCCGCACCAGGGCCAGCTGAGCCTGCAATGGCCGGGCGAACCGGGGGTGATCGGCTACGTGCCCCAGGCCCTGGAATTCGACCGCGGCCTGCCGATGACCGTCGACGACTTCATGGCCGCCATGTGCCAGCGCCGCCCGGCGTTCCTCGGCCTCAGCCGGCATTACGCCGGGGCCATCGGCGAAGCCCTGGAGCGGGTCGGCATGCAGGACAAACGCAAGCGGCGCATGGGCGCGCTGTCCGGCGGCGAACGCCAGCGCGTGCTGCTGGCCCAGGGCTTGATCCCGGCCCCGCAACTGCTGGTGCTGGATGAGCCGATGTCGGCCCTCGACGAAGCCGGGATCCAGGTCTTCGAGCGCCTGCTGGGCGACTGGCGCCGCGCCGGGATCACCCTGCTGTGGATCGAGCACGACCTGGAAGCGGTCGGGCGCCTGGCGGACCGGGTGACCGGCCTCAACCGTCGCGTGCTGTTCGACGCCCACCCGCAACAGGCCCTGACTCCGGAACGCCTGCTGACCCTGTTTTCCACCCACCCGCGCGCTGCCGACGTTGTCAGCGGGAGTGCTGCCTGATGAGTTATGAAGCCTTCCGTTTGATGATCCAGGGCTGGGCCTCTTCCGGTTATTTACCCGAAGCCCTGGCCTACGGTTTCGTGGTCAACGCCCTGCTCGCCGGCCTGTTGATCGGCCCGGTGCTGGGCGGCCTGGGCACCCTGGTGGTGGTCAAGCGCTTTGCGTTCTTCTCCGAAGCCGTGGGCCACGCGGCGCTGACCGGGGTCGCCATCGGCATCCTCCTGGGCGAACCCTACACCGGGCCCTACGGCAGCCTCTTCGGCTACTGCCTGCTGTTCGGCATCCTGCTCAACTACCTGCGCAACCGCACGGGCCTGGCGCCGGACACCCTGATCGGCGTGTTCCTCTCGGTGTCCCTGGCCCTGGGCGCCAGCCTGCTGCTGATTTTGGCGGGCAAGATCAACGTGCACATTCTGGAGAACGTGCTGTTCGGCTCGGTGCTGACGGTCAACGGCAACGACCTGCTGGTGCTGGCCGTGGTTGGCGCACTGGTCATGGGCCTGAGCCTGCCGCTGTACAACCGCATCATGCTCGCCAGCTTCAACCCGCAACTGGCAGCGGTGCGCGGGGTGGCGGTGAAAAGCCTGGATTACCTGTTCGTGATCCTGGTGACTCTGATCACCGTGGCGGCGGTGAAAGTGATCGGCGCGATCCTGGTCGGCGCGCTGCTGGTGATCCCGGCCGCTGCCGCACGCCTGCTAAGCCAGTCGCTGAAGGGCTTTTTCTGGATCTCGGTGTTGATCGCCACGGTCAGCACCCTGTGCGGGATTCTCGCGCCGATCCTGTTCGACCTGCCCATCCCCTCCGGCGCCGCGATCATCCTGGTGGCCGGCATCGCCTTCGCCCTCGCCGCCATCGCCCGCGGCACGGTCCCCAGTCTGAAAGGGAATATCGGATAAATGCTTCGTTCAATGCACACTCCCCTGCGTCACCTGACCGTCGCCCTGGCCCTGGCCGGGCTCGGCATCAGCCATGCCGGCGCCGTCGAACGCTTCGAGCCGATGCACATGCTCGCCAGCAACGGCCTGGGCAATGCGGCCCTGCACTCGGCCACGGCCAGCAAGCCGGTCACCGTACTGGCCTCGTTGCCGGTGACCTTCGGCCTGGGGCAGATATTGCTGCAAGGCACGCCGGTCAAGCTGGAGCGGGCAGCACCGGCCAACCTCCCGGGTTCGCGGCAGACCGCCTACTTCACCGGGCGCGGCGCCCCGGCCCTGAGCAAACTGGCCCTGAGCGCCGACGCGGTGATTGGCCTGCGCTCGATCTGGCCCGACGATCCGCTGTACCCCAACGCCCGGCGCAGCAATATCCATGTGGTCGAAGTCGACGCCGCGCGGCCGGTGGATGGCGCCTTGCCGGGCATCGCCCTGCAACCGGGCAAGACCGATGGCCTGAACAGCCAGCCCTGGCTGTCGAGCAACAACCTGGGGCGCATGGCCGATGTGCTCGCCGCCGACCTGGTGCGCCTGGCCCCCGAGGCCAAACCGAAGATCGAAGCCAACCTGGCCGCGCTCAAGCAGCGCCTGCTCAAACTCAGCGCCGACAGCGAAGCGCGCCTGGCCGATGCCGATAACCTCAGCACGTTCAGCTTGAGCGAACACTTCGGTTACCTGATCAGCGGGCTCAACCTGGAGTCGATCGGCGTCGATGCACGGCCCGACAACGAATGGACGCCCCAAACCCTTGAACAACTCAAGACCCAGCTCAAGGACAACGACGTGGCCATCGTCCTCCACCACCGCCAACCGTCCGACGCCGTGAAAGCCGCGATCAGCGCCGCAGGCAGCCAGTTGCTGGTACTGCAAACCGACAGCGACGACCCCCTGACCGAGCTGGAAACCAACATCGGCCAGGTCACCCGCGCCCTCGCGCCTCAATCCTGAGCGCTGTAAACGGGAGCCGGCGAGCGGGCATCCGCAACCCGGCGCCTACAGGCCGTTACGCGCTTACAAAAACCTTCAGGAAATAGCCCCCAAGCCGGTGCTAACCTGCCGTTCGCCTTCAAGGACCGACAGGAGCCCTGCCCCATGAGCGACTACCTCAAGCTCAACCAAGCCAACTGGGACGAACGCGCACCGCTGCATGCCGCGTCCGAGGAATATGCATTTCAGCGCTACCTCGACGACCCCCACCACCTGTCGTGCGTGGTGCGTTTCGATCAACCGCTGCTGGGCGATATCCGCGGCCTGCGGGCCGTGCATCTGCAATGCCATATCGGCACCGACACGCTGTCGCTGGCGCGCCTCGGCGCGCAGATGAGCGGGCTGGATTTCTCCGCGGCGTCGCTGGTCCAGGCCCGCAGCCTGGCGCAGCAATGCGCCACGCCGATCACCTATGTGGAGTCCGATGTCTACGCGGCCTGCGAGGTGCTGCCCAAGGCGAGTTTCGACCTGGTGTACACCGGCATCGGCGCCCTGTGCTGGCTGCCGAGCATCGACCAATGGGCACGCACCGTCAGTGAACTGCTCAAGCCCGGTGGCCGGCTGTTCCTGCGCGATGGGCACCCAATGATGATGAGCCTCAACGAAGATCGCCAAGACGCCCTGGTGGTGGACCGCCCCTACTTCGAACAGGCGCAGCCGCTGAGCTGGAACGATGAGACGACCTATGTGCAAAGCGAGGTCCGGATCAAGGCCAGCCAAAGCTACGAATGGAACCACGGCCTGGGCGAGGTCATCACCGCACTGCTGAAATATGGCCTGCAGATCAGCGCCCTGGTGGAACACCAAAGTATTCCCTGGGAAGCGCTGCCTGGACAGATGGTCTTGGACGACCAGGAAGAATGGCACCTCAAAGAAGCGCCATGGCGCTTGCCATTGAGCTACACCCTTGTGGCCACGGCCGCAGGCTGCGCCAAGCACACCTGACACATCACGGCGTTTTGGTGAGCCCTGTAGCCGCTGCCGCAGGCTGCGGCTACAGGCGCGGCGTATCTGGGATTTACTGCGCCGCGACGGCCTGGCCATCCATTTTCTGGCGCAGGCTCAGGGGGCGCATGTCGGTCCAGACCTCTTCGATATAGGCCAGGCATTCCTTTTTGAAGCCGCTCTTGCCGACGGTGCGCCAGCCTTGTGGCACGGCTTTGTAGTCGGGCCAGATCGAGTATTGCTCCTCGTGGTTGACCACTACCTGAAAGAGGATGTCCTCGCGGTCAAATACTGAAGTCATTGCGTGTCTCCATCGATATAAGGTTCGCCACGCCACGTGCGCGGCCACTGTGTAAAAGGAACGGATCAGCGCGGCAATAAATTACAAACTGCTCACCGCAGCAGCCACCGCCAGGCTGAAAATCTTCGCCACCTGGTCAATTTCCGCCGCGGTAATCACCAACGGCGGCAAGAAACGCACGACGCTGCCATGGCGTCCGCCCAACTCCAGGATCAACCCGCGCTTGAGGCACTCGCGCTGCACCAGTGGCGCCAACTGCCCGTAGTGCGGCGGGTGGCCCTGGGCATCGCGCTCGCCTTCGGGGTTGACCAGCTCGACGCCGAGCATCAACCCACGGCCACGAATATCCCCCAGTTGCGGGAACTCGCGTTGCAGGATCCGCAAGTGCTCGGTCAAGCGCTCCCCCATGGCAGCCGCGTGTTCCGGCAGGCGATGCTCCTTGAGGTAACGCATCACCGCCGATCCAGTAGCCATGGCCATCTGATTGCCACGGAAGGTGCCGGCATGGGCCCCCGGCAACCAGGTGTCGAGCCATTCGCGATAGACCATGACCGCCATCGGCAAACTGCCGCCAATGGCCTTGGACATCACCACCACATCGGGAATGATCCCCGCGTGTTCGAAAGCAAACATCTTGCCGGTGCGGCCGAAACCGCTCTGGATCTCGTCGACGATCAGCGCCACGCCGGCCTTCTCGGTAATCCGCCGCAGACCGCGCAGCCAATCAAGATCGGCCGGGATCACCCCGCCCTCGCCCTGCACCGCCTCGACGATCACCGCCGCCGGCAATTGCACGCCGGCTTCCGGGTCGCTCAACAGGTTTTCCAGGTAATGCAGGTTGACCTTGACCCCGGCCTCGCCCCCCAGGCCGAACGGGCAGCGGTAGTCGTAGGGGTAGGGCAGAAACTGCACACCGCTGCTCAACAGGCCGGCCATCGCGCGCTTGGGGCCCAGGCTGCCCATCAGGCTCAAGGCGCCCTGGCTCATGCCGTGGTAACCGCCCTGGAACGAGAGCACGGTGCTGCGGCCGGTGGCGGTTCGCACCAACTTCAACGCGGCTTCCACCGCGTCGGTGCCGGTGGGGCCGCAAAACTGGATCTTCGCCTCGTCGGCCAGGGCCTGGGGCAACAGGCCGAACAGGTCCTGGACAAACTGGTCCTTGACCGGCGTGGTCAGGTCCAGGGTCAGCAGCGGCAATTCGTCGGCCAGCACTTGCTGGATGGCCTCGATCACCACCGGGTGGTTATGCCCCAGGGCCAGGGTGCCGGCACCGGCCAGGCAATCGATAAAGCGCCGGCCTTCGACGTCCTCGACATAAATGCCGCGCGCGCGCTTGAGCGCCAACGGTATGCGCCGTGGGTAACTGCGGGCGTTGGACTCCTGGCGGGCCTGACGCGCCAGCAACGGCGATTCGTTGAACTGATACAGGGTTTCGGCCGGCGCGGGGCTGACCCGCGCGGGCTGATCTTCAATAAGGCTGGTAACGGCTGACATCGCAAACCCTCACGCTGGAATTGACCAAAACTGCTCACCAGCCAGAGGCAGCCGTGACGGCGCACACTCGCAGGTTTTCCTGTTCTGGAAACGCACCAGCACGACAGGGATTTACACCCAGGGGACAGTTAATTGCTCAACGGCAGGTGCCGGGCAATCCGCATCCGGCGACGTGGGCCCGCGAGCGGTCATCAGCCGCGTTGCTCCAGTCACGAAAAAGACCCAGGGCGTGATGCCCTGGAGTGGGATCAGGCGGCGTGCAGCGGCAAGGTCAATTCGACCCGCAGGCCATCCGGCCGGCTGTCGAACAGCAAGGCACAACCGCAGCGCTGGACGATCGCCTGGACAATCGCCAGACCCAGGCCACAGCCGGTGCTCTGGCCATTGCGCCAGAAACGCTGGGTCAGGTGCTGCAGGTCTTCCTGGGCAATACCGGGGCCATGGTCGCGCACCTGGAAGCGCACACGGCTGCCGACGGTTTCCAGGGTTAGCTCCACCGGCGCGTCGTCCGGTGTGTGGCGCAAGGCGTTGTCCAGCAGGTTGCGCAGGGCGGCAATCGCCAGCACCGAGGGCATTTCCACCGGTGCGGTGGCCACCGAGTCGTTCAGGTGCAGACGGATCCGCTGGCGCGCGCCGCTGGCCGCGTCCTGGATCGCCAGGCGCGCCACCTGCTCGGCGTTGCACTGCACGCCGTCGTCGAACGACAGGCTGCCCTCGACCCGGGCCAGCAGCAGCAATTGTTCCAGGGTCCGGTGCATGCGGTCGGCGCCCTCTTCGGCGCGAGCCAGGGATTGGTCGCGCGCGGCCCCCTCGGTCATGCGCGCCACTTGCAGGTGGGTCTTGATCGCCGTCAGTGGGCTGCGCAGTTCGTGGGCGGCGTCGCCGGTCAGGCGGCGTTCCCGTTCCAGGGTCTTGGCGATGCGCTGGAACAGCTGGTTCTGGGTTTCCACCAACGGCCGCAGTTCACTGGGCATCGGATCGATCTGCAACGGCTCCAGGGAATCGGCGCTGCGCCGCATCAAAGCGTCGCGAATACGATTGAGCGGCGCCAGGCCCTGGCCGATGCCCAGCCAGAACAGCCACAGGCACCCCAGCAGCGCCACGCCTACCGGCACCGAGGCCGCCAGCAGCACCGACATGTTCAGGGCTTCGCGCTCCACCTGGCGATCAGCGGTGGTAATGCGCAGGTTGTCGCGGGCCAGGGTGAAACTGCGCCAGCGCGCGCCGTCAATCATCTGATCATGAAACCCCAGTTTTTCGGCCTCCAGTTTCTGCTCCGGGGTGCTGTGGCTCCGGGCCAGGATCTCGCCCCGCAACGAGCTGACCTGGCACGCCATGCCGCCGGGGACGTTCAATTGCTGGGCACTGAAATGGGTGCCCTCACCCTTGTTCGGCAGCTCCGGCAACTGCTCCAGCAGGCCGGCGACCATGCGCGCCGAAGCCACCAGGCGCTGGTCGAGGGAAAACATCATCTGATTGCGCAGGTCGCTGAGCATCCAGGCCGCCGCCAGGGCCCAGATCAGGATAAAGGCAGCGCCCAGGGTCAGACTCAGGCGCAGGCGCAGGCTCATCACTCAGGCGTCCTCCCCGCCATCTGCCGGCCCCAGGCGATAGCCCAGGCCGCGCACGGTCTCGACGATGCCGTTACCGAGCTTGCGCCGCAGGTGGTGGATGTGCACGTTCAGCGCGTTGCTCTCCAGCTCGTCGTTGAAGCCGTAGACACTGTCTTTGAGCTGCTCGCTGGAGAGCACCCGACCACGGTTGTGCAGCAGCGCCTGGAGCAGCGCCTGCTCGCGTCGGGAAAGGTCTACCGGTGCGCCGCCGAGCAGGGTTTCCCGGGTGCTTGGGTCGTAGCTGAGGCGGCCATGCTCGATCAGGTTGACGCTGCGCCCGGCCACCCGGCGCAACAGGGTGTGCAGGCGTGCGGCGAGTTCACGCAGGTCGAAGGGTTTGAGCAGGTAATCGTCGGCACCGGCCTGCAGGCCGTCGACGCGGTCGGTGACCGAATCGCGTGCGGTAAGGATCAACACCGGAATCTCCAGGCCTTGCTGGCGCTGTTGCTTGAGCAGCTTGAGGCCGTCTTCATCAGGCAGGCCCAGGTCGAGCACCATCACATCGAACTCGGCCACCCCAAGCATGGCCCGCGCCGCGGAAGCGGTGGCGACATGCTCCACGGTCAGGCCCTGGGCCGTGAGACCGGCGACTATGCCGCTGGCGATCAGCTCATCATCTTCACAGACAAGTACGTGCATGGTGAGACCTGTAGAAAAGCGTAGATTAAGACCGCGCGGGATTAAGCCGACATTATGGCCCGCACGGCCAACGCCACAAGCTGCGCAGGGTTAATCATCGGTTAATCGCCACCCGCCATTGTGCTCGCTGCCCCCAAAGGTTTAAGGCTTTAGCATGCGTCGATTGTTTATTTTGCTGTGTTTACTGGTCTCGGCCGTGGCCCAGGCGGGGAATAACCCGTTCGAGGTCAAGCCGGACTTCCTGCCGGTCGGCAAGGCTTTCGTGTTCACTTCACAACGTCTCGACTCCGGAGAGACCCAGCTCTATTGGCAAATTGCCGATGGCTACTACCTCTATCAACAGCGGCTGAAACTCGATGGCCTGGCGGATGCGCACAAACCGCCGCTGCCCGAGGGCGAGGCCCATAGCGATGAGTTTTTCGGCGCCCAGCAAGTCTATCGCCAGGGCCTGGAACTGAAGATCCCGGCCGGCGCCAGTGGCAAGATCAAGGTCGGCTGGCAAGGCTGCGCCGACGCTGGCCTGTGCTACCCGCCGCAATCGCTGGAGGTTGACCTGGGGGGCAGCCCGGCGCTGGCTGGCAACACCACGCAAGCGGCGGACCAGGCCCTGGCCAGCAGCCTGCAACAGCAGAGCCTGGGCTGGAGCCTGCTGCTGTTCTTCGGCCTGGGCCTGGTGCTGGCCTTTGCCCCGTGCTCGCTGCCGATGCTGCCGATCCTCGGCGGGCTGGTGGTGGGCAGTGGCGCCAGCCCCCGTCGCGGCCTGGCCCTGGCCAGCAGCTATGTGTTGAGCATGGCCCTGGTGTATGCCGCCATGGGCGTGATTGCCGCGCTGCTGGGCAGCAACCTGCAAGCCTGGCTGCAACAGCCCTGGGTCCTGGGCAGCTTCGCCGCGCTGTTCGTACTGCTGGCGCTGCCGATGTTCGGCTTCTTCGAATTGCAATTGCCCGCCTTCCTGCGCGACCGCCTGGAAGACGCCAGCCGTCAGCGCCAGGGCGGCAGCCTGATCGGCTGCGGCATTCTCGGCGCCCTCTCCGCCTTGCTGGTCGGCCCGTGCATGACCGCGCCCCTGGCCGGCGGCCTGCTGTATATCGCCCAGACCGGCGACCTGGTATTCGGCGGCCTGGCCCTGTTTGCCCTGGGCCTGGGCATCGGCCTGCCACTGTTGCTGCTGGTGACCGTGGGCAACCGTTTCCTGCCCAAGCCCGGGCCGTGGATGAACCTGCTCAAGGGCGCGTTCGGCTTCATGTTCCTCGGCACCGCGATCTACATGCTGCGCCCGGTGCTGGACGCCAGCCTGTGGATGGGCTTGTGGGGCGCCCTGGGCCTGGTGCTGGCCTACGCCACCTGGCAACAACGGGCCATTGCCGGACGGCTGCTGCACCTGTTCGGTGCCGGCGCGCTGCTGGTCGGCTTGTGGGGCAGCCTGCTGCTGGTGGGCGCTGCCGGCGGCAGCGACAACCTGTGGCAACCCTTGCAGGTCTACAGCGACGGCAACGTCGCCAGCGCCGCGACCACCGACGAAGCGTTCCATACCGTCAAGACCCCGGCCGAGTTGCAAGGCGCCCTCGACAGTGCCAAGGCCCAGGGCCAATGGGTGCTGCTGGACTACTACGCCGACTGGTGCGTGTCGTGCAAAGTCATGGAGAAGCAGGTGTTCGGCCAGGCCACTGTCATGCAGGCCCTGAGCGACGTGCGCCTGCTGCGCCTGGATGTCACAGCCGACAACGCCGACAGCCGCGAACTGCTCAACCGGTATAAAGTGCCGGGGCCGCCGAGCCTGCTGTGGATCGGCCCGGACGGCGAAGAACGTCGTAGCCAGCGGATCACCGGAGAGGTGGATGCCGCGGCTTTTCTGCAACGCTGGACCATCACCCGGGAAGCCCGTTGATGCTGACCTTTACCATCGGCACCTTTGCCATCGCCCTTAACCACCTGCTGTTGATCAGTGCATTGGCGCTCGCCACCCTGATTGGCTGGAGGGTGGCCAAGCGCGGTGGTGAAAACCCCGAATCGGTGCTGTTCAGCCTGTTCCTGCTCGGCCTCCTGGCCGCGCGCGCAGGCTTTGTGCTGGCCTACTGGAAACACTATCGCGATGACCTGTGGCAGATCGTCGACCTGCGCGACGGCGGCTTCCTGGTCTGGCCCGGGGTCATTGTCCTGGTGCTCGGGGCGCTGGCCTGGGGCTGGCGCCGGCCGGCGCTGCGCCGGCCCCTGGGCGCCGGGGTCGGCAGCGGCCTGGCGTTCTGGATGCTGGCCAGCCTGTCGTTGACCCTGTACGAGCAAGGCACGCGCCTGCCCGAGATCACCCTGCACAGCGCCACCGGCGAAAGCGTGCAATTGACCGACTATCAGGGCGGCCCGCTGGTGATCAACCTCTGGGCCACCTGGTGCCCACCGTGCCGGCGAGAAATGCCGGTGCTGGAAAAAGCCCAGCAGCAACGCCCGGACCTGACCTTCTTGTTCGTCAACCAGGCCGAAAGCATGCAAAGCGTCAGCACCTACCTGGCCACCCAGGGTCTGAACCTGAACAACGTGCTGTTCGACGGCAGCGGTCGTCTCGGCAAGGCCGTGGGTTCGATGGCGTTGCCGACTACCCTGTTCTACAGCGCCGACGGGCGCCTGTTGGGCAGCCATCTGGGCGAGCTGTCCGAGGCCAGCCTGGCCCGCGCCCTGGAAAACTTCGACACGCCGCACACCTCGGCGCTCGCCCCTTCAAGGAAACTGCCATGCCCTTCATCCGCCACCTGCTGACCCTGTCCCTGGGCGCCGCCCTGCTGCCGGTAACCGCGCTGCACGCCGAAGAACTGCCGGCGCCCATCCGCAAGATCGAAGCCAAGGGCGCCAAGATCATCGGTAGCTTCGACGCCCCCAGCGGTCTCAAGGGCTACGCCGCGCAGTACCAGAACCGGGGCATGACCCTGTACCTGACCGCCGACGGTCAGCACGTGCTGCTGGGCAACCTGTACGACGCCGACGGCAAGGACCTGAGCGCCGAGCCCCTGCAAAAGCTGGTGTACGCGCCGATGTCCAAGGAAGTCTGGGCCAAGATGGAAGCCAGCAACTGGATCGCCGACGGCAGCAAGGACGCGCCGCGCACCGTGTACCTGTTCAGCGACCCCAATTGCCCGTACTGCAACATGTTCTGGGAACAGGCGCGGCCCTGGGTGAACGCAGGCAAGGTCCAGCTGCGGCACATCATGGTCGGCATCATCCGCGAAGACAGCCCGGGTAAATCCGCCGCCCTGCTCGCCGCCAAAGACCCGCAGAAAACCCTGGCCGAGCACGAAAAGGCCGGCAAGAGCAGCACCCTCAAGCCCCTGGCGAAAATCCCGGCAGCCATCCAGGCCAAGCTCGACGCCAACATGAAGCTGATGGAAGAACTCGAACTGTCCGCCACCCCGGCGATCTTCTACCTCGACGACAAGGGCGAACTGCAACAGCAGCAAGGCGCGCCTTCGCCGGACAAACTGCTGAAAATCCTCGGTCCGAAATAAGCCATACCGCCCGCGGTTTCCCTGATTCAAGCAGCAGGCAGAGGTGGATCAGCACCTCTGTGTCCGCGACCAAAGGCAACAGGAAGTCAGATTGATTGAGGCACCTGTAGCCGCTGCCGCCGGGCTGCGCTGGCCAGGATAGCCGCCGATAGGGTGTCAGTGGTTTGGGGGTGTCGTGGAGGGCCAGCGCCCGAACGCGGCCCGAGCCTGGCGGCAGCGGCTACAGGGTATCGGGGCGACGGGGTTGTAGCGCAACCTCACTCACGCCGCTCAATGATATTCGGCAACTGCTCGGTCATGCCGTGCGCCGTCAAATACCGGGTCACTTCGTCGACCCAGGCCTCGTTCGAGGCGATACCGGCCCAGGCCTGGCTGCCGACTCTGTGGTAGGGGCGGTCGTCGAAGGTGTAGATCAAGCGCTGGTTGACGTGGCTCAGGTCGAGGTTGTTCTTTTCACTTTGACGCAGCAGGGCATTCAGGACTTTCTGTTCCTCTTCTTCATTGCGGCGGTAATGGGACAGTTTCGGCGAGCTGAGGACCAGGAACTGCGGCGCGACCTGTTCATCCAGGGCCGCCTGCAAGCGGTAATGGCCATCCAGGATCAGGTAGGCATTCAGGCCGCTGACGTACCACAGCAGGATCGGCGGCAGGCTGCCCTCGCGCGCCTTTTTGCGCCACCACTTCAGGCGTCCGGTAAGGCGTCCGGAAAACCGGTCCACCGCGTGCAGGCCGACCACCGCCCCGCCGGCTTCCCCGAGTGCGACCCAACGTGGCGCGCCGGGCTCCTGGTTGCTCAGGAGGTTGTCGCCCCGTATCGACCACTCAGGCAGATGGCTCAGGGCGTCCTGGCCGCCGACGAAATTCCAGCGCTGTTCCTGTGCCCACTGGCGCTGTATCAGCTTCAGCGGCTGATGCCACAAGCCGCGCACCAGCCAGTAGCCGGGGTACAGGAAGTCGGGCTGCTGGTGCCGCAGCTGGTCGATGAAAAACCGGCTCCAGGCCTTTAAGCGCAA
This sequence comes from Pseudomonas sp. QD4, assembly GCF_049199125.1. Taxonomy (NCBI): domain Bacteria; kingdom Pseudomonadati; phylum Pseudomonadota; class Gammaproteobacteria; order Pseudomonadales; family Pseudomonadaceae; genus Pseudomonas; species Pseudomonas sp. QD4. The sequence goes on from NZ_JBLZOM010000003.1 coordinate 43,595, forward strand.
GGCCGGCGCCAGTTGCGCATGCTGTTCGACCGTAGGCGAATCAATGGCCTCGACCAGGGTCAGCGGCAGTTGCTCGAGCAGGGTGTTGCGGATCAGCCACACCCCGTAAAAGCAGCGCGACAGGGTGCCCCAGAGCAGGGTCTGATCCCCCAGCACCAGTTGCATGCGCAGGTTGTCGCCACTGAGCAGACGCAACGGCGGCTTAGCAGCGGACGGCCGTTTCACGTCCACGCCCAGGCCGCTCCAGTTGCCTGCGAGGTCCTCGATATCACGCCAGAAAATCTGTTCCACCTTCACTCCTCAATCCCTGCCTGCCACCCGCGAGGCTCACGCCTTGCGCTGAATAATGTCCTGCAAATGCCCGGTTTCACCCTGGGCCTGCAAATGCCGGCTGACGTCATCGACCCAGGCCTGGTCCGAATCGATCCCGACCCAGGTGTGGGTCTGCGGGGAATGCTCGGGGCGGTCGTCGAAGGCGTGGATCAGCACGTCATTCATGCTCGCCGGGTTGAAGTTGGGGTACTTGTCGATCTGCCGGCGCAAGGTTTCCAGCACCTGTTGCTGCCAATCGGGGTCGGGCTGCACCGGCTGGATATGGGTCGAGCTGAGGACGATAAACTGCGGCGGGCGGTTTTCCTCGATGGCGGCCTGCAAGCGGTAATGGCCATCAAGGACCACATAGGCACTGAGGCCACCAACGAACCACAACAGGATCGGCGGCAAGCTGCCCTCGCGCGCCTTCTTGCGCCACCACTTCAGGCGCCCGGCCGTGGGGTCGACGCGGCGCAGGCGTATCAGGTTGCTGTCGTGGGACCACCAGTTGATCCAGTGCACCGGCTCCACGGCCAGGTCGTCGGCCAGCGCCGTGCCCCGCAGGCGCCAGCCCGGCAGGTGGCTGGAGGTGTCGTCGATGGAGGCAAAGGACCAGGCCGAAACGCCGTTGCGCTCGATGCCACGAATGTTGTCCGGGTCCGGCAGCAGGCCCCGGGCAATCCAGTAGCCGGGGTAGAAGAAGTCCGTTTGCAGGCTGTGCAGTTGGCTGACGAAATGGCGGCTCCAGGCCTTGAGCCGCGCGTCGGGGGCCAGCGCTTGATGCTGTTCGACCTCTGCCGAGGAGATGCTCGGCAACAGTTGCAGCGCCTCGGCCGCCTGGGCATTCCTGATCAGCCACACGCCGTCGCAATAACCGGCCATGGTCGCCCAGAACAGTGGCGTGGCGCCCAGCATCAGTTGCATCCGCCAGTTGTTGCCGGTCAGCAGGTGCAGCTCGGGCTTGCGCGCCTCGCCCTCGACCTGAACCCCGAGGCCCACCCAGCGGCCTTGCCGACTCTCGATATCCCGCCAGTAAAGCTGTGCCGTCATCGTCCCTGATCCTTGACTCTTGATTCTTGATTCTTGAAAACCTGTCTGAAACAACAATGCCCGGCAGCAACGATGAGGGCGCTGGCGGGCATGGGGGCGGGACTATAGCAAGGATTGCCGCGCAAGATGGAGGCTGGGCTGACCTTGGATTCGCCTACGGGTGGGTTGGCGGATGGAGGGGGACAGCGCAGCCTCGTGCCTCGGCAGCGGCTACAGGGTCAGTGGGTTAGAGGCCCTCCAGTTCGGCCATGAGATCGCTCAGGCGGTCGGCTTTTTCTTCATCGATTTCGCTGGTGCCCAGGCCGTCGATGTACTCGGCCAGTTCCTGCACCGTGCTGCATTCGAACATGGCCCGCAGCGGTACGTTGCGTTGCAGTTGCTTTTGCACCCGCGAGGCGATCTGCGTGGCCAGCAGCGAGTGGCCGCCGAGCTCGAAGAAGTTGTCGCGGATACCCACCTGCTCGACCTTCAGTACCTCGGCCCAGATCGCGGCCAGGGTCTGCTCCAGTTCGTTGCGCGGTGCCAGGTAGTCCTGGCCTTGCAACTGGCCGATTTCCAGGGCCGGCAGGGCCTTGCGCTCGAGCTTGCCGTTGGCGTTGAGAGGCATGCGCTCCAGCCATAGCCAATGCAGCGGCACCATGTATTCCGGCAGTTCGCTGCGCAGTTGCTGCTTGATCCGCTCCAGGCGTTCGCCGGGCGTGCGCGCCGAGTCACTGGCCACCAGGTAGCCCACCAGGTGCTTGCCATTGGCGCCCTCTTGCACCCCGACCGCCGCTTCGCGAACGTCCGGGTGCTCGTGCAGGCGGGCTTCGATTTCCCCCAGCTCGATGCGGTAGCCGCGGATTTTCACCTGGTGGTCGATGCGCCCGACGTACTCCAGCACGCCATCGCTGCGGCGCCGCGCCAGGTCACCGGTACGGTACAAACGCTCGCCCGGCGCGCCGAACGGGTTGGGCACGAACACCTGGGCGGTGCGCAGCGGATCGCTGACATAACCGCGCCCGACACCGGTGCCGGCCACGCACAATTCGCCGACCGCACCCAGGGGTGCCAGGGCCAGGGCGTCGTCCATCAGGTACAGCAGGTTGTTGTCGGTGGGCGTGCCGATCGGCAGGTAACTGCCACGGGTCGAGGCCTGGTCGACGCGGAAGAACGCCACGTCATCGGAACATTCGGCCGGCCCGTAGGCATTCACCAACCCCACCTGTGGATAACGCAGCAGCCACTGATGGGCCAGTTCCGGTGGCATCGCCTCGCCGGTGGGCAACATCCAGCGCAGGCCGTCGAGCGCCACCGATTCCTGGGCGAGCATGCCCTGGATCAATGACGGCACGCTTTCCAGCACGCTGATGCCCTGGGCCTGCACGTGTTCCAGCAAGCCCTGGGGATCCTGGGCCAGGGCGTTGGGCACGATGTCCACCCGCGCCCCGAACAGCGGCGCAGCGAGGAACTGCCAGACCGAAATATCAAAGCTCTGGGACGCCGTCTGGGCGATCACATCGGCCTCGCTCAGTTGCAGGTACGGCACCTTGCTCAACTGGTTATTGAGCATGCCGCGCTGCTCCACCATCACGCCCTTGGGCAGACCGGTGGAACCCGAAGTGTAGATCACGTACGCCAGGTTGTCCGGGGCGCTGTAGCGGCCCGGGTTGCCCTCGGCAAAATCGCCGGCCTGCACCGCCTCCCACACCAGCAATTGCGGGCGGTGGGCACAGGCCAACTCGTCGAGCAGGTGCTGCGCTTGTTCACGGCAGGCTTCGGTGCACACCAGCAACGGGGTCCGGCTCAGGTCGATGATGCGCTCCAGGCGCTGGCTCGGCAGGCCCGGGTCCAGGGGCAGATAACCGGCCCCGGCCTTGAAGCTGCCGATGATCATGCCCAGCAGGTCCAGGCCGCGCTCGGCCAGCAGCGCCACCGGTTGATCGAAGCCCACGCCCTTGGCCAGCAGGGCATGCCCCAGGCGGTTGCTGCGTCGGTTTAACTCGGCATAGCTGTGGTGCTGATCCAGGCAGGTGGCGGCAATGCGTTGCGGATGGGCCGCCACCTGCGCCTCGAACAGCTCGACGTAACTGCGCTCCAGCGGATAATCACCGGCGCTCTGGTTGCAGTCGTGCAACAGGAATTGCTGCTCCTGCTCGCCGAGCAACGGCAGGTCGGCCATGTCCCCGTGCAAGCCGTGCATCAGCGCCAGCAGCAGGCGCTTGAACTCGCCCAGCATGCGCTGCACGGTGTTCTCGTCGAAGTAACGCTGGTCGTAAGAGAGGTGCAGCCCCAGGTCATCCCCCGGGTAGCACACCGCCGTCAGCGGGAAGTTGGTGTGGGTGCGGCCCGAATCCGAGGTGGCATTGAGGCTTTGCGCACGGTCCAGCACCGAGACTTCCACCGGCGCGTTCTCGAACACAAACAGGCTGTCGAACAGCGGCTGGCCCTTGGGCAGTTCACTGTGTTCCTGGATGCTCACCAGCGGCAGGTATTCGTACTCGCGCAGCTCCATGTTGCTGGCCAGCAACTCGCCGAGCCACTGGCGCACGCTGCACGGCTGATCGTCAGCCGGCATCTTGACCCGCAGCGCGACGCTGTTGATAAACAGCCCCACCGTGCGTTGCATCTGCGGCATCTCCACCGGGCGTCCGGCCACGGTGACGCCGAACAGCACGTCGCGCTCGCCGCTCAAACGCCGCAGCACCAGGGCCCAGGCCGCCTGGGCGAAGGTGTTGATGGTCAGTTGGTGCTGCTGCGCCAACTCGCGCAATTGCGCACCGTCGCAGGCATCGAGACGGGTGTAGCAGTCGCCGACGGTCATGCCGCCGCTGTCACCGGCGTGTTCACGCAGGAAAGGCCGGTCGCTGGGGATCGGCGTGGTCTGCTCGAACCCTTGCAGGTTGCGCTGCCACCACTGGCGCGCCTCGGCCAGGCTCTGACGTTGCAGCCAGCCGATGTAGTCGCGATAGCGCGGCGGCACGTCCAGTTGCGGGTCGCGGCCTTCGCCGAGGGCGCTGTAGATCTCGAAGAAGTCATTCATCAGCAACGAGCGGCACCAGGCATCGATCAGGATGTGGTGGTTGCTCATCATGAACCAGTAGCGGGTGGCGCCGACGCGGATCAGCCGCAGGTGGAACGGCGCCTTGTCCAACAGTTCGAACCCGGCTTCGCGCTCACGCTTGAGCAGCGCTTGCAGTTGGGGCTCCTGCTCGACCTCGGCTACCGCAGTCCAATCCAGGTACTCGATCGGCGTGCTGCCCGGCTTGTGGATAACTTGCAGCATGTCCTCGCCGACGTTCCAGCAGAAGGACGCGCGCAAGGCTTCATGACGGGCGATCACCGCCTGCCAGGCCTTGGCGAAACGCTCGGGGTCGAGTGCGCTGTTGATGCGGTAGCGGTCCTGCATGTAGTACAGGCCAGTGCCCGGCTCCAGCAGGGTGTGCAGCAACATGCCCTCCTGCATCGGGGTCAGCGGGTACACGTCTTCGATCTGCGCCGCCGGCACCGGCAAACCGTCTAGCTGTGCCTGGGTCAGACGAGCCAGGGGGAAATCCGAGGGCGTCAGGCCGCCGGCATCGTCCTTGAGGCAATGGGCAATCAGGCTGCGCAGCTCGCCCAGGTAGGCCTCGGCCAGGTCGGTGATGGTCTGGCTGTCGAAGCGCTCGGCGCTGAAGGTCCAGCGCAGCACCAGTTCGCCGCCATACACCTGGCTGTCGACGCTCAGCTCGTTGGGCAGCGGTGCGTCCGGCGAGTGGGCCGGGCCCACCGGCTCGTCCAGGGGGCGGAACAACGCGTCCTGGGCAAAACTCTGGTCGAACTGCCCCAGGTAGTTGAAGGTGATCGGCGCCCGGGGCAAGGCGGCCAGGGTCTGGCGGCTCAGGTCGTCGGCCAGGTAGCGCAGCACGCCATAACCCAGGCCCTTGTGCGGCACCGCGCGCAATTGCTCCTTGATGGCCTTGATCGAGGCGCCCTGCCCGGCTGCTTCTTCGATCTGCAACGGGGTCAGGCGCAACGGGTAGGCACTGGTGAACCAGCCCACGCTGCGGGTCAGGTCGATGTCGTCGAACAGGGTTTCGCGGCCGTGGCCTTCGAGCTGGATCAACGCCGAGTCCTGCCCGGTCCAGCGGCACAGCACCCGCGCCAGGGCCGTCAGCAGCAGGTCGTTGACCTGGGTGCGGTAGGCGGCGGGCGCCTGTTGCAGCAGTTGCTGGGTGCACGGGGCATCCAGGGTCACGCTGACGGTCTGCCCGTGCCGGTGTTGCTGCCCGCCCTGGGCGCGCTCCACCGGCAGCTCGGCGCTGGGACCGGCCAATTGGTCCTGCCACCAGCCCAGCTCTTCGCGCAGGGACTCGCTGCCGGCATAGGCCTGCAAGCGCGCCGCCCAGTCGCGCAGGGCACTGGTTTTCAGCGGCAGACGCGGCGCCTGCTGCTCGAGCAACTGGCGGTAGACGCTTTGCAGATCGTCCAGCAGCACGCGCCACGAGACCCCGTCGACCACCAGGTGGTGAATGGCAATCAACAGCCGTTGCTGGTCTTGCGGCCCGTCCACCAGCAGCGCCCGCATCAGCGGCCCCTGCTGCAGATCGAGGCTGCGCTGGGCGTCGCTGAACAGTTCGAGGCAACGCTCCATGGACGGCACGCGCACGTGCCACAGCAGCGGCTCGTCACCCAGGGCCTGGTGTTCGGCCTGCCACGCGCCCGAGTCCTGGCTGAAGCGCAGGCGCAGGGCGTCGTGGTGCTCCAGCACCGTCAACAGGGCCTGCTCCAGGTGCTGCGGATCCAGCGACTGGGTCGGTTGCAGCAGCAAGGCCTGGTTCCAGTGCTGGCGCTCGGGAATGGCGCTGTCGAAGAACCAGTGCTGGATCGGCGTCAGGCCCGACGCGCCGCTGAGCAGGCCTTGCTCGGCACTGACCTGATGGCTGCGACTGGCGACGGCGGCCAGGGTCTGCACGGTCTGGTGCTGGAACAGGTCACGCGGGCTGAAATGAATACCCAGCTGGCGCGCCCGGCTGACCACCTGGATCGACAGGATCGAGTCGCCCCCCAGTTCGAAGAAGTTGTCGTTCAGGCCGACCTGGGCCAGGTTCAGCACTTCGCACCAGACCTGGGCCAGGGTCTGCTCCAACTCGTTGCTCGGGGCCAAGTACTGCTGGCGGTTGAGCTCCGGGTCCGGCAGGGGCAAGGCGCGACGGTCGAGCTTGCCGTTGGCGGTCAGGGGCATGCTCGCCAGCAGGATCAGGTGGGTCGGCACCATGTAGTCCGGCAACTGGCTTTTCAGGTGCAGCTTGAGCGCATCACGCAGGGCGTTCTGCTGCTCGGCGCCGTGCTCGGCCGCCTCGCTCACCAGGTAGGCCGCCAACTGCCGGCCACCGGGCATCTCCAGCGCCAGCACCACCGCCTCACGCACCGCAGCATGTTCCAGCAGGCGGGTCTCGATCTCCCCCAGCTCGATGCGGAAACCACGGATTTTCACCTGATGGTCGATCCGCCCCAGGTATTCCACCAGGCCGTCGGCACGCTGGCGCACCAGGTCGCCGGTGCGGTACAGGCGCCCGCCCTCGGTGCTGAACGGGTCGGCGACAAAGCGTTCGGCACTCATGCCCGGACGCTGGTGATAGCCCTGGGCCAGGCCGGCACCGCCGACATACAGCTCACCGGTGGCACCTTGCGGCACCAAGGCCAGGTCGGCATCGAGAATGTAGGCGACACGGGCGCCGATCACGCTGCCGATCGGCACGCTGCCGACGCCCTCCTCCAGCACCTGGGGTGCGAGGCTGGCCAAGGGCATGACCACGGTTTCAGTGGGGCCGTAGGCGTTGAAGAACAGGCTCGGCTGGAACGCCCCGCGGATCCGGCTCAGGTGCTCGCCGGTCAAGGCTTCGCCGCCGGTGATGCACATGCGCACCGGCAGGGTTTCACCCTGGGTTGCCAGCCACTGCGCCAACTGGCTGCCGTAGCTGGGGGTAAAGCCGAGGATGTTGATCCGGTGCTGGCGGATCAGTTGGCAGATCTCCTGCGCGTCCCACTGGCCCTGGGCCCGCAGCACCACATGGGCGCCGCTGAGCAGCGGCACCAGCAGGCGCTCGGTGGCGGCGTCGAAGTTGATCGAATAAAAGTGCAGCTCGCAATCGTCGGCGCGCATACCGAAGCGCTCGATCACCGCCTGGCAATGCATGGCGATTTCGCCGTGGGCCACCACCACGCCCTTGGGTTTGCCGGTGGAACCCGAGGTGTAGATCAGGTAGGCCTGATGCTGCGCCAGGCTGATAAAGGGCAACTCACTGGCCGGGTAGTCGGCCAGCAGCGCGCCGTCTGCCTCCAGGCACCAGCGCCCGACCGTGGCCGGCAGCGGGCCCAGGGCCTCGAACATCGCGCTGTCGCTGAGCAGCAGGCCGATGCCGCTGTCTTCGATCATGTAATGCAGGCGGTCCAGCGGGTATTCCGGGTCCAGGGGCACGTAGGCGCCGCCGGCCTTGAGGATCGCCAGCAAGCCGATGACCATTTCCAGGGAGCGCGGCAGGGCCAGACCGACCCGGACCTGGGGGCCAACCCCACGCTCACGGAGCATCCAGGCCAGGCGATTGGCGCGCTTGTCGAGCTCGCTGTAGCTCAGGGTCTGCCCGGCAAATGTCAGGGCCGGCGCGTCCTGGCGAAGCTGCGCCTGCTGGCTGAACAGCTGCTGGATGCACTGGTCGAGACGATGCACCCCGGGCTCGATGCCCAGGCTGTCCAGCAGCTGCTGTTGCTCGCCGGCGTCCAGCAGCGGCAGTTCACTCAAGCGCTGCTGCGGATTGGCGATCAGCGCCTGCAGCAGGTTGCGCCAGTGCCCGGCCATCCGCGCAATGCGCGGCTCGTCGAACAGGTCGGTGCTGTAGGTCAGGCAGCAACCCAGGCGATGGTCGAGGTCGGTGACTTCCAGGTTGAGGTCGAACTTGGTCGCCCGCGCGTCGTTGGCCAGGTATTCCACGCTCATCCCGGCCAGTTGCCGGCTTTGCTGGAATTCCCAGCGCTGCACGTTGCACATCACCTGGAACAACGGGTTGTAGGCAGCACTGCGCGGCGGTTGCAGGGCTTCCACCAGGTGGTCGAACGGCAGGTCCTGATGGGACTGGCCCTCGATCACGGTGTGCCGCACCTGCTCGAACAGCTGGGCCACGCTCATCTGCCCGTCGAGCTGGCAACGCAGGACCTGGGTATTGAGGAAGGCACCGATCAGCCCTTCGCTTTCCGGGCGGATGCGGTTGGCCACCGGCGCGCCGATGCGCAGGTCGGTCTGGCCGCTGTAGCGGTACAGCAGCACTGCCAGGGTCGCGGTCATGGTCATGAACAGGGTCAGGCCCTGTTGCGCATTGAAGGCGCGGACCCGCGCTGCCAAATCGTCACTCAGGTCGAAGCGGTACAGCTCGCCCTGATGGCTTTGCACCGGCGGCCGCGGACGGTCGCTGGGCAACTCTAGCAGCGGGTGCTCGTAGCCCAGTTGCGTGGTCCAGTAGTCGAGCTGGCGCTGGCGTTCGCCGGCCTCCAGCCACTGGCGCTGCCACACGCTGTAGTCCAGGTACTGCACCGGCAAGGGTTCCAGGGGCGACTCGCGGTCGTCGATAAAGGCTTCGTACAGCGCGCTCAACTCCCGGGCGAAAATATCCATCGCCCAGCCCTCGGTGACGATGTGGTGCAGGGTCAGGACCAGGTAGTGCTCCTGCTCGCCGGCCTTGACCAGGCACACCCGCAGCAGCGGGCCGGTCTCCAGGTTGAACGGTGTATGCGCCTCGCTGTCGGCCAGTTGCTGCAGACGCGACTCCCGGGCCGCAGCGTCGAGCGCGGAAAAATCCTTCCAGGCCATGCGCACCGCGCTTTGCCCGTGCACCTGTTGCCGGGCCACGCCGTCGACGCTGGGGAAGGTGGTGCGCAAGGTTTCATGGCGCATGATCAGCGCCTGCAACGCCGCCTCGAAACGCCCGATATCCAGCACACCGCTAAAGCGCGCCATACCGCCGACGTTATAGGCCGGGCTGTCGGGCTCCATTTGCCACAGGAACCACATGCGCTGCTGGGAATAGGACAGTGGCACCGGCAGGCTGCGGTCGACCTTGGCAATCGGCGGCTGCTGGTTGCGTTGCCCCGCTTCCTGGATCAATCGCACCTGTTCGGCAAAGTCCCCCAGCTCGCTGGCTTCGAACAGCACCCGCAGCGGCAGCTCGACATCACAGGCCTGGCGGGTGCGGGAAATAATCTGCGTGGCAAGCAACGAGTGGCCGCCCAGGGCGAAGAAATCGTCACGCAGGCCGATCCGTTCCTGGCCCAGCACTTCGCGCCAGACCCCGGCGATTTGCTGTTCCAGGGCGCTGCTCGGCTCAACGTGCTCGCGCACCTGCCACTGCGGCTCGGGCAAGGCACGGCGGTCGAGTTTGCCGCTGGGGCTCAGGGGCATGGCCTCCAGGCGCAGCAGTTGCGCCGGCACCATGTAGTCCGGCAGCTCGGCGGCCAGCGCGGTTCTCAGGCGGACACTCTGCGCCGCGTGCTCCTCGCTGCTGTCACTGCTGGTGTAGTAGCCGATCAGTTGCGCCCCGGCCAGGGTGTCGCGCACCAGTACCGCAGCCTGGGCCACGCCGTCCTGGGCCAGCAGCCGCGCTTCGATTTCCTGCGGCTCGACGCGAAAGCCCCGCAGTTTGACCTGCTGATCGAGGCGTCCGAGGTATTCGAGCACACCCTCGCGGCTCCAACGCACCCGGTCACCGGTGCGGTACAGGCGCTCGCCGCTGACGCTCAGCGGGTCGACCACAAAACGTTCGGCGGTCAGCGCCGGACGTCCCAGGTAGCCACGGGCCAGGCCGTTGCCGCTGATGCACAGCTCACCCGGCACGCCGGCAGGCAATGGGTTGAGGTCGTGGTCGAGCACGCGGCAAATCACATTGCCCAGGGGCCGGCCGATGGGCGAACGTTCGCCGTCGGCATCGGTGCAGTGCCAGTGGGTAACGTTGATCGCGGTCTCGGTCGGGCCATAACGGTTGTGCAGTTGCACCTGCGGCAGTTGCTCCAGGACTCGGCCGCGCAATTCGGCAGGCAAGGCTTCGCCCCCGGAGAACAGGCGGCGCAGGCTTGTGCACTGGGCGGCCAGGGGCTCATCGATAAACAGCTGCAACAGCGGCGGCACAAAGTGCAGGGTGGTCACGCCGAAGTCCTGCACCAAGCGGGCGATACGGTGCGGGTCGCGATGCTCGCCGGGGGCGGCGATCAACAACTGGCAACCGGTGATCAACGGCCAGAAGCACTCCCAGACCGACACGTCAAAACTGATGGGCGCCTTTTGCATCAGCACATCGCTGGCGTCCAGGCGGTAGGTGGCCTGCATCCACTGCAAGCGTTCGCTCAGCGCCTGATGGGTCACGCCCACACCCTTGGGCTGGCCGGTGGAACCGGAGGTGTAGATCACATAGGCCAGGTGCTCGCCATCCAGGTGCAGGCCCGGGGCCTGGCTTGGCCAGGTGTCGAGCTTGAGGCTGTCCATGGCGATGGTGCTGACGCCCTCGGCCGGGGGCAGGCGCTCGAGCAGGTGGGTCTGGGTCAGCAGCAGCTCGACGCCGCTGTCGCCCAGCATGTAGGCCAGGCGCTCGGCGGGGTAATCCGCATCCAGCGGCACATAGGCGCCACCGGCCTTGAGGATCGCCAGCAGGCCGATCAGCAGGTGTGGCGAACGCTCGGCGGCAATCGCCACCCGCACATCCGGGCCCACGCCCTTGTCGCGCAGGTAATGGGCCAGGCGGTTGGCCTGGGTGTGCAGCTCGGCAAAGCTCATCTGGCCGCCGTCCCACAGCAGGGCACTGCGCTCCGGGGTCAGCCGCGCCTGTTCGCAGAGCAGCTCCGGCAGCCAGCGCGTGGCCGGGGCGCAGGGGGCGCTGCTCCATTGCAGTTGCTGGGCCTGCTCGGCCGGGTTGAGCAGTTGCAGGTCGCCAATTGCAGTATCCGACTGCTCGCAGGCCTGTTGCAGCAGGCTGACGAAATGCTCGGCCAGACGCTCGATGGTGGCGGCGTCGAACAGTTCATCGGCGTAGTCGAAGGCCAGGCTCAGGCGCCCATTGCGGTCTTCGTCGCTGTGCAGTTGCAGGTCGAACTTGGCTTCGCGGCTGTGCCACGGCAACTCTTCGGCCAGCAGCCCGGGCAGCCGGCGCAAGGCGCTGAGATCGCGCTGCTGGTGGTTGAACATGACCTGGAACAGGCCCTGCTCCCGCGCCTGGGGGAAGGCTTCCAGCAGTTGTTCGAACGGCAGGTCCTGATGGGCCTGGGCTTCCAGCGCGGCTAGCCGGGTCTGTTGCAGCAGCTCGGCGAACGACAGCCGCGAATCGATGTTGGCGCGCAGCACCTGGGTGTTGATGAAGAAGCCGATCAGGCCCTGGGTTTCCAGGCGCGGGCGGTTGGCATTGGGCACGCCGATGCGCAGGTCGCGCTGACCGCTGTAGCGATACAACAGGCTCTGGAACGCCGTCAGCAGCACCATGAAGGCGGTCGATTGCTGGGCCTGGGCGGCCTCGCGCACTGCCTCGCTCAGGCTCGCGCCCAGGCGCAGACTGTGGCGTGCGGCGCTGCGGGTGAGCTGCGCGGCGCGTGGGTGGTCGGTGGCCAGTTCCAGGCTCGGGTGCTCGTCCCCCAGTTGCTGTTTCCAATACGCCAGTTGGCGTTCGCCCTCGCCCTGGGCCAGCCACTGGCGCTGCCAACTGCCGTAATCGGCGTACTGCAACGGCAGGGGCGCAAGCGTCGCCACCTGCCCCTGGGAGGCCGCTGCATACAGGCGCGAAAACTCGTCGATCAGCAGGTTCAGCGACCAACCGTCGGCAATGATGTGGTGCAAGGTCACCAGCAGTTGGTGCTCTTCGTCGTCCAGGCGCAGCAGGGTGACCCACAGCAGCGGGCCGTGCTCCAAGTCGAACTGGGTGCGGGCTTCGTCCTCGCGGATCTGCCGGGCCCGGGCTTCGCGCTCGGCCGGCGGCAGGTCGCCGAGATCGATCAGTTGCAGGTTGAATTCAGCGCTCGGGGCCACCTGCTGCAGGGCCTGGCCGTCGCGTTCGAAAAAGCGCGTGCGCAGCGATTCATGGCGTTCGATCAATTGCTCGAAGCTGGTGCGCAGGGCGTCCTGGTCCAGTTCGCCGCGCAGGCGCAAACCGGCGGGAATGTTGTAGGCCGTGCTCTGCGGGTCGAGTTGCCAGGTGATCCACAGTCGGTTCTGGGCCAGGGATTGCGGCAGGGCCTCGCTGCGGGACAAGGCGCCAATGGCGCCCTGGGCCAGGCCGCCGTCCTGTTGCAGGCGCGCCACCTGGGCAGCAAAACCGGCCAGGGTCGGGGCCTCGAACAGCAGCCGCAGGTTCAGTTCCAGGCCCAGCGCTTCCCGCAGGCGCGCCACCACCTGGGTCGCGGCAATCGAGTTGCCGCCAAGCAGGAAGAAGTGATCATCGGCCGCCACGTGGGGCACTTGCAGCTGCTCGGCCCAGATCTGTGCAATCACGGCGTGCAGCTCACTGCTGCCCTGCTCGGCCGGGGTCGACTCAAGGGCGCCCCCGTGCGACGGCGGGAACAATCCATAGTGATCCAGGCTGCCATCGGCCAGGCGCGTGCGGCAGGCCGAGCGTTGCAGTTTGCCGCTGGAGGTCTTGGGCAACGCCCCCGGGTTGAGCAGCACCACCACGCTTGGCGCTTCCTGATAGGCCTCGGCCACGGCCTGGCGAATCAGCTTGATCAAGGCCTCGGGCGCCAGGATTTTCTGCACGCTGCGGCTGATCTCGGCGGCAATGCCGATGCCTTCCACGCCCTGCTCGGTGACTGCGAACGCCGCGACCCGGCCTTTGCGCACCACCTCCACTTCACGCTCGATGGTTTGCTCGATGTCCTGTGGATAAAGGTTGTGCCCGCGCACGATCAGCAGGTCTTTCAGGCGCCCGCTGATGTACAGCTCGCCAGCGCGCATAAAGCCCAGGTCACCGGTGCGCAGCCAGGTGCGACCAGCGTGCTGGACAAAGGTCTTGGCGCTGGCTTCGGGGTTGCGCCAGTAACCGTGGGCGATGCTCGGGCCGGCGGCCCAGACTTCGCCCACCTGGTTTTCGGCCAGTTCGGACAAGCTGTGAGGATCGACGATCAGCACCGCGTGCAGCGGCTGGCTGCTGCCGCAACTCATCAGCGCATTGCCGCTGCCCGGCTCGGCGCAATTGCGCGCCAGGGCCCGGTCATCCAGGCGCAACGCCGGGATGCCCTGGCCACGGGTACCGCCGGCCACGAACAAGGTGGCCTCGGCCAAACCATAAGACGCAAAGAACTGATGGGAGGTGAATCCGCAGGCGGCGAATTTCTCGGCGAAACGCTCCAGGGTGTCCAGGCGAATCGGCTCGGAACCGGAATAGGCCACGCGCCAGCGGCTCAGGTCCAGGCGCGCCAGGGCAGACTCGCTGACCCGCTCGCTGCACAGGCGGTAAGCGAAGTCCGGGCCACCGCTGATGGTGCCGCCGTACTCGCTGATCGCCTCCAGCCAGCGCAGGGGCCGACCGAGGAAATACCCCGGGGACATCAGGACACAGGGCACGCCGCTGAAGATCGGTTGCAGCAACCCGCCGATCAGGCCCATGTCGTGGTACAGCGGCAGCCAACTGACGATCACATCATCGGGGTTAAGGTCGATGCCAAAGCCGCGACGGATCAGCAGTTCGTTGGCCACCAGGTTGCCATGGCTGACTTGCACACCCTTGGGCAGCGCCGTCGAACCGGAGGTGTATTGCAGGAAGGCGATATCGTCGGCCGCCAGCTCAACGGCCCGCCAGCCCTGGGCCAGGCTCGGATCCAGTGTGTCGACACAAAGCAGGGGCGGTGCACCGGGGGCTTGCAACTCTTCCATCTGCAGCAGGGATTCACGCAGGCCGGCACTGGTCAGCAGCAGCCTGGGCTCGGCGTCGGCGATGATCGAGATCAGCCGCTCCTGGTGATGGCGCCGGCTCGACTCCGGTGGATAAGCCGGGACCGCGATCACCCCGGCATACAGGCAGGCAAAAAACGCCGCGACATAATCCGGCCCGCTGGGGAACAGCAGCACCGCCCGGTCGCCCAGCTCGGCGTTGGCTTGCAGGGCCGCAGCCAGGGTCCGCGCGCGCAGATCGAGGTCGCGGTAAGTGAGGACCACGTTCTGATCCTGGTCTTCGGCAAGAAAGCGCAAGGCCACTTGATCGGGCGTCTGAGCCGCCCGGCGTTGAAGGGCGTGGGCCAGGGTGCTGGGGAGTTCGAACGCGTCCGTCATGGGGTTTCCTGCCAGGATTATGCTTGCAATTGGTGTCGATCCGGGAGCTGCCTAGCGCCTAACAACCCTTTTATAAACAAAGGGTTATGCCGATATACAGAAGGTTTTAAGCGCTGCACGACAAGGCTCTTGGCCCGTGACCTTTCTCCAATGAGAACGGATGACGTCTTGAAATAATTAGTCGCCATCCTGCGCTCTCAAGGCTCGGCGCCGGGGTCAGACGTGCAGCAGTTCTCAATCTGCACCTCAGGGGAGCATTAATTCTCTTTCTCAATTGACAATCATTATCATTAAGCCTAATTTGTCGCTCGATGTGTAGGACGAGTCCCAATCTTCTGTCGTCCCACTTACCTCCCTGCAACAAGGTGATTTCCATGACGGAACAAGTATCCACAAGCAAGTGTGATTCACCGCTTCTCCAGGCGTTTGTCGATAACCGCCTGATTCTGGTCAAGATTGCCGCGCGCATCACGGGCTGCCGCTCGCGCGCCGAAGACGTGGTGCAGGATGCGTTCTTCCGATTGCAGTCGGCACCGCAGATCACTTCATCGTTCAAGGCCCAGCTCAGCTATCTGTTCCAGATCGTGCGCAACCTGGCGATCGACCATTACCGCAAGCAGGCGCTGGAGCAGAAGTACTCAGGCACTGAAGAGGAAGGTTTGAATGTGGTCATTCATGGCGCGTCCCCGGAAACCTCGCACATCAATTTTTCGACCCTGGAACACATCGCCGACGCCTTGACCGAGCTGCCGAGTCGCACCCGCTATGCGTTCGAGATGTACCGCCTGCACGGCGTGCCGCAAAAGGACATCGCCAAGGAGCTCGGCGTCTCGCCGACCCTGGTCAACTTCATGATTCGCGATGCCCTGGTGCACTGCCGCAAGGTCTCGGGCAACCGCGCCGATACCTACGCCCGCCGTTGAACCCCGCCTCTTCCTGAGGTCAGCAACTCGCTTGCAGCCGACCAGGGCCCGGAGCAGAAAACTGCACCGCCCTCGCCGGCAAGCCCGCTCCCGGGATTACAGCAGGGAGCAATGATCGAAAAAGCGTTCACGCCCCAACATCATCAAGGCCGCGCGCTTGTGGGGAAAATCGAACTCCTTCTCGCAGTGAAAACACTGGTTGTGCATGTAGCCGATCATCTTCGCGTTATCGGCGCGCGGCTCGGCAACCACCGTCTGGGTGCGCGGGTCGTCGAGAAACAGGTAATGCACCAACGCCGATAACCAGCTCGCCACCTTGTGCGGGCCGCGCTGATCCTCTTCTCCCACCAGCATGTGAATGCCGCGATCGTAATTGTCGGCGTCATAGAACGGCGCAATCCGGTCTTCCTTGGCCCAGTAGGCTTCGAAGTAGGCGAACGGCTGGTCGTCGAAACAGCCGATCAGGGTCAGGGTGTGGGGGTCGGCCTGGAGCTTGTCGAGGTATTCGCGGTGCTGCTCGAGGCTGCCGCCTTCCTGCCAGAAACTCAGGACCCGCGGGTTGTTCTGCCAGCGGTTGAAGCGCGCCAGGTCGCTCTCGATCTCCAGGGTGCGCAACGACACCCAGGCCCCCAACCGCGCATCGAAGCGTCGATAGACTTCACCCCGGGGCTTGACCGGACGTCGAGGGTGGCGCTTGCCGTCGCTGATGATCATCTGCTGTGGATAACTGCCCGTCAGCGACTCGCCCAGCCAGGGCTGCGGCAACTGCCAGAACAGGGTGCGCTGGCACAGGTACTGCTCGGCGTGCTCGCCGGCTATCAGCAGCCCGCTGCGCAACGCCTCATCAGGACGCTCGGGCAGGTGCCAGGTCAGGCTCTGGCAGCTCGGGTCGCGGGCGAACAACCAATAGCAGGCGGCCCAGATCGCCTGGCCCAACGGCCGCTGGTGCAGTTGCAGCAGGTGGACCTGGGTCTGTTCCTCACGGTCGAGGCGCAGTTGGATCAGCAACTGCCCTTCCAGTATCAGGCTCAGGCAGGTGGCGGTTTCATCGGCGGCAAGGCGCTGCCCCTGGGGCAACGCCAGGGCGCTCAGATCGTTCAGGTTGGACATGGGTCGGGCTCACGATAATCGTCGACAGTTCAAGCAAGTGACGTGATCGGAGAGCAAAAATTTAGCCTTCAACGCCAGGCGTCGGCCATCTTGCGCAATCAGCGACGGGCCACCGGACTCACCACGATGCGATAGGGGTCGAAGATCTTCAGCATCTGCCCGTTGTCGCGCAGGCCCTGGAGCAACTGGCCGAAGGCTTCGCCGCTGATCGGCGCTTTGGAACGGATCAGCGCGTAGTGGTGATACACCTGATCGATGCGCTCGGACACCAGTAGTTGCGGGGCGTCATCGGCGTTATGCAGCAGGAAGTCGCTGAGGTAGGAACGGGTCACCAGGGCAATGTCCGAACGCCCGCGCAGCACCATCAGCAAATTGCTGTCGTGGGAGTACGTCAGCGTGGCGTTGAAGGTTTGCGCCAGGTACTTGGGGTCGGCGTTGAAGTGGGCAAAGGCATAGTGGTAGCCGCTGAACAGCGCCAGGCGCTTGCCGGAAAGGTCGTTGAAGTATTCCTGGCCCCGCTGCGGCGTGCGCTGGGCGACGAAAATCTCTGCGTCCTCAAGGCCCATGTCGACGCTGGTGTGGGCGATGTCCTGCCAGCCCCAGGCGGGGTTTTCAAAAATCGCCATGTCCACGCGGCCCTGCTCGAAATCACGAAAGCGCCGGGGGATGGACGTGGGAACCAGAACGAACTGGTAGTCGCTTTGCAGCTGGTTCAGGGCTTCCACCAATTGCGGCAGGAGCCCGGTGTCGGCGCCCTGTTCGGGGCGTACGGTGTACGGCGGAAAATGCGCCGCCGCGACCCGTACCAACTGCGCCGCGGTTGCCGGCCCCATCCATAGCGCAACCAACGCCAATAACGCGATGTGCGTGGCCGTACGCATGGACAAGGACATCAAGGCAACACACCTCAAAAAAGATCGGGGGGAATGCAAGTAAGCTAGGCGGTTTCAAGCACTTCGACAACTTTTGCAACAAACAATGATGGCTTGGGCTACCGGTCCTTGAGCACCAGGGTCAACGCTTCCTCGGCCAGTTGCTCCAGGGTCATGCTGCCATCGGCGCGAAACCAGGTGGTGGTCCAGGACAAGGCACCGGTCAGAAAGCGCCGGGTGATAAACACATCGCCCTTGATATACCCCGCTTCCCGGGCCTCGCCCAGCACCTGCAACCAGATCTGCTCATAGATATCGCGCAGCGCCAGCACTTGCGCCTGGCCCTCGGCGGACAGCGAGCGCCACTCGTACACCAGTACCGCCATGGCTTCGCCGCTGCCGCCCATGATCGACTGCAATTCACAGCGAATCAGCGCCAGCACACGCTCGCGCACGCTGCCGGCCGCGGCCAGTTCGACCCGCATCAACGCGGTGTTGTAGTGGATGGTTTCTTCCATCACCGCGCGCAGGATGTCGTCCTTGCTTTTGAAGTGGTGAAAAATGCTGCCCGATTGAATGCCCACGGCGCTGGCCAGGTCACGCACCGTGGTGCGCTCATAGCCTTTATTGCGAAACAGATGGGCGGCGGTTTGCAGCAGCTTGCCCCGGGCGCTGTCGGGGTCGGTCAGTTGCCCGTTGGCGACCAGCTCGCGTATGGCCTGCAAGGCTTTTTGCTCGTCCACGGGTTCTCTCCTACATTCAGCCAATCAGAAATACGCTGCCGCCCCTGAAAACAGGCGGGTTGCGCGCGCAATTTAAGCCTCCGGGGGCGACCAAGCAAGCGCTCGGGTCGAAGATACCTTGTGCATTTACAAACCAAGCGCTTGCTTGGTAGTCTCCTCGCAGTTCTTTTACCCGAGAGCCCTGCCATGACCAAGACCGTACGCATCGGCTGCGCCAGCGCCTTCTGGGGCGACACCTCAAGTGCCGCCGCGCAACTGGTGGAGGGCGGACACCTGGATTACCTGGTGTTCGACTACCTGGCCGAAATCACCCTGTCGATCATGGCCGGTGCCCGCATGAAGGACCCGACGGCCGGCTTCGCCACCGACTTTGTCGACGTCCTCAGCCCGCTGCTGGCGACCATTGCCCAGCAGCGGATCCGGGTCATCAGCAACGCTGGCGGGGTCAACCCCCAGGCCTGCGCCGCTGCTCTGCAAGCCGCCTGCGACAAAACCGGGGTCAAGCTGAAGATCGCCGTGCTGCTGGGCGACGACCTGCAACCTCAATTCAAGCAACTGCGCGATGCCGGCCTCCACGAGATGTTCAGCGGTGCGCCCCTGCCGGCAACGTGCGTCTCGACCAACGCCTACCTGGGCGCCCCGGGGATTGTCGAAGCACTGCGCCTGGGCGCCGACATCGTGATTACCGGGCGGGTGGTCGACAGCGCGGTGGTCAGTGCGGCGCTGGTGCATGAGTTCGACTGGTCGTGGCAGGACTACGACAAACTGGCCCAGGCCGCCCTGGCCGGGCACATCATCGAGTGCGGCGCACAATGCACCGGCGGCAACTTCACCGACTGGCGCGAGGTGCCGGACTACGAACACATCGGTTTCCCTATCGTCGAAGTCGCGGCCGACGGCCAGTTCGTGGTGAGCAAGGTCGAACACAGCGGCGGCCTGATCAGCCCCCTGAGCGTCGGCGAACAGTTGCTCTACGAGATCGGCGACCCGCGTGCCTACCTGCTGCCGGATGTGGTCTGCGACTTCAGCCAGGTCCGGCTGCGGCAACAGGGCAAGCAGGCGGTCAGCGTGCACGGCGCCAAGGGCCTGCCGCCCACGGCCCAGTACAAGGTCAGCGCCACCTACCTCGACGGGTTTCGCTGCACCGCCAGTTGCCTGATGGCCGGCATCGACGCCGTCGCCAAGGCACGCAGGGTCAGCCAGGCGATCATCGACAAGACCAGCGAGATGTTCAGCCAGCGCGGCTGGGCGCCCTACAGCGAAGTGAACATCGAACTGCTGGGCAGCGAAGCCACCTATGGTCCCCATGGCCAGCGCCAGGACAGCCGTGAAGTGGTGATCAAACTGGCGGTGCGCCATCCGAGCAAGCAGGCCCTGGTCCTGTTTTCCCGGGAGATCGCCCAGGCCGCCACCGGCATGGCGCCGGGCCTGACCGGGATCGTCGGCGGCCGGCCGACGGTGTATCCGCTGATCCGCCTGTTCTCCTTCCTGATCGATAAACAGGCCTGCCCGTTAAGCATCGACTTCGCCGGGCAGCAGCATCCCTGCGCCCTGCCCGCCGTCGACGCCCTCGACCCGGCGGCCCTGCCCGCCCCGCACCCGGTGCCCAGGCCCGAAGGGCGCGCCGACGCCAGCGTGGCCTTGATCAAACTGGCAGTGGCGCGTTCCGGCGACAAAGGCAACCACAGCAATATAGGGGTCATGGCTCGCAGCGCCGAGTACCTGCCGTGGATTGCCGAAGCCCTGACCCCGGAAGTGCTGGTGGACTGGATGAGCCACGTGCTCGATCCGGTGCATGGCCGGGTCGAACGCTGGTACTTGCCGGGCAGCCACAGCCTCAACTTCCTGCTGGAAAACGCCCTCGGCGGCGGTGGCGTGGCCAGCCTGCGGATCGACCCGCAAGGCAAGGCCTTCGCCCAGCAGTTGCTGGAAATCCAGATCCCGGTGCCCCAGGGCATCGCTGACGCCGTCAATTGACACAAAGGAGCCGCCGTGGCTTACGACTCGATATTCAAACCTGGGCTGTTCAGCGGCCAGACCGTGCTGGTCACCGGCGGCGGCAGCGGTATCGGCCGCTGCACCGCCCATGAACTGGCGGCGCTGGGCGCCCATGTGCTGCTGGTGGGGCGCAAGGCCGAGAAGCTGCAAGCGGTGGCCGGGGAGATCGCCGAGGACGGTGGCAAGGCCAGTTGGCAAGCCTGCGATATTCGCGATGAAGAGGCAGTGAAGGCGCTGGTGGCCGAGCTGATCGCCGCCCACGGGCCGATTCATGGCCTGGTCAATAACGCCGGCGGGCAGTACCCCTCGCCGCTGGCGTCGATCAATCAGAAAGGTTTTGAAACCGTGATGCGCACCAACCTGGTAGGCGGTTTCCTGATGGCCCGGGAAGTCTTCAATCAGTCCATGAGCAAGCACGGCGGGAGCATCGTCAACATGCTCGCCGACATGTGGGGCGGCATGCCGGGCATGGGCCATTCCGGCGCGGCGCGCTCGGGGATGGACAACCTGACCAAGACCGCCGCCTGCGAATGGGGTTATGCCGGGGTGCGGGTCAACGCCGTGGCGCCGGGCTGGATCGCCTCCAGCGGCATGGACACCTATCAAGGCGCCTTCAAGGCGGTGATCCCGACCTTGCGCGAACACGTGCCCCTCAAACGCATCGGCAGCGAGTCGGAAGTCAGCGCGGCGATTGTATTTCTGCTGAGCCCGGCGGCGGCCTTTATCAGCGGCAGCACCTTGCGCATCGACGGCGCCGCCAGCCTTGGCAGCCGCGCCTGGCCGCTGCACAAGGCGCAACGCGGTGCTTCGGCGTACAACGGTTTCCACCGCGCCTACCTGCCGGACGTACTCAAGGACGAGGAGTAAGCCATGCCGGTGATCCACTCCCAGCTCGACCCGCACAGCCCGTCATTTGCGCAGAACCGCGAGGCGATGCTGGCCGCCATCGCGCAGATCCGCCAGTTGGAGCAGAACCTGCTGGACAAGGCCGCCCAAGCCAAGGAGAAGTTCGCCCAGCGAGGACAATTGCTGCCCCGTGAACGCCTCAATTTGCTGCTGGACCCGGGAGCGCCGTTCCTGGAGCTGGCGAGCCTGGCCGGCTACAAGCTGCATGACGACAAGGACGGCAGCCAGGCCGGTGGCGGCCTGATCGCCGGGATCGGCTACGTGTGCGGGGTGCGCATGCTGGTGGTGGCCAACAACAGTGCGATCAAGGGCGGCACCATCTCCCCCAGCGGCCTGAAAAAATCCCTGCGCCTGCAGCAGATCGCCCTGGAAAACAAATTGCCGGTGGTGACCCTCGCCGAGAGCGGTGGGGCCAACCTCAACTACGCGGCAGAGATTTTCGTCGAAGGCGCGCGCAGTTTCGCCAATCAGGCGCGCCTGTCGGCCATGGGCCTGCCGCAGATCACCGTGGTCCATGGTTCAGCCACTGCCGGCGGCGCCTATCAACCGGGGCTGTCGGATTACGTGGTGGTGGTGCGTGGCAAGGCCAAGCTGTTTCTGGCCGGGCCACCGCTGCTCAAGGCCGCCACCGGTGAAGTGGCCACCGATGAAGAACTGGGCGGTGCGCAAATGCACGCTCAGGTCGCCGGGACCGCCGAGTACCTGGCAGAGAACGACGCCGATGGCCTGCGCATCGCCCGCGAAATCGTCGGCCTGCTGCCGTGGAACGACCAGTTGCCAGTGGCTGCCCCGCGTCCCTACGCCGAACCGCTGTACCCGATCGACGAGTTGCTGGGGTTGATCCCTGACGACCCGAAAAAACCCTACGACGTGCGGGAAATCATCGCGCGCCTGGCCGATGCCTCGAACTTCCTGGAGTTCAAGGCCGAGTTCGACCAGCAGACCATTTGCGGCCATTTGCAGATTCAGGGCCGGGCCTGCGGCTTTATCGGCAACAACGGGCCGATCACGCCCAAAGGTGCGAGCAAGGCCGCGCAGTTTATCCAGCTGTGCGATCAAAGCCGCACTCCGCTGCTGTTTTTCCACAACACCACCGGGTTCATGGTGGGCACCGAGTCGGAACAGCAAGGGGTGATCAAGCATGGGGCGAAGATGATCCAGGCGGTGGCCAATGCCCGGGTCGCCAAGCTGACCATCGTCGTCGGCGGTTCCTACGGCGCCGGCAACTACGCCATGTGCGGGCGCGGGCTGGACCCGCGCTTTATCTTCGCCTGGCCCAACAGCCGCACGGCGGTGATGGGCGGCGCCCAGGCCGGCAAGGTGCTGCGCATCGTCACCGAGGCCAAGCACGCCAAGCAAGGCCAGGTCGCCGACCCGAAGATGCTCGACATGCTGGAACAGGCCACCGCGCAAAAGCTCGACAGCCAGTCCAGCGCCTTGTATGGCAGCGCCAACCTGTGGGATGACGGGCTGATCGACCCCCGAGACACCCGTACGCTGCTGGGTTACCTGCTGGATATCTGCCACGAAGCCGAGGTTCGCCAGTTGCAACCCAACAGCTTCGGCGTAGCACGGTTTTGAAACGAAATACCCTGTAGCCGCTGCCGAACGCGGCCCGAGCCTTCGCCAGCGGCTACAGATCGGGAGTTCGGGCAATCAGGATTGACGCGGTGTGACTCAACCTCAGGAGAACAATAAAAATGATCTTCACCCAGGAACATGAAGCGCTGCGGCGCACCGTGCGCAGTTTTGTCGAGCGCGAGATCAACCCCCATGTCGAGGAATGGGAGAAAGCCGGGCGCTTTCCGATCCACGAGCTGTTTCGCCAGGCCGGCGAGCTGGGGTTGCTGGGCATTTCCAAGCCGGAGAAATTCGGCGGCATGGGCCTGGACTACAGCTATTCGATCGTCGCCGCCGAAGAATTCGGCACCATCCATTGCGGCGGCATCCCGATGTCCATCGGGGTCCAGACCGATATGTGCACCCCGGCCCTGGCGCGGTTCGGCTCCGATGAGTTACGTGAACAATTCCTGCGGCCCGCCATCAGCGGCAAACAGGTGGGCTGCATCGGCGTCTCCGAAGTCGGCGCCGGCTCCGACGTGGCGGGCCTGAAGACCACGGCCCGCAAGGATGGCGACGACTACGTGATCAACGGCAGCAAGATGTGGATCACCAACTCGCCCTGCGCCGACTTTATCTGCCTGCTGGCCAACACCTCGGACGACAAGCCCCATATCAACAAGTCGCTGATCATGGTGCCGATGAACACCCCGGGCATCAGCCTCAGCTCGCACCTGGACAAGCTCGGCATGCGCAGCTCGGAAACCGCCCAGGTGTTTTTCGACAATGTGCGGGTGCCTCAGCGCTACCGCATCGGCCACGAGGGCGCGGGTTTCATGATGCAGATGCTGCAATTCCAGGAGGAGCGGCTGTTCGGCGCGGCCAATATGCTCAAGGGCCTGGAGTACTGCGTCGACAGCACCATCGAGTACTGCAAGGAGCGCAAGACCTTCGGCAACGCGCTGATCGACAACCAGGTGATCCACTTCCGCCTGGCCGAACTGCAAACCGAGATCGAATGCCTGCGGGCCCTGGTCTACCAGGCCACCGAGCAGTACGTGCGGGGCCAGGACGTGACCCGCCTGGCGTCCATGGCCAAGCTCAAGGCCGGGCGCCTGGGACGCGAAGTCAGCGACAGTTGCCTGCAATATTGGGGCGGCATGGGCTTCATGTGGGATAACCCCGTGGCCCGGGCCTATCGCGATGTGCGCCTGGTGTCGATTGGCGGCGGCGCCGACGAAATCATGCTGGGCATCATCTGCAAACTGATGGGCATCCTCCCGGGGAAAAAGAAATGAGCCGCCTGCCCGAATGCCAGACCCTGCTGCTCGAACCCCACAACGGCGTGCTGCACATCACCCTCAATCGCCCGGACAGCCGCAATGCCATGAGCCTGCAGATGGTCGCCGAACTGCGCGCGGTCCTGGCTGCCGTGGGGGACGATCGCAGCGTGCGCGCCTTGGTACTGGGCGGCGCCGGCGGGCACTTCTGCGCCGGTGGCGACCTCAAGGACATGGCCGCCGCCCGCGCCCAGGGCCCGAGCGCCTACCGCGACCTGAATCGCGCCTTTGGCACCTTGCTCGAAGAGGCGCAGCAGGTGCCCCAGGTCCTGATCGTGGTCCTGCAAGGTGCGGTCCTCGGTGGCGGTTTCGGCCTGGCCTGTGTCAGCGACATCGCGATTGCCGACCACCAGGCGCAGTTCGGCATGCCCGAAACCAGCCTCGGCCTGCTGCCGGCGCAGATCGCCCCCTTTGTGGTCCGACGTATCGGCCTGACCCAGGCCCGCCGCCTGGCCCTGACCGCTGCGCGTTTCGACGGCAACGAAGCCGAACGCCTGGGGCTGGTGCACTTTGTCGAGCATGACCCACAGGCCCTGGCGGAACGCCTGGACGAGGTGCTGGCCCACGTCCTGTGCTGCGCCCCAGAGGCCAATGCCGCGACCAAGGCCCTGCTTCTGGCCAGTGCCGAAGAAGCCCTGCCCTCGCTGCTGGATCGCGCCGCCGAGCAGTTCAGCCAGGCGCTGGTCAGCGCCGAAGGGGTCGAAGGCACCCTGGCTTTTGTCCAAAAACGCAAACCGGCCTGGGCCCGTTGAGCCAGTGGCCGGCCAGCCACTGATGCTGAAGCCGGCTTCGCCAGAACTACCACCTCAGGGAGCCCCCCATGCGTGCCTTCAGCAAAATCCTTGTCGCCAACCGTGGTGAAATCGCCTGCCGTATCCAGCGCACGGCCCAGGCCCTGGGCTATCGCACCGTGGCGGTGTTCAGCGATGCCGATGCCGACGCCCTGCACGTGCGCATGGCCGATGAAGCGGTAAATATCGGCGCGGCGCCGGTGCAACAGTCCTACCTCAACAGTGCCGCGATCCTGGACGCTGCCCGCCGCAGCGGCGCCGATGCGATTCACCCCGGCTACGGCTTTCTTTCGGAAAACGCCGCGTTCGCCAGCGCCTGCGAGGCGGCCGGCCTGACCTTTATCGGCCCCAGCGCCGCAGCCATCGAACTGATGGGCAGCAAGCGCCTGTCCAAACTGGCTATGCTGGCGGCGGGTGTGCCGTGCATTGCCGGCTACCAGGGCGCCGAGCAGGACGATGCCCGCTTGCAGGCCGAGGCCGAACGCATCGGCTACCCGCTGATGATCAAGGCCAGCGCCGGTGGCGGCGGGCGCGGCATGCGCCTGGTGCAACAGCCCGGACAGTTGCAGGAGCAACTGCGCACCGCCCGCTCGGAGGCACTGCATGCCTTTGGCAGCGATGAGTTGATTCTGGAACAGGCGTTGATCGAACCGCGGCACGTCGAGATCCAGGTGTTCGGCGACCAGCACGGCAACCTGATCTACCTCGGCGAGCGCGATTGTTCGATCCAGCGCCGGCATCAGAAAGTCATCGAGGAAGCGCCGTGCCCGGTGATGACTGCCGAGCTGCGCCAGACCATGGGCGAGGCCGCCTTGCAGGCCGGGCGTGCGGTCAATTACGTCGGTGCCGGCACCGTCGAGTTTCTGCTGGATGCGCGCGGGCAGTTCTATTTTCTGGAGATGAACACCCGCTTGCAGGTCGAACACCCGGTCACCGAGCTGATCACCGGCCTCGATTTGGTGGCCTGGCAGTTGCAGGTCGCCGCCGGCCTGCCCCTGCCCTTGCGCCAGGAGCAGGTGCAGCTCACGGGCCATGCCATCGAAGTACGGTTGTATGCCGAGGATCCGGCGCAGCAGTTTCTGCCCCAGACCGGCCGGGTACAGCGCTGGGAGCCCGCCTCGGGCCCAGGGGTGCGCATCGATCACGGCCTGCTTGAGGGCCAATCGGTCAGCCCCTTCTACGATCCGCTGCTGGGCAAGCTCATCGCCCATGGCGCCACCCGTGAAGAAGCCCGACGCAAGCTGCTGCGGGCCGTGCAGGATTCGGTGCTGCTGGGGCTGGCCAGCAACCAGCGGCTGCTGGCCAATCTGTTGGCCCATCCGGGATTTGTCAGCGGCCAGTTCAGCACCGCCTTTATTGCCGAGCACTGCGCCGACGACCCGAGCCTGCAAGCTCTGACCCCCAGCCCCGAACACCTGGCCATCGCCGCCGCGCTGTTTTACCAACAGGCCAGCGGCGCCCATCCCACAGGCCTGGCGGGCTGGCGCAACACCCCTAACCCGGCCCTGAACTACCGCCTGGGACATGAGCTGCAAAGCTGGTCGATCGCGGTCAGCCCGTTGCCGGCGGGCACGGTGCAGGTGCACCTGGCAGAGCAGACCCTTCAGCTCAAACTGCTGGAACAGGACGGGCGCTGGGCCCGGGTCGAGGTCAACGGCGTGCAGCGGCGCCATGCCTACCACTTGCAGGGCGAGCACCTCTGGCTGGGCACCGGCCCCGGCAGCCTGCACGTGCAGGACCTGACCCACGCGCCGGTGGTCGGCCAGGCCAGCGCCGAGACGGGCACCCTCAAGGCACCCATGGACGGGGCGATTGTCGATGTGCTGGTCAGCGAGGGCATGCCGGTGAGCAAGGGCCAACTGCTGCTGGTGCTGGAAGCGATGAAGATGGAACACCCGCTCAAGGCCGGCATCGACGGGGTGATCAAACGGGTTCAGGTGAGCCTGGGCGACCAGGTGAAAAACCGCCAGATTCTGCTGGAGGTGGAATAAGCCGCTAGGCGGATACGCCGGCTTTGGCTACGCTCATGCCTCATCTGGATGCTCAAGGCTGGAATTTGCGATGCCCCACTGGCTGGTAATAGATCTGGAAGCCACCACCGATGAAGGCGGCTGGCCGGTGAGCGAGATGGAAATCATCGAGATCGGCGCCACCCTGGTGAACCGGGAAGGCCGCGAACTGGATCACTTTCAACGCTTCGTCCGGCCCTCGCGGCGGCCGATGCTCACGCCCTTCTGCCGTGAACTGACCCACATCACCCAGGCCCATATCGACGCGGCGATGCCCTTGAGCGAGGTCTGGCCGCAGTTCGAGCGCTGGCTCAGCCCGCACCACGAGCGCTTGCACGGCTGGGCCAGCTGGGGCGATTACGATCGTCAGCAACTGCTGCAGGAATGGCAGCAACTGCACTTGCAAAGCCACCTGAGCCAGGTACCCCACATGAACCTCAAGCAGCGCTTCGCCAAGGCCCGGCGCCTGGAACGGCCCATGGGCCTCAACAGCGCGCTGCAACTGGCGGGAATGCAGTTCAGCGGCCAGCAACACCGGGCCCTGGAGGACGCGCGCAATACCGCGCGCCTGCTGCCACTGATTCTTCCGGCCTGAGCCTGCGGGCAACAGGTGACGCCCCTAATGCCCTTGTGCATACTGGCCGACCTTTTTGACCCTTTTTCTAGAGGAATCGCCCATGTTTAAAGTCAACGAGTACTTCGACGGCACCGTCAAGTCGATTGCCTTCGGCACGGCCGAAGGTCCGGCCACCATCGGCGTCATGGCTCCGG
The DNA here is from genome assembly GCF_049199125.1 of Pseudomonas sp. QD4. Taxonomy (NCBI): domain Bacteria; kingdom Pseudomonadati; phylum Pseudomonadota; class Gammaproteobacteria; order Pseudomonadales; family Pseudomonadaceae; genus Pseudomonas; species Pseudomonas sp. QD4. Next base: position 71,229 of record NZ_JBLZOM010000003.1, read on the forward strand.
GCGAATATGAGTTCGGCACCGCGCAACGGGAAATCATGCACGTGGTCTCCGGCGCCCTGACCGTCAAGCTGCCTGACAGCAACGGCTGGGAAACCTTCGCCGCCGGCAGCCAGTTCAATGTTCCGGCCAACAGCAAGTTCCAGCTCAAGGTCGCGGTCGATACCGCCTACCTGTGCGAGTACCGCGGCTGATCCGAACACCGGACACTGTACAAAAAAATGCCCGTATCCTGCGATACGGGCATTTTGCATTTCAGGATCAGGGGTTATTCGAGCACGGTGACCGGCATCCCGACTTCAAGCCGACCGTTGCTGTCGTTCACCAGGTTTTGCCCGAACATTGCACCGTCTTCCTGGGCCCGGTACTGCTGCAGGGTGGCCAGGGGCTCGCGGTCGGCGCTGCGCTTGCCGGTCTGCGGGTCGATGGTGGTGAGGATGCAGCGCGCGCATGGCTTGACCAGCCGAAACTCGATATCGCCGATTCGCACCCGCTTCCAGCCGTCCTCGGCATAGGCGCTGCTGCCCTCGATCACCAGGTTGGGTCGAAAACGCAGCATCTCCAGGGGGCGCCCCACACGCTGCGACAAATCTTCAAGGGACGCCTGGCCAATCAGCAGCAACGGAAAACCATCGGCAAAGGCCACCTGATCGTCGTCCTTGCCGTAACCCGCCTCGGTGGCACGGGCCCGCTCCAGCGGCACCTGCACCAGGCGCGTCGGCTTGCCGACAAAGTCGCTGACCCAGGCCGCAGCAGCCGCGCCGGCATCCGGCACGCGCAGGGTATCGCGCCAGATGGTCACCCCCCGCAGCTCGGCATCGGCGCCGGGCAAGGCGACATCAATCGCGCTATGCCCGGGGGCACTCAGGGTCAGGCCGCCGCGTTCGTTATACAGCGCCGAGAGTTGGCTCATCTGCGCCACCGCGCGCTGCGTCAGGAAGCGGCCGCTGGCTTCATCCACCAGCATCCAGCGTCGATCCCCATCCAGGCCCAGTTTGTCCAGGGTGATCTGTTGCAGGGACTCGCCCTGGCCGGACTTGAGGGGGTATCGATAAAGCGCACTGAGACGCATGGCTGCTTCCTGGGGGGCAAAAACGCCACCTTATACGAGCCACCGGGTGATGCAAGAAAACCCGACACGGGCAGGCCTTGCGCCTGCCCGCAGCCGCCAGGTCAGGCCGGGACTTCGTCGAGCATCAGGCGCTGGCGCACCACGTCGACCAATTTGTCCGGCTGGAACTTGGAGAGGAAGTTGTCGCAGCCGACCTTCTTCACCATCGAGTCGTTGAAGCTCCCGGACAGTGACGTGTGCAGCACTACATACAGGCCACGCAGGCGCGGGTCGTTGCGGATCTCGGTGGTCAGGCGATAACCGTCCATCTCCGGCATTTCCGCATCGGTGAAGATCATCAACAACTTGTCGGTCATGACCACGCCGGTATCGGCCCAGGCCTTGAGCATATTCAGGGCCTTGAGGCCGTCACTGGCGATGTGCATCTTGACCCCGAGCTGGCCCAGGGTATCGCGCAGTTGCGACAGCGCTACGTTGGAGTCATCCACCAGCAGCACTTCGCGACCACGGGCGCGCTCCAGCACCGGATCGTCGAGCTTGTCGCGGGAAACCTTGGCGTTGTAGGGGACGATCTCCGCCAGGACTTTCTCGACGTCGATGATTTCCACCAGTTGATCGTCGACCTTGCTGATGGCGGTCAGGTAATGCTGGCGGCCGGCACTGGTCGGTGGCGGCAAGATGGCTTCCCAGTTCATGTTGACGATGCGATCGACGCCGCCGACCAGGAAGGCCTGCACCGAGCGATTGTATTCAGTCACGATGATGGTGCTGTTTGGCCCCGGGATCAGCGGGCGCATGCCAATGGCCTGGGACAGGTCGATGACCGGCAAGGTCTGGCCCCGCAGGTTGACCACACCGCATACAAACGGATGGCGCTGGGGCATCAGGGTCAGCTTGGGCAGTTGCAGAACTTCCTGCACCTTGAAAACGTTGATCGCGAACAGCTGCCGCCCGGCCAGGCGGAACATGAGGATTTCCAGGCGATTCTCACCCACCAGCTGCGTACGTTGATCTACCGTGTCGAGAATGCCGGCCATTAATGACTCCTGGGCGTGTTCTGATGAATTCACTAAAGGGAGTTATCGGCTGATAAAGCCGGACCTTGACCCCCTTACAAAATGCCACGTAAAACCATTGATGTCACATTAACATCATGGTTTACTGCGGTCGTCATCTCACACGAACACGACATTACTGGCGCCGACCACAAAGCGCCGGCAAAGTTCCTGCGTCTAGGGGAATCCCCTAGGAACAATCAGGACCAACCTGATATTCGCAGTATCCAATAGCCATTAATGTGACGCCATTCTCATTGCATGAATGGAGTCAGGCTTTTGTGTGCGACCGCAGGAACACAGCTTGGAACCCTCTCAAGCCCCACCGTCCTTGATCTTCCAGCGCGCGAGCTCTTGCTTGTCAGCGGCGCTGACGGTGCCTGCCTTTGCAGATTCGGCCACTCCCTGCCTACCCTCGCCGCCCCATCAGTCGCACCGGCGCGCAGCACGTTCGGCCTCATAGGCATCCTCAAATCCCTGGCCGGCCTAACCCTTCCATTACCTGGCACCCCGTCGTGGAGATCCGCATGCTGAAGGAAGGCTATAAGGGGTATCAGCCGCTGTCGGAATTCCTTGCCGAAGCCGAGAAGCTGCTGGCCAAGTCCGAAGATTGCCTGAATCACCTGCACCTGATCAGCAACGATGAAGAAGCCATCCAGTGCCTGCGCGACTCCCTGCTCAAGCTTGCGAACATCACCCACGCCAGAGATGTAGAGCCTCTCAGTGATTTTGCCCGGTGCGTCCATGAGGTACTGGACCCCTCCCGAAACTCTATGGACCTGGGGCAACAGGTCCTGCTCGCACTCAAGGACTGCCTGACACTGATGGCCTGGCAACTGGAACTGGTCGACCCCACCAGCGGCCAACTGAACATGGATGACAGCGAACAAAGCCTGCTGCTCGATGCCCTTGCCACGCAGCTTGATCAGCACCCTCCCCGGCGAATTTCCTCAGGCACGCCCTACCAAACGCTCTCTATCTCCAAGCGAAACAACTGAAAACGCTGCCAGTCATTTCGACTTCGGGCCTGCCCGAACAGACCGCTGAGCGTTTTGAGCGTGATGTCGCCATTGAATACTTCATATCCCTCAGCGACATACTCAAGTATTAGCACCGCCAACTAAGGCCCATTATCGGGACTGCAAGTTTGGCGCTCTAACACCCAATAAAACCCTAATAAAATCAAATAGATATTTACTGATTACAAGCATAAGACACAAATGGAACACCCGTCCCAAACCCAATAAACCTGACTTCCCAGACATATAAGTCGTCTATTTGGAAACGCGACCAACGGTATTCGAAGTGGTATTATGCGATCCATTAGATGCATTAAATAATGGCAAATTGCCTTCATTCAGAACCTGCAAAAGGCTGGCTCGCGACTTATGGAGCGTGCTGATTTTTAACCTTGCCCTTTCAAACAGCACCGCTTTTCAAACCGGGTCCCGTCACACGTTGTGACCGGGCTCCCCGTACTGAACATTTATTGGCTTCATATGCTATGCACGCCAGCCTCAAGTCCTTTATCACCTGGTCGCGTCCTCATAAAAACCTGCTGTGGCTGAGCCTGTTGCTGTGCTCATGCGCAGCCGTCGCCAACCTGGTTATTTACTGCCTGGCCAGTACCCTGCCGACGGCCCTGCTGGTGTTGAATATGGCGGCGCTGGCCTGTACCTGGATCCAGTACGGCTATACCCGCAAGTCGATCGAGTTCCAGCCCCAGGAGTTGGCCGACCGCCTGTTGGAAGTCCAGGAAAACGAACGCCATCGCCTCAGCCGCGAACTGCATGACGATATCGGGCAACTGCTGACCGCAGCCAAGCTGCAAAACGAATGGCTCAAGCGGCGCCTGCCCGACGACCTGCACAGTCACTGCGCGACCCTGGGCGCCACGCTGGATGAGACCCTGGCCAAGGTGCGCGACGTCTCGGCTATTCTCAACCCCCGACAACTCAACAGCCTGGGACTGGAAGCCAGCCTGCGCGCGCACCTGCTCAAGACCCTGGAAAACACCCCGGTGCACTGGAGCCTGGAATGCCAGCAGCACTTGACCGGGATCCCCGAGGAAATGGCCGTGGCAGCCTTTCGGGTTACCCAGGAAGCCGTCACCAATATCCTGCGTCATGCCCAGGCGCAAAACCTGCTGGTGCGCCTGCAGCGCCTGCCGCAGGGGTTGTCATTGCTGATCAGCGACGATGGCCGGGGTTTTGCCCCGGCGGCCAACCCGGGTGCCCAGGGGCAACGGGGCATGGCCGGCATGTCCGAGCGCATCGCACAACTGGGCGGCACCTTGAAAATCACCAGCCAGTCCGAGCAGGGAACACAGATTGAAGCACTCTTCCCCTGGGCTCCCCGGGCACTCGAACGGGCCAGCAAGAATAAGGTTTTACATTGACCTGTAATTTACTTCTGGTGGATGACCACTCGCTTATCCGGGCCGGCGTGCGAGCCCTGGTCATGGACATACCCGGCTACGCAGTGGTCGGCGAGGCCAGCGACGGCGGCCAACTGCTGGAGCTGGTTGAACAGCTGCTGCCGGATATCGTGCTGCTGGATATTTCCATGAAAGACACCGGTGGCCTCGAAGCCTTGCAGCGGCTCAAGGCGGTACGTCCGCTGAGCAAGGTGCTGATCCTGTCGATGCACACCGACCCGGCCCTGATCATGCAAGCGCTGGAATCCGGCGCCCATGGCTACCTGCTCAAGGACACCACCGCCACCGAACTCGAGCACGCCCTTGAAGCCCTGCGCAACAACGAGCGCTACCTGAGCCCGGCCATCGCCCACACAGTAATCAACCAGGCCCTCACCCGAGTCCAGAAGCAGCAGCCGGAACAGGCCGATACCCACAACCTGACTGCGCGCCAGCTGGAAATCCTGCGCCTGATCGTCCGCGGCAAGTCGACCCGGGAAATCGCCCAGGGCCTGGGTCTGAGCATCAAGACCGTGGAAACCCACCGCTCGCAGATCATGAAGCGCCTGCAGATCTACGACGTCGCAGGCCTGGTGCTGTTTGCCGTGCGCGAACAGATCATCAGCCTCGACGACTAGTGCGCCGGGCGCTGGCCGAGCAAGGGTGAGCCCACCGGCAAATGCACGCGTAGCGCCCCAGGCCGGGCGCAGAAGCGCAGGCTGTCGCCCTTCAGCGGCTCGCCGTCGAGGTTGATGTCCAGGCCTTCGCTGACCTTGATCTCGACCCACGGCAAGCGCGCCCGGACAAACATGTTGTCCAGGCCAAAGCCCCCGGCCAACAGATCCTTCAAGGTCCCGACCAACTCCTGCGGCGCCGGCAGGATGCTGATATCCAGCAGCCCGTCGTCGGCCAGCGCATTCGGGCACAGCACATGCCCCCCACCCGCCTGACGACCGTTGCCGATCCCCAGCGCCAGCAACTCGCCGCGCCAGTGGAAATCCGGCCCCTGCAACTCGCCGTAGGCCGCATGCAGCTCGCTGAAACGGGAGAGACCGGTAAACAGATAGGCCGCACCGCCCAGGACTTTCTTCAAATCTTCGGACGTATTGGCGGTCACCTGGCTGCCAAACCCGCCGGTGGCCATGTTCAGGAACACCTGGCCGCCGACTTCCCCCAGATCGATCGCCTGGGGCGCGACATCAAGCAGGTCCAGCGCGGCTTCCGGCTCCAGAGGAACGCCCGCCGCACGCGCGAAATCATTGGCCGTGCCCAAAGGCAACAGAACCAGGCTGGCCTCGCCGGCATGCCCGGCCATGGCCTCGGCGATATCGCGCAAGGTGCCATCGCCGCCGCCGGCAATCAGCTGTGGATAACCTGCGGCCAGGGCTTCACTCACCAGGCGCTGGGCATCGCCCGCCTCCCAGGTCAGACGTACGGCCAGCTCCCAGCCCTGCTCACGCTTGCGTTCGACGGCGTTGCGTACTTGTTCGTTGAGGGCTTGCTTACCGTGTAAAATCAACAGCGCTTTGCGCTCGCTCATCCGTCGTCACTCCTGTCAGTCGAAGGTTGCTGCTGGATGTTGACCACCGGACGAGGAAAAAAACCCGTGGTTGGCCATTTAATTCATCACCTTCGTCGATTCCTGTGGAAAAACAGCGCACTCACTCGTAACAGGGCGGTTCGCCATTACCCAGCGTAGGTCGACAGCCCAGGTTTCGTGCGCGCATGCCGTCACAAACCATTTCGCTTTTACTCGGCGCAGCCCTGGCCGCGCACCTGACACCTGAGGCCTTCTGAGTGAGCACTCTCATTCCTTGCATCATCGCTGGCGGCGCCGGGACCCGGTTGTGGCCTGTTTCTCGGGAGGCCCTGCCCAAACCCTTCATGCGTCTGCCCGATGGCGAAAGCCTGCTGCAAAAAACCTTCGCTCGCGCGAGCGGGTTGGATGACGTCGGCCGGCTGCTGACGGTAACCCGGCGGGAAGTGCTGTTTAACACCCTTGATGACTACCGCCCCCTGAACCGCCGCAAGCTGGAGCTGGACTTCATCCTCGAGCCTTTCGGGCGCAACACCGCGCCAGCAATCGCCGCCGCCGCCCTGCACGTGCGCCGCCACTACGGCGAGGACGCCCAGTTGCTGGTGCTGCCGGCCGATCACCTGATCACCGAGCTGGACGCCTTCGCCACCGCGGTAGGCCACGCTCGGACACTCGCCGAACAGGGCTGGCTGGTGACCTTCGGCCTGGTTCCTCAGCGCGCGGAAACCGGCTTCGGTTACATCGAAAAAGGCGCGGCATTGGATGATGCGAGCTTTCAGGTCGCGCGATTTGTCGAAAAACCCGACGCAATGACCGCCCAGGCCTATGTCGACAGCGGTCGCCACCTGTGGAATGGCGGCATGTTCTGCATGCGCGTCGACACCCTGCTGGAGCAATTGCGCGAGCATGCGCCCGAGGTGCTGACCAGCGTGCAAGAGTGCCTGGCGCGAAGCCACAGCCGCCAGGGCCCTGGCGAACTGCACCTGGAACTCGACGCGGACAGCTTCGCCTGCGTACCGGATATTTCCATCGACTACGCCCTCATGGAGCGCTCGCACAAGGTGGCGGTGGTGCCCTGCCAACTGGGCTGGAGCGATATCGGCTCATGGCAGGCGGTGCGCGAACTGCGCCCGGTCGACGCCCACGGTAACCAATGCCAGGGGGAAAGCGTGTTGCTGGACGTCAGCAACTGCTACATCGACGCCCCGCGCCGCCTGGTAGGTGCGATTGGCCTGGACAACCTGATCATTATCGACACCCCGGATGCCCTGCTGATCGCCGATGGGGCACGCAGCCAGGACGTCGGGGTCATCGCCCAGGCCCTGAAGCGCCAAGGCCATGATGCCTATCGCCTGCACCGCACCGTCAGCCGTCCCTGGGGCACCTACACGGTTCTGGAAGAAGGCCCGGGGTTCAAGATCAAGCGCATCGTGGTGCAGCCCCGCGCCTCACTCTCGCTGCAACTGCACCATCACCGTAGCGAGCACTGGATAGTGGTCAGCGGCACGGCCCAGGTCACCAATGGCGACCAGGCGTTCGTGCTGAAAACCAACGAATCGACCTTTATCAAACCGGGCCGCCCGCACCGCCTGGTCAACCCGGAGGCTGACGAACTGGTGATGATCGAAGTGCAAAGCGGCGAGTACCTGGGGGAGGATGACATCGTGCGTTTCACCGATGCCTATGGACGCACCCCTGGAGAAAAAGGGCCGGCCTGATCCGGTCAGCCGGATTCTCTGAGCGAGGCTCCAACTTTCGTACGGACTCTCTTTACTTTTCTTACAACAGATTGGGAATTGCCTGAATTGACCCCATCCCGGTAATCGAAGAAGGTTCAGGTCAGGCGAACGGCGCCTGTTACAGGGACGTGAATATCATGAACGACAAGCAACTTTTCGAGGGTTCGAACTCCGGCCTCAATCGCCGACCCGGCCATAACCTGTGGTTGGCACCCAAGCCTGTGCAGGTGGCTGGCGGGGTCGTGCAATCGACCGTCGAACTCAAGGCCGGCGAGGGAAAATGCCTGCGCCTGCTGAAAAGGCTCGCCTGGGCCGGCCTGGCCGTGGCCCTGCTGACGGGGCTGCTGAGCTGGGGCATCAACAGCCGCTTCGGCTTGCTGCTATTGCTCCTGCTGCGCTAGCCGCCAGGCCTTGCCGACACACGCCCGACCATGATCCGGTCGGGCATGTCTGCTGCCACTTCAACCGAGCACTTCACTCAAGGGAATGAAGTTGACCCAATCCCCTTCGACCAGTGTGCGCCCCTCGAGCACCTCGACCAGCCCTTCGGCCCAGGCAGCGCTGCGCAACACACCGGAGCTCTGGTTGCGGTAAATCACCGCCCGACCTTGCTCCATCCGCCCACGCAGGTACTCACGCCGGTTACCGGGCTTGGCCCAGACAAAACCCGCAGGTACCTGAAACTGCAATGGCAGTACGTCGCGTACACCCTGCCGGCGCAACAGATAAGGCCGGGCCAGCAAGGCAAAGGTCACCAGGGTCGACGCCGGGTTACCCGGCAGACCAATGACCGGCACCCCGCGAAAATGTCCGAAGGTCAGCGGTTTGCCAGGCTTTATCGCCAACTTCCACAACGCCAGTTCACCTTCCTCGCGCAAGGCGATGCCGAGGAAATCCGCTTCGCCCACCGAGACTCCGCCGGTGGATAAAATCAGGTCGACATCGGACAGCTCGGCCAGGCGCTGGCGCGTGGTCGGCAGGTCATCGGGAAGAATCCCGGCGTCTACCACCTCACACCCCAGGCGTTGCAGCCAACTGCAGAGCAGGACCCGATTACTGTTATAGATCTGCCCCGGTCCCAAGGCCTGGCCCGGCTCAACCAACTCGTCACCGGTAGACAACACCGCCACGCGCACAGGGCGCACCACCTCTAGCTCGGCGCAACCCAGGGAAGCGGCCAGCCCTTGCTCGATAGGCCCCAGGCGTGTGCCGGCCACCAGCACTGTCTCGCCTACGGTGGTTTCCTGGCCCTGGGGGCGAATGTTCTGCCAGGGGCTCATCGGCTCGCTGAACAGCACTCGCTCATCCGCCTGGACCTGGGCGTTTTCCTGCATTTCTACACAATCGGCCCCTGCCGGCACCGGCGCACCAGTGAAAATGCGCGCACAGGTGCCCGCCTTCAGCGGCTCGGGCGCTTGCCCGGCGAAGATCCGCTGGCTGACCGGCAGCGGCTCGCCGTGCCAATCCGCAAGACGCAAGGCATAGCCGTCCATCGCACTGTTGGGCCATGGCGGCAGGTCCAGGGTGGAAACCAGGTCATCGGCCAACACTCGCCCCTGGGTCTGGGCCAGGGGCAAGCGTTCACGCTCAAGAATCGGCGCCGCTTCCGCCATCGCCAGCAACTGTGCCAGGGCTTCTTCCACCGGCAGCAAGGTGCCGGTCTTGCCAGGCTTACCCACGGGATTCACAGGGTGCGGCCTGCTTCAAATGGGGAACGAAGTTGCACGGCCGATGGCGCGAGTCCAACTGCTCGGCGAGGATCCCGTCCCAGCCGGTGCGCACGGCATTGGTCGATCCCGGCAGGCAGCAGACCAGCGTACCGTTGGCCAGCCCGGCCAGAGCCCGGGACTGCACAGTGGAAGTGCCGATATCGGCCACCGAGATCTGCCGGAACAGCTCCCCGAAACCATCGACCTGCTTGTCCAGCAGGCAACTGACCGCTTCGGGCGTGCTGTCGCGACCGGTAAAGCCCGTACCGCCGGTGATCAGCACCACCTGCACCACGTCATCGGCAATCCAGGTCGCCACCTGCGCGCGAATCTTGTAGAGGTCGTCTTTAAGCAGAACCCGTGCGGCGAGGTTATGCCCGGCTGCGCTCAGGCGATCGACGAAGACTTGACCGGAGGTATCGGTCTCCAGGGTGCGAGTATCACTGACCGTCAGCACGGCAATGTTCAGCGCTGCGAAAGGCACATCAGCCTTGGCTTTCATAGGCTCGATCCAGTTGTAGGAGAAACAGCCCGGTGTTATATCACAGCGCTCTCTTTGACTGCCGCTACGGAGACTCGCCATGACCTTGTGTCTGCCCACACCGCCCTGTTCGATCCTGCTCCTGGCTGGCGGACGAGGGCAACGCATGGGTGGCCAGGACAAAGGCTTGATCGAATGGCGCGGGGAGCCGCTGATCGCCCACTTGCAACGCCTGACCCGTGGCTTGAGCGACGACCTGATCATCTCCTGCAACCGCAACCTGGAGCTGTACGCCAGCTATGCCGATCAGTTGGTGCACGACGAAAGCCAGGACTTTCCCGGGCCGCTGGCGGGGATTCGCGCCGGGCTCAAGGCTGCGCGCCATGAGCGGTTGCTGGTGCTGCCCTGCGATGTGCCGCAGGTCGATACCGAACTGCTGTTGCAGATGCTGCAAACCGCCAGTGCCCACCCAGGCAAACCGCTGATGCTGCGCCAGGGCGGGCACTGGGAGCCCCTGTTGTGTGTCATCCCGACATCACTGCTACCGGACGTGGAGCGGGCCTGGCTGGAAGGTCAGCGCAGCCCCGGCAAAGTCATGCGGGACCTGAGGTGTGTGGCACTGCAATGCCCGGAAAATGATGCACGGCTGGCTAACCTGAACACGCCTGAGCTGTTACACCAGCACAACAGAGTGGCAGAATGACGCTAGTAAGGAACTTGCTGACGCTGTATACGTCTGAACATCAGTACTCAAAGTATTCAATTTCGGAGACATGCAATGACTCAACGGACTCTCGCCACGCTCATGCTCGCACTGGGTATCGCCACTCTTGCCGGTTGCGCCTCGCCTACAGTGATCACCTTGAATGACGGTCGCGAAATCCAGGCCGTCGACTCACCTAAGTTCGACAAGGATTCGGGCTTCTACGAATTCGAACAACTGGACGGCAAGCAAACCCGCATCAACAAAGATCAGGTTCGTACTGTCAAAGAGCTGTAAGCCCACCAGCTTGCGCCCGACTGACATAAAGCCCGCCTTGCGCGGGCTTTATTCTATGCAGGGCACTGAAATCCAGCGCCATGCCCCGTTACCAGTCCAGGCGGATGCGACTTTCGAACTCGCGCTCCTGCCCCGTCAACGGGTCGAGAAAACGCAGGCCCTGGGCCAGTAACTTGAGCGGCTGGGCATAGTCGTCCTGCGCGTCCTTGAGCACCTGTGGATAGAACGGGTCATTGCAGATCCCCGCCCCCAAGGCACTCATGTGCACCCGCAGCTGGTGCTTCTTGCCCGTCACCGGGTACAGACCGTAGCGCCAGAGCTCACCGTTTTTTTCACGCACCTCCACCGCCGTTTCGGTATTACTGACGCCGGCGCCTTCCTGCATGCGGAAGAACGGCTCGCCCTCTACCAGCCGACTCTTGTGCACCAGTGGAAAGTCATGTTGCGGCAACGCCCGGGCAATGGCCTCGTAGCGTTTTTCAATCTGCCGCGTGGGAAACAACGATTGATAGGCCGAACGGCTATGGGGATTGGCGGAGAACAGCACCAGCCCTGCGGTATGCCGATCGATACGGTGCAAGGGCACCAGGTGGGGGTTGTCCAGACGCCGAATCAATCGTCGCAGTAGCGTCTGCTCGACATACTCGCCTGCCGGCGTGACCGGCAGAAAATGCGGTTTATCAGCCACGACCAGATGCTCGTCGGCAAACAGAATCGACTCCTGCACCGGTATCACCTTTTCGCCCGGCACTTCTCGAAAATAATGAATTCGCAAGCCTTCGCGGTACACCAGGTCAATGCCGACAGGCTGCCCCTGCCCGTCAAGCACCCGTCCGCGAGCAATGCGGTCGAGCCACTGCTCGCGGCTGATGGTGCTGAAGTGATCACAGAGGCAATCGAGCACTGTCGACCAGGAACCTGGAGGCAGGTACAAGGTGCTGGCCTGGTGCTGCGCGGCATTGAAAGGTGTGGAAGACATACGAAAAGCTCGAGCCGTTAATGCAAAGGCGCATTATCCGGCAAGGGCTGCGAGGCGCCTAGGAGAGTTTGCGCAAGCGAATCAAGCGTGCCCGACCTTGGCTTGCGCCGCTGCATCGGTGAACTCCTTGAGCCAGCGCAGCACATCCACCGCCTCCCAACGCCCTGGATCGTAGAGCGCATAAAGCAGGCCCTGGTAGCCCACCACATCCAACTGGCGGTGGTAACCGGCCCGCTGAAACAAGGCTTCGATTTCGGCGAAGCAGGTATTGAAATGCAACTTGTTGAACGGTGTCTTGCCTTCGGTGACCAGGCCATCCAGGCGCAGTTCGAGCACCGCCTCATGCACCACATCGGCCGACATGCGGTTCACACTGCTTTTCAGTTGTTCGACATTGACCATCATCTATCCCTTCCCTTCTTCATTCGTCCCCTGCCTGCACCCTCTGCATGGCAAGATCATCCACGGCCCACATAGCTGACCACCCACAGCACCACACCCCAGATCTGCAGCGACTCCTGATCATTCACCGCTACCGACGGTATCGACGGGCGCGCAGCCTTGAGCAGCAGGCCGCCCCTGGGATCGGGCGCCAGCAGGCGCAGGCTGAAGCGACTTTCCCCATCGAGATGGACCACGACATAGTGTTCCGCGACCGGGGTCGCCGAGCGATCGACAATCAAGCGGTCACCGGGGTAAATGCCAAACCCGAGCAAGCTGTCGTCATCGACCAGCACTGCACGGATCTGCGGGGCGCCCAGGCCTACGGTACGGTCCAGGGAAAACCCGTTCAGCAGCGCCTGTTCATCCGCGACAACGCTGGAATCAGCTCGCGACTCTCCGGGCTCGGGCAGCAAGTGCTGCAAGCGCTCGGCACGGGCAAGAATGGTCAAGGACATGGCAGGGCACCCCAAATACTGTACGCACATACAGTAAACGAATTATCGGGTTGTTGCCAACGGATTAGCAGGCGTGCGACAGGCGGGGAGCCAGGGCGCGTTGCCCTCAGCGCAGGAAGGCCACGACCTGTTCGGCTTCGAAGGGCCAGTCCAGTTCGGCACCGGTGTCTACCCGGCGCAGTACCGGAATGCGCAAGCCATAAGCCTCGAACAAGGCCTCGCTGTCGGCGATGTCCACCAGTTCGACCAGCAATCCATGCTCGACCAGCGGCATCAATTCTGTTTCGGCAAGCTCACACAGGTGGCAACCAAGGGTGCCGAACAACTGGCATTCAGGAGGCATGACGCACAGACCAAAAAAAGGAACAGGGGCGTTATTCTAAGCCTGTCGCCAATGCTCGTCGACCCAGGCCCGGGGCGCATTACAGCCGAAACCCACGCCTCGACGGCCCCTCGAATCCGGCTGCCGGACCACGCATTCGGACATTCCGGGCAAAACATGACCTATATCAGCTCACGCCCAGGGCGATTGCGCGACCCTCGCGGCTTTTTTGCCTCTAGGCTGTACCCCCACGTGCGCCCCCTGTCCGGAGATACCTGTGTTTGCCAATCTGTTGATCATTCTCGCCTCGTCGCTGGTGGTGATAGCCCTGTTCCGGCGCCTGCGCCTGCCGCCGGTACTGGGCTACCTGTGCGTCGGCCTGCTGGTGGGGCCTACGGCATTCGATTGGGTGAATGACAGCGAAGACCTGCCGGACCTGGCCGAATTGGGGGTGGTGTTTCTGCTGTTTTCCCTGGGGCTGGAATTCTCCCTCTCGAAAATGCTCGCCCTGCGCCACGTGGTGTTCGGCCTGGGGAGCTTGCAGGTGCTGTGCTGCGGCGTATTGCTGGGCAGCCTGCTGGCGATCTTCGGCATGCCTCTGGGCGCGGCACTGATGCTCGGTACCGGCCTGGCCCTGTCATCGACGGCAATTGTCAGCAAGGAACTGACCAGCCTGGGGGAAATCTTCAGCAGCCACGGCCAGAACGCCATCGGCGTGCTGCTGTTTCAGGACGTGGTTGCGGTGTTGCTACTGACCCTGGTCCCGGTGTTCGCCGGCCACAGCGAGCAGGCCTGGTACTGGGCCTTGCCGAGCACCCTGGGCAAGACCGTGGTGCTGTTTGTCGGCCTGCTGCTGGCCAGCCGCTGGTTGCTGCCCCGGCTGTTTCACGAGGTTGCTGCTTCCCATTCCGCCGAGCTGTTTGTGCTGCTGGCGCTGGTGATCGTGCTGCTGACCGCCTGGCTGACCCACCTGCTTGGCCTGTCCCCGGCCCTGGGCGCGTTTCTGGCCGGGATGTTGCTGGGTGAAAGCCATTACCGGCACCAGATCGAGGCCGACATCCGGCCGTTTCGCGACATCCTGCTGGGCCTGTTTTTCGTCAGTATCGGCATGTTGATTGACCTGCAATTGTTCGCCAGCCACGGGCTGCTGATTCTCGGCCTGACCCTGGCGTTGCTGCTGATCAAAGGGACGGTGGTGGCGATCCTGCTCAAGCTGCGGGGCAGCGATGGCGAAACCGCCTGGCGCAGCGGCCTGGCCCTGGCCCAGGGCGGCGAGTTCTGCTTTGCCCTGATGGCGCAGATGCAACAAGGCCAGTTGATGCCCGCCGAGATCAGCGGCCTGCTGCTGGCCGCGACGTTCTGCTCGATGTTGCTCACGCCCCTGCTGTTGCGGGCGGCGCCGGCGATTGCCGCACGCTTGCACCGCAAGCCGAACCAGGAAGCCCGGCTCGAAGAAATCAGCGCCCTCACCGCCGAGCTGCAAGGACACGTGGTGATTTGCGGTTATGGCCGCGTGGGCCAGTCGATCGGGCGCTTTCTGCGCCGCGAGCAGCAGCACTTCATTGCCCTGGATGACGACCCGGTGCGGGTCCAGGAAGCGGCGGCGGGTGAAAGCTGCGTGCATTACGGCGACTCACGACGCGGCGACCTGCTCACCGCGGTCGGCCTGGAGCGCGCCCGGCTGGTGGTGATTGCGGTGGATAAAACCGATATCGCCCTGCTGGTGCTCAAGGAAGCCCGGCGCCTGAATCGCCAGGTGCCGATCCTGGTGCGCACCCGAGATGACAGCCAACTGGCCGAACTCAAGGCCGCCGGCGCCAGCGAAGTGGTGCCCGAACTGCTGGAGTCGAGCCTGATGCTCGCCTCCCATGCCCTGATCATGCTCGGCGTGCCCGAACAGCAGGTGCAGGCCAAGGTCGACGATGTTCGCCGCGACCGCTACCAGTTGCTTCACGGTTTCTACCACGGGGCGCAAAGCAACCTCATGGACAACAATGGCCAGCCCCGGGTGCTCAAGCATGCGGTCAACCTGGGGCCCGACGCTCACGCCTGCTACCTGCCCTTGAGCGCCCTGGGCCTGGAACAACTGGGGGCCCAGGTGCAGTGCATCCAACGCAACAGCAAGGAACTCTCGGCCGACACCGCGACCCGTCTGCAGCCCGGCGATACCTTGGTGCTGTGCGGCCCCCTGGGGGCGATCGAAGCCTGCGAAGCACGCCTGCTCAGCGGCCTTTAGCTCGCGCCGTGGAACGACCGCGGTCAGTCCTGACTGACCGCGCCGATCTTGTGCAGCGACAGGTCGGCGCCGTAATACTCCTCTTCCTGGCTCAGACGCAGGCCGTGGCAAGCCTTGATCGTGCCGTACACGGCAAAGCCGCCGAGCAGCGCCACCATCACCCCGAGGGTGGTGCCGATCAACTGGCTGGCCAGGCTGACCCCGCCCAGGCCACCCAGGGCGCTCTGGCCGAAGATCCCGCAGGCGATGCCGCCCCACACGCCACACAAACCGTGCAATGGCCAGACGCCCAGCACATCGTCGATCTTCCATCGGCTCTGCGCGGCGATAAAGCACCAGACAAACAAGGCGCCGGCAATGGCCCCGGTGACCAGCGCCCCCACCGGGTGCATCAGGTCGGATCCGGCACAGATCGCCACCAGCCCGGCCAATGGGCCGTTGTGCAAAAAGCCCGGGTCATTGCGCCCGACAATCAACGCCGCCACGGTGCCGCCGACCATCGCCATCAGCGAGTTGACCGCCACCAGGCCACTCACGCCTTGCAGGGTCTGGGCGCTCATCACGTTAAAGCCGAACCAGCCGACAATCAGAATCCACGATCCCAGGGCCAGGAACGGAATGCTCGAAGGCGCAAACGCCACCAGCTTGCCGTCGCGATAGCGGCCATTGCGCGGGCCCAGCAACAGCACCGCCGCCAGCGCCAGCCAGCCGCCCATGGCGTGCACCACCACCGAGCCGGCAAAGTCGTGGAAGCCGGCGCCAAAGCGCGCTTGCAACCAGGCTTGCAGGCCGAAATTGCCATTCCAGACCATGCCTTCGAAAAACGGATAGATAAACGCCACGATCAGCGCCGTCGCACACAGTTGCGGCACAAAGCGCGCCCGCTCGGCGATGCCACCGGAAATAATCGCCGGGATCGCCGCGGCAAACGTCAGCAGAAAGAAGAACTTCACCAGCCCGTAGCCGTGATCGGCACTGAGCACCGCCGCCGGCTGCAGGAAGCTGACGCCGTAGGAGATCCAATAGCCTATAAAGAAATAGGCCAGGGTCGAGATCGCGAAGTCACTGAGGATCTTCGACAGGGCATTGACCTGATTCTTCTGGCGCACGGTGCCGACTTCAAGGAACGCAAAGCCGGCGTGCATGGCCAGGACCATGACCGCGCCAATCAGGATAAACAGCGAGTTGGAAGCATGGACCAGACTGTCCACAGCGCTTTGCAAATTTTCCATGGGGTTGGCAGACCTGATATCAGCAATAGACCCCTGATGCTGTGGACCAGGCTACTTGCACCAAGTTGGCACCAACCACCCCTTGGCGGGGTCATTGGCGAACCGTTTTGGCGCAGAGCCGGTGTCGAGGCAAATCGTGCTCGGGGATCAAAGGTTCGATTTTTGGTTTTTTAGGCTAAGGTTTGACGCGCCTTGCGGGTGCGGGTGCGCGTTTTCAGCGCAATCGCCCGAGATTGCGCACCACGACAAAGCAAAAGCTGTACCAGAGATTTGCACTGAACCTTCAGCCAAGGCTCATACTCGAAACACTCACAAGCCACTACGGAGATAACCATGGCCAGCAAAACGGCAAAGACTGCTCAAGAAATACTGATGGCGGATTTTCAGGCACTGGTCAGTGACACGGAACGTCTGCTGGAACACACCGCGACCCTGGCCGGCGACCAGGCCGACGAGTTGCGCGGGCAGATCCACGACAGCCTGTTGCGCGCCCGCGAAACCCTGCAACTGACTGAAGACTCCCTGCGCGAACGCGGCAAGGCGGCGGTCACTGCCACTGAAGACTATGTCCAGTCCAACCCCTGGCAGTCGGTCGGCATTGCGGCAGGCGTGGGCTTTTTGATTGGCTTGCTGGCGACACGGCGCTGATATGGCTATCGGTGATTCCGACTCGCCCGCAGCGGGCGCCAGCTCCTCATCGCGGCGCCTGGGCGCTGCTTTCCTGGGTTTGTTGCACAGCCACGTCGAGCTGTTCGGCATCGAGCTGCAAGAGCAGAAATCGCGCACCGTAAGCCTGTTGCTGTTTGCCGGGCTGGCCCTGGTGTTCGCCTTGCTGTTGCTGGTAGGGCTGTCGGCGCTGGTGCTGATTTTGCTCTGGGACACCTACCGCCTGGCCGGCATCATCGGACTGTGCGTGTTCTACAGCCTGGCCGCGCTGTTCTGCGCCATGCGCCTGAGAGCCGCGATCTTCGATGAGTCCTCGCCCTTCCACGGCACCCTCGAAGAACTCGCCAACGACCGGGAGCGCCTGCTGCCATGAACCTGCCCGAGATTCCGCAAAACAGCTCCCGCCGGGAAATGCGCAAGGCGCTGATTCGCTTGCGCATGGAAATGCATCGCCAGGAAATCCGCCACGAATCCCAGCAATTGCTCCAGCCCTTGCAGCGCATGCGCGGGCTGGGTCAAAGCTGGCAAGCCGGTTTTGGTATCAAGCACGCGCCGTTATGGGGCGTGGCTGCGGTGACCCTGCTGGGGTTTTTCACCGGCAAGGGGGCCAAGGGCGGCAGCGTCAGCAGCCTGACCCGGATAGTCCGCCTGGGCACCACCCTGGTGCCGCTGATCAAACTGGCCATGCAAGGCTCCTCGCGTAAAAACTAGTCAGTCTGAATCTGGCTGCATTCTTGCTAAGCATCCTCGATCGGCCCCTTTATCAAAGGGGCCGTTTCCTGCCTGTCCAACCGACAGTCGCCGGCTTCAAATCCAACAAGACACACTTAAGGAGGCCATGTGATCGACGGGCAACCGCTCGCCTGCTTTCAGCCATTCATCGATACCGCCACCGGGCGTATCGCGGGTGTCGAAGCCCTGGGGCGCCTGCGCCAGGCTGATGGCCAACTGGCTTCGGTCGGTCCTCTGTTCGCCGACTCCAGAACCCCCTCGACCGCCCTGCGCCGCCTTGATCGCCTGATTCGCGACAACGCCCTGAGCCGCCTGCACGAAGCGCCCGAAGAGTGGTTCCTGAGCCTGAATATCTCGCCGCGCTGGATCAGCCGCCTGCGCAGCGGCCAAGCCCTGCCGAGCCTCAAGCAGTTGCAGCAACACGGGGTCGACCCACAGCGCATCGTGTTCGAGATCACCGAACTGGGCGGCAACAGTCAGCGCCTGGCCGAAGTGGTAGCGCGTTATCGCGAGGCCGGGGCGCGTATCGCCATCGACGACTTCGGCGCCGGCTATTCCCAGCTCGATCGGGTGCTGGCCCTGCAGCCGGATATCCTCAAGCTCGACATGCGCCTGTTCCAGGCGGCCCGAGGCGGCCCGAGCAGCGACGTGGTCAAGGCCCTGGCACAGATGGCCGAGAAGACCGGCTGCTGGATCATCGCCGAAGGAGTGGAGACCGAGGCCGAGCTGAGTTTCGCCCTGGAGTGCGGTTCGCGCTATGTGCAAGGGTTTCTGTTTGCCCGCGCCGAGGAACATTTTTTCGCCAGCGATGCCTTTGTCGCGCCGTTCGCCCGACTGCGCGAACGCTACGTGCAGCACAAGCTCGGCGAGCGCAATCGATTGATGGTGATGCGCCAGCAACTCGCCGAGCTGATGGCGATTCTGCAAGCCTGGGCCCAGGCTCAGGCGCCGATCAGCCAACTGCCACAGTTGCAGGCATTCCCCTGGTTGCTGCGCTTCTATCAATGCGACCGCCATGGCACGCAACTGACCCCCAACCTGGAGTGGCGCAACAACGGCTGGGAAGCCAACCACAGCTATGTCGGGCACAACTGGTCGTGGCGACCTTACTTCTATCACCTGCTGGCCGAAGGCTGGGACGAGCGCCGCCTGACCCTGTCCAACACCTACCGCGATGCCACCAGCAACCAGTATTGCCTGACCGCCGGGCAGTTTTTCGATAATGGCCAACGTCTGCTGTTGATCGATATCGATGCCGCCGGGCTTTAGTGATTAGCAGCACTTGCAGGTCGTGACGCGAACCGGGAAGCTAGCCCATCAGTCACTTGACGGAGAGACCCAGCCTTGGATTGGCAGACCCTGCTCAACCGCGAACGCCTCGGAAAACCGCTGCACAGCCCAGAAGAACTCGGCCGCAGCCCCTTTCACAAAGACCACGATCGCATCATCTTCTCCGGCGCCTTCCGCCGCCTGGGACGCAAGACCCAGGTGCACCCGGTTACCAGCAACGATCACATCCACACGCGCCTGACCCACTCCCTGGAAGTCAGTTGCGTCGGCCGCTCCCTGGGCATGCGGGTCGGCGAGACGATCCGCAGCGCCCTGCCCGACTGGTGCGAACCCAGCGACCTGGGGATGGTGGTGCAATCGGCCTGCCTGGCCCACGACATCGGCAACCCGCCCTTCGGCCATTCCGGTGAAGATGCCATCCGCCACTGGTTCCAGCAGGCTGCCGGACGTGGCTGGCTGGATGCGATGAGCGAGGCCGAGCGCAACGACTTCCTCAACTTCGAAGGCAATGCCCAGGGTTTCCGGGTACTGACCCAGCTCGAATACCACCAGTTCGACGGCGGCACGCGCCTGACCTACGCCACCCTCGGCACGTACCTGAAATACCCCTGGACCGCACGCCACGCCGACTCCCTGGGCTACAAGAAGCACAAGTTCGGCTGCTACCAGAGCGAGTTGCCGCTGCTGGAGCAGATCGCCCACAAACTCGGCCTGCCGCAACTCGAAGAACAGCGCTGGGCCCGCCATCCGCTGGTGTACCTGATGGAGGCCGCGGATGACATCTGCTACGCCCTGATCGATCTCGAAGATGGCCTGGAGATGGAGCTGCTGGAGTATGCCGAGGTTGAATCACTGCTGCTGGGGCTGGTGGGTGACGACCTGCCCGAGACCTATCGCCAGCTCGGCCCTCAGGATTCACGCCGGCGCAAGCTGGCGATCCTGCGGGGCAAGGCCATCGAGCACCTGACCAATGCCGCCGCCCGCGCGTTCGTCGAGCAACAGGATGCGCTGCTGGCCGGCACCCTGCACGGTGACCTGGTGGAGCACATGCACGGCCCGGCCAAGCGTTGCGTGCTGAACGCCAAGGACATCGCCCGCAAGAAAATCTTCCAGGACAAGCGCAAGACCCTGCATGAAATCGGCGCCTACACCACCCTGGAAATCCTCCTCAACTCCTTCTGCGGCGCAGCGCTGGAGCAACATGGCGGGCGCACCCCGTCGTTCAAGAACCGGCGCATCCTCGACCTTCTGGGCAACAACGCCCCGGACCCGAACTGGCCGCTGCACGCGTCGTTCCTGCGCATGATCGACTTTATCGCAGGCATGACTGACAGCTACGCCAGTGAAATGGCCCGGGAAATGACCGGCCGCTCAAGCCCGCACTAACCGGGTCCTGCCCCGCCCTTCCCCATCGTGGAAGGGCGGCATTCCCCTGATGCCCGACCTGACACTCTCAGGCACACCTTTGGACGGCTTCCAGGCCTGTTCACCGACCGCGGTGCGCAGCGCTGATGGTCGCTCATTAACATTTGCAAACGGATGTACTTCACCCAACCGCCAGCCCGTTGTAATCCCCACCTCCATTGAGCGTAGGAACCTTCCTAGTTTGCGTTTGAGGCCCTGGATCACGTAATTCCAGCGTTGAGCTGGGCTAATGTTCGGGGCCTTTAATTGCTCCGAGCAGGTTTAACATGAGTTCGATTTTCATCATCGACAACCATCCGATCATGCGTCTGGCAATCCGTATCCTGATGGAACACGAGGGGCACCAGATCGTCGGCGAAACCGACAACGGCGTCGATGCCCTGCAGTTGGTCCGCGAGTGCATGCCGGACCTGGTCATCCTCGACATCTGCCTGCCCAAGATCGACGGCCTGGAGTTGCTCTACCGCTTCAACGCCCTGAGCCCCTCCCTGCGGACCCTGGTCCTGACCGCCCAGCCGCCGGCGCTGTTCGCCAACCGCTGCATGCGGGGCGGAGCCAGCGGCTACCTGAGCAAGGAGCAGGAGCTCAATGAACTGCTCGGCGCGATCAAGGCAATCCTGGGGGGCTACCACTACTTTCCCAGCCAAACCCTGTCCACCACGCCCGCCGAGCACAGCTCGCCCCTGGAACTGGCCTTGTTCCGCTCACTCAATGACCGCGAACTGATCGTCTTGCAGCTGTTCGCCCTGGGCCGTACCAACAAGGAAATAGCCACCGGCATGTTTCTGAGCAACAAGACCGTCAGTACCTACAAGAAAAGAATCATGCAAAAACTGGATATCCAGTCCATGGCCAAATTGATCGATATGGCGAAACGCAATGCACTGGTCTGACGGCCCACACACCAGGAAAAATCGGCGCTTGCCAGATAAATATCAAAACGCCACTATTCGGTATTTTCAAGACTCTGCCTTGATGTCCAGGGTGCTGGGCGGCAGCCTCCCGCTTGCGTCGCGAGGCAAAATGGATCTGCCTTAACTATGCTTACCCCCTAAGCAGCGCCCCCCCGTGCGCCCTGGAGAGCACTGCAATGCCGAGCACGCCGCGGTCCGAACAACGCCGCTTTCCTCTCCACGTGCATATCAGCGTGATGTTTACCTTTTTGCTGTTGTTGACCGGTATCGTGCTGGGCTTTTTCAACTACCAGCAAACCACTCGGATCATCCTGTCCAGCAGCGAACATCTGTTCCAGCGCATCGAGCAGGATGTGCAGCAGGACCTGAAACACACCTACCAGCCGATTCGTTACCTGCTCAGCCTGCAGGCCGACAACCCGGCCATCCAGACACCCGACCTGAATCGACGCCTGGCGCTGCTCAAGCCGTTCAGCCAATCGCTCATCGACCATGGGGAACTGGCCTCACTCTATGTGGGTTATGCCAACGGCGACTTTTTCATGGTCCGGCCGCTGCGCAGCGCCGCGCTCAAGGCCGCACGCAAGGCTCCGGAGGCGGCCGCCTACGAAGTCTGGAGCATCGAGCGCGACCCCGGCGGCGAGCAGGTGCGCTCGCAAACCCTGTTCTACGACAGCACCCTGGGCCTGCTCGATCAACGCAGCAATAGCAACGAACGCTATGACCCGCGCACGCGCGCCTGGTTTGCCAATGCTCCTCGCGATGACGAACAGATCACCACCGCCCCCTATGTGTTCTTTTCCACGCGCAACGTCGGCACCACCCTGGCCCGGCGCAGCGGCGACAGCGCAGTGATAGGCGCCGACCTGACCCTCGAGCAACTGTCCGCCACCCTGGCCAAGCACCGCGTCACCCCCAGTACCGAAATCGCCCTGATCGACGCCAACGGCAATGCGGTGGCCTACCCGGACAGTACCCGGCTGATCATCGAGGCCCAGACCGCGCGACTGATCAAGGCCAACGATCTGAGCCCGGCCCTTGATGCGTTGCTGCACGGCGCGGCCCAGGCCAATCGTCTGCAGGTGGGAGACCGCACCTGGATCGTCGCCAGCCGACATATCGCGGAAGGGGGTCCCGGCGGCCTGCAACTGGCGCTGCTGGTGCCGGAGGATGAACTGCTGGTGGATGCCTATCGCATGCGCTGGCAGGGTGCACTGATCACCTTGGCCACGCTGTTGCTGTGTCTGCCCCTGGGCTGGCTGATTTCGCGAGTGCTGGTCCGGCCGTTGCGGGCCCTGGTGCAGGAGGCCGACGCCATTCGCAGCTTCGACTTCCACTACCCGGTCACCCGACGTTCGCCGGTGCTTGAGGTCGATCAGTTGAGTGTCTCCATGGCGCGGATGAAGGACACCCTGGCGAGTTTCTTCGAGATCACTGCCAGCCTGTCCGCCGAGACGCGGTTCGACCCGCTGTTACAACGCGTGTTGTTTGAAACCGTGAAAATCGGCCAGGCCCAGGCGGGGCTGATCTTCCTCTGCGAAAGCGAAGGCACGCGCCTGGAGCCCCACGGGCTGACCATCGACGGCCAACAGCAAGACCCGGCGGCGTTCAACCTGCCCGCTTTGGTCCTCGACAACCCCCAGGGCCCGACCTGGCTGCTGCAACTGGCAAACCGCGACAGCCTGGTCACCACCCTGGGTTTCGAACAGGCCGGGAATCTGCAAAGTGTGATGTTGGCCCTGGCCTGCCCCAGCGCCCACCTGATTGGCCTGCGCCTGCGCAATCGACACAACGAAACCGTCGGCGTGCTCGTCCTGCTGCTGGTGGACAGCGGCCAGGAAGCCGACCTGGAAAAACTGCGTCCTGATCGCATCGCCTTCATCCAGGCCATATCAGGTGCTGCCGCGCTGTGCATCGACAGCCAGCGCCTGCAAAACAAACAAAAGCAGTTGCTCGACTCATTTATCCAACTGCTGGCCGGGGCCATCGATGCCAAGAGCCCCTATACCGGCGGTCACTGCCAACGGGTGCCGGCACTGACCCTGATGCTGGCCGAAGCCGCTGCCGCCAGCCAGCAACCGGCCTTCGCCGCCTACCAGCCCAATGAAGATGAATGGGAGGCCCTGCATATCGCTGCCTGGCTGCACGACTGCGGCAAGGTCACGACCCCGGAATACGTGGTCGACAAGGCCACCAAGCTGGAAACCCTGAACGACCGTATCCACGAAATCCGCACACGCTTCGAAGTCCTCAAGCGCGATGCCTGGATCAACTACTGGCAAGGCCTGGCCCGCGAAGGCGATGAATCCTCACTGGCCAGCACCCGGGATGCCGAGCTGGCCCAGCTGGACGCCGACTTCGCCTTTGTCGCCCACTGCAACGTGGGCGGCGAAGCCATGGCCGAGGCCGACTTGCAGCGCCTGCGAGAGATTGCCGAACGCACCTGGAGCCGAACCCTGGATGATCGCCTGGGGGTCTCCTGGGAGGAGAAAAAACGCCAGGAGCGCGGGCCGCTTCCAACGCTGCCGGTCCGTGAACGGCTCCTCGCCGACAAACCCGAGCATCTGTTGGAGCGCGATGAAAGCGAACTGATCGCCGCAGACAACCCCTGGGGTTTCAAGCTCGACGCACCACCGCACAAGTACAACCGTGGCGAGCTCTACAACCTGAGCATCACCCGCGGCACGCTGACCCGTGAGGAGCGCTATGTGATCAACCACCACATGGTGCAAAACATCCTGATGCTCAACCACCTGCCCTTCCCCCACCATCTGCACAACGTCGCGGAAATCGCTGGCGGCCATCATGAGAAAATGGATGGCACCGGCTACCCCAAACAGTTGAAGCGCGAACAGATGAGCCTGCCGGCACGGATGATGGCAATCGCCGATATCTTCGAAGCGCTGACAGCCGCGGATCGCCCCTACAAGAAGGGCAAGACCCTGAGTGAAGCCCTGGGCATCATGGCCATGATGTGCCATGACGCCCATATCGATCCCGAACTGTTCGGCTTGTTTATCGAGGCAGAGGTCTATCGGCATTACGCCGAACGCTTTCTGGAGCCGCAGCAGATCGATGCGGTCGACCCGCAAGGCCTGCTGCGCAAGGCCGGACTGATGGAGTGAAGCGGATCAGCAGTCGCTCAGCCGTAGGAAAATCGCCGCCAGGGCTTCAATGCCGGTTTGATCGTCGATGCTGAAGCGGGCCAGTTTCGGGCTGTCCAGATCCAGCACGCCGATCAGCCGTCCGTCCTTGACCAGCGGCACGACCAACTCGCTGTTGGACGCGCTGTCGCAGGCAATGTGCCCCGGGAACGCGTGTACATCTTCGACCCGCTGGGTTTGCCGCGAGGCCGCAGCCGCGCCACATACACCACGACCGAAGGCAATCCGCACACAGGCGATCTGGCCCTGGAACGGGCCGAGCACCAGTTCTTCATCACGGTTGAGGTAGAAGCCGGCCCAGTTCAAATCGTCGAGCTGGTTGAACAGAAACGCCGAAAACTGCGCGGCATTGGCAATGAAATCCCGCTCATCGGCCAGCAGGGATTCCAGCTGGGCGCACAACAACCCATAGCCTTCCAGGCCCTTACCGGCGCTTTGCAAATCGATCATGCCTTTTGCTCCAGCAACTTCAGGCCAACCCAGTAGCGGGCGAATTGGTAGGCACAACGGCCATTGCGGTTGCCGCGGCCCGTGGCCCAGCGCACCGCGAGAATCTCCAGTTCCTCATCCCGCTGCCAGCTGAGGTTTGCCTTGCTCGCCAGCTCGCCGATCCAGTGCTCCACCACATTGAGGAAGTGTTCCTGGGTGAAAGGGTAGAACGACAGCCACAGGCCAAAGCGATCCGACAGGGCGATCTTGTCTTCCACCGCTTCACTAGGGTGAAGTTCGCCATCGACGCGCTTCCAGTTCTCGTTGTCGCTCTCTTTCTCGGGCACCAGGTGCCGCCGGTTGGAGGTCGCGTAGAGCAGCACGTTGTCCGGCGCCTGTTCCAGCGAGCCGTCGAGTACGCTCTTGAGCACCCGGTAATCGCCTTCACCGGCCTCGAACGACAGGTCATCGCAGAACAGCACGAAACGCTGGGGCAGCTTGACCAACTGCTCCACCACTCGCGGCAGGTCCGCGAGGTGATCGCGCTCGATTTCGATCAGGCGCAAACCGCCCTTGGCGTGTTCAGCCAGCAAGGCGCGCACCAACGACGACTTGCCGGTACCGCGCGAGCCCCAGAGCAAAGCGTGGTTGGCCGGCATGCCATCGAGAAACTGCTGGGTATTGCGTGCCAATTGCTCACGTTGCCGGTCGACGCCGATCAGATCGGACAAGCGCATGTCGAGGCTGACCTCCAGGGGCAACAGGAAGCCATTGCGTCCCTCCCGTTGCCAGCGCGCGGCCAGGCAGTGCGTCCAGTCGATGACTTGTCGCGGGGCCGGCAGCAACGGCTCAAGCCGAGCCAGGACCGCATCGGCGCGTTCAAGAAAAGCATTCAATCGAGAATCCACGACTTCTCCTCAGACAGGTTCACAATAATGGTCGGGCATCCAGACGAAACAGGAGTGCGATGCCCGTGGTCTACCCAAGCAGGATCAGCGCCAGGCCCCTGCCGGCAATAACTGACGATCAGCTATGCTTGCCCAGCGAAGGGAAACGGAAAGTGGCTCAGCATCCCATGGATATTAAATTCACCCACCGCCTGTCTTACAAACAAGCCAGGCTTACAGTGCTGGTCGGCTTCATCCTCGGGACGGCGCTCAGTCTGCTGCAAATCGGCATCGATTATGCCAGTGAAGACGCCTCCATCAATCAGGAAATACGCTCGCTCCTGGAAATCAGCCATAACCCGGCCTCGCGTATCGCCTACAACATCGACGCCGAACTGGCCCAGGAACTGACCCTGGGTTTGCTACGCTCACCGGCCATCATTGGCGCGCAACTGATCGATAACAACAACACCCTGCTGGCCAATGTCGAGCGTCCACCGCTGAAAAGCCGCTACCGGGCCATCAGCGACTTCCTGTTCGGCGCCAATCGCCAGTTCGAAGACCGGCTCTTTCTCAGCCATCTACCCGAAGAATCCTTGGGCACCTTGCACCTGGAGGTCGATACCTTCGCCTTCGGCAGCCGCTTCCTGCGCCGGGCCGAAGTGACCCTGATCAACGGCTTCGCCCGCAGCCTGATCCTGACCGGGATTCTCCTTGGCCTGTTTTACGTGATGCTGACCAAGCCGCTGGTCAGGGTGATCCGCGAACTCAGTGGCCGCGACCCGCGCAGCGCCGACCAGCCCAAGCTGGATTTCCCGCCGGGCCACGAAAACGATGAAATCGGGGTG
The DNA here is from genome assembly GCF_049199125.1 of Pseudomonas sp. QD4. NCBI lineage: Bacteria > Pseudomonadati > Pseudomonadota > Gammaproteobacteria > Pseudomonadales > Pseudomonadaceae > Pseudomonas > Pseudomonas sp. QD4. The sequence goes on from NZ_JBLZOM010000003.1 coordinate 98,258, forward strand.
CTGGTCAAGGTCGCCAACCAGCAGTTTGAAAACATGTCCACCGAGATCCAGCAACGGCGCAACGCAGAAAACCGCCTGACCGACTATCTTGGCCAACTGGAAAACATCGTCTCCGCACGCACTACTGAGCTCAAGGCGATCAACCAGCGCCTGAGCCAATCCAACGAAGAACTGGAAACCGCCCGCAGCACCGCTCTGGATATGGCTCAGGCGCGGGCCGCCTTCCTGGCCAACATGAGCCACGAAATCCGCACCCCGCTCAATGGCTTGCTGGGCATGATCGCCTTGTCCCTGGACAGCCAGCTGAACGCCGAACAACGCCAGCAACTGTCGATCGCCCACGATTCCGGCAAGGTGCTGGTGGAGTTGCTCAACGATATTCTCGACATGTCAAAGTTCGACGCCGGGCAACTGGAACTGGAACGCATCCCGTTCGACCTCGGCGTGCTGGTCGAAGACACCGCCAATCTGCTGTCGCAGAACACCGCGTCCAGCGTCGAATTGACCTGCCTGATCGAACCCGATTTCCCGGCCCTGGTGCTGGGTGACCCGACTCGGGTGCGGCAGATCGTCAGCAACCTGTTGTCGAACGCGCTGAAATTCACCCGATTCGGCCGGGTGGATGTGCGCCTGTGCACCCACGATGACGGGGTGCGGATCGAAGTCTGCGACACCGGCATCGGCATCGCACCGGAAGCTCAACTGCGGATTTTTCAACCCTATACCCAGGCTGGCGCCGGCATCACGCGCCAGTACGGCGGCACCGGCCTTGGGCTGGCCCTGACCCACAACCTGTGCGAGGCCATGCAGGGACGGCTGAGCATCAGCTCCGAGGTGGGTTTTGGCAGCCAGTTCTGCGCCGACCTGCCGTTACCCTGCCATACCCCGGCCGTGGCTCCGGCGCCGTTGTTTGGCACTATCCTGGCAATTACCGAGCCTGGCAGCGGCCTCGCTGAACTGCTGGGCAAACTCCTGCCGGCCTGGGGCCTGAATTATCGACGCTGCAACCTGAGCGATTCGCTGCTCGGGCTCGAGCCCGACCTGTTGATCACCGACTGCCCGGAATGCCTGTTCGGCCTGCGCCCGACCCTCTCTGCGCCGATCCTGCTGGTCACCGCCTATGGCAGTTTTCTCCCCAGTGAGGAGGCTGCGGCCCTGGCGCCGCTGCAGCAACAGGCCCGGCCATTGGCGCGCAATGCCCTGTACCAGACACTGCGTCGGGCACTGCTGGGGCACACCGTGATCATCGACGACGCTCAGCTGGAGACCTACACGCCTTTACGTCGAGCACGGATCCTGCTGGTGGAGGACAACCCGGTGAACCAACTGGTGGCCAAGGGCATGCTCAGCAAACTCGGCTGCGCCGTGAGCGTCGCGGCCCACGGTGCCGAAGCCCTCAACCTGCTGGAGCACGAGGACTTCGATCTGGTGCTGATGGACTGCAACATGCCGGTCATGGACGGTTACGAGGCGAGCCGGCAGATACGTCGCAGCGGCCGCTGGCCGGACCTGCCGATCATTGCCCTGACCGCCAACGCCATGCCCGAAGAGCGCGAACGTTGCCGCCTGGCAGGCATGAGCGATTACCTGGCCAAGCCGTTCCGACGCGAAGAACTGGCCGCCCTGCTGGACCTCTGGGTGCCGACTACGACAATGCTTTGACCTGGGCCAGCAAACGGTCCAGACCATTGCGCAACTCGTCCAAACCATTGAGGTCGACGCCGCTGTCGCAGAGCAAGGCCGCCTTGAGCGGCGGCACTTGCTCGCGCAGGGCCAGGCCCGCAGGGCTCAGGCTTAGATGCACCTCACGCTCATCCAGGACCGAGCGCTGGCGCTGCACCAGTTGCAACTGTTGCAGTCGCTTGAGCAATGGCGTCAGGGTTCCGGAGTCCAGCGCCAGGCGCTCACCCAGCGCCTTGACGGTGGGTAATTCGGGCGGCGTTGCCTGCCACTCCCACAGCACCAGCATCACCAGGTACTGCGGGTAAGTCAGGCCCAACTGGTCGAGCATCGGCTTGTAGCCACGCACCACAGCCCGCGAGGCGGCGTAGAGTTTGAAACACAGCTGACGGTCGAGGCTCAGCGAATCGGCGGACAGGTCGTTCATTTGAGCAGGGCTTCAATCTCGCTCGTCAGGTCCTGGGGCTTGGTGGTCGGCGCGAAACGCTTGACCACCTGCCCGTCCTTGTCGATCAGGAATTTGGTGAAGTTCCACTTGATGCCCTGGGAGCCCAGCAAGCCCGGCGCACGCTTTTTCAACTGAACGAACAGTGGATGGGCCTGTGCGCCATTGACATCGACCTTCTTGAACAGCGGGAAGCTGACACCGAAGTTCAGTTCGCAAAACTCGGAAATCGCCCCCTCGTTTCCCGGTTCCTGCTTGCCGAACTGATTGCACGGGAACCCCAGCACCACCAGACCTTGATCCTTGTAGGTCTGCCACAGCTCCTCCAGCCCTTTGTACTGGGGCGTAAAACCGCACTTGCTGGCGGTGTTGACCACCAGTACGGCCTTGCCGTGGAAGTCGGCCAGGGTTGTTTGCTCGCCCTTGATGGTGGTGCACGGGATGTTCAACAGGGTATCGCTCATGGTGCAGGCTCCAGGAACAGTAAAGGTCGCTAAAAATAGCGCCCAATTAAATTGTGTACAACCTAATTCAATGGAAAGCGATTTCGAAAAATCGCTTCTTGTCGGCAGGTCTTAGCGCGGCACCAGGTCCAGGCACACCGAATTGATGCAATAACGCAGGCCGGTCGGTGGCGGGCCATCGGGGAATACATGCCCCAGGTGCGCATCACATTTGGCGCACACCACTTCAGTGCGGATCATGCCGTGGCTGACATCGCGAATCTCGACCATGGCGCTTTCACCGATCGGTTCGTAGAAACTCGGCCAGCCGCAGCCGGAATCGAATTTGGCCCGCGAGTCGAACAAGGGCTCGTTGCAGCAGATACAGTGATAGACCCCGTCGGTCTTGGTGCCGTTGTACTTGCCCGAGAACGGTCGTTCGGTGCCTTTGAGCCGGCATACGTTGTATTGCTCGGGATCGAGCATGGCGCGCCATTCTTCAAGGGTTTTTTCCAGCTTTTCCATCATCCCTCCTCTGCAACTGAAAAAGCCCGATCTGTATCTTTTCCACGGATCAGGCGGCACGTATGATTGCGCCTCGTTAGACGCCAGTCTGGCAGCCGCGCCAAGCGCATTCAAACGGATTTTGCCGCTGCAAGCGTAGGCTACAGGCCTGTGTGAAAACGCAGGATTCCCAGTACGGTAGTTCATCCGCCATCTGGATCGTTCATTTTCGGGAACACATCGCCATGCAGGTCAGCAAATCGAACAAGCTCGCCAACGTCTGCTACGACATTCGCGGCCCAGTGCTCAAGCACGCCAAACGTCTGGAAGAGGAAGGCCATCGCATCCTCAAGCTGAACATCGGCAACCCGGCACCCTTTGGTTTCGAAGCGCCGGATGAAATCCTTCAGGACGTGATCCGCAACCTGCCGACCGCACAGGGCTACAGCGACTCCAAAGGCCTGTTCAGTGCGCGCAAGGCGGTCATGCAGTACTACCAGCAGAAGCAGGTGGAAGGCGTCGGCATCGAAGACATCTACCTGGGCAACGGTGTTTCCGAACTGATCGTGATGGCCATGCAGGCCCTGCTCAACAATGGCGACGAAGTGCTGGTCCCGGCCCCGGACTACCCGCTGTGGACCGCTGCGGTCAGCCTGGCAGGCGGCAATCCGGTGCATTACCTGTGTGACGAGCAGGCCAACTGGTGGCCGGACCTGGCCGACATCAAGGCCAAGATCACCCCGAACACCAAAGCCCTGGTGATTATCAACCCCAACAACCCGACGGGCGCCGTATACCCCAAGGAAGTGCTGCTGGGCATGCTCGAACTGGCCCGCCAGCACAACCTGGTGGTGTTCTCCGACGAGATCTACGACAAGATTCTGTACGACGACGCGGTGCATATCTGCACCGCGTCCCTGGCTCCGGACCTGTTGTGCCTGACCTTCAACGGCCTGTCCAAGTCGTATCGGGTCGCGGGCTTCCGCTCCGGCTGGGTGGCCATTTCGGGTCCCAAGCACCATGCCCAGAGCTACATCGAGGGCATCGATATGCTGGCCAACATGCGCCTATGTGCCAACGTGCCGAGCCAGCACGCCATCCAGACTGCACTGGGCGGCTATCAAAGCATCAACGACTTGGTCCTGCCCCAGGGCCGCCTGCTGGAACAACGCAATCGCACCTGGGAACTGCTCAATGACATTCCCGGCGTAAGCTGCGTCAAGCCCATGGGCGCGCTGTACGCCTTCCCGCGGATCGATCCGAAAGTCTGCCCGATTCATAACGATGAGAAGTTCGTCCTCGACCTGCTGCTCTCGGAGAAACTGCTGGTGGTTCAAGGCACGGCCTTCAACTGGCCATGGCCCGACCACTTCCGCGTCGTCACCCTGCCACGGGTAGATGACCTGGAGCAGGCAATTGGCCGGATCGGCAGCTTCCTCAAGTCTTACCGTCAGTAAGTACCCGTTGCAGCGCGATCGGTCCGCCGGTCGCACTGCGATTAATTCAGCAACACATCTTCGCTCCCCTGCCCCGCCTCCCTTCTATAAGCTGACACCCTCCCGACACACCGCTGGTGCAAGGGCTTGTAGCAAAAAACACACTTCGGGATTTATCTGATTCGCCGCAGAAATTTCATGCACGCGTCTAGGATCAGTCTGTAAGACACAGTTTGAAATAGTCACCCGGTTGAATAGCCCGGTGCCGCACCTTATATACCCCGCAGTACGCTACATCTTAAGCATGAGGAGATTTTAACAACCATGATGCGCATTCTGCTGTTTTTGGCCACTAACCTGGCGGTCGTGCTGATTGCCAGCATTACCCTGAGCCTTTTCGGCTTCAACGGGATCATGGCGGCCAACAAGGTTGATCTCGACCTTACTCAGCTGCTGATCTTCTGTGCCGTCTTTGGTTTCGCCGGTTCGCTGTTCTCGCTGTTCATCTCCAAGTGGATGGCGAAGATGAGCACCAGCACCCAAATCATCAGCCAGCCACGCACTCGTCACGAGCAATGGCTGCTGCAGACCGTTGAACAACTGTCCCGTGAAGCCGGGATCAAGATGCCCGAGGTCGGTATTTTTCCGGCTTACGAGGCCAACGCCTTTGCCACCGGCTGGAACAAGAACGACGCGCTGGTCGCGGTCAGCCAGGGCTTGCTGGAACGTTTTTCGCCGGATGAAGTTAAAGCCGTGCTGGCCCATGAAATCGGGCACGTCGCCAACGGTGACATGGTCACCCTGGCGTTGATCCAGGGCGTGGTGAACACCTTCGTGATGTTCTTCGCCCGTATCATCGGCAACTTTGTCGACAAGGTGATTTTCAAGAACGAAGAAGGCCAGGGCATTGCCTATTACATCGCGACCATCTTCGCCGAGCTGGTCCTGGGCATCCTCGCCAGCTCCATCGTCATGTGGTTCTCGCGCAAACGCGAGTTCCGTGCCGACGAAGCCGGCGCCCGCCTGGCCGGTACCAGCGCGATGATTGGCGCCCTGCAGCGCCTGCGCTCGGAACAGGGCTTGCCGGTGCACATGCCCGACACTTTGAACGCCTTCGGCATCAACGGTGGTCTCAAGCAAGGCCTGGCTCGGATGTTCATGAGCCACCCACCGCTGGAAGAGCGTATTGAAGCACTGCGTCGTCGCGGCTGATAGCGACACCAGTAACACCCAAAAGGGCGACGCGAGTCGCCCTTTTGCATGGTCGCGATAAAACCAGGCTCAGGCCTTGTCCAGCAACCGGTAGACCCGTTCGTCCAGGCGCGTGACCCCACCCTTTAGAAACTTCCAGCTCTCGCCCAGAATGTCCCGCTCCACTTCGACCTCAAGCTGCCAACGCGCGCCCAGCAAGTGCCTGACCTCTTCGTCGAGCACGGCAAAGGGCGGTCCTTCGATGAGCGCCTGATCGTAATCCATGGTGATCAGCAAGCCACGCGCGCCCTGGGACAGTACGCGATTCAACAGCGCTGCGTACTGGCCGCGCATCTCTGGCGGCAAGGCGATCAACGCCGCCCGGTCATACAAAGCCGTGCAATCGGCGACGTCCTCGGCGGCCAGGGCGAAGATATCGCCGCACCAGAGCTGGATCGCGCCCTCCTGATAGACCTGGAAACGCCCGTGCCGAGTAACGGTGGGCGTCAGTTGCTGTTCACTGAAGAAGTCCTGGATGGCCTTTTCCGACAACTCGATGCCCAGCACCTCGTGCCCCAGGCCGGCGAGCCACTTGAGGTCCAGGCTTTTGCCACACAACGGCACCAGCACCCGCGCCCCTGGGGTGAGCCCCAAGTGCGGCCAGAACTGCTGGAGATAGGGATTGACCTCTGATAGGTGAAAGCCGATCTGATCGCGCTCCCAGCGTTTTTGCCAAAATTCCGGCTCCATGAATCACCCTGAAAATTCGATCAAAAAGCACTAAAACTTATATTAGATTTAGATTGATGATCTGATTGAAGATGGCCCTATCTTAACCCCCCAGGATCCCCTCCATGCTCCCCAGCCTGTTTATCTCTCATGGTTCACCCATGCTCGCCCTGGAGCCCGGGGCCAGCGGTCCGGCATTGGCGCGACTGGCTGCGCAACTGCCGAAACCCAAGGCAATCGTGATGGTTTCCGCGCACTGGGAAAGCCAAGACCTGCGGGTCAGCGCCAACCCGCATCCGGAGACCTGGCACGACTTCGGTGGCTTCCCCGCCGCCCTGTTCGCCGTGCAGTACCCGGCCCCGGGTGATCCGGCCCTGGCGGCCCAGGTGGTAGAGCTGCTCAAGGCCGATGGCTTGCCCGCACAGCTCGACAGCAAGCGCCCCCTCGACCACGGCGTATGGGTACCGTTGTCGCTGATGTACCCCGCAGCGGACATTCCTGTGGTCCAGGTCTCGCTACCAAGCCGCCTCGGCCCTGATCTGCAGACCCATGTCGGGCATGCATTGGCCAGCCTGCGCGAGCAGGGAGTGTTGCTGATCGGCTCCGGCAGCATCACCCACAACCTGGGCGAGCTCGACTGGCACGCCGGGCCGGAAAGCATCGAGCCCTGGGCCAAGGCCTTTCGTGACTGGATGATCGACAAGCTGGCAGCAAACGATGAGGCGGCCTTGCATGATTACCGGCGCCAGGCGCCAAATGCGGTGCGCAGCCACCCCAGTGATGAACACCTGTTGCCGCTGTATTTCGCCCGTGGTGCCGGCGGCGAATTCAGCATCGTCCACCAAGGCTTCACCCTGGGTGCATTGGGTATGGATATCTATCGCTTTGCCTAGGCGCCTCACTGGCCTGCCTGCCGCCAGGCGATAAACGCCAGGCAAAAAAAATCCCCGAACCAGTCGGGGATTTTTTATGTTCGATCAATCAGCCCAAGAGCGGATCAATCTTCGCGATAGCGACGCAGCTTCAGCTGCTTACCGGCAACGCGAGTGTCCTTCAGCTTGGTCAGCAACTTCTCCAGACCATCTTCCGGCAGCTCCACCAGGGAGAAGCTGTCACGCACCTGGATGCGACCGATCGCTTCACGAGCCAGGCCGCCTTCGTTGAGGATGGCGCCCAGCAGGTTCTTGGCAGCGATACCATCACGCGCGCCCAGCGCGGTACGGCAGCGAGCACGGCCTTCAGCCAGCGGGATCGGAGCACGACGCTCGCGGTCACCACGGTCTGGACGGTCGCCAGTGCGCTCAGGACGATCGCCACGCGGTGCGTTGTTCGGCACCAGTGGACGCTCTTTCTCGATGGCTGCCAGGGTCAGAGCCTGACCGTTGGTAGCTTTGCGCAGCAGAGCAGCAGCCAGGGCACGTGGCGTGCAGCCGATATCAGCGGTCAGGCGATCCAGCAGATCACCGTGGGTCGATTCAGCATCGGCCACCAGCGGCGACAGGCTGTTGGTCAGCTTCTTGATACGCGCGTCGAGCACCGCTTGGGCGTCCGGCAGGCGAACTTCAGCAACCTTCTGACCGGTTACACGCTCGATCACTTGCAGCATGCGGCGCTCACGTGGAGTCACCAGCAGCAGCGCACGACCTTCGCGACCGGCACGGCCGGTACGGCCGATACGGTGCACGTAGGATTCCGGGTCGTACGGCATGTCCACGTTGAATACGTGGGTGATGCGCGGTACGTCCAGGCCGCGAGCAGCAACGTCGGTCGCCACAACGATGTCCAGACGGCCATCCTTGAGGGAGTCGATCACGCGCTCACGCTGGTTCTGGGCAATGTCACCGTTCAGCGCAGCGGCTTTGTAGCCTTTGGCTTCCAGGGCACTGGCCAGATCCAGGGTCGCTTGCTTGGTGCGCACGAACATGATCAGGGCGTCGAAGTCTTCCACTTCCAGCAGGCTCAATACAGCCGAGGTCTTCTGGTCAGCGTGAACCAACAGGTGAGCCTGTTCGATCGCGGTAACGGTCTGAGTCTTGGTCTGGATCTTCACGTGTTGCGGATCGCGCAGGTGGCGTTCGGCAATGGCACGGATTGACTGTGGCAGGGTGGCCGAGAACAGTACGGTCTGACGGGTTGCTGGCAAGGCCTTGAAGATAACTTCCAGGTCGTCCATGAAGCCCAGTTTGAGCATTTCGTCAGCTTCGTCGAGAACCAGGTGGTTCACGGTAGCCAGGACTTTTTCGTCACGACGCAGGTGGTCGCACAGACGGCCCGGAGTGGCGACAACGATCTGTGCGCCATTACGGATTGCTTTCAGTTGTGGGCCCATAGGCGCGCCGCCGTAAACGGCCACAACGGTAACGCCCGGCATTTGCTTGGCGTAGGTTTCGAAAGCGGTTGCAACTTGCAGCGCCAACTCACGGGTTGGAGCCAGGATCAGGGCTTGCGGTTCGCGCTTAGCAGGATCGATGCGGTGCAGGATCGGCAGGGCGAACGCAGCGGTTTTACCCGTACCGGTTTGCGCCTGACCAATCATGTCGTGACCGGCCATGATGATCGGGATCGATTGATGCTGGATAGCCGAAGGCTCCTCGTAGCCAGTCGCGATGACGGCTGCAAGAATATTCGGATTAAGATTAAAAGCGGCGAAGCCGCCGGTTTCCTGGGTCATGGGTCTGCCTCTAAGTGCATCCGCAAAGACCCATGCTCCAAAGCTGCGCATGCCGTGTAAGACTCAAGAGTCGCCCTGGCAGCTTTGTCGGCGGGGATTTGCGAAAACGATTGAATGAAAGAATCGTCAAGGATAGTCCGCGCAGCGGACAAGCAGCCGAAGCTGACTTCGGGGAATTGCAATACCTAAACGTGGCCCGGTTAAAGGCCGGCGCGCACTATACCGGAATTACTCAAAAAAGGGAGATTTTTTTATCGGAAAACCCCGCTGTATGCCTGTGCGCCATGGGCTTTGCGGATCATCCGCCAACGGTCTATTTTGCAAAGGCCCGGCCCCGCTGGCCACGGAGCTTAAACGGTTCATCTTTCAGGCTGGTACCGTCGGTCCGAGACGCCCCTTCCCCCCCTAGGATATGCCCATGAATCAGCCCAGCAGCAGTCGCGTCAGCCGTGAACAGCGTGGTCATCTGTTTCTGATCGGCCTGGACCGAGTCGCCAAGCGCAACGCCTTTGATCTCGAGCTGCTCAACCAGTTGAGCCTGGCTTATGGCGAATTCGAGGCGAGCAGCGAGGCCCGGGTAGCGGTGGTCTTTGCCCATGGCGAGCACTTTACCGCCGGGCTGGACCTGGCCAATGTCGGCGCGGCACTGGCTGAAGGCTGGCAGGCCCCGGCCGGCGGTTGTGATCCCTGGGGTGTGTTTGCCGGCCCCCGGGTCAGCAAACCGGTGATTGTCGCGGCGCAGGGCTACTGCCTGACCATCGGCATCGAATTGATGCTGGCGGCCGATATCAACCTGTGCGCCAGCAATACCCGGTTTGCCCAACTGGAAGTGCAGCGGGGGATTTTTCCTTTTGGCGGCGCCACCCTGCGTCTGCATCAGATCGCCGGCTGGGGCAACGCCATGCGCTGGTTGCTGACCGGCGACGAATTCGATGCCCACGACGCTTTGCGCCTGGGTCTGGTGCAAGAGGTGATGGCCAGTGAGGATTTGCTGCCGCGCGCGATGCTGCTGGCCGAGCGGATTGCCCGGCAGGCGCCGCTGGGGGTCCAGGCCACCTTGATGTCTGCCCGCCAGGCGCGCCTGGAAGGTGAAACCGCAGCAGCCCTGGGTTTGCCGCCGCTGGTGAAGAAACTCCTGAACAGCGAGGACGCCAAGGAGGGCGTGCGGGCAATGATCGAAAAGCGCCCAGGGGTGTTCAAGGGTCTGTAGCCGCTGCCGAGGAACAAGGCTGCGCTGGCCCTAACCCGCCGGCGCACATACCGGCCTACTGCGACGGCGGGCCATCAGGTCGCTGGGCGGATGGCCTTGATCAGCGATTGCAATGAGTAGCCCAGGCGCGGGGCCAGGGCTTCGGCGCGGGCAGACAGGGCGCCACTGTCCAGTTCCTGGTCGAGGTCTGCGGGCACGATCAGAATCACGTTGCCCTCCTTCACCGGCAACTCCCAGTAATGCCGATGATAAAGCCCACGCAACAGCGCCGCGCCCAGGGGCTTGCCATCATCGGTGGCCCACTGGTTGATCACCAGCCAGCCACCCGGGTTGAGGCGCTTCTGGCAGTTTTCCAGGAAACCCCAGGCCAGGTGCCCGACACCCGGACCGACATCGGTATAAAGGTCGACGAAGATCAGATCCGCAGGTTCGGCAGTCTCCAGCAGTTCCAGGGCATCGCCGACGCGAATGTACAGCCGTGGATCATCGTCCAGCCCCAGGTATTCGATGGCCAGGCGTGGCACATCGGGACGCAGTTCGATGGCTTCGACGTCTTCCAGGGGCAGAAACTTCAGGCAGGCCTGAGTCAGGGTCCCGGCGCCGAGGCCGAGAAACAGCGCGCTTTCCGGGTGCTCATGGCACAAGGCACCGATCAACATGGCGCGGGTGTAGTCGTACTCGAGCCAGCTCGGATCGGCAGTGAACACGCAGCTCTGCTCGATGGCATCGCCAAACTCGAGAAAGCGGTAATCGGCCACTTCCAGCACCCGGATCATGCCGAACTCATCGTGCACTTCGGCGAGCAGGTGCTCGACGCGCTCCTCAGTCATCTCATCTCCTAGGCGCAATGGGGCTCAAGCTCGCCATTGCAATCAACCAACCACTCGGCGCCGAGCGGGAAAGGCGCGATTGTCGACCAAGCGACGGGAACAGGTCACGCACTAATTGCTGATAACATGCGCCTCCCACCGAAGAACACTTGAGTGCGTGATGAGCCAACCCTGGAGTCCCGACAGCTGGCGTGCCTTGCCGATCCAGCAACAACCCCACTACCCCGATGCAGCCCATTTGCTGCAGGTCGAGCAATCCCTGGCCAGCTATCCGCCGCTGGTGTTTGCCGGTGAAGCCCGGGAGTTGCGACGCCGGTTTGCCGAGGTGACCCAGGGTCGCGCATTCCTCCTGCAAGGCGGCGATTGCGCCGAGAGCTTCGCCGAGTTCTCTGCCGCGAAGATCCGCGACACCTTCAAGGTGCTGCTGCAGATGGCGATCGTCATGACCTTCGCCGCCGGCTGCCCGGTGGTCAAAGTCGGGCGCATGGCCGGTCAGTTCGCCAAGCCGCGCTCGGCCAACGACGAAACCATCAACGGCGTGACCCTGCCGGCCTACCGGGGCGATATCGTCAACGGCATCGGTTTCGACATGAAAAGCCGAGTCCCGGACCCGGACCGCCTGCTGCAGTCCTACCACCAGTCCACCGCGACCCTGAACCTGCTGCGCGCGTTCGCCCAAGGCGGCTTTGCCGACTTGCACCAGGTGCACAAGTGGAACCTGGACTTCATCGCCAACTCGGCCCTGGCCGAGAAGTACAGCCACCTGGCCGACCGGATCGATGAAACCCTGGCCTTTATGCGCGCCTGCGGTATGGACAGCTCGCCACAAATGCGCGAGACCAGCTTCTTCACCGCCCATGAGGCCCTGCTGCTGAACTACGAAGAAGCCTTTGTGCGGCGCGACAGCCTGACCAACGACTATTACGACTGCTCGGCGCACATGCTGTGGATCGGCGACCGCACCCGCCAGCTGGACGGCGCCCACGTCGAATTCCTGCGCGGGGTGAACAACCCGATCGGGGTCAAGGTCGGCCCGAGCATGAACACCGACGAGTTGATTCGCCTGATCGATATCCTCAACCCGGATAACGATCCCGGACGCCTCAACCTGATCGTGCGCATGGGCGCGAACAAGGTCGGCGATCACCTGCCCCAACTGATCCGCGCGGTGGAAGGCGAAGGCAAGCAGGTGCTGTGGAGCTCCGACCCGATGCACGGCAATACCATCAAAGCCAGCAGCGGTTACAAGACCCGCGACTTCGCGCAGATCCTCAACGAGGTGAAGCAGTTCTTCCAGGTACACGAAGCCGAAGGCAGCTACGCCGGCGGCATCCACATCGAGATGACCGGACAAAACGTCACTGAATGCATCGGTGGCGCGCGCCCTATCACCGAGGATGGCCTGTCGGACCGCTATCACACCCACTGCGACCCGCGGATGAACGCCGATCAATCCCTGGAGCTGGCGTTCCTGATTGCCGAGACCTTGAAACAGGTCAAGCGCTGAGCAAGCCGGGCGCGCTCGTGGCGGGATAAGCCCGCGAGCGTGCCCCGCAGCCCTAGAGAAAACCCCGCAATCGCTGGGCACTGGCCCTTGGGCAATTGAGCTGGACCTGCTCCAGCCCCAGCCACTGCGCCATTTGGCGTAAATTGGCTGCCAGCGCCATCATCCCCTGTTCATCCAGCCCCTGCGGTTCTTCATGCACGGCATGCACTGCCAGGCGCCCCAATGCCCGCTCAGCCCGCAGGTCGACCCGCGCGGCGATCCGCTCGTCATGCAGGAACGGCAGCACGTAGTAGCCATAAATCCGTTTGTGTTGCGGGGTATAGATCTCCAGCCGGTAGCGAAAATCAAACAGGCGCTCGGTCCGGCTGCGCTCCCAGACCAGTGAATCAAAGGGCGAGAGCAAGGCGCTGGCCTCGACCTTGCGCGGCACTTTAGGCGCTGGCAGGCAATAGGCCGCTTGCCGCCAGCCCTCGACCTCGCAGCGTTGCACCTCACCGGCCTCAAGCAACTGGGCCAGGCGCGCCGGACCGTCCGCGGGGCTCAGCCGGAAGTAATCACGCAGGTCTTTTTCCGTGGCGACTCCGAGTGCACCAATCGCATGCAACAGCAAGCCGCGCTGGGCCTCTGCCTCGTCGAGCAAGGGCTGCTGCAGGATGGCGGCGGGCAGCACCCGCTCCGGCAGGTCGTACAGCCGCTCGAAACCACGACGTCCGGCCACCGTCACTTCGCCGGCAGCGAACAGCCACTCCAGCGCGTGCTTCTCGGCACTCCAGTCCCACCAGGGGCCGGCGCGCTCCTGCCGGGTCGACAGGCTGCCCGCCCCCAGCGCGCCCTGTTCCTCGACACAGGCCAGCACCCGGCGAATGGTCGCCTGTTGCTCCTGGCCAAAACGCGCCAATTGCCCATAGATACCTTGCCCCTGGCTGGCGCGCTGCATCCGCCAGCGCAACAAGGGGTACATGGCCAACGGCAGCAGCGAGGCCTCATGCCCCCAGTATTCGAACAACCGACGTTGGCGGCCCTGGCTCCAGGCCGCTTGATCGAGCAGTTGCGGGGAGTAATTGCCGAGGCGCGAAAACAACGGCAGGTAGTGCGAGCGCACCAGGGCGTTGACCGAATCAATCTGCAGCAGGCCCAGGCGCCCGATCATACGATTGACCTGGGCCGAACTTATCGCAGCGGTCGAGGGCCGTACGCCAAAGCCTTGAGCAGCCAAGGCCAGGCGTCGGGCCTGCTTGATGGAAAACGACAGTTGGGCGGGCATGGGCATCTCCTTGTCTGCCCGCAAACTACCTCAGCCGCCAGCCGCTTGTGTAGCCGTTTATTTGGACATCGGGTCATCCCAGAAGGGCCTGCTGATTTCACGCTCGACGTCTGCGCGGCTCAAGCCAATGTCCTTGAGCGCTTCGTCGCTCATGCTCGCCAACTCGACCCGCTCACGGTTGCGCTGATGCCAGCGGGCGACTGTTTGCAGCACCGTCCGCCAGGAAAGACCGTGAAACGAAAACTTCTGCGCCAGCACATAACCTTTTTGACCTTTCATCATCTTGCCCTCCAGTGGGGATGACTAAAGTCTCGCCGCGCAGCTAAGATCAATCCAACGAATGTTTCTTATGCAATACATCTCGGAGATTGATGAATTGTCCAGCTACCCCAGCATCGACACCGAAGTCCTGCGGACCTTCGTCGCCATTGCCGATCAGGGCGGCTTTACCCGGGCCGGTGAGCTGGTCAATCGCACCCAATCTGCCGTCAGCATGCAAATGAAGCGCCTGGAGGAAGACGTGCTGCAGCGCCAGCTATTCCAGCGCGACGGGCGCCAGGTCAAGCTCACCGCCGAAGGGCAGGTGCTGCTGGGCTACGCGCGACGGATCCTGAAACTGCACAGCGAAGTGTTCAATACCCTGCGCGAACCCCACATGGTCGGCACGGTGCGCATCGGCACGCCGGATGACTATGTCATGCGGTTTCTGCCGGGAATACTGTCGCGCTTCGCCCAGGCTTACCCGCTGATCCAGATCGAAGTCCACTGCGAATCGTCCAAGCAACTGTTGCAGCGCCAGGACCTGGACCTGTCCATCGTCACCCGCGAGCCGGGCAGCGAGATCGGTCAGCTGTTGCGTAAGGAGCGCTTCGTCTGGGCCGAGGCGCAGTGCTTCAACCCTCATGAACAAACGCCCATGCCCCTGGCCATGTTCAACAGTGACTGTTTCTGCCGGCTGTGGGCCTGCAATGCGCTGGACGCCGCAGGGCGTGATTATCGGATTGCCTACAACAGCTCCAGCCTGTCGGCAATCATGGCGGTGGTCAGCGCCGGCCTGGCGGTCACCGCTCAGCTCGAAAGCCTGATCACCTCGGACATGCGCATTCTCGGCGCCGCGCAAAACCTGCCGCAGTTGCCCGAGGCCAGCATCATGCTGCTGCGCAACCTGAACACGCCCTCACCCATCACCGAGTGCCTGGCCGAGCATATCGTCGACGGTTTTAAACTTTGAAGCCGAGCATCACCGCACACAGCACCAGAAACCCGCAGAACAATCCGCGCAACAGGCGCTCCGGCATCGAGTGCGCAATCTTCACGCCCCAACTGATGCTCATCAAGCCACCCAGGGCCAGGGGCAGGCCGATCATCCAATCCACTTCATGGTGCACGCCATAGGTCACCAGGGTGACTCCGGTACTGGGCAGCGCCAGCGCCAGCGACAAACCCTGGGCAACCACCTGGCTGGTGCCGAACACGCTGGTCAGTATCGGCGTGGCAACCACCGCGCCGCCGACCCCGAACAGCCCACCCATGGTGCCCGAGGCCGCGCCCAGCACGCCCAGCCAGGGCCAGGAATAACGCATCTGCGCCGATGCCGGGGTATTGCCGACAAAAATCCGCAGCAGGTTGTAGCAAGAGAGCGCCACCAGGAAGGCGACAAACCCGATGCGCATGATCTGCGCATCAATGCCGACCGCCCAGATCGAGCCGATCCAGGCAAAACAGAAGCCCATGCTCGCCAGTGGCAAGGCGTGCCGCAGCTCAATGCGATTGCGCTGGTGATAACGCCACACAGCCAGCATCACATTGGGCACCACCATCACCAGGGCAGTGCCCTGGGCGATTTGCTGATCCAGGCCGAACCACACGCCCAACACCGGAATCGCGATCAAGCCACCACCGATGCCAAACAGCCCACCCATGGTGCCCAGGGCCACACCCAGCAGCAGATACATCACTAGATCAATCACGGTGCATTTCCCCTCACGTCAGAGGCTGCATGCTACGCAGTCGACGCTGGTACGGAAACGCATAGCAACGCACAATGGCTGTGCCAACTCCGCACAAGCACATCGAAAATGAACCCCAAAGCCCTGACCGAGCAGCTCGGACTGTTCATTGACGTCCTGGAAACCGGCAGTTTTTCCGCCGCGGCCCGGCGCCATCCCCTGACGCCCTCGGCGGTGGCCCGGCGCATCGACAGCCTGGAAAGTGCCATCGGCAGCAAGCTGTTCATGCGCACCACCCACGCCGTGGTCGCGACTGCGGCGGGCCTGGCCTTTGCTGAACGCGCACGACGGATAGTCGCCGAACTGCAATTGGCCCGAGCCGAAGCGGTGTCCCTGAGCCACGCCCCCGAAGGACTGATCCGGGTCGACGCTCCGGCCGCCTTCGGCCGACGCCACCTGGCGCCGGCAATCGCCGACTTCCTCGGCGTCTACCCAGGGCTGGATGTGCAGTTGCACCTGATCGACAGCTTCGTCGATATGCAGGGCTCGAACCTGGGTAAGGTCGACCTCGTGCTGCGCGCCGGGCATATGGTCCATACCCGGCTGGTGGCCACGCCGCTGGCCAGCATTGTGCGCATTGCCTGCGCCAGTCCGGCCTACCTGAAAAACCGCGGGACGCCGGCCCACCCCAACGAACTCGGTGAACACGACGGGCTCGACTGGGAGGGACTGGCTCCACTCTTCGCCTGGCGTTTCGAGCAGGATGGGCAGATGCACAGTCATCGCCCGCAGCGCATCCGCATGAGCGCCAACAACGCCGAAGCATTGCTCTCGGGGGCGCTGGCCGGCCTGGGCATCGCCCACCTGCCCACCTGGCTGGCCAGTGAATACCTGCTGCGCGGCGAGCTGCTACCGCTGTTTTGCCAGCATGGCCTGCCCCCGGCGGAAACCTCCGGCATCTATGCCCTGCGCCTGGAGCAGCACAGCAACGCCCGTAGCCGCCTGCTGCTGGAATACTTGAAGGCGCGCTTCAGCCCGGTTCCACCCTGGGACCTGGCCCTGCAAAGCAAGATGGGCTGAAGCCTTGGACTCAGCGCCCTCGCACAATTATCTGGCGCATTAAAGATTCGCCCGCTAGATTCAAAACCTGTACTGATCAAGGCCCCACCATGACCACCAAAGGCTCCCTCCCCGACTCTTGCGACGAACTGCGACTGGATAATCAGCTGTGCTTCGCCTTGCACTCCACCTCGCTGCTGATGACCAAGGTCTACAAGCCCCTGCTGCAAGCACTGGGGCTGACCTACCCCCAATACCTGGCGATGATGGTGCTGTGGGAGCGTGACGGCCTGACCGTTGGCGAGATCAGCACTCACTTGCTGACCGACCCGGGCTCCCTGACCCCGCTGCTCAAGCGCCTCGAAGCCGAAGGCCTGCTCAGCCGTACCCGCAGCCGAGAGGATGAACGGGTGGTGATCGTTGAACTGACCGCGCAAGGCCGCGCCCTGCGCGACAAGGCTCGCGAAATACCGCACTGCATCCTGGCGGCCAGCGGCCAGACGGTGGAGCAACTGCAAAAATTGCAGGCCGACCTGCTGGCGTTGCGCGGCCATCTGCAACACAGCCTCTAGCCCTTCCTGCCTGCACGCCGCCCCGACATAGCCGCCCCCACATGACCTGCTGGCGGGCGGAAAGTCTCGCCAACCACCTCCGAATATTAAAATTCTCTAAAATCAACTAGATAAGACATCTCGCGGGGACAGCGCGACATTTTCTCAAAAATATATATTGCGAACTAAATATTTGCGCGATAGATTTATTTGGCATTTATTTAGCGCGCCAATATTTAGCGAAAACCAAACCTCGGAGACCTACCCCATGCAAACGCTCTATACCGCAGTCGCAACCGCTACCGGTGGCCGTGATGGCCGCGCTGTCTCCAGCGACAACATCCTCGACGTCAAGCTTGCCACCCCTAAAGAGCTGGGCGGTGCCGGTGGCCAGGCGACAAACCCGGAACAGCTGTTCGCCGCCGGCTACTCTGCGTGTTTTATTGGCGCCCTGAAATTCGTCGCCAGCCAGAGCAAACGCCAAATCCCGGATGCAGCCTCGATCACCGCCCACGTCGGCATCGGCCAGATCCCCGGTGGTTTTGGCCTGGATATCGACCTGCATGTGAGCCTGCCCGGCCTCGAGCAAGCCGAGGCCCAGAGCCTGGTGGACGCAGCGCATCAGGTCTGCCCGTACTCCAACGCAACTCGCGGCAACGTCGATGTGCGCTTGCACGTCAGCGTCTGAGTCCTGGCAGAAGATCCCAGGCACAAAAAAGCCCGACTCAATGGTCGGGCTTTTTCGTACGCGAGGTTTAAGCCAGGCTTAGACCTTGGCGCGGCCCTTGTAGGAGCCACCGTCGCGGGTATCGATCTCGATCCAGTCGCCGATTTCAACGAAATCTGCAACGCTCAGCTCGGTACCGTTTTTCAGTTTGGCAGGCTTCATCACCTTGCCCGAAGTGTCGCCGCGAGCGGAACCTTCGGTGTAGTCAACCTGACGCACGATAGTGGTCGGCAGTTCTACGGAAACCAGACGCTCTTCGAAGAAGATCGCTTCGCAAACATCAGTCATGCCTTCTTCAACGAAAGGCAGAACAGCTTCGATGTCTTCAGCGTTCAGTTCGTACATGGTGTAGTCGGTGGTGTCCATGAACGTGTAGGAGTCGCCGCTGATGAAGGACAGGGTCGCTTCTTTGCGGTCGAGGATCACGTCGTCCAGTTTGTCGTCAGCGCTGTAAACGATCTCGGTCTTGTAACCGGTCAGCAGGTTTTTCAGCTTGGTCTTCATGATCGCGCTGTTACGACCGGATTTGGTGAATTCAGCTTTCTGAACCAGCCAAGGATCGTTTTCGAGACGGATCACCATCCCAGGTTTCAGTTCTTTACCAGTTTTCATTACGAATATCCGAATTTGGATGGGATTTACAAAAATCTAGGCCGCGTATCATATCCAATTTAGGTAAAACTGCACCAGCGCTGCGGCAAGATCGGCTTGCAAGGCCTGTTCCAGACACCATTGCTCAGCATGCAAAGACACCTCCGGCCACACATCGAGCAGGGTTTTCCAGCTTTGGCCCATGTCGCCACCGGCATTCCACGCCTGCCACAAGCCATTGATTGCGTCACGAGCCTGCGGCGACAGGCCTTGGGTATACAGGTCGAGGAAGGCCTCGAGCTTGTCCAGGTGGATATCTTCGTCCTGACGATAGATGTGCCAGAGCATCGGACGCCCGGCCCATTGCGCCCGTACAAACGAGTCTTCGCCACGCACGGCATTGAAATCGCAGCACCACAACAACTGATCGTATTGTTCCTGCCGGACGAACGGCAGGACCTGCACCGTCACTGCACCACGCACCTGTTGCGTGCCGACATGCAGCTCGTCGCAGGCCAGCCAGCGCTTCACATCGCCGAGAATTCGACCTTCGGGCACCAGCAGATGAGTCAGCCGGGTATCGGCCGCCAACGCGTCGAGCCAGTTGCCCAAGCCGGCATTTTCGTAGGCAAACAACGAGATAAGCCGTGCATCGCTCGCGGCAGATACGCCAAGCCCTTGCAGGAAATTACGCTGCGCGAGGGTGTCTTGTTGAAACGCCCTACGCCTTTCCAATAGCCCTGCCTCACGCAACAGGCCACCTGTGCCCGGGCGAAACCCGGGAAAGAAAAAGTACTTCTGCACACCCTTGAACTTCACCGACGGCAAGCCGTGGCACCCGACCACCCAATCCTCGGCGCTCAGGTAGTCGAGATTCAACCAGAGCGGCGGGCGCTCGCGCTCGGCCATGGCTTCCATGTAAGCCGCAGGCAGTTGGCAGGCGAAGGCGGCAATCACCACATCGGCAGCCGGCTGCGCAGCCCATTCCGTCGGCCAGTGCCGGACCTCGACGCCTGCCTGCCATTGGCGGACGGCGCTGATATCGACTTCCGGGCAAAGGCGCTCAAAGGCACGCAGATCGTCGACCCACAGCCGCACCTCGCATTGATGCTCGGCCACCAACTGCCGAGCGAGGCGCCAGGTGACCCCGATATCGCCGAAGTTGTCCACGACACTGCAGAAAATATCCCAGGAGGCTTTCATTCCGGGCTCCGATTGGCAAAGGCGCCGATTGTCCGCATAAATCGTCCCGCGCAGAAGAGCCGACGCCGATTAATCTTCGTGCGACAATCGGCCCCCGCACTCGTCCGCCCGCCAGGAGGCCGCCATGTCCTACCGCCCCACCGCCCGCAAACCGCTACGCATCAGCTTCAATGGCCTGAAACTCAGCGTCAGCATTGCATTGGGTCTGTGGCTGGGTTTTGTGGCCATTGCTCTGACCTGCTGGCTGGCCTCGCGTTTTGTGTTCAGCCAACAACTGGCGCCGGTGGCCCAAGCCGTTCAGCAATTGGCCAAACCGCCGGTGGTCGAACCGGCACCCGCCAACCCGATGTTCGAGCAATATCAGGAAAACCTGCGCAAGAACGAACAACAGCAAAGCCTGGAGAATGCTCGCAACAACCTGCGCAATCAGTCCAATCCCAAATGCCAGTTCTGGCTGCAACAGGACCAGACGGCGCCGACCGACAAGAGCCGGGCCAACGTCCTGCAGTTCTGCGATTGATCATGAACAAACACGCCATCCATCAACTGATCCTGCAAAAACTCCGGGACGACCTCGACGTGGCACAGCGCGCGGCGCAAACGGCCTACGAGACGGCGACCCACGAAGAGAACATCGCCGAAAACAAATACGACACCCTGGGCCTTGAGGCTTCGTACCTGGCTGCAGGCCAGGCCAAACGCGTCGAGGAGATCAGGCAAGCCCTGGCGTTGTGCCAGAACCTGACACTGCGCGCCTATGACGAACAGACAGGGATTCAGGTGGGGGCCTTACTGGGGCTTGAAGATGAAAACGGCCACGAGCAATGGCTGTTTCTGGGGCCGGATGGTGCTGGGCTGAAGGTGTACGTGGTAGGCCAGTTGATTACCGTCATCACCCCTCGCTCACCGCTGGGCCAGAGCCTGATGGGTAAATTCGAGGGAGATGAGGTGCAGATCGTTGTCGCGGGCACTCGGCAACAGTTCACTGTTACCGAGGTCAAGTGAGCACGCCGCAGCCTTAGTGCACTGGCAGCTCAACGCCGTCGAACAGCTCTTCCAGTTCCTGTTTGTTGTGGCACTGGATGGCCTTGGCCATGACTTCACGCGTCAGGTGCGGGGCGAACTTCTCGATGAAGTCGCACATGAAACCGCGCAGGAAGGTGCCACGGCGGAAGCCAATCTTGGTGATGCTCGACTCGAACAATTCGCTGGCATCCAGTACCACCAGGTCACTGTCGAGCTTGGTATCGACCGCCATCTTGGCCACGATGCCAACACCCAGGCCCAGGCGCACGTAGGTCTTGATCACATCGGCGTCGGCGGCGGTGAACACCACCTTGGGGGTCAGGCCACGGTGGCTGAAGGCTTCGTCGAGCTTGGAACGACCGGTGAACCCGAATACGTAGGTGACGATCGGGTATTCCGCGAGGGTTTCCAGGGTCAGCTTCGGCAACTTGGTCAGCGGGTGGCCCTGGGGCACGACCACGCAACGGTTCCAGCGATAGCACGGCATCATTACCAGGTCACCGAACAGCTCCAGGGCTTCGGTGGCGATGGCGAAGTCGACAGTGCCGTCGGCCGCCATTTCGGCGATCTGCATGGGCGAGCCCTGATGCATATGCAGGGCAACGTCAGGGTATTGCTTGATAAAGCTGCTGATCACCGGCGGCAACGCATAACGCGCCTGGGTGTGAGTAGTGGCGATCGATAGGGTGCCCTTTTTCTCGTTGGAGAACTCCTGGGCAATCTGCTTGATGCTTTCGACCTTGCGCAGAATCTCGCCGGCGGTGGTGATGATGCGCTCACCGGCCGGAGTAACACGAGTCAAATGCTTGCCGCTACGGGCAAAGACTTCGACCCCCAGCTCATCTTCGAGCAGGCGGATCTGCTTGCTGATACCCGGTTGCGAGGTGTAAAGGCTTTGGGCTGTAGCGGAAACGTTGAGGTCGTGGTGCGCCACTTCCCAGATGTAGCGCAATTGTTGGAGCTTCATATCAATCCCTCAAAGCAGTTGGACGCCACGGGTATCAGCGACGGTATATAACTATATTAATGGTTTGAAGAATAAATCTAGAACTTTTTATTAGAAACTCTTCGACGCCCCTTTCAGATATCCCCCAGCCGACGACGCTGCACCAAGGGCACGAGGTACACCGGCACCTTCGCCAACTGCAACACACGGGCTGCCGTCCTGCCCAGCGGGGTTTCCACGCCCGCTTCGTGGCTATGACTTCCTACGATCAGCAAATCCACGGAGAGTTTCGCCGCCTGCTCGAGAATGACCTGCGCAGGATCCCCCTGAAACACCCTGA
The DNA here is from genome assembly GCF_049199125.1 of Pseudomonas sp. QD4. Taxonomy (NCBI): domain Bacteria; kingdom Pseudomonadati; phylum Pseudomonadota; class Gammaproteobacteria; order Pseudomonadales; family Pseudomonadaceae; genus Pseudomonas; species Pseudomonas sp. QD4. The sequence continues at coordinate 120,560 of NZ_JBLZOM010000003.1, forward strand.
CCGACTGAATCAACGCCAGGTCCTGCATGCCCTCCCCCAGTTCTTCACGGAAGCTGTCGAGCACCCGCTGCTCGATACTGGCCATCACCGTGCTCAAACCCTGGTTGTGAAAATCATTCAACGCCTGCTCATCGAGGTAGCTCTGCAGCACCGACTCGGCAAACAGCCCCATAGGCTCCACGGCGTGGATGACATGCAGGTCGGCATTGAACGTTCGAGCCAGTTCCACCGCATGCTGCATCACATAAGGTGCGTACAGACCAAGGTCAGTGGCATATAGCATCGAACGAATCATATGACCTCCATGACTGCCAGGACGGCGGAGATTGATTCAGCTTAGCAGTGCCCGGCCAACTGCGACGCCAGCCGCCGGGCCCGGGATCAAAGGCTCAGGTTTTGCTCTCATTGCTGATGCCATGGGGCACATGGCCAGTGGCGACCACTTCGCGCGCCAGTTCGCAATGACCGGCCTGGTCATCGAAAAATACGTCTGCGGCAAAAGCCTCGAGAAACGCCGCTTTCTCCAGGCCGCCCAGGAACAGCGATTCATCCAGGCGGATATCCCACTCGCGCAAGGTGCGGATCACCCGTTCATGAGCCGGCGCCGAGCGCGCAGTGACCAGGGCGGTGCGGATCGGACAGGCGTCGTCGGGAAACTCGCGCTGCAACAGATTGAGCGCAGCGAGAAAGCCTTTGAACGGCCCGCCTCGCAAAGGCTCGCGAGCAGATTCGCGCTCCTTGGCCTGGAACGCTTCAAGGCCGCCCAACTGATAAACCCGTTCCGACTCATCGGAAAACAACACCGCATCACCGTCAAAGGCAATGCGCAACTCGGCACTGGCGGCACGGCGCGCGCCGCCCGACAAAATGGTCGCCGCAGCGAATCCGGCATCCAGCGCGCTGCGCACGTCTTCGGCGTGAGTCGAGAGGAACAGGTCACAGCCAAATGCCGCGAGATAAGGGTAAGGGCTGCGCCCGCCGACGAAAGCGGCCCGGGAGATATCCAGGCCGTAGTGCTGGATCGAGTTGAACACACGCAAGCCGGTGTCGGCGCTGTTGCGCGATACCAGGACGACTTCGACCCGGGCTCGCCCAAGGCTGGCGTTGAGACTGAGAAGCTTCTTCACCAGAGGAAAAGCCTCACCCGGCTCGAGGTTTTCCTCTTCATGCTCGATCTGATACTGCCGATAAGCCTCGACGCCCTCCGCCAGGTAGACCTTGTGGCTGTCGCTCAAGTCAAACAGTGCCCGCGACGAAATCGCCACCACCAACTTTCCACCCAGGCCCTTAGCCATGTACTGCTCCCCCGCCTGACGGTTTCAATCGTTATACCGATCAATAAAACTCAACGCCTGATACAGCGCTTCGATTCTCGGCAGCTCGCATCCCGCGGCCTTGGCCGCGGCCAGAGGCGCAGCATAGATGGCCGCAAGCTCCAAGGGACGCTTGTGCAGATAATCGTGGTACATGCTCGGCCAGTAATCCGGCATTTTTTCCGTAACCTTGAACAGATGCTCGGCATAACCGGTCGGCACGCTATGCCCACAGGCCTCTGCCCCGCGCACCACCTCGGCCATCAAGGCCTGGATCAACTGCCGGCTTGCGTCATCGGCCATCAAGGGCGCGGTACTGGCCTTGAGCAGCACCGAGAGACCGTTGTACGGCACATTCCACACTAGCTTCTGCCAGCGCGCCTGCCCCAGGTCAGGCATCGCCTGGGAATCGAGACCAGCCTTGCGAAACATCGCCGAGCCTTCTTCGACAATGGCCTGACGTGCCGCCGCGTCCGACGCCGGACCACTGTGATACCCCAGATTCACCGCACCCAAGGCTTGATGCTCAATCACCCCAGGCGCCGAGCGGTATGCACAGATATAGCAAAGCCCACCCAGCACATGGATTGACTCAGGCAGCAATGGACGCAGTGCTTCTTCGACGCCCAAGCCGTTCTGCAGCAACAACACCTTGGCCCCTGGGGCCGCTGCGCTGATCAAGATGGGTGCAAGATCAGGATTGCTGGTGGCCTTGGCTCCCACCAGCAACCAGTCGCAAGGCGGCAGATCCTCGCCGTTGGCGTAAGCCTGCACTGGGTTCAGTGTCAGTTGACCTTGAACCGCATGGTTCAGCTGCAAGCCACGCAGTGCCACCGCCGAGAACTCACCGCGCAGCAAAAAGTGCACGTCGAAACCGGCCCGCGCCAACATCACGCCATAAAAACCACCGATCGCGCCGGTACCAATAATGCCGACTCGCGGCTTGTGCACAGCACTCATCATGGCAACTCCTCTGCAATTCGCTCCAATGCCTGGTGCACGGCGTCGGCGAGATCAGTCGCGCGCAGACGCGATTGCACAGCGCCGTAAAACTCACCGTCGCGCACCACGAACAGGGCCGGTAAATGAAACACCTGATAACGCTGGACGACGCCACCGTTGTTTCCCGCATCAATCCAGCACAGCCGATCGACAGGCAAATCAAAGGTGGGCAATTGCTGGCGTGCCCAACGACAGCTGGAGCAACCGATGCTGGTGAAAATCACCAGGGAAATGCCACTCATCGCCAACAACCGCTGATCGGTGTCGAAATCGGTCAGCTCCAATTGGGCCACTATACTGGGGGAAACACTGTCGACTAGCCGACGCTCGGGGTCCGCGCTCATGGGACGTTTTCTACCTCATCCAGACGATGTTCCGGTTGAACTGACCTTGCGCAAACACTCGTGCATTTCGCGGCAGCGGCTGCACACTATCAGCCTCGGCGGCGTGGCTTGCAATTACCACCGTGCCTGGCGATGCGGCACGGCGCTGCTGGTGCGCATGCCGACCCTGGGCGAAAACGCCTGCTATCAGGGCTATGTCGCCTGGTGCCTGCGCCGCAAGCACGGCTACCTGGTGGGTATCGCCTTTGTCGACGAACAGACCCTGTTCGGTGCGCGCATGGGCGCGCAGGTTTGCCAGATCGAACGCTACTGCCGCCTGCACGAACCCCAGGCCGAACGACAGCGTACCGAGGCGCTCGCCTTGCAATGGATCACCCAGCACGCCGAGGACTTTTCCCAGGAGCAGGTCCATCGCGCATTTATCCAGCCCTAGCGGGATAAAACCCCCGCCAGCCCATTGTCGAATCACCGGCTAACGCGCTAAGGTTCCGCTCCCCGACGCGCTCAAATCCGCTGTGCTCCGCCGCGCGGGGATCGCTGGCGGCCGGCACCCGTGACCTGACGAGTAACACGATGGCTGATTTACCGATCAACGACCTTAACGTCGCCTCCAACGAGACGCTGATCACTCCTGATCAGCTCAAGCGTGACATCCCCCTGAGCGATGCTGCCCTGCGCACCGTGACCAAGGGCCGCGAGGTGATCCGCAATATTCTGGATGGCACCGACCATCGCCTGTTTGTCGTTATCGGCCCTTGCTCGATCCACGACATCAAAGCAGCTCACGAGTACGCCGAGCGCCTGAAGGTACTGGCCGCCGAAGTGTCCGACACTCTGTACCTGGTAATGCGCGTCTACTTCGAGAAGCCGCGGACCACGGTCGGCTGGAAAGGCCTGATCAACGACCCTTACCTGGACGACTCATTCAAGATTCAGGACGGCCTGCACATTGGCCGCCAGTTGCTACTGGACCTGGCCGAGATGGGCCTGCCAACCGCCACCGAAGCGCTGGACCCGATCTCCCCGCAGTACCTGCAGGATTTGATCAGCTGGTCGGCCATCGGCGCGCGCACCACAGAATCCCAGACCCACCGCGAAATGGCGTCTGGCCTGTCTTCCGCTGTCGGCTTCAAGAACGGCACCGATGGCGGCCTGACCGTTGCGATCAATGCACTGCAATCGGTTTCCAGCCCTCATCGCTTCCTGGGTATCAACCAGGAAGGCGGCGTATCGATCGTCACCACCAAAGGCAACGCTTATGGTCACGTGGTATTGCGCGGTGGCAACGGCAAGCCGAACTACGATTCGGTGAGCGTCGCGCTGTGTGAACAGGCGCTGAACAAAGCGAAGATCAAACCCAACATCATGGTCGACTGCAGCCACGCCAACTCCAACAAGGACCCGGCGCTGCAACCTTTGGTCATGGAGAACGTGGCTAACCAGATTCTCGAAGGCAATCAGTCGATCATCGGCCTGATGGTCGAGAGCCATCTGAACTGGGGCTGCCAGGCGATTCCGAAAGACTTGGCCGAATTGCAATACGGCGTGTCGATCACGGACGCCTGCATCGACTGGGAAAGCACCGAAAAAACCTTGCGCGGCATGCATGCCAAGCTCAAGGACGTATTGCCTAAACGCGATCGCGGCTGATTTCACAAAAGACGCAAACAAAAACGCCGGGCTCAGCCCGGCGTTTTTGTGTGTGCCCACTCAGAGTTTCGCGGCGTGACGCTGATGGCGCTCCATGTAGCGCTCCACGTATGAGCACGAAGGAATTACCGTGTACCCCATGCGATCAGCATACTCCAGGGCCTGCTCGGTCAACGCGGCAGCAATGCCACGGCCACGCAATGCGTTGGGCACGAATGTCCGATAGATATCCAGGGTCTGCTTACCCAGGTCCATGTAAGTCAGGTAGGCACGATGACCGTCCACATTGGTCTCGAACTGATGACCAGCCTGGTCATGGTGGATGGACAACGCCTCGCTCATCACTACTCCTCGCGGGTCTTGGATTCTGACCCCTACCTTACCGATGTTTTTCCGGCGAAGGAACATCTACGCCACCCCGTGCCTGACTGGACACCGAGAAAAGCCTGCCGCTCAGGTTCAACCTGCACGTTACAAATAGTATGCATCATTGGCATAAATGCTCAAGACGCACTCATCTTGTGCTGCGCAGCATGAGGCGCGTCACACGCCGACCTAACAGTGCAAACCAAAATGCTCACGTACACAACGTTTCACCAATGACACACTGAACATCGCCGGATGTTGAGACTTAAGACGAGCGCCCCTTCTTAAAGTCACCTCAACATCAACAAAGATACGTGAGCGTTTACACAGAATCTGAAGAAAAGTGTAGACGCCTCAATATAGATCGACTTTAGCCTACACTCAGAAACTGCTGTGGGGAGTGGCTAACGGGTAACACCGGCTATCCAGCAAGGCACCCAGGCCGGGCCTCGCAGCTGCGCGGTTTTTATACAACTGGCTAAAAAGTTGCTCGAAAAAGATTCAGCACCTAGAATTTTTTTTGCTTCTTGCGCTACGTCAGTTTACTTACTACAAGTAATGGGTAGTATGTACGCCGGCTATTTCCTCACTCTGAAGAGATAGCTACTAATAGAAAGTCCTTGAAGGGGAACACGATGAACAACGTTCTGAAATTCTCTGCTCTGGCTCTGGCCGCAGTTCTGGCTACCGGTTGCAGCAGCGTATCCAAAGAAACCGAAGCTCGTCTGACTGCTACTGAAGACGCAGCAGCTCGCTCCCAGGCTCGTGCAGACGAAGCCTACCGTAAAGCTGATGAAGCTCTGGCTGCTGCTCAAAAAGCACAACAGACTGCTGACGAAGCTAACGAGCGCGCTCTGCGCATGCTTGAAAAAGCTAGCCGCAAGTAATAGTCCCTCGGGATTGTTATCAAGCCGATCCATTTTTGGGTCGGCTTTTTTATTGCCCGGATTTTTCTGCAGGCAATAAAAAACCCGCCGAAACCAGAGGCTCCGACGGGCTTTTCCAACAGTGATTACTGCTCTGGATCGACGGGAACGGAAGACACCGTCGGTGCGGAAACAGGCACCGCGATCTCCACCGGCAGACCATCCTCGGCCGCGACGACATCACGCACCACATCCCAATTCATGCGCAGGCTGTTCGCCAGGTCTTCGCGCTTGAGCAAGGCATTGATCACTGCGGTGTGCTTGTCGACTACCGACGGGTTGCCATTGTCGTCCAGTGGCGTGTGAGCCTCCAGATAGACCTTGCCACCGCTGACGCCAAACTTGTAAGGGTCGTTGAGAATTCGTACCGAGGTACCAACCGGCACCATGCCGGCCATTTCCAGCACGTTGTTATTGAACATGCGGAAGCAGCCGTGACTGGTGCGCATGCCAATCCCGAATTTCTTGTTCGAGCCGTGAATCAGGTAACCCGGAGTTCCCAGGGTGAACTTGAACGGGCCCAGCGGGTTGTCCGGGCCGGCCGGCACCACGTTTGGCAGCGGGTCACCGTCGGCCGCATGCTCCGCCTTGATCGAAGCAGGAGGCGTCCAGGTCGGGTTCGGAGTTTTGGCAACGATGCTGGTGTGCGCAATCGGTGAGCCCCAGCCTTCGCGGCCGATGCCCAGGGGGAAGGTGTAAACGACATTACGTCCCTTGGGGAAGTAATACAGCCGATATTCGGCCAGGTTGATCACGATGCCCTCACGCGGGCCCGGCGGCAGAATGAATCGGGTCGGCAGAACCACTTCCGTACCCGCTCCAGGCAACCATGGATCGACGCCCGGGTTGGCCGCCACCATTTCCAGATAACCCAGGTCGTAAGTCGTTCCCAGATCGGCAAAGGTGTCTTCGTACTTGGCCTTGATCACCTGCACCTGGCCCACGATGTCTTCACCGGGGGGGGGGAGAGGCAACTCCAGTGCGGCCACCGGGCCTGCCACACAAAGTGCGGCAAGCGTCAGGCAGCGGGTGACGGCAGGAAAACGCGGCAACATCCGGAAAATCCTTCGCATGATCAACGGGTGAGAAAAAAAGCGATTGTACACCGCAGCCTCCCGCTTCGGCAGTTGGCTGGGGTAAGCGTAGCTACAGGCCATCCGATGGCGAATGTTTAAAGTTCGAAGCGCAGCTCAGGCCAGATCGGTGGAGTACCACGCTTCTGCGACTCGAGAATCGCGCGGCAGAGCGGACACAGGCGCTGTTCCTGAAAAATGGTCCGGTCCACGCTCGACCAGCGCGGCTGGGCGGGAAGCAAAGAGCCACATAACGTCCGGTCGGCAGCACCACCGAGTTCCAACTGACGCGTGACCAGGTGCACCCGAACTTCCTGGCAGGCAAACAGATCCAGCTGTTCGTCAGGCTCGATCAGTTGATAGGCAAACAGGGACCAGGCAGGACGCGGCATTGGGGGCTCCAAATCGGGGGCGCCACATTAGCCGAAACACTGCCACTAGAAAAGCGTCAAAGCAGCGGTTTTAGCGTCGGCCAGACATTTTCCAGCAACTTGCCCTGGGCCGCAGCCGCTGGGTGCAGACCATCGGCCTGCATCAGCTCGGGAATGCCGCCGATCCCTTGCAGAAAAAACGGCACCAGGGCGATTTTCTTCTCGTTGGCCAGGTTGCTGTAGACCTCGGCAAATGCCTGGGTATAACGCACGCCATAGTTGGGAGGTAGCTGCATACCCAGTAGTAGCACCTTGGCACCGCTGGCTTTTGAGTTATCAATCATCGACGCAAGATTTTGTTGCAATTGCGTTGGCAGTTGACCGCGCAGCCCATCGTTGCCTCCCAGCTCCAGGATCACCACATCCGGCCTATGCTCTGTGAGCAGCGCAGGTAGCCGCGCCAGGCCTCCTGCGCTGGTGTCGCCGCTGATCGATGCATTGATTACCTTGTCGTTGAAACCTTCGTCCTTGAGCCGCTGCTCCAGCAGGGTTACCCACCCTTGTCGGGTATCCAGGCCGAAAGCCGCACTGATACTATCGCCAACGATCAGGACTGTACCCGCCGCTGCGTTCTGGGCCATGCACATCAAGGCCAGGCCAGCACTCAAAAACCACACACGCATCGGACTCTCCATGGGCGCAAGCATTCTCACTGCGCGGAACCTTAGCAAAGTGGTTCCCAGCGCGGAAGGTGAACTGACCATCCTGCACCAACTCAGCCTGGAACTGAACAAGGGCGATAGCCTGGCCATCGTCGGTGCCTCAGGTTCCGGCAAATCCACGCTCCTGGGCCTGCTGGCCGGGCTCGACTTGCCCAGCAGCGGTGAAGTCACGCTTGCAGGCCAGGCCCTGAGTACCCTGGATGAGGATCAGCGAGCACGCATCCGTGCCGAACACGTGGGTTTTGTCTTCCAGTCATTTCAATTGCTCGACAGCCTCAATGCCTTGGAAAACGTCATGCTGCCGCTGGAGCTGGACGGTCGCAAGGATGCTCGCGAGCGCGCGACCCAATTGCTGCAACGGGTGGGCCTGGGCAAGCGCCTGACCCATTCACCGCGCCAACTCTCCGGCGGCGAACAGCAGCGGGTAGCGATCGCCAGGGCATTTGCGGCGGAGCCCGACGTTTTGTTCGCTGATGAACCGACCGGCAACCTCGACAGCCACACCGGCGAGCGCATCTGCGATCTGTTGTTCGAGCTCAATAAAGAACGCGGCACCACATTGGTACTGGTCACTCACGACGAACGCCTGGCACACCGCTGCCGGCGCCTGATCCGCCTTGAAGCCGGCCTGCTGGTCGCCCCTCTGGAGCCTTGATGGCACGCCTGCCGCTGTTGCGCCTGTTCAGCCTCGCCCTGCGTCAACTGCTGCGCGATGCCCGCGCCGGTGAATTAAGGGTGTTGTTCTTCGCCTTGCTGGTGGCTGTTGCGGCCAGCACCGCCATCGGCTATTTCGGCGCCCGCCTGAACGGCGCCATGCTGCTGCGCGCCACCGAATTCCTCGGCGCCGACCTGCTGCTCGAGGGCAGCTCGCCGGCACGCCCGGAGCAGATCCAGAGCGGCCGGGAACTGGGGCTGGAGCATGCGCAGATCGTGGAGTTCTCCAGCGTCGTAGCCACCGACAAAGGTATCCAGCTGTCCAGCATCAAGGCAGCGGATGAGGTCTATCCATTACGTGGCGAGCTGAAAAGCGCACCGGCGCCCTACGCAGCCGAAGAGTCAGGAGGCGGACCGAAGCCAGGTGAAGCCTGGGTCGAGTCGCGCCTATTGGCCGCGCTGGATTTGAAGATCGGCGACAGCATCGACGTTGGGATGAAGACTCTGCGCCTGGCCCGAGTGCTGACCTATGAGCCGGACCGTGCCGGCAACTTCTACAGCCTGACGCCGCGGGTGCTGATCAATTTGTCCGATCTGGCGGCCACGGGCGTGGTGCAGCCCGGTAGCCGGGTCAGCTACAAGGAGCTGTGGCGCGGCACCGCTCCTGCGCTGGAAACCTATCGACAATTGATCAAACCAGGGTTGGCTGCCAATCAGCGCTTGCAGGATGCACGCGATGGCAACCAACAGATCGGCGGCGCCTTGGGCAAGGCCGAGCGTTACCTGAACATGGCCAGCCTGGTAGCCGTACTGCTATCGGGCGTCGCGGTGGCGCTGTCGGCCACGCGCTTCGCCACCCGGCGCTTCGATGCCAGCGCCCTGCTGCGCTGCCTTGGCTTGTCCAGGCGTGAAACCATGCTGTTGTTCAGTGTGCAGTTGGCTGTACTCGGCCTTCTGGCCAGCCTCAGCGGCGCACTGATAGGGTGGCTGGCTCAACTCGGGTTGTTCGCCCTGCTGCATGAGCTCTTGCCCAGTGATGTACCGCCGGGTGGATGGCTGCCGGCGGTCGCCGGGATCGGCACCGGGCTGGTGGCACTCGCCGGCTTCGCCCTGCCGCCGCTTGCCGCCCTGGGTCGTGTTCCGCCATTACGAGTGTTACGTCGCGACCTGCTGCCCATCCCTTCGAGCACCTGGATGGTCTATGGCGCGGCCCTGCTCGCCCTGGGCCTGATCATGTGGCGCCTGAGCCTGGACCTGGTACTGACCTTCGCCCTGCTCGGCGGTGGGGTGGTGGCTGCGGTGGTTCTGGGTGGGCTTCTGCTGCTTGCCCTGCAAAGCCTGCGGCGCCTGTTGGCTCGCGCCTCGCTGCCGTGGCGCCTGGGCCTGGGGCAGTTGCTGCGCCATCCACTGGCGGCTGCGGGCCAATCCCTGGCATTCGGCCTGATTCTATTGTCGATGGCGTTAATCGCCCTGTTGCGCGGCGAGCTGCTGGATACCTGGCAGAATCAGCTACCGAAAAATGCCCCCAACTACTTCGCGCTGAATATCCTTCCCGCCGATAAACAGGCCTTCACCGATCGGCTGGTGGCACTCTCGGCACCTTCGGCGCCGCTGTATCCGGTAGTACCGGGGCGACTGATCAGCATCAACGGCGAGCCGGTCAGGGATATCGTCAGCAAAGACTCCAGCGGCGATCGCGCTGTCCAGCGCGACCTGAGCCTGACCTGGGCCGCCGACTTGCCACAAGGCAATAGCATCACCGCCGGGAGCTGGTGGTCGAGCCAGCCGCAAGGCGATCTGCCCGGCGTCTCGGTGGAAAACAAGGTCGCAGAAAGCCTGAAACTCAAAATCGGCGATCGGCTGACCTTCACCGTCGGCGGGATCAATCGAGAAGCCCAGGTCACCAGCCTGCGCAAAATCAACTGGGATAACTTCCAGCCCAACTTCTTCATGATCTTCCAGCCGGGCACCTTGAAAGATCTCCCCGCGACCTACCTGACCAGCTTTTACCTGGCGGCCGGGCATGACCAACAGATCGTCGAGCTGTCCCGTGCCTTTCCCGCAGTGACCATTCTTCAGGTGGAGGCCTTGCTGGAGCAACTGCGCAGCATCCTCGCCCAGGTGACCCTGGCGGTGGAATACGTCTTGTTGTTTGTCCTGGCAGCTGGGATGACCGTCCTCTTCTCCGGCCTGCAGGCCACCCTTGACGAGCGCATTCGCCAAGGTGCGCTGTTGCGGGCCTTGGGGGCGGAGCGGCGGTTGCTGGTCACAGCGCGGCGTATCGAGTTCGGCCTGCTCGGCGCTGTCAGTGGTCTGCTGGCTGCTCTGGGTTCTGAATTGGTGAGCCTGGTGCTCTACCGCTATGCCTTCGACCTGCCTTGGCACCCACATCCGTGGTTGCTGGTGTTGCCGCTGATCGGTGCCGCACTGGTCGGCGGCGCGGGGGTTTTCGGCACACGACGGGCCTTGAATGCCAGCCCGCTGACGGTACTGCGCGAAGGCTGAAGACCAAGGCCCGTCTCAGGCAGACGGGCCTACTTTTGATACTCGATTCGATTGATCCACCAGCAGGTTTCACCTCCAGGCGTAGGAACAATCGCTTCATCCCCCTCTTCCTTCTTCAACAGCGCTCGAGCCATTGGCGAGTCGATGGAGATGTAATCCTTCTGCCCGTATATCTCGTCATAACCAACAATACGAAAGCGCTTGGTCTCACCCGCTTCATTCTCCACCTCGACCCACGCGCCGAAGAACACTCGCCCCTCCTGCTCGGGCGCGTATGAAACCACGCGCATGTCTTCCAGGCGCTTGCGTATGTAGCGCACCCGGCGATCAATTTCTCGCAGCAGCTTCTTGTTGTACTGGTAATCGGCGTTTTCACTCCTGTCACCCAGTGACGCAGCCCAGGTGACTTTGCGGGTAGTGTCGGGACGCTTTTCCCGCCATAGATAGTCGAGCTCTTTCTTGAGGGCCTCATGACCTTCCTGGGTAATCAGTTTTGTACTCAATTGCTTAATCACCACCCGCAGTGAACCGACCATGAATCTCACGATTTGGCCTGAGGCCGAACAACCCGCCTGACCGGACCTAAGTCGCGGGCCCAGCCGGCTTGAGAAAAACCGATGATAAATCACTGCGGGAAAGTAGCTAGCCCTAATCCTTGCGGTGGACGAGGCAGCCACATCAACCGATCTCTGCCTGGGAGCACGGCCAACACTCAACCTAAGCCCCCCAGGAGATCGGCAACTAGAGCAATCCCTGATCGATCCATTGCTCATAGAAAACGTAATGACGCAGAAAAAATCTGCGAGAGCACGTCTATTGGAATGGCTTGAAAACGGGGAAGTGAGGCCCTGTTCTTTCAACAAGATCAGGGCTCGATAGCGGTACCTGGAATCAGGCAGAGACAGGCTTCAAATAACGTGATTCGCCGCTTACAGCGGGCTCAGACCACTCCATCCGGAGAACATTCGCCCTCGCCGAGGGGGATGCTGGAAATGGCATGGAGGCTATTGTTGAAAGTCACCGTTTCGTTGAAGTTCTTCACAATGCTGCTGAGCTTTTTCTTGGCATTGGTTAGTTGCTTCAAGCGCTCTACCAATTCAGCACTCTTTTTCTGTATATCCAGCTCACGCGCTTCCAATTTGAGATCCCGGGCGCGCTGCTGCTTGGAAAGCTCCTCAAGACGCTGCTGCCCCAGTTGCAGAAGCTCGGATCGCCGAATTGCATTTCGCTCCCTGGCTTCAAGGCTTTCAGCCAATTGCTGCAAAGCGGAACTACGCTCGGCGATGATCCGGGCGTTGTTGTCGGCAGCTCTGTCTGCGGCCACCCGTTCCTGCTGCAACTGGCTCTGGAGCAGCATCAAGCCCTCCTCTTTCTCCACCAGTTGCCGCTCTCTCTCTTGCAGTTGGGACTTCAAACCCTCCAGGGTTTCTTGCTGCTTCATTGCGCCCAGCTTTTGCTGGACCAACTCTTGCGCCATGCCCGCAACATTGGCCAAGGTACTCTCGACATCAAGCAATAGATGCTCGGTATCAGCCCCTGGAAGAGATGCATTTTCAAACGGCTGAATGCTCTCCAGTTCTTTTAAGTTCTTCGCTGAGTGTTCTGGATCCAACATCTCTTCAGCCCGTGGTTGTACAAGGGGACTAATTGAAGCCCCTTCAGATGCACCGCCAACCTCAGTCATGGCTGAAACCGCAAGATTCGACCGAATGAAATCAGCTGATCCCACCTCATGCTCATCGACTTGGGCAAAAGGTCGCAATGAGTCCATACCGGCATCTTCTGCACCAAGGTCTGAGCCGTTTTCTTCCAGAGTCATATCGTTAAGGGGCTCCGAACCGAGATCGCCTACCAGCCCTTCAAGCTCCGCCAACGTGCTTTGCATATCCTGGCGAAACTGTTCGCTTTGACTGTCATCAACTCGTAGGCGCTCAACCATCGATGACGAAACAGGGAGTTTCATGTCCGTTTCCTCTTGAGCAGCAGTAGTCGCGAGCGCTGTAACTTCCAGGACATCAGGCTCACCTTCGTTGTCGAGTGCCAAGCCTGGAGCCCCATCGGCCGAATAGAGATCCGATGCCTCGGCATTTGAACTGATCTGCGAGCCATCTATAAATGAAGCAGTCAGCATTGGAGCAGCCAGCAGCTCTTCACTGGTAAATGAAGCCAGCGCAGAACTGAAATCACCCGAGTGTTGCACCACACCTTCTGCTTTCTGCTCGTCAGCAGCCTCTGCATACATGGATGACCCGTTATCGAGCCCCTTAGCGTCTTGAGAAGTTAACTGAATAATGTCATCGCCCGGCGTTTCCGCTGTATCAAGGAGCGTCAGCAACTGAGAGTCATCATGTTCATAAGATCCATCTGGTTCCGTGAACAAAGCACTAACACCGGAGACAATCGGCACCGTACGTTCGATCGCTGGCAACCGTTCTTGATCGCGCATGGAGATCAGCTTGGTGATCAGCGCCTTTTTGATGCCGAGAGGCCGATGATCTTCGACTTCGGCGACAGGCAAGTCACAATCTGTCAGATCAATAAGATGATAGGGAATATCGACATGGCTCTGAAGATCACCGTGGGCAGCTCTTCTGACGAGTTGCTTGAATACATGAGCTGCGACCGTCCATTCATGGCCTGAATCAACCTGACTCAAAACATACTTATCACTCGTCTTATGCAACATTGCGATATACACGCGAGTTTTGTCGCCTTCCACTTCCTCATTCAGGCTATACACAAGAAAATTACTGCCAATTTGAGGAACTGCAACACCACAGAGCAACGCACCACTAACGATTTCTTGATCAGCGTTTTTTATGGTAATGGTTCGTAGAAACATAGCAGATTTGAAACCCCATCATGCATATTAAAAAACAAGCTCAGGGAAGATATTACAAGCGGACAAAAACCACATTAGGACCAGTCCTATTAATCAGCCACAGGCTTGCAGTTACTGACATTAACCGTATTATTTGGCCTTAGAGCAGACACACGCACTTGCACTATGCAACTCCTCAGCTTCGCTCGAACCACCGTGATCAATGATGCCACTGGCTACCTTAAAGGGACGGATCCAGCCCTGTAGAGAGAGTCGCCTTCAGGATTATCAGGCACAAGAATATGATCTATGTAGAAAAACTAACCAAGCGCTTTGGCGAGCACACTATCATCAAGAATGTTTCGTTCGGCGCTCAAGCAGGCGAAGTACTAGGACTACTCGGGCCCACCGGCGCAGGAAAGTCCACACTCATGAAGATAATGACCGGCTTACTCCCCCCTACTTCAGGAAAAGTGGAGCTATCCGGCTTCGATGTAGACAAGCAGAAACTTCAGGCGCTGCGCCAACTCGGCTATATGCCTGAAAGAGCCACCCGCTACGCCAACATGGACGTTCATTGGTTTCTCGACTTCGTTGCCGAACTACGGGGAATTCGGGGCGCAAAAAAAAGCAAGAACTTGAGCAATACCGTTGAGCGACTAAAGCTTCAAAATATTCTGAAACAACCGATTGGCAGCCTGTCATGGGAGCTCAAGCAGAGAGTCGGGCTAGCCCAGGCCATAGTTCATGAGCCTAAATTACTTGTTCTCGACGAGCCAACGAATGGGCTCAATCCCGATCAAAGGCAAACACTCCACAACATCATAAAGTCACTATCAACAGACACGACCATCATCTTCTCCACAACCTGTGCGGATGAAATAACTGCTATTTGTAGTCGGGCGCTGATCATGTACGACGGTCGCCTCTTGGCGGACAATACAATTCCTGAACTGCGTAAACAATCCCGTTATCACAACGCAGTGACTATCGTCAGTGAGAAACCCCTGGATTACCTTGCACTGGCCGTACTGCCAGGGGTTTCGGGAATTGAAGAGCAAACCGACATACCCGGCGCCATCACCATACTTGCTACGCCAGGCGCAACTATTTCTCCAAAGATCAACGCACTGATTGCTGCACGGCAATGGGTGATCAAACACCTGACCGTCAACCCGGGAAGTCTGGATGAGGTGATCGAAAGCATGTTTGGAAAATCAAATTGAGACAGTCTCTGATTATTTTAAAACGTGAACTTAAGAGTTACTCACTCACGTCTGCGACCTATATTTATATAGCAGTCTTTTTGGCAACCTCGGGGATATCCTGCTTTTATTTCGGGAGCTTATTCGAACGAAATATTGCCAACCTCAACCCGCTCTTTGACATCATCCCCTGGCTCTACCTCTTGCTGATCCCAGCAATTGCCACATCAACCTGGGCAGAAGAACGCAAGAGCGGGTCTATCGAATTCTTGTTAACCCTGCCAATCAACAGCTTTCAAGTGGTAATGGGAAAATTTCTGGCTGCCTGGACGATTTTGGGACTATCCCTATTACTCACCTTCCCGCTTGCAACCACCATCAACTACCTAGGCGAGCCCGACAACACTGCACTCTACATCGGTTATTTGGGCAGCTGGTTACTGGCCGGCGCTTATTTATCAATAGGCTGCTGCTTGTCCGCCTTAGCGCGCGACCATCTGACCGCGTTTATTTCGACCTTTATTATTGGGCTTGTCTTCATGATCCCAAACCTATTGCCAGCGCTGGACGTTCCCGTTGCAAGCCTCCCCAGATGGCTAAGCGCATCCTTTGACTCTATAGGCTTGATCTCCCATTTCGATAGGTTCAGCAAGGGTGTGATCGACCTACGAGATTTGCTGTACTTCTTCGCCATGATCAGTGCGTGGCTCATAGCAACCACTGCTGTCATCGAACTCAAGAAAGCTGAATAAGGGTAAACACATGAAGAATATACTTCGACCCAGCCGCGTTCTGCTGCTGATCGGGTCTCTACTCTTAGTCTTCACTCTGATCTTGAATTCCAAATTGCCTGCCATTCAATTTGATCTGACTGAGCAAAAGACCTATAGCATTTCACAGAACACAAAGAACATTCTGAACGCCCTCAACAAACCACTTGAATTGTTTTTTTTCTACTCCAGCAATCATGTAAAAACGCCAGGCACCACAGATGAATATGCCAAACGTGTAAAAGCCCTGCTCAAAACCTATGAACACGAAGCCAGTGGCAAATTAACTCTGCATATCATCGACCCTATGCCTTTTTCAGATGAAGAGGATAAGGCTGATCTTTTGGGGCTCCAGTCCATGCCACTGCCGGATCAAGGCACTCACTTCTACTTTGGCTTAGCAGCCAGCGACGCCAATCGCGAGACCCATGCAATTTCATTTTTTACCCCTGAGCGCGAAGTGTTCCTCGAATATGAAATCAATCGGTTGATCCAGGGTGCGGCACAAGTAAAACGTCCAATGACGGGGTTGATATCCAGCTTGCCCATGAACCGCCGATTCGATGAACGTACCCAGCAGACACTCCCTGCGTGGAAGTGGTTGCAAGAAGTCTGCGAGCAGTTTGACCTGACTACGTTGAGCCCAGATGTAGATCAGATACCTGAAGAGCTCGGCAGCCTGATATTGGTCCACCCCAAACAACTGCCGGAGCAGACGTTAAAAGCAATCGATGGCTTTGTGCAGAACGGGGGGAAACTCCTGGTTTTTCTAGACCCCATCAGCGAGCTGGAGTTAAAACAGGAAGCCGTAAACCCAACGGGTCGAGAGACATCTTCCGCACTCCCGAAACTGCTAAAGGCCTGGGGAGTACAGATGCTGCCCGAACGCGTTCTCGGAGATGGCCTCTATGCAATGTCAGCCGTGCTGAAACCAGGACAACAATCCATCAGCCACCCGTTTTTTATCAAATTGCCCAAAGACTCCATGAATCAGGCAGATGCCAGCACGTTAAACGTGGAGAGCATTAATCTTTCAACCGCGGGCATCCTCGAACCCATTCAGGGTGCGAGTACGACTTTCACCCCTCTGCTTCAGAGCTCCACCAAGGCTATGCCATTCGACCTCGCTCGCCTGAATGAGAAAAGCAGGCTGAGCGAGCTTATGAGCGAAATCAAAACGTCTGACAAACGCTATTCATTAGCCGCGCGGATTGAAGGCCTTGCAGACTCTGCGTTTGCTCAACAGGAGGCAGGCAGCGATACAGAGCCAAAAGAGCGGTCTCGGATACAGGTTGTGGTAGTGGCTGATACAGACATCCTGGATAACCGCATGTGGGTCAAGGAAGGGAATGAATCGGATTCTCAGGCACCGCAGGTCTGGTCAGATAACGCAGCGTTCGTAGTGAACATTCTGAGTGACTTCCATGCACAAAGTGCTCTGCTGAATCCGCGATCGCAACCGCGTATCCAACCGACTTTTACTCGTATTGAGAAATTGATCGAAGAGAACGAAGAGCGCTTTCGCGAGAAGACTGAAAAGCTCGAAACACTTCTGGCTCAGACGGATGCCGAGTTAACCGCGCTATACGCTCTGAGTCCTCCAACCGAGACAGAGGAATGGACTCCCAACGGCACAACGACACAAGCGGACCATCAAGAAAGCCAACAAATACGCAAATCCTTAAGAGACCTGCAACTGCAGCTCAATAATGAAATTGCCTCACTGGGAAGAACAATCAAGCTGATCAATATCTTTACGATACCGCTGCTACTTCTCCTGATCGCCATTTACGTAAAGCGCCGACATCCTCGATGAAATACTCACAGCCATCGAGGGATGGTGGCTGCGTGCTGGGTTAGCAATCTGCCCTTCCCTGCATCGCGCGCACCGAAACTATCAGATTAGTCCGATTCATTTTTCAGACCAGTCAGATCATCGTAAGGCTCAAGCAGCCATTTTTCGAACGATCATCCGCCCATTACGAATCGGCAATGAGTGCACAACAACAAAAACGAAACCGCGCACTTTGCAGTGCGCGGATGACACTTCCCACTACCATAGACTCGAGGGGAACCTGTTCATGGGAAACATCATTATCGTCGACGATCATCCGCTGATCAGATTGGCCATAAGGTCGATACTTGAACCCCATCAACACACGATCATCGCCGAAGCCAGCAACGGAGCCGATGCCGTACAACTGGTGCGCAAACACGTTCCGGACCTGTTGATTCTGGACTTGGGCATTCCCAATCTGGATGGTTTTTCGGTCATCGCCCATATCAAGTCGGCACATCTGCAAGTCAAGACGCTGGTACTGACCTCCAGTGATTCGAAGAACTTCGCGTTGCGTTGCTTGCAAGCAGGTGCCGCAGGCTTTCTATGCAAAACCGAAAACCTCAATGAGCTGGCCAATGCGGTCAAGGCGATTTTGTCGGGCTACAGCTACTTCCCCGAAGACACGATCAATATCCTGCAGCAGAACAACACGGCGGCTTGCCAGGAAAGCGTGTTGATTTCACGACTCACAGATCGTGAAATTACCGTCTTGAGGTTGCTGGCGACAGGGCTGAATAACCAGCAGATCGCCGACGCACTGTTGATCAGCCATAAGACTGTAAGTACTTACAAAGTGCGCTTATTGAAACGTTTCAATATTTCCAATCTGGTCGCGCTGGTTGATCTGGCGAAACGTAACGCGATTGTTTAAATAGCGCGAACCCACAAACCAAACTCGCCATCAGCCGTGCCGAGATTGCTTATAACCGGTCTTGAGGACGAGTAATCAATCCCTGGCGCGCAACGCGGGTCAGTTGCTTGATGACTTCAGCAGCGTTTTCGGCACTAGGGGCTTGAATGACCGCGAGGTCAAAACTGTCGCTGGGGAAACGAGCCAGGGACTCACCCTCTTCGACAAACTGGATCAGGAAAGCCGAAGGCCTGCCGGTGCGTCGCGGCCAACCGTCCAGGTATCGCAATAGCGTGGGTTGGTGCTTGCCAGCCAGGAGGATTTTCGGATTGCGCTGGACAAGGTTCGCCGTGATCGGCGCAATACGTACAAGGGGGTGTATTGCATTCATCGTGTCGTGTCTCTGCCTCAAGTTTCTGCCGGGCAGGTGAGAGGCAACACCGAACCAGCGCTTTAGCGGTATTTCGAAGCCTTCCTCAAGCTTCTAACGACAACCTTTCGATCATCTGGCGCCCCGCAAGTAGCTGTTTAAATCGGCGCATAAGCAGCATCCTAGAGAAGCCCATAGGCCAGTGTCAAGAACCTCCATAAACGAAAAAGGCCCGCATCAGGCGGGCCTTTCCAGTGATACGCCAAGTGCTACTTTGTGATCGCCGCATCCAGCGAAAGCTTGCCCGCGCCCTCAAGCAATACCGCCACGGTGCCGCCAAGCAATGCCAAGGCGAACTCATAGCCGTTGTTAGCCATGAACAAACCGTTGCTGATGTGCACCGAGAAGATCGCAACCAGCAAGGTAAAGGACAGGCCCAAAGCCGCCGGGCGAGCCAACAAGCCGATAATCAATGCCAGGCCACCAAAGAACTCCGTTCCCCCCGCCAGCAACGCCATCAAATGACCTGGAGCCAGGCCGATACTCTCCATCCACTGCGCAGTGCCGGCCAGGCCATAACCGCCAAACAGACCGAAGAGTTTTTGTGAGCCATGGGCTGCGAAAATGATGCCGACAAAAATACGCAATACGCTCAGGCCAAAGCCAGCGCGGGTGCTCAGTACGGATTTGATCAGTGGGCTCATGCTGTGTAGTCCTTGTTTAAGGTGGGAAGTTGGTCGCCATACTAATCAGTTTTTATCATGTTAAAAGCGCAAAAAACCCGCCATAACAATCAACTATATCGATCACTTACGTGAGGCGACGCTTCTTGCCTGGGGCTCCAACGAGTCCCTTTCGCGGTCGAAGGCCAGATAATATTTATTGACGCTATTAACATAGCTGACGGCTCCCATTCCCACCTGTTCCATGGCGATACGCTCCACCTGGAAAAACCACTGATTAGGGTTCAAACCACGGCGTTTGGCCTCGGTACGCATGCCTTGGACCCGCTCAGGCCCCATGTTGTAAGCGGCCAGCACGAAGGCCATGCGCTCACGCTCATTAAGCTTGGGGCTGGCGAAAAACTTACGTCGGATCAACGCCAGGTATTTGGCCCCGGCCTGAACATTGTTATCCAAGTTCTGAATATCATTCACGCCTACCCGTTGCGCCGCAGATGAGGTGATCTGCATCAGGCCGGTAGGGCCTGCGCCGCTGCGTGCGTTGGGCTGCAAGGCAGACTCCTTGAACGCCAGGGCCGCCAGGTTCAGCCAGTCCATCCCCTGTTCCTTTGCGTGCTTCTGCAACACCGGCCGCAGCTTTTCCAGACGCTGGCGGTCGGCGCGAGCCAAGGGGTAATGCACCTGATACAGACGTCGGTAGATGCGCAAAAACGCCACATCCTGATCGGCCGGGGTTTTGTAAGTCTTCAGAAAGCGGTCGATGCTCGCACGCAGCATCGAGGCGTCCCTGCGAACAAACCAGTGTTCCTCGCCCGGCTCGCTAATCAGGACCTGACGATCGAAGCGCAACTTCGGCAGGATCTTGCCCCACCGTTCGGCAATGGGCTGTTCGACAATGGTCAGGTGGAAAATCCCGCCCTGGACCATTTCCAGTACATCCTCCACCGCCAGGCTGGGATCAACCCACTCCACTTTCACCGGCGCCAATTTGTGCAGCGCCAGCTTCTGATTGATCTGGCTAATGGCGTCGCCGGCAACGCTGCCAGTGGTCAGCGCCAGGGTTTTGCCGGACAGCTGTTCCAGCCGGGTATAGCGGCGTTCGCCCTTGATCCCCACCAGAAGCAGCGGCACGTTACTGGCAATGGGATCACTGGGGCTCACGGCCTGCCCTGGTTGCGCCTCCAGTAATTCGCCCGGCGCGACCAAGTCACCTTCGCCACGTTGCAAGGCGCCAAGCAACTGATCCTTGGACTTGGGAATGATCTTGAGGTTGATTTCCTGGCCGTCGCGGGCGTGGCCATTCAGGTACTGCTCGAACGCGCGCAGCCGGTGGTACTCGACACCAATCGCCTGACCCTGGACTTCGCCAGAGCTGTTGCGGCTTTGATTGACCAGCACCCGTAACACCCGGCTACTGCGAATCTCCGCTAGATCGCGAACTTTGCTCGAGGCCACGATTTCCGGTGGCCCAGCCAAACGTGCCACCGCCGGTAACGGCAGCAACAGCGACAAGCACAGCGCAAACAAAACCGAGGGTCGGATCATCCGCTCTCCGGAAAGAATACTGGCCAACTATTCAAGGAAGACTTGAGAGTCGGGGGTCAGAAACAGAGCGCCTTGAGCGCTGGCAAAGTGCGAAAGACGGGCACAGCAATGGCTGGGTTACCAACCGAAGCTAACTTCCGACAGCAAAAGACAGCTTTAACTCGTTGTAGTTCTTGGCTTTTCTTATAAATCTACAGCTCTGATATGCTTTCCGGCCGCAGGCGGAGGTACACCATGCAACTCATCGATATCGGCGTCAACCTGACCAACCCAAGTTTCGCCGAAAAGCACCAGGCCGTTCTCGACCGGGCGTACGCGGCAGGCGTGTGCCAATTGGTCCTGACCGGTACCAGCGTCGAGGGCAGTGAACAGGCGTTGGAATTGGCCCACCAGTTGGACGAAAGCGGCCAACGGCTGTTCACCACCGCCGGTATCCATCCCCACTCGGCCAGTGACTGGAATGCTGACAGTGCCCGCCGCCTGCGCGCCCTGCTCAATGAGACCCAGGTGCGTGCAGTGGGAGAATGCGGTCTGGATTTCAATCGAGACTTCTCACCACGCCCGCAGCAGGAAAAGGTGCTGGAAGAGCATTTGGCCCTGGCCGCAGACTTGCAGCTACCGGTGTTCCTCCATGAACGCGACGCCAATCAGCGCATGCTGGACATTCTGCGCGACTTCCGCGATCGCTTGCCCGCCGCGGTGGTGCACTGCTTTACCGGCGAGCAGCGCGCGCTGTTCAGCTACCTCGACCTGGACTTGCATATTGGTATCACTGGCTGGATCTGCGACGAGCGCCGTGGCACACATTTGCACCCGCTGGTTCGGGAAATTCCCCGGGGTCGCCTGATGCTGGAAAGCGACGCGCCCTACCTGCTGCCACGCAGCCTTCGTCCCAAGCCTAAAAATGGCCGCAACGAACCAGCCTACCTGATGGAGGTGCTGCGCGAAGTGGCCTTGCATCGCAACGAAAGCCAAGAGGAACTGGCCGCCCACAGCACCGCCTGCTCCCGGGCATTCTTCGGCTTGCCGGATATTGCTTGACCCACATCAAGATTTGTCTGAGCAAGTAGCGGCACAATAATGGCACCTTGCCAATACTGTTTCGCTCAATCAGAGAAGACCTTCCATGGGTGCCTGGCTTAGCAATATCTCGCTGAAGTACAAATTCTGGGCGGTCAATGCGGTCGCCTTCGTTACTACCCTGCTGCTGGTGCTGTACGCCGTACAACTGGAGCAGCAGGCTCGCAGCCAGGCGTCTCAGGGTGCCGCTCAAGCCCAGGCACGGCTGCTCAGCGCCTGGCCGGCCGGGCAGGCTTTGCCCCGCGCCGATCATCTACTGAGTTTTCAGCCCGGGCAGACGCCCTCTCTCAACGATCGCCCATTACCCGAGCTGAACGGGGCCAAGGGCTGGGTCGAGTTCAGCCATATGCCCTTGTTCGGCGATAACCCACTGATGGGCGCTGAAGTCATCAGTCGCGCCGATGGCCAGCAGATCGCGGTACTCGCCTACGGCCCGAGCCTGAGTCAGGTGTTCAGCGAGCGCTTCACCAACTACGCCGCTGCTGTATTCATCCTGATGTTCGCCATGCTGTGCGCCTCGCAACTGTTGATCCGCTTTCTGCTGAGCCAACTCAACACACTCAAAGACGTGATGTTGCATGTTGAAAAGACCGGCGACCTGGCGGCCCGTGTTCCCCTGGCCTGCAAAGATGAAGTCGGGCAGATGGCGACAGCGTTCAACGCCATGCAGGCCGGCTATCAGCGCGTGGTCAACACCGTGGCCGATACCGCCCGGCAGTTGGATGTGGGTGCCGCGCGCCTGGCGTCGAGCATGAACGACGTACGCCATGGCATGCTCGGCCAGCAAAGTGAGACCGACCAGGCGGCTACCGCGATCAATGAAATGTCGGCCACGGTCTACCACATCGCCCAACATGCCGGCGCAACCCGCGACCTGTCTCAGACTGCCGATACATTGGCTGGCAGTGGCCAGGAGGTGGTCAGTCGCGTGCAGAAATCCATCGCTGGGCTGTCCAGTGGCGTACAGCAGACCGCCGAGATGATCCAGCGCCTGGCCGAAGACAGCCAGAAAATCAACGGCGTGGTCAGTGTGATTCACAGCATCGCCGAACAGACCAACCTGCTGGCCCTCAACGCCGCGATCGAAGCGGCCCGCGCCGGGGAAATGGGGCGTGGTTTTGCAGTGGTTGCCGACGAGGTGCGTAACCTGGCCAAGCGCGTACAAAGCTCAACCGATGAGATCACCACCATGGTTTCCGCCTTGCAGGCCGGTACCCGCGATGCGGTGGACTTCATGCAGGAAAGCTCGTTCAAGGCTGACGACTGTGTGCAACAGGCTCAGGAGGCTGGAGTCGCACTGGCCGAAATAACCAGTGCCGTGGCGCAGATGCGTGAAAGCAATACCCAGATCGCGGTGGCCGCCGAGCAACAGAGCCAAGTGGCGGAAGAGATGAATCGTGCGGTGGTCAGTATCCGTGATGTGACTGAAAACACTGTGCAGCAAACCGTCGACTCGGCCACCACCAGCAATGAACTGGCGACCCTGGCCGGAGCCTTGAGCAAGGCTATCGGACAGCTGAAGCTTTAATCGCAGGTCATCGGCCAGCCCAGCCCTGCAAGATTATGGGTTGGCCGCAAGGCCTGGAACTTGGCCGGTGTGAATCCCCCCAATAGCCTATCAACCCGATAGCAACGCTTGATTCGATGTTGCTCAGCGTCGCCCCTATTCTTGATTCATCGGCTTCAACACATGAATTAAGGAGGACACCATGGGCAAACGTCATCCCAACATCCCCGCATGGCAATGGCGCACCACCCCGGAAAGCCATCGCAACTCGGCCAACCTGGTATTGCAGTTGATTGCAGGCCCGTTATTTATCGTGGGTTTCCTGCTGATTGCATCAGGGGTGTTCGCGCCCAGCGCGGTCAGCGTTGCCATCGGCGCAGTCGCGGTAGTCGCCGCTCTGTCGCTGCAACGTCGTGTTCACAGCCTGGAAGCCTGAAGTTGCGGGCGGTCCGGCACTGACAGGGCTATTCGCCAGGTTACTGGCAACCCTGTTAGCGACCAGTGTTCATTGCCGCCGGGTGGCCGGGCGATACCCGTGCCACTCGGCAGCAAAGGACTCAGGCGAAAATCGTCACCGTTTGCCGGCTCAAGGCGATCAATCCGCCTTCCGGGCTCCACAGCGCGGCGGCGGCATGGCCATAACCGTCGCGTGCATGCTCGATGTGCACGCAATACTTGCACCAGTCCAGGGTGCTCAACTCCAGCAACGGCTGAACGAATTCAATCGTCCAGGTCAGGGTGCTGCCCGCCGCCGGTTTGCGCAGGTGCGGCAACAACGCCGGCGGCCAGGCATCGACCAGGGCGAGAATATGCGCCTCGGTCAGCGGCTCTTCCTTCACGTCTCCGCGCAAGCGCACCCAACCACCCATGTCACGGGATTGATTACCGGTAAAGGGCAGGCCGCCGATGCTCCAGCGCATGGCCAGGTGGCGCATGAACTCGGGCGTTACCCCTTTGATATAGGGCAGCTCCTGGCACTCATCCCAGTGTTTCATTTCCGGTGCCGGTTGCGCCTCGACGCTGACTTCGGAGGCCCGGGAAGCACCGAAACTCCCCTGCACCAGGGTCACCACCTGCCCGTTCTGCATCGCCCGGCCCAGTACCTGGCTGACGGCCTTGCCCTCACGTAGCACATCCACTTCGAAACTCACCGGCACATCCGGCTCGACCGGCCCGACAAAGGTGATGGCCAACGAACGTACAGGACGATCGGCCGGAACCTTGGCGCGCATGGCTTCGTACTGCAAGGCCACCACCAGGCCACCAAAACTCGCCCGCCCCTGGGCCCACTCGACCGGGATAGACAGCTGCTGGGGATTCTGGCGAACGGCATCAAGCAAATCGAAAAAGCGCATGGAAACCTCGAGAGCGGAAAAGAACTCGAGGATAGTAACCAGCCAAAAGCAGGGGCACAGCACTTATTCCCGCCAAACAAGCGGACAGATGAGCCGTCAACGCATGGTCAGGACTTGAAACAATCGCCGCTGAGTTTGTCCAGCACCCGGTCAGCGCGGGTTTGCGCCTTGAGCATGGTGCTGCGCCAGACGCCCACGCAGGGCTGCAAGTCCGGTTGCTGCTCAGCCTGCGCCAGCCACTGCCAGCAGTCATGCCAATCGCCCAGTGCCCCCTGGGCCGCCTTGAGCCGGGACATCGCCTTGGCCGGCAAACGATCGAGTTCGGGGTAGGCATCAGCGGCGTAGCGTACGCGTTTGATCAACAGGCGCAGGCGGTGTCGATCATGGGCGGGGTCATGCAATGCCACATCCAGCGCTTTCCACTGTTTGGCCAGGCGTTTTTCGATGCGCTGGCGCAAGCTGCGCAAGATGCCCTGCCGCTCGGACGCCCGCAAAAACCGTGGGAACGCATCGAGCACCATCAGCAACTGCTGCACTTGCGGCCCGGTTGCGACGGCCGGAAGCTCCTGGGCCAGTTGCGCGGTACGCCGATCAGCGGCCTGATGCTGCCCGTGCTGATGCAGATAGGCCGCCAGCACTTCGCGATCCCGCAAGGGCGTGGTCAATTGACCGACCTCCCCCGCTGCCGCCTCGAGTTGCTCCACCCCAGGCAAACCGCGCAGGGGTCGCAACAAGCTGCGCAAGCGCCGCACGGTAATGCGCAAGTCATGCAGTGCTTCGGGATCCGTACTTGCCGCCAGCCGGGCCTGACAGGCCAGCAAACGCACTTCCAGGCTCAGGACCTGAGCCACCAATCGATCAACCAGGGCTGACATCATTGACTCCCGCATCGAGCATTCACGGCTGCAGCCTCTGAACGGCCCAACCTGTTTCCCTCAGAATGACACCGCCGACCAGCATGCAGCATTGCGCTGCGTCATGCCGGCCAGCGGTGGTGGCCCTTCCCCGACCTCACACGGCAGCAGTGATTGCATCAACGGCCAGCGCGGGACTCGCGGATGTAGAACCGTGCCTTCTCGGCCTTGCTGGCGCAACCTTCAAAGGCCTCAAATTGTTGCTGGGTCTTGGCCCCGGTCAGCAGGGACAACGCCTTAGAGTAGCTGACGGTACCGGCAAAGCCTTCAGCCTTGGCCAGGTCCAGTTCATGCCAGGCCGCATCCAGTTGCGTGCCGCAGGTGTCGCGGTAAGCGGTTTTGCCGGCGCAACCGGCCAGTGCCAACACAATCAGGGGCAGACAGATCCAGGCTTTCATCGATGACACCTCAGGAATAAAACACAGTCGTACAAGATCAGACGATCGGCACCGAAAAAAGTGCCTTGATAGCCCCCGGGAAATATAGCGTGCGCCAGCATAGCTGCATGCGCTGCGGCCCCCTAGGTAAACCGCGCGCTGCAGCGCAATACAGGCCACGATTGAACAGCCCCCCTCGAAGGGTGCATTGTTGGAGCCTGTTTGCCTAAGGGTCGAGTCATGAAGAAGCGTGTTGCACTGGTTCTGGGCTCAGGTGGCGCCCGGGGATACGCCCACATCGGGGTGATCGAGGAAATCGAACGGCGTGGCTATGACATCGCCTGCATCGCCGGCTGCTCCATGGGCGCGGTGGTTGGCGGGATCTACGCCGCCGGCAAGCTCAACGATTATCGAGAATGGATCGAGAGCCTGGATTACCTAGACGTACTGCGCCTGGTGGACGTCAGCTTTCGCCTGGGCGCGATTCGCGGCGAGAAGGTTTTCGGCCAGATCCGCAAAATCGTCGGCGAAATCAACATCGAAGACTTGCGAATCCCTTACACCGCCGTCGCCACCGACTTGACCAACCAACAGGAAATCTGGTTCCAGGAAGGCTGCCTGCACCAGGCCATGCGCGCTTCGGCAGCCATCCCCAGCCTGTTCACTCCGGTCATGCAAGGTAACCGCATGCTGGTGGATGGCGGCCTGCTCAATCCGCTGCCGATCGTGCCGGTGGTGTCCAGCCATTGCGACCTGATCATCGCCGTCAACCTCAACTCGACCAACCAGCGCCACTATCAATTGCCGGTGATTCAACGCCCTCCGGCCTTCAAGAGTCGCTTCGACAACCTGATCAGTTCCCTGGGTTCGCACATGCCCTTTCGCCGCAAGCAGGCCGAACAGCTGCTGCTTATCGAGCAAGAAGCCTTGAAGGCCGAGGCAGCGGAGATCAATCCCTGGATCGAATCGGCCCAGCCCGAAGCCCAGCAACCGGCGGCAGCACCGGAAAGTGAAGGGGCGCCGAAGTCTGCCACCGGATCCTTCATCATCGATAACGTCGGCCCGGCCTCGCTGCTGGACCTGATCAACCAGAGCTTCGAGGTGATGCAGACCTCCCTGGCCCAGTACAAAATCGCGGGCTACCCGCCGGATATCCTGATCAACGTGCCCAAGCGCGTCTGCCGTTTTTTCGAGTTCTACAAGGCGCCGGAGCTGATCGCCCTGGGCCGGGAAATCGCCAGCGATACCCTGGACCGCTACGAAAGCGAGCAGAACTGAGCACCGAACGCCTGGACGCTCAGGACTCAGCGTTCAACAAGCGATAGCCGATCCCGGCTTCGGTGAGGATAAAACGTGGACGGGCCGGATCGTCCGCCAGCTTCTGGCGCAAGTGCCCGACCACGATCCGCAGGTAGTGACTGTCTTCAGTATGGGTCGGGCCCCAGATGTCCTTGAGCAACTGCTGCTGGGTAATCACCCGCCCTGGGTGACGCGCCAGTTGCGCCAGCACCGCGTACTCCTTGCGGGTCAGGGCCACTTCCACGCCCTCGAGCAGCACCCGGCGATAGGCCAGGTCCACGGTCAAGGGTCCGAAGCTCAGCGCGGCTTCCTGCCCTTCACCGACAGGCGCCTGACGTAACAGGGCTCGGACGCGCGCCAGAAACTCCTGGATCCCAAAGGGCTTGGTCACGTAATCGTTGGCACCACCGTCCAGTGCTTCAACTTTCTGGATTTCACTGGCACGCACCGAGAGCACCAGCACCGGCACACTCGACCATTCGCGAAACTCGCGCAGCACCTGCTGCCCGTCCATGTCCGGCAGGCCCAGGTCGAGCACCAGCAGGTCCGGCTTGTTCAGCGCGGCCTGGGCCAGCCCTTCATTGCCAGTGCCGGCCTCGATCACTTTGTAGCCTTGGGAGGCCAGGCTGATGCGCAGAAATTTGCGAATCTGCGGTTCGTCGTCAATGACCAGGATGGTCGCGGTCTGGCTCATGATTTCCATTCAAGACAAATAAGTTGCAAAAGAGTAGCCCAGCGCTGCCTGCGCGGGCCTGGCCTGGGCGATGCCGGACAGCCAATCACACCTGGGCCTCGGCGGCAGGTTGCGTCGGCAACGGCAGGAACAGGGTAATACAGGTGCCACGTCCCTCAATGCCTTCGGCGACGCTGATGTGCCCACCGTGGGCACCGACCATGCCCTGACAGATCGCCAGCCCCAGGCCGGTGCCCTGACCGCCTCGGTCACCCCGGGCGGCGGTGTAAAACATATCGAAGATTTTTTCCCGCTCGTCCTGGGGAATACCCGGCCCCTCATCGCTCACGGCAAACCACAGTTCGCTTTCACTCGCACCGACGCTCAACTGCAAACGACCGTGGGCGGGAGAGAACCGCGCGGCGTTCTCCAGCACATTCACCAGCGCCTGTTCGATCAAGGCCGCATGCACATACAACAGCGGCAACTGCGCGGGCACATCGGTGCTGACTTGCAAGGGGGCGAGCACGGCCCGCAGGCGGTTCATTGCACTGCCGACGATATCCCCGGGGGCCACCCAGTCCCGTGCCAGCTTCAGGGCACCATGGCCGAGGCGGGTCATGTCCAGCAAGTTCTGGATGTAGCGGTCCAGGCGCTCGGCTTCGTCACGGGTGCCCTCCAGCAATTCGCGGCGGTCCTCCAGCGGAATCGCCTCGCCCAGCGCGAGCAAGCTGTCGATGCTGCCGCGCATCGAGGTCAGGGGAGTGCGCAGGTCATGGGACACCGAGGCCAGCAAGGCGCTGCGCAGCTGTTCGGTTTCGCCGTGCAGCCTGGCGGCTTCCAGGTCTTCGGCCAGTTGCGCCCGAGCCAGCGCCTGGGCCAGCGGCTGACTCAAGGCGGTCAATAACCGCCGACGTTGCCCGGTAAGTTCCGTGCCCTCTTTCGGGCAAACCCCCAACAAGGCCAGCGGACCTTCGTCCACCGACAGCGGCCACCACCACCAGCGTCCAAAAGGCAAGGTACCGGTGCCATGGCCGGCCGGCTGGTCATGCTGCCAAGCCCAATCGGCAGCCGCACGCTCGGCTTCGGAAAACTGCAGCGGGCCACCGGTTTCCACCTTCCAGTCACCCTGCCCGTCGCGGTTGAGCAGGCACAGTTTCAAGTCCTTCCAGCCGTTCAAGTGCTGGGCCGCAGCGCTGATCACCGCCTGGCGATCGGTAGCCGCGGTCAGTTTGCGCGACAGATCCAACAGCTCGCTGGTTTCTTCCTGGGTATCACGCAATGCCTGCAACTGGCGGCGCTGGCGGGCAGCCAGGTTACCGGTCAGGGCCGCCATCATGAGGAAGAACACCAGGGTCAATACATCCTCTTCGCGCTGGATCGAGAAGGAAAAACTGGGCGGGATAAACAGGAAGTCATAGGTCAGAAACGACAGCACCGCGCACGCCAGCGCCGGCCCCAAGCTGCTGCGCACCGCCACCAGCAACACCGCGGCCAGAAACACCAGGGAGATGTTGGGCAGCGGCAGCACACTGGCCACCGCCCAGGCCAGGGCACTGGCCAAGGCCGTAGCCAGCAGCGCCAACCCGTAGTCGAACCAGGCCACAGATTGCTCAGGGCGCAGCCGTGGCTGATGCGGTTGTGCTTCGCTGTCCAGGACGTTGATTTCCAGGCCGCTGGCCTGACGCAGCAAACGCGCCGCCAGCCCGCCGCCGAACCAGCGTCGGCGCAGGCGATGACTGGACTGGCCGACCAGCACCAGGCTCGCCCGCCGCTCCGCCGCATGCTGAATCAGGGTTTTCGCCACTTCGGCGGCGCGCAGCAACACCACTTCACCGCCCAGGCGCTCGGCCAATTGCTGCGCCGCCTGCAAGCGCAGGCGCGACTGCTCGTCACGCACACTGCCGTTGTCGACATGCACCATGCTCCAGGGCAGGTGCCGACGTTGTGCCACCCGGCTCGCATGCCGCACCAGGCGTTCGGCCTGGGCATCACCATCGACCCCGACCAGTAATCGGCCGCGCACGGCCGGCGCCGCCTGCCCCAGCTGCCGATAGCCCTGGGCCAGGTCATCGTCGACCTGGGCCGCCGCGGTCTGCATCGCCAACTCGCGCAAGGCAGTGAGGTTGGTTTGGGTAAAGAAGGCATCGATGGCCGCCCGCGCCTGCTCCGGCACGTAGACCTTGCCATCGCGCAGGCGCTCCAACAGTTCTCGGGGCGGCAGGTCGACCAGCAGCAGCTCATAGGCTTCCTGCAGCACCCAGTCAGGCAAGGTTTCGCGCACCTGCACACCGGTGATTCCGCGCACCTGATCGTTGAGGCTTTCGAGGTGTTGCACGTTGACCGTGGTGAACACGTCAATCCCGGCTGCCAGCAGTTCCTGGATGTCCTGCCAACGCTTGGCATGGCGACTGCCGGGGGCGTTGCTGTGGGCCAACTCGTCTACCAGTACCAGCTTGGGCCGAGCCTTGAGCAACCCGTCGAGGTCCATCTCTTCCAGCATCACCCCGCGATAATCGGAGCGCACCAGCGGCTGTTGCGGCAGGCCGCCGAGCAAGGCTTCGGTTTCTGCGCGGCCGTGGGTCTCGACCACCCCGGCCAGGACCTTCACCCCCTGGCGCAGCTGCGCATGGGCCGCCTGCAACATGGCGTAGGTCTTGCCCACGCCCGGTGCGGCGCCCAGAAAAACCTTGAGCCGACCGCGTCCATCGCGGGGCAGATCAGCTAACAGCGCGTCGGCGCGGCCGGAATCGCTCATGGGCGGAACTCTCTGCAACAAAAAAGTTAATCAACGCAGCGGCAGTAAACAGCCGCGCCTGTGCCTACAAGGTTTCCAGGGCCCGATTCAGGGCCAGCACATTGACCACTGGAGGGCCTATCAGCGGCTGCTCGACCAGCGTGTCCACCAGCGCTTGGACCTTGGCCTGGGGCAGGTTGCGCGCCGCCGCAACCCGCGCCAGTTGATAGGTAATCGCGGCCGGAGGCAAGTGCGGATCCAGGCCACTGCCAGAGGTGGTGAGCAAGGCCAGGGGCACCGGTCCCTGGCCAGGCACCAGCAGTTTGTTGGCGTCATCGATCACCCGCGAGGCAAGGGCCGGGTTGCTCGGTGCCAGGTTGCTGGCGCTGCTGGAAACCGTGGCAAAAGCGCCTGCAGAAGGACGCGGATGGAACCAGGCATCGCCGACAAAATCCTGGGCGATCAGGGCCGAGCCACGCACCTTGCCGTCGGCGTCACGCACCAGGCTGCCGTTGGCCTGGTCCGGGAAGGCCAACTGGGCGACCCCGGTCACAACCAGTGGATAGGCGACACCGGTGATCAGGGCCATCAATACCATCAGGCTCAAGGCCGGACGCAATACGCTAGACATCATTCAATCCTCGATTCATCAAGTCCGATCCCGGCAGGAGCAGGCGGGTCAGCCGGCCCCTGCAACGGGGAGTTACACCAGGTGCAGCGCGGTCAGCAGCATGTCGATCAGCTTGATACCGACGAACGGCACCACGATCCCGCCCACGCCGTAAATCAACAGGTTGCGCCGCAGCAGGTGGGCCGCACTGGCTGCCTGCACCCGCACCCCACGCAATGCCAGTGGAATCAGCACGACGATGATCAGGGCGTTGAACACGATCGCCGACAGGATCGCGCTCTGCGGGCTGGTCAGCCCCATGACGTTGAGCACGCCCAGCTGTGGATAAATCGCCGCAAACAACGCCGGCAGGATCGCGAAGTACTTGGCCACATCGTTGGCAATCGAGAAGGTGGTCAGTGCGCCTCGGGTAACCAGCAGCTCCTTGCCGATCTGCACCACGTCCAGCAGCTTGGTCGGATCGCTGTCGAGGTCGACCATGTTCGCCGCCTCGCGAGCCGCCTGGGTGCCGTCGTTCATCGCCATGCCGACATCCGCCTGGGCCAGGGCCGGGGCATCGTTGGCGCCATCGCCACACATGGCCACCAGCCGCCCGTCATTCTGCTCATGGCGAATCCGCGCCAGCTTCTTCTCCGGCGTGGCTTCGGCCAGCACGTCATCGACACCGGCTTCGGCCGCAATGGCGGCGGCGGTCAGCGGGTTGTCACCCGTCACCATCACGGTACGAATCCCGAGCTTGCGCAGCTCGGCGAAACGCTCGCGGATGCCCGGTTTGACCACGTCCTTGAGATGGATCGCGCCCAGCAGCTTGCCCTCGGCGCAGACCAGCAAAGGAGTACCGCCGCTTTGGGCGATCTGGTCGATCTCCCGGGACAGCGCCGCAGGCAGGTCCTTGCGTTGCAGGCCGACAAAGGCCAGCAGCGAATCCACCGCCCCCTTGCGGTAGACCCGCCCCTGGTAATCGACCCCGGACAAGCGGGTTTCTGCGCTGAACGGTACGGCAGTCAGCACTTCGATCGCCGGTTCAGGCTGTGGATAAAGCCCGCGCAGGTACTCGACGATGGACTTGCCCTCGGCGGTGTCGTCAGCCAGGGAGGCGAATAACGCGCCCTCGGCCATCTCTTTGGCACTGACTCCAGGCGCTGCGTGAATCGCGGTGCAGCGGCGGTTACCGAAGGTGATGGTGCCGGTCTTGTCCAGCAGCAGGACGTGCACGTCCCCCGCCGCCTCCACCGCTCGCCCGGATTTGGCGATCACATTCAGGCGCACCAGGCGGTCCATGCCAGCGATGCCGATGGCCGACAACAGGCCGCCAATGGTGGTCGGGATCAAGGTCACCAGCAACGCCACCAGAAACACCAGTGGCAGGCTGCCGTTGGCGAAGTGGGCAAAGGGCTGCAAGGTCACCACCACCAGCAGGAAGATCAGGGTCAGGCCGATCAGCAGGATATCCAGCGCCACCTCATTCGGCGTTTTCTGGCGCTTGGCGCCTTCCACCAAGGCGATCATGCGGTCCAGGGTCGACTCGCCGGGGTTGGCGGTAATCCGCACACGCAGCCAGTCAGACACCAGCCGGGTATTGCCGGTGACCGCCGAGCGATCCCCCCCGGACTCGCGGATCACGGGGGCCGACTCCCCGGTAATCGCCGCTTCGTTGACCGCGGCAATCCCTTCGATCACCTCACCATCACCCGGGATCATCTCCCCGGCTTCGACTCGCACCACATCACCCTTGCGCAAGCTGGCGGCGGGTACGACCTGGAAGCTGCCATCGTCCTTTTGCCGCCGGGCGCTCAAGCCTTCGCTGCCCGCCTTGAGGCTGTCGGCGCGAGCCTTGCCGCGCCCCTCGGCCAAGGCTTCGGCAAAGTTGGCGAAGAGCACGGTAAACCACAGCCACAGAGCGATTTGCGCGGCGACGAAGGTCGGTACCGCAGGGTCCGGCAGCACACACAGGACAGTGGTCAGGACCGCGGTCAGCTCCACCACCAGCATCACCGGCGAACGTTTGAGCTGGCGCGGGTCGAGCTTGACGAAGGCCTGGACCAGCGCCGGGCGCCACAGGGCCGAGATTGCGGTTTTCGACTGCTCCGAGGTTGCCGGCCGGGAACTGCCAGGCGTGGTGCCAGCAGCATCAGGCGCAGATTTTTTTGCAGCAGGAACATGCATATTCATCGTCTAATCCTCAGCCCTTGAACCCAAGGGCAGCCATGCTCAGGTGTTCGGCAATAGGCCCCAGTGCCAGGGTTGGCAGGAACGTCAGGCCACCCACCAGCAAAATGGTCACCGTCAGCAGCGTGACGAACAGCGGGCCATGGGTCGGGAAACTGTTCTGGCCAATCGGCGCGGTCTTCTTCATCGCCAGGCTACCGGCCAGGGCCAGTACCGGCAGGATGTAGCCGAAGCGCCCGATCAACATGCCCAGGCCCAGCATCAGGTTGTGGAAGGCAGTGTTGGCGCTGAAGCCGGCGAAGGCCGAGCCGTTGTTGGCACTGGCCGAGGTGTAGGCATAGAGCAACTGGCTGAAACCATGGGGCCCGGGGTTGCTGATGGCCGATGCGGGCACCGGCAGGCTGGCGGCAACCGCCCCCAGCACCAGCACACCGATCGGCATCACCATCAGGGTCACCACCAGCAATTGCACTTCCTTGGCCTGTAGTTTCTTGCCCAGGTATTCCGGGGTTCGCCCGATCATCAGCCCGGCCAGGAACACCGCGATCAACACGTTGAGCAACATCCCGTAAAGACCGGCTCCCACGCCGCCGAAAATCACTTCGCCAACCATCATGTTGATCAGCGCCACCATCCCGCTCAGGGGGTTGAGGCTGTCATGCATGCCGTTGACCGAACCGTTGGACGCCGCGGTGGTGGTCACCGACCAGAGCACGGTGGCGGTCGTACCGAAACGCGCTTCCTTGCCTTCCAGCGGCGCGGTCTGCTCCACCGCCACATTGTTCAGCGCAGGGTTGGGTTGGTATTCAGCCCACAGCGAGGTGGCGCCGCCAATCAGGAACAACGCCAGCATGCAGGCGATGATGGCCCGGCTCTGCCGCAGATCCTTGACGTAATGACCAAACGTAAACACCAGGGCCACCGGGATCAGGATGATCGAGCCCAACTCGAACAGGTTGCTCCAGGCGCTCGGGTTTTCGAATGGGTGGGCCGAGTTGGCGCCAAAGAAGCCACCGCCGTTGGTCCCCAGTTGCTTGATGGCGATCTGGCTGGCCGCCGGGCCCAGGGGGATCACCTGATCGGCGCCCTGCATCGTCAGGGCATTCACATAGTGAGCGAAGGTCTGAGGCACGCCCTGCCACACCAGGAACAGCGCCAGCAGCAGGCACAACGGCAGCAAGCCATAGAGCGTTGCGCGGGTCATGTCGACCCAGAAGTTACCCAGGGTTTGCGCCGAGCGACGACCGATGCCACGGCACAAGGCAACCAGCACGGCCAGGCCGGTGGCGGCGCTGACGAAGTTCTGCACGGTCAGGCCTGCCATCTGGCTCAGGTAGCTCAGGGAGGCTTCGCCGCTGTAACTCTGCCAGTTAGTGTTGGTCATGAAGCTGATGGCGGTGTTGAACGCCAACGTCCACTCCTGGCCCGGCAGGTTCTGCGGATTGAGCGGAAGGTGGTCCTGGAACAGCAGGATCGCGAACAGCAGGACAAAGCCCGCCAGGTTGAAAGCGAGCAACGCCAGGGTGTACTTCTGCCAGCTCTGCTCGGTCTGTGGATCAACCCCGGAAAGGCGATAGCAGACCCGCTCCACCGGCCCCAGCACCGGTGTCAACCAGGTGCGCTGGCCTTCCATTACCTTGTAGTAGAACCGTCCCAGCAACGGCGCCGGTAGCAGCACCAGGGCGAAAAAAGCCAGGATCAGCCCGTAGTCATAACTGTGCATAGCTGCTCCTAGTTCCGATCCGCGCGCAACAGCGCAACCAGTAGATAAATGAACAGCCCCACTGCCAACAGCAGTGACACCCCGTCCAGAACGCTCATGGAATTTCTCCGAGTTACGGCGATTGCCGCGTGTAGGGGCATTGTCCGCAGGCAGCCTGTAAAGGAACGAGATCGACGCGGTGGGCCAGGCATAAAGAAAGCGTAAAGAGTGGCTTTGCATGCCCTTTACGCCGGTCTGCCAGGGGCCGATCACCATTGGCCACGCCAACAGCGGCGCCCCGATGCAAGGCACGCGGGCGCCCCATTTCGAACGCTTTCAGGGGTGAAAAAGGGCTAAACATCCTCGATACGACAGCTTTCACAGCTTTGCGACGTACTGGCCAAGACTGGCATGGCCGGTGCAGCCCTCCCCCCTGAGCACTTCAAACCGTTCAGGGAGCATGCGATGAACACACAACTCAAGCCCACCTTGGGCACGCTGCACTTATGGGGTATTGCGGTCGGCCTGGTGATTTCCGGGGAGTACTTCGGCTGGAGTTATGGCTGGGGCGTGGCCGGGACCCTGGGGTTTCTGCTGACCTCACTGATGGTCGCGACCATGTACACCTGCTTCATATTCAGCTTCACCGAGCTGACCACCGCGATTCCCCATGCCGGCGGGCCCTTTGCCTACAGCCGTCGGGCCTTTGGTGAAAAGGGCGGGCTGATTGCGGGTCTGGCGACCTTGATCGAGTTCGTCTTCGCCCCGCCGGCCATCGCCCTGGCGATTGGCGCCTACCTGAACGTGCAGTTTCCCGCCCTCGACCCAAAACACGCCGCAGTCGGCGCCTACCTGGTGTTCATGGGGCTGAATATTCTCGGGGTGAAACTGGCCGCCACCTTCGAACTGGTGGTGTGCGTGCTGGCGGTGGCCGAACTGCTGGTGTTCATGGGCGTGGTCGCGCCGGCGTTCAGCTTCAGCAACTTCGCCCTCAATGGCTGGGCCGGTTCGGACACCTTCGGCGCGCCGGCGATTGCCGGGATGTTCGCGGCCATTCCATTCGCCATTTGGTTCTTCCTCGCCATCGAAGGTGCAGCCATGGCCGCCGAAGAAGCCAAGGACCCGAAACGCACCATTCCCAAGGCCTACATCAGCGGCATCCTGACCCTGGTGCTACTGGCCATGGGCGTGATGTTCTTTGCCGGCGGCGTGGGTGACTGGCGCACCTTGTCGAACATTAATGACCCGCTGCCCCAGGCAATGAAGACCGTGGTCGGCGAAAGCTCGGGATGGCTGCATATGTTGGTGTGGATCGGCCTGTTCGGCCTGGTGGCGAGCTTCCACGGCATCATCCTTGGCTACTCGCGGCAATTCTTCGCCCTCGCCCGCGCCGGCTACCTGCCCAAATCGCTGTCGAGACTGTCACGTTTCCAGACCCCGCACCGTGCCATCATCGCGGGCGGCCTGATCGGTATCGCCGCCATCTACAGTGACGGCCTGATCAACCTGGGCGGCATGACGCTGACGGCGGCAATGATCACCATGGCGGTGTTCGGAGCGATTGTGATGTACATCATGAGCATGCTCAGCCTGTTCAAGCTGCGCAAAACCGAGCCCAACCTGGAACGTACTTTCCGTGCCCCGGGCTACCCGCTGGTACCCGCCATCGCCCTGGCACTGGCGGTGGTTTGCCTGGTGGCCATGGCCTGGTTCAACACCCTGATCGGGCTGATCTTTCTCGGTTTCATGGCGGCCGGCTTCATCTACTTCCAGCTCACCGCGCAACTGCGCGCCGAGGCTCCAGCGGACGCGATGCTCACCGGGCTCTGACAACGGAGCGGACGCATGCCCGCCTGATCAGGCATACAATGGAACCACTGCGAAACGCTTTAACTCAAAGTGGTACAGGCAGGCTCGCAGGCGAACCCTTCGCCCACCGGCCTGCCATCAAGGAGAGCCCTATGCCCTGGTATGCCTGGTTGATTCTGGTGGTTGCTATAGGTTCGATCGTCGGCGGCTTGATGATGCTGCGCGACACCGCCGACAAGGTGGGACTGACCGATGAGCAACGTAAACGCGTCGCCGAGCGCAACGCACAAATGGATGCCAAGGAAGCGCAAGACCGTTAAACCTCAAGCCCCTTCCCTGATCAGGAAGGGGCTTTTCAATGGCCGCTATTCCCAATCGGCCCTGGCCAGTTGCAGACCATGCTGCCCCTTATAGGCCGCACGTTCGGGTTGGCTCCAACCCTCGAGCAACGATTCCTCCAGCTGATAAATCTCCACCCCCAACGGTCGGCAGACGCTCAACGGATCCTGGGCATCCGGCCCCCACATCGGCAACGACAGATCGCCGCCGGGACAGGTCGACAACGCACACAGCACGTCGATCTCGGCGAAGAACTCCAGGTAGTCGCCCTTCTGCGCCGGACAGGCCTTCATGAAATACAGGTCGTCATGGTTGAGCCCGGTGCACTGAAAGATATTCAACACATCGTGCACATCGAACTCGGTCAGGCCATGGGGCAGCACGGCGCGGGTCAGATTGGAGTGGCAATGGTGATGGAAGTCCTCGCCGGTCAGCATCCGGTTGACGTAGGGGTCGCAGCGCGTGCCCAGCAGGTCATGCACCCGGCCACCATGCTCATCGATGCCGTAGCTGGCCAGACTGTCATCGGTGATGGTGACCAACGGCCGCAGAAACGGGAGATTCGACCAGAGCCGGTCATGGGTGCTGACGTGGGCACCCTGCAATTGCCGGGTTCGCGCCGCCCACAACCGCTCCCGAGGGTCATTGGCATTCCAGACATTGAAGTCGCCAACCTGAGGCCCCACCGGGGTGGTCACCCGAAACACATGCCCGGCGGGTACTTTCCAGGCACGCCCGGTGCGGATCGGAACCTCGAACTGCTCGATCAGCCGGCGCTTGTCGGGTGTATCGCGGATCCGCTCATAAAACGCCGTGTCTACCTGCAAAGCAGAGCCTTTGCTCACCTGATAAGCGGCTGGATAGTCCTTGTACATGGTTGAAGCCCTCGCGGGTTAACGGGAAGCCTGATTGAGAATGTCGAGCAGCAAACGCTCGGAGTCGTCCAGATACCCTTCCATGGCCACACCCGCCTGGTACCTGTCGCCTTCGGCCAGCAAGTCATGGATATGCCGGTCCCGCGTCAGCCAGGGGGCCTGGAAATG
Source organism: Pseudomonas sp. QD4 (assembly GCF_049199125.1). NCBI lineage: Bacteria > Pseudomonadati > Pseudomonadota > Gammaproteobacteria > Pseudomonadales > Pseudomonadaceae > Pseudomonas > Pseudomonas sp. QD4. The sequence goes on from NZ_JBLZOM010000003.1 coordinate 159,205, forward strand.
CTGCTCGTCCGGGGCGGCACAAAACACCAGTCGCATCTGTGCCACAACGTTGGTGAAGAACTCGTCGAACAACCGACTGCCCATCAACCCCACAACATGCTGGTGGAAACCCAGGCTATGGGTGCCTACCGAGCGCCAGTCTTCACGCTCCCATGCCAACTGCGCGGCCTCAATGGATTCGAGCATGCGATCGGACTGGTAGTCGCGCAAAGGCCGGCTATTGGCGATGGCCTGCAACTCCAGCGTCCGGCGCACCTGGAACAGATCACGTACTTCTTCCGTGCCCAAGCGCCGGACCATGACCCCCTTGTTGCGCACATAACGGGTCAAGCCTTCCTGCCCAAGCTGATGCAAGGCTTCGCGGATGGTATTGCGCGAAGCGTTGTAAGCCGCCACCAGCTCGCTTTCGATCAACGCCATCCCGGGCAGCAGGCGCCCACCGATAATATCGTCACGCAATTCGAGCCTGATCTGATCGGCCAGTGACACACCTGCACTCATGGGGCGCCTCGACATTGTTCAACAATCACTGAACAACAGATAACCACTAATCGTGCCAACTACCCACATCCCGTCAGCAACGGACTGACTCCGCCGACAGCTGGCCGTCGGGACTTTGAAGTACAGTCACCATCTGATTAACCTTGGTTAAGATGGCGCCTCAGTTTGTGGAGATTTCTAAGATGCGGTACTCACCAGACCACAAAGCCCAGACCCACCAGCGCATCATCAAAGAGGCTTCGCAGCGCTTCCGACGTGACGGTATCGGCGCCACCGGACTGCAACCGCTGATGAAAGCCTTAGGCCTGACCCACGGAGGCTTCTACTCGCATTTCGCGTCCAAGGACGAACTGGTCGAGAAAGCCCTGCAAGCCTCGGCTGCAGAGCTCGACGAGCATTGCGCCCAGCTGTTTAGCGAGCAGCGACCGCTGCACGCCTTTATCGACAACTACCTTTCCGAATGGCATCAAAGCTCCCCTCACCAAGGGTGCCCCCTGCCGACCATGTCCGCAGAACTGGGCTTGCGCGGCCAGCCAAGCCCCACCACCGATGCCATCCTCAAGGCCCGACTTGAGCAAGTGCAAAACGCCTTGCTGGGTACAGAGCAGGCTAACGATCAAAGCCTGCTGATCATGTCGACCTTGGTGGGTGCCCTGGTACTGTCGCGCAGTGTGCAAAGCACCGAGCTAGCTCGACGTATACTGGATGTCGCGCGTGAGCAACTGAAGCAGACGCCACCGTCATCGAGCTGAACAGGCTTGCGTAAAGCACTTGGGAATCTTGGCCGCAGCCACATTGCGCAGCGCCGCCTCGCAACGTTCAGCTCACAATAAAAGCCTGCCTACACTCACCAAAACCAACGCAAAAAAAAGCCGGTCAATGACCGGCTTCAGACGTTAGATCAGCTTCAATTGACCTCGAGTTTCTCGCGGTTCTTTTCCAGCAACACCTTGCCGATCCCTTTGACTTCCAGCAATTCATCCACCGATGTGAACGGGCCATTGCTTTCGCGATAAGCGATGATGGCCTTCGCTTTGGTTTCACCGACACCGAAAAGCTCACGCTGCAATGCTGCTACATCAGCGGTATTCAAATCGAGCTTGGTTACCGCGACCGTTGCGGGAGCTGAAGCAACGATCGGAGCTTCAGTTTGCGATTTGGCGACAGGAGCAGCGTTGACGACAGTCGCCGCCACGCCGGCCAGCAATGCAAAGATCAACGAAGAAAAGTAAGGGTTACGCATTGAGTGACTCTCCATGACATCGATTAGGAAAAGCAGCTTTTCCGAAGCTGCCTTCCAAACCTAGGTGATGTGCCGGGCAAGTCAAAAGTGGGTGAGTTACAGCTTATGTAGGTCTAGGGTTTGAGGCGCCGCTGCTGATAAATCCAATCAACAATCTCCCCGTCCGGGGTATAGCCGCTGACCGTCTCGCGCAGCAATTGGCGAACCCGGGCGTAGTCATCCAGCTCAACAGCAGCAAGCAGTTCGGTCAGCCGGACCTTCAATACATCCCAAGGCAAATGGTCTTCGTTGGCACTCATGATCATGGGGTGATCGGTCGCAGCAACGTTGTCGCCAATCAGCAACTCTTCGTAAAGCTTTTCACCCGGACGCAGACCTGTGAACTCGATGGCGATATCACCATGCGGGTTCTTGTCCGAACGCACGCTCAGGCCCGAAAGGTGAATCATCTTCTCCGCCAACTCGACGATCTTGACCGGCTCCCCCATATCCAGCACGAAAACATCACCGCCCTGCCCCATGGAGCCGGCCTGAATCACCAATTGAGCCGCTTCAGGGATGGTCATGAAGTAACGGGTGATCTTGGGATGGGTGACCGTTAGCGGGCCGCCAGATTTGATCTGCTTATGGAACAACGGAATGACTGAACCGGAAGATCCCAGCACATTGCCGAAGCGAACCATGGTGAAGCGGGTTTTATTGACTCGAGAAATATTCGACTCATCGCCCAGAAAAACGGGAGCCAGTTCACGACTCAACGCCTGCAGAGTCAATTCGGCAAGACGCTTGGTACTGCCCATGACATTGGTCGGGCGAACAGCCTTATCTGTAGAGATAAGTACAAAGTTTGCGACACCTGCCTGCAAAGCGGCCTGAGCCGTATTCAGTGTGCCGATGACGTTATTCAGGACACCTTCGGCAATGTTGTGCTCGACCATCGGCACATGCTTGTACGCCGCGGCGTGGTAGACCGTATCGACCTTCCAGGTTGTCATCACATCTAACAACTTCGCCTGATTACGGGCCGAGCCTAAAATGGGTAGCAACTTGACCGGCAATGATTCGCGCGCGATGCGCTGCTCCAACTCTGACAGAATGCTGTAAAGATTGAATTCGCTATGGTCGAACAGCAGCAGCGTCGTTGGCTCGGCCGAAAGTATCTGCCTGCAAAGTTCAGAGCCGATAGACCCACCCGCTCCCGTCACCAGAACAATTCGCCCTTTGATACAACGGGCAAGCAGCTCCTCCTGCGCGGGCACTGCATCACGCCCCAGCAAGTCAGCAATATCCACCTCTTGAATGTCATCGACCTTTACCCGACCACTGGCAAGGTCCATAAAACCGGGAACACTGCGCACGTGCAGTGGGTACTTCTCCAGGAAACCCAATATTTCCCGACGACGACTGCGGCTTGATGAAGGGATAGCCAGGAGCACTTCGATCGCCCCTGTATCATCAATCATCTGTTTGATGTGTTTTGGTTTATAGACCTGCAACCCGGAGATCACCCGATCGGCGATGCTGCTGTCATCATCGATAAAGGCCACGGGACGCATAAGCTTACCCATGCGCAATGCAGCAACAAGCTGGTTACCAGCAGCGCCGGCTCCATAGATGGCAACTTTGGGCAGCCCATCATCGCGATTAGTAAAAGGAACATGCTGTGCTGCGGTAAACCAGTCACCGATAAAGTACTGGCGCATCACCAGACGTAATCCACCTACCAGAACCATGCTCAACCACCAATAGTTGAACACGATGGAGCGAGGGACGACCGTTTGATGATTACTGTACAAGTACACAACCAGGGCCAGTATCAACGCAGATAAACTGACTGCTTTGACAATGGCGATCAGCGCATCGTTACCAAAGTAACGCATCACCGCGCGATACATTCCAAACCTGACAAAAAGCGGAATTGCCACCACCGGCGCGCTCAAAAATAGCCAGAGATGAACGACAAAGGGATTGTTCAGATCATCGAACCCCAGCCTCACAACAAACGCCATCCACAAGGCGATCCACACCAACACAATGTCGGTGGCCACCTGAAGGAAGCGCTTTTGTCGGCGCGGAAGGCTCAATAGATATGTTCGTATTTTATCCATAACCTCTGTTACTACCTCAATCCCTAGGCTTGATAACCATGGTGTATTGATTTATTTGGTCAGCAAGCCAATACGTGCTCCACGCTAACCCATGCAGATGTGCATCAGCTTTTTTGTTCCAGCTCTCCAGCATGGAATCTGAGTGCCAGGAAAATCAAAGGCAGATAAGCCAGCGCAACACCAATAATACCATCCAGCCCAAGAAGACCGACGCCAAGCGCTATTGGCAGCAACCAGAACAGATTAATAAACACGACTGCAAGCGTGACCGGCAGATGTCGCCCAAACTGTCGGGAAGCGAATTGATATCCATGGCTACGGTGCGCTTCATAAACCTTGTCCCCTCGCAGCAGACGCCGGATCAAGGTGAAAGTAGCGTCAACGATGAATACGCCCAGCAGGATCAGCCACACCCATAAAAATTTTGGCGAGTCCCACGCAGCTTGCAGAGACAGGACGCCAAGGATAATGCCCAGAAAACCACTGCCCGCATCCCCCATGAAAATGCGTGCCGGTGGGAAATTCCAGTAGAGGAATCCGAGCACAGCCATCGCCAGTAACAATGGCGACCAAATCAAATGCTCATTGCCAGTAAACCAATAGATCAGGCAAGCTCCCAGGCACGTACAAATAGCCTCAACACTGGCGATACCATCAATTCCATCCATGAAGTTGTAGAGATTGAGCAACCAGACCAGATAAAAAGCAGCCAGGGCGTGGCCCAGCCAACCAAGGCTGATGTCAGCCCCAAAAATTTTGATAGTCGGCAGCCCACCCAACCAGAGCAATGCCCACGCCGCGGCAAGGAAATGCGCCAATAATCGCCAGCGGGCGGCGATATGCCCGTGATCATCCAGAAACCCAACAATTGCTATCAGTCCTCCAGCTCCCGTCAGTGCCCATACAACATGCAATGGCATCTCAACTGCTACCGCCAGAAACGGCAAAGTGAGAAGGAAACTAAGGACAATTGCCACCCCGCCCCCGCGCGGCGTTGGTACCGTATGAGAGCTACGCCCATTAGGTATATCCATAAGGCTGCGCGCCAATGCGTATCGACGCAGTACCCATGTGAGCAAAAGCGAGGCAAGTGCCACCCCCGCAAAAAAGTACCAAATTGCCATTTACGATTCAGTTCCTGAAACCATATGAGAGTTCATCAGCGGACAGATCCAAGGCGCTAACATCCGGATGAGAATAACTGCGCTCGTTGGACCGCCTGCGGATTACTTACGCTGTTCAATAAAATGCTGAGCGGTGACGCGCAGTGCAGCATCAACACTCAGGGGAGGAGTCCAGCCTAATAACTCGTGGAGTGTACTAAAATAAACGTTAAGCGATCCACATAAGCGGTGGGAATGAGCCTTTAGCCTGAGCATAGCCACCGAGTCAAGCATACGACGGGACACAGGGTGTAGCAGTGCCATAGAGCCGAGCGACTCTGCCCATACTACGCGGTAACCCGAGAATAGACAGATGCGCATCGTCACTGATCAAAAAGGCCTGATTGGTGGATGCACAATGTTTGATAGAGATCACGACCAAATCAATCAGGTTTATAGCTACGCCAGAGCCATAGTATTACGCTCTCACTTCAAATAGCACCCTCTCCTCGCCAAACCAACTTATTCTATTAATAGATCAGAATTTCACATATAAGATGTATGTCACGAACAATGACAACCCACATTACCGCATATCTGTTTTTTCCATCTTTCTGCTCGCCTACAACTTGGGAGCACCATGGAAATCCGAGAATAAAAATGCAGCATCATCGAATAAGGAGAGCCTGAAATCATTTATTTTCCGTTGAACTTGATCGAGCTAAAAAGCAATCGACAATACTCGCGAAGCTCGTCAAGCCAGCTTAAGCAAGCCTTCAACATTCCTCGATTGAGAATCATAACCCTCTTACTTGATATCTGACCAAGACAAAAACTCGAGCCGCAGCATGACTAAAGGTATTTCTAGCCATCTCACCAAGCAGCAGACACATAGATATCGGAATTTTCAGTGTGATAGGTGGCTTATGGGAAGTACCAATAGAATCCAATAACGCAACGATAAACTAATTTTTCTGGGAACGTACGACCCACAAGACTGGACATCTTGCTCAAAAGAAACAGACTAATTTTACATATTAGCCCTGCAATACTAACCGACTCAAACACCCTTAAAAAGCCACTACAAAATTCAACTTAACATTAAGATGGAGAAAAATGGCTAAAATTTAAAAGAACCGATCTTTAATAAAAAATAAAAAACATACCCTCCATAATTAATATTCGAACTACCGTACAACTCTACAAGCGCACCACGCAAGAAAACTAAAAAAACAATAAAACGGTTATCTACTGACAAACCATAAAAAGCACATCATGAACGCCCAGATGTTTCTTAACAAAACATCAACACACTTGAACATCAATAAAACCACACTAATATATCGAGCACCAACATCTTCGTAAAAAACAAAAACAACCAAGCCTAGAAACCTCAGCTTTTGCTCCTTATATACATATTAAAAACCCTCTTCCTCTTCTTCATTCACTCGATCTCGCAGTTCTTTACCCGGCTTGAAATGCGGCACGAATTTACCGTCGAGGCTTACCGACTGCCCTGTCTTCGGGTTGCGACCCACTCGCGGCGCACGGTAGTGCAGTGAAAAGCTACCAAATCCCCGAATCTCGATCCGGTCGCCGGTAGCCAGGCATTGGGACATTTGCTCAAGCATAGTCTTGATGGCCAGCTCGACATCCTTGGATGACAGCAGCCCTTGATGGGTGACAATTCGTTCAATCAACTCCGACTTCGTCATATTTTTCCCTTCTTTTTCAAGCAGCTAGGTCAGTGCTCAGAAGGTTTTAGCATGCTCTGAGGATTTTGAACAGCCCGTGTATTGACTTATCTGCTGGACCACAATTGCATCGCATCTAGCGCCCCCTTCAGCACCTCAGAGCCACTTACCTACACATGACCAGCATTGTCCGGGTAACGTAGCCAGCGGGGTTCCAGCCGAAGGGATAATCGCCCTCCTCGTCCTTCGCGTCGCTGGACTTGGTTATGACCTTATACCCACCGGCTTTGCACTCCTTAGCCGCGCGCTTGTAACATTTATCCCAATCCGAGCCCAAGCCCGAGCAATCAATTTCAATTCCACTGACGCCACGTATCGCATGGGTCTTGGCGCTGGTAGTACATCCAGCAAGAAGGAGCACGGCGACAATAACTGCGAGTCTGTTCATTCCCTTCCTTATGCAGCATAGGCTGCGATGCTGACACCCTTTCAACCCAAGCCTAGCTCCTGATGAGCAAGCTCGTTGCTTGTAAGAAGAGACAACTCACTGCATATGTTGGTTTCAGAAGGGTTTAACTCAAATTCAAGGCACAAAAAAGGGCGACCGAAGTCGCCCTTTTTCTATGGTCTTACAGAACTTAGTTCTGTTTTTCCATTTGTGCACGCAGCAGGTCGCCCAGAGTGGTAGGACCAGCAGCGATGTCCGAAGCAGCTGGCTTGTCGCGCAGGCTTTGGATTGCTTCTTTCTCGTCTTCAACGTCTTTCGACTTGATCGAGAGCTGGATTACGCGGCTCTTGCGGTCAACGCTGATGATCTTGGCTTCAACTTCTTCGCCTTCTTTCAGAACGTTACGTGCATCTTCGATGCGGTCACGGCTGATTTCGGAGGCTTTCAGAGTAGCTTCGATGTCGTTGGCCAGGGTGATGATGGCGCCTTTGGCGTCAACTTCTTTTACAACACCCTTAACGATTGCGCCTTTATCGTTCTCTTGAACGTACTCGGAGAACGGATCGCTTTCCAGTTGCTTGATGCCCAGGGAGATACGCTCACGCTCTGGGTCAACCGACAGGATAACGGTGTCCAGCTCGTCGCCCTTCTTGAAGCGGCGTACGGCTTCTTCGCCCACTTCGTTCCAAGAGATGTCGGACAGGTGAACCAGGCCGTCGATGCCGCCGTCCAGACCAATGAAGATACCGAAATCGGTGATCGACTTGATGGTGCCGGAGATTTTATCGCCCTTGTTGAACTGGCCAGAGAAATCTTCCCATGGGTTAGATTTGCACTGTTTGATACCGAGGGAGATACGACGACGCTCTTCGTCGATGTCCAGAACCATAACTTCCACTTCGTCGCCGACTTGTACGACTTTCGAAGGGTGGATGTTCTTGTTGGTCCAGTCCATTTCGGAAACGTGTACCAGGCCTTCAACGCCTTCTTCCAGCTCAGCGAAGCAGCCGTAGTCGGTCAGGTTGGTTACACGCGCGGTAACGCGAGTGCTTTCTGGGTAACGAGCTTTGATAGCGACCCATGGATCTTCGCCCAGCTGCTTCAAGCCCAGGGAGACACGGTTACGTTCACGATCGTACTTCAGAACCTTGACATCGATCTCGTCGCCAACGTTGACGATTTCGGAAGGATGCTTGATACGCTTCCAAGCCATGTCGGTGATGTGCAGCAGGCCATCAACGCCACCCAGATCGACGAATGCGCCGTAATCGGTGAGGTTTTTAACGATACCTTTGACTTGCTGGCCTTCCTGCAGGGATTCCAGCAGAGCTTCACGCTCGGCGGAGTTCTCGGCTTCGAGGACGCTGCGACGGGAAACGACAACGTTGTTGCGCTTCTGGTCCAGCTTGATGACCTTGAATTCCAGCTCTTTGCCTTCCAGGTGCGTGGTGTCGCGCACTGGACGGACGTCAACCAGAGAACCTGGCAGGAACGCACGGATGCCGTTAACGTCGACAGTGAAGCCGCCTTTAACCTTACCGTTGATAACGCCCTTGACCACTTCTTCGGCTGCGAAGGCTGCTTCCAGAACAATCCAGCATTCAGCGCGCTTGGCTTTTTCACGGGACAGCTTGGTTTCACCAAAGCCATCTTCAACCGAGTCCAGCGCAACGTGAACTTCGTCACCGACGTTGATAGTCAGGTCGCCAGCGTCGTTGTAGAACTGCTCAAGCGGGATGAGTGCTTCAGACTTCAGGCCAGCGTGAACGGTTACCCAACGAGCTTGGTAATCGATATCAACGATAACACCGGTGATGATGGAGCCTGCCTGAAGGTTCAGGGTTTTTAGGCTTTCTTCAAAGAGTTCCGCAAAGCTTTCGCTCATTTTAATTCCTGTTGATAAGGGCGAAGAATACGCCCATCTGCCACATCCCAGACGATGTGGGTTACGTTCATATAAAAGAAAGACCGCGGGACTATGACTGGTTCCCCACGCTCTTCTTGGTCACCCGGCGATGTCGCGAATGGCGATCTCGCTCAGAATGCGTTCCAGCACCTGCTCGATGGACAACTCCGTGGAATCCAGCTGTATGGCGTCAGCCGCCGGTTTAAGCGGGGCTACCGCTCGCTGGGTGTCGCGCTCATCGCGCGCACGAATCTCATCTAGCAGACTCGACAGACTAACACCATCTACTTTTCCCTTCAACTGCAGGTAACGGCGACGTGCACGCTCCTCGGCACTGGCAGTGAGGAAAATCTTCAACGGCGCCTCTGGAAAAACCACCGTACCCATGTCACGACCGTCAGCCACGAGGCCCGGCGGCTCCTGGAAGGCCCGCTGGCGCTGCAACAGCGCATCACGCACCGCGGGCAATGCGGCTACCTGGGAAGCCCAGGCGCCCACCTGCTCATTGCGCAGATCATCAGTGACATCGTCACCTTCGAGAATGATGCGCTGCGGATGCCCTTCAGTCGCACCAAGGAACTGCACATCGAGATGAGCCGCGAGCAATTTCAGCGACTCTTCGTTGGTCAGGTCGACGCCATGGTTGCGTGCGGCAAATGCCAGCAACCGGTACAAGGCCCCGGAGTCCAGCAGGCACCAGCCCAGACGTTTGGCCAGAATCCCGGCGATGGTGCCCTTGCCAGAACCGCTAGGCCCATCGATGGTGATTACAGGTGCCTTGATGTTCACGACTGAGCCTCTTGCGCTACGCGAATACCGACCTGCGCGCACAGCGCGAGGAAGTTGGGGAAAGAAGTCGCCACGTTCGCGCAATCATGAATGCGGATCGGAGCATTGGCACGCAGCGAAGCCACGCTGAAAGCCATCGCAATCCGGTGATCACCGTGACCATGCACTTCACCGCCGCCAATCTGGCCGCCATCGATGATGATGCCGTCCGCCGTAGGCTCGCACTTGACGCCCAGCGCCAGCAGGCCGTCGGCCATGACCTGGATACGATCAGACTCCTTGACCCGCAGCTCTTCAGCACCACGCAGCACGGTACGCCCTTCGGCGCAGGCCGCAGCGACAAACAGCACCGGGAACTCGTCAATGGCCAAGGGCACCAACTCTTCAGGAATCTCGATACCTTTGAGTTTAGCTGCCCGTACGCGCAGGTCTGCCACAGGTTCGCCACCGACTTCACGCTGGTTTTCCAGGGTGATATCCGCCCCCATCAGGCGCAGGATGTCGATCACGCCGGTGCGGGTCGGGTTAATACCGACATGCTCCAGCACCAACTCCGAACCCTCGGCGATCGACGCAGCCACCAGGAAGAACGCCGACGACGAGATATCGCCTGGCACTTCAATGTGCGTAGCAGTCAGTTTGTGGCCCGACTCAACCGAAGCAGTCGCACCGTCGACGCTGACCGGGTAGCCGAAACCGCGCAGCATACGCTCGGTATGGTCACGGGTCGGCGCAGGCTCGGTCACGGTAGTTTTGCCTTCGGCGTAAAGCCCCGCCAGCAGCAGGCAGGACTTAACCTGGGCACTGGCCATCGGCATGGTGTACGTCAGGCCCTTGAGCTTGCTGCCACCGCGAATGACCATCGGCGGACGACCTTCGGCAGCCGTTTCGATGACAGCGCCCATTTCCCGCAACGGGTTGGCCACGCGATTCATCGGACGCTTGGACAGCGACGCATCACCCGTCAGGGTGCTGTCGAAGTTCTGCGCCGCCAGGAGGCCGGACAGCAGGCGCATTGAGGTACCGGAGTTGCCCAGGTAGATAGGACCTGGGGCGGGCTTCAAGCCATGCAGGCCAACGCCGTGAATGGTTACGCGGCCGTGGTGCGGACCTTCTATCACCACGCCCATGTCGCGGAACGCCTGCAAGGTTGCCAGCGCGTCTTCGCCTTCGAGGAAACCTTCGACCTCGGTTACGCCTTCAGCCAGCGAGCCGAGCATGATCGAGCGGTGAGAAATCGACTTGTCACCCGGTACACGAATCCGCCCATTCAGGCGGCCACCAGGATTTGCCAGGAAAATCAGATCGTTGGAGTTCATAGCGTCCACATAGGCCCGGCGGGCCAGGATTTTACTGAAATGCTCGCGGGCAACCCGGGCGCGAGTGAATACGCCCAACAATTGGTGCCCATCCCCTGCATCGACCGCGTCGCGCAGGGCGTCGAGGTCGTTGCGAAATGTATCGAGTGTGCGCAGTACCGCTTCGCGATTGGCGAGGAAGATGTCGTGCCACATGACCGGGTCGCTGCCGGCGATTCTCGTGAAATCGCGGAAACCGCCCGCAGCGTAACGGAAGATGTCCAGATTTTCACTGCGCTTGGCCAACGAGTCGACCAGGCCGAATGCCAGCAGGTGGGGCAAATGACTGGTCGCCGCCAACACTTCATCGTGGCGCTCGACCTGCATATGCTCGACATCCGCTCCCAGCTCGCGCCATAACCGATCGACCAGCCTCAACGCCTCGGGGTCGGTCTGCTCCAGCGGAGTCAGAATTACTTTATGTCGACGAAACAGCTGGGCATTGGACGCCTCGACGCCGCTCTGCTCGGAACCGGCAATCGGGTGCCCCGGCACGAAGCGCGGCGGCATGCCACCAAAGGCCTCGGTTGCAGCGCGTACCACATTACCCTTGGCGCTGCCGACATCCGTCAGGATCGCCTGCCCCAGGTCCATACCAGCCAAGAGCGCCAGGAGCTTTTCCATGGCCAGGATCGGTACTGCCAGCTGGATCACATCAGCACCCTGGCAGGCCACGGCGAGGTCTTCTTCGCAGCGGTCCACCACGCCCAACTCGACTGCCAACTTGCGCGACTGAGGATCCAGATCGACCCCTACCACCTCGCGACACACCCCGCTTTCACGCAGGCCCTTGGCAAAAGAGCCACCAATCAGCCCCAGACCGACCACCACCAGGCGACCGATCATAGGCACAGCAGATTGCATTGGAATGACATCAACCACGAGCCAGAACCTTGGACAACGCCTCGAGGAAGCGACTGTTTTCAGCCGGCAGACCGACGGTAATACGCAGGTGGTTTGGCATACCGTAATTGGCCACCGGACGCACAATCACACCCTCGCGCAGCAACCCCTGGAATACCGGAGCAGCCACCCTTCCCAGGTCAACGGCAATGAAGTTGCCCTTCGAAGGAATCCACGACAGTCCCAGCTCGCGAAAGCCCGCCTCCAGCTGCTGCATGCCAGCCTCATTCAGGCGACGGCTTTCAGCCAGGTATTCCTCGTCCTGCAACGCCGCACAGGCAGCAGCCAACGCCAGACTGTTGACGTTGAACGGCTGGCGAACCCGGTTCAGCACATCGGCCACCACCGGCGTCGACAAGCCATAACCCACACGCAACGACGCCAGGCCATAGGCCTTGGAGAAGGTCCGCGAAACCAGCAGATTCGGGTAGGCCGCCAGGAAATCCAGGCCGTCGGGCAAGTCGCTGCCTTCGGCGTACTCGATATAAGCCTCGTCCAGCACCACCAGCACATGCCCTGGCACATCCTGCAGGAACTCGTCCAACGCCTCGGCGCTGAACCAGGTACCGGTCGGGTTGTTCGGATTGGCGATAAACACCACCCGGGTATTGGCGTCGATTGCCTGGAGCATTGCAGGCAGGTCATGCCCCCAATCCTTGGCCGGAACCACGTGCGCCTGTGCGCCCACGGCCTGGGTGACAATCGGATAGACGGCAAAGGCATGGGCGCTGAATACGGCATTCAAGCCCGGAGCCAGGTAAGCACGAGCGACCAACTCCAGAATGTCGTTGGAACCGTTGCCCAGGGTGACCTGGCTCAGCTCGACAGCGCAACGCTCGGCCAACAGGGTCTTGAGGGCAAAACCATTGCCATCGGGATAACGTGTCAGCTCTGCCAGCTCGTCACGGATCGCCGCCAGCGCTTTGGGACTGGCACCCAGCGGGTTTTCGTTACTTGCCAGCTTGACGATTTTTGCCGGATCGATGTCCAGCTCACGCGCCAGTTCGTCCACGGGTTTGCCCGGAACGTAAGGCGAAAGTTGTTGCACGCCCGGCTGTGCCAGAGCGAGGAAGTCGCCACTCATTGTTAAAGCCTCAGAGAACCGCTTTCGGGTAGGAACCCAGCACCTTGAGTGCCACTGCTTCCTGACTGATCTTCTCCAGCACACCTTTGACCAATGGGTCGCGGTGATGGCCGACGAAGTCGATAAAGAACACATAGGTCCACTTGCCACTGCGCGAAGGTCGGGTTTCGATTCGCGTCAGGTCGATGCCGTTATCGTGGAATGGCACCAGCAGCTCATGCAGCGCGCCCGGCTTGTTGCTCATGGAGACGATGATCGAGGTCTTGTCGTCGCCAGTCGGCGGCACTTCCTGGCTGCCGATCATCAGGAACCGCGTGGAGTTGTCCGGGCGGTCCTCGATTTTCTCGGCCAGGCGAGTCAGGCCATACAAACCTGCTGCCATATCGCCGGCAATTGCCGCCGAGTTCCACTCACCCTTGACCCGCTTCGCGGCCTCGGCATTGCTCGAGACGGCGACACGCTCCACATTCGGGTAGTGCGCGTCCAGCCACTTGCGGCACTGGGCCAGGGATTGGGCATGGGAGTAGATGCGGCTGATGCTGTCAGTCTTGGTGTTTTCACCAACCAGCAAATGGTGGTGAATCCGCAACTCGACTTCGCCACAGATGACCATGTCGTGCTCAAGGAAGCTGTCGAGGGTGTGGTTGACCGCGCCCTCGGTGGAGTTTTCCACCGGGACCACGCCAAAATTCACCGCTCCGGCTGCCACTTCGCGGAACACTTCATCGATCGCTGCCATTGGCTTGCTGATCACGGCGTGACCGAAATGCTTCATCGCCGCGGCCTGGGTGAAGGTGCCTTCAGGGCCGAGGTAGGCCACTTTCAACGGCTGCTCGAGCGCCAGGCACGACGACATGATTTCGCGAAACAAGCGCGCCATCTCTTCGTTGCCCAGCGGCCCCTGGTTACGCTCCATCACCCGCTTGAGCACCTGAGCTTCACGCTCAGGACGATAGAACACTGGCACTTCGCCTTCGGCCAGGGAGGCCATCTTGACGCGCGCGACTTCCTGGGCGCAGCGCGCACGCTCACTGATCAGTTCCAGGACCTTTTCGTCCAAGGCATCAATGCGCAGGCGCAGTGCCTTGAGTTCTTGCTCAGACATTAACCGTGTTCCTTCTCGAACTCTGCCATGAAGGCCACCAGCGCATTGACTGCGGTGATGTCGACGGCGTTGTAGATGGAGGCGCGCATGCCGCCAACCGAGCGGTGACCCTTGAGGTTCAACAGGCCACGCGCTTCGGCACCGGCCAGGAACGGCTTGTCCAGGCGATCGTCAGCCAGACGGAACGGCACGTTCATCCACGAGCGGTCGGACTTGTTGATCGGATTGCTGTACAAGCCGCTGGCGTCGATGAAGTCATACAGCGTGCGCTGCTTCACTTCATTGAGCTTGCCGATGGCCTCCACGCCGCCTTGCTCCTTGAGCCACTCAAACACCAGCCCGGACAGATACCAGGCCAGGGTCGGCGGGGTGTTGTACATCGAGCCGTTGTCCGCCGCGACCTTGTAGTCGAGCATGGTCGGGCACAGGGAGCGGGCACGCCCCAGCAGGTCTTCACGGATGATGTTGACCAGGATCCCGCTAGGTCCGATGTTTTTCTGCGCGCCGGCGTAGATCATGCCGAAACGGGAGATATCCACAGGGCGCGACAGGATGTCCGAAGACATGTCAGCCACCAGCGGAACGTCGCCGGTTTCCGGGATCCAGTTGAATTCCAGGCCACCGATGGTTTCGTTCGGTGCGTAGTGAACGTAGGCCGCGTCTTTCGACAGCTGCCATTCGTTTTGGCCGGGAATGGCGAAATAGTCGTAGGGCTTGGCGGTGGCAGCCACATTGACGTGGCCGTAGCGCGAGGCTTCTTCAATGGCTTTCTGCGACCAGATACCGGTATCGATATAGTCGGCCGAGCCGTTTTCCGGCAACAGGTTCAGGGGGATCTGAGCAAATTGCTGGCTGGCGCCGCCCTGCAGAAACAGCACTTTGTAGTTCGAGGGGATATCCAGCAGGTCACGCAGATCCTGCTCAGCCTTGGTGGCAATGGACACGAACTCATCGCTGCGATGGCTCATCTCCATGACCGACAGACCCTTGCCATGCCAATCCAGCAACTCGGCCTGGGCACGCGACAGGACAGCTTCAGGTAGCGCAGCGGGACCCGCGCAGAAGTTATAGGCTCGTTTGCTCACATCCACTCTCGCTATGCATTCACGGTAGCGGACAGAGCAAACACTCTGCCCTGCTACGATTTATTTAGTCTTGCGACTCTTCTTCGCCTGCGGCGTCAGCCTGCCGGCCCTCGGTTGCGTCATCCGGATCGGTGCCCGCGTCCAGCACGGTCCCTTCGAACTCTTCGCCCTCTTCGCCTTCCAGCTCGTCACCCTCGACTTCAGACGGCTCCTGCACCCGCTCCAGGCCGACCAACGTTTCATCGCTGGCCAGCTTGATCAGGGTCACGCCCTGGGTGTTACGACCCAGGCTCGACACTTCGTCGACCCGTGTACGCACCAGGGTGCCCTGGTCGGAAATCAGCATGATTTCCTCACCATCCAGCACCTGGACCGCACCGACCAGACGGCCGTTACGATCATTGCTGACCATGGCGATAACGCCCTGGCCGCCACGTTTGTACTCAGGGAACTCGGTGATCGCCGTGCGCTTGCCATAACCACGTGCGGATGCGGTCAGGATCTGGCTGCCCTCTTCCGGAATCAGCATGGAAATCAGCTTCTGGCCTTCCGGCAGACGCATGCCGCGCACACCGCGAGCGGTACGGCCCATAGCGCGAACGTCGGATTCCTTGAAGCGAGTGACCTTGCCGCCGTCGGAGAACAACATGACTTCACGCTCGCCATCGGTGATCGCGGCAGAAATCAGCACGTCGCCTTCGTCCAGCTCCAGCGCGATCAGGCCGACACTGCGTTGACGGCTGAAGGATTCCAGCGGGGTCTTCTTCACGGTGCCGCCAGCGGTGGCCATGAAGATGAAGTGACCTTCGGTGTATTCCTCGACCGGCAGCATGGTGGTGATGTACTCACCCTCATCCAGCGGCAACAGGTTGACCAGCGGACGACCACGGGCCGCACGCGATGCTTCAGGGATTTCGTAAGTCTTGAGCCAGTACACCTTGCCCTTGCTGGAGAACAGCAGCAGCGTGGTGTGGCTGTTGGCTACCAGCAGGTGAGCAATGTAGTCCTCATCCTTGACGCCAGTGGCCGATTTGCCTTTCCCGCCACGACGCTGGGCCTGGTACGCAGCCAATGGCTGGGTCTTGGCATAGCCGCCGTGGGAGATGGTCACCACGCGCTCTTCTTCCGGGATCATGTCACCCAGGGTCAGGTCGAGACGGGCATCGAGAATCTCGGTACGGCGCACATCGCCGTATTCGGCACGGATCACTTCCAGCTCTTCGCGGATCACTTCCATCAGGCGCGTAGCGCTGTTGAGGATGCGGATCAGCTCGCCGATCTGGTTGAGGATTTCTTGATACTCAGCCAGCAGTTTTTCGTGTTCCAGGCCGGTCAGGCGGTGCAGACGCAGCTCCAGAATGGCTTGCGCCTGCTCTGGCGACAGGAAGTACTTGCCTTCGCGCAGGCCGTACTGCGGGTCCAGGGTCTCTGGACGGCAGGAATCGGCACCGGCACGCTCGACCATTGCCACCACCGCGGAGGACTCCCAGGCAGTGCTGATCAGCGCTTCCTTGGCTTCCGACGGGGTTGGCGAGGCCTTGATCAGGGCAATGACCGGGTCGATGTTCGACAGGGCAACCGCTTGACCTTCAAGAATGTGGCCGCGTTCGCGCGCTTTACGCAGCTCGAACACAGTACGGCGGGTGACGACTTCGCGACGGTGACGAACGAAGGCTTCCAGCAGATCCTTGAGGTTGAGGATCCGTGGGCGGCCATCGATCAGGGCCACGATGTTGATACCGAACACCGCTTGCAGTTGGGTCTGGGCGTAGAGGTTATTGAGGATCACCTCAGGCACTTCGCCGCGACGCAGCTCGATCACCACGCGCATCCCGTCTTTGTCGGACTCGTCGCGCAGCTCGGTGATGCCTTCGAGCTTCTTCTCTTTAACCAGCTCGGCGATCTTCTCGATCAGACGCGCCTTGTTCAACTGGTATGGGAGCTCGGTAATGACGATCTGCTGGCGGCCACCGACCTTGTCGATATCTTCGATCATCGAGCGGGCGCGCATGTAAATGCGGCCACGACCGGTGCGATAGGCTTCGATGATGCCGGCACGACCGTTGATGATCGCGGCGGTCGGGAAGTCCGGGCCCGGGATGTATTGCATCAGCTCGTCGACCGTCAACTCAGGGTTGTCGATCAGCGCCAGGCAACCGTCGATGACTTCACCGAGGTTGTGCGGCGGAATGTTGGTCGCCATGCCCACGGCGATGCCGCTGGAACCGTTGACCAGCAGGTTGGGAATACGGGTCGGCATGACCGCCGGGATCATTTCGGTGCCGTCGTAGTTCGGCACCCAGTCCACGGTTTCTTTATGCAGGTCGGCCAGCAGCTCATGTGCCAGCTTGGTCATGCGCACTTCGGTGTATCGCATGGCCGCAGCGTTATCGCCGTCGACCGAACCGAAGTTGCCCTGACCGTCTACCAACAGGTAGCGCAGCGAGAATGGCTGCGCCATCCGAACGATGGTGTCGTACACCGCGGTATCACCGTGAGGGTGATACTTACCGATCACGTCACCGACAACACGGGCAGATTTCTTGTACGGCTTGTTGAAGTCGTTGCCCAGCTCGCTCATCGCGAACAGCACACGCCGATGCACGGGCTTCAAGCCATCGCGCGCATCAGGCAGTGCCCGCCCGACAATTACGCTCATCGCGTAGTCGAGGTAGGACTGTTTCAGCTCGTCTTCGATATTGACCGGGAGGATTTCTTTGGCCAGTTCGCCCATGAGAAGCCTGATTCCTTTTTCTGGTGAAACCTCGTCACATCCATATGGGACGAACGAAGCTCGTCGCTGCAGGCTTAGCGCCTTGCACCGACTTACGACAAATCAACAAGTTATGCCATGGATTTGCGCAGTAAAGGCAACCACTTTGGGCCACCTTGGAAACCGCCGGATGTTATCACAATCGCCGCCACGCACCTATCCCCCAGATGCGCATGGTGCGTAGTTAGTTGACCGGTGACAGCCTGATAGGGGACCAGAGAAGCTCAGAGGCGGATTTCGCGCTTAAACGGGGATTTTTTCTTGACCAATAGCCGTTTCCAGGGAGCAGCGGCCTACTCCACGGGAAACGAGTGTCTCAATGCAGGCGTTTGCGGCACATCAATTGGGCCATTTTCGCGGTATCCGGCCGCTCGACTATGCCTTTTTCAGTGACGATGGCGTCGATCAGGTCTGCCGGCGTCACATCAAATACCGGGTTGAAGGCGTCCACCTCGGCACCGACGCGCTTGCCGCCCACTTCCAGCAATTCCTTGCCGTCGCGCTCTTCGATCGGGATCTCATCGCCACTGGCGAGGTTCATGTCGATGGTGGAACTGGGCGCGACCACCATGAATCGCACGCCATGGTGCATGGCATTGACCGCCAACTGATAAGTGCCGATCTTGTTCGCCACATCACCGTTGGCGGTAATGCGGTCGGCACCGACTATCACCCAGGTCACACCCTTGGTCTTCATGATATGGGCGGCTGCGGAGTCGGCGTTCAAGGTCACCGGAATGCCTTCATTGGCCAATTCCCAGGCCGTCAGGCGCGAACCTTGCAGCCAGGGCCGGGTTTCATCGGCGTAAACGCGCTCGACCATGCCTTCGAGCCATGCCGCGCGGATAACCCCCAACGCCGTGCCAAAGCCACCGGTGGCCAGGGCACCGGTATTGCAGTGGGTCAGCAGCGCCTGGGCATTGCCCTGGTGCCGGCGGATGAGGTCCACGCCCAACTGCGCCATGGTCAGGTTGGCTTCGCGATCGCTTTCATGAATGGCCAGGGCTTCGGCCTCGAGCACGGCCAGCGGGTCGATGTGGTCCTTGAGCCGCTCCAGGCGATCGCGCATGCGATTGAGCGCCCAGAACAGGTTGACCGCGGTCGGGCGCGAGTCGGCAAGCAGGGTGAAGTCCTCCTCCATTGCCGCCTGCCAGTCACCGCCGGCGGCAAACCGCGCGCGCGCCGCCAGGACCACGCCATAGGCCGCGCTGATGCCGATTGCCGGCGCGCCACGGACCACCATGGAGCGAATTGCCTCGGCAACGCCCGCGGCGCTGGTGTAGGCGATCCAGGTTTCCTCGAAAGGCAAAATGCGCTGATCGAGCAGATACAGGGCGTCATCCCGCCAATCGATGGCCTTCACCTTCTCCGCAGCCAACAGTCGATCGCGCATCCCTCACCCCGCACTCATGAACAAAAGCCGTCGATTATAGCGATCCCCCGGCGAAGACGCTCGGGTATACTTCGCCATCCCTTACAAAAGCTCTGGAACCGATCTTCGATGCCGACACCTGCCGCTGCGCTCGACTTATTGCTGTTGCCGACCTGGTTGGTGCCTGTCGAACCTGCTGGCGTGGTTCTCAAAGAACACGGCCTGGGCATCCGCGACGGGCGCATCGCTTTTATCGGGCCCAGGGCCGAGGCCTTGCGCCTGAAGGCCACGCAAGTGCGGGAACTGCCAGGCATGCTGCTCAGCCCGGGCCTGATCAATGCTCACGGGCATGCGGCCATGACCCTGTTTCGCGGCCTGGCCGACGATCTACCGCTCATGACCTGGCTGGAAAAGCACATCTGGCCGGCCGAGGCCAAGTGGGTCGATGAAGCCTTCGTGCGCGACGGCACCGACCTGGCAATTGCCGAACAGCTCAAAGGCGGCATTACCTGCTTCTCCGACATGTACTTCTTCCCCAAGGTGGCCAGCGAACGCGTGCACAACAGCGGCATACGCGCACAGATCGCGATTCCAATCCTCGATTTCCCGATCCCCGGCGCCCACGACGCCGATGAAGCGATCCGCCAGGGCGTCGAGCTGTTCGGCGACCTCAAGCACCACCCACGCATCAAGATCACCTTCGGCCCTCATGCACCCTATACCGTGGGCGATGAGAACCTGGAAAAAATTCGCGTTATCGCCGAAGAACTCGACGCCTCGATCCATATGCACGTCCATGAAACCGCATTCGAGGTGCAACAATCTCTCGAACAGCGCGGCGAGCGGCCCCTGGCCCGCCTTGGTCGCCTCGGTTTGCTCGGTCCTCGCTTCCAGGCCGTTCATATGACCCAGGTCAGCGATGAAGACCTGGCTTTGCTGGTAGAAACCAACAGCAACGTCATTCATTGCCCGGAATCGAACCTCAAGCTGGCCAGCGGTTTCTGCCCGGTGGAGCGACTTTGGCAGGCTGGGGTGAATGTCGCGGTCGGAACCGATGGCGCCGCCAGTAACAATGACCTGGATCTGCTGGGTGAAACCCGCACTGCCGCGCTGCTGGCCAAAGCCGTTGCAGGCTCCGCCACCGCACTGGACGCCCATCGCGCCCTGCGCATGGCGACCCTGAACGGCGCTCGCGCCCTGGGCCTGGAGACTGAAGTCGGTTCCCTGGAACTGGGCAAGGCCGCGGACCTGGTGGCGTTCGACCTGTCGGGTTTGGCCCAGCAGCCGATTTATGACCCGGTTTCGCAGCTTATATATGCCACCGGCCGCGATTGCGTGAAACACCTTTGGGTCGCCGGCAAGCAGTTGCTCGACGACCGGCGCCTGACCCGCGTCGATGAACAGCAGCTGTGCGCCACGGCCACCGCCTGGGGCCAGCGCATCAGCGGACATACCGAATAGACAGACCCCTTGAGGATCAACTCAAGGCCCAGTGCAGAATTTTTTAGATTTGAGGATTACCCATGAGCAACGTCGACCACGCTGAAATCGCCAAATTCGAAGCCCTGGCTCACCGCTGGTGGGACCGTGAAAGCGAGTTCAAACCCCTGCACGACATCAACCCGCTGCGGGTCAACTGGATTGACGAGCGGGTCAATCTCGCGGGCAAGAAAGTCCTCGACGTCGGTTGTGGCGGCGGCATCCTCAGCGAAGCCATGGCCCAGCGTGGCGCTACCGTGATGGGTATCGACATGGGCGAAGCGCCATTGGCAGTGGCGCAGTTGCACCAGCTGGAGTCGGGTGTCAGCGTCGAATACCGGCAAATCACCGCCGAAGCCCTGGCCGAAGAGATGCCAGAGCAATTCGACGTCGTGACCTGCCTGGAAATGCTCGAACACGTACCGGACCCGTCGTCGGTGATCCGCGCCTGCTTCCGCATGGTCAAGCCGGGCGGTCAGGTGTTTTTCTCCACCATCAACCGCAATCCCAAGGCTTACCTGTTCGCCATCATTGGCGCGGAATACATCATGAAGCTGCTGCCGCGCGGCACCCATGACTTCAAGAAATTCATCCGCCCTTCCGAGCTTGGCGCCTGGAGCCGCATGGCCGGCCTGACCGTCAAGGACATCATCGGCCTGACCTACAACCCCCTGACCAAGCACTACAAGCTGGCGGCGGACGTTGACGTCAACTACATGATCCAGACCCTGCGAGAGGAATAAGCCCATGGGTATCAGAGCAGTTCTTTTCGACATGGACGGCACCCTGCTCGACACCGCGCCGGACTTCATCGCCGTCTGCCAGAGCATGCGCGCCGATCGCGGCCTGGCACCGATCGTCGACCAGCACATTCGTGACGAAATCTCCGGTGGTGCCCGGGCCATGGTCGCCGTGACCTTCTCCATGGACCCTGAATCGCCCGGGTTCGAAGAGCTGCGCCTGGAGTTCCTGGAGCGTTACCTCCAGCACTGCGCGGTGCACAGCAAATTGTTCGACGGCATGGCCGAGCTGCTGGCGGATATCGAGAAGGCCAACCTAATCTGGGGCGTGGTGACCAACAAGCCGCTGCGCTTCGCCGAACCGATCATGCAGCAACTGGGGCTGTCCGAACGCTCGGCCCTGCTGATTTGCCCGGACCACGTGAAAAACAGCAAACCCGACCCGGAGCCGCTGATCCTGGCGTGCAAGATGCTCGACCTGGACCCGGCCAGCGTGCTGTTCGTCGGCGATGACCTGCGTGATATCGAATCCGGGCGCGATGCCGGCACCAAGACCGCCGCCGTGACCTACGGCTATATCCACCCGGACGACAACCCCAGGCACTGGGGTGCCGACGTGGTAGTCGATCACCCGCTGGAACTGCGCCGCGTGCTGGATAACGCCCTCTGCAGCTGCTGATGCGACGCGGGTAATACCCCTCGCCCGAGCAGTTGCACTGTCACCGCCCAGGCTGTGCGACCGGCCCAGCGCCAAGAGTGCTGCCGGTCCTATCGTTGAATTGTGTTGAGGTTTTTATGTTTGATTACTCCGCTCGCCCCGAACTGCTCAAGGATCGGGTCATCCTGGTCACCGGCGCCGGCCGTGGTATCGGTGCTGCCGCCGCCAAGACCTTTGCCGCCCACGGTGCCACCGTATTGCTGCTGGGCAAGACCGAAGCCAACCTGACCCAGGTCTACGACGAAATCGAAGCCGCCGGCCACCCGCAACCGGCGGTGATCCCGTTCAACCTGGAAACCGCCCTGCCTCACCAGTACGACGAACTGGCGGCCATGATCGAAACCGAATTCGGCCACCTCGACGGCCTGTTGCACAACGCATCGATCATCGGCCCGCGTACGCCACTGGAGCAGCTCTCGGGCGAGAACTTCATGCGCGTGATGCAAGTCAACGTCAACGCCATGTTCATGCTGACCAGCACCCTGCTGCCGTTGCTCAAGCTATCCAAGGACGCCTCGGTGGTCTTCACTTCGAGCAGCGTCGGCCGCAAGGGTCGTGCCTACTGGGGCGCCTACGGCGTTTCCAAATTCGCGACCGAGGGCCTGATGCAGACCCTGGCCGACGAACTGGATACCGTGGCCCCGGTCCGCGCAAACAGCATCAACCCTGGCGCCACCCGCACCAGCATGCGCGCCCAGGCCTACCCCGGGGAAAACCCGAGCAACAACCCAACTCCGGAGCAGATCATGCCGGTCTACCTCTACCTCATGGGGCCGGACAGCAGCGAGATCAACGGCCAGGCCTTCGACGCCCAGTAAACATGCCGTACATCAGGTCGCGGCGGAAAGCTGTCGCGGCCTTTTTTGAAATTCCGCGGACTTTTGCCGCCTCCAGTCAAACAAATGCCGCGCCAGGCATCCTCTCTTGCCACTCATTATTGCCAACAGATTGAATTCAAAAGACTTTTATTTATCTGAACCGAATGGCATGACTTTCGCTCTAAACCTGCTCATACACGCAGTGTATTGGCGAGCCAGGCACCGCCCCAATCGGGGCTTATAACGACGGGCAAAGCGGATTAGACTGTGAAAACTCGTCCTACGGGACTGATGGAACAGTATGACGCGCAGCCCAGAGCCGCTCTCACCCAGCCAGTAAGACTGCATTACGTGCTCAGGGGCTCACGCCATATGAAAACACCAACCCAGACCAACGCAATTGACTTCGATAGCGCCAAATTGCAACGCCTGGGCTTTGGTCAACCATCGCCATTGGCGCAACGTCCGGTAGGGCTGGCTCAATTACGCCAGCAACTGGGCCTGCAGCTGCAAACCAGCCTCGAACCACAGCGGATCCTTGGCCTGTTCTTCCGTGAAGTCCAGCGCCTGGTCCCCCTCGACGCCATGGTCTATAAACACACTCCCAGCGACCTGCGCCTGGAGTTCGGCCTGCGCGGCCACCACTCGGTCTGCTACAGCCTCAGCCATGAAGGCGAGCCCATGGGCGAACTGGTGTTCCGACGCAATCAGCGCTTCAACGACCAGGAACAGGGCAATCTCGAATCGCTGCTCTCATCCCTGCTCTACCCCATGCGCAACGCCCTGCTGTATCGCGCAGCGACCCGCAGTGCCCTGCGTGACCCCCTGACCGATACCGGCAACCGTATCGCCATGGACCAGACCCTGCAGCGCGAAATCGAAATGGCACGCCGGCACACCCAGCCGCTGTCGCTGCTGATGCTGGATATTGACCACTTCAAGAGAATCAATGACAACCATGGCCACAGCGCGGGCGATGAGGTGCTCAAAGCCGTTGCAGCAGCCATCAAGGGGCAACTGCGCAATGTCGACATGGTGTTCCGTTTCGGCGGGGAGGAGTTTCTGATCCTGCTTTCCAACACCGGGCGCGACGCTGCCGCGATGATTGGCGAGCGCCTGCGGCATGCGACTCAGACCCACGATTATCGGGTCGACGGCCAGCCGATCGAACTGACCGTCAGCCTCGGCTGCTCGACTCTATTGCCTGGCGAGTCGTCGGACAGCCTGCTGCGCCGTGCCGACAGCGCACTCTATGTGGCCAAGCGCGAAGGCCGTAACCGCCTGGCAATGGCCGGCTGAACCTGCCCCGAAAACAATCGCGGGCAGGTTCGTCGCCTCGGAAAGCCGCAGCTCCCGTTGACGCCGAACCTGCCTGCGCAGGCAAATCCTATACTCAGCCTTCCGCCAGGGCCAACCGCTCGCGGCTTACGGGGGCTTTTTCCTGCTGCATACAGCGCTCCAGGAACAGGTACATGTAGTCGTAGCTCTTGCACACAGCCTGGCGCAACTCGACCTGCAACGCCTTGCTCGGATTCTGGCCGGCCAGGGTGCAGATGATTTCCAGTGCTTCCCATGGATGGGCGTCGTCGTACTGGGCATGCATCTTCAACCACTTCATGGCGCGCTTGCGGTCCTCTTCAGGAAAGGCCGCGGCGTATAGGCCATTGGAACAGACCAGCGCAGACCACTCGCCCGTCGCACCTTCGATCGCATAGTTGGTGGCAGCAATCGCCACGATCAGGGAGTCAGACGAACTGGTATGCCAGCACCAGTGGCTCAAGGCGTGCAATTCGGGCGGCACTTGTTGCGCCTGCAAGTCCTCCAGGCTGACGCCATGGGCTCGACTCCAATGCACCCAGTAATCGGCATGGTTGAGCTCGACGCGAATATTGCGCATCAGCCAGCGTCGCGCCATGTCCTCGCCCGGATGGCGGGCAAAGCGGGTCTTGGTCAGGTTTTGCGCCATGTACAAAGCAAACTGCTCGACCACCGGCCAACCGCCAATAAGGTATTGGCGCATGGTCTTGGCACTGAGTTTGTTGTCACGCATGCGCTGATACAGTTCGTGTTCGACTACACGGCGCTTGCTCTCGCTGCAATCCTGGATCAGTTGCTGAGCCCAGGCGGGGTAACTTGCGGCTTCCATGAGCGGGCCGGTTCGGTTGAAGGTGTCAATCACTGTCGGGCTCCTTTTGAGTGTGATTCATACTGATCAACAAAGGTTTCAACGGAACGTGCCGGGCGCCTTGAACAACAGCGGCTGCGCGCGTGGTGGTCGACACTGCAGACTGTCACAGGTGAACAATTGCGGGCGTTCGATGATGTAGCCCTGAGCAAAATCCACACCGATTTCGAGCAACGCCTGCTCGATCTGCGGTGTTTCGACAAACT
This sequence comes from Pseudomonas sp. QD4, assembly GCF_049199125.1. Classification (NCBI taxonomy): domain Bacteria; kingdom Pseudomonadati; phylum Pseudomonadota; class Gammaproteobacteria; order Pseudomonadales; family Pseudomonadaceae; genus Pseudomonas; species Pseudomonas sp. QD4. Next base: position 184,823 of record NZ_JBLZOM010000003.1, read on the forward strand.
CGGCAATGGTGCGTTTACCCATGACATGGCCGATGTGATTGATCACTTCGACCATGGCGCGGTTAATCGGGTCGTCCAGCATATCCTTTACGAAACTTCCATCGATCTTCAAGAAGTCTACAGGCAAATGTTTGAGATAAGCGAATGAGGACATGCCCGCACAAAAGTCATCCAGGGAGAAGTGACAACCCAACCCTTTGAGTTCATTAATAAAACGAATCGCGCTACCCAGATTGGCAATAGCGCTGGTTTCGGTGATTTCAAAACAGATCATCGCCGGCGGTATGGCGTAGCGGGTGAATTGCTCGCGCAGGAAGTCGAGAAAGTCGTCGTCACCGATGGTGATGCCCGACAGATTGATCGCACACATGGCCATCGGCCCTTCGCCTTTCTCCTCAATGCACTGGGCAATGATCTTGAACACGTTCTGCACCACCCAACGGTCCAGGGACGTCATCAGCCCATAGCGCTCGGCCGCAGGAATAAAGCTATCCGGCAGGATCATGCGCCCGGCTTCGTCATGCAGGCGCAACAGAATCTCGATATGTCCGCCAGAGCGATCAGGGTGTCCGAGGGCCGCAATCTCCTGGGAGTAAAGGCAGAAGCGATTTTCCTCAAGGGCCATATGCAGGCGCTGGACCCAGGCCATTTCGCCAAAGCGCAAGGACAGCTCCGAGTCATCGGCGTGGTAGACCTGGACTCGATTGCGGCCCTTTTCCTTGGCCATATAGCAGGCCATGTCGGCCGCACGCAGGGAGGTTTCCAGAGTGGTCGGGGTCTGCGCGATATGCACCAGGCCAATGCTGACCGTGGTCACGAACGGCCGGCCCTTCCACACAAAATGCAGGTTCTGCACGGTCTGACGCAGGCCTTCGGCGATTTTCTCTGCCGCGTCGGGTGGGCAGTTCTCCAATAATATGCCGAACTCATCGCCACCCAGGCGCGCCAGGGTATCGCCCTCGCGCAGCCCGGATTGCAGGAGCGCGCAGATGTGCCGCAACAATTCATCCCCGGCCGCGTGACCGCAGGTATCGTTGACCAGTTTGAACTGGTCCAGATCCAGAAACATCAACGCATGGCGCCCTGGCTGGCGCGACAGGTTGTGCAACGCCTGCTCCAGGCGGAACTCGAATTCTCGGCGGTTGGCCAGCCCCGTCAGCGCATCATGGGTCGCCTGCCAGGACAGATTGGCGATGTACTGACGCTCCTGGGTCATGTCGTGCAGCACCAGCACGGTGCCGCTGACCTTGCCCGCGTTCTGGATCGGAGCCCCGACCAGGGTCACCGACACCGTGCTGCCGTCTAGGCGCTGGATCAGCTTGGAATGCTCGCTGCCGCCACTGAGCTGGCCACTGAGAATATGTTCGATCAGGGTAAACCCGTCGGCTTGGGCATTTTCATCCAGCAGGTTGAACAATGCCGCCAGGGGCAACCCTACCGCCTGCTCGGCCTTCCAGTGGGTCAGCTCTTCGGCTGCAGGGTTCATATAAGCGATGGCGCCTTCCACATCGGTGGTGATCACCCCGTCGCCGATGGACTGCAGGGTGATTTGCGCCCGCTCCTTTTCCAGCTGCAAGGCATCGGCAAATTCATGGCGCTGAGTGAGCAATTTGTGGGTTCGCAATAACGCCAGGGCAATCAGCACCAGCGCGGTGGCCAGGTTGGTCACCAGCAGCAACCGCAGGATGACCCGCGAGCCCTCGCCCAGGGCATCACTGAACGCCTTGGCGGCCGGAGTCACCCCATCATTGATGGCGAAAATCTGGCTCTTCCAGCGAAGGATATCGGCATCACTGACTTGATTGCGGCTGATGCTCTGGTGCATGTCCCGCGCCACCGCATCCAGCTGCACCAGGTAGCTGTCGCCGACGGTCCACAGGTCGATGGCCTTTTCCAGGTAACTAAAGTGACGAAAGTTGAGGTAAAGCCAGATCAGGCTGGACACATCGTCCGGATGGTTACCGCCCTTGAGGATACCCAGTCGCGCGGCTTCCAAGTCCGGCGGCTTGCGGTCCAGGGCGAGACGCAGTTCATGACCGCCCTGGGGCACGGCAATTGCGTTCTGGTATTTGAGGAAGGCCGATTCATCGCGGCTGTCGGCATAGAGGTTGAGGTAATAAATCGCATCCTTCTGCCCCTTGGACCACAGGCTTTCGCCCGCGACATACCCACGCACCGCCGAAAGGACGTAGAGGCTCAGGCCACCCAACAGTGCTTGAAACAACACCACGGCGATAAATGGCCAGACAATGCCCAGCAGCCGTGGGGTTCCGAGAGTGCGCTTTTGCTTCATGAGGTCCCTTGCATAAGCATTGCCCAATGAACACCCGAGGAGTCCTGCACCTACCAGCACAGACTAGGCTAGTTTGCGTCCGTTCGAAGTGCAGCGAGGCGCGCGCTTCGGCGCCACGCCCTTGAATGCCTGTGGCCGATACGCTCGAAACAGGCTTTCCACCAAGGAATTCAATTACTAAGCGCAGAAAATCGGGCAAAACTCAAGAGCGTCAAATTTGCTGCAAGTGCCCATAAAGCTTGGCGTACAAACCTCCGTCGGCAATTAACTGCTGATGGTCGCCATCTTCGGCAATTTGCCCGCCATCGAACACTAGCACCCGATCCGCCTGTTTTACCGCCGACAGGCGGTGGGCAATGATCAGGGTCGTGCGCCCACGCAGGAATCGGGTCAACGCCTGGTGCAGGCTGTACTCGGTAGCGGCGTCCAGGGCGGAGGTCGCTTCGTCGAGTATCACGACCTTGGGCTCGGCCAGAACCATGCGCGCAATGGCCAATCGCTGGCGTTGGCCGCCGGACAAACGCACCCCTGAACGTCCAACAACGCTGTCCAGGCCCTGGGGCAGGTTGCGCACCGTGGCTTCCAGCTGGGCGATTTCCAGGGCCTGCCAGCAGGCAGCGTCTGTGCGCTCGCGGCCCATGGTCAGGTTGGCGCGGATGCTGTCGTTGAACAGCGCCGGATGCTGCAACACCACTGCGACGTTTTCCCGCACGGTTTCCAGGCCAATCTCCTGCTGGGTCGAACCGCCGAAGCGGATGGTCCCGGCCTGCGGGGTATAGAGCCCCAGCAGCAACTGCACCAGGGTACTTTTTCCACCGCCACTGGCACCGACGATGGCGACCTTTTCGCCAGGGGTGATCGACAGGTCCAATTGATTGAGCACCAGTTCGTCGCCATAGCCAAAACACAGGCCGCGGACGTCGATTCCCACGGTTTCGCGGCCCTGGAACGGGTCCACACCCCCCGGGTATTGCGGCTCGTCGGCACGCGCCAGCAACTCGTTGATGCGTGAAAGGGCACCACCGGCGGCGTAGTAGGCGTATTGCAGGTTCAGCAACTGCTCCACCGGGCCGATCATGAACCAGAGGTAGCTGAATACCGCCAGCATCTGGCCGATGGACAGGTCGGAAAACAACACGGTGAGCATGGCCGCAGCACGAAATATATCGATGCCGAACTGGAACAGCAGGCCGCTGGCGCGGCTGGATGCATCACTTTTCCACTGCGAGGCCACGGCAAAATCGCGAACCTCCCGTGCCCGCAGCCCAAGGCGGCCGAGAAAAAATCCCTGGCGATTGCCGGCTCGCACTTCCTGTATCGAGTCCAGGGTTTCGGTCAGGGCCTGGGTGAAACGCGCGGTGCTGTCGTTCTCCAGCTTCTTCAGGTGCTTGACCCGCTTGCCCAGTTGCACCGTGGCGTAGATCACCAGCGGGTTGAACAACAGGATCAACAGCGCCAGCTGCCAGTGCATCCACATCAGGATCCCGGCCGTGCCGACCAGGGTCAGCATCGCCACCAGAAAGCGACTGAGGGTTTCGCCGACAAACTTATCCACAGTGTCGAGGTCGGTGACCAGGTGCGTGGTCACGGTGCCGCTGCCCAGGCTTTCGTATTCAGCCAGGGAGATCCGCTTGAGACGCTCGATCAGCCGGGTGCGAATCCGATAGACGATGTCCTTGGCCAGCCCGGCGAACAGCCGCGCCTGCAACACGTTGAACACCAGCGCGCCACAGCGCAGGGTCAGCGTCGCCAGCAGCATCAGGCCGATATAACCGGCCGCGCTCTGCCAAGCCGTGGGCAAGGCATGGTTCATGAATTTCAGCGCGGCGTCACCGTGGCCCAGCAGCACTTCGTCCACCAACAGCGGCAGCAGCAGAGGGATCGGCACGCTGCACAAGGTCGCCAGCACGGCGACGCCGTTGGCAATCCACAAGGCTTTCTTGTGATGCAGTGCCAGACGGCGAATTTCCGCCCAGCTCAGGCGGTCGACCGTTTGACCTTGCTCGTTCGTCGCGTCCCGCTCATCCACCGGCAGCTCGCTCCAACCAGCGTCCGAGCAGTGGCGACAACTCGCTCAGCGGTTGATAACCATTGGTCAGCAACGCCAGTTGACCATTGCGCTCGGCCAGCAGGGTCGGGAAACCGGCAATGCCCAGATCCTGTACCCAGGTGAAATCCGCTGCGGTGGCTGCGTGCTGTTCGGCACGGTCGAAAGCCTCGGCGAATTCGATTCGCGGCACACCCGCCTGCTCGGCCAACTCCACCAGCACACTGGCGTGGGTGACGTCGCGCCCCTCACGGTAAAACGCTCGCTGGATCAGCCCGAGCAGCTTCCAGGCGCAGTCGGGCGCCAGGCTGCGGGCGGTGACGATGGCGCGGCAGGCGGGCTCGGTGTCGTAGACGAAGCCATCCGGCAGCGCACCTTCGAACTGGAACGGCTGGCCGGTGGCCTCGGTGACCGCCTGCCAGTGCTCAAGAATGTAGCGCCGGGTCGTGGGCTCGAGCGCCGCACCGCTGCCGGTGCGCAAACCACCCACCACCAGGTGCAGCTCGACGCCTGCTGCATGTGCCTGCTCCACCAGGGCCTCGGCCACCGGAGCGAAGCCCCAGCACCAGGAACACATCGGATCCATTACATAGAGCAGGCGGGCAGACATGGCTCAGGCCTCGGAAGGTGATTGCTTGTAGTTGTAACCAATGGGGTGAGGCATGTTGCGAGCCTTGGCCAGTTCGATCTGCTTCTGCCGATCGGCGGCGCTGCGTCGGGTCTTCTCGCTCAGGGTGTTCCAGCAGTGCGGGCAACTGATGCCCGGCACATAGTGCTCGGATGCGCGATCTTCGACGCTTACCGGAGTGCGGCAGGCATGACATTGATCGTAGTCGCCTTCGCTCAGGTCGTGGCGCACGGTGACCCGGTTATCGAAGACAAAGCAGTCGCCCTGCCATTTGCTCTCTTGCTGCGGCACTTCTTCGAGGTACTTGAGGATCCCGCCCTTGAGGTGGAACACCTCGTCGAAGCCTTCGCTGAGCATGTAGCTGGAGGCTTTTTCACAACGAATGCCGCCGGTGCAGAACATCGCGACTTTCTTGTGTTTGCTCGGGTCGAAGTGGGCTTTGATGTAATCGGGGAACTCGCGAAAACTGGTGGTTTTCGGATCGATGGCGCCTTCGAAGGTGCCGATCGAGACTTCATAGTCGTTGCGGGTATCGATCAGCAGTACTTCCGGATCGCTGATCAGGGCATTCCAGTCTTGCGGGTCGACATAGGTCCCGACCTGCTTGTTGGGGTCCACGCCCTCGACACCCAGGGTGACGATTTCTTTCTTCAGCTTGACCTTGGTGCGGTAGAACGGCTGGTCGTCGCAGTACGACTCTTTGTGGTCGATGTCGTCCATGCGCGGGTCGTTCTTGAGCCAGGCCATCAGCCCGTCGATGCCTTCGCGGCTACCGGAAACCGTACCGTTGATGCCTTCTTCGGCGATCAACAGGGTGCCTTTGATGCCGTTGTCCAGCATCGCCTGCAGCAGGGGTTCGCGCAGGGCTACGTAATCTTCAAGGGTGACGAACTTATACAGTGCCGCCACGACAATGGGTTGTGTCATGGGTGATCTCCAGGTGGCTACCCTCGTAAAGGGTGAACCGGATGCGAAAAAAAACGCGCCGACTGAGCGGCGCGTTGCGGATTGTAGCAGGAAGGCAGCTACAAGCTCCAAGGGGCAAGCGTCAAGCTTGCGGCGGGCCCCTCAATGCTTGCCGCTGCCCCCGGCGCAGGTCGGCGAGGCCGGGGCCACACCGATCTTCGCCCATTCCTCAGGGGTATAGGTATGCAGCGCCAACGCATGGAACTCGCCCATCAGGTCGCCAAGCGTGGCGTACACCTTCTGGTGGCGCTTGACACTGTTGAGCCCGGCAAACTGCTCACTGACCAGCACGGCCTTGAAATGGGTCTGCAGCCCGCGACTGTGCATATGGCTTTCATCCGCCACCTGCAAATGCTCTGGCTGCAATGCGCCGAGCGCCGATTCGATACGTTGTTGCATGGTCATTCCTGGCTCCGCTTACTTCTTCTTCGCCGGTGCTGCTTTTGGCGTCAGTTCAGTGGTCATGTCATCCAGCAGCTTGTTGACCACAGGCACCGCGCTTTCCAGCTTGGCTTGGGTCAGTTGGGCCGATTGCTGGGTCAGCTGAGGCATTTTTTCCAGGACTTTCTTGCCCAGCGGCGACTGGTAGAACGCCACCAGGTCCTTGAGTTCGGATTCGCTGAAATTGCTGGTGTAGAGCTTGACCATGTCCGGCTTCAGCTTGTTCCAGCCGATGGCCTGGTCCAGGGCGGCGTTGGCCTTGGCCTGGTAGGTGTCCAGCAGGGCTTTTTTCGATTCGGGGGCTTTGGTCTGCTCAAACCGCTGAGCGAACATTTGCTGCACTTGCATGTACACCGGGGTACCCAGCTTGTCGGCGTGCGCCAGGGTCAGGAAGGCTTCGGCACTGGCATTGTGGCTGGCGGTATCGGCAAGAACCTGGCCGCTGGCGCAAACCAGAACAACCGCGGTACAGATGGCACGAAGACGAGTCATCGAGTTTCCTTTTCTAGCAGGCGAGGTAAGACCCCAAGGGCGACCATTCTGCGCCTAAAAAACTCATGCACTCAACCCCACCCCTTGCCGCGCCTGGATTTGCTCGACCAAACGACGCAAAAGCAGCTTTAGGGAACCCCACTGCCCGATCACGACCTAAACTGCGCAATCAGACCTACAGGAGTGTGCACGATGAGCCGTATCGAAACCGACAGCCTTGGCCAGGTTGAAGTCCCGGATGAAGCCTACTGGGGCGCTCAGACACAGCGTTCGCTGATCAACTTCGCAATCGGCGACGAGCGCATGCCGCTGTCGGTGGTGCATGCCCTGGCCCTGATCAAGAAGGCCGCGGCCCGGGTCAACGATCGCAACGGCGACCTGCCCGCTGACATCGCACGCCTGATCGAGCAGGCCGCCGATGAAGTGCTGGCAGGTGATCACGACCAGCAGTTTCCGCTGGTGGTCTGGCAGACCGGCAGCGGCACCCAGAGCAATATGAACGTCAATGAGGTGATCGCCGGACGCGCCAACGAACTGGCCGGCAACCCACGCGGCGGCAAAAGCCCGGTGCACCCCAACGACCACGTCAACCGCTCGCAAAGCTCCAACGACAGCTTCCCGACCGCCATGCACATTGCCGCAGCTCAGGCCGTGCAGCATCACCTGCTGCCAGCGATCGCCGAGTTGTCCGGCGGCCTGGCCGAACTTTCGGCGCGGCACATGAAGCTGGTGAAGACCGGACGCACTCACTTGATGGACGCCACGCCCATCACCTTCGGCCAGGAGTTGTCGGCATTCATCGCCCAACTCGATTACGCCGAACGGGCGATTCGCGCCACGCTGCCAGCGGTGTGCGAATTGGCACAGGGCGGCACTGCAGTGGGCACCGGACTCAATTCACCCCATGGTTTCGGCGAAGCGATTGCCGCCGAGCTGGCCGCGCTGTCGGGCCTGCCGTTTGTCACCGCCCCCAACAAATTCGCTGCCCTCGCCGGCCATGAGCCGCTGACCAGCCTGTCCGGTGCGCTGAAAACCCTGGCCGTGTGCCTGATGAAAATCGCCAACGACCTGCGCCTGCTGGGCTCCGGGCCGCGGGCCGGGTTTGCCGAGGTCAAGTTGCCGGCCAACGAGCCCGGCAGTTCGATCATGCCCGGCAAGGTCAACCCGACCCAGTGCGAAGCCCTGTCGATGCTGGCCTGCCAGGTCATGGGCAACGACGTGGCCATCGGCTTCGCCGCCAGCCAGGGTCACCTGCAACTGAACGTGTTCAAACCGGTGATCATCCACAACCTGCTGCAATCGATTCGCCTGCTGGCCGATGGCTGCAGCAACTTCCAGCAGCATTGCGTGGCGGGCCTGGAACCTGATCCGGTGCAAATGGCGGCGCACCTTGAACGCGGCCTGATGCTGGTGACCGCGCTCAACCCCCATATCGGCTACGACAAGTCGGCGGAAATCGCCAAGAAGGCCTACGGCGAGAACCTGACCTTGCGCGAAGCGGCGCTGCAACTGGGTTATCTGACCGACGAGGAGTTCGACGCCTGGGTTCGCCCGGAAAACATGCTCGAGGCTGGCAAACAGGGCTGATTCGGGCTGTGGATAAAAACGGCTCTTGCACAGGCAACCCATGCAAGAGCCGTCGCTCCGTCAGCGGTGCAACCCGCCGCCAGGCCCCACAAAGAGGACTGTCTGCTCAACGCAAGGCCTCGAACAACCCACTCGCACCCATGCCCCCGCCCACGCACATGGTGACGATGCCATAGCGCAGGTTGCGCCGTTGCAGCTCACGCACTAGGTGCCCTACCTGTCGCGAGCCGGTCATGCCGAACGGGTGGCCGATGGAGATCGAACCGCCGTTGACGTTGTATTTCTGGTTGTCGATTTCCAGGCGGTTGCGGCTGTACAGGCACTGCGAGGCGAATGCCTCATTGAGCTCCCACAGGTCGATATCGGCCACTTGCAGACCCTTGGCCTTGAGCAGCTTGGGCACCGAGAACACCGGGCCGATGCCCATCTCGTCGGGCTCGCAACCGGCTACCGTAAACCCGCGAAACAACGCCCGAGGCTTGAGCCCCAGCGCCAGCGCTTTTTCCAGGCTCATGACCAGGGTCATGGACGCGCCATCGGACAATTGCGAGGAGTTGCCCGCGGTCACCGAGCCGTCTTCGGCAAATACCGGCTTGAGGCCAGCCAGGCTTTCCAGGGTGGTGTCAGGGCGGTTGCAGTCGTCGCGGTCCACCACGCCCTCGAGAATCTGCACCTGCCCGGTGTTCTTGTCCTCGACCCGGTACTTGACCGCCATCGGCACGATTTCGTCATCAAACAGGCCGGCCGCCTGGGCCTGGGCCGTACGTTGCTGACTTTGCAGGGCGTACAGGTCCTGTTCTTCGCGGCTGACGCTGTAGCGCCGGGCGACGACCTCGGCGGTCTGGCCCATGGGGAAGTAGATCCCGGGAACCTGTTCCTTGAGCAGCGGGTTGATCAGGTTGTCGGTGTTGACGCTTTTCATGGTCAGGCTGATGGACTCGACGCCACCGGCGACGATGATCTCGCTGCAACCGGAAGCGATCTGGTTCGCGGCGATGGCGATTGCCTGCAGGCCCGAGGAGCAGAAACGGTTGAGGGTCATGCCCGCAGTGCCGGTGCCCAGTTGCGAAAGCACCGCGACGTTGCGCCCGATGTTGTAGCCCTGGGCGCCTTCGTTGGAGCCGGCGCCGACGATGCAGTCCTCGACGCTGGCCGGGTCGATGCCATTGCGGGTCAGCAGCGCATTCACGCAATGAGCCGCCATGTCATCCGGACGGGTCTGGTTGAACTTGCCGCGAAAGGATTTGGCCAGGCCAGTCCGTACGCTGTCGACGATCACCACTTCACGCATGGCACACCTCATTGTTGTTGTCGGTTAAGAGTGGATCGAGCATAGATCCAGCCCTCCCCCGACCGCGACAATCATTCACCCCGCGTATGCAAAACCATCGCCTTATTTGCCGTGCTTCTTATCGTGCTTGTCGGACTTTTCAAACGCCGATTCCAGGGCGCGGTTGATGGTGCGCAGCACTTTGACCCGCGCCCAGCGCTTGTCATTGGCTTCGACCAGGGTCCAGGCCGCAACTTCGGTGCTGGTGCGATCAACCATGTCGCCAACGGCCGCGCGATAGGCGTCCCACTTGTCGCGGTTGCGCCAGTCGTCCTCGGTGATCTTGAAGCGCTTGAAGGGGATTTCCTCGCGGGCCTGGAAGCGCTCCAGCTGGGTCTGCTTGTCGATCGCCAGCCAGAACTTGACCACGATCACCCGCGCATCATCGAGCTGCTCTTCGAAGTCATTGATCTCGCCATAGGCACGCAACCAGTCACCCGGGCTGCAAAAGCCCTCGACCCGCTCCACCAACACCCGGCCATACCACGAGCGGTCGAACACGGTGAATTTGCCCCGCGCCGGAATATGCCGCCAGAACCGCCAGAGATAAGGCTGCGCCCGCTCCTCTTCGGTGGGCGCGGCAATCGGCACGATGCTGTACTGGCGCGGGTCGAGGGCTGCCGCCAGACGGCGAATGGCGCCCCCCTTGCCCGCCGCATCGTTGCCTTCGAACACCGCCACCAGCGCGTGCTTGCGCATGCGCTTGTCACGCAGCAAGCCGGCGAGGCGCGCCTGCTCAGTAATCAGTTGTTCTTCGTAATCGTCTTTTTCCAGGTGCTGGGTCATGTCCAGGCTGTCGAGCAGGCTGATCTGATCGACGCTCACCGGCAACGGCGCCGCGTTCACCGTGGCCGGCTTGGCGGCGGGACGGTTGAGGGCATTCTGCAGGCCCTCGAGCAGAATCCGCCCCACTGTCAGGCTCCGGTAGTGCGGGTCCACACCTTCGATCACGTGCCAGGGCGCGTAGTCGCGACTGGTGCGGCGCAGGACACGCTCGCCGTATTTGACGAACTTGTCGTAGGTCTTCGACTGCTGCCAGTCCAGGGGGCTGATGCGCCAGCTGTGCAGCGGATCGTCCTGCAGCGACTTGAGCCGCGACTTCATCTGTTTCTTCGACAAATGGAACCAGAATTTGAAGATCAGCGCGCCCTCGTCGCAGAGCATTTTCTCCAGACGCTCGGCGGCGTTGATCGCCTGGTCCAGGCGCGCATCCTTGAACTCCCCATGCACCCGCCCCTGGAGCATCTGGCTGTACCAGTTGCCAAAAAACACACCCATGCGGCCCTTGGCCGGCAGCATCCGCCAGTAGCGCCAGGCCGGCGGCCGCGCCAGTTCTTCGTCGGTCTGCTGGTCGAAGGTGCGCACCTCGATCAGCCGCGGGTCCATCCACTCGTTGAGCAGCTTGACCGTCTCGCCCTTGCCGGCGCCTTCGATGCCGTTGATCAATACGATCACCGGAAAGGCCGCTTTTTCTCGCAACTCGAACTGTGCTTCCAGCAGGGCTTCCCGCAGGGCGGGGACTTCGGCGTCGTAGACTTCTTTGTCGATGGCGTGACCGATTTCGGCAGATTCGAACATGGGCGGCTCCCTTCCAAGATGGGGCAAGACTAGCGGATCGCCCCCTGGCTGTGGAAACAAATCCCCGACGATTCATTCACCCGGCCTTGCCCCCGCGCCAATGGCGGCCGACTGTCGAACCACGGCCTTGTCATGGATCAATCGCCGCCACGGCTATCGGCTAGAATGGCCGCCTTGCCGTAATCGAGCCGAACATGACCGCCGTATTGCCCCACGCCCAGCTCGACTGGGACGAACAGGGACGCCCGCACTCGCGGGTGTTCGATGACGTGTACTTCTCCACCGAGTCCGGGCTGGATGAAACCCGCCATGTGTTTATCGAACAGAATCGGCTGCGCGAACGCTTTGCCGCGCTGGCCCCGGGTGCCCGATTTGTCATTGGCGAGACCGGCTTCGGCACCGGGCTGAATTTCCTCTGCGCCTGGCAGCTCTTCGAGCAACAGGCCGAGCCCAGCGCTCGCCTGCATTTCGTCAGTGTTGAAAAGTACCCGCTGGCCCCTGCCGACCTGCAACGCGCCCTGGCCCTGTGGCCGGAATTGGCGGCGCTTGCCGAGCCGCTGCTCAAGGCCTATGTCGCAGTGCATCAGGGTTTCCAGCGCCTGGTCCTGGACCAGGGCCGCGTCACCCTGACCCTGCTGATCGGCGATGCCCTGGAGCAGTTGCCCCAGCTCGACGCACAGATCGATGCCTGGTTCCTCGACGGCTTCGCCCCGGCGAAAAACCCCGACATGTGGACCCCAGAGCTGTTCGCCGAGCTGGCGCGCCTGGCGGCCCCGGGTTCGACTATCAGCACCTTTACCAGCACCGGCTGGGTGCGCCGCCTGCTGAACGCCGCCGGCTTCAAAATGAAACGCACCCCGGGCATCGGCCACAAATGGGAAGTGCTGCGCGGCGAGTTTCTCGGCTGGCCCGCCGAGACACCGGCACCCGCCACTGCCAGGCCCTGGTTCGCTCGCCCCGATCAGGCCCCGACAGACAAACACGCTCTGGTGATCGGTGCCGGCCTGGCCGGTTGCGCCAGTGCCGCGAGCCTGGCCGCACGCGGTTGGCGGGTCAGCCTGCTGGAGCGCCATGCCGGGCTGGCCCAGGAAGCCTCGGGCAATCCCCAGGGCGTGCTCTACCTCAAGCTTTCGGCCCACGGCACCGCGTTGTCGCAGCTGATCCTCAGCGGCTTCGGTTACACCCGGCGTCTGCTGGAGCACCTGCAACGGGGCGTCGACTGGGACGGCTGCGGGGTGCTGCAACTGGCGTTCAACGCCAAGGAAGATGAGCGCCAGCAACAATTGGCCGAGGCCTTTCCCGCCGACCTGTTGCATCGACTGGACCAGGCCCAGGCCGAGGCACGGGCCGGTATCGCCCTGGCCCAAGGGGGGCTGTTTTTCCCCGAGGGCGGTTGGGTCCATCCACCGGCACTGTGCCAGTGGCAGGCCCGCAACCCGTTGATCAAGGTCCTCGCGCACCACGATGTGCTGCACCTGCACAAGGTCGACCAGCAGTGGCAAGCCTGGGACGGCGAGCAGTTGCTGGCCAGTGCGCCGGTGGTGATTCTTGCCGGCGCAGCAGAGATCAAGCGCTTCGCGCCCAGCGCCGAACTGCCCCTCAAGCGTATTCGCGGGCAGATCACCCGCCTGCCGCAGACCGCCCTCAGCCAGAGCCTGGCCACCGTGGTCTGCGCCGAAGGTTATGTCGCGCCGCCACGCCTGGGCGAACACACCCTGGGGGCGAGCTTTGACTTCAACAGCGACGACCTGACGCCCACCGCTGCTGAACACGCCGGCAACCTGCAGATGCTGGAAGAAATCTCCAGCGACCTGGTGGCACGCCTGCAGGCCGATCAACTGCCTGTGGATAACCTGCAGGGACGGGCCGCGTTTCGTTGCACCAGCCCGGATTACCTGCCGATCGTCGGGCCGCTGGCTGATCAGACGCTCTTTGCCCAGACCTACGCCGCACTGGCCAAGGACGCGCGGCAAGTACCGGACCTGCGGTGCCCCTGGCTGGATGGCCTGTATATCAACAGCGGCCATGGCTCCCGGGGGCTGATCACCGCCCCGCTTTCCGGCGAACTGCTGGCCGCCTGGCTGGAAAACGAGCCGCTGCCACTGCCCCGCAGCGTGGCCGAAGCCTGTCATCCCAACCGTTTTGCCTTGCGTCGGCTGATTCGCGGCAAAGCCTGAGCCCCTTGGCGGCGTTGCTCCCGTGCAACGCCGCCCGCATGCACCCCAAGCCTTTTCCAGCACCTGGCTGCGCACTACAGCCGGGCGCCTTATAACCTATTGGTCTAAAACTCCCGAGTTTCACACAGGTCAGTTTCTGAGTACCGGCCCTTCTGGCCGATCGACGATTGACTCTCCCCAACGGAAAAACCGGTAAGGACTTATGTGCGGACTAGCTGGCGAATTACGCTTTGATCATCAACCTGCCGACCTGGCAGCGGTTGAACGAATCACCCATCACCTGGCCCCTCGCGGCCCTGACGCGTGGGGCTTCCATAGCCAGGGGCCCATTGCCCTCGGCCATCGACGCCTGAAAATCATGGACCTGTCGGACGGCTCGGCGCAGCCGATGATCGACAACCAGCTGGGGCTGTCCCTGGCGTTCAACGGCGCGATCTACAACTTCCCCGAGCTGCGGGCCGAACTCGAAGGCCTGGGTTACGCCTTTTATTCCGGCGGCGACACCGAAGTGCTGCTCAAGGGCTATCACGCCTGGGGCGCCGACCTGCTGTCCAAGCTCAACGGCATGTTTGCCTTTGCCATCTGGGAGCGCGATGCCCAGCGCCTGTTCATCGCCCGCGACCGTTTGGGCGTCAAGCCGCTGTACCTGTCCCGCACCGGCCAGCGCCTGCGCTTTGCCTCGGCCTTGCCGGCACTGCTCAAGGGCGGCGACATCAACCCGATCCTCGATCCGGTGGCGCTGAACCATTACCTGAACTTCCACGCCGTGGTACCTGCGCCGCGCACCTTGCTGGCCGGTATCGAAAAACTACCGCCCGCGACCTGGATGCGCATCGAAGCCGATGGCCGCACCGAGCAGCAAACCTGGTGGACCCTGCCCTACGGTCCGCGCGCTGACGAGCTCGACCTGACCCTGGAAGACTGGCGCGACCGTGTGCTCGACAGCACCCGTGAAGCCGTGGCGATCCGCCAGCGGGCGGCGGTGGATGTCGGTGTGCTGCTTTCGGGCGGTGTCGATTCGAGCATGCTGGTGGGCCTGCTGCGGGAAGTCGGGGTGGAAAATCTCTCGACCTTCTCCATCGGTTTTCAGGATGCCGGCGGCGAACGTGGCGACGAGTTCCAGTACTCGGACCTGATCGCCAAGCATTACGGCACCGAGCATCACCAGTTGCGTATCGACGAGCGCGAAATCATCGAGCAGTTGCCGGCAGCCTTCAGAGCCATGAGCGAGCCCATGGTCAGCCACGACTGCATCGCCTTTTACCTGCTGTCGCGGGAAGTGGCCAAGCACTGCAAGGTGGTGCAAAGCGGCCAGGGCGCCGATGAACTGTTTGCCGGTTACCACTGGTACCCGCAGGTGGATGGCGCCAGCGACCCGTATGCCGCCTACCGCGAGGCGTTCTTCGACCGCAGCTATGACGACTACGCCGCCACCGTGCAGCCCAAATGGCTGACCGCCAACGACGCCGCCGGTGACTTTGTGCGCGAGCATTTCGCCCAGCCCGGAGCCGACGCCGCGGTGGACAAGGCCCTGCGCCTGGACAGCACGGTGATGCTGGTCGACGACCCGGTCAAGCGTGTGGATAACATGACCATGGCCTGGGGCCTGGAAGCGCGCACGCCCTTCCTCGACTACCGCCTGGTGGAGTTGTCGGCGCGGGTGCCGGGTAAATACAAGCTGCCGGACGGCGGCAAGCAAGTGCTCAAGGAAGCGGCGCGGCTGGTCATCCCCAGCGAAGTGATCGACCGCAAGAAAGGCTATTTCCCGGTCCCGGGCCTCAAGCACCTGCAAGGCGACACCCTGAACTGGGTGCGCGAACTGCTGCTGGACCCGAGCCAGGATCGTGGCCTGTTCAACCCGGCCATGCTCGACCGCCTGCTGACCGACCCGCAAGGCCAACTGACGCCATTGCGCGGCTCCAAGCTGTGGCAACTGGCAGCGCTGAACCTGTGGCTCAGCGAACAAGGAATCTGATCGATGAAACCCCACGCCACGGCTTACAGCCAACGCTTGTTACGCGGTCAGGCGCCGTCTTATGAACGCCTGCAAGCGCGCTTTGCCGAAGACGGCAGCGAGCCCGGGCCGGAACCCATTGCCGTGCATTGCGGGTGGGGCCGGCTGCTGATCGGCCATACCTTTCCCGACCCGGCGAGCCTGGCCCAGGAGTTGCTCAACGAACAGCCCGGCGAGCGCGATATCGCGCTGTATGTGGCGGCGCCGCAGCAGATTCTGGGGCTGGAGCCGACGCAGCTGTTTCTCGACCCGTCCGACACCTTGCGCCTGTGGTTCAGTGATTACCGCCAGGCGACCCGGGTCTTTCGCGGGTTTCGCATCCGCCGCGCGCAGAACGAGGCCGACTGGCAGGCCGTCAACCAGCTGTACCAGGCGCGCAATATGCTGCCCATCGACCCGGCGCTGTTGACTCCGCGCCACGCGGGCGGCCCGGTGTACTGGCTGGCGGAAGACGAAGACAGCGGCGCGGTGATCGGCAGCGTGATGGGGCTCAACCATCACAAGGCGTTCCAAGACCCGGAAAACGGCAGCAGCCTCTGGTGCCTGGCGGTAGACCCGCAGTGCACCCGCCCCGGTGTCGGCGAAGTGCTGGTGCGGCACCTGATCGAGCACTTCATGAGCCGTGGTCTGAGCTACCTCGACCTGTCGGTGCTGCACGACAACCGCCAGGCCAAGAACCTCTATGCCAAGCTCGGTTTTCGCACCCTGTCGACCTTTGCCATCAAGCGCAAGAACGGCATCAATCAGCCGCTGTTCCTGGGCCCTGGGCCCCAAGCCGAGTTCAACCCTTACGCGCGGATCATTGTCGAGGAAGCCCATCGCCGCGGCATCGATGTGCAGGTCGACGACGCCGAGGCCGGGATGTTCACCCTGAGCCACGGCGGGCGCCGGGTGCGCTGCCGCGAGTCCCTGAGCGACCTGACCAGTTCCATCAGCATGAGCCTGTGCCAGGACAAGAGCCTGACCCACAAAGTGCTGCGCAGCGCCGGGCTGAATCTGCCCGCGCAGCAATTGGCGGGTAACGCCGACGACAACCTGGCGTTTCTCGATGAACACGAGCGGGTCGTGGTCAAGCCCCTGGACGGCGAGCAAGGCCAGGGCGTGGCGGTCGACCTGCGCAGCATTGAAGAGGTGCAGCAGGCTATCGATCATGCCCGGCAGTTCGACGGCCGGGTGTTGCTGGAAAGCTTTCACCAAGGCCTGGATCTGCGAATCCTGGTGATTGGCTTTGAAGTGGTGGCGGCCGCGATTCGCCGGCCTGCGGAAGTGATCGGTGACGGTCAGCATTCAATCGGTGCCCTGATCGAAGCCCAGAGCCGCCGACGCCAGGCCGCTACCGGCGGCGAAAGCAAGATCCCCCTGGACCACGAAACCCAGCGCACCCTGCATGCCGCAGGCTATGACTACAACAGCGTACTGCCGGCAGGCGAACGCCTGTTTGTGCGACGTACCGCCAACCTGCACACCGGGGGCACCCTGGAAGACGTCACAGCGATATTGCATCCGACCCTGGTCGACGCTGCGGTGCGAGCCGCGCGGGCGCTAGATATCCCGATGGTCGGCCTCGACCTGATGGTGCCGGCCGCCGATCAGCCGCAGTACGTGTTTATCGAAGCCAATGAACGCGCCGGCCTGGCCAACCACGAGCCGCAACCGACGGCGGAGCGCTTTGTCGATCTGCTGTTCCCCCATAGCCAACCGGCGACCTAGGTTCGCCCTGGGCCGGCATCGGCAGCCCGACGGGCTGTGGTGCCGGCATCAAGGCCCTCGACCTGCACCAGGCAACACGCCCTTGGCCTCATCGAAACCATCGATGTCCTTTACTCATCAGGAGTTTCCATGACCCGTAAAATCCCCGAACCCGACCTCACCTACCTGCAGAAAGTCCTCCTGGAGATGCTGGCCATCCCCAGTCCGACGGGCTTTACCGACACCATCGTGCGTTACGTCGCCGAACGCCTGGAAGAGCTGGGCATTCCCTTTGAACTGACCCGCCGCGGCACCATCCGCGCCACCCTCAAGGGCCAGAAAAACAGCCCGGACCGCGCAGTCTCGGCCCACCTGGACACCATTGGCGCCAGCGTCCGCTCGGTCAAAGACAATGGGCGTCTGACCCTGGCCCCGGTCGGCTGCTGGTCAAGCCGCTTTGCCGAAGGCAGCCGGGTCAGCCTGTTTACCGATAACGGGGTGCTGCGCGGCAGCGTGTTGCCGTTGATGGCCTCCGGGCACGCGTTCAACACGGCAGTGGATGAAATGCCCATCAGCTGGGACCACATTGAGCTGCGCCTGGACGCCTATTGCACCACCCGCGCCGACTGCGACTCCCTGGGCATCGGCGTCGGGGATTTCGTCGCCTTCGATCCGCTGCCGGAATTCACCGAAAGCGGGCATATCAGCGCCCGCCACCTGGACGACAAGGCCGGGGTCGCCGCCTTGCTGGCCGCGCTCAAGGCCATTGTCGACAGTGGCGAACCCTTGATGATCGACTGCCACCCGCTGTTCACCATCACCGAGGAGACCGGCAGTGGCGCGGCGGCCGCCCTGCCCTGGGATGTCAGCGAGTTTGTCGGCATCGACATCGCCCCGGTCGCGCCCGGCCAGCACTCCAGCGAACACGCGGTGAGTGTCGCCATGCAGGATTCCGGCGGCCCTTATGACTACCACCTGTCGCGCCACCTGCTGCGCCTGGCCCATGACCACGAGTTGCCGGTACGCCGGGATTTGTTCCGCTACTACTTCAGCGACGCCCATTCGGCGGTCACCGCCGGTCACGATATCCGCACGGCGCTGCTGGCCTTCGGTTGCGACGCGACCCACGGCTACGAACGCACTCATATCGACAGCCTGGCAGCGCTCAGTCGCTTGCTCGGGGCTTACATCCTCAGCCCGCCGGTATTCGCCAGCGACGCGCAACCGGCCCAGGGCTCACTCGATCGCTTCAGCCATCAACTGGAGCATGACGCACAGATGGAGAGCGACACCCGAGTGCCGTCGGTCGACAGCCTGGTCGGGCAAAAATCATAACGGCGACTGACACCCTGCCTGCACGCGCTTTGGCTGGCGGTGCAGGCCCGGGCGCAGTAGCATCCGGGATTGTTTGCCGGAGGCCCGTATGCTGATTCCCCACGACCAACTTGAAATCGACACCCTGACCCGCCTGATCGAAGACTTCGTGACCCGCGACGGCACCGATAATGGCGATGACACGCCACTGGAAACCCGCGTGCTGCGGGTGCGCCAGGCCTTGAGCAAGGGTCAGGCGCTGATCGTTTTCGATCCGGAGAGCGAACAGTGCCAGTTGATGCTCAAGCACGATGTGCCCAAGGCCCTGTTCGACTGAAGAGTCTGCGGGCCCGCATTGGGCCCGATCAGCCGTTGGAGAAGCGTGGGCCGAACAGGATGACGCTCGCGCCTATCACACACAGTGCCACCCCGAGCCAGTCCGAGCTCAGCGGACGCACCCGCTCCACCAGCCCCAGCCAGCCAATCGAAGCGATGATGTAGATCCCGCCATAGGCGGCGTAGGCGCGCCCCGCATAAGTGGCCTCGACGCGGGTCAACAACAGGGCAAACAAGGTCAGGCTCAATAGCGCGGGGATGATCCACCAGGCACTCTTGCCCTGGCGCAACCACATCCAGAAGGCGTAGCAGCCAGCGATTTCAAATAGCGCGGCAAGGAAAAACCACAGGTAATTAAGCATGCAAGGTCTCGTCAGGATTGCCAGATGCCGGCAACCCTAACGACGCACCGGCCAGCGGGCAAGTTCAGCTTGCGCTTTGCCGGGCCTTGGCCCGCATCTTGTCGGCCATCAGGGTCATTTCGTCGTACAGCAGCTGCGGGTTCTTCTGCTTCAGGGCCCAGGCCATGCGGCCCTGCTCATGGGGCAGGATCATGAACTCGCCGGCGGCGACCTGACGGTAGATATAGTCGGCAATGTCGGCCGCGCTGATGGGCGAGCTTTCAAGCAGTTTGCCGACCTGGGCTTTCATCGCCGGGGTCGGGCCACGGAATGAATCCAGCAGGTTGGTCTGGAAGAACGACGGGCATACCACATGCACCCCAACCTCCTGTTGCGCCAACTCGATCAGTAGGCTTTCCGACAGCGCCACCACACCGGCCTTGGCCACGTTGTAGTTGCTCATGGCCGGGCCCTGCATCAGGGCCGCCATGGAGGCGATGTTGATGATCTTGCCCTTGCTCTGTTCCAGCAACGGCAGGAACGCCTTGCAGCCCTTGACCACGCCCATCAGGTTGATTGCAATCTGCCAGTCCCAATCCTCCAGGGACAGCTCGCTGAAAAACCCGCCCGAGGCCACCCCGGCGTTGTTGACGATCACATCGATACCGCCCAGCTTCACCTCGCAGGCCTGGGCAAACGCGGTCAATTGGCTGTAGTCGCGCACATCGCAGCGCTGCACGAAGCCATCGCCACCCGCCTCGCGCACCAGCTTCAGGGTTTCCTGCAAGCCCGGCTCACTGACATCGGACAACGCCAACTGCCAACCTTCACGAGCCCAGCGCAGTGCGATTTCACGACCCAGGCCGGACCCGGCGCCAGTAATCATCATGCGATTTTGCATAGGAGTTGCCTTGTTGTTCCGGGGAAGTTGAGCCGCAGTGTAGCGAAGGAGCCTGGCTCTCCCACGTACCATCAGAATGCTGAATGCCCCAGGCAAACTTAGCCCCCATGCCTTGCACAATCCGAGTCGGGACTTGGCGCGAATCAATAAGTTCAGCGCCGAAGGGCAATTGCCCCAGCATTAAAAGAAATAAACCCGTGTGCAAAAAACATTAAAAATACTTGGAATTTTTTCTCCGCGTGCAGAGTCGGATTTATTAAGCGGTTCGGCTTAGTTGATAACTGAACCTCGTCGTCAAACAGCCGCGTCTTGACCGAAAACTCCAATAAGGAAATCGACATGGGCACAATTCTGATCGTTATTCTGATACTTCTTCTGATCGGTGGTCTTCCGGTGTTCCCGCACTCCAGAAGCTGGGGTTACGGCCCGTCCGGTATCATCGGTGTGGTTCTGGTAGTGCTGCTGGTATTGCTGCTGCTGGGTCGAATATAAGCACATCGCTATTGTATAGCCGAAAAAAAAGAGGCCCTTGCAGGGCCTCTTTTTTATTGCGCTTACTGATCAGTCCGGCTTGCCATCGATAACACCGGCCGTGTTATCAATCAGACTCTTGGTGGCTGTTTGCAGGAACGCTTCCAACTTGAGTTTCATCTCGGCGGTATCAGGTGCGTCCGGAACGATTTCAGCTCGTGGGTTAGTCCCCAGTTGGTATTGGTACATCTTGGGCAGCATTTCCTTTTCCTTCGGCAGCACCAGGATCTCGCCCGCCGTCACAATGGCGGTGGTCTGCTCGCTACCCGATGGCTTGATCACGCCAAACCCGGTGTCGCCTTCCGGCAGGTTCAGCAGATCACGGCCCCAGCACTGGTGACGCACTTCGCCACCCAGGCGGCCCATGATGGTCGGCACGATGTCGACCTGGGTCCCGACGATGTGGCTGCGCGGACCGAACTTTTCCTGGATCCCCGGCGCGATCATCAGCATCGGCACGTTGAAGCGGCCCAGGTCCATTTCGGTGATCTGGCGCTCGTTGCCGAAGCCATGGTCACCCACCACCACGAACAGGGTTTCCTTGAAGTAAGGCTCTTTACGCGCCTTCTCGAAGAACTGGCCCAACGCCCAGTCGGCGTAGCGCATGGCGGTCAAATGCTCATTCAGGGTGCCGCGATCGGTCACCGGCTCAACCGGCAACGGCGTCGGCAGCGCGTAAGGCGTGTGGTTGGACAGGGTTTGCAGCAGGGCATAGAACGGTGCGCCATTCTCCCGCGCCTTGAGCTCGACCAGGCCGCGATCGAACATATCCTGGTCGGATACGCCCCAGGTCGGATCGGAGAACACCGGGTTGACGAAGTCGTTGCGCCCGACAAAGTTGGTCATGCCCTGGTTGCTGAAGAAGCCCGACTGGTTATCCCAGGCGAAGTCGCCGTTGTAGACGTACACATCGTCGTACTTGCGAGCACTGAGCAGTTGCGGCAGGCCCGACAACTTGTGGCTGCCTTCCGGGGTCTGCATCAGGTATTCGAAACCGGGCAGGTTCGGGAAGCAGGCCATGGTGGCAAACATGCCCTGGTGGGTATGGGTGCCATTGGAGAAGAAGTTGTCGAACAGCAGCCCTTCCTTGGACAACTTGTCGAGGTACGGCGTGATGTTGCCGGGAGCGCCCAATGCACCGACCGAGTGACCGGCCATGCTTTCCATCAGGATCACGACCACGTTCTTGATCGGCAGGGTCTTCTCGGCGGGCGGCGTGTAGTCACGGCGCACGGCGGCCGTGTTGGCATCCACCAGTTTTTCGTCCGGCATCACCAGCATTTGGCGCACGATCTTGGTTGCCTCTTCCTGAGGCAGGGTGGCTTTCCAGATGTTGCCGCGGTCTTCCGACATGCGGTCCTTGGCTGCCGCCACCAGTTGCAAGGTGCCATTCAGGCCGAGCTGGTTGGCGAAGTTGGAGTCGGTGGTGTACACGTCACCCCAACGCAGCGGCGGCCCCTGGCGCAAGGTGCCACGCGCTGCAACCACACAGATCAGCAGGCAGACCACGAACACACCGACCCGGGCGTACCAGGGGGCGATCTGCCGGGTGCCGATGCTGCCACCACTGAAGGGGCCACGAGGGCGGGTCGCACGGTCAGCGCCCTTGAACGCCAGGCTCAGGATCCAGGTACCCACGGCCCACGCCAGCAGGTAACGCACCACCGGGAAGCCATACCAGAGCATGCTCATCACGGTTTTCGGGTCTTCCTTCACATACTGGAAGACCAGGCCGTTGAGGCGCTGGTGGAACTCACGGTAGAAGTCCATCTCCATCAGGCCGAGGAACAGCGCGATGCTCGATACCAGGGTCAGCCAGAAGCGGAAGAAGCCGCGTGCGGCCATGGCCCTGGCGCTGAACAGTGCCAGCAACAGCGGAATGCTCAGGTACACCACCAGCCGCAGGTCAAAACGCAGACCGTTGGCGAACGCTTCGAGAAAGGTCGAAGCCGGGGTGTCGAGGATCATCTCGCGGTTGTAGGCCAGCAGCGCCACGCGCAGCAAAGTGAACATCACCATCATGACCAACGCGCACAGCAGCGTATAAGCCAGGTGGGATTTGACGGTCGGTTGCAGCAGGCGATTCGAGGCTCGCTGCTGACTCAGGGCGTCCGGGTTTGCCATGTCGTTTTAGGACCCATTGGAAGTTTAAGTTTCAAAAATGCAGCTGCGCTCTGCCCTCTTTTCGCCACCAGGGGCAGGGGGGATACGCGGAGCGCAAATGTTGCACGATCACTCGTGGCATTGCCATTGATTACTGGCAAACACCCAAGCAAGCCCGCAACGGCTCTAGGGCAAGAGATTGCGTCACAAAACAGAGGAAACGGTGCGGGCGGATTGTCTTGGAAACTTTGTGAAAATTTTGTGCAACGCATATTTGGTCACATAAAAAAGGGCCCTGAGGCCCTTTCCATATGATGATCAGTCGTTGCTCGGTTTGTTCACTGCTTGCAAGACGTATTGCGGCAGGGCAAAGGCGCCGATATGAATTTCCGGGTTGTAGTAGCGCGTCACGATACCGCTGCCGGCAAAACGCTGGCGCAGGACGTCACGGGACAGCTTGCGATACGCGGTGTCGGTCGCGCCCCAGGCAAAGGTCATGGCGCCGCCGATGTAGGTCGGAATCGCCGCCTGATAGAAGTGCCAATCCGGGAACAGGCTGCGCAGGCGGCCGGCGGTGGTCTGGACTTCACCCAGTTGCATGAACGGCGTGCCGTTCTGGGTCACCAGGATCCCACCTTCATTCAGGCAGCGATGGCAAGCCTGGTAGAAGTTTTCCGAGAACAGGACTTCACCCGGGCCGATCGGGTCGGTGGAGTCCGAAATGATCACGTCGAACTTCTCTTCGGTGGTAGCGACGAAGCGCATGCCATCGTCGATCACCAGGTTCAGGCGTGGATCATCGAACGCACCCTTGGAGTGGTTGGGCAGAAACTCCTTGCACATTTCGACCACGGTGCCGTCGATCTCGACCATCGTGATGTGTTCGATACTGCGGTGCTTGGTCACTTCACGCAACATGCCGCCGTCACCGCCGCCGATGATCAGCACGCGCTTGGCCGTGCCGTGGGCGAGGATCGGCACGTGGGTCAGCATCTCGTGGTAGATGTATTCGTCAGCCTCGGTGGTCTGGATCACACCGTCCAACGCCATGACCCGGCCCATGCGCGGGTTTTCGAAAATCACCAGGTGCTGGTGCTCGGTGCGCACTTCGTGAAGCATTTTTTCCACGCGAAAACGCTGGCCGTAGCCTTCGTAGAGGGTTTCTAGGTATTCGCTGGTCTTGGTGCTGCTCATGGGTAAGTCCCCCGATAAATGCTGGTGGCAACGGACGGTTACCCGCCCATGATGGTCGGATGCCGGCACCTGCGTGTGGGCATTCAACCAAGGAAAGGCGCGCATTCTACGTCGCCGAACATGACAGGTCGAACCTTCTGGTTCGACTTTCATGCCCGGCCCGGGCCACGGCATGAATCACCCGGCAGCCGTTGCCGGGGCTCGGGGGCTGTTACACCCGCATCGGGTCAGATCCGCACATTGCCTCGTGGCCCGGCGATCGCCCAGATAATCAGGCCCAGCACCGGCAACAGGATGATCAGCAGCACCCAGATGATTTTCATCCCGGTTTCTGCGCTACTTTTCAGAACGTTGATGATCGCCCAGATATCCAGCGCCAGAATAATCAGGCCGATAAGGCCATTGAAGGTGGATCCCATGGTGTTGCTCCCAAGTGATGGATTGCACCCTTAGGATAGCCGCGCCTGGCCAGGGTTCCGTTTTATTGCGCAGATCGCCGGCTTTAAACGTGAATCGCGACTTTGAGTGCTTCCAGGGACGGCGCAGCGGCGATCCCTACCTCGGCGCACAACTCCAGGACGCGCGGCACGTCGTTGCCATACACCAGCACCAGTTGCAGCTCGTCATCCAGCAGTTGGCTGAAATTCATCAGCACATAACCGCCGTTTTCCGGGTTCATGCTGGCCATCTGGATCTGAATGCGGTTGAGGGCAGTCAACGCCTCGGTCTTCGCCAGTTGCTTGGGCTTGATGTTGAAGGTCACGCCCGGGCCGAACGAGTCGACGATCTGGGCGAACAGGTCGACATAGGTATCGGCCTGGAACAGCACGGTGTCCGGCAGACTACCCACTACCACCCACTCACCCAGCGGGATCGGGAAAGTATCGTCGTAGTTGATGTCCGGATTGGCCGTCAGAAACGCTTCGGGGTCGGCGTAGGCTTGCGCCGCGTCGGTGGCGATTTGCTCGATTTCAGCATCGCCCATGCACCCGGAGCTGATTTTGCCGATGAGTTCGATTAGGGCGGTTTTCATGGGTGCATCCTGAAGGCGAGTGATTTTTTCGGGCGCGCAGGATAGCGCAAAGGCCAGGCGGCGGCGAGGGTGTTGCGCCCTCGCCCTCCCCTGCGGTCAGCCCAGCAGGCGCTCAAGCTGCGCGATCGTGTCCTTGGCGCCCATGGTCTTGGCCGCCTCCAGCGCACTCACGCCATTCGCGTCGCGGCCCTTGGGGTCGGCGCCCTGGCTGATCAGGTAGTCGACGATCTCGGTGCGGTTGAACATCGCGGCCATCATCAGCGCGGTACGGCCGTCGAAGGACGAACCTTCAACCTCGGCGCCGCCCTCGACCAACGCCTTGACCACCGCCAGGTCGCCCTTGAACGCCGCGCCGGCAATCGGGCTCTGCCCGTTATCGTTGCGAATCTCCGGGTCGGCCTTGTGTTTGAGCAGCACTTGCACCGCGTCCAGGTGGCCGTGGTAGCTGGCGAGCATCAGCAAAGTGTCGCCCTTATGGTTGCGCAGGTTGATCGGCAGGCCGTTGCTCACCAGCCTGTCGAGCATCAATGCGTCACCCTGGCGGGCCACGTTGAACACCTGCTCGGCAAATTCCTCAGCTTCTTCCTGGGTCATCTGGCGGCTGTTGTCTGTCATCGGAAACTCCACATTCGGCAAATTGCAAAGGCGCTAGTTTCCTTAAGCCGCCCCGGCCCTGTCACCCCTTTTTTCTCAAGAGCGGCCATAGCCAGAATCAATAACGGAATTTGCCCGCCTGGATATCCAGCACCGTCTGTTCAGTTACCTGCACATAGGTATCCGAGCCTGGCAGCCAGGCATAGATTGGGTCGTCACCGGTCTTGGCGGGGTCGAAGGCTTCTTCCTTGAGCCGGGTTTTCTGGTATTTGAAGGTGCCGGTGGTTTCCATCTTGACCTTCACCCGCAGGAACAGCGGCACGGCATACGCCGGCATCTGCTCCCGGGCAAATTGCAGCAGGTCGCGAAAATCCAGGGTCGCCAGGGACTCGGCCGGGGTGATCGCCGCCATTCCGGCACGGCCGTTGGTGTTGTGCACTTGCACTCCGTAGGCCACGGCCTCGGCGATATGGGGGTGTTGCAGGAAGATATTCTCGACCTCGGTGGTGGAGACGTTTTCGCCCTTCCAGCGATAGGTATCGCCCAGGCGGTCGACGAATTGCGCATGGCCAAAACCGATATCGCGCAGCAGATCGCCGGTGTTGAAATAGCGATCGCCCTTCTCGAACACATCGCACAGCGTGACCTTGCGGTTTTTCTCTGGCTCGGTGTAGCCGTCCAGAGGCGCCTTGTCATCGATCTTCGCCAACAGCAGGCCCTGCCCGCCCTTGGCGACCTTCTGCATGAACCCGGCACTGTTGCGGATCGGTTCCCCCGTGTCGTGGGCGTACTCCACCAAGGCCCAGGACGCCAGGGAAAACCCAATGGTGTTGTTGAAGTTGAGCACGTTGGTGAAACCGATATTGCCGTCGCTGGCGGCGTACAGCTCGCAGATATGCCCGACTCCGAAACGTTGCTTGAACTCGGCCCAGACGCCCGGGCGCAGGCCATTGCCGATCATCTTCAACACTGGGTTGTCACGGTCCCGGGCGCTGGGCGGCTGATCGATCAGGTAGCGGCAGAGTTCGCCGACATAACCCAGGGTGGTGGCATTGAATTGTCGTACGTCATCCCAGAACCGGCTGGCACTGAACTTGCGCCGGATCGCAAACCCCGAGGCGCCGACAATGGCCGAACCCCAGCACACACAAAGCCCGGTGGCGTGGTACAGCGGCAAGGTGCAATAGACCACGTCTTCGGGCTGCATATTCAGGGCGATGGTGCCGAAGCTGGCGGAGGTGCGCATCCAGCGCCCGTGCTTGAAGATCCCGGCCTTGGGCAGGCCGGTGGTACCGGAGGTATAGATGTAGAAGCACGGGTCATCGAGGTAGATCTGCTGGGTGCTCGGCGGATTGCTCGATGGCGAATCGGCGCTGGCGCTGATCAGATTGATGTAGCCCTCGGGCGCCTCGCCCGGATCGACAAAGGTCTGTTGATCGGCAACAAACCAGGTCCGCTGCGCGTCGATCGCCAACTGCGGGCGAACCGCGGAATAGGCCGCGACCAGTTCGCCACCAACCACAATCGCTGCCGGCTTGACCAGATTCAGGCTGTGCGCGAGCACGCCCTGGGTCTGCGCCGTATTGAGCATTGCGCAGATGCCACCCAGCTTGGCCACCGCCAGCACCGTCACCAGCAGTTCCGGGCGGTTCTCAATGAAGATCGCCACCACATCGCCCTTGCCCAGGCCCTGTTGCTGCAGGTAATGAGTGATGCGGTTGGCCCATTGGTTGACCTGTGTATAAGTCAGCCGCTGGTTGCCATAGAGCAGCGCCGCGCCATCGGGATTGCGCTGTGTTGCCTGTTCGAAGGTCCAGCCCAGACCGCAGGCTTGATCAGGTTTCTCGACGTTGGCCGCTTTCATGCCCTTGAGCACCCGAGGCAACGCCCGGGCAATGGACGGCAACTTACGAATTATCATGCCCCAGGTGATCATGTCGCTTTGATTGCTGTTCATGGATCCCATCCTGTTTCTTATTATTCGGTCGAGCGGACCTCGCAATCCGCCGCTCATGACTTTCCTTGTCGTGATAACCGGCACTACTCGGCAACTCCCGTAAACAGCTGGCACAACGCTTGGCCACGACAGCCGTGAGGCAGCGTTGCAGGCTGAAAAATACGTCAGCCGTTCTCGGACTGTACACGTGGTTTTTGCAAAGTTTTGTATCCCTTGGCAACGCCTGCCCTGGGGAAAAATTGCCGACCGCAAGTCTGAGCCATGGAATTTTTAGGACGGTGCCAGGGTCACAGCGGTACCCGGATCGAGCGCCAGAGCCCGCCCGAACCACGCAAAATGCAGGATGCACGATGGCCATTCATGCAATATGCACGAAAAAGAAAAATCGGATAATTTGTAACGTGTTGATTTTAATAGAGTTTTATTAAAATCAAATACTGGCACAATCGCTGCACCTATCACTCCACGCTTGCCATTCAAGAGCTAACGGAGCTGATAGACATGAGCCTGATCCAAGAAAAATTTTCGTCGCTGTTCTCCAACTTCGAAGTCACCACCCAGCCACGTCCTGACGGCGGCATCCTGCTCACATTGCGCAATAGCGAAGGCCGACAGTTCAAACGGTCGATCTCCTACGCGCAGTTGCATGCCGGTGACCAGTTGTCTTGGGTGATCAGTGCGATTCGTCGCGACCTGGCCGAACAAGCCAGCGAGTTGCCACAGATTTCCATGCTGCAAAGCCAGAATCGCTTCGCCCTGCCGACCTATCACTCCGTTTGAGTGAAGCTCGCGCCACACCTCAGGCCGTGCCAGCCTTGCGCTGACACGGCCTTCGTTTTAGAAGCTGGCCGGATCGATATCGGCAAAGCTCGTTACATTGAGATGCCCCAGCAATTCCCCGCCGTCGCGCACCAGTCCACAAGTGGCCATGCCGGCGGCTTTGGCTGCGTCCAGTTCCTGGACGATATCCGACAGGAACAGCACCTGCGCCGCCGGGCAAGCCATGGCCTGGCTGATGCGGCGATAGGATTGCTCCTCGCGCTTGGGGCCTGAAGTGGTGTCGAAATACCCGCTGAACAGCCCAGACAGATCCCCGGCATCCGAACAGCCGAAGATCAGTTTCTGCGCCTGGATCGAGCCAGACGAGTAGACATACAACTCATAACCTTGCTGATGCCAGCGCTGCAGCGCTTCGACCGCGTCGGGGTAGACATGCCCTTTGAGCTGGCCGGCCTGATAACCCTGCTCCCAGACCATGCCCTGCAATGCCTTGAGCGGCGTGGCCTTGCGGTCTTCGGCGATCCAGCCCAGCAGGATCTCGATCACCCGCTCCACATCCGCCGCCGTTTCGCCGCTGTCCTGGCGCACCGCCTGCAACTGCTCGGCCACATCTGCGCGGGTGGCGTGCTGGCGAACAAAGTCGGGCAAATGCGTGGCAGCGTAGGGAAACAGCACATCAAACACGAAACTCACCGCGCTGGTGGTGCCTTCAATGTCGGTCAGAATGGCCTTGATCGGCATCCGCTCAATCCTCCAGGCGTGGGAAACGGCTGGCGATGTCTTCGCCGGTGAATTGAGCGACCCAACCTTCTGCATTATTGAACAGGCGGATGGCAACGAAATGCGGGTGCTCGCCCATGTCAAACCAGTGCGGGGTGCCAGCTGGCACCGAGATCAGGTCGTTTTTCTCACACAGCACCGCGTACACATAATCATCGATATGCAGGGTAAACAGCCCACGCCCGGCGACGAAAAACCGTACTTCATCTTCGCCGTGTCGGTGCTCGTCGAGGAACTTGGCGCGCAATTCAGCTTTTTGCGGATGATCGCTGTTGAGGCTGATGACATCGACGGTGATGTAGCCGCGCTCGGTCATCAGGCGATCGATCTGCACCTGGTAGGCGGCGATCACTTCTTCCTGGCTGGCACCCGGCTCGATCTTGCTAGCAGCTTGCCAGCGATCGAAACGCACGCCCTGCTCGGCCAGGGTCGAAGCGATATCGTCGAAATGGGTCAGGACCTTGTTTGGCAGGTCCGGGCTGGATACGTGGTAAACGGACAGGCTGCTCATAATGGCAACTCCTAGGTCTTCGTCCCGCCTTCCGGCTTTTACACACCGGTCAGGCGAGGCACTTCATCAGGCGATGGCTACTTCGGTCGAAGAAAGCCTTGACGGTTTAACGGTTCAGGATCGCGCGGGTCTTCAACTCGCATTCGAACAGAAACTCAAAAGCCTCGATCTGGCGCAGCGCATCACTCATGCGTGCGCCCCAGGTGTACAGGCCATGGCCGCGAATCAGGTAGCCGACGCAATCCGGGTGGGCCTCCAGCCAGGGCTGGACCTTGGCTGCCAGGCGCGCAATGTCCTGATCATTGTCAAAAATCGGTACCCGTACCCGCGACTCGTGGGTCGAGACGCCGCTGAAGGCTTTCTGCAATTCGTAGTCTTCGAACTCGATCACGGTCCCCGGGGTCAGGCGCGAGAGCACTGTGGCGTTCACCGAATGGGTATGCAATACCGCACCGATCTGCGGGTGCCAACTGTAGAGCTGGGTGTGCAGCAGGGTTTCCGCCGACGGCTTCTTCCCCGGTTCCAGGCTGTTGCCGGCCAGGTCGGTGGCCAGCACATCGTCCACCCCCAACTGCCCCTTATGCTTGCCAGAGACCGTGAGCAAAGCCTCGGTCGACGACAGGCGGGCCGAATAGTTGCTGCTGGTGGCCGGCGACCAGCCGCGGCCATAAAGAAAGCGCCCGGCATCGATGATTTCCTGGGCGAGCTGTTCACGGGTAAGGCTCATGGCCTGTCCTCTTGCATACGTGTGGCAATGATAACGGCTGCAGCCAAAGCTGCGACGCTGGCAATACTAAAGGTCAACACAGGTCCCAGGGCATTCCAGCTGTAACCGGAATACAAGGCCCCCATGGCCCCGCCGGCACCGGCCAAGGCGGCATACAGCGCCTGGCCCTGACCCTGCTGGCGGGCACCGAAACTACGTTGCACGAAATGAATGGCAGCCGCATGAAAGCTGCCGAATGTCGCCGCGTGCAGCACCTGGGCCAGCAACAAGACCCCGAGGTACTCGGCAAACTCCCCCAGCAGCAGCCAGCGCAAGGCCGCCAGCAGCACACTCGCCAGCAGCACCCGGCGTACTGAAAAGCGCGCCAGGATCCGGCTCATGGCCAGAAACATCAGCACTTCGGCCACCACCCCCAGCGCCCACAACAGGCCGATCAACCCACGGCTGTAACCGAGTCGCTCCAGGTGCAACGTGAGGAAGGTGTTATACGGGCCATGGCTCAACTGCATCAAGGCCACGCATAGATAAAACGCCAGGACGCCCGGCACCCGCAGTTGCTTGAGAAACCCCGAACCCGCCGAGCTGTTGCTGCCTTGGGTCGCAGGCTGGGCATTGGGCACCCAGGCGCTGCTGAGTACGATTCCGGACATGATCACCACCAGCGTCACCGGGTAGATATCCAGGCTCAGCCATTCGAACAGGCGCCCGATGATGACCACCGCCAGGATAAAACCGATCGAGCCCCACAGGCGGATCTGGCTGTAGCGTGCGGGCTGGCCCCGCAGATGGGCCAGGGTGATCACTTCGAACTGGGGCAGCACCGCGTGCCAGAAGAAGGCGTGCAGGGCCATGACCATCGCCAGCCAGGCGTAGGTCTTGCTGATGAAAATCAGCGAAAAACTCAGCAACGTGCAGATCGCGCCAAAACGCACGATAGCCAAGCGCCGCCCGCTGTAGTCCCCCAGCCAGCCCCAGATATTGGGCGCCACGCAGCGCATCAGCATGGGGATGGCCACCAACTCGCCAATGCGCGCGCTGGAAAACCCCAGGTGGTCGAAATACAGCGCAAGAAACGGCGCGGTCGACCCCAGCAAGGCGAAATAGAACAGGTAGAAACTGGAGAGCCGCCAGTACGGGAGCGCCGCCACGGCGTTCAGACCGTGGCGACTGGCAGGACCGCCATTACAACTGGCCCAGCACCGGCGTGCTGACGCGCACGTCGGCATTCTGCCCGCGATGACGCAGCAGGTGATCCATCAGCACGATGGCCATCATCGCCTCGGCGATCGGCGTGGCGCGAATGCCGACGCACGGGTCGTGACGGCCCTTGGTGATGACGTCCACCGGGTTGCCATCAACGTCGATGGAACGGCCCGCAGTGGTGATGCTGGAGGTTGGCTTGAGTGCCAGGTGGGCAATGATCGGCTGTCCCGAAGAGATCCCGCCGAGGATGCCGCCGGCGTTGTTGCTGAGGAAACCTTCCGGGGTCAGTTCGTCACGGTGTTCGGTGCCGCGCTGGGCAACGCAGGCAAAGCCGGCGCCGATCTCCACGCCCTTGACCGCATTGATGCTCATCAGCGCGTGGGCCAGTTCGGCGTCCAGGCGATCGAAAATCGGCTCGCCCAGGCCCGGCATCACGCCTTCGGCGACTACCGTGATCTTGGCTCCGACCGAATCCTGGTCGCGGCGCAACTGGTCCATATAGGCCTCCAGCTCCGGCACTTTGTCCGGGTCGGGGCTGAAAAAGGCGTTGTCTTCCACCGAGTCCCAGGTCTTGAAC
The DNA here is from genome assembly GCF_049199125.1 of Pseudomonas sp. QD4. Taxonomy (NCBI): domain Bacteria; kingdom Pseudomonadati; phylum Pseudomonadota; class Gammaproteobacteria; order Pseudomonadales; family Pseudomonadaceae; genus Pseudomonas; species Pseudomonas sp. QD4. The sequence continues at coordinate 216,947 of NZ_JBLZOM010000003.1, forward strand.
GGGATCTCGATCGGGCCCAGCTGGCTCATGTAGCCGCGGACCACAATGCCTTGGGTGGCCAGGAACTTCTTGGCAATGGCACCGGCCGCGACGCGCATGGCGGTTTCCCGCGCCGAACTGCGTCCGCCGCCACGGTAGTCGCGTACGCCGTATTTATGGTGGTAGGTGTAGTCGGCGTGAGCGGGGCGAAACAGATCCTTGATCGCCGAGTAATCCTTGGACTTCTGGTCGGTATTGCGGATCAGCAGACCGATGGCGCAGCCCGTGGTCTTGCCTTCGAATACCCCGGAAAGGATCTCGACCTCATCGGGCTCCTGACGCTGGGTGGTATGGCGGCTGGTGCCGGGTTTGCGCCGGTCCAGGTCACGTTGCAGATCGTCCAGCGACAGCTCGAGGCCCGGCGGGCAGCCGTCGACAATGGCGACCAACGCCGGACCATGGCTTTCGCCCGCGGTGGTGACAGTGAACAGCTTGCCGTAGGTATTGCCGGACATGCGGGGAGCTCCGTGAAATCAGCCGAAATAACTCAATCAGGATTACTGAGCGCGCCAGTATACGCAGGCTATCGGACTAGTTCATCCTCGAACCTTATCCGTACCGGGAAGTCCAACCGGCACCTTATCCATGATGGCGTGATGATGCTGCGAGTTCTCCTCTTGAGCCTTACCCTGTTCACCGGCCTGGTCCAGGCCGCCGTATTGCAACGCCCGATCAGCCTGGACACCGGGCACGGCGAACTCTATGGCTCGCTGCTACTGCCCAAATCCGAGCAGCCGGTGCCGGTGGTGCTGATCATCTCCGGCTCCGGGCCCACCGATCGCGACGGCAACAACCCGGACGGCGGGCGCAATGACAGCCTCAAGCGCCTGGCCTGGGTGCTGGCCAAGCACAACATCGCCAGCGTGCGCTACGACAAGCGCGGGGTCGCCGCCAGCCTGGCCGCGACCCCGGACGAACGCAACCTGACCCTCGACGCCTACGTGTCGGACGCCGTGGCCTGGGGCCAGAAGCTCAAGGCCGACTCGCGCCTGGGCCCGCTGATCGTGCTTGGCCACAGTGAAGGTGCGCTGATTGCCACCCTCGCCGCTCCACAACTGGATGCGGCGGCGGTCATTTCAGTGTCCGGCACCGCGCGCCCAGTCGACCAGGTACTGCGCCAGCAGTTGAGCTACCGCCTGCCACCCGCGCTGATGCTGCGCGCCAACGAACTCCTGGACAGCCTCAAGGCCGGCCGGGTGGATGAAGACGTGCCGCCGCAACTGCAGGTGATCTTCCGCCCCAGCGTCCAGCCCTACCTGATCACCCTGTTCCGGGAAGACCCGTCCGCCGCCTTTGCCAGACTGAAAATGCCGGCCCTGATCATCCAGGGCAGCAACGACATCCAGGTCGGCGTCGGCGATGCGCAAATGCTCAAGGCCGCCAAGCCGGATGCGCAGCTGGCGCTGATCGAGGGTATGAACCACGTGATGCGCATCGTGCCCAACGACATCAAGCGTCAGTTGGCCTCCTACAAGGATCCGCAACTGCCACTGGCCGCCGAGCTGGGAACGAAAATTCTCGGATTTATTGACGGACTTCACATCCGTTAACGCGTTTTCGCCCTCCAGTCCTGAAAAAAACGGCCGATAAGCCTTTGCCGGCCGCTTACTTTCCGTCGGCAAGCAGCGCTTGGACAGGACCTCGCCGTTATGACTGAAACCCCGAATTCAACCGACACCGAACTCGACAAACCCGCCCCGGAGGCGGTCGAGCGGCCGTGGGCGGATGTGCATGCCGAGCACCATAAGATGCTCCGCCTGGCACCGCTGCAGACTGATCGCGCCACCGGTGGGCGGCCTTTGCGTTTTGTGGAGTTCGGTTATGCCGAGCGCAGTAACAAAGAGCACAGCTTGTTGCGCATGAGTATTTCGTTGCCCGGGCAACGGGTACGCAAGGAACAGAATCATCTGGATTTGTGGGTCGACCATGCCACCCACAGCGTCACGTTCCAGCCGGAAAGCGGTTTGCAGATCGAACCGGCAAACCGCGGCATCGGCCGCTTCCTGCTGGCCCAGGCGGCGATTTGGGCGCAGAAGAAGTGGTCGCACTATCGGATCGAAGGCTTTGACCTGGCGAACAAGGATGCGCTGAACGAAGACACGCGCCTGCGCCGCGACCACGTGCTGCGCACCCAGGGCTTTGATGTGGTCTACGCCGATGCCCAGCACTTGAAGGGCAGCGTGAAGGCGGTGCAGGTCGGTGAGCTGCTGGACAAGTGGAACACCGAGAAGCTGCAGTTCGTGGAAATCCTCGAAGCCGCACAGATGCTCCAGCAAGCCGAACAGAACCTCGAAGAGCTGGAAGGCAAACTGCGCAAGCAGGACGAAAAGGTCAGCAAGTACAAACGCGAAGACACCGGGCTGCGCTTTACCATCAGTTGCCTGGTGGCCTTTGCGGTGTTCCAGGCCGGGCTGCTGATCTGGATCGCCACCCACCGCTGAACATCCGTGTTGTCACGTAAAAGCCCGCCATCGAGCGGGCTTTTTCATGCCTCAGACGCGGGAGGCAAACAGCCCCTGATGCGCTAGGCACTGCTCGGCGGTCAGCATGAACACGCCATGGCCGCCACGTGCGAAGTCGAGCCAGGCGAAGTCGACTTCCGGATACAGCGCCTCGACATGCACCTGGCTGTTACCGACCTCGACGATCAACAAGCCCTTCTCGGTCAGGTGCTCGCCGGCCTCGGCCAGCATGCGTCGCACCAGGTTCAGGCCGTCTTCACCACAGGCCAGGCCCAGCTCCGGTTCGTGCTGATACTCATCGGGCATGTCGGCAAAATCTTCGGCGTCGACATAGGGCGGGTTGGACACGATCAAGTCGAACCGCTGCCCCGGTAACCCGTCAAACCCGTCGCCCTGCACGGTGAATACACGTTCATCGACGCCATGGCGCTCGATGTTCTGATTGGCTACTTCAAGGGCTTCGAACGACAGGTCGGCGAGTACCACTTCGGCACTCTGGAATTCGTAGGCACAGGCAATACCGATGCAGCCGGACCCGGTGCACAGATCGAGAATCCGCGCAGGCTCGCGGCCCAACCAGGGCGCAAAGCGTTTTTCGATCAGCTCGCCAATCGGCGAACGCGGGATCAGCACACGCTCGTCGACAATGAACGACAAGCCACAGAACCAGGCCTCGCCCAACAGGTAGGCGGTGGGGATGCGCTCTTCGATCCGACGCTTGAGCAGCCGTTGCAGGTTGACCAGCTCATCGTCCTCCAGCGCGCAATCCAGATAACTGTCGGCGATTTCCCACGGCAGATGCAGGGCTCCCAGTACCAACTGGCGGGCTTCATCCCAGGCATTGTCGGTCCCATGGCCGAAAAAAAGATCCTCCCCATGAAAACGGCTGACAGCCCAGCGGATGTGGTCGCGCAAGGTGCGCAGGCGGGAAGTGATCACGGGCAGACTCCTGAAAAAACGACTGGCAATTCTAGCAGCCTAAACGCTCCCCGACGACGCTTGAAAAAACCCGGCACCGGAGCCGTTTTTCGTCGTCGGACGCCATTGCACGCGGCCCTTGACACGGCTGTAAGCCAACAACGGCGCACCTTACGTTAGTAGCGATTCACAGAAGCGCTCTGCCAGAGGACAATGACGCAAAAGCCCCACTCACAGGAGCCCCAGAATGTCTGTTCCAAAGACGATGTTTCAACTCAGCGGTCGTGGTTATGCAGCGGCCAATCTGAGCCACGCGACCCTGGTGATCATCGACGCCCAGAAAGAATATTTGAACGGCCCGCTGGCGCTGTCCGGCATGGCGGCGGCCGTCGCCAACATCCAGCAACTGGTGGCCGCTGCCCGCGCAGCCGGCCGGCCAGTGGTGCATGTGCGTCACCTCGGCACCGTCGGCGGCCTGTTCGACCCGCAAGGCGAACGGGGCGAGTTCATCCCGGGTCTAGAGCCCCAAGGTGACGAAACCATCATCGGCAAGCTGCTGCCCAGCGCCTTCCATGGCACCGACCTGGAAAAACGCCTGCAGGACCTCGGCTCGCTCGACCTGATCGTCGCCGGCTTCATGAGCCACTCCAGCGTCAGCACCACCGTGCGCGCGGCCAAGAACCTGGGCTTTCGCTGCACGTTAGTCGAGGACGCCTGCGCCACCCGCGACCTCCCCTACAAGGGCGGCATCCTCAGCGCCGAAACCGTGCAGCAGACCGAAATGGCAATCATGGCCGATAACTTCGCCACCCTGGCGCAGACCAAAGATCTGATTTGATCCCCTCCCCAGATGAGCGGCTGGTGGGCCGCTCATCCGTAATAACCTGTCATTGGCGGCAATTGCCTTAGCCTCAGGAACAACCCGCGCATCTCCCGGTCGAAGGGCCGATACCCATTGAGGAAGGTCGGAATGAAGATATCCGATGGTTTTGACGCACGCCGACTACGGCCCAAAGGCCCGCGAAACTGGCGATTGCGCTTGGGCGCGGCATTCTCTGCATTGCTGGCGACCTTCGGTGTGCTGCTGGCAATGGCCGGCGCTGCCAGCCTGCTCGGACGCCCTCCGGCACTCGGCGAGTTGAATGCGAGCCCAGCCGGCTCGGCGGTGATTCTGGTGGTGGGCCTGTTGTTGCTGTACGCCGGTGTCTGGCTCTGGCGTCGCTGCCGGCGCCGCATGCGCCAACCGCAAACGCTGAACATCGCCCCGCACCTGATGAAAAAACATGACTGACTCGACGCGCCCGTGTTTTGTCGCGCCGCTGGCGTCGAGTTGGGTAAACTAGCCGCCCTTCGCGGAGGCTGACATGCAAGACGACGATTTTTCCCTGTTCAAAAGCGAGATCCGCGGCGTCAAGCCGATCAAGCATGATCGCGCCGATACCGGCAAACCCAAGTCCGACCGGGCGCAGATTGCGACATTGCGCCAGGCCGCGACCGTGCGCAACGACGCCACGACTGTGGATGGCCTGTCCGACCAGTTCGTTATCGACGTGGGTCCGGAAGACGAGTTGATGTGGGCCCGCGACGGAGTTCAGGAAAGCCAGATGCGCAAGCTGAAGGTTGGCCAGATCCCGTTCGAAGGCAGCCTCGACCTGCACGGCATGACCGTGGAAAAAGCCCGGGAAACCCTGTGGGCCTTTCTCGCCGAAGCCACCAAATTCGAAATCCGTTGCGTGCGCGTAACCCACGGCAAGGCGGTGCGCCTGGACGGCAAGCGGCCGATGATCAAAAGCCACGTCAACACCTGGTTGCGCCAGCATTCGCAAGTGCTTGGCTTTACCTCGTGCCAGGCCAGGCATGGCGGTGCCGGAGCGGTTTACGTCATGCTCAAACGCACCATGATGGAAGGTCGCGACGAATAAAGCCGATGTTGCATGCTTGCAGCGTCGTGTCCGCCACCGTACCCTTGCCCTTTGCGTAAAATCCCACAGGTAGTTTCATGTCCCTGGAACAGAATTACACCGCTATTTCAGGTGGGGCTGCCTAGGTAGGATGGAGTAACGAAACCGGGTTAGGTCACACTCTAGCGAACCCAGTTTTTCACTACTATCCCTATGCATTGGTACAAAAATTGGTACATGGTTGTGCTGAGATTCTTTTGATTTTGACTCTCAAAAGGCAACTAACTTTGCACACGGCGTATTTCTTGATCAGCGCCGAATTGAATGCAACACCACAGCATCACATGGATGTGTCCGACATCGGACTAGGGGGGGGCCATGGCGTTGATCACCGGTGATGGCTGGGACGAGTTTCGCGAAAGGATTGCTGAGGCCCCAGTTTTAGTAGCCAACTGGCATGTCGGAAGCGACAATTGGCTAGAACACGTACTGAAAGGACTTTGGCCGCAGTTCATCGCATTGCGTGACGAGATCAAAAGCGATGCTACCCGAACCTCTGAAGAGGCACGTGCCGACTTTGTAAAGTGGCGATCACACTTGATCTCTTTGAACCCCGAAGCTTCCGACTTGGAAATTGATGAGGAAGCGAGACGGCGATCCGGACTTGATAAAACCCCAGAAGAGCGAGTTTCCCATCGCTACTCTTGGCGGATCCTGCCTCTCCACACTGAGGTAGCCATAATCTCAGCGGCACTTTGTGAGGCCGAGATCAACCTTGCGCTGGCCTGGGGACTCTCGATGCTCGATAAAGAGGACGTGTTCCAACTGATAGAGTCGAAGCCGACGCCAGAAAAATGGCTGCATGGCCCGAAAATATTGTTACCTGACTACGTGATCCCACCAGGCTGTGCCGAGGCCGAAACACTACGTAGAGTCTTCAGCGAGAGGAATCGCCTAGTCCATCCCAAGTCGACGATCCAAAAAGCCGGAAAGCAGACACTTCGCGCCAGTACGCCGAAGCCCCCTAAGCTAGCAGAGCTGCTAATGTGGATTGGGCGCTACTTCAGCCTTCCTTTTGATCTGGCCGATTTTTTGCGAACACAGCCGCCAATCAACGGCTCCCGATTTCCGGTTTTGACTCGAAGAGACGCGATAGAACGGCCCCCCCAGCACAGGCTTCCACGACCATCCGATTCTCTTAATTCACAACCGATTTCACCATAAGCTTACGGCGTCTGATACGGACTCCTATACTGTTGCGCTGGGAACCTCACTAGCAATGAACTCGCCATAGCTGATCCAACTTTGTTGTATAGCTCTGGCTCATCATCTCCCGCCGCATCCCCCAGTCCGGATTTTTCGGCACACTGGCAGCGCGAAGCGTACCTCTACCCCACCGGCCATTGATCTGATCAAGGACCGTCATCACCTTCGTAGCCTCGGCTGGCTGAGATATGGCGAAGAGATCGTCTGTGTACTCGCCAGGCTGGCACAGGCTCAGCAGCATCACTTCGGCCTTGCTGTAGTTGAAGCCGGGCCTGAACACCCGATCAAGCGCGTCGACCGCAGCCTTGGTCAGCAGCCGAACATCATCGGTCGGGTACGGCAGATCCACTATTACTCCGTTTGCATACTTGGCCTCCTCCGGATTGAACATGCCGGTGCGGATGCTGACGCGGATCTTTTTGCATAGGGAGTTCTGGGCTCGGAGCTTTTCCGAGGCTCGCATCATGTAGGTGGCCACGGCCTCTTTGATCGGTGGCAACTCCTTGAGGCGCTTGCCGAACATCCGGCTACAGCAGATCTCCTGTTTCGGCGGGTCGGGCTCGTCCAGCTCCAGGCACGGTGTGCCGGCCAGTTCCCGGGCCGTCTTCTCGATCACCACACTGAAGTTCTTTCGTAGCGTCCAGGGGTCGGCCTTGGCCAGGTCCATTGCGCTCTTGATGCCCATGGCGTCCAAGTGTGCTTTCATTCGCCGGCCTACGCCCCAAACCTCTGAGACGTCAGTGTTGCGCAATACCCAGTCGCGTTTGACCTGGTCGCAAATGTTCACGACGCCACCGGTTTGAGCCTGCAGGCGCTTTGCTGTGTGGTTGGCCAACTTGGCCAGAGTCTTGGTGTGGGCAATACCGACGCCAACCGGGATGCCGGTGCAGCGCAGCACCTGAGCCCGTATCTGCCGGCCGAGCGCGTCCAGGCCATCGATCCCCGTCAAGTCGGCGAAGGCCTCATCGATGCTGTAGACCTCGACCGCCGGCACCATCGACTCAATCAGCGTCATCACCCGCTCGCTCATGTCGCCGTAAAGCGCGTAGTTCGATGAGAACGGAACGATGCCGTGCTGGCGAAGTTTCTGTTTGATCTGGAAATACGGCTCGCCCATCTTGATAAAGGGCTTGGCGTCATAGCTGCGGGCGATGACACAGCCGTCATTGTTCGACAGGACCACAATGGGGACCTTGGCTAAGTCCGGCCGGAATACCCGCTCGCAGCTGGCATAGAAGCTGTTGCAGTCGATCAAGGCAAAAACAGGCAGAGCTTTAGACATGGCTGCGCACTGTGCTGGTAATCACACCCCATATAGAGAGCTCGTCGCCTTCCAGGACATACCGGGCCGGGTATTTAGGGTTCTCGGACAACAGAATGACTTCCTTGCCGCGCTTGCATAGGCGCTTGCAGACGGGATCATTGTTCAGCAATGCGACGACGACGTGGCCGTGGGCCGGCTCAATCGAACGGTCGACCACGGCCAGATCCCCTTCATAGATTCCTGCACCCTGCATGCTGTCACCGGTGATCGACACCAAGTACACATGGGGAGCACGGATATTTAGAACCTCATCCAATGAGATATGCGCCTCGATGTGGTCAGCCGCCGGAGATGGAAACCCGGCAGGCACCTGGAAGAGACACAGCGGCAGCTTCCGGCCGCGCTCGGCGATAGGGCCTAAAATTGAAAAGCTCATGACGTAGTCGCTCAATACTGTACGAACATACAGTTAACTGTGAGAACGGCTTGCGGTCAATTTCCATGTAGGATTTATCTGACAGGAGGATTGATATCAGCCGAGCTCGTCAGCGTATCCAGCGTCAGCCTCTTCCATCAGCTCTTTCCACTCCCACTTGTGGATAACGCCCCGCGCCACCAGGTCATCAGCAAGGGCCAACCTGGCGTCGTAGCGATCTTCGGGGGGGCCGGCTAAAAACTCAGGGTCGTTGAAAAGTGCGTACCACGCTTCAAGCTCGTTGATTTTTTGGATGTCGATTTTCATGACGATGCGCATCGGTTGGGGTCTACAGTATTGAAAACGGCCACGCTGAGCCGTTCAGTACTTCCGACATGTGGAGACGGCGATGTGCGGACGCTTCGTGCAATACGAGGGGATGGCGGTCTACATGGAAGAGCTGAGCCCGCAGCTCAAGCTGTTCAGCGGCTACGACGCTCAACCGATAAACCGGTTCAACGTCGCACCTTCGACGCGCGTGCAGGTGCTGCACGGCCTGGAGGACGGACTGCACATAGATGCAGTCCACTGGGGATGGGCGCCCTTTTGGGCGAAGGGAAAGCGGCCCGACCAGATCAATGCTCGGGTGGAGACGGTTACCACCGGCAAGTTCTTCAAACAGCTCTGGCCAAAAGGCCGTGCCATCGTACCCAGTGAAGGGTGGTATGAGTGGGTAAAGGATCCCGATGATCCCAAGAAGAAACAGCCCTACTTCATCCGATTGAAGAGCGGGCGACCCATGTTCTTCGGCGCCCTGGCCCAGATACATCTCGGGCTGGAGCCACACGAAGGAGATGGTTTTGTGATCATCACCGCAGCGAGTGATTCAGGGATGGTCGACATCCACGACCGCCGGCCGCTTGTGCTGACACCTGAGCATGCGAACGAGTGGCTTGACCCAGAGCTATCGCCCGAGCGTGCCGAGGAGATCGCCAAAAACCTGTGCCAACCCACTGATAAGTTCGAATGGTTTCAGGTCGGCAAAGCCGTGGGAAACGTTAAAAATCAGGATGAATCACTGATTCGCCCGATTGCGTGAAGCATTAATCAGTCAAAATCTACGAAAGTTTCTGTGCTTGTTATCCAAGATAGGCTTTTATTTTAGTTCTACGTTAGCTTCCATGTTCGCTTCCCAAGCCACATTTTTAGCTTAGATTTCGGACTACGCTCCATGCTCGCTTCCGCAGCTAGGTTTTAAACTTGGATTCCACGCTACTTTTCACGTTCATTTCCCAAGCTAGTTTTCCAACTTAGTTTTCTCGCCACTTTCCATACTCATTTCCCACTCTGGTTTTCTAACTTATATTCCACGCTACTTTCCATACTCGTTTCCCATTCTGGTTTTCTAACTTATATCCCACGCTACTTTCCATACTCGCTTCCCATTCTGGCTTTCTAACTTATATTCCACGCTACTTTCCATACTCGTTTCCCATTCTGGTTTTCTAACTTAGATTCCGTGCTACTTTCCATGACAATCCAGCCCCCCACCCAATCACGGGCTTTAAACCAATCGAGCAAACAGCCTGCAACCAACAAAAACCACCCACCCCCTTATAAACCGCGCCCCTCAGCCACCACGCGCGCATTACACGCCCCAACATAATTTTATTTAACTGAAAAAATATGCTCCTTTATTGACGCAGCAATTAAAGTAACGGTACATTCGCAGCTGTACCACCCAACCAACTAAACCCAGCACCGTGACTAATGCGGCGCCGGACTACTGCGAGCAGAAATCATGAACGCGCTACTATTAATCGCTTACATTGAAACCATTCGATTTCTAAACCTTATTCTAACCCTGTACTCCACCGGGCAACTTTGGTGACTAAAAAAGCCCGCCCAAGGCTTCAGGCTCCCAATTCAAAATCACCAGCTCGCCGGTTAACTCCGCCATTTTCTGCCGCTGATTGGTGGTGCTGTACCGGATATCCACGGTTTCGAAATGAAATCCCTCGAACACCCGGCGAATGTCCGGGTGATCGTTGATACTCACCATCACCTTGCCCTTGCAGCGTCGCATGAAGTCCGCCATTCGCTCGTAGTTCTCGAACGGAAAATCCACGCCATAACCAGCAGTCTGCCAGTAAGGTGGGTCCATGTAGTGAAAGGTGTGGGCACGGTCGTAGCGTTCGGCGCATTCAAGCCAGGACAGGTTTTCGACGTAGGTACCGGACAAGCGCTGCCAAGCGGCAGATAGGTTTTCCTCAATCCGCAAAAGGTTGATGGCAGGTGCTGTCGTCGCTGTCCCAAATGATTGGCTAGTGATCTTACCGGCGAAAGCATGGTGCTGCAGGTAGAAGAATCTCGCTGCGCGTTGAATGTCTGTGAGGGTTTCGGGGCGGGTCATCTTCTGCCACTCGAACACCTGGCGCGAGCTAAGTGCCCATTTGAACTGGCGCACGAACTCTTCCAGGTGGTTCTGCACCACTCGATAAAGGGTCACCAGGTCGCCGTTGATGTCGTTGAGGACCTCGACGGGCGCAGCTTGAGGCCGCATGAAGTACAACGCGGCACCGCCGGCAAAGACCTCGACATAGCATTCGTGGGGAGGAAAGAGAGGAATGAGGCGGTCGGCCAGGCGGCGTTTGCCGCCCATCCAGGGGATGATGGGAGAGGACATAAAAAGCAAGACCTTTACTGTATGGATAAACAGGTGCTAGGCTCGCTTCGCTTTGTGCACGAAGCAGAAGCCTTGGCTGGACTTGCAGGGACATTCTGCGGGGACAGGGGCCGGCCGGAATGTTGACGCATCCAGGCCGGCCGCTTCTTTTACTTCGGGGCAATCACTTCTTTGACGTAGTCCTGGCATGCCGCCAGGGCGATCAGTCCTTGGTCACCGTCGCCGGCGATGGCGACAATTCGTTGAGCAGCCGCTGGGTCAAGTTCGGCTCGCGCTTCTCCATGATCCACGCCGCCGGCGCTGGTAACGGCTGGCAGCCCACCGCCACCACCCGGGGCGGCGAGTAGGACTGACAGCCGCACATCAGCAGTAGCAAGCCGGTCACGCAGGCGAGCCTGATCGGTTTGAGCATTTCGCAATTCCTTGTAGTGGGTATCGTCATTCACCTGCAGGCGATCCTCCAGCGCTCGGCGCTCAACCTGCTGGCGGTCTTGCCAATCGATCACCGCCACCGCCGCCTGCTCGCGTTCACGCCGGTTCGCCTCGGCCTGGGCGGCCAATTGCTGGCCGTAGCGGTTGGCTTGCCAGGCCCAAGCAGCCCAGGCGCCGAGGGCAAGCCCCAGCACAAGGGCGGCGATCAGTCCGCGTGCACCCAGCGCGCTCACGGCAGCACCTTGAGCGCACGCTCATACAGCGCCTCACGGTCTGCCAGACCGTTGGTACCGCCGTTGATGCGGCGGGTGATGGTAAGAAAGTCCCCCTTATCGGCCAGGGTGTTCAGCCCCACTCGCTGCCAGAACCACCCAGCCGACAGCGCGGCATACACCGGATGCTCGAGCAGCTCCGGGGTGTTGAGCAAGCGCGCATCACCAAACAGCGCCTCGCTGCAGGCTGCATAGTTGGCCCGGCCGGTGACCTGAATCAGGCCCCTGCCCCGGTACTTCTGGCCGTCGCCATCCGCTTCGGGGGTATTGCCCAAGCGCTTAGCGAGGGTGCCGGTGTCGTACTTGCTCAAGTATTGGTCGCCGCCCAGCTCGCGCACCCACTGCAACTGGCCTGACTCATGGCCGATCTGGGCGATGAAGGCCGCGATACGCAGCCGGGTGACGATGGCGTACTTACCCATAGCGGCGTTGAGCGCAGGAACAAAAACGCCGGCTTTAGCGCCGGCGTTGGGGAGGATCTGCAGCAGCTGCTGCGCGTTAATGGTCATGCGTACGTCTCCAGTGATGTGGGTTTAACGCTGCTCAACCCTGAGCGGCTTGGTCTCTTTCTTTTTCTTCTTTCCGGCGGCCTTGGCTTTGCCCTTCTTGCCGCCGTTGCACTCGACGGTGGTGCTCCAGCCCGACTGGGTGAACGTCTGCTCCACCGACTCGACCAGGTACTCACCATCGAGCCCGACCTTGAAGCCCTGGGCGTTGATCATGCGTTCGGCGAACAGGTCGGTACGCCCGAGCATTTCCAGGCGCACGCCGGCGGTGCTGCGGTTGAACGCCGCTAAGCGCGCCTTGGCCGCCTGTTCGGCGGCGGATTTGTTCGGGTAGATATGCCGGTCGGTGTGAACCGGCGGGAGGCCATCGGGCGATTCATCGTTGGCCAGGTCGACCACCTGCAGCTTTCCGCTCTTCTTGTCCTGGTGCTTGGTCTGCACGGCCTTGTGCGTGCTCTTGTCGCCAAGGCGGAACTGGTAGCGGCTCACGTCGCTGCGGTGAACGGTGACCGTGCCCAGGGCCTTACCACTCGCGCTCTGCCCGGCCTGTCGCGGCAACACCAACAACTTGCCGTCCGCCACCTTGGCCGTGCAGTCGTACTGCTTGGCCAGGCGCGTGATGAAGTTGAAATCGGATTCATTGAGCTGGTCGACCCGAGGCACCTTGGTGGTGACCGGGCAAACCGGCGTCCAGCCATTGCGCGCCGCCACGTCGCGCACGATCTGCTGCAGCGGCACACCTTCCCAACTGCCGCTGCGGGTGGTCTTGCCACTGCCGCGCATGTCGCTGGCCTTGCCACGGATCTCGATGGAGTCCGGCGGACCCGACACCACCACCTCGTCGACGGTGTATCGGCCCAGGCGGGTCAAGGCCTGGCCGCTGTAACCCATGTAAACCTCGATGTTGGCCCCACGGCTGGGCAAGGCCACGGCGCCGTCACGGTCATCGATGCGCAGCTCAAACTCGTCGGACTCCATCCCAGGCTTGTCCGAGGTACGCAAGGTCAACAGCCGATCGTTGATCAGCGCGGTGATGTCCTTGCCATCGGCAACGATTCGGAACTCAGGTTTCATTGTTCAAGCTCCAGAAATGGAAAACCCCGCACGCGGCGGGGTCTGTAGGTAGCACGGGCAATCAATCCCAGAGCTGCACCGTGGCCTCGGCCTGGATCTGCAGATCTGGCAACACGATCAACACCCCGGCCCGGAATGGCTGCGGCTCATCGGCTAGCCCTTGGTTGGCATCCAGCACCGCTTCGACACAGCCATTCAGGTGGCCGTAATACTGATGACAGAGGGTGTCGAGCAGATCCCCGCTAGACGTTCTGCAGGTCATCGCCATAGCTCACAAACTCCAGTGAAAAGCCTTGTTTACGCGGGATGCCGCCGGCCAGCAGGTGGCTTTGTTCCTCCTCGAGGCTGGTCAGGCACCAGGTGCCCAGCACCTCGCCATAGCCCGTGGTCAGACTCAACGGCTGCAGACGCCGCCCGATGCTGCGCAACGTCTGCAGTTGACCGAGGCCGCCCTTGAACCCCGGGAAGATCGCGCCCTTGAGGGTGATCTTGTCGTCGCCCTGACCCACCGCTTGCTGCGCGATGCTACGGGTCAGGCGCTCCTGAGCCGCCCAACGAAAGCCCGTCTGCCGCCGCAGCTCATCAAAGGCCGCCGTGTCGAGGTTGAAGTAGAAGGCCTCGCCGGCTGCCCGGAACGGCTGAATGATCAGCAGGTGCGGGAACGGCTTCACCGCCTCGGCCGCCGGCGTGGTCTCAGCACCGAAGGCGCCGGTCGGGAAGATGTTGCCCAGGCTCGGGCTGATCTGTCCGCCGATGCGGTTGATCGCAGCACTGGCCTTGGCCGCCTGCTCCTTGAGTGCGCCCATGCGTTCCTGGATCTGGCTCGCCGCCGTGACCGCCTGGCTGTACTTGGCCGCCACCTCACCGACCGCAGCTTGGGCGGCCGTGATGCCGCGCATGGTCCGCTGCAGCTTGGCGCCCAACTCAGGCCCCACAAACGGTATGTTCTCCAGCTCCGAGGCGGCGCCGGTGATGTCGCTGATCGCACCGTTCATGGGGCCCAGCATGCCGTCGGCACTTTGCCGGCCAGCCTCTCCTGCCGCCACCAGGGACTGGAACCCCGACTGCAGTTGCTCCATGTAAGCCATGGCCCCTCCTTAAATATGTGGTGCGTCGGACAGCTGACGGGCCGCCGCCTGGCGGTTGAACTCGTCGAACATCCGGCGCATTTGCGGCTCGATCTCCCGCGCCAATTGCGCAGGGTCTTTCACATCGCCATGCACCACGATGGGCATATGCGGTGCGAAGGTGAGTTGCTGCTCGACCTTGGGCGGTGCGGGCTTGGGAGGCTCCGGCGCCTTGATCATCGGCGGCGCTGCCGCAGTGGGCGACGCCAGGGCCATCGACCGCACCACCTGCCCCATCGCTGGATCGGTCTGGCCGGTCTTGAATGATTTGGCGATGTCGCCCAGAACTGGGGGGATGTTCTTCCCGGCGTTCGCCATCATGAGCGGCCCAGCGATGGGCATGGTTTTAAGCGACTCGTCGGTCCCGAACAGCGACTTGCCTGCAAAGGAGCCCAGGGCGTCACCGCCCCAGTAACCGAGAGCGCCACCAACGACGACACCGATAGCGCCACCGATGGCCGTGCCAAGCCCTGGCACGATTGAGCCTAGGGCAGCTCCAGCCGCAGCGCCCATTTTGGCTCCCACGATGGTGCCCGCTAAGCCACCCACCGCACCGCCATAACCCTCGGCCTTTTCGTCCCGGGTGACGGCGTTGTCGTAGGTGTCCTTAGCCTTGACGACGGCCCCGACCACAGCCAGCAGGGTGCCAAATTTAATGAAGTTAGTGGCACCGCGACCGATGCCGGCAGCACCAGCGCGGGCACCCAGCCCACGGCCAGCACCACGCCCACGACCACCACGTCCGCCCTTACGGCCCTTCTTGTCCTTACCGCCATCCGTGTCGTAATCACCGCCCGCCCCTGGGTTGGTGACAAACACCCGCTGAATCACGTTCGGGTTGCCCATCATCGAGCCCCGGGCCACGTTGAGCAGGCCCTTGCCGATCTTGAATGCGGCCACCACGTTTTTTAGCGCGATCAGCCCGGCGCCCAAGGCGGTCAGACCCAGCACCAACGGCGGCGCCTTCTCTGTGAGACCGGTCAGCGACTTGGCCACCACGGTGATGCCCTGGGCTACCGAGTCCGTCACCGGCCGCAGGGCATCACCTACGGCGCGCATGCTGTCGTTCAGAGCCTGCGCGGTTTCGGCCCACATCTGCGACGACGACTCGCGTCGCTCGGCCAGGTTCTTATCGAGGATGCCGGTGGCGTTCTTCGATTCGGCTTTCAGCTGCTCATACAGTGCCTTGTTCTGCGAGTATGCGGTCAAGGCTGCCTTGACCTGCATGTCGGCGAACAGATCGCCGGTCCGCAACGACTGCTCCAGTGCCTCGAGCATGGCCTTGGCCTTGACCGGATCCGTCTCCTTGCTGATCTGGGCCTGGGCCTTCTCCAGCTTCGCGGCCTTGGCCGGGTCGGTAGCCTTGATGTACTTCATGGCCAGGGCGAAACTCGACTCCAGGGTCGACATGCCCCCCTGAATACCGGTGTTGAGAGAAGCGTGGTAATCAATACCGGCGTCCTTATACGCCTTGACCACTTCCCCGGAACCAATCTTTTCCATCCAGTTTTTCAGGTTATTGGCCGCCTCATCAGTGCCGCCGGCGGTCTTCATCTGCACCTGCAACATTGATCCCAGCTGACTCACCGCATCCATGCCGTAAATCTTCATGTTGCCCATGCTGGCCAACAACTGGGGAAACCAGCGCGCCATGTCGGCCGCCTCAAAGCTGCCCGCCTGGCCCTGCAGGGCAATGGCTTCCAGGGCTTTCTCCATGATTTTGGGGTCAGTGATATTGGCGTTCTGCTGCAGCGCCTGGATCATGTTCGCGGTATCGACCCCGGTTGCGCCCTGCCCCACGGCGAACTTGGCCGCCACTGGCGCATAGGCCAGCGCCTTGTCCAGCTCCATGCCGGCACCGACCAATTGGTTCACCAGGTCGGCTACGTCGTTGCGGCCCATCCCGGTGTCTTGCGAGGTCTGAATGATGGTGCGGGTCATCTGGGCTTCTTGCGGCTTGTTGGCCACGTCCGACTTGATCGCGATGTCACGGATGATCGCCTGATAGTCAGCGCTGATCTTAGTCGGAATCGCGACCGCACCGACGCCGGCCACTGCCTGGCCGATCCCCGACTTGAGGCTGTCCTTGCCCTGCCGAATTTGCTCATGCCCCTTGAGCTGCAGATCTGCACCTTTGGCGACCCGTCCGAGTGCCTGGTATTCCTGGCGCAGTTTGTGGACCTGCACCCCCTGCTTGCGCAGGCAATCCAGATTGCCCTCGAGCTTACGCAGCAGACCGGACGCCGAGGCGGAACCGGTCTCGTAGGCCTTTTTCCATTCATCACGCAAGCGCATGGTTTCGCCGATGGTGTTTTTCAGCACCTTGGCCCGGTTGCCTGTTTCTTCCAGCTTCTTGATCCGGTTTTCAACCGTCTTGAAAGCAGCGCCGACCGTCGAACTGACGGCGCCGCCGATCACCAACCCTAATGCCAGTTTGCTCGCCATCTGTCGCCCCTATGCCCGATGTGACCGGCTCAGTCCGTGAGCCACCAGACCATGTCGCAAAAGCGCATGGTCATGATTTCCTCGGCGGAAAAGTGCAGCTCACTCGCTAGCCGCTTTGCCGCCATCTTCATCACCGCCGGGTCAAAGTTCGTCGTCTTGCACCAGGCGAAAATAACCGGCCTGCAGGCGCTGGTAGTCTTTGAGGGTCATACCCTCCAGGTCCTTGGCACCGACCTCGGCCAGGCTGGAAAACAGCAGCAGCTCCCGCTGCTCGTCATCGCCGCCGGCGGCGGTATTGGCGGCGCGCACATCGCGCACGGTCGGGGCCCGCAAGGTGACCTTGTCGCAGGTGACGCTGTTCATTTGCACCGGTTTGGTGAGACTCACCACGACGCTCTCGGCGCTGAGGACCATCCAGGCCGGGGTCTTTTTGACTTGAGACATGAGGGGGTTTCCTTAAAGGCCCAGGGCCGAACGTTGGGCGGCGAGCTGGTCGACGCCGTTGATGACACGCTTCATACCCAGCGCATCGATTTCATAGATCAGGCGACCGTCGACCTCAAGCTTGTAGTAGGTCAGGGCCACGTTGTGCTTGATCTCGGCCTTGTCGCCGGCCTTCCAGTCGCCCATGTCGACCTCTTTGAGCAGGCCGCGCAGGGTCACAATGACCGGGGTGACCTTGCCCTTGAGGCCTTTGAAGGCACCGCGGAATACGCCATTGAACGAGGTGCCATCAGCCAGGCCGAAGAACTTCAGCGACTCGCGGCGCACGCCGGTGGTGGTAAACCCGGCCTCTTGTTTTTCCATGCCCATGTCCAGCTCCACCGGGACGTCCATGCCGCCGGCGCGGTGCTCCTCGGTCTTGAGCGTGAGCTTGGGCAAGGTCAGGCTGGGCACGTCGCCCTGAAAGCTGACGCCATCGGCGAACAGGTTCATGTTCGCCAGGGTTTCGGGAATCATTGCCATTGCTGCGGCTCCTTAAGCGGCTTGGTCGAGGACTTCGGTCAACCACTGGTTGGTGACCTCGACCCGGAAATTGGGGTTTTCGGCCGGCGGTACATCGGTAAAACGGATGTTCCAGTACACCTTGCCCTGCTCCAGCTGGCTGGCCGTGTTGAGCTCGGTGTCGGCATACACCTCGAAATTGATGATCGCGCCCTGGTTCTTCAGGTCGCGCATGAACGCCTGTAGGCCTTCGGTGACGTCCTTGACATAGGTCGCCGTGATCGAGCGGTCGACCGCCCACTTGTGGCCGAAGAGGATCGCGTCCATGACGATGTCCATGGTTCGCACCCGGGTGACAAACGCCCATTTCGGATCGCTCGCCAACGTCCGGTTGCCCCACAGGCGAAAGCCCGAGTCACGAATGATCGTGGTGATATTGGCGTTGTTGAGCAGGTTGGCCCGGCAGGTCTCGTCACCATCCAGAAACTCAATGGCGCGCGTGGTACCCGTGACGCCGACGAACTCCTTGTTCGACGGCGAGGCCCAGAACCCGTACTCGTTGTCGGTCCAGGCAAACAAGCCCGCCACCCAGGCCGAGGCCGATGTGTCGAGGGTCGCGCTGGCCACGGTGTCCCAGTACTGAATCCCCGGATCGACCATAAAGGCGCGCTTGGCGCCGAAGTTCTTGGCGTACTCCATCACCGCCTCGTCGGTGGTATTGGGGCCGTCGAGGATGGCGAGGCCACGCAGCTTGTCCGCCAGGGCGACCAGGGCCATCCCGACCGGAAGGGTCGAGCTGTGCTTGGGCGTCACCAGCAGGCGCGGCTGAGCGTTGAAGCGACTCTTGCCATCGAGCAGTGCCTGCAGGCCGGTACGCTTACCGCTGGCCAGCACACCGCCGATGATCGCCGAGGTCTGCTGCGCTGCATCCGCGACCTTGGCCACGCCGCACGCCACGATCACCGCCTTGGCGCGCAGGTAAATGGCTTGGCAGGCCTTGGTGATGGCCGCGTCCGGGCCCCAGGCCGCAATGGCTTCGCGTTCGTTGGTGATCAGCACCAGGTCGTTGGCCTTGGCCGTGAAGGCCGGGGCCTCGGTGAAGGTGTCCACCAGGCCGATGATCGAGGACGTCGGCAACGCAATGGTGCGCGCGCCGGTGTCCACATTCGTGACAGTAACGCCGTGAAAGAAACCGCTCATGGATAAGCTCCAGAAATGACAAAGCCCCGCATAAGCGAGGCTGTAGGGGTGTGCGTGTGACGGGTAGCAGGAACAAAAACGCCCCGACGATGCGGGGCGTTTATTGAGTTTGTTCGGCGATCCAGGGTGGTGCTGCAGGACGCTGCTCGAGCACAGGGAAATCTGGCGATTGCGGCCAGTCGCGCAGAGCCTGCATGTACACCAACAGCTCTTTGAACTGTTCCGCCGTAAGCGTGGTTTCCACCTCGATCTCCAGTTGGTCGCGGTGACGCTCGCGCAGCCAGACAGCTGATGTAAGCTCACCATCGCGCCAGGCTCGTTCCGCTTCTATCAGTTGTTCATGAGAAGGCGGGCCAGGATCGACAGCAATCGGAAATCCTCGCTCGTCCGGCACGATAACTTTTAGCTCACGTTGAGCGGCAAGAAGCGACACCAGGGCCTCACGCGTAATCTCAACCGCGTCCGACGGCATGCTCTTGCCGTTTACAGCAGACGTGTAAAAGCTGTGCGCTGTTGCAGAGTAGAAATGTGCCATCAGTACCCCCATGCCCACCAGAAATCGGTTTCTGTAATTGTTCCGCCAGAATGCCGGAAAGTGGCGCTCGAATTGGTATGCGGAATGTTTTGACTGAGCGTCAACGCATACGCCCCCGTGCCGTCCGTGACACGTTGCGCAGAAATAAAAACCGCGCGTGATGGGAATGCAGTCGGAAAAAGCACAGTGGCGGAGTTGCCGTTGATCGAGAATCGACCCCACTGCAAGATAAATCCGCCTAGCCAAGTCGGGAGCGCAACATATCCGTCAGTACCGAACATGCATGAAAAACCAATGCGCTGTTTTTTTGGAGTGACGATTGTCGCGTCATTCGTACCAGCGTTGATCTGCGCGTCAGTTGCGATTTTCGCCGTACCTTGATTTGCCTCTGTCGCCTGAGCAGCCAGCGGGGCCAGCGCTGCAACATCGATGTTTCCCTGATTGACCGGAGCGTTCCAGGCCTTGATACACCACATGACCGCCAAGTTGCGCGGGCGAGCTTCATTGCCACCACTTGCCGCCCAGTCAAGTGGAACCGCTGTTCCGTTGTCAGCTGGCGCGCTGTCATTGATCAGCGTCTTCGCAAGATTGGGGGTTAATGCCCACGACCCTGGAACAAACTGCGTCGAAATTACCTCTCCATTACCCGCCAATGGCTGAGGATGAACGTGCTTCAGGTTCTGGCTTCCCTGACCGCTTCCAAGCTCTCGCCCGGCATCAACACCACGGCCGTGGTCCCAACCCCGAAAGAACTCCCCACGTGAGTCCGGCAAACGGAAGTTGCCCGCGCCTTCATCGCCCTTGTTGAAGGTGGTCCCGAGGTACGCCGCCAGGTCAGGAAAGGCAGCAACACTCTTCACGCTGCCATCAATCTCAAGGAACCCAGGCGGCACACTGGCCTTGGGAAACGCCACCATAGAGCCGACAGGCAGCGACGACGCCTGCGCGACGATGGATTCGATCTCAGGCTTGGTATAGGTGTCGGTGATGCCATGACCGGCCAGGGTGGCCGGGTTGGTGCCGGCGATTACCCGGCCGTACTTGTCGACTGTGACATTGGCATATGAGCCCGCGCTGATGCCGGTACGACCCACGGCCATTTCAAAGGCCAGCGGCGTGGTGCCCAGGGTGATCGGCCCATCGGTGACCAACTGCCAGACGCTGTCGCCGTTGACCGTGCCCTTCTCGATGCTGACAAACAGGCCCGGGGTCACTTCCGCGCTGCTGTCGGCATCCTGCGCCCGCTTCCACACGCCGGTCGCTGACATCACGTACAGGCCGTTGTCCTTGGCCTGGGCCTGGTTCTTCACCAGCACCCGGGCATCAGCCGGCAGCAGCACATCGTCGATAGTCAGGATCCCGCTCAACGCGATGTTAGCCGTGGTGGCCACCAGCGCTGAGTGCTTGAAATCCATCTTGGCCAGGGCTTCGATCACCGCATTGTCGACGTACTCGCGGGTCGCCAGGACCACGGCCGGGTCAATCTTGAGCACGATCTGCGCGGTGTTGGCCACGATGAAGTTCATGCGGATGATCTGGGTTTTGCCGGTGCCCTGGGCCAGCAACGGCTTGAAGCTCGGCGCGCAGTTGGCCACCGCCACCATGTCGCCGTCAGCATCGTAGAGGGCAATCTCTCGGATCCAGCGCCCGCCGGCATCGGCCGGGATCACCTGCTCGGTGATCACCACGTTCGGGTTGGCCGGGTCGGTGCGCACCTGATTGACCGGGGCCCGGCGCCACTCGTTGATCAGCTTGGTTTGCGTCCGGTTGGGAATGGGGTCGGTGTTGTTGGCATCCCCCACGCCCATTTCCTTGAAGGTCCAGGGCACGCCGAGCGCCGTAGCGTTGGCCTGTTTCGCCTCGCCCACTGCGGTGAGGATGGCGAAGAACTGACTGTTTGAATCGATCATGGGTACACGTCCAGGGTGTCAATTTCATCAATGCACATGACCTGGCCATAGCGGCCGGTCACCTCGATATCGCGCGGGCTTGGCGGGTAAACGTCGATCACCTCGCCCTCATCCACGTAGGCGCCGAAGCCGATCACACCGGAGGTCTCCAGACTGATCGCCAGGCCCGTCATGTGCCGGGTCACCGGTTTGGCGTCGTCGATCAGCCGGGTCAGCTCCTGATACATCTGCTCGGTGATGCCGGTGTCCAGCACCCCGACCTTGAGCGCGAAGGTGGCGGGCTCGCCCTCGGGCACCGTCTGCCACCACTCCACCACCTCGATCAGGTAACCCAGCGGCTCGACCACCCGACGCAACGCGCCGATGGTGCCCTTGCGCGCATGGATGAAGAACGAGGCGCGTATGGCGTTGCGCTTGACCGCCTCGGACCAGCGCGGGTCCCAGCGATCCACCGACCAGGCCCAGGCCAATTGCGGCAACAGGTGCACCGGGCAGGTGCTGGGGTCGTAGAGGGTGCGCAGCAGAATCTCGGTATCACCCGCGTTTGCCGCCTCAATCGCCCTTTCCAGCGGCGTGCTGTTGATCGGCAGAAGACTGCTCATATCAGTCTCCCAGCGTCACGCTGTAGCCGGTGCAGAACGCGGCCTGGGCCAGCGTCGGGGCAATGTTCTGCCAGTTGGTCAGCTCAACCCGGGCCACGCCGGCGACGTGCAGCTGCGCATCGATGGCCGAACGAGCCACCTCAACGCCCAGGCGCTTGCGGGGATTGATCCAGGCCGCCAGCTTGCGCTCGGCTTCGGCCAGGGCCGTATCGCTTTCAGGGCCCGGGCCTTTCATGTGCAGCACCGCATCAATGCGGTACGGCAGGACCTGGGCGCTTTGCACCGTGACTCGATCCCCCAGCGGCCGCACATCCTCATCATTGAGCGCGGCAGCCACCGTCGCCAACAACGCAGGGCTGGCCGCGCCGTTGCCGTCCAGGCTCAGCACGGTCACCGTCACGCGCGCCGGTGATGGGCTTTCGGCCGAGGCATCCGCGACCAGGGCCGAGGCATTGCGCGCATGCAAGATGTAGCTGTTACGCGGCCCGGCCGTGGTCAGGCCTTCATAGGCCAGCTGCACACGCTCGCGCAAAGCATCGTCCGACTCTTTGACCTCCTCCACCGGCGGCACCGCCAGCGGGTCCGCTGCCTGAATCACCAGGCGCGACAGGCTGACGTTGGCTGCCAAGTGGTCCAGGTCCGTGCCTTTGGCGTGGGCCAGCAGCAAGGCCTTAGCCGCATCGTTGACCCGGGCTCGCAACTGCATATCACGGTAGGCCGCCAGCTCCAGCTGCTTGACCACCGGGTCGCTCTCCAGGTTGGCGGACCAGTTGTCGCCCATGTACAGGCGAAACGTGCTCAGCTTGCCTTGGTACAGCTCCTCAAAGTCGAGGCTTTCCAGCACCTGCGGCGCCGGCAGTGCCGACAAATCCAGCGTGCTCATGCCGCCACCTCCAATATCGCGCTATTACCCAGGTACTGGCCGGTCAGGTGAAAGGTGATCTGGCCACCCACCACCGCCGTCACCCGCACCCGCTCCAGTTTCAGCCGCGGCTCCCAGCGCTCTAACGCCCGAGCGACCTCGGCCTGCACCGCACTTTTCCAGCCCTCGGTCACCGGCAGGTCGACAAAGCGGCGCAACTTGCTGCCGTACTCCGGCCGCATGCGCCGGCTGCCGAGCGGTGTGGTCAGGATGTCCTCGATGGACTGCCGCACATGCTCGATGCCCGACAGCGGCAAGCCGGTGCGGCGATCCATTCCGATCATCGCGTTTACTCCTGCTGCAGATCCGGGTGCTTGCTCAGGTAGTCCAGGGCTACGGCGTCACCGACTTCGGCAGACACTCGACCCTGGGCCACCGCCAATTGGCGACCGTCCGGCAAGAACAGAGCACGGGAGGTATAGAGGGTGTCGCGAAACACCGCAGGGCCGGGGCTGGCTGATTCGTCTGTGAGTTTCTTGGGGGTGACCATGCTGTTCTCCAGGCACAAAAAAACCGCTCTCGGCGGCTGATGGGGTTATGGGTTGCTGATCGGTATTACTGCGGCGCTCCGGTTGACCCGGGGCCTGGCATCACACCCATATGGGTATGGGTCGATCCGACGTTTACGCCGTTGTGCTGCAGGCTGGCACCGTTGATTTGCACGTCGCCATTGAGGGTGATCTTTCCAGTCAGGGTGATGGTGTCGGCCTTGCCAGCAATGGCGTTGTCCGTCACCACCGCAGAGCTGCCGCCGACCTGAATGCTCACCGTGCCGCTGGGCAGGCTGATGATGTAGCTCTTGGCCTGCCAGTCGTAGACCAGCGAGCCGCCATCATCAAAGCGCCAGACCTCGACGTGGTCGCGGTTATCCGGCTGGGGGCCGGCGTTGCCGTACAGGCCAGCGACAAACGTACCCTGCGCCGGCTCACCGCTGGGGCTGATCAATGCTCCCTGCTCTCCCAGACTCGGCGCCCGCCAGTGACGGGCTTTGCCGGCGGCCTGGCTGTGCCAGCGCACCCAGGCACTGGTCCAACCGGCGCCGTCCGATACGCGCACAGTGCCACCGGCCAAGTCGACACCCACAACGCTGCAGGGAATAATCAGGCCCGACAGCATGCGGTCATGCGAGGCTGCGACGTAGCTCATGGTTCAACCTCAACACGGACGCCTGGGGCTTCTTCACTCAGGTGATACTCCAATTCACCTGGCGCCTGATTGGGCCACGGCCATTCCTCTTGGCCGAGGTAAATGCCCTGGGTCCACTCCACCACCCACACGGCGTAACCATCCAGCTCCGGGCGGGTCCAGTCCTGGGCCGCCCTCACAAACTCGGCCTGATTGACCGCCAAGCCCCAGGTTTGCATGCGCAACAGCACCACGATCTGCGAGGCCACAAACGCGGCTTGCTGCTGGCATTGCTCCTGCTCAGAACCAACAATCACTCGAGCCTCAAAGCGCGCCTCCAGCGCCGTCTCACCGGTGAGCTGATCAACCCCGGGCTCCAACTCCGTCAGCTCAATCACCACGGCGGGAAGGGCAACACGCTCAAGCATGTCGGGCATGGTGCTCACGAAACACAACCCGGGGATCGCCTCGATCACGTGCTGCTCGATCGCGGCGTACAACTGATCCAGGCTAAACGGCTCATCAGACACTGTTCGCTCCTCGCAGATACTTCTGCAGCTCAAAGTTCAGCTCTTGCTCCAGCACCACCAGCAGGCGCTCGTCGGCCTTCGCAACCCACTGTTCGAACTGCGGCCGGACGTCATCTAGCGACACCTTGGCCTTGGCCAGGGGGAAGCGGTTGTCGTTTTCGGCAACGAAGCCAGAGCGCCGTTTGCCCTGCCGTGTCTCGGGGTAGTCCTGCGCGTTGAAGTGCTTGCTGCCGGTGCGGATCCAGATATCGGCTTGCCCGCCATAAACCTTCTTGAAGAAGGCGCCCTGATACCGCCGCCCAGCGACCGACACGCCCGCGCGGTTCTGACGCGCTCGCCCGATCCGGCTGGACTCAATGGGGTTGATCCCAAACCAGAGCTTGCCCTGGCCGTTGCCGTTGATAGGGTAAGCCCGCAACCGCTGGCGAACCGCCGCAACGGCAATCCGCTCCTTGCTGCTGACAGCGCGCGCAATGTGCGTGCGCAGCCAGCGTAAGGTCTTGTTGATAGCCCGCCGCTGAGCAGCGGCTGCGGCTTTGGGTACCAGTGCTGCAAAGTCCTTGAACGCCTGCATATCGGTGGCCGATGGCTGCAGGGTGATCATGGCATCGCGGGATGTTTGCCTGACGTAACTTCCAACGCTCATGCTTTAGCCCTCAGTACCAGTGCCACCCATCCAGCCCCGCCTGGCTCCAGCCGTACAAGGTCATAATGCCCACCGCCATCCTGGGTCGGCAGGTCAATCGAGACCTGCCTGCCCGGGGTGATGCCCGCCGCATCGCTGACGCGAATCTCAAAACGCGGCTCTCGAAGCCCCGTATTGATCCGCCCCAACTTGGGCTGCAACCAGGGAGCAGCGAGAAAGCCAGGGATTGGCTTGTCGATGCCCTCGATCACCGCCTCATCGCCCAGGACATCCAGCAGGCGCGCATCCATCACTGCCACCTGGTCACGGAACGACATAGCTAGTCGTCCTCGCCCTGTTCGGCGTCGAGCTTGCCGCGCTTGGCAATCTTGCCCTCAGCGAGCAATTGATCTCGGACCTCGGCATTAGGCGGCGCATACACCTCACCCTTTTTTACGACTTCGCGACCGTCCTGAATACAGCCGTCCACCACCACGTACTCAACTTTCGCAGCCATGTCACACCACCTTTGCGTAGATGAAGGCGTTCGGCTCCAGCAGGCCGGCCAGCGCCGCGCTCTGCAGTTTCAGCCAGCGCACGCTCGGTTCCTGTGTCACCCAGCTTTTAGGGAAACGAGCCGCCTCGACCAAGCCGCTCTCGATGGCGTCGAGGTCTTGAATCGCGCCATACAGCATGGCGTTGCGGGTGGCAGTAGCCCCCAGGATCACACCACCGGCCGGGATCACCGGCGCCTCGTCGCCAGTGTCATCGGCCAGATACCACTCGTTGTAGGCATACAGGTCAACGCCTGGATCATTCAAATAGCCCAGGTACGTCACACCGTCGGGCAGTAACTCGGGCTTGATAATCCCCATGTCTACGCGGCGACTGTTGAGTTGCTCAAGGACTTTTGAATTGCCCTGGAAAGCGTCTTGGGCCTCGGCGCTCAGCACCACCACGTTGGCAGTGCGACCGGAGTCCTTGGCCACCAAGCGCTGCCACTGCCGCAGGTTGGCAATCGGATCCGAGCCAGCGGCATTCCAACGCCCGTTACCGAGCGTGATCTTGTGGCTGTCTTCCATCAGAAAATCGATGGTGTCATCAACCCCCTCACCAATGACCCGGACCTTACCCGTGGTCAGCGCTTGCGCACACATCCACTCCTCGCGGCGAATGATCTGCTCGTCCAGATCAACCAGGTCTTTACCCAACTGCTCGCCAGCGCGCTGCAACGGCGTACGGGTGGAGAAAGGGTTTTCGCCAGCCGAGCGCTTCAGGATCAGCTCAGCATTGGTCGGCAGCTTGGGCTGAATGTAGGGAGGCTCGTAGGTGTTAGAGACAAAGCCCTGTCGAGACGCAACGCTGCCCGGCAGCGAGGGGTGAACGAACGGGGCCATTTTGCGCTGGCCCTTGATGATGTCGATGGTCACCGTCTTGGTCCCGAAGGTTTCCGGCATGGAGCCGTTGAAGAAGGTGTCCATCAGAAAGCGGCGTGGCGTGCGGATCTGCTCGACCGCTTGCAGCATGGTCATGGTGTCGAAAATGTCAGTCATGGTGACTCCGTTCAGCGAATGAAGAGGGACAAAGGACGCAGAGCGGCCTTGGCTGCGGCCAGGGTCAACCCCTCGCCGAGGGTGAGTTGGCTGCCCAGCACTTGGCCGGTCAGGCGAACAGGCGCGCTCTTCGCTCCGCCGGTGGTGTCGACGTCCTGATCGAGGATGGCAACTGGGGTTTTCGAGCCATCCTCTGCCGCCGCCTTGCACAGGACGTACTCCATGGATGGGGTCACCTGGCCCAGGACCGCCCCGGCGTGCAACGTCTGGCCGGCAGCGATAACGCCGGTGTCCATCACAATGGGGAAGTCGCCCGCCGAGATCTGGCGTGGCACATAGGTTTCACGTTTAGGGTTGCTCATGGGTGTCTCCGGTTAACGGCGCGAGGCGCCTGCAACGATTGCGCTAACAGCTGCCTGGCGTTCGGCCTGCAGGCTGTCGCCGGTTGGGGCGGCTCCAGTGGCCCCCTGGGCATCGCTCTTGATGCCCTGGAGCGAGATGCCGCGATCCTGAGCGGCCTTGAACAGCACCAGCGCGGTGGCCTCGACCGAGCTGCCTGTATCAATGGCCGCCTCGATTTCCTTCTCGAAACCCTTGCTGGCCAGGGCATTGATGCCTTTGATGCGCTCACGCTCGGCGGTGGCCGTCTCGGCGCGGATCGCGGCGAGGTCAGGCTGGTCGGCCTGGGCAATTTCGATGGTGTTCGGGTCGGTGCCGGCTGCCAGAGCTGTGCGCAAGTCGGCCGTGGTC
The DNA here is from genome assembly GCF_049199125.1 of Pseudomonas sp. QD4. Taxonomy (NCBI): domain Bacteria; kingdom Pseudomonadati; phylum Pseudomonadota; class Gammaproteobacteria; order Pseudomonadales; family Pseudomonadaceae; genus Pseudomonas; species Pseudomonas sp. QD4. The sequence goes on from NZ_JBLZOM010000003.1 coordinate 244,451, forward strand.
TTGACGGTGGTCATGGTGTGTATCCTTGGGTTAGTGATGGCCGGCTTGGCCAGTTCAGTGATCAGAGACTCCAGCGAGCCCACGCGGTGGGCCAGGCCGTGCTTAACGGCGTCGGCACCGACACGCAGCCCGCCGTGGTCCCCCATCTCGGGGACCAGCTCGGCAGCGACGCCCAGGTTGCGGGCGACCTTGCCCACAAAGACCTCGCCCAGGGCGTCGATGGTTTCGCCGATCTTGGCGCGGCCTTCCTCGGTAGAGAGGTCGGGGCGCTTGTTCGGCGCGTCACGGCTGACGATCTGGTAACGCGTACGCCCGGTGGCGTTCTCGTTCTCAACGACAGCCTCGACAACGACGCCGATGCTTCCAGCCAGGCTTGCCTCGTCGATCACGATCTCGCTCGCGGCGGAAGCGATCCAATAGCCAGCGCTCGCCCCGGTGCCGCCGATGTAGGCCACGATGCGTTTGCGAGAGCGACCGGCGTAGATCATTTCCGCCAGCTCGTTGATACCGGACGCAACGCCGCCTGGGCTGTCGATGTTGAGGACAATGGCCCTCACCTTCGGATCATCCAGCGCTCGCTGAATGTCAGTGGCCAGGACCTGGGTACTGGTAGCGCCACTGATCTCGGTGAACAGGTTCGCGTAACGGAAGATCGGCCCGATGACTGGCACCACCGCCACGCCGTTGCGCAGGGTGACCTGGCGGGTGTTTTCCAGCCGCTCCCCGCGCTTGGTCTCCAGCGCCATCGGATCGCCCATGCGATCAGAGATGGTCAGCAGGTTATCCAGGGCGGCAGGCAGCATCAGCCACGGCTGCGAGGCAGCCAGCTCAAGTGCTCGCGGCATGTCTATTCCTCTTCGGGGGTAGGCTCAGGCGGGTTTTCCAACCCACTCTTGGGCAGGGCTTGCAGGCTGTGTTTGCGGCGTTGGTCGACCTCGCGCACGCGCTGGCGGAAGACCTGCTGCCAGGGCTCACCAGTCATCGCTGCGGTCTCCAGGGTTTCGTTGCTAACGCCGATCTCGATGCGCTTGCCGGCGGCGTTGGCCTCTTTCAGTTCATCGATGGCGCCACGGGCTGGGCCGATCCAGATGGCCTGGCAGTACGCCTTGCGCTTGGCTGGGTCGCCGTACCCGGGAAGGTCGATCAACCCCCGGGCCACCGCCTCATCGATCACCAGCTCGCGGCTGGGTTGGCAGAAGTCGCAGGCCAACCACCAGCGGCGCAGGCTGTAGAAGCGCCACGCCTGCAGCATTGCAGCCCGGGCGGCGCTGTAGCTGCTGCTGTAGTGCAGCAGCAACTCCTCCAGCGGCAGCTCCAGGGCAGCGCCGATCTCCTTGACCACAGCGGTGAAGAACGGGTCGAACTGGGCATTAGGCCGGCCGGGGTTGGCTACCACCGGTTCCTCGCCCACCCCGAGGTCGACAACTGCCCCTTCGCCAAGGCTCAGCTCACCGTCTGCCGTGTTGTCTCCATCAGGACGCTCTTCAGAGAGTGCCGTCATCGGCAGATTGCCGGCCGAGAAATCGGACCCCTTCTTGATAAACACGGTGAACATGGCCGAGATCACCGCCGCCATAAGCTCCGCGCTGCTATAGCGCTCCAGCTTCTGCAGCGGCTCCAGCACCGGGGCCAGGTAGGGCATGCCTCGTTTCTGTCCTGGCCGTTCCTTGTCTGCAAGGACATGCAGCACACGGCGCCGGCCTGTCTCAGCACCGAACGCGGTTAGACGCTCCCAGGCCAACGTCTTGCCCACCAGGTGCTCGCCGGGATAGCCGGTGCAGACGTGATAAGCGACTGGCGCCCCCAACGCGTCACACTCCACCCCGTCGACCAGGTCGACCCGGTCCATACCGCCGTTCGGATTGCTGACCCGATCCGATTCGATCAGCTGCAGCCGTGTGCTGAAAATGCACCCGGGCCGCTCTTGATCCGGGCTGGCCACCAGTACATCACCGGCTACCAACGAGGACACCAGCACCAGGGCCTGCAGCTGGTAGTGGTTCAGTGTTGCCTCCGCGTCGCACTCCCGAGGGTCATCGGCGTACAAGGACCACAACCGATCTAGCCGGCCGTTCAGCGCATCCGCCTCCTCTTCACTCAGGCCCAGCGCCTCGTTGTCGACCTGCGCCCGGCAGACCAACCCGGTGCCCACCACGTTGGTCCGCAAACGCGTGATGGCCGCGCGAGCGACCAGGTGATTGCGCATGGCATCGCGGGAGCGCGCCACCAGCATGCGCCGTTCACTCTGATTGAAATCACGGCGCGGACTGCCCAGCCCAGGGATCCAGCTGGCCATGCTGCGCAGCACACGGGAGGCGCCGCGCCAGCGGGTTTCGACGCCGCCGCCACCGCCCTGGGCGACGATCTGCTGGTCATCGGTCGATGCCCTCGCAACCCGGATAGCCTCGCGCATCAGCTGTTCAGGTGCAGACTCACGTGTACGAAATGGCCACATGATCAGATCCCCACGTAAGAAACGCGGCTACGGCCTCGCCCCTTGAGCGCGGCCTGCTCGCTTGCCACCTGTTCGGCGTACTGTTTTTCCAAGAGACGCAAGCTGTTGAGCTCCGCCAGTTGTACCTCGCGGTCCGCTCGGCGCAGGCGCTGGCCGGTGTTCAGGACGGCCGAGATCGCCGCCCGTACTTCCGCAAGGCGTTGTTGTGCATCTGTCATGGTGAACCTCGGTTAGCCGACGCGGCTCCGGGTACCCCTGCCGCGAGAAACCGCGCGACGAGGAACCGGGGCGACCGCCTGCTCAGTAGAAAAGAGGGTGGGCTGGAGCTGTTGCTGCTCGAGCTGGTCCCATTCGTTGTCACGCAACAGGTGCGTCTTGAGGCTGCGAGCCGCATGCAAGGCGTACACCTCGCAGTCCAGCGCTTCGTTGCGCCGGCCTGCTTTCCTCTGCCAGACCATCTTGCTGGGTTGTCGGGGATGCGGTGCCAGCACCTCGTTGGTGACTTGCTCGTAGTAGTCCGGGCGGATCTCGCTGTACCAGTGCATCCGCCCGGGCCCGCTGCCCGTGAGCCGCATGCGGCCATCGATCAGCGTCTTGGCCTTATGTGTGCCAACGATATACACCCGCAGGCCGTACTTGGCGGCCTTGGTGTTGTCCTGGCTGGTGTCTGCCGATTGGGCCGGCTTGGTGAAGATCTCCCGGTCGCGGCTGTCGATGGACGCGCCCTTGATTGCCATGATGTTGAAGCGCTGACGGTCCCGCACGTAGGTGTACACCGCATCACTGGTGTTACCGTCCGAGCTGTCGATGCTCACCGCCGAAACCGCGATCTGTGCGCCGCCTTCAACCGGAATCGGGGTGGCAATGATCTTGTCGAGTTCGGACCAGACCGGGTCGTGGGGGTCGATGGGGTTGCCGGGCAGCTCGCCCCAGTACAACCGCCAAGACTCCTCGCCCCTGCCCCAGCCCACGATCATCAGCGCCAGGCGGTCGCCTTGGACGTCCACACCAACCGTCACCAGCAACACACCCTTAGGGGCGGTCAACTCGGCGTAGGGTTCGGCCCGTTTCTCCAGCTCGTCGGTCTTGGGCGCGTTGCTCTTGTATTCGTAGCACTCGCCCATCTGACTGTTGGTAAACGCGATCATCGGCCCATGGTTACCGTTAGAAGCGGCATGCTCGGCCTGCAGCTTCTTCTCCATCAACGCCTCAAACCGCGAACCGTAGAACGTGGCGTAAAGCTCATTGAGGATGTAACCCGCAATGCCGCGAAATTCGGCCGTTGCCTCCCAGCGCCCGTGCTTAAGGTTGGCGTTCTTCTGGTGGTCATCCCAGATGGCGCTGCAATGCGGGCAAGCATAGAACGCCGTTTCAGGTCGACGCTTGCCGTAGACCTCATGGAAGTAATGCGGGTCTTCGTCACAGTGCAGGTGTTCGAAGCTCAGCGCGTGGGCCTGGCCGCATTCGTGGCACGGCACCAGGCCCACGCGCTTGTCCGACAGCTCCAGCTCTGCATCGATTGCCGACAGCCCCTTAATGGTCGGGGTGCCGCCGATGATGATCTTTGAACGGCGAAAGGTCTTGAGACGCTCCTTGGCCAGCTTGATGCTGTCCCCCTGCCCCCTCAGGTTGAGGTTGCAGTCGTCGGGTTCTTCCACCGCCACCCGAGGTACCGGCGTCGACTTCACGCTGGACGGGCTGTTGGAGCCAACCATCTTCAGGAAGCCACCCGGAAAGCGCTTGAAGTCTTGACGTTGCTGCAGCTTGCGGCTGCGCAGATCAACCTTTTTACGCAAGCGCTTAGTTGCGGCAATCATGGGCTCCAGCTTTTCGGCGACATATTGCTTCGCCGCTTCGGCTTTGGGGAACAGGATCAGGATCGGGGACGGGTCGAGGTCGATCCATTTGCCGATAGCGTTACCCATCACGCCCGAGGTCCAGGCTACCTGGGCCGACTTGCGCCCAACGACCTCAAACACATTCGGATCGTCTAGTGCCTCCAGCGGGCCACCCGGCCAAATCAAGTGAGGCGTAACGTCAAATCGATACTTGCCTGGCTTGCCCGCCTCTTCGGTTGAGAGGTAACGGTATCGAGTGGCCCATTCGATGATACTCATGCGTGGCGGCGGCGCCCATTTTCGGCACGCCCGACGGATGCCATTACTCGCCGTCTTCTTCAGCGCCCTCCTCATCGTCCGGCTCGTCAGTATCCCACTCGGGATCATCGTCGTCCTGGTCATACGCGGACAGCCTCCTCAGTATTGATTCGACGGGCTCGCGGATAAGTTGCTCATCCACCTCAACCCCATAGCGGGCGGACAAGGTCGTAGCCAGTTCATCGGGAAAGGTATTGAGCAGTTCGATCTTGGCTGAAGTGATCGCGGTCTCAAACCGTTGGACCATCTCCGCCTCGATCACAACCGCGCCCAGCTCCTTGGCCAGCGCCAGCTCTTCGCGGTCGCCGCGCAGCCTGTCGAGCCGGTCCCGGGTGGACTCCTTCTTGCCGTTCAGTGCGGCTTGGCGCATCAGCCATTCGATCACTGCCTGGGTGTCGTACTGGTTTTCGTTGCCCCGCCCTACCCCGAACTCAATCACCGGCATCCCGTCGTTCTGCCACCGGCTCAGGGTGCGTTCATCGCGACCGACGATCTCACTAAGCTCGGGCTTGCTGACTGTCTTGCCCATTGTTAAGTCCTTGAAAAGACGGACATCCCTGCACCAATCTCAGCTACAGGGAAACCGCGAGTTCGATAACCCGTGTAGGGGGCGGCCCCGGGGGAGGACCCAGAAATTCTGGGCTCCGCCCCGGCCTGCCCGGCGCTGTCATGCTTGACCGCCATCGCTGGGCGGCACTTCACACACGCCCAGCCGCTTGGCTGCCCAACGTTCGTACAACCCAATGGCCACATCGGCGCCGGCCATCGCCGTCAGGCAACCAATGGCCGAAGCCGCCCAGATGGATACGCCGGCAGCGTGCAACAACATCATGGTGGACAACCCGCACCCGATGCAGGCGCCGGACCGAAGCGCCAAGCGCCGCACTAAGGGCCAGCCTCGGACCCCGGCCTTGTCCGCTCGCCACATCTCACCGGACACGCCGCCGACCAGCGACAGCATGATCAGCATCCATACCGGCATATCTACAAGAGCCTGCTGCTCGTTCGTCATCGCCCTACCCCATAAACGCAAAAACCCGGCGCAATGGCCGGGCTCAGTGTGGTGGTGTGTCCCGCTGCTTGCGGTCGCACCTATCGAAGATGACTACTTTTTACAGGTCGATTCCGGTGGCAGCAAGCCTGTTTTAATGCCACCCGGTGAATGTCTGGTGAACGCCTAGGCAATGTCGGTGAATATCTTTATTTCGGCTATCAGCGCCTTTGGCGCTGTCCTACCTGTCCCACCTATATTGAGTCAGGTCGGACAGCTACAGGCCCCGAAATTAAAGGCTCTGGCCCACTGTCCTACCTTTACTTATCCTTCCTCGTGTAAAGAGAGAAAGCTAAAAGCACGCGTGCGCGCCCATGGCGCGTATGGGCGCCCGCTGCGCTCACACATGTGTGTGACGTGCGGGAAGGTAGGACAGTAGGACAGACCACAAAAGACGTGCCCCGCGCCTGTCCAACTGCACCCATTTGCAGTTGGACAAGGCTGGACAGTAGGACAGCAAGGAACGGAGCTAGGGCAAGGATCAAGCAGCCTTCCCCATCAGCAACATACCAATGCACAGGTGAGCGTCGTGCAGACGCTGGTAGTAGGTGTCGCGGCCGCATCCGCAATGGGCATAACGCAGTGCCATGTTGGAGTCGTGGTTGCAGTAGTGCTCGCGCACGACCAACGCCAGCTCTGCATCCAGGTGCTTAGTCACGATCAGCTCCATGTCGAGCGAGCCCTCCAGTGGCGCCTTACTTGCACGCCTGCCTCGACTGAGCTGGCCGTTACTCTCCATCATCATCGCGACCATGTTGCCGCCGGCGAGCCCACCGCTGGATAGATCGCTGTGTAGCTCATGGGCCCAAAGCCGCAACAGCGCATCGATCTCCTTAATCAAAACAAGGCTCCTCGATCTTCTCGACCACCAGCGCCGAGTGCCGGCCCCACGTCTCAGGCTTCTTGTAGGCCCAAGGTCGAACCCCACTCTTGGCCAACGCGGGCTGCCGCACCTTGCGCCACCCCAGGCGATGCATGATCGCGCCGACACGCATCTGCTCCGGCTTGCCCCAATGTCCGAAGTCCAGCTTCAAGGCTCCGGCCAAGATCTCGCTACCAGTGGCGGTTTCACCGATCTGCGACTCCTCCAACCAGGTGAGGATCGGGCCCTCCCATTCATCCACCACAAAGCGCTCCTCCTGGGCCTCAGCGAACAGGGGCGCCTCATCTCGAACAACCCACCAGATATCCCCCGCCAAGTAGCAGAACATCGCCTCAGCCCAGAGCTGGTCACGTACCTGGCGCAACTGCTCCAGCTCAACCTTGGTACACGCCACCGGCCAATAGCGCCGGTTGCCCGTCGCGTCCTTGAGGTATTCGTCCTGGTTGGTCGTGCCCACGAAAACACACTGGCGTGGCACGTCCATCGTTCTGCGGCCATAGCTCTCACGGTAGGTATCAATCGAGGCCGAGAAGAACTGTTTAGCCTTGGTCGACTCGGCCTTGTTGAAGCTGTCCAGCTCACCCAGTTCGATAATCCACTTCCCCCGGATCGCTTGGAACGCGTCCTTGTCACCCAGAGTAAACGGCGTATCCATGAACCACTCACCACCGAGAATGCTCATGGCAGTCGACTTACCGGCGCCCTGGGCACCTTCAAGGATCATCACCGAGTCGGCCTTGCAGCCGGGCGACATAACCCGGCCCACAGCCGAGATCATCCATCGTTTGCCCACCTTTGAGCTGTAGTCAGTGGGGGCCACACCCATGATGTCGGTCAACCAGGAACTGAGCCGTGGTACTTGGTCCCACTCCAAGCCATGAAGGTAGTTGCGTACGGGGTGAAATGAGCTGTCGTGAGCGACGACGCTGACAGCCTCGATCACGTGACTAGCCTTTACCCGCAGGTTGTACTGCTGCGCGAGCCACTTCATTACCAGCATGTCGTCGATGTCCGCCCAATCACCAGTCACACCGCCATAGGGTGGGACTCGCAGTTTGACGATCTTCGAACTGAATGAGCTGAAGCCGATCACTCCGGCCCAGCGCTCGTCATTACCGAGGATCAGCTCAACGTTCTGCATGTGCGCAATCAGCATGCCGCTTTCACTACGGGCCAACAGATCCCTCCAACCACCAGCTGCGGCAGGCTTGACCACCGCGAGCACCTGCCGCCGGACAGCGTCCAAGCCTTCAGCACAGTGCAAGTCGTTGAAGTCGGTCCACTTATCCTCTCGCTCACAAGCAAAGTTCGGCCCAACCACCTGGCCTCCCACGACGGTCGCCGCGTTTTCAGCACGCTCCTTGCCCGGGTTCCAAGGCTCGCCATTTGGGCGTTTGGTCTTCCAATCATCATCCCGGCACACAATGACCGGGCGCCCAGGAAAACGCTCACGCATGGCCTTTGAAACCAGCATCAGGTTGCCAGCATCAAAAGCAATGGCGACCGTTAGCGAGGTCGCCATGTGCAAGCTGGCGCCGGTGGCGTAGCCCTCACACACCAAGATGGCCTCGCCCGGCTCAGGGTGCGGCCCGATCAGATGAAAAGCGCCCTCCTTTGACATCCCGTAGGGCCAGTAGGACTTGTCTCGCCCGGTGTCTGGCTGCTTCTCGGGGAAGATCACCTGCAGGCCGACAATCTGGTCACGTACGTTGCTCATCGGCACCAAAAATGCGCCGGAGCGTGGTGCATAACGAACGCCGAACCCGACGATTTGCTTTCGATCCAGGTAGGTGCTGCGGCCCTTTTCGGGCATACGTTTGAACAGCGAGGCCGCACGGTTCGCCGCGCGGCGCGCTGCGTTGGCAGCCACCTCTGCAGCACGTCGCTTGGCCTCCTCCTGGCGAGCGCGCATCACCTCGCGCTCCTCAGCGCTCATGCGACCGGCCTTGACCTTGATCTTCTGCGTCTCGCCCGAGCGCCAGTCGCCAAAGCTGCCGAAGATCAGGGTTTCACCCTTCGCGGTTCGGTGCTCATGCACCACGTACCAACCATTCTTTTCCTTGCCCTTGTCCTGGGCAGTCTTGCAGCGAGTGAGCTTGCCGAACACCAGCGGCTGCAAGGGCTCCAGGCCGTAATCGGCGAATTGCCCCAATACCTCATCGAGCATGGCGGGCCTCCCGCAGTTCGTTGATCTGTTGGCACGAAACGCAGCAGATGCACCCTGGCAATGCCAGGCGCCGGGCTTCAGGGATCGGCGAGTCGCACTCGTCGCAGAACAAAAAGGAGTGAGGGGCGGTCTCGGGCTTGCTGGCATTTCGTGCTGCAAGCGCTTGGTCGAGACGCTCCTGCACCAGGTCATTAGCAAAATCAGCGATATCAGCCACGGTCGGCACCTCGCGTCGTCTTGTTGACGTAGGTGGCGCGGTTGAACATCCCCAACAGCCCTTGAATGCCACGAAAAACCTGCAGGCGAATCTCAGCCAGCTCACTGTCGGAGACAACTCCGTCACCAATGCTCTTGGCCCAGGTATCAGCCAGATCCGCCACCTGGCGGAAATAGACTGCAATGCCGGTGGTAAGGGTCTCCGGCATGTCGTTGGTATACGCCTCGGCCAACTCTTGCCAGGTCGTATCCCCGACTAACGCGTGCACCGCATCGAGGATCCGGCGGTCCTTGGTCAACTCAAGGATTTCGCCAAACTCTTGAATGTTCACCGAGTGGCTGGGGTGGGTCGGGGACAGTTTGTGCTGCAGCGTGGTGGAGTTTCTGCCGGTGGTGGCGGCGATTGCAGCAGCGCCGCCTGGATAGTCCCGGGCGGCGTGGTACAGCGCTAATTCGAGCGTCAGGACTTCCCGCTGTGCTCGATCAACGCAACTCAGAGCGATACGGCTCATGGCATTAATCCTTGTAAGTTGCCAGTGCCGCGCGGCATGCAGTGGTGATACATTTGCCGCGTGGCTTGAAAGGGCCCAAAAGCCGGCTAGGTCCGCAAGACCGATACCGGCACCGTGCCAAGGCGAACAATCCGTTGTTCACCTCTGGCGCAACAGCTGCCCAATCTGTGGTGGAAAAGGCAGCAACACCAAGGCTTCCGAGCCTTGGAAAGCGCGGTAAAGATCGACGGTTTGCATGTGGTGTGCCCGCCTATCTTTATCGCGACCCGACGGCGCTGTGGTGGTGCGTGTCGGGAGGAACTGGGCGGCCCTTGGGTCGCCTTTTTTCTAAGCTGCCTCTGAAGCGTTTACTTCGGGCGGGAAAACTTCATCCAAAGAACATTTCGCCCCAAGCTGATTCAACGCTGCAGTAATAGCTCGGCACTCAGCAAGGCCAGCCGTTCTCCGCCCTGCCTCATAATTACTGATCCGGGCTTGCGTCCAGCCTAAGGCCGCAACCAAATCACGCTGCTTTATACCGACCTTGTCTCGAAGCTCTGCAATCCTGTTCATTCAGATCCTCCTTTGAACGGATCAAATATTATCACGTTACGTGATTAAGGCAACACGCAAAGTGCAAAAAAAACATTTCAATGCGTGGTAAAAATACCCCCATGAACACACTCGGCTCACGCATCAAAACATTAAGAACCGCCAAAGGCATGAGCCAAAAGGAGCTTGCCCAAGCCTGTGGGTGGGAATCACAGTCTCGAATCGGCAACTATGAGAAGGGGACCCGCCAACCCAACCTTCAAGATTTAGGGAAGATCGCAGCTGCACTAAACATTAAATTTGCTGAGCTTGTTGCCGAAGCTGAAGGGCCCTCGCCTCACAAGTTCAATGACACTTTAGGGAACACCTACGACATCAGCGCTCGCCCTAAGCTGAAGATCAACCAGGATTCCCCCCTGTATATAGGCGCGGGAACAGCGAAAACAGGACGTGTTCCAGTGGTTGGAACTGCTCAGCTTGGTAATGAAGGTTTCTTTGAAGCAATGGATTTCCCACCGGGCCACGGTGACGGTTATCTAAATATTCACAGCGACGACCCTGATGCTTATGGCCTGAAAGTCACAGGCGATAGCATGCACCCCAGGATCAAAAACGGCGAATACGTCCTAATTGAACCGAACAAGAGTTACTACAGTGGTGACGAGGTTATGGTCCGAACTGTCGCCGGTCGAACCATGATCAAAGAGTTCATTTACCAACGTGACGGTATGTACAGACTGGACAGCGTCAATGCTGAACACTCTCCAATTCATATAGCTAAAAGCGAGGTGATGGAGATACATCTAGTAGGAGGAATACTGAAGTCATCACGGTTCCTGAACAATCCGTGATTAAAAATCACATTTCGTGTTGACATGGTAGCGCACGATACGTGATATTCGCCTCACTCTTCCACCACAGAGCGAGGCAACACCATGCACACCACAGCAACTCTGCACGTCCACCCAACGGCCGCAACATCCACCCGAATTTTTGAAGTTCGCCGCCTGGCGCTTCAATTCGGGTGCGCGTTCATTGCGTCCAAGCCACGCCTCAAGGCTCCCACTGCGTTTCCCACTGTCGACCCTAACGGCGGAGGGCACGCAGCATGAACGTGTTCAAACTCGACAACCGCACACTGCAGCTGCTTAACGCCCAAGTGAACTTGAGTGAGACATTCGTGCACACGATCCGCTCAGCTCCCAAGCGTGAAGCCATGACCTTTCGCTTGAAGGTCGACCGCGGCCTTACCGACACCCTCTTCACGGTTGAACTCGGCAGCGAACGCCACACGCTGACCTTGGAAAACGGCCCGAAGACGCACCTCAAACTGGCGGACTTCATCGAGGAAATCGCCAATGGCACCAGCGACCTGGACGGCGTGGTTGACCTCAACCCCCTCCCTCATGCGACTCGTCAATACGGCGAATTTGATACCGCACATCAACAACAGCTGTTTGAGCTGGTTCGCCGTGGCGGTGTTCTGGACCTGTACATGGGGTTTGATCTCCCCATCCAGGTGGCGCTGCACCGCTGCAGCACCCGCAATGCCGTGACCACCATCATGAGCATTGGCAAGAAACGACCACGCACCAAGTGCTTCACCCTATGCGGCACTGAAATCGAGATGTACCAGAAGCTGGTCGAATCCATCCGGCACCTGTCTGAAGTCGCAACACCTGCAGCGCATGCAGCGTGAGGGGGCAGCCATGGAACGCAACCTCACCAAAGCTGCCCAGTACCTGGGCACGACTCGGCCGAAACTGATCAAACTGATGCGTGCAAAAGGTCTACTCAACGAGCAGAACCTGCCCACCTTCCCAACTCGGGATCGCGAGTACCTGGGCATCAAAGAAAGCAAATGGTGGCACCCGAAACTCGGCATGCAATACAGCCGCTCAGCACGGGTAAAACAACTCGGGCTTCACTGGCTTGCCGAGCAGTTAGGACTCCCATTGCCGGAGATCCAGGCTGACCACCGTGACGTGGCCTAGGGAATACGCTCGCCAGATCCTTGCCATGCGGACCAAAGAGGAGCGCAACGCTGCGCTCCTTGAGGTACCTGAGCACCTGCGCGAGTTGACCAAACGCCACTGCCTCAATACCTGGAACCACCCGGCCCGCCAGAAACGCACGGAGAGCCAACAGAAAAATGAGCAACGCTAACCAGAACCCACTGCGGCTTATGCCTGCACCGGATCCAGCCACCGTCGAGTTGCTTTACCGCACCTTCGGCGACGTGCTGATCCCCCTTGACAAGCTGCGCGTGCAGTACTTCCGCAACCTGAACGAGCAGTCGTTCGCAACAGAAATTAGTAGCGGTCGTATCCAGCTCCCCATCACAACACTGTACGGCAGCCGCAAGGCACCGAAGTACGCACACATCCGACATGTAGCCGCCTTGATCGATATCCGCGCCTACAGAGCCGACGAGGACCAAGCCAAGCTGCAAACCGAAACACCTGAGCAAGATCAGTAACCCATCCGGCTGACACCACCAGCCGGATTTAATCACCAGGAGCACACCACATGACCGAGTACCAAATCTGCGCACTGATCGTTTTCATCCTGCTTGTCGGCATCGTCTTTTGCGCCGGTTATCGCAATGGCTTGAACGATGGCCGCACTTCAGGGATTGAAGAAGGCAAGACGATTGAGCACGCCGACAGCACTGAAGCGATCAGGGAGGTTCAACTACAACTCGACCAGGCCCGGGCTCACTACAAAAAGCTCTACGGCCACTACGAACGCGCCCTGTCAGCCACAAAGTTGGGTGAGGCTGAGCGCCTGACGCTACTTGAAGCTGCTGAGACTCTGAGAATTGCAGCTGACACCTTCAGGGCCTTCCGGACAGGTAAAAAGCTGGAGAGGGACGCTCGCGCCCACCGGGAGAAACTGCTCGAACTGGCTGCAATGCTTTCTGCAGATCAGGAGAAGGTGGCATGAACCACTCAAGTGATCTTAGCCACCACATAACAGCGACCACAGGACCGACACCCATTCATTCCCCAGAGAAAAGCGGCACACAAACCTGCAGGCACACAGCATGTTCAGGAGCCGCTTTGCTCTGCTGCTCGATCAGCGTCGACACTCAGAAAACAGAGAGCCTCTGCTGCGCAGCAGCAGGCATTACTACTCTTTCCAGCAACACCTCCGAGGCGTTTATACCCCACGAAAAGCTGCGCGAGGCAGCCACTGATGATGCAACGCTAATCGCTCAGGATTGCCCGCCCGCGCAGCCTGCCGTGGGGTATGCACACCTATCAGGGCGAGCTGACTCTCTGCTTGTTCAGGGGAAGCAGTCATGACATCCATGAAAAAACCTCCCTTCGATTTCAAGACCCAATACGCTTTGAGCTTCAACACGCAAGACGATGAGATCGTTGTCGACTTCTTCTGCGGTGGCGGCGGTGCCGGGACCGGTCTGGAGATGGGCCTCGGCCGCACTGTGAATGTGGCGAAGAACCACAGCCCGCAAGCAATCAGCATGCACACCGTAAATCACCCGGGCGCAAAACACTTCACCACCGACGTGTTTGATGGCGATCCGGACACCGAATGCGGCGGCAAGGCCGTCGGCTGGTTTCACATGTCACCGGACTGCACACACCACAGCCAGGCAGCCGGCGGTCAGCCGCGCAAGCGCGAGATCCGTAATCTGTCGTGGATCGGTCTTAAGTGGGGCGGCAAGAAGAAGCCCCGAGTGATCAGCCTGGAGAACGTGAAGCAGATCCTGCAGTGGGGGCGCCTGATCGCCAAGCGCGACAAGGCAACCGGGCGCGTGGTGACCCTGGACCAGGTGCCGCACCCGACCCAGAAAGGAAAGACCACCAACCGAGTGGCAGCGCCGGGCGAACAGGTGCCAGTATCCAACCAGTTCCTGGTACCAGACCCGAAACAGCGCGGCCGCACTTGGCGCCGCTTCGTGGCCCTGCTGGAAGGCATGGGCTATGTCGTCGAGTGGAAGGTGATCAAAGCGTGCGACTTCGGCGCACCGACGAGCCGGGAACGCCTGTTCATGATTGCCCGGTGCGACGGCCAGCCGATCGTATGGCCAGAGCCAACCCACGCAAAGAACCCGGTCAAGGGTCAGCAGAAGTGGAAAACCGCCGCCGACTGCATCGATTTCACCGACCTGGGCAAAAGCATTTTCGGTCGCAAGAAAGACCTGGCCCAGGCCACCCTGCGCCGTGTCGCCAAGGGGATGAAGAAGTTTGTCATCGACAACCCGGCGCCGTTCATTGTGCCGATTGCTAATTGGTCAGGCGAGTCCGTGCAATCCGCCGGCGAGCCGTTGCGCACCATTACCTCTTACCCCAAGGGCGGCGCCTTCTCGGTGGTGAGTCCGGTGATCGCACCAGCAACGCACCAGGGCAGTGACAGGATCAATGACCCACTTGATCCGCTGCCGACGGTGACCTGCGCGAATCGCGGCGAGCTGACACTTATCAGCCCATTGATGGTTGGGGCCGGTGGCCCGGAGTACTCCGGCAAGCCGGTGGGCATGGAACAGCCAGTGGGCACGCTGATGACCCAGAACCACCGCGCGCTGGCTTCCGCCTGTATCGTCCAGGCTGGGCACGGCGAGGGCTCTGGCGCAAACAAGCGCCGCTCCCACGGGGTGAACGACATCTGCGGCCCGATCGGCACCATCACGGCCAGCGGCGGCGGCCAAGCCGTCAGCACGGCGGTGATGATCCAGGCCAACGGGGGATTCAACACCACGCACGCCAAGGGCATGCACGAACCCATGACCACGGTAACCAACACCGGCAGCCAGCAGCAGCTGGCCGTGGCAAACCTGGTGCACCTGCGTGGCAACTGCGATGCTCGGGACGTAAACGACCCGCTGCACACCATCAGCGCCGGCGGCCAACACCACGGGCTGGCCAGCGCATTCATGGAGCGGGCGTTCGGCGCCAGTGTAGGCCAGGGCCTGGAAGAACCGGCGCCTACCATTACCGCCGGTGGTGGCGGCAAGAGCTCCCTGGTGTCGCTCACGCTGTCGCCAGAGCATGAAGCCGGCGCCCTGCGCGTTGCGGCGTTCCTGATCAGCTACTACGGCACCGAGAACATCAGCGCCTGCGACTCACCAACACCGACCATCACCACCAAGGATCGCTTGGCCATGGTCACCGTAATGCTCCAGGGGACGCCGTATGTGATCGTCGACATCTGCCTGCGGATGCTGAAACCGGCTGAGCTGTACAAGGCCCAGGGCTTCCCGGCCGACTACATCATCAGCCACGGCGCCGACGGCAAGCCGTTCACCAAGACCCAGCAGGTCCACATGTGCGGCAACAGCGTCAGCCCGCCGCCAATGGCTGCCCTCGCCCGTACAAATGACCCTTGGCGCCAAGCCGAGCAGTTAAAGGAGGCAGCATGAGCAGCTATCCACAGCACCTGACATTGGCGCAGCGCCAGCACCTGCTCAAGCTGCGCAACCCCAAAACCTACACATACTGGGAGGCAAACCCGAACACTTGGCGCCCCGGCTCCTACTGCCTGCGAATTGACTGGTGTCGCAGTAATGCTCGAGGCCAGGTCAGTACATATTTTTACCCCGGCCAAACCGGTCACGAACTGGTCGACGTGGTGCGTAAGCAGATGAACGAGATTGAACAGAAAGACACCGCCACAGAGGGCGCGAGCCATGGGTAAGTTGATCAGCGTGCCGCTCCAACCGTGCCCTTTCTGCGGTCAGCAGGATCCATTCGTCGAGCAGCTGGACAGCGACTCCTCAGTTGTCATCTGTCAGGGTCGGGTAGGTGAGCATTCCGCTTGTTTGGCGCGGGGTCCGGTTGGAGTTCAACAGCACGACTACGAAGATCAACCAGGGCATGACGAAGCTGTGAAGGAGTGGAATCGACGAGCAGCCGCCCAGCTCCAGGCCTTAGCAGAGTGGAGGGTCCAATAAATGAACAAGGCCATTGATACAGCCGACACCCCCCTCGAAAGCTATCAAGTCGACAAGATTCCAGAAGAAAAAATGGCTGAATTGGTGGGATCGACTCGCAGAGCCCTACAAGGCAAACGTGCCCGGGGAATCATCCCCAAGGGTGTTTGGAACGTCATTGATAATCGCATTTATTACAGCATCAGGAGATACGAGGCATGGCTCGAAAGCCAATGGGATTGCCCACAGGAGTTGAATTTGCCGGTCAATCAGTCCGCATTCGCTTCACATGGAACGGGCGCCGGCGCTGCGAGACCCTCCCCTATCCCCAGACGCCGAAAGGAATTAAAGCGGCCGCCGATCTACGCACTAACGTAACCAACCTGATCAAACACGGTGTAATGGATGATCAGCGCTATGCAGAGTTGTTTCCTAACTCTGCATACGCCACATATACGGCAACGCCTCTCTTCGGGGAGTATGCCCAGCAATGGCTGAACAGCAGGGAAGTTGTGGAAGGCACTCGCAAAAACTACCGCATATCCTTCAACCTATATTGGATGCCTAGCCTGGCGATATTTCCACTCGACAGCATCACCTCGGTGATGCTGCGGCAGATCGTCGGCAGCACGCCATGGGCATCAGCGGGAGTGAAGCGTTCGGCTATTCAGCGGCTCAGCACATTGCTCGGCACTGCTGTAAAAGACGGGCTAATCAATAGAAACCCCGTTGAATCTATTGAACTACCGGCGAAGGCAAAAAAGACTATAGATCCCTTTAGCGTTGCGGAGGCAGACGCACTAATCGCGCACCTGTACTCAACACTCACAGGTTCAATGCGTATCTACGCGGCTTATTTCGAGTTCGCCTTTTATACCGGGATGCGACCAGGTGAGATCGCCGCACTTCAATGGAGCGAGATTGACACCGAGAAACGCCTCGCCAATGTTTGCCGAATCGTCGTTGACTACAAGATTGAGGAGCGCACCAAGACCCGCAACACCCGCCAGGTCATGCTCAACAGTCGAGCCTTACATGCCATTGAGGAGGCTAAACTGGTCGCCAAGCAACGTGAACGACAGACCAGGCGCAAGCATACAAAGTCACCATTCGTGTTTCCGCCAACCAAGAGCTTTGAGTTCATTCAGCAAGCGAGCGTTACAGATAAGCACTTCCAGGCTGCGCTGAGTGATCTGACTATTCGCGCCCGCCGGCAATACAACTGCCGACACACATACGCTACCATGTGCCTCATGGCGGGTATGAACCCTGCGTTTATTGCCAATCAGCTAGGTCATAGCGTTCAGATGCTGCTATCGACATACGCCCGATGGATAAACTCCAGCACTGACTGGGGCGAACTCGGGAAGCTTGAACAAAGCTTGATTGGTACAAAATCGGTACAGACAGAAACAGTACCCCTCTGAAACCCTTATGGAATCAGCCTCTGTGACACTGGAACAGAATTACACCGCGATCCTCGGCCAACTGGGCGAGGACGTCTCCCGCGAGGGCCTGCTCGACACGCCTAAGCGTGCCGCCAAAGCCATGCAGTACCTCTGCCGCGGTTATGAACAAACGCTGGAAGAAGTCACCAACGGTGCCTTGTTCAGCTCCGACAACAGCGAAATGGTACTGGTCAAGGACATCGAGCTTTACTCGCTGTGCGAACACCACCTGCTGCCTTTCATCGGCAAGGCCCACGTCGCTTACATTCCGAGTGGCAAGGTCCTGGGTCTGTCGAAGGTCGCGCGCATCGTCGATATGTATGCCCGCCGCCTGCAGATCCAGGAAAACCTCAGCCGGCAGATCGCCGACGCCGTCCAGCAAGTGACGGGCGCCCTGGGCGTGGCTGTGGTGATCGAGGCCAAGCACATGTGCATGATGATGCGCGGTGTCGAGAAACAGAACTCGTCCATGATCACCTCGGTGATGCTCGGTGAGTTCCGCGAAAACGCTGCCACCCGCAGCGAGTTTCTCAGCCTGATCAAGTAATACCGAACACAGAAAAACCGGCGTTCATCGCCGGTTTTTTTTCGCCTGGGCAAAATCAGGTAAGCTGCCGCCCCTTCATTCATGGGCAAGAGGCTGTAATTGTGATTGTCAAAGCGCTCCGAGTCGGCCTGGGCCAACTCATCATCCTCATCGACTTCATCACCCGCCCGCGCAAGCAGCAGCGCCCTGCCGCCGCCCAGGCCCAGGTCGATCAGGCCGCCAAGGACCTGACCCTGTACCAGTTCCATGCCTGCCCGTTCTGCGTGAAAACCCGCCGCACCCTGCGCCGCCTGAACGTGCCGGTGGCCCTGCGTGATGCGAAAAACAACGAACAGGACCGCCAGACCCTGCTGGAACAGGGCGGCAAGATCAAAGTCCCGTGCCTGCGCATCGAAGAAAACGGCCAGACCACCTGGATGTATGAATCCAAAGTGATCATCGACTACCTCGACAAACGCTTCCAGGCGGCTTGAGGTCGCCAACCCCGGGGCTGCTCAGCCCCGGTCCGGCGGCCGCGCAGGTTCAGTCAAACATCCCGATATACCCCGGCTGGCTTTGTACCCGCTGGATCCAGGCCTGGATCGCCGGGTAGCGAACCAGGTCGAAACCACCCTCATCGGCCACGTGGGTGTAGGCATACAACGCAATATCGGCAATCGAGAACTGCTCGCCCACCAGATAGGGCGTGCGGCTCAGTTGCTGTTCCATCACGTCCAGCGCCTTGTAGCCGCGCTTTTGCAGTTTTTCGTATTCATGCTGCCGCTCTGCCGGCAAGCCCTGGTACAGCTGGATAAAACGCGCCACGGCGATGTAAGGCTCGTGACTGTATTGCTCGAAAAACTGCCATTGCAGGACCTGGGTGCGCAATCTCGGCTCGCTGGGCAAGAACCGGCTGCCATCGGCCAGGAAGTTTAGGATCGCGTTGGACTCCCACAAGCAGGTGCCGTCTTCAAGTTCCAGCACCGGAATCTTGCCGTTGGGGTTCTTGGCCAGAAAGGCCTCGGTCTGGGTGTCGCCATTGAGGATATCCACCGCCTGCCAGGCATAGGGCAGCCCCAGCAGGTGCAGCATCAGCTTGATCTTGTAGCAGTTGCCTGAACGATAATCGCCGTAAACCTTGTACATGGCCCTCCCCTTAGGCTGCTTGTGCAGCCTGTGCTTGACGTACTACGGCGGCCAACCGCTTGAGACCTTCGTCCAGCCGCGCTGGATCGATATGACTGAAATTCAACCGCAAATGACCTGGATTGCGGTCCGGCTCGGAAAAGAACGGCTCGCCAGGCATAAAAGCCACGTCCTGTTCCAGCGCTGGCTTGAGCAAGGTGCGGGTGTCCAGGGGCTGTTTCAAGCTCAGCCAGAAAAACAGTCCACCCTGAGGCACCTGCCAATCCGCCAGGTCCGCGAAGTGAGTCTGCAGTGCGGCCTGAAATGCATCGCGGCGCACCCGGTAAAAAGCTCGCAACTCGTGCAGGTGCTGCTGGAATTTTTCGCTGCCAAGCCATTGCATCGCCTGCCACTGGCCAACACGGTTGGTGTGCAAGTCGGCCGACTGTTTCAGCCGCAGCAGATGCGGGAACAGGTCCGGACTGGCGATCAGGTAACCCACACGTAAACCGGGGAGCAAGGTCTTGGAAACCGTGCCGGTGTAGATCCAGCTGGCCTTTTTCAAACGGCTGACGATGGGGGTGGCGCTGCCGCCGTCAAAGGTCAGCTCGCGATAGGGTTCGTCTTCGATCAGGGTCACGCCGAATTCATCGAGCAACGCCGCCACCCCATCGCGCTTGGCTTCGCTGTAGCGCACCGCCGACGGGTTCTGGAAAGTCGGGATCAGGTAGATAAACGCCGGCCGGTGTTGTTCCAGGCGCGCACGCAATAACCCGAGATCCGGGCCGTCGGCCTCCAGGGGCACGGTGATGCAGTCAGCGCCGAACAGCTGGAAGATCTGCAGCGCCGCCAGGTAGGTCGGCGCTTCGAGCATGATCTCGGTGCCCTTGTCGATGTACAGCTTGGCTGCCAGATCCAGGGTCTGCTGGGAACCACTGACCACCAGCACCTGGCTCGCCTCACACGGCACACCCAGGACCCGGGCCTCGGCAGCGAGGATTTCACGCAGCTGCGGTTCGCCCTCACTCATGCCGTATTGACCCATGGACAGCGGCATGTCGTCCCATTCGATCTTCGGCAGCATCACCTCGGCCGGCAGCCCGCCAGCAAACGACATCACTTCCGGGCGCTGGGCCGCGGCAAGGATTTCACGGATCAGGGAGCTTTTAAGACGAGAGACACGTTCGGAGAAGGCCATGGGGATCACCGCTAGCGAAGGCTGAAGGAAATACGTCAAACTGCTTGACCGAAATTACGCCGAGCCGGACAGATACGTCAATATGCTTGACCTTAAAAACCAAACCACTCAGCAAGATGCCATGGAAGCGTTTTTCTTCGGCTACCAGGCGTTCACCGCCAAGGCCGACGAAATGCTCGAACGCCGAGGCCTGAGCCGGGTGCACCAGCGCATTGTGTTTTTTATCGCCCGCTACCCGGGGCTGAGCGTGAAAGAACTGCTCGCCGCCCTGGGCGTGAGCAAGCAGGCGCTGAACATTCCATTGCGCCAATTGATGGAAATGCACCTGGTCAGCAGCGTTGCGTCCGAAGCCGACAAGCGCAAACGCCTGCTCGAATTGAGCGAAGACGGCGTGCGCTTTGAGCAGTCATTGCGCCGCGAGCAGGTCAAACTGCTGCAGCGCGCATTTGCCGAAGCCGGCGAGGCGGCCGTGAATGGTTGGCTGGCCGTGAACAAGGCGCTGGGCGAAAACCGCTGATCCCCTCCCCGGGCCAGATCTGGCCCCAAAAAATCGATTGCACGGTTGCCGGTACAGGCCGCGCCTGGCGGCCTTGCGTCACCCTTTGGCGCATATAGCCTTTGCGCCGGAGTTTTCGAATACAATATAGAAAACATTATTTGCTTTCTTTGTATACAAACGCATAATTCGCTCCGTGCGAGTTCCTGACCTTCCAGTCAACAAAACCCGCCAGCCTTGCCTGCCTCAAAGAGCCGCTGCCCACCTTCGCGTGTCCGGTTCTGGAAATAACAATAAAACTCTTGAGGAGTACTCGCTGTGGAAAGCCGCAAATCCGAAGCCCCTACGCTCGACCTCTCGCCGCCGCTGCGCCATGGCTGGCTGGAGCGCATCTTCAAACTCAAGTTGCATGGCACCACGGTCAAGACTGAGTTGATTGCCGGCCTGACGACCTTTATCACCATGGCCTACATCATCTTCGTCAACCCCAACATCATGGCCGACGCCGGCATCGACCATGGCGCGGCGTTCGTCGCGACCTGCATCGCCGCCGCCCTCGGTTGCCTGCTGATGGGGTTGTACGCCAACTGGCCGGTGGGCCTGGCGCCGGGCATGGGCCTCAATGCGTTTTTCACCTACACCGTGGTCGGCACCATGGGTTACACCTGGGAAACCGCACTGGGCGCCGTATTTATCTCGGGCGTGCTGTTCATGATCCTGACCCTGTCCCGGGTGCGTGAATGGCTGCTCAATAGCATTCCGGTAAGCCTGCGTTATGCCATGGGCGCCGGGGTCGGTTTGTTCCTTGGGCTGATCGGCCTGAAGACCGCAGGCATTGTCGTCGATAGCCCGGCCACTCTGATCAAGCTCGGTTCGTTGCGCGAACCCGGCCCATTGCTGGCAGCAATCTGCTTCCTGATGATCGCCGTACTCAGCTACCACCGGGTGTTCGGCGCGATCCTGATCAGCATCATCGCCGTGACTGCAGCCGGCTGGGGCCTGGACCTGGTGCATTACAACGGCATTCTCTCGACCCCGCCGAGCCTGGCTCCAACCTGGATGGCGATGGACATCGCCGGGGTGTTCAACGTCAGCATGATCAGCGTGGTCCTGGCCTTTCTGTTTGTGCACATGTTCGACACCGCCGGCACCCTGATGGGCGTGGCCCAACGCGCTGGGCTGGTCAACGCCGATGGCCGGATCGAAAACCTCTCCCGAGCTCTCAAGGCCGACAGCGCGTCCAGCGTATTTGGGGCCATGGTCGGGGTGCCGCCGGTAACCAGCTACGTCGAAAGCGCCGCGGGGGTCGCGGCAGGTGGTCGGACTGGTCTTACCGCGGTCACCGTCGGCGTGCTATTTATCGCGGCCATGTTCTTTGCACCGCTGGCCGGCATGATTCCCGCTTATGCCACCGCCGGCGCATTGATTTACGTGGCGATGCTGATGATGGGCGGCATGGCCCATATCAATTGGGACGAGGCTACGGACAGCATTCCGGCGATCGTCACGGCAATCATGATGCCGCTGACGTTCTCGGTGGCCGATGGCATCGCCCTGGGCTTTATCACCTATGTGGTGCTGAAGGCCGGGACCGGCAAGCACAAGGAAATTTCCGTCAGCCTGTACGTGCTGTGCGCGATCTTTATCGCCAAGTTCATTTTCTTGTAGGCGACACCGGTTTTAACCGCCTCACCCCGTCGGGTGGGGCTTTTGTGCATTGGGAGGAAAGTGATGAGTGTGGAAACCTGGCTGCTGTTCAGCGGCGCGGCGCTGGTGGTAATCCTGATTCCGGGGCCCCTGTCTTTGCTGATGATCAGCAACAGCCTGAACTACGGCTTGCGCCGTTCGTACCCGGCGTTTCTCGGCGGGGTGTTTGCTTCGATCTGCCTGCTGAGCGCTTCGGCGCTGGGCCTGGGTGCGCTGCTGCTGGCCTCTGAACAGCTGTTCAGCGCCCTGAAAATCGTCGGCGCGCTGTACCTGTTCTACCTCGCCTGGCAGAGCTGGCAACAATCGCGACAGCCTTCCCGGGGGGCCCATGTGCCCGAGGCTGCACCGACTCCGCGCTTTCGTGCACTGTTTGGGCGCGCATTCGTCCTGGGGGCGAGCAATCCCAAGGACATCCTGTTCTTCGCCGCCTTCCTGCCGCAGTTTCTCAGTGCCGAGCAGCCGTTCCTGCCCCAGCTGCTGATCATGATCGCCACCTGGACCGTGCTCGACCTGCTGTGCAAGCTGGCCTATGGCCTTGGCGCACACGGTGCCGCGCGCTATCTACGCAGCGGCAAGGGCCAGAGCTGGTTCAACCGCATCAGCGCCGGGTTGTTCAGCGGCGCCGGTGCGGCATCGCTGCTGAGCCGCTGAGGACAACATCGGCGAGCCGCCTCCTGCGGGGGGCGGTTGCCGGCAACGGTGTTCAGCAGACGAAAAAAAGCCCGCAGTGTGAGCGGGCGAAAGACCAAAGAAGCTATTTGCGCAGGATTCTTGGGGGAGCCTCCTAGCTTCCTCTATAGGTCGAATAGCTGTAGGGCGAAATCAGCAGTGGCACGTGGTAATGGTCCTGCTCGGCCGAGATACCGAAGCGCAGCACCACCACATCGAGGAACGCCGGCTCAGGTAGCTGAACGCCACGGGCGCGGTAGTAGTCCCCGGCGTGGAATTGCAATTGATAAACCCCGGAACGGTAGTCATCGCCTTGCAGCAAGGGTGCATCGCAACGGCCGTCGCTGTTGGTCAGGGCGCTGGCGACCAGCTCCAACTGGGCTCCCTCGACCCGGTACAGTTCAACCTTGATTGCGCTGCCAGGGCAGCCATGTGCGGCATCCAAAACGTGTGTAGTCAAACGTCCCATTGATTGTGCGTGGCTGGCGCGCTTCAAGCACCCAGACCTCGCGCCTCCCGGAGTCAGTTAATAAGGAGGCCGCACCCTTTCAGGGCCTGAAAAAATGCGGCGAGCGACTGATTAAGACATTTTTAAAAAAAATTGTACACAATAAAAATCACAAATTAAGTCACCTGACGGCCATAAAGCGTTTAACCACCGTCCGGCGGGCACACCATGGGAATAGAAGGTTTATTGTCGATTAGCTGACCAGTCAGGCAGGTTTCTTGCAGTATCACAATGCGCCAGTAACCGATGAAAAATGCAAAAATTCAGGCTTACAATGTGATTACAGTTTTGTATACAATCACTCCATCGCAGTGACGCCAGCCTGGCTTTTCTTTTTCAGGCCACGCCACGCCACCGTTATCACGCACAAGAAGGAAGACTGCAGTGAGCGCTGACTACCCACGCGACCTGATCGGTTACGGCTCCAACCCACCTCATCCTCACTGGCCGGGTAATGCCCGGATTGCCCTGTCCTTCGTGCTCAATTACGAAGAAGGCGGCGAACGCAACATCCTGCACGGCGATAAAGAGTCGGAAGCCTTCCTCTCGGAAATGGTTTCGGCACAACCGCTGCAGGGCGAACGCAACATGAGCATGGAGTCGCTGTACGAGTATGGCAGCCGTGCTGGCGTGTGGCGGATTCTCAAGCTGTTCAAGGAATTCGACATCCCCCTGACCATCTTCGCCGTGGCCATGGCCGCCCAGCGCCACCCGGATGTGATCCGCGCCATGGTCGATGCCGGCCACGAGATCTGCAGCCATGGCTACCGCTGGATCGACTATCAGTACATGGATGAGGCCCAGGAGCGCGAGCACATGCTCGAAGCGATCCGCATCCTCACCGAAATCACCGGTGAACGCCCACTGGGCTGGTACACCGGCCGCACCGGCCCCAATACCCGGCGCCTGGTGATGGAGGAAGGAGGCTTCCTCTATGACTGCGACACCTACGACGATGACCTGCCGTACTGGGAGCCGAACAATCCTACCGGCAAGCCGCACCTGGTGATCCCCTACACCCTCGATACCAACGACATGCGCTTCACCCAGGTCCAGGGTTTCAACAAGGGCGATGACTTTTTCGAGTACCTCAAAGACGCCTTCGACGTCCTGTATGCCGAGGGCGCGCAAGCACCGAAGATGCTCTCTATCGGCTTGCACTGCCGCCTGATCGGCCGCCCGGCGCGCCTGGCCGCCCTCAAGCGATTTATCGAGTACGCCAAGAGCCATGACCAGGTGTGGTTCACCCGCCGCGTAGACATTGCCCGTCACTGGCATGACGTACACCCTTTCCAGGGAGCCGCCAAATGACTGCGTTCCAGACCTTGAAACCGTCGACCCTGAGCCGTGACGAATTCGTCAAAGCCTTCGCCGACACCTACGAACATTCGCCATGGGTGGCCGAAAAGGCCTTCGACCTGGGCCAGGACGCTTCGATCGACGAGATCGAAACCCTGCACCAGCGCATGAGCGACATCCTGTTGAGCGCCGATCATGCCAGCCAGCTGGCACTGATCAACGCTCACCCGGACCTGGCCGGCCGTGCCGCCGTCCAGGGCCAACTGACCGAAGCCAGCACCAACGAACAAGCGGGCGCCGGTATTCACCAATGCACGGCCGAAGAGTTTTCTCGCTTCACCGAGCTGAACGATGCCTACAAGGCCAAGTTCAAGTTTCCCTTCATCATGGCGGTAAAAGGCAGCAACCGGCATCAGATCCTCGCGGCGTTCGAAACGCGCATCCACAACTCGGTGGACACCGAATTCAAATGCGCGCTGGCGGAGATCAACAAGATCGCCCTGTTCCGTTTACTGACCCTATAGCGACCTTAGCCCGAGAAATCACCACGTACGCAACGGTTTCCCAGGGCTCTGCAAGCATCCCCAGCCACTTTATTAAAGGCAGACAAGAAGAATGAAAGCTTACGCCGTACCTTTCGAGAAGTTCGTCAACCTGGCCGATGCCCGCCTGGGCACCAAGATCATTTCGGTGACCGATGACTGGTTCGCCGATGCCAACCGGATGTTCCAGCCGACCCCGGCCGTATGGAAGGAGGGCGTTTTCGATGACAACGGCAAGTGGATGGACGGCTGGGAGTCGCGCCGCAAGCGCTTCGAAGGCTACGACAGCGCAGTGATCCGCCTGGGCGTGCCAGGTTCGATCAAGGGCGTGGACATTGACACTTCATTCTTTACCGGCAACTTCCCGCCTTCGGCCTCCCTGGAAGCCTGCTTCCTGGCCTCCGGCGAGCCCAATGAAAACACCCAGTGGGTGGAAGTGCTGTCGGCCGTCGAGCTGCAAGGCAACAGCCACCACTACCACGAGATCAGCAACGACCAGGCCTTCAGCCACCTGCGCTTCAATATCTACCCGGACGGTGGCGTGGCCCGCCTGCGGGTGTACGGCATTCCGTTCCGCGACTGGTCGGCGATTGGCGACAACGAACAGGTCGACCTGGCCTCGGCCCTCAACGGTGGCCGCGCCCTGGCATGCTCCGATGAACACTTCGGCCGTATCAGCAACCTGCTCAACCCGGGCCGCGGGATCAACATGGGCGATGGCTGGGAAACCGCACGTCGCCGTACCCCTGGCAACGACTGGGTGATCGTCGCCCTCGGCCATGCCGGCGAAGTCGAGAAAATCGTCGTCGATACCCTGCACTTCAAGGGCAACTACCCGGACAGCTGCTCGATCCAGGGTGCCTTTGTCAAAGGCGGCACCGACAGCCAGATCGAAACCCAGTCGCTGTTCTGGCGTGAATTGCTGCCGAGCCAGAAGCTGGAAATGCACGCCGAACACACCTTCGCCGAGCAGATCAAGGCCCTGGGCCCAATCACTCATATCCGTCTGAACATCTTCCCGGACGGTGGCGTCAGCCGCCTGCGGATTTTGGGCAAGGTCGCTAAATAAGCAGTGCCCCGCGGAGAGGGAGCGTGCTCCCTCCTCCCCACAACAGCAGAACAAACAACACAGAATCCGGATAAGAGACAGCCATGCGCACACTGATGATCGAACCCCTGACCAAAGAAGCCTTCGCCCCCTTCGGTGACGTGATTGAAACCGACGGCAGCGACCACTTCATGATCAACAACGGTTCGACCATGCGCTTTCACAAACTGGCGACGGTCGAAACCGCTACGCCGGAAGACAACGCGATCATCAGCATCTTCCGCGCCGACGCGCAGGACATGCCGCTGACCGTGTGCATGCTGGAGCGTCACCCGCTGGGCAGCCAGGCTTTCATCCCGCTGCTCGGCAACCCCTTTCTGATCGTGGTCGCGCCACTTGGCGATGAACCTGTATCGGGCTTGGTCCGCGCCTTTGTCAGTAATGGCAGGCAGGGCATTAATTACCATCGCGGCGTTTGGCACCACCCGGTGCTGACGATCGAAAAGCGGGATGACTTCCTGGTGGTTGATCGCAGTGGCACAGGCAATAACTGCGATGAGCATTTTTTCAAAGAGGATGAGCGTTTGATCCTCGCCCCCCACCAATAAGAGAAGGTCTGATCACCCGACAACAAGGGTGACAGGCGAGAGGTAAAGACTGTGGAAGCACATCTGTTGGAATGGCTCAACCTGAGCGTGCGTTGGGTACACATGATCACCGGCGTGGCCTGGATCGGCGCATCGTTCTACTTCGTCTGGTTGGAAAACAACCTCAACCGCGTCAACCCCAAGGATGGACTGGCCGGCGACCTGTGGGCGATCCACGGCGGCGGTATCTACCACCTGGAAAAATACAAACTGGCCCCGCCGACCATGCCGGACAACCTGCACTGGTTCAAATGGGAAGCCTACTTCACCTGGATGTCGGGGATCGCGCTGCTGTGCGTGGTGTTCTACTCCAACCCCACGTTGTACCTGCTGGCACCGGGCAGCGGCCTGAGCGGCCCTGAAGGCGTGGCCATCGGTATCGGCTCGCTGTTCATCGGCTGGTTCGTCTACTCCTTCCTCTGCGACTCGGCCCTGGGCAAGCGCCCAGCCCTGCTCGGCCTGATCCTGTTTGTGCTGCTGATTGCAGCCGCCTACGGCTTCAGCAAGGTATTCAGCGGTCGCGGTGCGTACCTGCATGTCGGCGCCATCATCGGCACCATCATGGTCGGGAACGTGTTCCGCATCATCATGCCGGCCCAGCGCGCACTGGTCGCCGCCATCGCGGAAAACCGCACCCCCGACCCGGCACTGCCGGCCAAGGGCCTGCTGCGCTCGCGCCACAACAACTACTTCACGCTGCCGGTGCTGTTCATCATGATCAGCAACCACTTCCCGAGCACCTACGGCAGCTCATACAACTGGCTGATCCTGGCCGGGATCGCGGTATTGGCAGTACTGGTACGTCACTACTTCAACACCCGCCACAACAGCCACAAGTTTGCCTGGACCCTGCCCGTGGCAGCCCTGGGCATGATTTGCCTGGCGTACGTCACCGGCCCGGCGACCGCACCCGCCGCCGCACCAGTGGCCAAGGCCGCGGGCCAGATCGACTACCAGCCCCTACCGGAAACCGCCCTGGGCGGTGGTGCCAAACCCGCTGCACCGGCCGCGCCAGCCGCCGCGACCCAGGCGTCCAGCGCCGGGCCCGCGTTCGATAAGGTGCACAGCGTGATCCAGGAACGCTGCGCAGTCTGCCATTCAGCCAAGCCCACCAGCCCGCTGTTCAGTGCCGCGCCAGCCGGGGTGATGTTCGATACACCGGAGCAGATTCGCCAGCAGGCCGCACGCATCCAGGCCCAGGCCATCACCACGCAGATCATGCCCCTGGGCAACATCACTCAGATGACCCAGCAGGAACGTGACCTGATCGGTGCCTGGATCAACCAGGGGGCGCAGACCAACTAAGTAATGCCGAGAAAGGCTGCGCTACCGGAAACGGTACCGCAGCCTTTGTTGCACAAGGCTGTGAGCAACCACACAGCCGCTAAATCACAAGAATAAAAAAGACCTGAGGTGTTGCATGTCCGAGTTATCCGAACCGCGCATCCCCGACGCGCCTGCGATTCAGCGCCTGCCGCTGCTGCAACTGATCCTGGTTGGCTTGCAGCATGTATTGCTGATGTATGGAGGTGCGATTGCGGTGCCGTTGATCATCGGACAGGCCGCAGGCCTGAGTCGTGAAGAAATCGCCTTCCTGATCAATGCCGACCTGCTGGTGGCCGGCATTGCCACTGTTGTTCAATCCCTCGGCATCGGCCCCATGGGCATCCGCATGCCGGTGATGATGGGCGCCAGCTTCGCCGCCGTCGGCAGCATGGTGGCCATGGCCGGCATGCCCGGTATCGGCATGCAGGGGATCTTCGGTGCCACTATCGCCGCCGGCTTCTTCGGCATGCTCATCGCGCCGTTCATGTCCAAGGTGGTGCGCTTTTTCCCACCCCTGGTCACCGGTACGGTCATTACCTCCATTGGCCTGTCGCTGTTTCCGGTGGCCGTGAACTGGGCCGGGGGCGGCAGCAACGCCGCTCAGTTCGGCTCCCCCATCTACCTGGCTATCGCCGCCTTGGTCCTGGGCAGCATCTTGCTGATTCACCGGTTCATGCGCGGCTTCTGGGTCAATATCTCGGTGCTGATCGGCATGGGCCTGGGCTACGTGCTGTGCGGGCTGATCGGCATGGTCGATCTCAGCGGCATGGCCGAGGCGCCCTGGCTGCAGATCGTCACGCCGCTGCATTTCGGCATGCCGCAGTTCCACCTCGCACCGATTCTTTCGATGTGCCTGGTGGTGGTGATCATTTTTGTCGAATCCACTGGGATGTTTCTGGCCTTGGGCAAGATCACCGGCCAAGAGGTCACACCCCGCATGCTGCGCCGTGGCTTGCTGTGCGATGCCGGCGCGTCATTTTTTGCCGGTTTCTTCAACACCTTCACCCACTCCTCGTTCGCCCAGAATATCGGCCTGGTGCAAATGACCGGCGTGCGCTGCCGTTCGGTGACCATCGTCGCCGGCGGCTTGCTGATCGTCCTCAGCCTGCTGCCCAAGGCGGCATTCCTGGTGGCGTCGATTCCAGCCGCGGTGCTCGGCGGTGCGGCCATCGCCATGTTCGGCATGGTGGCGGCCACCGGCATCAAGATTCTCCAGGAGGCCGACATTGCCGATCGCCGTAACCAGTTGCTGGTGGCGGTGAGTATCGGCATGGGCCTGATCCCGGTGGTACGTCCGGAGTTCTTCGCCCACCTGCCGCAATGGATGAGCCCGATCACCCACAGTGGGATCGCCATGGCGACCTTGAGCGCCCTGACGCTGAACCTGTTGTTCAACATCCTCGGCGGCCATGAGCGCGCCGCCGAAAATGCCCGACACGCCCACCCGCACTGATCGCCAATCGGGCGAGCAACGCCTCGCCCCGCTCACCTGCTGCACCGCACGCCCACCCCGGTCGACACCCGGGGGCTGGCGCCGGCCCCCTACGCCCTGACAATAAAAACAACAGAGGCCACAGGATGCGCGCTCCACACTCTCGCTGCCTGACGAGCACCGAACCGTCGGTGGCCATCAACCAGCCCTGGAGGGCTGTGCCCGCGCCTGGGCCGCAAAATGCCCGGCATTGGCCACGTGAGGACTCCCCCTCTTTGCGGACCCCAGTCCAAAGCCAGGCCAAACATGCCCCAAAGTTGTTTCAAGTGCGCTGTTGCGGGGCACTTGAGCCAGGTCACGGGAGCCAGTATTCTCCGCGACCGCGCATATCCGGTGAAAAAAAAAGCCCGGATCTAAAACCTGACCAGAAAGCCAACTTACCCAGGCCCTGGACAGTATCAAGGCGCATTGAATTCAAGCCGAATCCACTCTCAATCGACTGTTTCGCTACAGCCGAGCGGGAGTTTTTTTGCTTTTTAAGCGCGTTGGCTCAGCTCTTGCTATCAGCAATAAAGCTGACCGAATGGATGACTTTTACTGCAATTAAAAAAGGCGCCACACCAGAGCGCCCATTTGAAAAAACGTCGGACCACTTAACTTTGGGAGCAACCGAATGAAACATACGTGCACACGCCTGATGCTTGCAGGATCCTTGCTGGCCGGGGGCCAGGCCATGGCCGGCGACCTGTTGCAATGGCAAAACAACAGCCTGACTTACTTGTACGGCAAGAACTTCGAAGTCAATCCGCAAATCCAGCAGACCGTCACTTTCGAACACGCCGATGGCTGGAAATACGGCGACAACTTCTTCTTCCTCGACCGCATCTTTTACAACGGCAAGGAAGACGGCAACGTCGGCCCGGATACGTACTACGGCGAGTTCAGCCCACGCCTGTCGTTCGGCAAGATATTCGACCAGAAACTGGAGTTCGGCCCGATCAAGGACGTGCTGCTGGCACTGACTTACGAGTTTGGCGAAGGCGATAACGA
Organism: Pseudomonas sp. QD4; assembly: GCF_049199125.1. Classification (NCBI taxonomy): domain Bacteria; kingdom Pseudomonadati; phylum Pseudomonadota; class Gammaproteobacteria; order Pseudomonadales; family Pseudomonadaceae; genus Pseudomonas; species Pseudomonas sp. QD4. The sequence goes on from NZ_JBLZOM010000003.1 coordinate 275,339, forward strand.
GTCATACCTGATCGGCCCGGGCTTTGACCTGGCGATCCCCGGCTTCGACTACTTCCAGCTCAACTTCTACCAGCGCCACACCGAAGGCAGCCGCCCGGGCGACAACGTCTGGCAGATCACGCCGGTGTGGTCCTACACCATTCCAGTGGGCGACTCGAACATCCTGATCGACGGTTTCATGGACTGGGTGGTGGACAACGACAAGAACGCCCGTGGCACCTACCACGCCAACCTGCACTTCAACCCGCAGATCAAGTACGACCTGGGCAAGGCGCTGAACTGGGGTGAGAAGCAGTTGTACGTCGGTGTCGAGTACGACTACTGGAAAAACAAATACGGGATCGAGGATTCGCGCAACTTCGAAACCAACCAGGACACCGCCAGCCTGCTGGTCAAGTACCACTTCTAAGGTCGTGGATGATACGGCTTGCCTCGGTGCCTGAGGCAAGCCGCGTCGAGCCGGCGCTCAGGAAATGCGTGATCCCGGGCTCTGCCAAAAGGCCGGATCGGCGTTTTTCAGGCGTTCGACCGCGTTATGGATATGGGTCAGAGCCGCCTGCCGCGCGCCTTCCACATCCCGCGCGGCAATGGCCGCATATACTGCGAAATGCTCGGTACGCACCGTACTCGCCAGATCCCGCCGCCGCTCTTCATTGGAGCGCGTGATGCGGATCGCCTCCTTGATGAACTGCGCAATGAATTCATGCAACGAGGGATACAGCGGGTTGCCCGTGGCCTGGGAAATCGAAAAGTGAAAGGCCAGGTCCTGCTCCACTCCATCAAGGCCCGCCTGCTCGGCCGCATCGATGGCCAGCAAGGCCTGATGGATGGCCTGCAACTGTTCCGCGGTATGCCGCTGCGCCGCCAGCGCTGCCGCCTCGCCTTCGATGCCGCGCCGCAACTCGGTGACCCGCAGCACCGCCTCGATCGAGCCGCGCACATCCAGGTCAATGGTGAAGGCCTTGATATGGGCGCCCTCGCTGACCACCGTGCCACTGCCCTGGCGCACCTCCACCAGGCCGGCTGATTTCAGGCGCGAAATCGCCTCGCGAATCACGGTACGGCTGACACCAAAACGCTCGGACAACACCGGTTCAGTCGGCAGGCGCGAGCCCGGCAGCGCCTCGCCGCTGGCGATATGCGCCTTGAGCGCGGCTGTCACCTGATCCGCCAGCGTGCCCTTGGCCGAGTCCTTGAGCGACGCCAGGGAGTCGACGCGGGAAGAGTTATCAGGCTTGGACATGGGTATCTCTGTATTCAAATGGGCTAACGGTACTGGATTTCCGTTAAGCCGTCGCGTCCGGTCGCCGACCATTGAATTCGTATGATGTATTATGATATCTAAGACACCTCAGCGAGTCCGATAAAAACAAAATCACCCAAAACAAGAAACTAGGATGGGTAAAGACATGCCTGAATCACTGACGCAAACTGCTGCCCGCTCACCCACTGCCTCCCTCGAGGATGTGGCCTACCGCAAAGTTGCCTGGCGCATCCTGCCCCTGCTGTTGCTGTGTTACCTGGTGGCCTACCTGGACCGGGTCAACGTCGGTTTTGCCAAGTTGCAGATGTCGCAAGACCTGCAATTCTCCGAAGCGGTCTATGGCCTTGGGGCCGGGATCTTCTTCATTGCCTACTTCCTCGTGGAAATTCCCAGCAACCTGATCCTGCACCGGGTCGGCGCCCGCCTGTGGATCGCCCGCATCATGATCAGCTGGGGCATCATTTCCTCGTGCATGGCCTTCGTCACCACGCCGACCTCGTTCTACGTGATGCGCTTTTTGCTGGGCATCGCCGAGGCCGGGTTTTACCCAGGGGTGATTCTCTACCTCTCGTACTGGTTCCCCTCCAGCCGTCGCGGCAAGATGTACGCCCTGTTCGCCACCGCCGTGCCGCTCTCGGGGCTGATCGGCGCGCCCTTGTCCGGCTGGATCATGACCGCCCTCAACGGCTTGCATGGCTACGCGGGCTGGCAATGGATGTTCTTCCTCGAAGGGCTGCCGTCGATCCTGGTCGGTGGCCTGGTGATCTACTGCCTCAGCGACCGCATCGCCGATGCCCGCTGGCTGACCCGCGAACAGAAAACCCTGCTGCAAACCCGGATCGAAGCCGAGACCGATGGCCATCAGGTGCACAGCGTCCGCCAGGTATTCCGCCAACCGCGGATCTGGCTGCTGACCGCGATCTACTTCTGCATGATCGCCGGCTTCTACACCGTGGGTTTCTGGCTGCCGTCGCTGATTCGCCAGGCGGGCGTCAGCGATGTGTTCGAAGTCGGCATGCTCACCGCGATTCCCTATGCCGCTGCGGCGCTGACCATGGTCCTGATCTCGCGCAGCGCCGACCGTCTGCGTGAACGCCGCTGGCACCTGGCGTTGACCGCCGTGCTGGGGGGTGTCGGGCTGATGATCTCCGCGACCTGGAGCGACAACTTCACGGTGTCGATGATCGGCCTGACCCTGGGCGCCATGGGTGCCTTCAGCACCTTGCCACTGTTCTGGAGTTTGCCGACGGCCTTCCTCGGCGGCACGGCTGCCGCAGCCGGCATCGCCCTGATCAACTCCTGGGGCAACCTCGCGGGCTTTGTCTCGCCCTACCTCATGGGCTTTCTCAAGGACCTGACCCACAGCACCACGATCGGCATGTACGTCATGGCCAGCGCGTTGTTCATCGGTGCCCTGCTGGTCTTCAGAATTCCCGGAAAACTCGTCAATCGCTGATAGTTGGAGTCACTCATGAATATTCTCGTCACCGGCGCGGCCGGCTTTCTCGGACGGCGCCTGATCGAAGCCCTGCTGCAACTCGGCTCGCTCACTGACCGGCACGGCCAGTTGCAGCCCATCACCCGCATCACCGCGTTCGACCGCGAACCTGTGCAAGGCATCACGGACCCTCGGGTCCTGGTCAAAGGCGGAGACATCACCGATGAACAGGTACTGGCCAACCTGATCGACGCCGATACCGACAGTATTTTCCATTTGGCGGCCGTGGTTTCGAGCCAGGCCGAAAGCGACTTCGAGCTGGGCATGCGCGTCAACTTCAGCGCCACCCAGGGCCTGCTGGAGCGGGCGCGGCAATTGGGCACCTGCCCGAAGTGGGTCATGACCAGCTCGGTGGCGGTGTTCGGCGGGCAACTGCCCCAGGTCGTCGACGACGATCAGGTCTGGGCGCCGCAAAGTTCCTACGGCACCCAGAAAGCCATGAATGACCTGCTGCTCGCCGACTACAGCCGCCGCGGCTTCGTCGATGGCCGCAGCCTGCGCATGCCGACCATCGTCGTGCGCCCGGGCAAGCCGAACCTGGCAGCGTCAAGCTTTGCCAGCGGCATCATCCGCGAACCGCTCAATGGCCTGGCCAGCGTCTGCCCGGTGCCTTTGAGGACCCGACTGTGGCTGATGTCGCCGGCCCAGGCCATTGCCAACCTGATTCATGGCCATGAGCTGGCGGCGCAGCGCCTGACTGAAGGCCGGGTGATCAACATGCCCGGCCTGTCGCAGACGGCGGAGCAGATGATCGGCGCCTTGCGCGAGGTCTCGGGCGACGAGGTGGCGCAACGCATTGAGCTGCGTCCGGATGCCAGCATCGAGCGGATTGTCGGCTCATGGCCCGGAGAGTTCAGTGCCCGCTACGCCCGTAGCCTGGGGTTTACCGCCGATGAGAATTTTGCCAGCGTGATCCGCCAGTTCATCCGGGATTACCCGCCCCAGTGACTGGGTTTGCCTCTCCTGCCAGCCCCGTGGGAGAGGCGGCCGCCAACCCGAGAAAGCGCGACAACTCCTCGCGCTTGGCCAAGGCGTCCTTGCGTCCCAGCTCGATCAGTTCGCTGCAATATCCGGACTCGAACAACAGATAGCTGAGCACCCCGGCGCCACTGGTCTTGGTGGCCCCCGGGCCACGCAAGAACACCCTCAGGGGCGCCGGCAATTCCTGGCGGTGACGGGCGGCGATCTCGTCGATCGGCTGGCTCGGGGCAATTACCAGCACCTCGACCGGCGCCACACCCAGGCCATTGCCCACGAACTCCGGAGGTAACAGCCGGCCGAACTGATTGAGCCGTTGCAACAGTTCGATATCGCTTTCAAGACTGTCAATAAAGGTGCTGTTGAGCATGTGCCCGCCGATCTGCGCCAGGGTCGGCTGCTGCCCGGTGTAGGAGCGCGGTCCGGCAGCATCCGCGCCTCGCGGGTTGCCGCTGACGCCCACCACCAGCACCCGCCGTGCGCCCAGGTGCAACGCCGGGCTGATGGGGGCTGACTGGCGTACGGCGCCGTCGCCAAAAAACTCCTGGTCGATCTTGACCGGCGCAAACAGCAACGGAATCGCCGAGCTGGCCAGCAGATGCTCCACCGTGATCCGCGTAGGCACGCCGACACGACGATGGCGCAACCAGGCATCGATCACCCCGCCGCCCTGATAGAAGGTCACTGCCTGCCCCGACTCGTAGCCGAATGCCGTCACCGCCACCGCGTGCAACTGGTTTTGCTCGATGGCTTCCTGGATACCCGACAGGTGCAACTGATCATTGAGCAAGTCGCGCAATGGCGAGCTGTTGATCAATGCCACGGGAACCTGGGCACCGAGGCCCAGCAGGCTATGGCCGACAAACCGACTGGCCTGGCTGATCACGCCGGGCCAGTCGCTGCGCATCACCTGGTGGCTGCGAAAGTTCTGCCAGAACGCCGTCAGACGCTGGATGGCCGCAGTAAAATCCATGGCACCGCTGGCCAGGCTGACCGCATTAATCGCGCCAGCCGAGGTGCCGACGATCACCGGAAAGGGGTTGGCGGCGCCCGCCGGCAGCAACTCCGCAATCGCCGCCAGCACCCCCACCTGATAAGCCGCACGGGCACCACCGCCAGACAGAATCAGACCTGTGACCGGTTCAACTGGGCTCATCGCAACACTCCGTCCATGGCGTTCAAGGGGGCCTGAAAGAAATCAACTCAACCGCGTTTGGCGTAGAGCTTGGGCTCACCCGGCGGCCGGCTCTTGAAACGCCGGTGGGCCCAGAGGTATTGCTCCGGGCATTCACGCAAGGCGGCTTCGACCCACTGGTTGATGCGCAGGCAGTCGGCCTCTTCGGTTTCACCGGGGAAGTCGCTGAGCGGTGGGTGGATCACCAACCGGTAGCCGCTGCCATCGGCCAGGCGTTGCTGGGTGAAGGGCACCACCAGCGCTCGGCCCAGGCGGGCGAACTTGCTGGTGGCGGTCACAGTGGCGGCCTGAATCCCGAAGAACGGCACGAAAATGCTCTGCTTGGCGCCGTAGTCCTGATCGGGTGCATACCAGATCGCCCGGCCCGCACGCAGCAGCTTGAGCATGCCGCGCACGTCCTCGCGCTCAACCGCCAGAGAATCCAGGTTATGCCGCTCGCGACCGCGACGCTGGATAAAGTCGAACAGCGGGTTTTTATGCTCGCGGTACATACCGTCGATGGTGTGCTGCTGGCCGAGCAGAGCGGCGCCGATTTCCAGGGTGGTGAAGTGCAGAGCCATGAGAATCACGCCCTTGCCCTCACGCTGCGCCTGCTTCAGATGCTCCAGCCCTTCGACGTGGGCCAGACGTGCCAGGCGCGGCTTGGACCACCACCAACTCATGGCCATCTCAAAGAAGGCGATACCGGTGGAGGCGAAGTTTTCCTTGAGCAAACGCTTGCGCTCGGCCACTGACTTCTCGGGGAAACACAGCTCCAGGTTGCGCTTGGCAATCCGCCGCCGGTCGCCGGCCACCCGATACATCAGCGCCCCCAAAACACGGCCCAGGCAGACTATAAAGGGATAAGGCAGCTGGACCACCAGCCACAACAGGCCCAGGCCCAGCCACAGCGGCCAGAAACGCGGGGATAAAAATGCAGCTCGAAAACGCGGGCGATCCATTACAGATTCCGGACAGACAACAAGGCCGCGCATTCTACATCGGTTCGACCCGGCTTGCGGCTCGCGGGCGTTCTCGTTATAAGTCTCGGCACTTTTAGTGACAAGCCGCTTTATGCCGACCATGAGCCAAACCGAATCGCTAGACCAAGATCCTGTGTTCCAGTTAAAGGGCAGCATGCTCGCCATCACGGTGCTGGAACTGGCCCGCAACGACCTTGAAGGCCTCGATCGCCAATTGGCCGCGAAGGTGGCACAGGCCCCGAACTTCTTCAGCAACGCCCCCCTGGTGCTGGCCCTGGACAAACTGCCGGCCAGCGAAGGTGCAGTCGATCTGCAGAGCCTGATGCGCGTATGTCGCCAGCATGGCCTGCGTACCCTGGCGATCCGCGCCAATCGCATCGAAGACATTGCCGCGGCCATTGCCGTCGACCTGCCGGTGCTGCCGCCCTCCGGCGCCCGCGAACGGCCGCTCGACCCGCAGGAAAACGAGCTGCGCAAAAAACCGGAAAAACCGCCGGAACCGACCATCAAGCCGACTCGCATCATCACTTCGCCAGTACGTGGCGGGCAGCAGATCTATGCCCAGGGTGGCGATCTGGTAGTGGTGTCCTCGGTCAGCCCGGGCGCGGAACTTCTGGCCGATGGCAACATCCATGTATACGGCCCCATGCGCGGTCGCGCACTGGCGGGCGTCAAGGGTGATACCAAGGCCAGGATTTTCTGTCAGCAGTTGAGCGCTGAACTGGTCTCCATCGCTGGCCAGTACAAGGTTTCCGAAGACTTGCGACGTGATCCGTTATGGGGTGCGGGCGTGCAGGTCAGCCTGTCGGGTGACGTGTTGAACATCACTCGTCTTTAACGGATACTGCCGCATTTTCCAAGCATCTCTAAAACGTAGCGAAAACGGCTCAAACGAAGTGGGAAATTGGCAATAGGTGGTGTTTACCGAGGGTAAATCCTGCTGCTGACCGAACTCCAGCCCAGGCTGTCCGACTGAAGTAGTTTTCAAGAGATGTTTTTCAGGGGCTAAAAGTCCTTTTTCCTTAGGGGTGAAACACCTTGGCCAAGATTCTCGTGGTTACATCCGGCAAGGGTGGTGTGGGTAAGACCACCACCAGCGCCGCTATCGGTACCGGCCTCGCTCTGCGCGGCCACAAAACAGTCATCGTCGACTTCGACGTCGGCCTGCGTAACCTCGACCTGATCATGGGCTGCGAACGCCGCGTGGTGTACGACTTCGTCAATGTGGTCAACGGCGAAGCCAACCTGCAGCAAGCCCTGATCAAAGACAAGCGCCTGGAAAACCTCTACGTACTGGCCGCCAGCCAGACTCGCGACAAAGACGCGCTGACCGTCGAAGGCGTGGAAAAAGTCCTGATGGAACTCAAGGAAACCTTCGAGTTCGTGGTTTGCGACTCCCCTGCCGGTATCGAGAAAGGCGCTCACCTGGCCATGTACTTCGCCGACGAAGCGATTGTCGTGACCAACCCTGAAGTGTCTTCGGTACGTGACTCCGATCGCATGCTGGGCCTGCTGGCCAGCAAATCGCGCCGCGCCGAAAAAGGCGAAGACCCGATCAAGGAACATTTGCTGCTGACCCGCTACAACCCCGAGCGCGTCAGTAACGGCGAAATGCTTGGCGTCGAAGACGTCAAGGAAATCCTCGCCGTGACCCTGCTGGGTGTCATTCCGGAATCTCAAGCGGTGCTCAAGGCCTCCAACCAGGGCGTGCCGGTCATTCTCGACGACCAGAGCGACGCCGGTCAGGCGTACAGCGATGCCGTCGATCGTTTGCTGGGCAAAACCGTGGAACATCGGTTCCTTGATGTCGAGAAGAAGGGATTCTTCGAGCGCCTGTTTGGAGGTAGATAATGAATCTTTTTGACTTCTTTCGTGCCAATAAAAAGGTAAGTACCGCGTCGGTAGCGAAAGAGCGTCTGCAGATTATCGTGGCGCATGAACGCGGCCAGCGCAGCACCCCCGATTACTTGCCGGCCTTGCAGAAGGAACTGGTGGAAGTGATCCGCAAGTACGTCAATATCGGGTCCGATGATGTGCACGTCGCCCTGGAAAACCAGGGTAGCTGCTCGATTCTGGAACTCAATATCACCCTGCCGGATCGCTGATCGATCCCGCTGGAGCCACGGCGGCTCGGGACCTGGTGCACTGCATCAGGCTTCCGAGCCGCCGTTGGCGTTTGTTACGAGGCTGTTTTAATGCCGCTGTCGAATATCCGCATCATCCATCAGGACGCCGCCGTACTGGTGGTGAACAAGCCCACCCTGCTGCTCTCCGTGCCCGGCCGGGCCGATGACAACAAGGACTGCCTGATTACCCGCCTGCAGGAAAACGGCTACCCCGAAGCGCGAATCGTCCACCGCCTGGACTGGGAAACCTCAGGCATCATCCTGCTGGCTCGCGACCCCGATACCCATCGCGAACTCTCGCGCCAGTTTCATGACCGCGAAACGGAAAAAGCCTACACCGCACTCTGCTGGGGCCAGCCGGAACTGGACAGCGGCAGCATCGACCTGCCCCTGCGCTACGACCCGCCGACCAAACCACGCCATGTGGTCGATCACGAATTTGGCAAGAACGCCCTGACCTTCTGGCGCGTGCTGGAACGTTGCGACGACTGGTGCAGGGTAGAGCTGACACCGATCACCGGGCGCTCGCACCAGCTGCGCGTGCACATGCTGTCCATCGGCCACCCCCTGCTTGGCGACGGCCTCTATGCGCACCCACAAGCGCTGGCCGCCTGGCCACGCCTGTGCCTGCACGCCAGCATGCTCAGCTTCACTCACCCGCAAAGCGGTGAACGCCTGCGCTTCGAGTGCCCGGCGCCGTTCTGATGCGTGCCGGTGTCAGCGCTCTTGCTCAAAAAGCCCCTGATCTCAGGGGCTTTTTTTTGAAACACCTTGTAGCGAAAGAACCAAAAAAAAATGTAACTTAAATGTGAATTTTTTGTGAAATAATGTGAAAAGTTTCGGATCCAAAATTGAAGAAATAAAGGCGGGATGCCAGCGTGCTCAGCAGTATGAATCTTCACATCGATTACCCTTTCACGTTTTCCTTTCTGAACACCACCTTGCACCTTCGTGAGAAGCCCTCCAGCAAGGTCGCTCAAGCGCTCAAGAAACTCATCAAGAATCGCCACGAAAAAAAGCAGACCCGTGCCAGTGCCCCCCTGAGTACCACCGATACTTCACTGTTCGCCAAAGTCCAGCCTCTGGACAGCTTCAAGGCGAAAGTCCGCGTGACCCTGGGCAAGCCACAACGCAACGGGCGTTTCGACTGGCCCCTGGAAGAGTTGATCAACACTCAGGAAGCCCAGAGTCGCGGGGTCAACATGCCTCCACTGCAGGGTTATGGCTACACCAAGGGTCGCCTGGGGCTGACCCACGAATACTTCATCATCACCCACCTGCTGGAAGACCATATAAACGGCGTGGAGTGGCTGCAAAAGCACCCTGAGAGGGTCGAGCAGTTCGTGCGCGACGCCTTCGCCCTGCTGGGTTCCCTGACCCAGAAAGAAATCATCCACATGGATTTCTGGGCCGGCAATATCATGCTGCCACCGACTGTCGACGCTGAACTCAAAGTCATCGACTTCGAAAACTGCTTTGCCAGGCCTGCCCAACACCACAGCGAAACCCTGGGCTTCCAACTGGGTTTTTTCTATCGGCGGGAAATCTACAAACTGATTACCGAAGCCGATTACGATCGCCTGGTCGATGAGTATGTGGGCCAGCAACAAAACGTCTCATCAGAGAAATTCCACGCGTTCTACCAGCCCAGCAAACACGAGCACGTGGGGCGCAAGCAACGGCGCGACGTCTATCTCAGCGGCCAACTGGTGGTTGGCTGAGCCGCGGGGCAAGCGGACAACAATCGCCGCGTTGTCCCTGCAATGCCTTGGGCCAATACGTTAAACTCGCGCCACTGCTGTCTGGAGCTACTTATGCGCGAAGAGTTGAACCAAGGCCTGATCGATTTCCTCAAGGCCTCCCCTACCCCTTTCCATGCCACCGCCAGCCTTGTCCAGCGCCTGGAAGCGGCAGGTTTTCAACGTCTCGACGAGCGCGAGCCGTGGACCACCGAAGCCAATGGTCGCTATTACGTCACTCGCAATGACTCCTCGATTGTCGCGTTCAAGCTGGGCCGGCATTCGCCGCTGCAGGGCGGGATTCGCCTGGTCGGCGCCCATACCGACAGCCCGTGCCTGCGGGTCAAGCCGCAGCCGGAGTTGCAGCGCCAGGGCTTCTGGCAGCTGGGTGTCGAAGTCTATGGCGGCGCGCTGCTGGCGCCGTGGTTCGACCGCGACCTGTCGCTGGCCGGGCGCGTCACCTTCCGTCGTGATGGCAAGGTTGAAAGCCAACTGATCGACTTCAAGGCGCCGATCGCGATCATTCCCAACCTGGCCATTCACCTCAACCGTGAGGCCAACCAGGGCTGGGCGATCAACGCCCAAACCGAATTGCCGCCGATCCTGGCCCAATTTGCCGGTGACGAGCGCGTGGATTTCCGTGCCGTGCTCACCGATCAGCTGGCCCGCGAGCATGGTTTGAACGCCGACGTGGTCCTCGACTACGAGCTGAGCTTCTACGACACCCAGAGCGCGGCGATCATCGGCCTGCATGGCGACTTTATCGCCGGCGCGCGCCTGGACAACCTGTTGTCCTGCTATGCGGGCCTGCAAGCCCTGCTGACCGCCGAGACCGATGAAACCTGCGTACTGGTGTGCAACGACCACGAAGAAGTCGGTTCCTGCTCGGCCTGCGGTGCCGATGGACCGATGCTGGAGCAGACCCTGCGCCGCCTGCTGCCGGAAGGTGATGAGTTCGTACGCACCATTCAGAAGTCGCTGCTGATCTCTGCGGACAATGCCCACGGCGTGCACCCCAACTATGCCGACAAGCACGATGCCAACCATGGCCCGAAACTCAACGCTGGCCCGGTGATCAAGGTCAACAGCAACCAGCGCTACGCCACCAACAGCGAAACCGCCGGCTTCTTCCGCCACCTGTGCATGGCCGAAGAAGTGCCGGTGCAGAGCTTTGTGGTGCGCAGCGACATGGGATGTGGTTCGACCATCGGCCCAATTACCGCCAGCCACCTGGGCGTGCGTACCGTGGACATCGGCTTGCCGACGTTCGCCATGCACTCGATTCGTGAACTGTGCGGCAGCCACGACCTGGCGCATCTGGTAAAAGTGCTGAGCGCGTTTTACGCCAGCCGCGAGTTGCCATAATCCTGTAGCCGCTGCCGAGGCACTAGGCTGCGCGGGCCGAAATGGGCGCAGTGGAAGTGTCAGTTTTATTGGACCAGCGCAGCCTGCGGCAGCGGCTACAGGTTTGTTTCTGATACACATCAATCCGGGTCGCAGTAAAGCGACCTAGACTTATTAGTATTCTCTCTGACAAGGCAGTCGCCATGATCTCGATGTCGTCGTTTCACTCCATGCTCATTCCGATCCTGACCGGGATGATCCTGCTGGCCATCGGCTTCAACTTCCGCGACAAAAACGCCGGGGTGTTCACCATGTGGGTGGGCATGCTGCTGATTCTCGGCACAGTGGTCTACAAGATCCTCGCCAAACTCGCCGAATAAATCAGCCCGCCAAGCTCGCATTGGCCCGGACTGCCTCGTACACTCGGTCGATCCGCTATTGTCCGAGGTTGCCCGCCCAGTGTTCGCTCGTCTGTTCCGCCTGCCCTACTGCCTGCTTGTCTGCCTGCTGACCCTGCTGCCGCTGACAGCTGCCCAGGCGGTCGGCCTGCCGGGGCTGCTCAATAACTCGAGCAAGACCCAGCCCCAGGCCGACCAGCCACTGGGGCAATCCCTGGATGAAGTGATCAAGTCACTGGAAAACGACCAGCAACGGGCGAAGCTGCTGGCCGATCTGAAAAAGCTGCGCGACACCACGAAAAAGGCTCAGCCGATCAGCGAGGAAGGCGTGCTCGGCCTGATAGGCGGCACCCTGGCGAGCCTGGAAAAACAGTTCTCCGGTGCCGACAGCCCGATCAACCGCTGGTCCGCAGAATTCGACCAGGCCAAGGACGAACTCTCGGCGCTGATGCTGCCCGCCAGCGAATGGCTGCCGATCATCTTTGCCTTTGCCATGATCCTGATGCTCTGGAGCCTGCTGGCCGCTGCGCTGATCTGGATCAGCCACCGGGTCCGCCTGCGCTTTGGCCTGACCGAGGAACTGCCGCAACACCCCAAGACCTGGGACATGCTGCGCTTTGCCCTGCGCAAGCTCGGCCCCTGGCTGATCGCGCTGTTGATCACGGTGTACATGAGCTACGCCCTGCCTTCCTCCCTGGGCAAGGACCTGGCCATGGTCCTGGCGTATGCGCTGGTGGTCGGCACCTTCTTTTCGGCGATCTGCGTGGTGGCGTTTTCGGTGCTTGACGGCCCGCATCGTCACCGTGCGCTCTACATTCTGCGCCGTCAGGCATTCCGCCCGCTGTGGTTGATCGGCAGTTTTGCCGCCTTTGGCGAAGCCCTCAGCGACCCGCGCCTGGTGGCCAGCCTGGGCAGCCACCTGGCGCACACCGCCGCCACGCTCGCCAATGTGATGGCGGCGCTTTCCACGGCGGTGTTCATCCTGCGCTTTCGCCGCCCGATCGCCCACCTGATCCGTAACCAGCCACTGTCGCGGCGCCTGACCCGCCGTGCGCTGAGCGACACCATCGAAATCATTGGCACGTTCTGGTACTTGCCAGCGCTGCTGCTGGTAGGCATCTCGCTGTTCGCCACCTTCGTTTCCGCCGGCGACACCAGCACCGCCCTGCGTCAATCGCTGATCTGCACCGTGCTGCTGGTGCTGTGCATGGTGATCAACGGCCTGGTGCGACGCCACTCGCTCAAGCCCCTGCGCGGACACAAGCGCCATGCGCTGTATTCCGAACGCCTGAAAAGCTTCTGCTACACCCTCGCCCACCTGCTGGTCTGGCTGGCGTTTATCGAGTTGGGATTACGGGTCTGGGGCATGTCGCTGATCCGCTTCACCGAAGGCGAGGGCCACGAAGTCAGCGTCAAACTGTTCAGCCTCGCCGGCACGCTGATCTTCGCCTGGCTGATCTGGATCCTCAGCGACACCGCCGTGCATCACGCCCTGACCCGCTCGCGCAAAGGCCTGGCCAATGCCCGCGCGCAGACCATGATGCCGCTGATCCGCAACGTGCTGTTCGTGGCCATCTTCATCATTGCCACCATCGTCGCCCTGGCCAACATGGGTATGAACGTCACGCCGCTGCTGGCCGGTGCCGGTGTGATCGGCCTGGCGATCGGTTTCGGTGCGCAGTCCCTGGTGGCCGACCTGATCACCGGCCTGTTCATCATCATTGAAGATTCCCTGGCTATCGATGACTACGTCGACGTCGGCGGCCACCTCGGCACCGTCGAGGGCCTGACCATCCGTACCGTGCGCCTGCGGGACATCGACGGCATCGTGCACACCATCCCGTTCAGTGAAATCAAGAGCATCAAAAACTACTCCCGGGAGTTCGGCTACGCGATTTTCCGCGTGGCCATCCCCTACAACATGGAGATTGATGACGCCATCAAGCTGATGCGCGATGTCGGCCAGAAGATGCGTTCCGACCCGCTGCAACGGCGCAATATCTGGTCGCCCCTGGAGATCCAGGGTGTAGAGAGCTTTGAATCCGGCAGCGCGGTGCTGCGCGCACGCTTCAAGACCGCGCCGATCAAGCAATGGGAAGTGTCACGGGCCTTCAACCTGTCGCTCAAGCGCCACCTCGACGCCGCAGGCCTGGATCTGGCGACCCCACGCATGAGCATCCAGGTGATCACCGGCGCCGGCGGTGCAGAAAAAGAGTAAGCCCCTCCCTCCTGCACGCCGGTCACTTGGCCAGTGGTCGGTATCAGGCCACGTCGACCCCGACATGGATCGCATCATGGCGCCAGAACTCCAGATCACAATCGATCAGCCGCTCGTGCTGGTCGTAGTTGACGCGGGCAATGCGCAATCCGGGGCTGCCCACCGACACCCGCAAGGCCGCCGCCGCCTCCACCTGCAACGAGGTCGGCACGATCTCGAAGCGCACCCGCCCGTAATGCAGGTCGTAGTGCCGGGCGTAGAGTTCGGTGATCGACTGGTTCAGGTCAAGATCGAGGATCTTCGGAAAGTACTGCGGGTTCAGGTAGTGCTCGACATACAGCACCAGCCGCTCATCGATGCGTCGCGCCCGGCAGATCTGGATCACGCTGGATAACGCCGGCAGTTGCAGCCAGGCACAGACCGCCGCCGACGCCGGCTGCAAGCGTGCGGAGATGACCTCGGTGGAAGGTACCCGTCCCTGGGCACTGACCATGGCGTGGAAGTGGCTGCGCTGCATCAGGTTGTAAGCCAGCCGTGGCGGCGAGACAAACCAGCCGCGGCGCTCCTCGCGATAAATCTGGCCCTGGGCTTCCAGCTGCAGCAACGCCTCACGCACCGTGATACGGGTGGTGCCGAACAACTCACTGAGTTTGCGCTCGGCCGGCAGCTTGCTGCCTGCCGCCAGCAGGCCATGGTCGATCTGTTCCTGCAGGACCTGGCCAATGGCGGTTACCGCCTTTGTTGCATCGATGCGCATCAACGTTACCTATCTGGACTAGACCAGCACTGTTACAGGGCAGCCAGCCTGGCAAACAAGGCCTCTGCAAGTCGCCCAAAGCCTAGGCAATACATATGACTGACAGATGACAAAGCCGCCGAACGGCTGTTGCAGACACCTGCAATTACTTCGCCAAGTCCTTTCATTTCAGCTGTTTAGCCATGGTCTACGCTTATCTCGCGGCGCCCAACCTGCGGCCATCAAAAACCTTGCAGGACTGATGCCGACATCAAAGTGTCATCCAGCACGCCTAAATTGGCTCAGGTATTGCTGACCTAGACCAACCCAACCGCAAACGTCGATAAAAACGCAGCGTTGAACACGCCCAAAGGAGCTTCGGATGAAACAGCTTTTCCTGGCATCACTGTTAGGCTCGACCATTGCCATGTGCACCGCAGCCATGGCGGCTGATACCGATTTGAAAACCCTGGAAGCCGCTGCGAAAGCGGAAGGTGCGGTCAACAGCGTCGGCATGCCCGATGACTGGGCCAACTGGAAAGGCACCTGGGACGACCTGGCCAAACTCTATGGCCTCAAGCACATCGATACCGACATGAGCTCGGCCCAGGAAATCGCCAAGTTCGCAGCCGAAAAAGACAATGCCAGCGCCGACATCGGCGACGTCGGTGCCGCCTTCGGCCCTATCTCGGTCAAGCAGGGCGTGGTTCAGCCTTACAAGCCAAGCACCTGGGCCCAGGTCCCGGACTGGGCCAAGGACAAGGACGGCAACTGGGCCCTGGCCTATACCGGCACCATTGCCTTCATCATCAACAAGAAATTGCTGCACGGGTCCGAAGCGCCGAAAAGCTGGGCCGACCTGGAGAAAGGCAAGTACAAGGTTTCCATCGGTGACGTCAGCACCGCCGCGCAAGCCGCTAACGGTGTATTGGCCGCCGCCATCGCCAAGGGCGGCGATGAAAAGAACATCCAGCCGGCCTTGCTGCTGTTCGCCGAAATCGCCAAGCAGGGACGCCTGTCCCTGGCCAACCCGACCATCGCCACCATGGAAAAGGGTGAGGTCGAAGTCGGCGTGGTCTGGGACTTCAACGGCTTGAGCTATCGCAACAAGATGGTCAACAAGGACGACTACATCGTGCTGATCCCTTCGGACGGTTCGGTGATCTCCGGCTACACCACCATCATCAACAAATACGCCAAGCACCCGAACGCCGCCAAACTGGCACGCGAATACATCTTCAGCGACGCCGGCCAGACCAACCTGGCACGGGGCAACGCCCGGCCGATCCGTGCCGAACACCTGACTCTGCCGGCCGAGGTCCAGGCCAACCTGCTGCCTAACGAGCAGTACAAACACGTCACGCCGATCAAGGACCCCGATGCCTGGGAAAAGACCTCCAAAGGCCTGCCGCAGAAGTGGCAGGAAGAAGTGATCATCAACATGCAGTAAGGCTGTAATCCCCAGGGGCCGGGTTGCCGGCTCCTGGCGGTTCAACGCTGTATCTGATCCGGAGTCCTGCAACCCATGAAGCACAACGTCATCCTGGTGGTGCTCGACGGCCTGAATTACCAGGTCGCCCGAGATGCCATGGGCCACCTTCAGGCTTACTGCGGTGCAGGGCGCGCAGCGCTGTACCAGCTCGAATGCGAACTGCCCGCCCTGTCTCGCCCGCTCTATGAATGCATCCTCAGCGGAGTACCGCCGATCGACAGCGGCATCGTGCACAACAATGTCTCGCGACTATCGACCCAACGCAGCATCTTCCATTACGCCCGGGATGCCGGGCTCAGTACCGCCGCGGCGGCCTATCACTGGGTCAGCGAGCTGTATAACCGGACGCCCTTTGTCGCGGCCCGTGATCGGCATACCGACAACCCGGAGCTGCCCATCCAGCAGGGGCATTTCTACTGGAATGATCACTACCCGGACTCGCACCTGTTCGCCGACGCCGAGCACCTGCGCCTGCGCCACGCGCCGAACTTCCTGCTGGTGCACCCGATGAACATCGACGATGCCGGGCACAAGCACGGCCTCGACACTGCGCAGTACCGCAACAGCGCACGCTCGGCCGACATCATCCTGGCCGACTACCTGCAAGGCTGGCTCGACGCCGGTTACCAGGTGCTGGTGACCGCCGACCACGGCATGAACAATGACCGCTCGCACAATGGCCTGTTGCCCGAAGAGCGCGAAGTGCCGCTGTTCGTGATCGGTGATGCGTTCAGTTTCAACCCTGACGCCGCGCCCACGCAGACCCAATTGTGCGGCACGGTCTGCGAGTTGCTCGGCGTCCCCCACGACAAACCTGCATGCCGGGAGCTGTTGAAGTGAATTCAGTCACCCGTGGTAAATGGCTGGCGATCCTGTGCCTGGTGCCTTTCGCCCTGTTCTTCATCGTGTTCCAGATCGCGCCGCTGATCTGGGTCATGATCAACAGCCTGCGATCGGAAGAGTTCGGCTGGGGCCTGGCCAACTTCAGCAAGATCTTCAACTCCAAGTTCTACCTGCAATCGATCCAGTACAGCCTGGAGCTGGCGTTCTGGTCCAGCACATTCGGCATCGTCATCGCGGTGCTCGGCAGCTACTCGCTGCGTCGCGTGGATTCCAGATTGCGCAACTTCGTGAACGCCTTCGCCAACATGACCAGCAACTTTTCCGGCGTGCCCCTGGCCTTCGCGTTCATCATCCTGCTGGGCTTCAACGGCACCATCACCCTGATGCTCAAGCAGTCGGGGATCATTCAAGACTTCAACCTGTACTCCAAGACCGGGCTGATCATTCTCTACACCTACTTCCAGATTCCCCTCGGCGTCCTGCTGCTGTACCCGGCGTTCGATGCCCTGCGCGAAGACTGGCGCGAGTCGGCTTCCCTGCTCGGGGCCAATGGCTGGCAGTTCTGGCGCCACATCGGCTTGCCCGTGCTGACCCCGGCCCTGCTCGGCACGTTCGTCATCCTCCTGGCCAATGCCCTGGGCGCCTACGCCACGGTATTTGCCCTGACCACCGGTAACTTCAACGTGCTGCCGATCCGCATCGCGGCGATGGTGTCGGGGGATATTTCCCTGGACCCGAACATGGCCAGCGCCCTGGCCTTGGTGCTGGTAGCGCTGATGACCCTGGTGACCATCGTCCATCAGTTGCTGCTGAAGAGGAGCTACCATGTCTCGCGCTGAACAAGGCTCCGCCCACCTCTACCACCGGGTAGTGGTCTACCTGCTGTTCGTGATCCTGTTGCTGCCCCTCGCCGGGACCCTGATCTACTCCCTTGCCAGCAGTTGGTCGGCGACCATCCTGCCCAGCGGTTTCACCTTCAAGTGGTTCGTGCAGCTGTGGAGCGATCCGCGTTTTCTGAGCGCATTCGGCCAGTCACTGCTGGTCTGTGTCGGCGCCTTGATCCTGTCGGTGGTGCTGATCCTGCCGTTGCTGTTTGTCGTGCATTACCACTTCCCCAAGCTCGACGCGCTGATGAATATCCTGATCCTGCTGCCCTTCGCGGTGCCGCCGGTGGTGTCGTCGGTCGGCCTGTTGCAGCTGTACGGTTCAGGCCCCTTCGCCATGGTCGGCACGCCGTGGATCCTGATCGGCTGCTACTTCACCGTCGCCTTGCCGTTCATGTACCGGGCGATCACCAACAACCTGCAGGCAATCAACCTGCGCGACCTCATGGATGCGGCCCAATTGCTGGGCGCCAGTACCTGGCAGGCGGCGATCCTGGTGGTGCTGCCGAACCTGCGCAAAGGCTTGATGGTGGCGTTGCTGCTGTCGTTCTCGTTCCTGTTCGGCGAGTTTGTGTTCGCCAACATCCTGGTCGGCACCCGCTATGAAACCCTGCAGGTCTACCTCAACAACATGCGCAACAGCAGTGGCCACTTCACCAGTGCGCTGGTGATCTCGTACTTCCTCTTTGTCCTGGTCCTGACCTGGGCCGCCAACACCTTGAACAAGGACAAAAGCCAATGAGCTATGTCAGCGTCCAGCATCTGCAAAAAAGTTACGGGCAAAAAGGCGCCGCCGCCACGCCGGTGTTCAGCGACATCAATTGCGAAATCGCCAAGGGCGAGTTCGTCACCCTGCTCGGCCCCTCCGGCTGCGGCAAATCCACCCTGCTGCGCTGCATCGCCGGGTTGACCCCGGTGGACGCCGGCAAAATCCTTCTCGAAGGCCAGGACATCGTGCCGCTGAGCCCGCAGAAACGCGGAATCGGCATGGTGTTCCAGAGTTACGCGCTGTTCCCCAACATGACCGTGGAACAGAACGTCGCCTTTGGCCTGCGGATGCAGAAGGTCAACGCCGACGACAGCCACAAGCGCGTGCTCGAAGCCCTGCAATTGGTCGAACTCAATGAGTTTGCCGGGCGCTACCCCCATCAGCTGTCCGGCGGCCAATGTCAGCGCGTGGCCCTGGCCCGCTCCCTGGTGACCCGCCCGCGCCTGCTGCTGCTCGATGAGCCGCTGTCGGCCCTGGATGCGCGGATCCGCAAGCACCTGCGCGAGCAGATCCGGCAGATCCAGCGCGAGCTGGGCCTGACCACGATTTTCGTGACCCATGACCAGGAAGAAGCCCTGACCATGTCCGACCGGATCTTCCTGATGAACCAAGGGCGGATCGTCCAGAGCGGCGACGCCGAGACCCTCTACACCGCGCCAGTGGATGCATTCGCCGCCGGGTTTATCGGCAACTACAACCTGCTGGACGCCGAGAGCGCGAGCCGCTTGCTGCAACGGACGATCAGCGGACGCATCGCGATTCGCCCGGAAGCCATTGAACTCAGCCGCAGCGGCGAGCCTGACGCCCTGGTGCGTAGCCACAGCCTGCTGGGCAATGTGATTCGCTATCGCGTGGAAGCCCGGGGCGTGGAATTGGTGGTCGATGTGCTCAACCGTTCGGCGGCCGACCTGCATGCCGACGGCCAGCGCCTGGCACTTTCCATCGATCCCTCGGCCCTGTGTGAGGTAGCCTGATGCCTTTGACAGCAACGCTTCTGAAGAGAGACCTGCACTGATGGCCCTGGCAATTTTTGATCTGGACGAAACCCTGATTCACGGCGACTGCGCCACCCTCTGGAGCGAGCAGATGGGGCGCCTGGGCTGGGTCGACAGCGAGTCGTTCATGCGCCGCAACCACGAGCTGATGGACGCCTACAGCCACGGCAAGCTGGCGATGGAAGAGTTCATGAGCTTCAGCCTGGAACCCATGGCCGGGCGCACCCCGGAAGAAGTCGCTCACCTGGTAGGACCCTGGGTCGAAGACGTGATCGAACCAATCATCTACAGCGACGCCTGCAAGGCCATCGCCGCCCATCGCCAGGCCGGTGACCGGATCCTGGTGATCTCGGCCTCGGGCACGCACCTGGTCAAGCCGATTGCCGAGCGCCTAGGCATCGATGAAGTGCTGGGGATCGAGCTGGAAGTCACCCACGGGGTCTACAGCGGCAACACCGTCGGTACCCTGACCTACCGCGAGGGCAAGATCACTCGGCTCCTGCAATGGCTGGATGAAGAAGAGGAAAACCTCGAGGGCGCAAGCTTCTATTCCGACTCGCGCAACGATTTGCCGTTGCTGCTCAAGGTCGACCACCCCCACGCGGTCAACCCCGACCCGGTGCTGCGCGAACATGCCGAAAAAGCCGGCTGGCCGATTCATCACTGGAAGTAACCCAGCGCCTGATAGGGCCGCGGCTACCCTCTGTGTAGCCGCTGCCGAAGGCTGCGTTGCCCCTCGACAACGCCGCATCTCAACAGCTCCCACCGCCCGACACCGCCAGGGCAGCCTCACGGCAGCGGCTACGAGTGACGGTCAAACCAAAGTGGGATCAATCACCAGCACCAGCTTGCCCGAGACCTGATTGGTCGCCAGTTCGGCAAATGCCGCTTCGGCATCCTTGATCGGGTAGGCCCTGGCCAGTTGCGGGCTCAGGCGCCCTTCGGCGAACAGGGGCCAGACGTGTTGGCTCAGGTCGCTGAACAGGTCCGCCTTGAATTGCTCGTCGCGGCTGCGCAAGGTCGAACCGAGCAATTGCACACGCTTGACCAACACCTGGGCCAGGTCCAATTTCGCCTCGCGCCCCCCCATCAAGCCAATCAGTGCCCAACGCCCGTCACGGGCCAGCAGCTTGAGGTTGAGCGCGGCATAGTTGGCACCGACCGGGTCGAGAATCACATCAAACGGCGCAAAATCATTCAGGCCTTCAAGGCCATCAGTACGCACCACGCCCCCCTGTGCGCCCAGGGACTCACAGTACGCCAGGCGCTCGGCCGAACCGACGCTGACCCAACAGGGATTGCCAAAGGCCTTGCACAGCTGGATCGCCGCCGAACCGACGCCACTGGCACCGGCGTGCAGCAGAACCTTTTCCCCAGGCTTGAGCGCCGCCAGCTGGAACAGATTCAACCACGCCGTGCTGTACACCTCCGGCAAGGCCGCCGCCTCGGCCAGGGAAAGGCCTTCCGGTACCGGCAAAACATGACGGGCATCGACCACCACTTCCTCGGCCATGCCGCCGCCAGCCAACAGCGCACACACCCGGTCGCCGATCTGCCACGACGCCCCCGGCCCCACCTCGCTGATCACTCCGGAGCATTCCAGCCCCAGCACCTGGCTCGCACCGGGCGGCGGTGGATAGAGCCCGGCCTTCTGCAGCAAATCGGCTCGATTCAGGCCGGCAGCGGCCACCCGGATGCGAACTTGACCTACATCACACGCAGGGCTCGGCTCTTCAACCCACTCCACTTGACCTTCAACGCCTTGCAATGCTTTCACAGTGCCTCCATAGTGAGTCTGGACTGAGCCCGATGCTGTAGCGCCGGGCTTTTTGCATTATGCGACCGGCCCTTATGGAACCGGCGACTTCAAAGACGGCCTAATATGCGTTATCAATTGCCCCCGCGTCGAATCAGCATGAAGCATTTGTTCCCCAGCACCGCCCTCGCTCTTTTCATTGGTATTGGCCTGTTGCCGATGTCGGCCAATACGTTCGCAGCCAATAGCTGGGACAAACTTCAGCCTGATCGCGAAGAGGTGATTGCCAGCCTTAGCGTCGTCGAGCTGCTCAAGCGCCACCATTACAGCAAGCCTCCGCTGGATGATGCGCGTTCGGTAATTATCTACGACAGCTATATCAAGCTGTTGGACCCTTCGCGCAGCTACTTTCTGGCCAGCGATATCGCCGAATTCGACAAGTGGAAAACCCAGTTCGACGACTTCCTGAAAAGCGGCGACCTCAACGCCGGGTTCACCATCTACAAGCGCTACCTGGATCGGGTCAAAACCCGTCTCGATTTCGCCTTGGCAGAGTTGGACAAGGGCGTCGACAAATTCGATTTCACCACCAAGGAAACCTTGCTGATCGATCGCAAGGACGCTCCCTGGCTCAAGACCACCGCAGAGCTCGACGACCTGTGGCGCAAACGCGTCAAGGATGAAGTCCTGCGCCTGAAGATCGCGGGCAAAGAGCCCAAGGCCATCCAGGAACTGCTGACCAAGCGCTACAAGAACCAGTTGGCGCGCCTGGACCAGACCCGTGCCGAAGACATCTTCCAGGCCTACATCAACACCTTCGCCATGTCATACGATCCGCACACCAACTATCTGTCGCCAGATAACGCGGAAAACTTCGACATCAACATGAGCCTGTCGCTGGAAGGCATCGGCGCCGTGTTGCAGAGCGACAACGACCAGGTCAAGGTCGTACGCCTGGTGCCGGCTGGCCCGGCAGACAAGACCAAACAAGTGGCACCGGCAGACAAGATCATCGGTGTCGCCCAGGGCGACAAGGAAATGGTCGACGTGGTCGGCTGGCGCCTGGACGAAGTGGTCAAGCTGATCCGTGGCCCGAAAGGCACCCTGGTGCGCCTGGAGGTGATCCCGGCCAGTAATGCGCCAAACGACCAAACCAGCAAGATCGTGCCGATCACCCGCGAAGCGGTGAAGCTCGAAGACCAGGCGGTGAAGAAGTCGGTCCTCAACCTGAAACAGGACGGCAAGGACTACAAGCTCGGGGTGATCGAGATCCCGGCCTTCTACCTGGACTTCAAGGCCTTCCGTGCCGGCGATCCGGACTACAAGAGCACCACTCGCGATGTGAAGAAACTGCTGACCGAGTTGCAGAAGGAAAAAGTCGACGGCGTGGTCATCGACCTGCGTAACAACGGTGGTGGCTCGCTGCAGGAAGCCACCGAGCTGACCAGCCTGTTTATCGACAAAGGCCCGACCGTACTTGTGCGCAACGCTGATGGCCGCGTGGATGTGCTGGAAGATGAGAACCCGGGTGCCTTCTACAAAGGCCCGATGGCGCTGCTGGTCAACCGCCTCTCGGCGTCGGCCTCGGAGATTTTCGCCGGTGCGATGCAGGACTATCACCGCGCGTTGATCGTCGGCGGCCAGACCTTCGGCAAAGGCACGGTGCAAACCATTCAGCCGCTCAACCATGGCGAGCTGAAGCTGACCCTGGCCAAGTTCTACCGGGTTTCCGGGCAGAGCACCCAGCATCAGGGCGTACTGCCGGACGTCAACTTCCCATCGATCATCGACACCAAGGAAATCGGCGAGAGCGCCCTGCCCGAAGCCATGCCGTGGGACACCATTCGTCCTTCGATCAAGCCTGCGGTAGACCCGTTCAAACCGTACCTGGCACAGCTCAAGTCGGAACATGAAGCACGTTCGGCCAAAGACGCGGAATTCGTCTTTATCCGTGACAAGCTGGCCCTGGCGCAGAAACTGATGGCCGAGAAGACCGTCAGCCTCAACGAAGTCGAACGCCGCGCACAACATGCCGACATCGAAGCCAAGCAACTGGCCCTGGAAAACGCCCGCCGCAAGGCCAAGGGCGAGGACCCGCTGAAAGAGCTGAAGAAAGAGGACGAAGACGCACTGGCCGCCGCCGAACCGGACAAGACCAAACCGGAAGACGATGCCTACCTCAGCGAAACCGGGCGCATCCTGCTCGATTACCTGAAGCTCAACACCTCGGTCGCCAAGCACTGACAATGATGGCAATTTAATGCTGACGCTCCTCGGAGCGTCATCAAACAGTCATCATTCTGTCGTGAAATAAAGGACCGGGCGCTGCTCTTGAATCAAGGGCTCGCCCGGTCCTTTTTTTTTCGACAGAGATCGCCATGACCACGACCGAACAGCTGAGTGCCTTGAGTTCAATCCTGGCTCAAAGCGGTCTGCACAGCCTGTTCCAGCCCATCATCAGCTTCTCCGAACGTCGAATCCTGGGTTATGAAGCCTTGAGTCGCGGCCCCTCCAACAGCCCGCTGCATTCGCCGGTAGCACTGTTCGCCGTGGCCCGCCAGGCCGGACGCCTCAGCGAATTGGAAATAGCCTGCCGTCACAGTGCCTGCAAACGGTTCAGCGAGCAGCAGCTGCCCGGCAAACTGTTCCTCAATGTCTCCCCTGAATCCCTGCTTGAAGCCGCCCACCAGCCTGGCCGTACCTTGCAACTGCTGGAGGACTTCGGTATCCCGCCGAGCCAGGTGGTCATCGAGCTGACAGAGCAGACGCCAATCGATGATTTCGGCCTGCTGCAAAACGCACTGCACCATTACCGCGACATGGGCTTCTCGATTGCCCTGGACGATTTGGGCGCCGGTTACTCTAGCCTGCGCCTGTGGTCGGAACTGCGTCCGGACTACGTGAAAATCGACCGCCACTTTATCGACGGCATTCATCAGGACGCGTTGAAGCGCGAATTCGTCGGCTCGATTCTGCAAATCGCCAGGGCCTCCCGGGCCCAGGTTATCGCCGAGGGCATCGAACTGGCGGAAGAATTGGCGGTGCTGACCGAGATGGGCGTCGATCTGATTCAGGGCTATCTGCTTTGCCGCCCGCAAGAGCAGCCCCCCCGGGACGCCCGCGCCATGCTGCCCAAGCACGAGAGCAGCACGGTAGCCTTGAGCGATGAAAGCCCCGACCTTAGCGCCCTGCTCAACGAGCAACCGGCAGTGGCGCGTAATACGCCGACCGCCACCGTACTCGAGGCCTTCCGCTCCCAGGCCAACCTGAACTCGCTGGCGGTGCTGGATGAGCGCGGCCAACCCTGTGGCATCGTGCACCGCCATTCGCTGTCCGATGCCCTGCTCAAGCCCTTCGCCACCGACCTGTTCGCGCGCAAGCCCATCAGCCGGCTGATGAACGACGACTTCTTGGCCGTAGAGCTGAGTCAATCACTGCAGCAGGTCAGCCGGCTGATCACCAGCCGCGCACGCCAGCGCATCGAAGAAGACTTCATCATCACCCTCAACGGCGGCTACTTGGGCCTGGGGCGGGTAATCGATGTGCTGAAACTGATCACCGAGCTGAAAATCCAGCAGGCACGCTATGCCAATCCGCTGACCCTGCTGCCGGGTAATGTGCCGATCCAGCAATGCCTGACGCGCCTGCTGCAACAAGGGCGGGAGTCGGTGATCTGTTATGTGGATATCGACAGTTTCAAACCCTTCAACGATATCTACGGCTACGGCCGCGGCGATGAAGTGCTGCTGTGCCTGGCGCAATGCCTGAACGATCGTGTTGACCCCAGTCGCGACTTTGTCGGGCATATCGGCGGCGATGATTTTTTGCTGGTGCTGGGCCCCGAGGATTGGCGCAAGCGCTTGAGCCAGCTCCTGGATGATTTCCACAGCCAGTGCCGACGCTTCTACCGCGCCGAACACCTGGAAGCCGGGTGCTTCATCGCGCCCAACCGCCAGGGCGTGCGCCAGGAATTCGCCCTGCTGTCATTGTCGATCGGGGTGGTGCATCTGCATCCAGAGGCCTGTGGACAACTCGACTCCAGCCAGCTCGCCGAGCTGGCCTCCCAGGCCAAGCACCACGCCAAGAATGTGCTGGGTTACAGCATCCATGTGATCGACAGCCTGGACCTGGCGGCCACACTCAGCGCTGAGGGAGTGCAGGATCCGGTGGATTCAGCTGCGCAAGCTTGAGCTCGGCCAACGGGTGCCCGGCCTTGGCCGCCATGGTCCACCAGCGCGCGGCTTCGGCCGGGTCAGGTGCCTTGCTGGCTGTGCCGGCGAGGCTGATCACACCGACCTGATAAGCGGCCTTGCCGTCCCCGGCCAACGCCGCCAGACGCAACAGGCGCACACCTTCCTCGCGAGCACCGAGCCCCTGGCCACGAAAAGTCAGGATATGCCCGTAGAAGCTCTGGGCATCGACATTGCCGAGGTTGGCCATGCGCGCAAATTGCCCTTCCAGCCAGTGCCAACTGCGCGGTTGCCGCACCAGCCATGACCAATGAAACAACCGGCGCGCCAGCCAGTAGCCGAAACGCGCCTTGAGTCGCCAGAACATGTCAGGCCTCCGCTGATTCGGGGTACTCGTATTCGAACACCCGCACCACTTCCGAAGCATGCCAGGAGGCCGCGGCTACACCGTCGGACGGCCCGGAAAAACGCCCGAGACGCTCGACACACTCAAAAAAACCGGTGCGTGGCAGGCGACTGGCGCCCTGGCTGATGACCAGCGAACTGCGCAGCGGTTGTTCCGCGCGCGCATCCAGAGCCGCCAAGTGTTCGAGCGCGGCGGTCAGGGTCTGCATGGCGGGGCTGGGTAACTGCAGGCGCTCAAGGAGCGCACGATAAGTAAGAAGATGACGCTGTCGACGGGCCTGATCCAGTTCACCCAACAGCCCATCCCAATGCTGACGACTGATCCTTACACTCACGGTTGCTCCCTCCACCCCGGCACCGTCAGTTCCCAGGCCAGGCTGCGGCGAATCGCAGCGTCGGGTAGACGCTCGCCGCTTTCAATCAGGGCCAGGTAAGACGGGCTGATGCCTACTTTGCGGGCCAGCGCCTCAATGGCGATGCCCTTCCCTTCGCGCAAACTGCGTAGTTGATCCAGGCCAGGAAGAACCTGGCCTGGTGCGGCCGCGTGGATGACGGAGTCCGGGCGCGGCGATGGGTCGGTGATCCCTGCTGCTGTCAATAAAGCCTGATACTGAGCCCATGGCACAACCGCATATTCGGGCTCGCCATCGCGTGCAATTATCTGAATATCCATTACTACCCCGTAGGACAACGACACTTAGCGAGTCGGACTTTTCCCTTGAAGTGTAATCCTAACAGTCGCCAAGGTCGCGGGGAGCATCATTGTATGGATCCGTTGCGCAGGATTCAGTCTTTCTTCGGGGCCTCGAGCTGCAATTGCTCCGGGGTATCGGGCAAACGTTCGACCACGGCGAGCTTCTCCGGCAGTTGGCGATTACGCCAGGCGCGGAAGGCATTGAGTTCGTCGTCTAGGGTTTTCATCACCCAGGCCAGCACGGCGATGTCGTCGATCATGCCGAAAACCGGAATGAAGTCGGGAATCGCATCCAGCGGGCTGAGGAAATACATCAGGCCAGCCACAATTGAAATCATCGACTTGGGACTGATCGCCCGATATTCGCCACGCCAGTAGGCCAGGCACAAGGCCTGGAGCAGTCGCAGGTCGTCCTTGAGCTTGCCGAGGCGGTTGCCCTGGCTGGCGCCTTTGCTCGCCACGGCGAACAACAGGGTAGGCAGGCGACCACGGCTGAGCAGCCTTCCGGCGAGGGGCAGGAAGCGGGAAAAATTCCACGGCGCTTTCATCTTCACTCCCACTGAAATGTTATCCACACAAATTGTGGATAACCTTGTGAACAGAGCTATTTTTCACGGCTGAAAGCCCCGTTTCATAAGGGCTGAGCTCAGATCGGGCGTTTTTTACTCACATAAAAAAACCCATTATTTCATTGACTTGGCAGCCTTGTGCGGCTACCCACTGCTTACCTCTTGATCAGACTGCGCCTTGCAGCGTCCGTTCGCATTTTTTACCAGCATCAAGCGCCAGATGCGACAACGCCCCGTCAAGCGGGGCGTTGTTTCAAACACAGACGCGTATTACTTGGCGGCGTCTTGCTTGGCTGGATCTTTGATACCCAGCAGTTCCAGTTCGAATACCAGCACCGAGTTGGCTGGAATCGCCGGGCTCGGGCTTTGCGCGCCGTAAGCCAGGTCGCTAGGGATGTACAGCTTGTACTTCTCGCCAACGTGCATCAGTTGCAGGCCTTCGACCCAACCCGGGATCACGCCGCTTACCGGCAGATCGATCGGGCTGCCACGCTCGACGGAGCTGTCGAACACGGTGCCGTTGGTCAGGGTGCCGGTGTAGTGAACAGTCACTACGTCAGTCGGCTTGGGCTGAGCGCCGTCGGCCTTCTTCAGCACTTCATACTGCAGACCGGAAGCGGTGGTGGTCACACCAGACTTCTTGCCGTTCTCTTCGAGGAATTTCTTGCCGGCTGCAGCCGACTCTTCGCTGACCTTGGCCATGCGCTCTTCTGCACGTTTTTGCAGGGCAGCGAAGGCTTCGACCAACTCGTCATCTTTCAGCTTCTGTTCTTTCTTGCCGACGGCATCTTCGATGCCCTGGGCTACAGCTTTGGAATCCAGATCATCCATGCCTTCCTGGGCAAGACTTTTGCCCATGTTCAGGCCAATACCGTAGGAAGCTTTTTGCGCCGGGGTTTTCAGCTCTACGCTGGTCTGCGAGTCACAACCCGCAAGTACCAGGCTAACCAGGGCCACCGCCGCCGCCAACCGATGCTGTTTCATGCTATTTCCTTGTTCATGCGCCAAAAGGGCAATCGAATAAAGCCGCGAGCTTATCAGGCGCCCACAACCAATGGCTACCGGCATGAGAGCAACAAACCCTGGATTAGTTCACGTCTTAAAGCGCATTTAATCAGCCTGCAAAGGCCAGGGCGGCACCCGCCGCCAAAGCCCGCGGGCGGCCTGATTACGCGATAATGGCGACTTGCCCAGCCTGGTGCCCTAGTGCATAAGGAAACAAAATTCGACAAGGATGTTTAACTTGCGCCTTTTCTACCGTGTATTGACCCTGATCGCACTGCTGCTCGGAATTATCCTAGCCGTCGTCCTGTACTACGTCGCCAACCCCAGATTGCCGGCCTATCAGCCGCCGCAACAGGTGCACTACCTGGAACAGTGGAGTGCTGCCGACCGCCAGACCTACTACTTCACCCCCCAGGGCACCCAGGTCAAAGGCCTGCGTTATGAGTGGTTCGGCGCCCTGGAGTTGCCGTTTTCCGAGCAGCGCTTCGCGGCGCCCGAGTACTTGGCGCGCTTCGGCTTCCTGGTGGACCCGGCGCAGAAAGCCACGCCGAACAACCCGGGCAATCTGCCGGTGGGCTTTGCCCGCCACCAGAACCCGGGCAACCCGGCGCAGTACCTGGACATCACCTGCGCCGCCTGCCACACCGGCGAGCTGCGCTTCAATAACCAGGCACTGCGTATCGACGGCGGTTCGGCCCAGCATGTGCTGCCCTCCAGCGTGCCGACCCTGCGTGGCGGCAGTTTTGGCCAGGCGTTGGTGGCCAGCCTGGCGGCCACCTATTACAACCCGTGGAAATTCGAGCGCTTCGCGCGCAACGTACTGGGCGATGATTACGAGGCCCAGCACCAACAGTTGCGCAAAGACTTCAAGTTGTCGCTGAACAACTTCCTGCGCGTGGCCTGGAACGATACCCACCGGGGCCTCTATCCAACCGAAGAGGGCCCGGGACGCACCGATGCCTTCGGCCGTATCGCCAATGCCAGCTTCGGCGATGCGATCACTCCCGATAACTACCGCGTCGCCAACGCCCCGGTGGATTACCCGCAACTGTGGGACATCTGGACCTTCGACTGGGTGCAGTGGAACGGTTCGGCCCAGCAGCCCATGGCCCGCAACATAGGCGAAGCCCTGGGAGTGGGCGCCACCCTGAATTTCTTCGACGCCAACGGCCAGCCGCTGCAGAACGAAGCACGTTACCCCTCAAGCGTAAGGGTGCGGGACCTGAACCTGATTGAAGAAACCCTGCAGCGCCTCAAGCCGCCAGCGTGGCCGCAGGAGCTGTTCGGCGCCATCGACCTGCCGCTGGCGGCCAAGGGTCGTGGGCTATTTAACGAGAACTGCGCCGGCTGCCATGTGCCCCCCGTGACCCAGGTCAACGGCCGCCCGGTCCAGCAATTGAAGATGCTGCCGGTCGAGGTGATCGGCACTGATCCCAACAGCGCCAACAACATTGCCGACCAGCGCTACGACCTCAGCGCCCTGAAGTGGGACGCCGCGCAACTGGCAGCGTCCAATGTGCAACTGCACCCGACGCCCACCGAGGCGCTGGACATGAGCCAACTGTCGGTAGCCAAGGGCCTGGCCTACGTCACCGCCTTTGTCGAGGAGCGCGCCTACCGCGATGCCCAGGTCACCCCCGAAGAGCGGCCCCAACTTGACGGTTTCGGCCTGCCGATCGGCGTACGCGAACTGCGAGCCTACAAGGCCCGGCCGCTGGCGGGGGTGTGGGCCACGCCGCCGTTCCTGCATAACGGTTCGGTGCCAAGCATCTATCAGTTGCTGTCGCCTCAGGATGAGCGCGCCACCACCTTCTATAGAGGCACCTTCGAATACGACCCGCGCCACCTGGGTTATCGCACCGAGGCTTTCGCCAATGGCTTCGTGTTCGACACCCGAATCAGCGGCAACCACAACAGCGGCCACGAATTTCGCTCGGGGGCACGGGGCAACGGGGTGATCGGTCGCCTGCTGCAACCCGAGGAACGCTGGGCCCTGCTCGAATACCTGAAGGTCCTGGGCGGGCCGCTGGAACCACAACTGCCATGATGATCGACTTCGTTAAAAGGATTGCCCCATGCTGATAACCCTCTGGCTACGCGTCGGTGCCCTGCTGGGCAAGACTCTACTCTGGCTGCTGGGCCTGGGACTGCTCGGTTGGGCCCTGTCCAGCGCCTGGTTCGCCTGGCACCACAGCGGCGCGGTCTCGGCCCAGGAGCAGATTCCGCCGGGCGAGGCGGCCATGACCCAGGGCATCATCCAGACCGCCGTGCGCATCGTCGACCAGCACCGCGAAGGCACTCGCTACCTGCGCGATGCCCACGCCAAGGCCCACGGCTGCGTCAAGGCCGAGGTCCAGGTGCTGGAGCAACTGGCCCCCGAGTTGCGCCAAGGGGTCTTCGCCGAGCCGGGCAAGACCTGGCAAGC
Source organism: Pseudomonas sp. QD4 (assembly GCF_049199125.1). Lineage (NCBI taxonomy): Bacteria > Pseudomonadati > Pseudomonadota > Gammaproteobacteria > Pseudomonadales > Pseudomonadaceae > Pseudomonas > Pseudomonas sp. QD4. Next base: position 305,824 of record NZ_JBLZOM010000003.1, read on the forward strand.
GAACATCCGCTTATCCAACGGCAATGCCTACCCGCAGTTCGACAGCATCCGCGATGCACGGGGCATGGCAATCAAGCTACTCGACGTGGCGGGGCCACAACTGCTCAAGGACCAACCGCTGCGCACCGAACAAGATTTTGTGATGTTCAACCATCCCAACTTCTTCGTCAGCGATGTGGCGGAATACGCGCAGAACGTCGCGGCCCAGGCGGACGGCAAGAAGGTCCTGGCGTTCTTCCCCGGCTGGGATCCGCGCAGTTGGCAGGTGCGTCATCTGTTTATCGCCCTGGCTACCCTGTCGCCCGCGCCTACCAGCCCGACCCAGACCACCTACTTCTCGGTATCGCCCTACAAGTTCGGCAGCGCCAACGCCAAATTCCGGGTCGCGCCGGATCCGGCGAGTTGCCCGAGCTACGAGCTGCCGGCGCAGAATCAGGACCTGCCCAACTTCCTGCGCAGCGCCCTGACCCAGCAACTGTCCACCGACCGGGTGGCGGCCTGCTTCGTGTTGCAGATCCAGCGCCAGGACCCGAGCAAATACATGCCGCTGGAAGACACCAGTATCGAGTGGCGCGAAAGCGATGCCCCGTTCGAGACCGTGGCCCGGGTCAGGATTGCGCCCCAGGATTTCGATACCCCGGCGCAGAACCTGGCCTGCGACAACCAGTCCTTCAACCCCTGGTTCGGCCTGGAAGAACATCGCCCGATTGGCGGCATCAACCGCCTGCGCAAAGCGGTGTATGAAGCCGTCAGCGACTACCGCCACAGCCGCAACGCCGAGCAGTGATCAGCGCCGCGCAGCCCTCAGGGTTTACCCAGGACCTTGCTGAAGGTCTGCGCCGAGGGTTGCAGCCAGCGCGCCTGAACCAGCAGCGGGATGACGGCGGCGTCCGGTTCAACCCGCCCGTCCACCTGCACGCGCTGGCGTTGCAGGTCGGCCTCGACCTTGAAACCGTGTTCCCCAGGCAGCTGCAAGTCTGCCAACAGTTGCAGCCCATCCCGGCATTGCAGTTCGATCCGGGTGCTGCCCAGGTTGATCTGCCATGGGCTCAGCAGCGCGAGCTCGCTGCCCAGTAATTCACCTTCAGCGCTGCGACAACGATGCCCGGCGCCATTGACCTGGAGCCGCCCCTGCCAGCGCCCGTCCAGCACCCATGCCGTCGTGGGCATCGCGCTGGCCGCACGCGGTGCCAACTGCACCTGCCAGTTCCAAGGCCAGCCGCGGACCGAGCCCTCCCAGAACCGTTGTTGAAACCCCAGGTTCAACCGCACCTCCCGCGCCCAGGGTCGGACCTCCCACTCCAGCGGCCCCAGGCTTGCGAACCGGGTCGCCCGGCCCTGCCACACACTGCCCGAGACTCCGTCGGGCTGCCATTGCGCTGGCCAAGGCACCTGGCGGGCGACAAAGGCTGCCGGCAGTTCCAGCAACAGGGTCAAGGCAAACACCAGAACGCCCCAGGCGATGTGGCGGCTCATGCCCCCTCAACCCCGGCGGCCAGCTCCAGGCTGAAGGCGTAGCCTTGCGCGCCACGCTCCAGGCGCCACTGCATCGGGCGCCCGCCCTGTTCCTGCACCGTGCGCAGCAACTGCTGCAAGGCTTGGGGACCGGGCAGTTCACCCTGCAACTGCCAGCGTTCGCCCTGGCGTTCGACATGGGTCAGGACCCACTGCCGCGAGGCGGCCAGGGCCTGCCAGTGTTCATTGGAAAACACCGGGCGCGGCGCCAGGGTGCGCGCCTGCTGGGCCAGAGCCTGCCACTGGCGCGCCTCTTGCCAGGCCGCCAGCAGGGGCCGGGTCAAGAGCACCAGCAACAACAGCAGCACCAGGGCCCAGCCGACCAGCACGCCATAACGCCGGGCCGGGGCCAATTGCTTGAAGCTGTCCAGGTACGCAAGCATCCGTACGCTCATGGCTGTTCCCCCAGATCAAAGCTCAACTGCAGGTCAGCGCCAGGGCCCTGGGGCTCGGCACGCCATTGCGCCCCGGCTGCCTGGGCCATCGCCTGCCACTCAGCCGGCTCGGGCCGCACCCCGCTGCCACTGAGGCCCACGCGCCAGAGCCGGCCGTCAAAATGATTGCTCGATACCGACCAGCCCGGCTGTTGTTGCAACCAGGCCGACAGTGCCTGCTCCAGGGTGACGATCTGCTGCTGACGCACCCGCCAGTCGGTGTCCTGGTTCTGCAACCGAGCGAGCGCCCCCCGCGCCTGGAGCGGGCTGCTGGACGGCCCGGCCACGGCCTTGACCTGAGCCTTCCAGTCAGCGAGCTGCTGCCAGGTCTGCAGCAGATAAACCGCACCCCAGCAGACCGCCAGCAACGCGCAAGCAAGCAGCAAGCGGCGCTGCAACCCGGTCAATTGCAGAGAGCGACGCCCGCGGCCAGGCTGCGGACGCGCGCCCTCCAGCACCCCGGGCACCTGCTCCAGCGCTGCCAGTCGCGAGGGCCAGGTGCCTGCAATCTGCTCCACGGGCAACTCACGCCAGGCCTGCGGCAAAGTAGCGCCCAGCACCTGTGGCCACACCAGCCACTGCCCGGGCTGCGCCTGGCCACCGCGCTTGAGGCACAGCAACTGCTCGCGCTGCCAACACACGCCGTGCCCGGGTTCGGGCTGCGGCAACAATTGCAGCTCGGCCCAGCCCTGGGTGATCTGCACCCCCAGCGCCGCACATTCGGCCAGCCACTGCTGCACCTGCTGGCGCTGCATCACCAGCAGCTCGAGGTGCCCGCAATCCCGGGACAGACAACTGACCAGCAACTGCTCGGCAGGCTGTTGCCCATAGTCTTCGAACAATTGCGGCCACTCATGGCGCTTGAGCCCCGGGGGCGCCGGCAGGCAGAAATGGCTGCAATCGAGCGCTGGAATGATCAAGGCCCCGGGCAGCTCCAGATAGGCGGCCGGCGGCGGCCAGTCACCGCTGGATCGAGGCTGCTGCGCGGCGTAGTGCAGCCATTGCCAGCCAGCGTCGGCGCCGGTCGGCGGCCGCACCAGCAGCCACTGTCGCGGCTTGGCCCGCAGACGCTCAAACATGCTGCGACTCATGGCTGGGTGTCGGGCAAGGCGAAGGTACAGACATAAGGCGCTCCTTGGTGCTCGAACTCGATCCGCACGCCACGGTTGGGCTGGGCGGCAACGGTGGAAGGAAAGGCCAGCCAGCGCGTGCCCTGATAAAAACTGAAGGTGGCCCGGTCGATGTTTTCCAGCGACTCACGCAACTCCCAGCGCGGCATGCCGGCCGCGTAAAGGTCGGCCGAAGTCAGGAGATTCAGGCGCCGTTGCCGGGGGTCGAACACCAGGCGCTGGCGCTGCACCCGGGATGTGGCGTCAGCCGCTGGCCAGGCGCCCAGTGCTACCCACTGCAAGTGGCCGAGCCCGGGTTGCCAATCCAGCCAGGTCAGCCCCAGTGGCAGACGCTGTTCATACAACTGACGCAGCACCAGGGCATCGAAACGCCGCTCCAGGGCCAGGCAGAATTCCAGCACCCGGGGCTCGCTGCCAGGCTCTTCAAGGCGCTCGCGAACCTTGATCCAGCCATTGACCAGGGCCGCCAGCAGCACCCCGAGCACCGCAGTCAAGGCCATCGCCACCAGCAACTCGATCAGGGTCAGGCCGCGCTGCGCCGCCCTCATGGGCGCACCAGAAACAGGCTGAACCGGCCCAGGGGCTGGCGCTGCTCGGGGTCGGCGAACAGCGTCAGCTCCCCGCGCCGCAGGCGGTTGACCCCGGTGTTGCCCAGCGCCAATTGCCAGTGACAGGTGGTGTGGCCCTGGCGCAGTTCGCCACTCACCGCGTTGATCTGCGGCCAGTAGCGTTCCACGCCAAAGCGCGCCTCCAGCTCCCGGGCGCACAAACTGCCGACACGGTGTTGCGCCACCGCCTGGTGGGTGGCGATGCGCTGGCGCAACAGCTGGCTGACCATCACCGCCATCAGTGCGGCGATCCCCAGGGCGACTGTGACTTCGAGCAAGGTAAAACCTCGTTGGCGCTTCATGGCTGGATCGCAATCTCCAGGGTGTTGTCGGCGCGCCATTGCCAGCGCTGGCTGCCCTCGGGCCAGCGCCAGGTCAAGGCCACGGGGCGGGCCAGTCCGGAGGGGGTGAAAATCACCTGCGGCTCGGCGCTGCGAGGCCAGTCGGGCTGCAACTGGGCCGGCCAGGGCGTGGAGCGTGCACCCTCGACGCGCCAGGCTCCCCGGCCCTGCGCCACCTGCCAGCGCACGAACTCCGGCTGCCGGCCGTTCCAGCGCAAGCCCAGCAGTTGTCCGCCATGCCGGGCCTGGGCGGCTTGGGTCCGGGCGTCATTGGCCAATTGCGCCAGAGCCTGGCGCATCGGGGCCTGGCCGGCATCCAGCGCAGCCACGCCGAGGGCGCTGAACAACCCGACGATCAGCAAGACCACCAGCATTTCCAGGAGCGAGAAACCGTCGCAGCGCGGCATGCCTAGAGGTCCCAGCTACCAATGTCGGCGTCGGTGCCCTCGCCCCCTTCCTGGCCGTCGGCACCCAGGGAGAACACATCCACCCGACCATGCTGGCCCGGGGTGCGGTAGCGGTAGGCGTTGCCCCATGGGTCCTGGGGCAGGCGCCGGATATAGCCATCGGCGCGCCAGCTGCGGGGCAACGGCTCCACGCTCGGCTTGCTGGTCAGGGCCAGCAGCCCCTGCTCGGAACTGGGGAAGCGCAGGTTGTCCAGGCGGTACATGTCCAGGGCCTGCTCGAGGGTCGCCAGGTCCGCCAGGACTTTCTGGCGCATGGCTTTGTCCTGGCTGCCCAGGACGCTGGGGGCGACCACCGCGATCAGCAGGCCGATGATAAAAATCACCACCATGATTTCCATCAGGGTGAAACCGCGCTCGCGGCGCTTGAACACACGATTGCCAGGCATGGCATGGATCTCCTTTTTCAGAAAGTAAGGCCTTGGTTGAGCTGCATGATCGGCAGCAGCACCGCCAGCACGATGAACAACACCACCGCCCCCATCAGCAGAATCATCAGCGGTTCGAACAGCGCCAGCAGCAGGTCGACCTGCCGCGCAAAACCGCGCTCCTGGTTGTCGGCAACCCGTTCGAGCATGTCGGGCAAGGTGCCGCTGGCCTCGCCGCTGGCCACCATGTTCAGCAGCATCGGCGGGAAATACCCACTGGCGCTCAGCGCCCGGTACAGGGTCACGCCGCCTTCGACCTGCTCGCGCACGGTTTCCAGAGCCTGGTGAATCTGCCGGTTACCCACGGTGGCGGTCGCCACTTCCAGGGATTCGAGCAACGGCACACCGCTGCCCAGCAAAATCGCCAGGCTGCGCGAGACCCGAGCGCTTTCCAGCACCGACAACAGCGCCCCGACCCGTGGCAGGCGCAATGCCAGGCGGTCGCGGCGCAAGCGCCACGGCGCCTGGCGCAGCAACAATCGGGCGCCCAGCCCCAGCACCAACGCCAGGGCCAACAACCAGGGGCCGAGCAGCACCAGGCCTTCGCTGGCGCCGATCAGCACTCGGGTAATCAGGGGCAGGCTCTGCCCGGTATGGCTGAACTGCTCGGTGAGTTTGGGCACCACAAAGGTCATGAGGCCGATCACCACCGCCAGCGACACCAGGATCAGCACCGCCGGGTACACCAGGGCGGTGCGGGCCTTGTGCCGTTGCTTCTGCACCTGCTCCAGGTGCTCGGCCAGCCGCTCCAGCACCGGGGCCAATTTGCCGGAGCGCTCGCCGGCCTCGACCAGTGCGCAATACAGGGTGTTGAACTGCCCGCCCTGGCGCCGCAGGCTCTGGGCCAGGCTCAGGCCTTCGCCCAAGGCACCGCGCACCGCCACCAGCAGGTTGCGAATCGCCGGTTCCGCAAGCTGGCGCTCCAGGGTCGCCAGGGCATCCACCAGGGGAATGCCGGCACTGAGCAAGGTCGCCAACTGCCGCGTCAGCTCGCACAGTTGCCCATGGTTCAAGCGTTGCCCGCGCGGGCTCGACAGGCTCCCGCGCTGCACCTGCAAGTCGCGGGCGAACAAGCCCTGCTCGCGCAGCAACTGCCGGGCATGGCGCTCGCTCTCTGCCTGGATGCTGGCTTTGCGGCTGCGCCCGAGCAGGTCCAGGGCCTGGTAGCGATACGTCGGCATCAGTCACGCACCGCGCGCAGTACTTGCTCGAGGCTGGTCTGGCCCAGGCGCAGGCATTCGGTGGCCATGGCCGTGAGACTCTGGCGCTTGTCCGCCAGGTAGTCGTGCATGGCCATTTCGCTGGCGCCGTCGTACAGCAGGCTGATCAGCCCGGCATCCAAAGTGATGAATTCGTAGAGCCCGATGCGTCCGTTGTAGCCGCTGCCCTGGCAGTCTTCGCAGCCCTGAGGGTGAAAGCTCTGCTCCAGCTGCGCCAGTTCCGGCCACAGCTGGCGCTCGGCAGCCTGCAACGGCAAGGGGGTGGCGCAATGGCACAAGCGCCGCACCAGGCGCTGGGCCATGACGCCCTTGAGGCTGGAGGCAATCAGAAAGGGTTCGATGCCCATGTCGCGCAAGCGGGTCACGGCGCCCACCGCGCTGTTAGTGTGCAGGGTCGACAGCACCAGGTGCCCGGTCAGGCTGGCCTGCACCGCGATCTGCGCGGTCTCCTGGTCGCGAATTTCACCGAGCATGATCACGTCCGGGTCCTGGCGCAGAATCGCCCGCAGGCCACTGGCGAAGGTCATGCCGGCCCGCGGGTTGATCGCGGTCTGGCCGATGCCGGTGATCGCGTATTCCACCGGGTCTTCGACGGTGAGGATGTTGCACGAACCGTCGTTCAGCGCATTGAGGCTGGCATAGAGGGTGGTGGTCTTGCCCGAGCCGGTGGGCCCGGTGCTGAGCAGAATGCCGTTGGGCCGCGACAGGCAGGCACGCAGCGCCTGCTCGACCTCGGCCGGCATGCCCAGGTTGTTCAGGTCCAGCAGGTTGGCCTGCTTGTCGAGCACCCGCATCACCACCCGTTCGCCGTGGATGCCGGGCAAAGTCGAGACCCGGATATCCACCTCGCGACCGCCCGAGCGCAGGGTGATGCGCCCGTCCTGGGGCTGGCGTTTTTCGGCGATATCCAGGCGTGCCATGACCTTGATCCGCGACACCAGCATCGCCGACAGGGCCCTGGGCGGACGCAGGATCTCACGCAAATGGCCATCGACCCGCAGCCGCACCACCAGGCTCTGCTCGAAGGTTTCGATATGGATATCCGACGCCCGCAAACGCAGGCCCTCGGCGAACAACCCGTTGATCAGGCGGATCACCGGCGCTTCGTTGTCGCTTTCGAGCAGGTCCTCGATCCGCGGCAACTCGCTGATCAGGCTGTCGAGGTCAACCTGCTCGCCAATCCCTTCGATCAAGGCCGCAGTGGCCGACTCCCCGGCCTGGTACAGGCTGCCCAGGCGCACTTCGTACTGGGTCGGGTCCAGGTGCTCGACCGCCAACGGCAGGCCATGGACCCGCAACACTTCCTGCAAGGCATCGGTGTCGACATCCTCGCGCAGCAAAAGGCTCCAGCCATCCTGGCCCGGCACCCGCGCCAGGCCGGCCTGGCGTGCCAGCCGATAGGGCAACAGGCTGCTTACCATGTGCCGGCATCCAGGCGCTCGCGGCTGGCGGGGAACAACTGCAGCAAGGCATTGCTCTGCGAAAGCGCCGGCAAGGCCAGGGAGGTGTTGACCTTGAGGTTGCGGTATTTTTCGCTGCTGAGTTGGGCCAGGGTCTCACCATCACGCATGATTCGCGGGCGGATAAACACCATCAGGTTCTGCTTGGTGCGCTGGCTGGAGGTGGAGCGGAACAGCCGGCCCAAGCCCGGAATATCGCCGAGCCAGGGCACGCGCTGGTCGCCGGATTTGGCTTCGTCGCCGATCAGCCCGCCGAGCACCACCAGGCCGTTGTCCTCGACCATGACCTTGGTCTTGATCTCGCGCTTGTTGGTGATGACATCGCTGGCGCCGGCACTGTCGGCAATCGAAGACACTTCCTGGACGATGTCCAGGCGCACGGTGTTGTCGATATTGATCTGCGGTTTGATCCGCAGCTTGATCCCCACTTCCTTGCGCTCGATGGTCTGGTAGGGGTTGGTGTTGTTTTGCGTGACCGAGCCGGTGACGAAGGGCACTTCCTGACCCACCAGGATCGACGCCTCGGCGTTGTCCAGGGTGAGCAGGGTCGGAGTCGACAGCAGGTTGAAGCCGCTTTCGCTTTTCAGCGCATTGAGCAGGGCCAGGAAATTCAGCCCGCCACCGCTCAGGTTGCCGACCCCGGCAGTCACCCCCGGGACATTCGCCAGGAGCTTGCCCAGGCCGGCGGTGTCGTTGCTGGAGGCGGCGGCCGCCAGGCTGGTGATGCTGGCGCCGCTGCCGGTGAAGTTGACCGCACCGCCGCCGAAGGAGTCGCCCATAAACAGCCACTGCACCCCCAGCTCCTGGGCACGAGTGTCGGAGACTTCGGCAATGATCGCTTCGACCACCACCTGGGCGCGGCGGATATCCAGCTGTTCGACGATGGTGCGGTAGGCGGCGATTTCACTGTCCGGACCCACCATCACCACGGCGTTGGTGCCCTCCTCCGACTCCATGCGGATCCCCGAGGTGCTGACCGCCACCTGCTTCTGCTCGCCTTCGGCCGGTGGCGCGCCGGCCGCCGTGTCCTGGGTCAGGCCGCGCAGCACCTTGACCACCTCGGCCGCATTGGCGTGGCGCAGGTACATCACGACGGTGTTGGAACTGCGCAGCGCGCTCTGGGGTTGGTCCAGCTGCTTGAGCAGGGTCCGCACCCGCTGCCGGCTATCGGCACTGCCGCGCACCAGCAACGCGTTGCTGCGTGGGTCGGCAATCACTTGCGCGCTGTCGGCGCCCTGTTCCCGGGCCAGCAGGCGGGTCATCAACTGCGCGGTGTCGTTGGCGCTGGCGTTGACCAGGGGCAACACCTCCAGGGGTTCCTGGCTGACCTGGTCGAGCTGCAACAGCAGGCTGTCGATGCGGTCCAGGTTGCTGCGCCAGTCGGTGATCACCAACAGGTTGGCCGAGGGATAGGGGGTAATCACCCCGACCCGGGGGTCGATCAGCGGCTTGAGGATGTTCAGCATCTGCTCGCTGGCGGCGTTGCGCACGCTGAACACCCGGGTCGCCATGCCGTCATTGACTTGCGGGTCCTGGCGCGAGGACTCCACCGGCACCGGCTCCAGGCGCGCCGCCTGGTCGGGCACGATCTTCACGCTGCCATTGGGCAGGTCGACCGCGGCAAACCCCTGGGCCCGCAGTTGGGCGAGAAAGATGTCGTAGATCTCTTCGCTGCCAAGCATCTCGATGCTGCGCACCGTGACCTTGCCCTTGACCCGGGGGTCGATGATGAAGGTGGTGCTGGTGATGCGCGACACGCTGTCGATAAAGTCGGTCAGCTCGGTGTCGATGAAGTTGACCTCATACAAGGCCTCCTCTTCTTCGGCGCCGGCCGGAATAAAACTCAAGCTCAGGCACAAGGCCGTCAGGCCCAGGCATTTATTGATCATGTGCATAGTCGGTTCATTCCTGGCGCGTGAGGCCGATCACCGGCCGCCGGGGCGGCCACGGCAGGCGTTCGTGCTGCCCTTGATTGTCGAAAATCAGCCCGCGCTCATCGATGTCGTGCAAGACGATGCCCGGGGCCAGGCGCTGACCGAGGGTCAACGTCCGTTCTTGTTGCTGGTAACGCAGCACCACCACCGTGGCGCGCAACTGGCTGGCCTTGAGGCTGCCCAGGTAATCGACCTTGAGCGTGGTCAGCGGCAAGTCGCTGCCTGGCGCCTGGCGCGGTGCCCAATGCCGCTGGAGCAGGTCGGCCACCGGAGCCGGTTGCGGATACTGCGGCGGCGGTTGCGCGGCGCCGTGCCAGAGTTGCAGCACGCAGCGCGCCGCCAGCCAGGCCAGCAGGGTCACCAGCACCAGGTTGAACAGGCCGCCGGCACGGCTCAACTGATCAGGCTCCGTGGGTGCCACCCGGGGTGACCCTGCACGTAACGCACGTGCGGCAGTTGCAGCGGCGCCAGTTGCCAATCCGCCGGCCGCTCGCGCAACCAGCCTTCCAGGTGCTGCCACAGCGGTTGCCCGGCCTCGGCGTCAAAGCCCAGGCCGAAGGTCCGGCATTGGCCGAGCGGTTCGGCAAACTCGCTGACCCGCTTGCCGCTGGGGCTGTAAGTGACCTGCCAGGGCTGGCCAAGCCAGCGCGGCAGATCCTGGCTGTTATCCAGCAGCAACGGCTCGCCAAACAGTTGCTCGGCCGCGTTCTCCAGCACCTGGCGTACCTGCTGCGCCGGCACGTCGACCACCGGCGCCGGGTAGCTGCCACTCAGGCTGATCAGGTGTTCGCGGGTAATCATCTGGCCCCGCGCCAGGGGGCTGTCGTAGCGCAACCCCGGCAGCAGCACCGCGCTGTCGGGCTGGCTCGCCAGTGCCTGGTGCAACAGGCGGTCCCAACTGCCGCCGCGCACATCGCGGCGCCAGAGGTTTTCCGGGGCCCGGGCCAAGGGTTGATCGAGCCAGCCGGCGTGGGCCGCCCGCTGTTGTTGCAGGCTTTGGCGCAGGCGTTGGGCATGGGCTTGTCCGCCAGCGTCCAGGGCATTGTTGAAGGCCGGGTAGAAGCGCGCTTCAAACCGCCACTGCCCGGCCTGGGCCTGGCACCGGATACGAAACGCGCCGCTGGCCCGGGCCCCGCCCAGCAGCACCGGGACCCGTTTGCCGGAGCCTTGCAGGATTTCCACCGGTTGCGGCCACAGGTCCTGACCCCGGGCACAGAGCACCAGATCGACCTGGCTCAGGCGCTCGGCCAGCCAGAACCCCGGACCAGTGCCGACATCGACCAGGGCCACCACCAGGTCGGCTTCGGCCCGGGCCTGAGTCAGCACCGGCTGCAGACTGTGCAGCCATTGCTTGAGGGAAGCTTTCTGATCCCGGGCATAGGGATCGGTGATCCCGACCACGGCGATGCGCACGCCGCCACGGCGGAACACACTCATGCCGGGGGTGGCCAGGCGTTGCGCGCTGTCGCTGGCCAGCCCGGCGCCCAGTACCGGATGGCCGAACTGGTGGTACAGCCCTTGGCATTGGTCCGGCCAGAGCACACGTTCATCGCTGCTGACTCGCACTTCGCTGCCAAGCAAGGCGCTGCCCTGGACTCCGGAGACCCCGCGGGTCAGGTAGGCCAGGCCACTGCCGTTCCAGCACTGGCCGTTTTCCAGGGTCAGGCTGTTGCCGTGGCCGGACTCCTCACGCAAGCGTTGCAGCAGCGCACCGAGCACCGCGTAGCCGCCGGTTTCCACGCCATCGCTCAAGGCCGCATCAAGCAGGCCATCGAGCGGGCTGCCGCCGGCTTGGGCAGAACGGGCATTGGCCCCGGTGATCCAGGGTGCCTGGCCGATACGTGTCGCCGGCCCCAGGCGAGTGGCGGGCACCACCGGGCGACCCGGCTGGCGGGCGTCGAGGGTATCGGCGACATACAACAGATCCACCGGCTGGCTGTCGCTCGGCCCCGCCGCAGCCCCCAGGCTGGAGCAGCCGGCGAGCCAGGGCGCACAGGCCCCGAGCGTCATCCATCCCAATACATCGCGCCGCACCATTGAAGCCATTGTTCTCTCACCCTGAGGCTAACTCTTCACAGGGGCGGCATAGTGGCGGGCAATTAATGACGGTTTAATGTCAGTTTTTTAACAGGGCTGAAATCTGCGGCCTTGTAACAAAAGGAAATAAAAGAAAGCAGGTTAAATCCGTTTTTAACAAAACCGCCAAAGAATCATCACACTCGGCTCTTACAGTCCCGGTTCCTTTCAAACCAACCGTGATCTACAAAGGACCTGATGAAATGAGTCGAGAGACTGGCGACAACCAGAATCGCAATCTGAGCCTCAACGAGCCGATGGAATCGGTACTCACTACCTACCTCAGCCGTCGCAGCGTGGTACGTGGCGGGCTCGGCGCCGCGATCGCCATGATTGCCGGCACCGGCCTGACCGGCTGCTTTGACAGCGACAGCGGCTCAGACAACGACAGCACGCCGCCACCGACCACCAAGCCAGCACTGAAACTGGGCTTCAACTCGATCCCCGGCTCCCTGATCGACGCCTGCACCGTGGCCGCCGGCTACACCGCCCATGTCCTGGCGCCCTGGGGCACGCCGTTGAACAGCACCGCCGCCGCCTGGAAAAGCGACGGCAGCAACACCTCGACCGACCAGGCCAACTCGGTGGGCATGCACCACGACGGCATGCGGTTCTTCCCGATCAATGGCAGCTCCACCGACGGCCTGATCGCCATCAACCACGAATACATCGACCAGGCCGCCCTGCACCCGGCCGGCGCCACCCTGATCGGCGGCATTCGCCCGGTCGAGGAAGTGCGCAAGGAAATCAACGCCCACGGCGCCGGCGTGATGCGCGTGACCAAGATCAGCGGCCGCTGGCAGGTGATTGAAAACGACCCGCTGAACCGCCGCTTCACCACCGCCACGGTGATGGACCTGTCAGGCCCGATGAAAGGCACCGACCACGTCAAGACCAAGTTCTCGCCCACCGGCACCCAGACCCGCGGCACCAACAACAACTGCGGCAACGGCTACACGCCGTGGGGCACCTACCTCACCTGCGAGGAAAACTGGCCAGGGATCTTCATCAATAAAAGCGGCGCGCGACCGGCAGACCAGGTGCGGATCGGCGTCGGCACCACCAACGGCAACTATCGCTGGGAAACCGCCGCCGGCGACCCGAGCGAAGTGGCCGAAGAGTTCAGCCGTTTCAACGTGACCCCCACTGGCGCCACCGCCACCGACGACTACCGCAACGAAGCCAGCACCTATGGCTATATCGTCGAGATCGACCCCTACAACTCCGCCACCCGCGCGGTGAAACGCACCGCCCTCGGCCGGTTCCGCCATGAAGGCTGCTGGCCGGGCCTGACCACCGCCGGCAAACCGGTGGTGTTCTACAGCGGCGACGACTCGCAGAACGAGTACCTGTACAAGTTCGTCTCCACCGCCCTGTGGGACCCGGCCGACGCCAACCCCAGCGATCGCCTGGCCACCGGCACCAAGTACATGGACAGCGGCAAGCTGTACGTGGCGCGCTTCAACGCCGATGGCAGCGGCGACTGGCTGCTGCTCGACGTGGCCAGCGCCACCACCGACGGCAGCACCCTGGGGGCGAAATTCACCGACCTGCCGGGGATCATCCTCAACACTCGGGGCGCCGCCGACGCCGTGGGTGCCACGCCCATGGACCGCCCGGAATGGACCTCGGTCAACCCGCTCAATGGCGACGTCTACCTGACGCTCACCAACAACACCAGCCGCACCGTGGCCAACGCCGCCAACCCGCGCGTCAACAACAAGCACGGGCACATCATTCGCTGGCACGACGCCGACAATCAGATCGCCTTCACCTGGGACATCTTTGTCTTCGGCGCCAACGCCGCCGGCACCCCGGACATCAACCGCTCCGGCCTGACCGTACTCAACCAGTTCGCCAGCCCGGACGGCATGAGCTTCGACAGCCGTGGGGTGATGTGGATCCAGACCGACAACGGCGAATCCACCCTCACCAGCTACACCAACGATCAGATGCTGGTGGTGATCCCCACCAACCTGGTCGATGCCCAGGGCAAACAGGTGCCGGTCAACGCCCAGAACCAGGTCGACCTGCGGCGCTTCTTCGTCGGGCCCAACGGCTGCGAAGTGACCGGCGTGACCTTCACCCCCGACAACAAAACCGTGTTCGTCAATATCCAGCACCCGGGCAACTGGCCGTCCACCGATGTGGCCACCGATGTCACGGTCGGCACTGTGCGCCCACGCGCATCCACGGTGGTGATCCAGCGCAGCGATGACGGTGAACTGGCGATCTGACAACCGCCCCGCCACCACAAAAGCCCCGACTGGTTCGGGGCTTTTGCCGTCTGCCCTATAAAGGCAGCGGTTCGCGCGAGCGCAGCAGCATGCCCTGGGCCGGCACCCTGGCATGCCACTTGACCACGCCCTGGGCTTCGACCCGGTATTGGCTGCGAAACAGCTGGCCGTCCAGATCGATCTCCAGTTGCAGCAGAAAGTGATCGCCATTGAGCTGCAAGCCTTCACTGATCCGCTCGAACGTCGGGTCATCCAGCGCTCCCAGGGCCTGGCGCAGATCGCCGGCATCGCGATAGCCCCCGGCAGGGCGTGCACTGACCAGGCGAGTCAGCAGCGAGCGCGACACCTCGCCCTCATACAGCGCATCCAGCAGCGGCAGCATATCCAGGCTCAAGGCATTGGCGTTCAGGCGCCAGCCCGAAGTTTCGGCCAGGGCGCACAATTGCGGGTAGCGCAGGGCCCGACCGGCATCGGCGGCCAGCAGCAGGTTCAACTCGCTGATATCGCCCATCAACTGATTGGCCGCCAGGCGCGGCGGCAACTGGCGCAGGTATTCGTTGCTTTCCGCACCCTGCAGGCGCGTCTGCTGGTCGGCGTCGAGCCAGTCGGCCAGGGTCTGCGCCAGGCGTTCGGCGGCCATGTCGGCGCCCAGCAACTGCACCAGCTGGCGTTGCGCACGCTCGGCTTCGGGGCCAATCAGCGCGTTGACGTTGAAACAGCTGTGCAGGTCGCGAATCCGAATGCTCGCCTTGCCGCCCTTGAAGTCATAGCTCAGGGGCTGCCCGCGCAGGGCCTGCCAGAACAGCGGGCTGGCGCGCCATAACGGGTCCTGCAGCGCCTGCTCGGTGAAGGCCAGCGCCGCCCGCTCGATAGCCCGCGCCTGCACCCGTTGCTGGATCAGCCGCACGCTGTCGACCTCCTGCCGCCCCTGCTCGACCATCCACGCCATGCCCCCCGCCAGCATTGCCAGGGCCACCAGGACCATCAACAACGCTGCCCCTTGCTGCCGCTTTCCGAACATCGCCACGCCGCCTTTGTTGAACAACAGGCGACAGTCAACACAGTGGATGTTTCAGCCAGGTGGCAGGCTCACACAAATCCCCCGAAAACGTCACCGCAGCGTCACAAAGCCTCGGCAAACTGCGCCTTTATATCTCAAATCAATGGCTTGGAGCGTCGATATGGGTGGTATAGGGATTTGGCAACTGGTCATCGTGCTGCTGATCGTGATGATGCTGTTCGGCACCAAACGCTTGAAAGGGCTGGGCAGCGATGTGGGCGAGGCGATCAAGGGGTTCCGCTCATCGATGGGCAACGAGCCCGGTGCCCAGCAGGACCCGGCAAAAACCGGGCTTGAGGTGGACGCCGCGCACAATCGATCTGCAGACAGCAAACACTGATGTTCGATATCGGCTTCAGCGAACTGCTGCTGGTCGGCCTGGTGGCTCTCTTGGTGCTGGGCCCGGAACGCTTGCCGGTTGCTGCGCGCAACGCCGGCTTGTGGCTGGGCCGGGCCAAACGCGCGATGAATACGCTCAAGGCCCAGGTGACCCAGGAGCTGGATAACGAGCACATGCTCCAGGGCCTCGACCAGGCGCCTCTGCGGCAACTGGAACAGCAACTGCGCGACGGCATCCGCCTGGAGGCCCCGCCCCCGGGGGCGCCGCAACCCGAGAGCGGCACCCCATCAGGACACCCCACCCCATGAACGACTTGCCCTTGCCTGCTCGACGCCTGTCGGTGACCGGGCACCTGACTCAATTGCGCTCGCGCCTGCTGCGTTGCGCCCTGGCCATCACCCTGGTGTTCTGCGCCTTGTTTCCCTTCGCCCAGACCCTGTACAGCTTCGTCTCGCAGCCGCTGCGCGAATTCCTGCCCGCCGGCGCCAGCATGATCGCCACCGGCGTGACCTCACCGTTCCTGGCACCGCTCAAGCTGACGATGATGATTGCCCTGTTCATCAGCATGCCGCTGCTGCTGCATCAGGTTTGGGGGTTGATCGCACCGGCGGTGTATCGCCAGGAACGGCGGATTGCCGCGTGGTTGCTGGCCGTCAGCGTGCTGCTGTTTTACGGCGGCATGGCGTTTGCGTTTTTCCTGGTGTTCCCGATGATGTTCGGCTTCTTTACCAGCGTCACACCGGACGGCGTGGCAATGATGACCGACATCGCGCTGTACCTGGATTTCATTCTCGCGCTGCTGCTGGCGTTCGGCCTGGCCTTTGAAATTCCGGTGGCGACCTTCTTGGTGATCTGGGCCGGCATCACCGACGTGCAGACCCTGCAAAAAAGTCGGCCCTACGTGATCGTCGGCTGCTTTGTGGTCGGCATGCTGCTGACCCCGCCAGACGTGTTTTCGCAAACCATGCTGGCGGTGCCGATGTGGATGCTGTTCGAGGTGGGCCTGCTGGCCAGCCGCTCGGTGAGCAAGCCGCGCACCGACGAGTCGTCATCTCACGCAGTAGGTTGAGCAGGGCAAAATCCGGGCACAAAAAAAGCGACCCTAAGGTCGCTTTCTTTGGCGCTTCCAAGCGTTCAAGGGGCTTGGAAACTGAATAATGGCGCAGCGGACGGGACTCGAACCCGCGACCCCCGGCGTGACAGGCCGGTATTCTAACCGACTGAACTACCGCTGCGCGTAGCGTTGAAAGTAAGTGGTGGGTGATGACGGGATCGAACCGCCGACCCTCTGCTTGTAAGGCAGATGCTCTCCCAGCTGAGCTAATCACCCTTTACCTTCGTTGCGGGGCGCATTCTCTCACAAAAATTCATAACGTGCTGATTTAAATAAACAATTTATTAAAAAAAGCAGAAATAATTGCAAGACAACGGGCACCCGCAAAATACAGGCACAAAAAAACCCGCGTTAGCGGGCTTTCCGTGGTGACCTGGCGTTCAGCGTTCCAGGTAACCGAATATGGCGCAGCGGACGGGACTCGAACCCGCGACCCCCGGCGTGACAGGCCGGTATTCTAACCGACTGAACTACCGCTGCGCGTAACACTTGAAGCGAATGGTGGGTGATGACGGGATCGAACCGCCGACCCTCTGCTTGTAAGGCAGATGCTCTCCCAGCTGAGCTAATCACCCTTCACTTTCGGTGTGGCGCGCATTCTACGGAGCGACCCGAACTCTGGCAAGCACTTTTTATAATAATTTTTTCATGCCTTCCAAAGGCTTAGCGAAGGGTTGGCCTGAGCAGCCGCGAAGAGAATAATGCCCTCCTTTGTATAAAGGAGAGATTCACCCCATGTGGTTCAAAAACCTGCTTATCTATCGCCTGACCCAAGATCTGCCCTTTGATGCTGAGGCGCTGGAAACCGCACTGGCCACCAAACTGGCGCGTCCATGTGCAAGCCAGGAGTTGACCACCTACGGTTTCGTCGCGCCGTTCGGCAAAGGCGAAGATGCGCCCCTGGTCCACGTCAGCCAGGATTTCCTGCTGGTTGCCGCGCGCAAGGAAGAACGCATCCTGCCTGGCAGCGTCGTACGCGACGCCCTGAAGGAAAAGGTCGAAGAGATCGAAGCCGAACAAATGCGCAAGGTCTATAAAAAGGAGCGCGACCAGATCAAGGATGAAATCATCCAGGCCTTCCTGCCCCGCGCCTTTATTCGTCGTTCCTCGACCTTTGCCGCCATCGCGCCGAAACAGGGCCTGATCCTGGTCAACTCGGCCAGCCCGAAACGCGCTGAAGACCTGCTCTCCACCCTGCGCGAAGTGCTCGGCACCCTGCCGGTACGTCCGCTGACCGTCAAGACTGCACCGACCGCGATCATGACCGACTGGGTCAAGACCCAGGAAACCGCGGCCGACTTCTTCGTGCTCGACGAGTGCGAGCTGCGCGACACCCATGAAGATGGCGGCATCGTGCGCTGCAAACGCCAGGACTTGACCAGCGAAGAGATCCAGCTGCACCTGAGCACTGGCAAAGTGGTCACCCAGCTGTCCCTGGCCTGGCAGGACAAGCTGTCCTTCATGCTCGACGACAAAATGACCGTCAAGCGCCTGAAGTTCGAAGACCTGCTGCAAGACCAGGCGGAACAGGACGGCGGCGAAGAAGCCCTCGGCCAGCTGGACGCCAGCTTCACCCTGATGATGCTGACCTTCGGCGAATTCCTGCCGGCACTGGTCGAAGCATTGGGTGGCGAAGAAATACCCCAAGGCATCTGACCCTTGCGGGACCCGGCCTGGCCGCAGCCGCAACGCCGCAGCCAAGCCAGCCACTGTTTATAGACGCCACCGCCTGGGTGGCGTTTTCACATAATAAGGAACAGGCCATGCGTGCACTGGCTGCATTGAGTCGTTTTGTCGGCAATACCTTCGCTTACTGGGTGCTGATTTTCGCCGTGGTGGCGTTCCTGCAACCCGGCTGGTTCATCGGCCTCAAGGGCGCCATCGTGCCGCTGCTGGGCCTGGTGATGTTCGGCATGGGCCTGACCCTGAAGCTCGATGACTTCGCTGAGGTCGCTCGCCATCCATGGCGGGTGGCGCTGGGGGTGGTCGCGCATTTCGTGATCATGCCGGGGGTGGCCTGGCTGCTGTGCCAGGTGTTCCATCTGCCCGCGGAAATCGCGGTCGGGGTGATCCTGGTGGGCTGCTGCCCGAGCGGCACCTCATCCAACGTAATGACCTGGCTGGCACGGGGCGACCTGGCGTTGTCCGTGGCCATCGCCGCCGTCACCACCCTCCTCGCCCCGGTGCTGACCCCGGCGCTGATCTGGCTACTGGCTTCAGCCTGGCTGCCGGTTTCGTTCATGGAGCTGTTCTGGTCGATCCTGCAGGTGGTGTTGCTGCCGATCGTGCTGGGCGTGGCGGCCCAGCGCCTGCTGGGTGATCGGGTGCGGCACGCGGTGGAGGTATTGCCCCTGGTGTCAGTGGTCAGCATCGTGATCATCGTGACCGCCGTGGTCGCCGCCAGTCAGGCGAAGATCGCCGAATCGGGTCTGCTGATCATGGCCGTGGTCATGCTGCACAACAGTTTCGGCTACCTGCTGGGCTACTTCACCGGCAAGCTGTTCAAACTGCCGCTGGCCCAGCGTAAATCCCTGGCACTGGAAGTCGGCATGCAGAACTCCGGCCTGGGCGCGGCGCTGGCCAGCGCGCACTTTTCACCCCTGGCGGCAGTGCCCAGCGCGCTGTTCAGTGTCTGGCACAATATTTCCGGAGCGCTGCTCTCGACCTATTTCCGCCGCATGAGTGAAAAGGAAGACCGCAAGCAGGCCACGCAACCCACAGCCGAGTAAGCGCGGGCTTGATCGAGGGTTTATTAGTGGGCACTATACTGCGCATCGCGGGGACGACCTCGCGGCTCGATCGAGTTATCAATCTGGGGACGGCCCCATCAATCGATGGAGGTGTTCATGTCCTGGATCATTCTGTTTTTTGCCGGCCTGTTTGAAGTTGGCTGGGCCGTCGGCCTGAAATACACCGACGGCTTCAGCCGCCCGCTGCCCACCGCCCTGACCGTGATCGCCATGGCCATCAGCCTGGGCCTGCTGGGCCTGGCCATGAAGGAGTTGCCCCTGGGCACCGCCTATGCGATCTGGACCGGGGTCGGCGCAGTCGGCACGGTGATCGCCGGGATCATTCTGTTTGGTGAATCCATGGCCCTGGTCCGACTGCTGAGTGTCGGCCTGATCATCGCCGGGCTGGTCGGTCTGAAGGTCAGCGCCAGCTGACGGCAAGAAATCCGATGCCAATAAAAACGCCCGCAATCATGCGGGCGTTTTTTTGCCTGGCTGAAACTAGCGCACGCTGCCGCGCAACTGCCCCACCAGCGTCTGCAAGTGGGCCGGCTCAGCGGCCTCCACCGCCACCGGCGGACCGGCCACCAGGGTCACGTGCGACCAGAGCCGGCGAAACAGCCCCTTGCCCGGATCGCGGCTGAAGAAGCTGCCCCATAATCCTTGCAGCGCCAACGGAATCACGGGCACCGGAGTCTCCTGCAGAATCCGCGTCAAGCCACCCTTGAACTCATTGAGCTCGCCATCGGCGGTCAGTTTGCCTTCCGGGAAGATGCACACCAACTCACCGTCCTTCAGGTACTGGGCAATCCTTTTGAAGGCCTTTTCGTAAATCTGCAGGTCTTCGTGACGCCCGGCGATGGGAATGGTCCCGGCCGTGCGGAAGATAAAGTTCAGCACCGGCAGGTTGTAGATTTTGTAATACATCACAAAGCGAATCGGCCGACGCACCGCACCGCCGATCAACAAGGCATCGACGAACGAGACGTGGTTGCACACCAGCAGGGCGGCGCCTTCGTCGGGGATCAAGTCCAGGTTGCGATGTTCGACGCGGTACATCGAGTGGCTCAGCAGCCAGATCATGAAGCGCATGCTGAACTCGGGCACGATCTTGAAGATGTAGCCGTTGACCAGAATGTTCAGCAGCGACACCACCAGGAACAAATGCGGGATCGACAGCTTGGCCACACTCAGCAACACGATGGAGACCAGCGCCGAGACCACCATGAACAAGGCATTGAGAATATTGTTGGCGGCAATCACCCGCGCCCGTTCCTTCTCCGGCGTGCGCGACTGGATCAAGGCGTACAGCGGCACGATATAGAAGCCACCGAACACACCGAGCCCGAGGATATCGAGCAACACCCACCAGCTCTGGCCAAACCCGAGCACCGCCAGCCAGCTGTGCCCTTCAGGGTTGGCGCTCAGTGGAATGCCCCCCGAATGCCACCACAGCAACAGGCCGAAAATCGTCAAGCCCAGGGAGCCGAAAGGCACCAGGCCGATCTCGACTTTGCGCCCGGACAGCTTCTCGCACAGCATGGAACCGAGCGCGATACCCACCGAGAACACGGTCAGGATCAGCGTGACCACGGTCTCATCGCCGTGCATCCACTCCTTGGCGTAGGCCGGAATCTGCGTCAGGTAGATCGCCCCGACAAACCAGAACCAGGAGTTGCCGACAATCGAGCGCGACACTGCCGGCGTCTGCCCCAGGCCTAGGCGCAGGGTGGCCCAGGACTGGCTGAAGATATTCCAGTTCAGGCGCATTTCCGGGCTGGACGCAGCGGCCCGTGGAATGCTGCGACTGGCCAGATACCCCAGGACCGCGACGCCGATCATGGCCGTGGAGACGATGGGTGCGTAGTGCGCCGAGGACATCATGATCCCGGCGCCGATGGTCCCGGCCAGGATCGCCAGGAAGGTGCCCATTTCCACCAGGCCGTTGCCCCCCACCAGCTCTTCTTCACGCAGGGCCTGGGGCAGGATCGAATACTTCACCGGACCGAACAGCGCCGAGTGAGTGCCCATGGCGAACAGCGCCACCAGCATCAGCGACAGATGATCGAAGGCAAAGCCCACGGCGCCGACCACCATGATCGCGATTTCACCCAGTTTGATCAGACGGATCAGCGAGTCCTTGGCGAACTTTTCGCCAAACTGCCCGGCCAGCGCCGAAAACAGGAAGAACGGCAGAATGAACAACAAGGCACACAGGTTGACCCAGACCGAGCGATCGCCCTCGATGGTCAGCTTGTAGAGAATGGCAAGAATCAGCGACTGCTTGAAGATGTTGTCGTTGAATGCACCAAGGGACTGCGTGATGAAAAACGGCAAGAAGCGCCGCTTGCGGAGCAAGGTGAACTGCGAAGGGTGACTCATCTTCCATGTCCCTGAGTGGCGTGGATGCTGGTTATTGGAATGTCGATCTTTGATCCAGGCCACAACCTTACCTAATCCTGAGCAATTATTTCGCTAATCCTGCGATGCAGGGCGAAACAAACAGCTCGCCTTTATAGGCGCCTTGCACGGTGCGCTTGGCCACGATCAGCCACATGATCGCCAGTGCCAGCACCAGCACGCTGCCAAAGATACTGAAGAAGGTCAGGTTCAAGGTGCTCGCCAATTTCAGGGTGGCCAGCGCGTACACCCCCAAGGGAAAGGTAAAGCCCCACCACCCGAGGTTGAACGGGATGCCAGCACGCAGGTAGCGCCGGGTGATCAAGACTGCCATCAACATCCACCACAAGCCGAAGCCCCACAGCGTGACCCCGGCGACCAGCCCCAGCCCGGCTGCGATTTCGCCGATGCCTGGCAAGCCATTGGCGGCGAAGATCGCTGGCGCGTCGCTCCCCAGCAGCAACATGCCCAGGGCCCCGGTGCCGATCGGTCCGAGGGCCAGCCAGCTCGAGGCAGCCATGCTCTCGTGAGGCAATTTGTGCAAGGCCATGCGCAGCATGAGGATGGTCAGGATGCTGAAGGCCACGGGCAACGAAAACGCCCACAGCACGTAACTGGTCACCAGCACTACCCACTGCGAATGCGCCTCCAGCAGATGGGGTGCAAGCAGGCCGCCACTGGCCGCCGCTACTTCCGCGGCCACCACCGGCAACAGCCAGACGGCCGTCATCTGATCGATGCTGTGCTCCTGGCGGGTGAACATCATGTAGGGGATCAACACCCCGCAGGCCAGCGACAGAGCCACATCCAGCCACCACAAGACCTCGGCCAGCGACACCACGCCCTGGCCCCAGCGCGGTACGCCAAATAGCAGGAAGCCATTGATGATGGTCGCCAGCCCCATGGGAATGGTGCCGAAAAACATCGAGACCGTGGAATGGCCGAAGATCCGCCGCGCTTCATCGAAAAACAGAATCCAGCGCGCGGCATAGGCCGCGCTGAATAACAGAAACAGAAAAATGGTGAACCACCACAAGCCTTCGGCCAGCAGGTGCAAACCCGGGACTTGCAGCGGCAACTGGGCCAGGGCCAACGCCAGGACACCGGTGCCCATGGTGGCGGCGAACCAGTTGGGGGTGAATTGCCGAATGGCTTCCCGTGGGTGCTGCAACTGGCTCAGCGGACGGCGCTGGCTGGCGGGAGTTTTAGAGCATTGCATGGCGTGCCTCCTGTCCTCTGATGAGGTGGAGCCCATGATAGAAGCGAATCGAATATCTATATAACGGGTAATTTCTCTATCTGTTATCTACTTTGCAGATATATATCAGACGCTGCCTTCGCTTTCGATCACCAGGATTCGCGCCACGCCTTGTGGATGGGCCACATGCTCGGTGCCGACATCCGCATAAAAGATATCGCCCACCTCCAACTGCACCGCCTTTTCAACGCCCGCCTCCCGGTAACGCATCTGCACGCAGCCATCGAGCACCACAAACACTTCCTGGCCATCGTTGATGTGCCATTTATAGGGCTGGTCGGTCCAGTGCAGGCGGGTGGTGATGCCGTTCATGGAGGCGATATCCAGCGCCGCCCAGGCGCGCTCACCGGTGAAGGATTTGCTGCGAATAATCTTGGTCACGGCGTGCTGCTCCATAACGGGGTCCATGCGCCCTGGCGCTTCAGGAACCCAAGGCTAACCCAAGGCGACAGGAAATCGGCGGCTGTTTTATCACCGGCCATTAGCGGTGAGGGCGTTGGCCGAACCTTGACGCACCAGGGCCAACAAGGCACCGACGGCCAGCACGATCAAGACCGCGCCATAGCCGTCGGTAGTGGCGATCAGGCCGAAGGTCCGGGTCAGGTTGCCGGCCAACAGCGACGGCAGGCAGAACGCCAGGTAACTCAGGACATAAAACGCCGACATCAACCCCGCCCGCTCATGGGGCAAGGCCAGGGGCACCACACTGCGCAGCGCCCCGAGAAAGCCGGCGCCAAAGCCGCTGCCGGCCACCAGGGTGCCGAAGAAGAACAGCGCCAGGCTGGCGCTGTGCACCGCACACAGAATCAACATGACCCCGGCGGCCAGCAGCCCGGCGCCGAGGCGCAGCACCTTGTCGGCCGGGCGATTGCGCAGGGTGAAAATCATCAGCGCGCCGCTCAGGGTCAAGACGGCAACCAGGCCGCCTCCGATCAGGTTCGAAGTGGACCCGGTGGCCGCCCGCACCAGGGAAGGCGCCAATGACAGGTAAAAACCGCCCATGGCCCAGACCGCTATATCCACCGGCAGCGCCAGCCACAAAGCCCGTCGCGCCTGGGGCGGCACATGCAGAGTCGGACGCAGCGAGGCCCAGGCGCCTGGCTGAGGGCTGACGCTTTCCGGCAAGCGCCAGACGTACAACGCCTGCGCCACGAACAACAGCAACAAAATCCAGTAGGCCAACTGCAGCGGCAGCGGCGCGAACTCCACCAGCAACCCCGTGCCCATGGCGCCGCAGGCCATGCCCAGCAAGGGCGCCACGCTATTGACCAACGGCCCCTGCTGGCGATCCGTATCGAGCAGGGCCGCGCCCAGCACGCTGGTGGCCATGCCGGTGGCAAAGCCCTGCATCACCCGCGCAGCCACCAGCCACGCCACGCTGTGGCCATTGATAAACAGCAGCATCGCCAGAATATCCAGGAGCAAGGCAATAAAGATCACCGGCTTGCGCCCCAGGTAATCCGATAACGAACCCACCGTCAGCAAGGCGGCCAGCAGGCTCAGGGCATAGACGCCGAAAATCAGGGTCAGGGTGGCGGGGGAAAACCCCATGGCCTCCTGGTACAGGTGATACAGCGGGGTCGGCGCGCTGGAGGCAGCTAGGAAACTGAGCAAGGTGATAGCCAAAAACACCAGGCTGGGACGGTTTGACACCGGGGTGTCGGCAAGGCTGGACATGGGGACGCTCCGCTAAAGCTAATATTTTGCTTTTGCGCAGTGTGCTACTGGCTCGAGCTTAAAGCAAATTCTTTGTGTTAAGGTGCCGCCCATGGCTATTAAAGAAGGTTTACGCCCAGGCGGCCGCAGCGCCCGGGTTCAGGAATCCATCCACTCGGCAGTCCGCGAACTCCTGGAACAACAGGAGCGCGCGACCCTGACCGTGCCGCAGATCGCTGTACGCGCCGGGGTCACGCCGTCGACCATTTACCGGCGCTGGGGCGATTTGTCGGCGCTGCTGGCGGATGTCGCCCTGGCGCGCATGCAGCCGGACAGCGAGCCCGCCAACACCGGCAGCCTGCGCGGCGACCTGCGCGCCTGGGCCGAACAGTACCTGGATGAAATGAGCTCGGAGCCCGGGCGCAACATGATGCGTGACGTGCAGTGCAGCGCCACTCCCGGCTACTGCGTGACCATCCTCGGCGGCCAATTGCAGATCATCCTCGCTCGCTACCCGTCTGCCGACACGCCGCCCAGCGTCGACCGCCTGCTTAACCTGGTGGTGGCGCCAACCGTATTCCGCATCCTGTTTTCAGCCACGCCGCTGACGGTTCCAGAGCTGCATGAACTGATCGAACTGGCGCTTGGGCAATAAGCTCGACGCCCCTAGAAGCGCCACAAAACGCCACCTCCCTAGCCTGCCAGCCCATGCCGAAAATGGCTTGCAAGCCCTGCGACACCAGGCCACGCCAATACCATGGTCGACACTGACTAACCCCGGACATCGTGCGAGACTGTCGGGCCGGGCTGGAGTGCCCGGATGCCTTTTTGTCCGGAGTTCCCATGTCGCTGTCCAGCGGGCTGATCGCCGCCGTCGCCCTGGCCTATATGGCCATCATGTTCGCCATCGCCTTCTACGGCGACCGCCGCAGCGCGCCGTTGCCGCCGCGGGTGCGTGCCTGGGTGTACAGCCTGTCCCTGGCGGTGTACTGCACCAGCTGGACCTTCTTCGGCGCCGTGGGCCAGGCGGCGGAACAGCTCTGGTCATTCCTGCCGATCTACCTGGGGCCGATCCTGCTCCTGGTGCTGGCGCCCTGGGTCCTGCAAAAGATGGTGCTGATCAGCAAGCAGGAAAACATCACCTCAATCGCCGACTTCATTGCCGCACGTTATGGCAAATCCCAGTCCCTGGCGGTGGTGGTGGCGCTGATCTGCCTGGTCGGCGTCCTGCCTTACATCGCCTTGCAGCTCAAGGGCATCGTGCTCGGGGTCAACCTGCTGATCGGCGCCGGGGCCGATGCCATGGGCACCCGCGCGCAAGACACAGCGCTGATCGTGTCGCTGATCCTGGCCTTGTTCACCATTGTCTTCGGCACCCGCAACCTCGATGCCACCGAGCACCACCGGGGCATGGTGCTGGCGATTGCCTTCGAATCCCTGGTCAAGCTATTTGCCTTCCTCGCCGTCGGTGCCTTCGTCACGTTCGGCCTCTATGACGGCTTCGACGACCTGTTCAACCAGGCCATGCTCGCCCCGCGTCTGGAGCAATACTGGAAAGAAACCATCAATTGGCCGTCGATGGTGGTCCAGACCGGTGTCGCGATGATGGCCATCATCTGCCTGCCCCGGCAGTTCCACGTCACCGTGGTGGAGAACATCGAACCCCAGGACCTGCGCCTGGCCAAGTGGGTGTTCCCGGCCTACCTGGCCCTGGCCGCGCTGTTTGTAGTGCCGATTGCCCTCGCCGGGCAGATGCTCCTGCCCAGCTCGGTGCTGCCCGACTCCTTCGTGATCAGCCTGCCCCTGGCCCAGGCCCACCCTGCCCTGGCCCTGCTGGCGTTTATCGGTGGCGCTTCGGCGGCCACCGGCATGGTGATCGTGGCCAGCGTCGCGCTGTCGACCATGGTCTCCAACGACATGCTGCTGCCCTGGCTGCTGCGGCGCAAAAACGCCGAGCGGCCGTTCGAAGTGTTTCGCCATTGGATGCTCTCGGTGCGCCGGGTCAGCATCGTCGTGATTTTGCTGTTGGCCTACGTCAGCTATCGCCTGCTGGGCTCCACCGCGAGCCTGGCGACCATCGGCCAGATCGCCTTTGCCGCCGTGACCCAACTGGCGCCGGCCATGCTCGGCGCGCTGTACTGGAAACAGGCCAACCGCCGTGGCGTGTTCGCCGGCCTGGCCGCCGGTACTTTCCTGTGGTTCTACACCCTGATCCTGCCGATTGCGGCCCACAGCCTGGGCTGGTCCCTGAGCAGCTTTCCAGGCCTGGCCTGGCTGCACAGCAACCCGCTGGGGCTGCCGATCACCCCGCTGACCCAGGGCGTGGTGCTGTCGCTGGCGGGCAACTTCACTCTGTTTGCCTGGGTCTCGGTGCTGTCGCGCACCCGGGTTTCCGAGCACTGGCAGGCCGGACGCTTTATTGGCCAGGAAATCAGCGGCCGCCCCAGTTCACGTTCGATGCTCTCGGTGCAGATCGATGACCTGCTGAAACTCGCGGCACGTTTTGTCGGTGAAGAACGCGCGCGCCAGAGCTTTATCCGCTTCGCCTACCGCCAGGGCAAAGGGTTCAACCCCAACCAGAATGCCGATGGCGAATGGATCGCCCACACCGAGCGCCTGCTGGCGGGTGTGCTCGGCGCCTCCTCGACTCGCGCGGTGGTCAAGGCCGCCATCGAGGGCCGGGAGATGCAGCTTGAAGACGTGGTGCGCATCGCCGATGAAGCCTCTGAGGTCTTGCAGTTCAACCGCGCGCTGCTGCAGGGCGCCATCGAGAACATCACCCAGGGCATCAGCGTGGTCGACCAGTCGCTGAAACTGGTGGCCTGGAACCGACGCTATCTGGAGCTGTTCAACTACCCGGAAGGGTTGATCAGCGTCGGCCGGCCGATCGCCGACATCATTCGCTACAACGCCGAGCGCGGCTTGTGCGGCGCGGGCGAGGCCGAGGTCCACGTGGCGCGGCGCCTGCACTGGATGCGCCAGGGCCGCGCCCACACGTCCGAACGGCTGTTCCCCAATGGCAGGGTCATCGAGCTGATCGGCAACCCGATGCCCGGTGGCGGTTTCGTCATGAGCTTCACCGACATCACCCCGTTCCGCGAAGCCGAGCAGGCGCTGACCGAGGCCAACGAAGGCCTGGAGCAGCGGGTTGCCGAACGCACCCACGAACTGTCGCAACTCAACGCCGCGCTGACGGAAGCCAAGGGCACCGCCGAGTCGGCCAACCAATCCAAGACACGCTTCCTGGCGGCCGTCAGTCATGACCTGATGCAGCCGCTGAACGCCGCTCGCCTGTTCTCCGCCGCTCTGTCTCACCAGGACGACGGCCTGTCCACCGAAGCCCAGCAACTGGTGCAACACCTGGACAGCTCGCTGCGCTCCGCCGAAGACCTGATCAGTGACCTGCTGGACATCTCGCGCCTGGAAAACGGCAAGATCAACCCCGACCGCAAGCCGTTCGTACTCAACGAACTGTTCGACACCCTCGGCGCCGAATTCAAGGCCCTGGCTCAGGAACAAGGCCTGAAATTCCGCCTGCGCGGCAGCCGCCTGCGGGTCGACAGCGATATCAAGCTCTTGCGGCGCATCCTGCAGAACTTCCTGACCAACGCTTTCCGCTATGCCAAGGGCCCGGTGCTACTGGGCGTGCGCCGTCGCGGCGATCAACTGTGCCTGGAAGTCTGGGACCGCGGCCCGGGAATTCCACAGGACAAGCAGCAAGTGATTTTCGAGGAGTTCAAACGCCTCGACAGCCACCAGACCCGCGCCGAAAAAGGCCTGGGGCTAGGGCTGGCGATCGCCGATGGCCTGTGCCGGGTGCTCAACCATGGCCTGCAAGTCAGATCCTGGCCGGGCCAGGGCAGCGTGTTCAGCGTCAGCGTGCCCCTGGCGCGTACTCCTGCCGCTGCACCCGGCAAGACCGCCGAGCCCAACGGCACGCTGCCCAGCGGCGCCCAGGTGCTGTGCATCGACAATGAAGACAGCATCCTGATTGGCATGAACAGCCTGCTCAGCCGCTGGGGCTGCCAGGTGTGGACCGCGCGCAACCGCGAAGAATGCGCCGCGCTGCTCAGCGATGGCGTTCGCCCGCAACTGGCCCTGGTCGACTATCACCTGGACGACGGCGAAACCGGAACCGAGCTCATGGCGTGGCTGCGTACCCAGCTTGGCGAGCCGGTGCCCGGGGTGGTGATCAGCGCGGACGGCCGCCCGGAGATGGTGGCCGAGGTGCATGCAGCGGGCCTCGACTACCTGGCCAAGCCGGTGAAGCCGGCCGCCTTGAGGGCCCTGCTCAGCCGCCACCTACCGCTCTGAGCCAGAGCGCCTAGGGGTCAGCCCCGGCCCGGGACGATGCGCGTGGGGTTACTCGGGCAGTTCGAGCAGCTCGCCATTGGCGTCGGTCATTGCCCGCTCCAGCAGGTCGGCCGGCAGGCTCTTGCTGGCGCGGGCGCCGAGCAGCTTGAGTTGTTCGCTGCGGCTGACGAGGTTGCCGCGCCCTTCTGTAAGTTTGTTTCGCGCCGCACTGTAGGCCTTATCCAGTTGCTGCAGACGATTGCCGACTTCATCCAGATCCTGAATAAACAGCACGAACTTGTCGTACAGCCACCCGGCCCGCTCGGCAATTTCCCGGGCGTTCTGGCTTTGCCGCTCCTGCTTCCACAGGCTGTCGATCACTCGCAGGGTGGCCAGCAAGGTGGTCGGGCTGACAATCACGATATTGCGATCAAAGGCCTCCTGGAACAGATTAGGCTCGGCCTGCAGGGCTGCGGAAAAAGCCGCTTCGATCGGCACGAACAGCAGCACGAAATCCAGGCTGTGCAGCCCTTCAAGGCGCTTGTAATCCTTGCCGGCCAAGCCTTTGACGTGATTGCGCAAGGACAGTACGTGCTGCTTGAGCGCCGCCTGGCCAATCACCTCGTCATCGGCGACGACGTACTGCTGATAGGCGGTCAGGCTGACCTTGGAATCCACCACCACCTGCTTGTCGCCCGGCAACATGATCAGCACATCGGGCTGGAAGCGCTCGCCGTCCGGGCCCTTGAGGCTGACCTGGGTCTGATACTCGCGGCCCTTTTCCAGCCCGGCGTGCTCCAGCACCCGCTCCAGAATCAGCTCGCCCCAGTTGCCCTGGGTTTTCTGGCCCTTGAGGGCGCGGGTCAGGTTGGTCGCCTCATCGCTCAGGCGCAGGTTCAACTGCTGCAGGCGCTCCAGCTCCTTGGCCAGGGAGAAACGCTCGCGGGCCTCGGCCTGGTAACTTTCCTCGACCCGCTTCTCGAACGACTGGATGCGTTCCTTCAATGGGTCGAGCAACTGCCCGAGGCGCTGCTGGCTGTTCTCGGCAAAGCGCTGCTCGCGCTCATCGAAGATTTTCCCGGCCAGCTCGGCAAATTGCGCCCGCAGTTCATCTCGCGAGCCCTGCAAATCGCTCAGGCGCTGTTGATGGCTTTCCTGTTGTTCCCGCAGCTCGGCATGCAGCGAGGCAGCCTGGGCATCCAGCCGGCGCAGCTCGGCCTCTTTGCCGGCACGTTCGAGGTTCCAGGCGTGGGCCGCGTCACGGGCGTTGTCGCGCTCGATCTGCAACAGCTCGACCTCACGGCGCACTGCCGCCAGATCGGCCTGCTTGGCGCCGTTGGCCTGGCTCAGGTCACTGATTTCGTCGCGACAGGCATCCAGTTGCGCCGCCAGGCCCTCCTGGGCCAGTTGCGCAGTGGCCAGGCGCTCTTCGAGCAACGACAGTTCAGTCTGACGGCTGCTGGCACGTCGTTGCAGTTGCCAGGCCAGCGCCAGCAGCGGTACCGCCGCCGCTGCCAGGCCGAGCAACAGGCTGGTCAAGTCCATCGCCATAGCGGCTCCCGCCCTTGAAATAAAGCCTGAAGGTTAACCAAGGCGCAGGTCCTTGGACAGCTCAGTCGTCGATCTGACCCAGCTCGCGCTGTGCACGCCGATCACCCGCGCGCGCCGCCTGGCGCAGCAGGTCCTGGCCGATCCGACGATCTCGGGCATTGCCGCACTCGCGGCACATCAATTGGCCCAGGCGGCTTTGCGCGGCCACGACCCCTTCACGGGCCGGCTGCTTGAGCAGGCGTCCGGCGAAATGCTTGACGTTGGGGTTGTCGCCCAGGCGTGGGCTGTCGAGCAGCCACAGGGCCACGCGCATGGAAAAGCGCTTGGGGGCGGTAACACTCGCAGGTGCGGCGGTAACAGCAGGTGATACTGAGCGAAACTTCATAAAACACTGTGGGGCAGATCGGAAGGCGCGCCACTCTACTCCTTTTTTCGCAGGGGTAAAGCTTAAAAAAGCCTGCATGCCCGTGCTAGAGCAAGCGCTTGGGACAATCCACAGAAGCTGTGGATAAGTCAGTGGACAACCCCTCCACAACTCGCCGAAAGCCCCATGGGACGGGGCTCACGCTCAAACTGACGATTTTTTCACCAGTAAAAAAAACCGATGTTTTTCATTGACTTAAATTTTCATCACAGGCAATGGCCGGCCCAACGACCCAAGTGACAGCGCGGTGACATGCCGCGCAACTAATGTGCACAAGTACCTTGTTCGGGGTTATATCGCCGCACCAGACCCGGACACACCTGTGGAGAAAAGTGGCTACGACACACCGGCACCTGGGCGACGGCCCTGCATCCCCTGGCCTGAGCCCCATTGCTGGCCATGATAGATATTTTTTCCTAACACACTTGCATCCTCGCATTCAACACGATACTATCCGCGGCGTTAGTACCAAGCTGAAAGTCAATTCTGGTCGAACAAGTCCCCCGGTAACGCTGCCCTCAAGCGCAGCTGCCACCGACAACATGGGATCGACCACCTCGATGGTTTCCAGGTAAAACTTACGACGGCACGGCCTTTGAATCGAAAGCAAAGGGTGTCGCGAAGCACATTTACTCTGACCGAACCAACCTGCAAATTGATCAGGATCTTCACCCCGGGCCCAGAACCTTTGCCCTTGTTGTGTTGCCTGCCCTCCTAAGTACCTACCTGCCAGCCTTAGCGCATTCATATCAAAAGCGCTTGCAACTGGCTGCTTTGTTCCAGTCGGGTTCGTCGTTCGACCAATGGTGGTCGACGTTACTGGAACGTTTTAACGTTGCACGGTTCTTAACCGTGTCATTTGTAGGAACACCTAATAACTATGTCTACTCAAATCCAGACTCAGGATGCCATTCGCACCCTAACCAACGCCTTTGCACCAATGAACTGCCTGATCATGGCCGCTCGCAAAGGCTGCTTCAGCTTCACCCTGGTCAACGAACACGGCATCGCTCGTCACAGCGAACGCCTGTACCCCGATCAATACTCCAGCGCAGAACCGCTGCAGGCAGTGATCGAGCGTACCCGTCAGGCACTGGTTGCCTGAAACGCCAGAACGTCGCAACCCCAAAAGCCTCGCCTGAACGCGGGGCTTTTTATTGCCTGTTGTTTCTGTTTATCCCCGGCCGAATAAAGTACGAATAGATATAACGGTTATAACGGGAAGCCGAAAATATTTTAAAAACAGTCCTTTACATCAAACATATAACACTACACTTCAACTCAAGCGGCATGATCCGCTTCCGGCGAACCTGACCCGATCCACTGCTGCCAAGCCCGATGCCAGGCATCGCCGACCAATAACAAACCGGAGTGTCGAGGGTGTTATGGGGATTGCGGCCAGGGAACTGCGTCTGTATGTGTTTCGTCCGACCCTGCAGTATCTGGGTCGCCACAGTCCATGCGCAGAATCGTTGTTGCTGGGCATCGCCGCCAGCCAATCGGACCTGGGCTCAGCCCTGCACGACCGCCGCGGCCATGGCCTCTACTGCATTGCCGAACGCCGCCACGCGGCACTCTGGGACCTGTACCTGGCCCTCGACCCCGAACTCGCCAGCCGAGTCCGGGGCCTGGCCAGCCAGCATGCTTTCCTGAGCAGCCCTCACCTGGAACTCACGGTAAATCTGCGCTATGCCACGGCCATAGCCTGGCTGCTGATCGAAGAACAACAAACCGCACTGCCGGCTGCCGACGACCTGCTCGGCATGGCCCGCCTCTGGAGACAGACTTTCCAACCCCAAGGACGGTTGCGGGATTTCACCTGCGCCTGGAAAACCCATGTCTCCCCGCTGAACCTCCTCCCCTGCTGATCGCGCTTTTTGCACGATCGGCGAAGAAACGCCATTTTTGGTCGGATTGTCCTACAAAACCGCTCTAAATCAAGGCATACAGCCTATAGCGCTAGGACGAAAATGTTGGTAATTTTCGCCCCGGTGATCACCAGGAGTTCTAATAATGAAAAAAGTAATGCTCAAAACAACCATCAGCCTCGCCGTTGCCATGGCATCCAGCCAACTTTTCGCGAGTGGCTTTGCCCTCAACGAACAGAGCATCAGCGGGATGGGTACTGGTTTCGCAGGTCGCTCTTCTTCTGCCGATGATGCAAGCACTGTATTTGGTAACCCTGCCGGCATGTCGCGCCTCAAGCGCCAGCAAGTCACCGGCGGGATGGCCGCGATTGATGCCTCGACCGACATCAAGGACACCAGCGGTAGCCGCAGCGGGACCAACAAAGGCGACATGGTGCCTTTCACCGCCGTACCAATGGGTTTCTATGTCAAGCCAATCGATGACCAGTGGGCCTTCGGTCTGGGCGTATACGCTCCTTTCGGTCTGATCACCGACTACGAAAGCTCCTTCCAGGGCCGTAACTTCGGCAGCAAAAGTGAAGTCAAGGTGGTGACCTTCCAGCCAACCGTCAGCTACGCCTTCAACGACAAGGTTTCGATCGGTTTCGGTCCAACCATCAACCGCATTTCCGGTGTGCTGGAATCCACGCTTAACACGCCGTTCACCGCGACCGATGGCCAAGTGCAGATCAAAGGCGACGATATCGGCTACGGGTACAACATTGGCGTTCTGGTTCAAGCCACTGACACCACCCGTGTCGGCCTGACCTACCACTCCAAGGTTGATTACAAGCTTGAAGGCCACACTACGGTCTCTCCAGGCGCAGGCACTCCGACTCCGGTCATGAAAGGCGCACGCTACGACGCGTCGCTGAAAATCCAGACGCCGGAATCCCTCGACCTGTCCGTAACCCAGGAACTCAACGACGCCTGGACCCTGTATGCAGGTACTACCTGGACTCGCTGGAGCCGCCTGAAAGACATCACCGTGGATAACGAAGGTGTAACCGTAGCTGCTGGCGGCGGCGCAGCCCCAGGCGCCTTCACCACCATCAAGGAAGACCAGAACTGGCATGACACCTGGGCCTATGCGATCGGTACTTCGTACCAGTTGAACAAGCAATGGGTCCTGCGTACCGGTCTGACTTTTGACCAGTCGCCAACCAACAACACCGATCGCTCGCCACGCATTCCTACCGGCGACCGGACGATTTTCAGCCTCGGTGCTGGCTGGTCGCCAACTGAAGACCTGACCATCGATGTGGCCTACTCCTACCTCAAGGAAGAAAAGGTCAACATCAACCGCAGCAACACCAGCCCGACCGCTTCGCCATTGGCACGTAGCTACAACGCCGAATACGAAAACAGCGCCCACGGTTTCGGTGTAGGTGCTACCTACCGCTTCTAAGCATCATCGCCGGGCCAACTCCCGCGCTGAGAAACGAAAAAGCCCCGCATCCAACAGGATCCGGGGCTTTTTTATTCAGTGCATTGAACTCAGGGTTGGGAAGCCAGGGCTTTTTCCACCGCCTCGATCAACTCCGGGCTGTCGGGCTTGGTCAAGCTGGAAAAGTTGGCAATCACCCGCCCCTGGCGGTCGACCACGTACTTGTAGAAATTCCATTTCGGCGCGCTGCTCTGTTCGGCCAGGACCTTGAACAGGTGCACGGCGTCCGGGCCCCGGACTTTCTGCGGCTCGCTCATGGTGAAGGTCACGCCGTAGTTGACGTAGCAGACCTTGGCGGTTTCCGCGCCGTCCTTGGCCTCCTGTTTGAAGTCATTGGAGGGCACGCCCAGCACCTCCAACCCTTGCTCCTTATAGCGCTGATACAAGGCTTCCAGACCTTTGAACTGCGGGGCAAAACCGCAGAAGCTCGCGGTGTTGACCACGATCAACGGCTTGCCAGCAAAGCGCTGGCACAGGTCGATGGACTCCTTGGCGTGGAGCTTGGGCAACGAGCCTTGCAACAGGGTTGGGCAGTCTGCGGCCCAGGCCGAACTCCCCAGGGCAACGAATAGAGCTGGAACCGCAAGCCAGCGCATCAACATATTCTGCGTCCTTGATCAAATCGTCAGACTGCGACGTTACTCGCCTGCCGTCGCCCCTAGCAAGCGCCCATGCCCAACTCCATCAGCGCCAGCCCACCGCGCTGCCAGCCCCACCAGGCCAGCAGCACCAACCCGGTTCCGAGCACCAGGCCCAAGCCAAGCCAGCCTATACGGCTCACACCGCGCCTGCCTGGGCTTGCAGGCGTGCCACCGGGCGCTCCCGCACGGGCCAATTGAGAGCGGCCGCCAACAGACTCAAGAGAATCGCCACCTGCCAGATCAAGTCATAACTCCCGGTTCGGTCATACACCACGCCTCCCAGCCAGCCACCCAGGAACGAACCCAACTGGTGGAAGAGAAACACAATGCCGCCGAGCATGGACAAGTTGCGCACGCCGAACAAGGTCGCCACCGTGCCGTTGGTCAAGGGCACAGTCGACAGCCAGAGAAAGCCCATCGCCATGCCGAACAGGTAGGCACTGGTCTGGGTCACCGGCAGCCACAGGAACAACCCGATGACCACCGCCCGCAGCAGATAGAGCCCGGTCAGCAAGCGCGGCTTGGACATCCGCCCGCCGAGCCAGCCGGCGGTGTAGGTACCGAAGATATTGAACAGCCCGATCAGCGCCAGCACCGTGGTGCCCACCGTGGCCGGCAGGTGCTGATCCACCAGGTAGGCCGGCAAGTGCACGCCGATAAACACCACCTGAAAGCCACAGACGAAAAAGCCGAAGGCCAGCAGCCAGAACCCGGAATGCCCGCACGCCTCGCGCAGCGCCTGGCCCAGGCTCTGCTCATGACCGAGCACCGGCAATGGCTTGTCCTTGAGCATGCTCACCAGCGGCACGATCAGCGCCACCAGCAGGCCCAGTACCAGCAGGGCCGAGGACCAGCCCAGCCAGCCGATCAGCCCCAGGGTGCCCGGCAACATGGCGAATTGGCCGAACGAACCGGCGGCACTGGCGACGCCCATGCCCATGCTGCGTTTTTCCGCTGGCAAGGCACGGCCGACGACGCCGAGAATCACCGAAAACGAGGTCCCCGACAGGCCGATGCCGATCAGCAGGCCGGCGCTCAGGGACAGCGACAACGGCGAATCCGAGAGCCCCATGAACACCAGGCCAATCGCATAGAGCACGCCGCCGATCAGCACCACCTTGGCCGCGCCAAAGCGGTCAGCCAAGGCGCCGGTGAAGGGTTGCGCCAGGCCCCAGATCAGGTTCTGCAAGGCGATGGCAAAGGCAAACACCTCACGCCCCCAGCCAAACTGCGCACTCATGGGCGGCAAGAACAGGCCAAAGCCGTGACGCACCCCGAGGGACAGCGCCAGAATCAACGCACTGCCCAGAAGCACCCAACCGCTGGTACGCCACATCGATGACATTTTTATTCTCCAAATTGCGGGTATCTACCCGCTTATAAGCGAACGAATGGCGTTCAAGCCAATTCGTTGAGCAAGGCCAACAAGGTTTCGCGCTTCTCTGCACCCAGGCGATCGATCAAACGCTGCTGCGCGGCTTCCCAGGCCGGCAGCGCCGCCACCAAGCGCTCACAGCCGGCTTCGGTCAGCAACACCAGGCGATTGCGCTGATCTTCACCCTCCACCAGCGTCACCAGGCCCTCGCCTTCCAGGACCCGCAAATTGCGCCCCAGGGTGCTGCGATCCAGGCCCATGGCTTCAGCCAGGCTGGAAATACTCGGCTGATCCAGGCGTTGCAGATTGCACAGCAAGGAATACTGGGCAACGTTGATCCCGAAGCCGTCGAGGGCGCCGTCGTAATACCTGCTGACGCCACGGGCGGCACGACGCAGGTTGGTGCACAAACATTGAGAAGGAAGCATGGTGCGTGTATATACCCGCGATTCATGTAAA
Organism: Pseudomonas sp. QD4; assembly: GCF_049199125.1. Taxonomy (NCBI): domain Bacteria; kingdom Pseudomonadati; phylum Pseudomonadota; class Gammaproteobacteria; order Pseudomonadales; family Pseudomonadaceae; genus Pseudomonas; species Pseudomonas sp. QD4. The sequence goes on from NZ_JBLZOM010000003.1 coordinate 342,325, forward strand.
GCAAGAATTTTGCATTCAAGGCCCGGCTCAGAACAACGCCAGGCCCACCAGCACCGCCACTTCCAACAATTCCAGCAAGGCCCCCGCGGTGTCGCCCGTGGTGCCGCCCAGACGGCGCAGCATCAGCTGGCGCAGCCAGAAGAACAGCACGGCCGACAACAGCAGTGCGAACACGCCGAGGTAACCGGCAAGCAACACGCACCCCAGCGCCACCACCGCCAGCACCTGGCGCCCGGCACGCCGTGGCAGATGATCGGCCAGCGCCTGACCCAGCCCCCCGGGACGCACATAAGGCGTGCACAGGAACAGACCCAGCAGCGAGGCACGTCCGATCAGCGGCGCCAGCAACAGAGCCACACCGTGATGCTGCTCGATCAACGCCACCAGCGCGACGAACTTGAGCAACAGCACCAACACCAGGGTCACCACCGCGATCGGCCCGCTGCGCGGGTCCTTCATGATGGTCAGCGTCCGTTCACGATCGCCAAAACCGCCGAGCCAGGCATCGGCGCTGTCCGCCAATCCGTCCAGATGCAGGCCGCCGCTGAGCAGCACCCAGGCACTGAGCAGCAAGGCCCCATGCAGCAGCAACGGCGTACCGTCGAGCAGCCCGTTGAGCCCCCACAACACAACGCCAAACAGCCCCCCCACCAGGGGATAGAACAGCAGCGAACGCCCCAGCTCCTGGGGTTGCGGCATGCCGGGCAGACGAATCGGCAAGCTGCTGAGAAACTGCAAGGCGATCCAGAACGGCAGCATATTCAGCAACCCTCGCTCAGGCGCCGATCCGCCTCGACCCGCAACGCAAACAAGGCGCCGTGAGCCACCTCGACATTCAGCAACTGCTCGCGGGGCAAGCCCCGTGCCCGGGTCAGCAACAGGCGCATCACTCCACCATGGCTGATCAACAACACACGCTGCCCGGCGTACGCCCCGTGCAGACGCTCGACAGCCGCCAATACACGCTCGGAAAATGCCAGCACCGGCTCGCCCGCAGGCGGCGTGAAGCTGTAAGGGTCAGCCCAGAACCGCCCCAGGGCCTCGGCGTCGGTCTCCATCAGCGCGGCGGCACTCTGACCTTCCCAGGCGCCGAAATGCAGCTCCTGCAAGTCTTTCTCCAGGGTCACCGGCAACCCCAGGCGAGCCCCCAGTTCCTCGGCAAACCGCGCGCAGCGCTGCAACGGCGAACTGACCAGCCGATCCCAGGGCCCCTGGGCCTCGACCGCCAGGCGCATCTGCTGCCAGCCCTTGGCAGTCAGGGCGTCATCCAGGCTGCCGCGCAAGCCGCCACCGAGTTCGGTTTCGCCGTGGCGCAGCAGGTCAAGGCGCAAGGTCATGCCGGACGATCCGCCACGGCGGCTTCGGCAAAGGTCGCCATCTGCCCGTGCAGGTCGCAAGCCAGGCGCAACAGCGGCACCGCCAGCGCGGCACCACTGCCTTCACCCAGGCGCAGGCCAAGTTCGAGTAGCGGCTCGGCGCCAAGGATGTCGAGGACATGCCGATGACCCGGCTCAGCACCGCGATGACCGAACAACAGCCACGGCCGGCAACCCGGGTTGAGGCGTACCGCCACCAGGGCGGCCACACTGCAGATAAAACCATCCACCAGGACCGCGATCCCTTCCTGGGCGCACGCCAAGTAGGCCCCGACCAGGGCCGCCACTTCAAACCCGCCGAGGCTGAACAGGGTCTGCAGAACGTCTTCACGCTGGGCGCCGTGGAGCTGCAAGGCGCGCTCGATCACCTGCGCCTTGTGGCTGACACCCGCCGCATCGAGCCCGGTGCCGGGCCCGGCGAGATCCGCCACCGGAATCTCCAGCAGCGCGCAGGCAATGGCACTGGCCGAGGTGGTGTTGCCGATGCCCATTTCGCCACCGATAAACAACTGGCTGCCTGCGGCCAGGGCCCGTCGCGCACTATCGCGACCGGCCTGCAAGGCTTGCTCACCCTGGGCCCGGGTCATGGCGGGGCCATTCACGAAGTTATGGGTGCCGGGGCCGAGGTTGAGGTGGCGCACGCCTGGCAGATCCAAGCCCGGGTTGATGGTGCCCAGATCGACCACTTCCAGCTGCGCACCCAGTTGCCGCGCCAGCACGCTGATCGCCGCGCCGCCGCTAACGAAGTTGAGCAACATCTGCCCGGTGACGGCCTGCGGATAAGCCGAAACGCCTTCGGCCACCACCCCGTGATCACCGGCGAAAATGGCGATCCACAGCTGGCTCAGCTCGGGCTTGACCCGCCCTTGCAGCCCGGCCAGTTGCACCGCTGCCAGCTCCAGGCGACCCAGAGACCCGGCCGGCTTGGTCAACTGCTGCTGACGGGCTTGCGCCTGTTCCAGGGCCTGGGCGTCCAGCGCTTTGCACGGTTGCAGCCACCAGGAGTCATTCATAACGCAGTTCCTTTCAAAGTCAGGGGCAGGCCGGCGACCGTCAGGATCACTCGCTGACAACGCTCGGCCAGGGCTTGATGCAACCAACCGGCTTCATCGACATAGCGGCGAGTCAATTCGCCCAGCGGCACGACACCCATACCGGTCTCGTTGCTGACAAAAATAATCTGCCCAGGCAATGCCTCCAGGCACTGCAACAGCGCTTCGCGCTCGGCCGCCAGGCGTTCGGCGTCATCGAGCATCAGCAGGTTGGTCAGCCACAGCGTCAGGCAATCCACCAACAGGCAACGCTCGGGCGCGGCGTTTTCCCGCAGCACCCGGGCCAGGGCCAGGGGTTCTTCGATCAATGCCCAGTGCGCCGGACGTCGCTCGCGGTGATGCAGGATGCGCTGGTTCATCTCGCCATCCAGCGGCTGGCTGGTGGCGATATAAGTCACGGCCAGGGCGCTGTCGGCAGCGAGCTTCTCAGCCAGGCGACTTTTCCCGGAACGGGCACCGCCGAGTATCAGTTGCAGCATGCTTGGACACCTTAGAGGTTGAAGGGCGAACCGGATCGCCAGTTAAAGCCCACAGAGTTCACGCAAGTAGGCGGTGTCCAGGTGTTGCTCCACCAGGTCGGCCAGGCGCTCGATATCGCGCTCGCGCAGGGCGTGGTAATCGACTTCCTGCACGTCCGCCAGGCCCGCCCAGCGCAACAGCGCCGTACAAGCCGCCGGGGCCTCGAACAGGCCGTGCAGGTAGCTGCCGAGAATCTGCCCATCGGCGCTGCAGGCGCCATCGCTGCGGCCGTCGTCCAGCAGCACCGCCGCCCGCTCCAGGGCCGGCCCGGTGGTGACTCCGGCATGGATTTCATAGCCACTGACGGCGGCGTTCTCCAGGGTCAGGCGACCACGCACATTGCGCAGTTGCTTGTGCGCCTCAAGCTCGGTAGCAAACGCCAGCAAACCCAGGCCCGGGCTTGAACCCGGCGGTCCTTCGAGCCCCAGCGGGTCATGGACCTGCTCGCCGAGCATCTGCAAGCCACCGCAAATGCCCAGCAGCTTGCCGCCGTAACGCAGGTGCCGGGCGATGGCCTCCTCCCAACCATTGGCCCGCAGGTAGGCCAAGTCGCTGCGCACGCTTTTCGAGCCGGGAAGGATGATCAGGTCGGCCGACGGAATCGCCTGGCCCGGCCCGACGAACTGCAGATCGACCTGGGGGTGCAGGCGCAGGGGATCGAAATCGGTGTGATTGCTGATCCGCGGCAACACCGGCACCACCACCTTCAATACGTGTTCGACCTTGACGGCCTGGCGCTGGTCGATGCCGTCCTCGGCCTCCAGGTGCAGGTCCATCACATACGGCAGGACCCCGACCACCGGTTTGCCGGTGCGCGCCTCGAGCCAGTCCAGGCCCGGTTGCAGCAAGGCGATATCGCCGCGAAAACGATTGATGATGAAACCCTTGACCCGCGCCTGCTCAGTGGCCGACAGCAGCTCCAGAGTGCCCACCAGATGGGCGAAGACCCCGCCGCGGTTGATGTCGGCAATCAACAGCACCGGACAGTCCACCGCTTCGGCAAACCCCATATTGGCGATGTCGCCGGCCCGCAGATTGATCTCCGCCGGCGACCCGGCGCCCTCCACCATCACCACCGGATAAGCCGCGCTCAGCCGTTGGTGGGACGCCAGCACCGCCTGCATGGCGATGGCCTTGTAGTCGTGATAGGCCACCGCATTCATGCTGGTCACGGCGCGCCCATGAATGATGACCTGGGCCCCCGTATCGCTGTTGGGCTTGAGCAGCACCGGGTTCATGTCAGTGTGCGGTTCGAGGTTGGCAGCCTGGGCCTGGACCGCCTGGGCCCGACCGATTTCGCCGCCATCGGCGGTGACCGCGCTGTTGAGCGCCATGTTCTGCGGCTTGAACGGCACCACGCTGACACCCTGGCGGATCAGCCAGCGGCACAGGGCGGTGACCAGGGTACTTTTACCGGCATCCGATGTGGTGCCTTGCACCATCAGGGTGGTCATGGAGTGTCCTTGGAATAGGCCTGCAGCGCTTGCTCCAGGCGCGACCAGTCGGCTTCCTCGGCCGGCAGGCCAAAACGCAGACTGCTGTTGTGCACGAACAGCCGCAGGAGGATGCCGCGCCGCGCCATGAACTCGTAGAGGTTCTCGGCATCGGCCACGATCAACCATTGAAACAGCGCGCAGCCGCCCTGCGGCTTGAGGCCGTGGCGCTCAAGAATGGCCGCCAGGCGCAGGCTGGCCGCGTCGCAGCGCAAACGCTGGCGGGCATGCCCCGGGGCATCCTGCAGGCAGGCCTGGCCCACCACCCGGGTCGGGCCGCTCACTGCCCACGGCCCCACCTGCTCGGCCAGCAGTTTGAGCAGCTTGCGTTCAGCCAGGACAAAACCCAGGCGCACACCGGCCAGGCCGAAGAACTTGCCAAACGAACGCAGCACAATCAGCCCCACCTGATGCGCGTGGGACGCCAGGCTCAGTTGCGGGGTGGTGTCCATGAAGGCTTCATCCACCACCAGCCAGCCACCGCGCTGGGCCAGGCGCCCATGCCAGTCGAGCAGGCGCTCCGGAGTCAGGCTCAGGCCGGTGGGGTTGTTCGGGTTGACCACCACCAGCACATCGAGGCTGTCGAGGAAGAAGTCGACCTCCTGCTCCAGCACCTCGCGCACGATATAGCCACTGCGGCGCCAGGCCTCGGCGTGTTCGGCGTAACAGGGCGACAACACCCCGACCTTGCCGGCGCGGCGCAAACGCGGCAGCAACTGGATCGCCGCCTGCGACCCGGCGACCGGCAATACCTCGCTGGCACCGTAGTAGTCACACGCCGCGCGCTCCAGGCCGTCATCGGTTTCCGGCAGGCGTGCCCAGGCGCGCTCGGGGATCTCCGGAATCGGAAATGGCCAGGGTGCCAGGCCACTGGACAGGTCCAGCCAGGCATTCTCCGCGATGCCGTATTGCGCCGCGGCCTTGCGCAGCCGTCCGCCGTGCTCAAGCATAAAACTCAGCCCCCACACACAGGATCAATAGCCATAACCACACCCCGCGCTGCACCAATTGCCAGCCGCGATCGATGGACGCGGCATCCGCCGGCACGCCCTCACCCAACGGCGGGCGCTGGTGCAGCTCACCGTGATAGATCGCCGCGCCGCCCAGTTCCACCCCCAGGGCTCCGGCGCCCGCCGCCATGACCGGGCCGGCATTCGGGCTGTCCCAGGTCGGGCCCTGGCGCCGCCAGCACTTGAGCGCCAGGCGGGTCTTGCCTAGCAGCGCGTAGGTCAGAGCCACCAGCCGCGCCGGAATGTAATTGAGCACATCGTCGATTTTTGCCGCCGCCCAACCGAAGCGTTCGAAGCGTTCATTACGATAGCCCCACATCGCGTCCAGGGTGTTGCTCAGGCGATAGAGCACCACCCCCGGCGCGCCTGCCACGGCAAACCAGAACAACGCCGCGAACACCGCATCGCTGCCGTTCTCCAGCACCGATTCGGTGGCGGCGCGAGCGACGGCGGTGGCGTCCAGCTCGCTGGTCTCACGACTGACCAGGTAACCGACCCGCTGCCGCGCCTGCTCCAGGTTATCGCTGCGCAGCGCCTGAGCCACCGGCTCGACATGCTCACCCAGGCTGCGCAGGCCCAGGGCACAATACAACGCCAGAATCTCCACCAGCCAGCCGATATAAGGCAGCCATGAGAGCGCCGTGGCCAACAGGGTCAGCGGCAGCACCGCCAGTACCCAGGCCGTCACCCCATGGCTGCGCCAGCCGCGTCCGGCAGAATTGAAACGTTGCTCGATGCGATCGGCAAAACGGCCGAACGCCACCAGCGGATGCCAGCGCTTGGGCTCGCCCAGCAGCGCATCCAGCGCAACCCCGGCGACACTCAGCAACGCCACACTCATTGACTCACTCCCCAGAAGTTTTCATACAGCAATTCACTCAGCGGACGCGGTTGCGCCCAGCCTTCCAGCGCCAGCATCGGCGCCGGGTAAAACTCGGTGACCGGCCCCAGACACAGCACCGCCAGCGGTTTGGCCCCTGGCGGCAATCCCAGCAAGTCAGCCAGGGCCTGGGGTTCGAATAGCGACACCCAGCCCATGCCCAGGCCCTCGGCCCGCGCCGCAAGCCACAGGTTCTGGATCGCGCAGGACAACGAGGCCATGTCCATTTCCGGCAGCGTACGGCGGCCGAAGATGTGCCGCTCACGCCCATCCATCAAGGCCGCCACCAGCACCTCGGCACAATCGTTGATGCCTTCGACCTTGAGTTTCATGAACTCATCGGAGCGCTCGCCCAGGGCCTCGGCCGTGCGCACCCGCTCTTCTTCCACCAACTGCTGGATCTCGCCGCGCAGCTCAGGGTTGCTGATGCGGATAAAACGCCACGGCTGCATCAAGCCGACACTGGGCGCCTGGTGCGCGGCCTCGAGCAGGCGCTGCAACAGCACCGGCTCGACGCTGCCACCGGCGAAGTGGCGCATATCACGCCGCTCGGCAATGGCCCGATAGACCGCGGCCCGTTCGGCAGCCGAAAAAGCATTGTCGGTCATGAAGGTTCAGCTACCGCTGGCGCCGGCTTGCCGACAGTCGCCAGCGACGGCTCCGGGGCGAACAGCGCCGCCACCGCCACCGGGTTGGACGGGAAATAGAAGTGCACATACGAGGCGGTCATCCGCCCATCGCGATACACCGCTTCGGCACCGCGCCCGCCATTGGGGCTCACGCCACGGGCAATCGGCGTCAGTTCGGTACTGGTCAGCGAATGGTGGTAGGTGTGGCCGCGCAAGGTTCCTTCCGGCAACTGCACATCTTGCAGGGCCAGGGCCGCCAGGCGCTTTTGCATCACCGCATCACCGGGCAGCAGCCCCAGCAGACGGGCACTGTGCCCCTCGACATCGGTCAGGGAATCCAGCAGGTAGAGCATGCCGCCACATTCGGCGAGCAAGGGTTTGCCGGCGCCGTGGTGGGCGCGGATCGCTGCGAGCATCGCACTGTTTTCGGCCAGGGCCTGGTGATGCAGTTCCGGGTAGCCACCGGGCAGGTACAGGCTGTCGGCAGGTGGCAGCTCGCGGTCGTGAATCGGCGAAAAGAACGACAACTCGGCGCCCATGGCCCGCAGCAGGTCCAGGCTCGCGCCATAGGTGAAGGCAAAGGCCTCGTCCCGGGCCACGGCGATGCGCACCCCGGCCAGCAACGGCTCGGCGCTCACTACCTCGGGGGCGGCGAAGGTGACCGCTGGTGGCAGCGCCACTTCGCAACTGCCGGCCAGGGCCTGCGCCGCCGCGTCCAGGCGCAGGTCGAGGTCGTTGAGTTCGCTGGCCTGCACCAGCCCCAGGTGGCGGCTCGGCAGTTCGATGCCGGTCTCCCGAGACAAGGCGCCATACCAGCGCAAGCCTTCGGTCAGGCTGCCTTCGAGCAACTGGGCGTGGCGCAGGGTGCCGACCCGATTGGCCAGCACGCCGGCGAATGGCAAGTCCGGCTGGTAGCGTGCCAGCCCCAGAGCCAGGGCGCCGAAGGTCTGGGCCATGGCCGTGCCGTCGATCACCGCCAGCACCGGCACGCCGAAATGCCGCGCCAGGTCGGCGCTGGACGGCGTGCCGTCGAACAGGCCCATGACCCCTTCGATCAGAATCAGATCCGCCTCGGCGGCGGCCTCCCACAACAGGCGCCGGCTCTCTTGCTCGCCGACCATCCACATATCCAGCTGATACACCGGCGCGCCGCTGGCACGTTCGAGGATCATCGGGTCGAGAAAGTCCGGGCCGCACTTGAACACCCTGACCTTGCGCCCCTGATTGCGGTGCAAGCGGGCCAGGGCGGCGGTCACGGTGGTCTTGCCCTGGCCGGAAGCCGGGGCGGCGATCAATACCGCCGGGCAATGACGAGCATCACTCATGCTCGGGCACTCACAGTTCCACCCCTTTCTGCGCCTTGATCCCGGCCTGGAACGCGTGTTTGACCACGCCCATTTCGGTGACGGTGTCCGCCAGTTCGATCATTTCCGGCTTGGCGCCGCGACCGGTGACCACCACGTGCTGCATGGGTGGACGGGCCTGCAGGTCGCTGAGCACCTGGTCCAGGTCGAGGTAACCGTGCTTGAGGGCGATATTCAGCTCATCGAGCACCACCAGGCCGATGGCCGGGTCGCGCAGTAACTGACGGGACACTTCCCAGGCAGCCTCGGCGGCGGCGATATCGCGCTGGCGATCCTGGGTCTCCCAGGTGAAGCCCTCGCCCATCACATGAAAACGCACCTGTTCGGGGAAGCGCCGGAAAAACAATTCTTCCCCGGTGCTGTTGCGGCCCTTGATGAATTGCACAACGCCGCATTGCATGCCGTGGCCCATGGAGCGAGCGAGCATGCCAAAGGCCGAGCTGCTCTTGCCTTTGCCATTGCCGGTCAACACCAGCAGCAGCCCGCACTCGTTCGGCGAGTTGGCGATGCGTTCATCGATCACGGCTTTTTTGCGCAACATGCGCGCCAGATGGCGCTCGTCACGATCGGGGGATTGGGTCATGGGGCAGCTCTCCGTTGGGGCTGGATAACGGGGGGCAGGAATAGAAATAGACGGCGCAAGCCTGGCATCGCCCACCGTGATGCCGTTGGATGGATCAGGCCGGTCTCCGGGCTTGTGAGCAGCACTAATGCCGAACCGCGCGCCTTCCCATGTCGGTTCGACACAGTGGCACCAAACGCAGTCTTGACTCACTTACCGTTGCGGGGGCAGCGCCGGAATCGTCGCCCGTTCCTGTTCGGAACACGCACTCACCGGCTTCCCTGTTTCACCCTGTCGACCCATGGCCACAGAGCACCTGAAACAAGTCGCGAAGGTTAGAGGGTTGGGGGTGGAGCGTCAATTAAAGCCGGCCCTGCGTGAGCGCGAAGAACTGCACCAGATCAATAAAATGACGCCAATCTTGTGCCACACTGCAAGCAGTGATATCAAATAGCCACAGTTCGGCTACCCAAATCTATCTGACAAAAACAAGGGTGAGTTCAATGCAAGGCATGATCATCAGCAATCCGAAACTGGAGTTTCTGCGCCCGATGCTGGAGCGCTGGTTTGATTGCATTGACCGCTACAACGAGGTACGCGGCGACAACGAATGCCCGTACTGGTTTGATGAGCAGGCCAACCTCGGCCTGCTGTCGGCCGCCGCCTGGATGGCAGAAATGGTCACCTTGCAGCACAGCCCGAGCAAAAAGCAGCTCGAAGAAGGCAATCGCAATGGCCGCGCCGACCTATACGTGGCCACCCGGGAGGAACGCGCCTTCCTCCAGGTCAGCCAGCGCTGGCCACGGGTCAACAACCTGCAACTGACCCAGGCCCTGCTGGACGCCAGCAGTGATGCCAGAAGCATCGCCTACCCCAATGAGCTGCGGCTGGGCTGTCTGTTTATCGCCCCGCTCAAGGCCCAGCACAGCGCCACACCGGAAGAACTCCAGGACATGCTCGACGACTTGCAGAAGGAACACACCTGCGCCGTTGCCTGGTACTTCCCCTACGCTTACCGCAAGTTGCACAACGACAGCGGCAACTACCACCCCGGGGTCGCCGTGCTGTTCAAAGAGGCCCGCTGATCAGGTTGAACCATCGGCTGGCTATGCTCCTCTATGAATACAACGACTCCAGTGCATTCACAGGGACATCGGCATGCTCATCAAGCCCCAATTCGCTCTTCTGATCGCCGTCGCCGCGGGCCTTGCCGGCTGCGGCGAAACCTCCACTCTGCAAGTGTCGGACGGCACCGGCCCGTCACCGCAATTGCCGGAGCCAAATAAAACCCTGATCCCTACGGTGAATATCGCGCCGGCCATCGGCTGGCCCGATGGCGCTACGCCCATCGCCGCGCCAGGCACCCAGGTCGCGGCCTTCGCCGAAAAGCTCGATCATCCACGCTGGCTCTATGTGCTGCCCAATGGCGACGTGCTGGTGGCCGAGACCAACGCCCCGCCCAAGCCCGATGACAGTAAAGGCATCCGTGGCTGGGTCATGGAGAAGGTCATGGGTCGGGCCGGTGCCGGCGTGCCGAGCGCCAACCGCATCACCTTGCTGCGCGATCAGGACCACGACGGGGTGGCGGAAACCCGCACCGTATTCCTCGAGAACCTGAACTCGCCGTTCGGCATGACCCTGGTCGGCAACGATCTATATGTGGCCGATACCGATCAGTTGCTGCGCTTCCCCTATAAAGACGGTGAAACCTCCATCAGCGCGCCGCCGACCAAAGTCGTCGACCTGCCGGGCGGCACCCTCAACCACCACTGGACCAAGAACGTGATTGCCAGCAAGGACGGCAGCAAGCTTTACGTCACGGTCGGCTCCAACAGCAACGTCGGCGAAAACGGCCTGGACCAGGAGCAGGGACGGGCAGCGATATGGGAGGTGGATCGCGCTACGGGCAACCACCGGATCTTCGCCTCGGGCCTGCGCAACCCAAACGGCCTGGCCTGGGAACCACACAGCGGAAAACTCTGGACCGCGGTCAACGAGCGCGATGAAATCGGCAGCGACCTGGTGCCGGACTACATCACCTCTGTCAAGGACGGCGCCTTCTACGGCTGGCCATTCAGCTACTACGGGCAGCACGTGGACGTGCGGGTCTCGCCACAGAATCTCGACCTGGTGGCCAAAGCCATCGCGCCGGATTATGCAGTCGGGCCGCACACCGCCTCACTGGGCCTGACCTTTGCCGAAGGCAGCAAGTTGCCGGCCTTCACTCAGGGCGCGTTTATCGGCCAGCACGGCTCATGGAACCGCAAGCCCCACAGTGGCTACAAAGTGATTTTCGTCCCGTTCAGCGACGGCAGGCCTCAGGGACAACCGGTGGATGTACTCACGGGTTTTCTCAGCGATGACGAAAAAGCCATGGGCCGCCCGGTCGGCGTAGTGATCGATCAGCAGGGCAGCCTGCTGGTGGCCGACGATGTCGGCAATAAGATCTGGCGCGTATCACCCGCCAAGGCGCAATAACCTCAGCGCTTGCGGCACAAGGTCAGACCGTCCCCCAGGGGTAACAGCGACAGATCGACACGCGGGTCATCCTTCAAGGCGCGATTGAGCGCCTGGATAGCCCGGGTGTCAGCGCTGTCCGCCTCGACCTGCAGCACCCTGCCGCTCCACAAGGTGTTATCAAACACCGCCAGCCCGCCCACTCGCAGCAGGCTCAGCGCACTTTCCAGGTAAGCCGGATAATTGGCCTTGTCGGCATCGATAAAGATCAGGTCAAAACTGCCCTGATGCCCCGCCCCCAGCAGTTGACCGAGGGTTTCCAGGGCAGGTGCCAGCCGCAGCTCGATGCGCCCCGCCAAGCCGGCTTCCTGCCAGTAGCGGATCGCGGTGGCGTTGTAGTCACCCGGGATATCGCAACAGATCAGTGACCCATCATCCGGCAGCGCCGCCGCCATGCATAACGCGCTATAGCCGGTGAAGGTGCCAACCTCCAACAGACGCCGTGCGCCCATGAGGCGCACCAATAACGCCAGGAACTGACCCTGCTCCGGCGCCACCTGCCAGCGCGCCATGGGCAGGGCTTGGGTTTCTTCGCGCAAACGGCGCAGCAGGGGCGTCTCGCGCAAGGAGACGTCCAGCAGATAGTGGTAGAGGGCATCGTCGAGATTGAGGCTACGGGCAGTCATCAACACCTCGACGCAGGCGGGAAACTAAGGGTTGTGGGCCAACTGCCCGGGTTGCAGGACGCGCTTGGCGCTGAGGTAGGCCTTTTGCCAATAGGCCTTGGACAGACTGTCCAGCTTGACCGTACCGCCGGTGGCCGGGGCATGGACGAAACGCCCCTCACCGACATAGATCCCGGCATGACTGACCTGGGAACCGCCATTGGTGGCGAAAAAGATCAGGTCACCGGTTTGCAGCGAATCCTTGCTGATATCCGGGGCGCGCATGCCGATCATCTCGCGGGTCGAACGCGGCAGGGAAATGCCCGCGGCGTCGCGATAGACGTAGCCGATCAGGCCACTGCAATCGAAACCGGCATCCGGGGTATTGCCACCCCAGCGATACGGCGTACCCACCAGGCCCAAGGCACGAAACAGCACATCTTCGGCAGCAGGGGAAAAGGTCTGAGTGGTATTGAAGACAGGGGCGCGTACTACCGGCGCAGGCGGTGGAGTACGGCTGGCGCAGGCGCTGAGCAGCGCTGCGAGAACAATGAGGGTGAGGCGGGCCGACGTCGACATAAGCAGAACAACCCTGATCCGGATGCGGCTTTCTCTGCCGTGAGGCTGAAAACAAAACCGCGTAAGCAAGGCTTACGCGGTTAGTCATCAACAATAGATCAGGATTCTAGCGGCTACGCGCCAAACTTCAAGTAAGACTTTAAGTTCGCCTTACAAAAAGTATGCTTACTTGCGAGCAGTGACCGTGGTCGGCGCCATGGCGAGTGCACGCTTGGCTTCGATAAAGGTTTTGCTCCAGTAGCGATCGCCCAGGCTATCGACTCGAACACCACCGCTGCGGCGGCTGCTGGAGTGGATGAACTGATCATCGCCCAGGTAGATCCCGGCATGGCTGACACGGCCACGACCATTGGTGCTGAAGAACAGCAGATCACCAGGCTTGAGGTTGTTGCGAGCGACCAGAGGGGCATTCACGTTGATCATTTCGCGGGTGGAGCGCGGCAGGTTCATGCCGGCCTCTTCACGAAACAGATAACCGATAAAACCGCTGCAATCGAAACCGGCTTCAGAGGTGCCGCCGAAACGGTAACGGGTACCGATCAGGGACATGCCGCGTTCAAGGATGCTGTCGGCCAGAACAGGCAGCTGATAAGGCTTGCTATCAGCGAACTCGGCCAGTTCTTTTTCGGTGGCCAGCTCTTCCTGGTAAACAACGGAAGACTGAGCCTTAACAGAGTGTTGAACCTGCTGCACTTGTTGCTGCTGGGTCACTGGAGAGTGAGCGGCGCAACCAAACAACAGGGTGACGAGTGCGAGAGGCACGAGGGGTGCGAAGCGATTTAGCATGGGCACGACCGTGGCTGAAGTTGTAAAGAAGCCGAGACTATGCCCTCTATCGTCCTCATTTGCAAATTCAATCGATCCAAATGTGACTTATGGGTTTCTCCTTTACATCTAAGGCCTTAAGCCCAATTTAAAAGCTGCGCGCGTCCTGAAGCGTTTCAGGAAGCGATTTTTTTGGCGCCTGGAATATGCCAAAACCCGCTGCAGGCCGCAGTTTTACCAGCCCAGGGTTTCTTTGAGGAAGGGGATTGTGAGCTTGCGCTGGGCCTGCAAAGAGGCCTGATCGAGACGCTCAAGCAGCTCGAACAACGCGCTCATGCTGCGGGTGCCGCGGGTCAAAATAAAATGCCCGACTTCGTCGGTCAGGTGCAGTCCGCGACGGGAAGCGCGCAACTGCAAGGCACGCAATTTGTCCTCATCGGACAAGGGCCGCATCTGAAAAATCAGCGCCAGGGTCAGGCGCGACTTCAAGTCCGCCAGCTTGACCGGCAATTCCCGAGGCGAGGTCGAGGCCGCGATCAGCAACCGCCGGCCACTGTCACGCAAGCGATTGAACAGGTGGAACAGCGCCTCTTCCCAATCCGCCTTGCCTGCGACCGCCTGCAGGTCATCCAGGCACACCAGTTCGTATTGCTCAAGGTTGTCGAGGATCTCGATACCGCGATCGAGCAGCTCCGCCAATGGCAGGTAGACCGCCGGCTCACCCATTTGCTCGAAACGCAGGCAGGCCGCCTGCAGCAGATGGGTACGCCCAACCCCATCCTTGCCCCACAGGTAGATCAGACTTTCGGTCCAGCCGGCGTCGGCTTCGCAAAGCCGCTCGACATAGCCGAGTGCAGCGGCATTGGCGCCTGGGTAGTAATTGATGAAGGTGGCGTCATCACGCAGACGCACACCTAGGGGCAGCTGAATCGGTTTCATGCTGACTGAACAGTTCGAAATGAACCGTTAGTGGCCTCTGTGTAAAGTTTGCAAAGTTTATACCCGTGACGCCGGCCGCACAATGCAGCAGACCACAAGCAAAATCAAAGGTTTGCGTTAACCGGAGGGAATCAGGGGCGCGGCTTTGACGGCAAATGTGACAGCCAGAACAAGCGCCAGGGCGACCCCGATCCTGCCGGGGCCGCTCTGGCGCTGTCCCATGAGCGGCTACAAATCCGGGTCTTCGACACCACTGTAGATGTCAGAGTCCTTGTACAAGTCGTGCATATGGCGCACCAGCACCATGATCACCGCCGCCACCGGCAAGGCCAGCAGCACCCCGGTAAAGCCGAACAGTTCGCCGCCCGCCAGGATCGCGAAGATTACCGCCACCGGATGCAGGCCAATGCGATCACCCACCAGCAGCGGCGTCAGGACCATGCCCTCAAGGGCCTGGCCGACCATAAACACCGCGACGATGCCGATCATGGGATACAGGTCGCCGCCGAACTGGAACAACCCGGCAATCAACGCCGCACCAATACCGATGACGAACCCCATATAAGGCACGATGGCCGCCAGGCCGGCGATCAGGCCGATCAACAGCCCCAGCTCCAGCCCTACCAGCATCAGGCCGGCAGCGTAGATCACCCCCAGCGCCAGCATCACCAACAACTGTCCGCGGACAAACGCCCCCAGCACCTCATGGCACTCGCCGGCCAGGGCCACCACGCGCTCTTCGCGATCGCGGGGCAGCAGGCTGCGGATCTTGGCCATCATCAGGTCCCAGTCACGCAACAGATAGAAGCTGACAACCGGGATCAAGACCAGGTTGGCCAGCCAGCCGATCAGCGCCAGGCTCGACGCAGTCGCCTGGCTCAGTACCACGCTGACAATGTCGGTGGTCTGCCCCATATGCTCGCTGATCGCGGCCTTGACCTTGTCGAACTTCCAGAAGCCATCGGCCAGCCCGAGCTTGGACTGCACCCACGGCATGGCCGTGTGCTGCAACCAATCGAGCATCTGCGGCGCCAGCTCGTACAGACGGAACAGTTGCTTGGCCAGCATCGGCACCAGGATCAGCAACAGCGCCATGACGATCAGCGTAAACAGCGCGAACACCGCCACCACGCCCCAGGTGCGCGAAAGGCCATGTTTTTCCAGGCGATCCACCAGCGGGTCGAACAGATACGCCAGCAGCAGGGCCACCAGGAACGGCGTCAGGATCGGATGCAACAGGTACACAAACGCACACAACAGGGCCAACCCGCCCAACCAGACCCAACGACGCGAATCGGCCATGAACCACTCCATCTTCTATATAAGGAAAGAACTGCTTACCAACGAAAGCGCAACTGCGGAGTCGGTGCCGCTACAGCACCTTCGACCCCTTGCTGAGCCGGGGCCTGGGCCTCGCCAGGCGCTACCTCCGCCAGCTTGGCCAGGGACAACTGCGCCCGCACCTGCTCCGGGCTGCCATTGACCCGGTAGACCACGCGATCACCCTCGACGCTCTGCAACTGCGCACCAAAAGGCTCCAACAAATGCTCCAGCGCCGCGTAGCGTTCCAGGTTCATGCCCTGCACTTCGAGCAACTGTTCGCTGGCCGTTCCCGGCTTGCTGACAAAACGCGGCGCCAGGCGCTGGCTGACCGCCAGCAACACGGCATCGGCCAGCGCCGCGGTATCGGCCCCCTGGACGCTGCCCTGCTCTTTTTGATCCCCCAGCCACAGGCGCCATTTGGCCTGCCACTGACCGCCCTCTTCCCGGGCATGCACGGCCAGCAAGGCATCGGCCCCATAACGTTCGGATGCCGCGCGTAACGGCGCCGGGTCCGCCCCCTCCAGGTTCGGAGCAGTGGCCACCAGTTGCTCTTCCAGGTCGCCCAGCGGCAGACGCAGTGGTAAACCGCGATGCTGCGCCGCGCGCCGCAGCGGCAAGGCGCTGGCCTGGCCATCCCCCACCAGGCTCGAGCCCTCGACCGAGTCGCTCAACCACCAGCCAAGGATGGAGGGGCGATTAGTGCCCCACAACGACAAACCCGCCTGGCGCAGCGCGCGATCAGTACTCACCGGGTCGAAATCGACCTGCAGGCTCTCCGGCGGCCCGGCGTCATAACCGTATTGGCTGATGATCTGCTGCGGGTCCTTGCGCACCGCCGCCAGCCCAGGGCCCTGGGCCGCCTTGGCGTCGCCGGTCAAGCGCAATACCAGGGTCTCCAGCGCACGCTGGGTGGCCTGCTCACGCTCTTCCGGAGTTTGGCTGCTGACCGGTTCGCGAACTTGATAAAGGCCATTGAGGGTTTCGGCATGACTCGCCAGGCTGACCAACGACAAACAGCCCACAAAAAGAAATTTACACAGACGCATGGAAGATTCCCGACGACAAAAAACGGTTGAAACAGAACCTGTGAAGCAGATCGCGCAAGGCTGTGACCACTGACTCCGGCAAAACATTCACAGGTCCCGGGTAAGTTTTCGTACTGCCATAACGATAGCCGCTTAGAGGCTATACCTTATACAGCCATGTACACGGCCACCAACATGCGCCGTAATGGTTTTTTTAACGCGATATACCCCTGCCCGTCGGCCCGAGGATGGCCGCTGCCTCTCAAGCCTGATAAAATCGCGCGCCTTCGCAGACCGGCTATAGCTGGGCACCCTGAAATACTCCGACGGCAAACCCGCTCGCAGTGTCTTGGCGGTCTCACTGGACTCGGTCGATACCCCTGAATCCCCCCTAAAGGCCTGGATCATGAGCAAGCAACCCTCCCTGAGCTACAAGGACGCCGGTGTAGACATCGACGCCGGTGAAGCATTGGTCGAACGCATCAAGAGCGTCGCCAAGCGCACTGCGCGCCCGGAAGTCATGGGCGGCCTGGGCGGTTTCGGCGCCCTCTGCGAAATCCCGGCCGGCTACAAACAGCCCGTGCTGGTCTCCGGCACCGACGGCGTGGGCACCAAATTGCGCCTGGCGCTGAACCTGAACAAGCACGACAGCATCGGCATCGACCTGGTAGCCATGTGCGTCAACGACCTGGTGGTCTGTGGCGCCGAGCCGCTGTTCTTCCTCGACTACTACGCCACCGGCAAGCTCAACGTTGAAACCGCCACCCAAGTGGTCACCGGTATCGGCGCTGGCTGCGAACTGTCCGGCTGCTCCCTGGTCGGCGGCGAAACCGCTGAAATGCCTGGCATGTACGAAGGCGAAGACTACGACCTGGCCGGCTTCTGCGTCGGCGTCGTGGAAAAATCCGAAATCATCGACGGCTCGAAAGTCGCTGCCGGCGACGCCCTGCTGGCCCTGCCATCGTCCGGCCCGCACTCCAACGGCTACTCGCTGATCCGCAAGATCATCGAAGTGTCGGGTGCCGACATCGAAAACATCCAGCTCGACGGCAAACCGCTGACCGACCTGCTGATGGCTCCGACCCGCATCTACGTCAAACCGCTGCTCAAGCTGATCAAGGACACCGGCGCAGTCAAGGCCATGGCCCACATCACTGGCGGCGGCCTGCTGGACAACATTCCGCGCGTCCTGCCAAAAGGCGCCCAGGCGATTGTCGACGTGGCCAGCTGGCAGCGTCCTGCGGTATTCGACTGGCTGCAAGAGAAAGGCAACGTCAATGAAACCGAAATGCACCGCGTGCTGAACTGCGGCGTGGGCATGGTCATCTGCGTGGCTCAAGAGCACGTTGAAACCGCGCTGAACGTACTGCGTGAAGCCGGCGAGCAGCCTTGGGTCATCGGCCAGATCGCCACCGCCCCTGAAGGCGCGGCTCAGGTTGAACTGAAGAACCTTAAGGCGCACTGATGCCTGCAACCTGTGATGTCGTGGTGCTGCTCTCCGGCACCGGCAGTAACTTGCAGGCCCTGATCGACAGCACGCGCACCGGCGACAGCCCGGTGCGCATCGCTGCGGTGATCTCCAACCGCGCCGACGCCTACGGCCTGCAACGCGCCAAGGACGCGGGGATCGCGACCCGCGCCCTGGATCACAAGGCCTTCGAAGGCCGCGAAGCCTTCGATGCCGCGCTGATCGAACTGATCGACGCCTTCCACCCCAAACTGGTGGTACTGGCCGGTTTCATGCGCATTCTCAGCGCGGACTTCGTGCGCCACTACCAGGGCCGCCTGCTCAATATCCATCCCTCGCTGCTACCCAAATACAAAGGGTTACATACTCACCAGCGCGCGCTGGAGGCCGCAGACACTGAGCACGGCTGCAGCGTGCACTTTGTCACCGAGGAACTCGATGGCGGACCTCTGGTCGTACAGGCAGTGATCCCGGTAGAGTTGGACGACTCGCCGCACAGCCTGGCGCAGCGAGTACATGCCCAGGAACACCAGATCTACCCGCTGGCCGTGCGCTGGTTTGCCGAAGGTCGGCTGACGCTCGGCGAACAGGGTGCTTTACTGGATGGTCAGCTACTTGCCGCCAGCGGCTATTTGATTCGAACCTAGGAGATTTTATGCGTCGTGCCCTGCTCTTCGCTTGCGCTCTGCTCGCCCTGCCCGTTGTGCAGGCGGCTGACCTTCAACCTTTCTCCGCCAGCTATACCGCCGACTGGAAACAGCTTCCAATGAGCGGTACCGCTGAACGCAGCCTTGAAAAAACCAGCAATGGCGCCTGGAAGCTGAGCTTCAAGGCCTCCATGATGATTGCCAGCCTCACCGAAGAAAGCACCCTGACTCTAGACAAGGACACCTTGCTGCCTCAGTCCTACCACTTCGAACGTGGCGGCCTGGGCAAAGCCAAAAAGGCTGACCTGGACTTCGACTGGACCGCCAAGATGGTCACCGGCACCGACCGTGGCGATCCGGTGAAGCTGTCGCTCAATCGCGGCATGGTCGACAAGTCCACCTATCAACTGGCCCTGCAGCACGATGTAGCCGCCGGCAAGAAGAGCATGAGCTACCAGGTCGTCGACGGTGGCGAAGTCGACACCTATGACTTCCGTGTCCTGGGTGCCGAGAAGGTCGATACCAAGGCCGGCCAGATCGAAGCGATCAAGGTCGAGCGCGTGCGTGATCCGACGCAAAGCAAGCGCACCACGGTGATGTGGTTCGCCAAGGACTGGGACTACCTGCTGGTCCGCTTGCAACAGGTTGAAACCGACGGCAAGGAGTACAACATCATGCTCCTCAACGGCACCGTCAACGGCAAGGCTGTCAAAGGCAGCTGATCCGACTTCACCCGATAAAAAGCCTCGCTCATGCGGGGCTTTTTTTCGCCTGCCTTTCCGAAGATCCCCTTCGACAGGCCTAACCCGCAAGCCGGCGAAGATGAAACTTTTGTCATAAAACTCAGCGGCCTGCGGCGAAATGTCACGGTTTCCGCGGCCTGCAGGACTTTTGCCGATTCTGCAAATATCTGTTGCAGCTCAAGAGCGTTTACTTAGCAAGCTAACAAAATATATAACGAAGGCCTGCACACGCCTTGCTGCAGATCAACAGAGATTGGAGCTAGCAGATGACTGTAAAAGTAACTGAACGCGACGATTCACATATGTCCCATGAAGGCGTAGCCGCAGGTATACGGATCTGGGACGTGCATCAACAAGACATGCTGGTGGGGATGTTTCATTCCGAAACCGACGCCCACAGCTATAAAGCTGAACTTGAAAAGCAGGAGCAGGGCCGAACGACTCAGGCCTCCTGACCGACTTGAAAAACGACAAACCCCGCCATGAGCGGGGTTTGTCGTTTACTGCGGCCTTACCACATCAGATCGTCAGGGATCTGGTAGGCGGCGTACGGATCATCCTCATCCGGCGCCTCGGTCGGCGTATTGAGCTGGACGATGCGCTGCGGATCGCGTTCCTGGATCTTCAGCGCCGCCTCACGAGGGATCACCTCGTAGCCGCCGCCGTGGTGCACGATGGCCAACGAACCACTGCTCAACTTGTTGCGCATCAGCGCGTTCACCGACAAGCGCTTGACCTTCTTGTCGTCGACGAAGTTGTAGTAGTCCTCGGTGGTCAGCTTGGGCAGGCGTGACACCTCGATCAACTGCTTGATCTGAGCCGCACGGGCCTTCTGCTCGGCCTTCTCCTGCTGCTGACGGTTCAGCTCCTGATCACGCTTGACCTTTTCGGCCATCGCTTCCTGAGCCGCACGTTGCTGCGAATCGTCCAGTTCAATCTGGCCTTTATGGGCCAGGCGTTGCTGCTTCTGCTTGTCTTTGCCGACCTGTTTGGCCTGCTTTTGGTTGACCAGCCCTGCTTTGAGCAACTGGTCGCGAAGGGAAAGGCTCATGGTGCTTACTCACTTAGGCAACAGCCTCAGCCACAGCTGGGCAAATTCTTTTCCTGACGTTTGGCTTCGCCCCACAAGGCGTCCAACTCTTCGAGGGTGCAATCTTCCATGGGACGGTGGGTCTCGCGCAATGCCTGCTCGATAAATCGGAAGCGTCGCTCGAACTTGGCATTGGCCCCGCGCAAGGCGGTTTCGGGGTCGACCTTCAGATGCCGGGCCAGGTTGACCGCAGCAAACAGCAGGTCGCCGATTTCATCGGTGATCGCCGCCGGGTCGTTGTCGACCATGGCTTCGAGCACTTCGTCGAGCTCTTCACGGACCTTCTCCACCACCGGCAGCGCGTCCGGCCAATCGAACCCAACCTGGGCTGCGCGTTTTTGCAACTTGGCGGAGCGCGACAACGCCGGCAGGACTGCCGGTACATCATCGAGCAGGGACAACTGCAACGGGGCCGCCGACTGCTCGGCGCGCTCCTGGGCCTTGATCTCTTCCCAGCGGCGCTTGACCTGCTCTTCATCGAGCCGTGGCGTGTCCAGCGGTGCGTACAGGTCACCGGTAGGGAATACGTGGGGATGACGCCGGATCAACTTGCGGGTGATGCTGTCGACCACGCCGTCGAATTCAAAACGACCCTCCTCCCGCGCCAGCTGGCTGTAATACACCACCTGGAACAACAGGTCGCCCAATTCACCCTGCAAGTGATCGAAGTCGCCGCGCTCGATGGCGTCGGCCACTTCATAGGCTTCTTCGAGGGTATGCGGGACGATGCTGGCGTAGGTCTGCTTGATATCCCAGGGGCAACCGTATTGCGGGTCACGCAGCCGGGCCATCAGGTGCAACAAATCTTCAAGGCTGTACATCAATTCATCCATTTCACACAGGCCATGGCCGCCGCCCGGGGGAAACCGCGGCGCCGCCCCGGGAATGGGGGCGGGTGGGGGGGGGGTTGGTGTTTTTTGGGGAAAGGGGAAAAAACCCCCCCCCCCCCCCCCCCCCGGGCCCCCCCCGGGGGCCCACGACAGGTCATGGGGTCCGGTTGCGGCGGGTTTCGATGATGTTCGGCAACTGGGAAATCCGCCCCAGCAACCGCCCCAGCGCGTCCAACCCCGGGATCTCGATGGTCAGGGACATCAACGCCGTGTTGTCCTCTTTGTTCGAGCGGGTGTTGACCGCCAGCACGTTGATCCGCTCGTTGAGCAGCACCTGGGAAACATCGCGCAGCAAACCGGAGCGGTCGTAGGCGCGGATGATGATGTCGACCGGGTAGGTCAACACCGGTACCGGGCCCCAGCTGACCTGGATGATCCGCTCCGGCTCGCGCCCGGACAGTTGCAGCACCGAGGCGCAATCCTGGCGGTGAATGCTCACCCCCCGGCCCTGGGTGATGTAACCGACGATCGCATCCCCGGGCAGCGGCTGGCAGCAGCCGGCCATCTGGGTCATCAGGTTGCCCACGCCCTGGATCTGGATATCGCCGCGCTTGCCCGGCTTGTAGCCAGTGGCCTTGCGTGGAATCAGCTCCAGTTGCTCGTTGCCGCGCTCCGGCTCCACCAGCTGCTGGGCCAGGTTGACCAGTTGCGCCAGGCGCAGGTCGCCAGCCCCGAGAGCAGCAAACATGTCCTCGGCGATTTTCATGTTGGCCTTTTCGGCCAGCTTGTCGAAATCCACCTGGGGCAGGTCGAGGCGATTGAGCTCACGCTCGAGCAAGGTCTTGCCGGCGGCGACGTTCTGATCGCGAGCCTGCAACTTGAACCAGTGCACGATCTTCGCCCGCGCCCGGGACGTGGTCACGTAGCCCAGGTTCGGGTTCAGCCAGTCGCGGCTCGGCGTACCGTGCTTGCTGGTGATGATCTCCACCTGCTCGCCGGTCTGCAGGCTGTAGTTGAGCGGAACGATACGCCCGTTGATCTTCGCACCGCGGCAGTTATGGCCGATTTCGGTGTGCACCCGGTAGGCGAAGTCCAGTGGCGTCGCGCCTTTGGGCAGGTCGATGGCGTGACCGTCCGGGGTGAAGATGTACACCCGGTCCGGCTCGATATCGACCCGCAGCTGCTCGGCCAGGCCGCCGATATCACCCAGTTCTTCATGCCATTCGAGCACCTGGCGCAGCCAGGAAATCTTCTCTTCGTAATGGTTCGAGCCGGATTTGACGTCAGTGCCCTTGTAGCGCCAGTGGGCGCAGACGCCCAATTCCGCCTCCTCATGCATCGAGTGGGTGCGGATCTGCACTTCCAGCACCTTGCCCTCGGGCCCGATCACTGCGGTGTGCAGGGAGCGGTAGCCGTTTTCCTTGGGGTTGGCGATGTAGTCGTCGAACTCTTTGGGAATGTGCCGCCACAGGGTGTGGACGATCCCCAGCGCGGTGTAGCAGTCGCGCATTTCCGGGACCAGCACCCGCACCGCACGCACGTCGTAGATCTGGCTGAACTCCAGACCCTTGCGCTGCATTTTTCGCCAGATCGAATAGATGTGCTTGGCCCGGCCGCTGATGTCGGCATCGACACCGGTGGCCTGCAATTCAATCTGCAACTGATTCATCACGTCAGAGATAAACCGCTCGCGATCCAGGCGCCGCTCGTGGAGCAAGGTCGCGATCTGCTTGTATTGCTCGGGCTCCAGGTAACGGAACGACAGGTCTTCGAGCTCCCACTTGATATGGCCGATACCGAGTCGGTGAGCCAGGGGTGCGTAGATATCGAAGACTTCGCGGGCAACCCGGTTGCGTTTTTCATCGTCGGCGGTTTTTACCGCACGAATCGCGCAGGTGCGTTCGGCCAGCTTGATCAGGGCCACGCGCACGTCGTCGACCATGGCCACCAGCATCTTGCGCAGGTTCTCGACCTGCGCCTGGGTGCCCAGCACCAGGGACTGGCGCGGGCTCAGGCTGGCGCTGATCGCCGCCATGCGCAGCACGCCGTCAATCAGCTTGGCCACGACCGAGCCGAAGCGCTGGCTGACCGCAGGCAACTGGATCTGGCCTTCGCGGACGCCACGATAAAGTATCGCCGCCACCAGCGAATCCTGGTCCAGCTTGAGGTCGGCGAGGATCTCGGCGATCTCAAGGCCGGTGCGAAAACTCGAGGTGCCTTCGGCCCACAGGTTCTTCGCCGCATTGTGTTGTTGCTCAGCCTCGCGAGCGTACTCGCAGGCTTCTTTCAAGGCTTCACGGTCAAGTGCCAGATCGACGCTGACCGCATGATCGAGCCATGCCTCGAGATTGATACTGCCGTCGGTGTTGATCGGCTGGTGCGCTCTCACCTGTACCATCTTGCTTTACCTTCCCTACGACGCACATTCAATGCGTCAAATCGCTGACCTTAGGTGCCAGGGCCTGCTCGCAGGGCCAGCGAGCGGTGCCTGGCGGCCAGTCGGATTAGACGAGCCATCCTAGCTCGCTTCAAATAACGCCATGGCTTCGACATGCGCCGTCTGAGGAAACATATCGAGGATCCCGGCACGTTTTAACCGATAGCCCTGTTTGACCAATTCGACCGTGTCACGCGCCAAAGTTGCAGGGTTGCATGACACATAGACCAACCGTTGGGCGCCGAGGCTCGCAAGCTTGCGGACCACCTCGAAAGCACCGTCACGGGGTGGGTCCAAGAGTACCGCAGAAAAGCCCTCTTCCGCCCACTCGACAGCACCCAGAGGCTGCGATAAATCGGCCTGAAAAAACTGCGTGTTATGCAAATTGTTGCTGGCTGCGTTTTCAGCCGCGCGAGCCACCATGCTCGCCACGCCTTCAACCGCCACCACCTGGCGAACCTGCTGCGCCAGGGGCAAGGCAAAATTGCCCAGGCCGCAGAACAGGTCCAGGACCCGCTCATCAGCCTTCGGTGCCAGCCACTCCAGGGCCTGGGCCACCATCGCCTCGTTGACGCCGGCATTGACCTGGACGAAGTCCCCTGGTCGATACGCCAGGTGCAAATTCCAGGATTCCAGGCGAAAGCCCAGTGCCTGGTTCGGCTCCAGGGGCTGTGGATCGCCTTCGCCATGCAGCCACAACTGGGCGTCATGGAAGGTGCAGAATTCCTTGAGAATGCTCAGGTCAGCCTCGGACAACGGCGCCATGTGCCGCAGCAACACGGCAATCGCCGAGCCGCTGAACAGCTCCACGTGCCCCAGGGCCTGAGGCTTGCTCAAGCGCTGCAACATGGCCGGCAAGCGGCTCATGATCGGTTGCAAGGGCTGTACCAGCACCGGGCACTCGCTGATGGCAACGATGTCCTGGCTACCGGCAGCGCGGAAACCCACTTCAAGTTTTTTCGCCTTGGCATCCCAGCGCACGGCGATCCGCGCGCGACGCCGATAGCCAAACTCGGGACCGCTCAGCGGCGCCGCCCATTCATCGGGCTGCACGCCGGCAACCCGCGACAATTGTTCGGCGAGCATGCGCTGTTTCAGGGCCAGCTGTTCGTCGTGGGGCAGATGCTGGACACTGCAACCGCCGCAGCGGCCGGCATGGGCGCACGGCATCGGCCGACGCAGCTCGCTGGCCTGGAACACACGCTCGGTGCGCGCTTCTACGACCTTGCCGTGGGCACCCAGTACCCGCACCTCGACCTCCTCCCCCGCCAGCGCCCCGGTGACAAACCAGGTGCGTCCGTCGAGAAAGGCAATCCCCCGGCCGTCATTGGCCAGGCGCTCGATGCTCAGGCGCTGCTTTTTACCGGTCGGTATCTGTGGGGCCCGGCTACCGCCCGTGGGCTGAAAGCGCAGGCCTCTCTCGTGCTTGGCCATCAGTTGGGCGCATCGAAGATGCCGGTCGACAGGTAACGATCGCCACGGTCACAAATGATCGCGACCATCACCGCGTTTTCCACTTCCCGGGACAGGCGCAGCATCGCCGCCACCGCACCGCCTGAAGAGACGCCACAGAAAATGCCCTCTTCACGGGCCAGGCGCCGGGTTACGTCTTCGGCTTCGCTCTGGGCCATGTCGACGATGCGGTCGACGCGGCTGGCCTGGTAGATCTTAGGCAGGTATTCCTCGGGCCAGCGGCGAATTCCGGGGATGGCCGAGCCTTCCATCGGCTGCAGGCCGATGATCTGCACATTGGGGTTCTGTTCTTTCAGGTAGCGCGAGGTGCCCATGATGGTACCGGTGGTCCCCATGGAGCTGATGAAGTGGGTGATCCCGCCCTCGGTCTGACGCCAGATTTCCGGGCCGGTGCCGGTGTAATGCGCCTCGGGGTTGTCGCCGTTGGCGAACTGGTCGAGCACCTTGCCACGGCCTTCGGCCTGCATCCGCTCAGCGAGATCGCGCGCGCCTTCCATGCCCTCTTCCTGGCTGACCAGAATCAACTCGGCACCGTAGGCTGTCATCGCGGCCTTGCGCTCGGCACTGGAGTTGTCGGGCATGATCAGGATCATTTTGTAACCCTTGATCGCCGCTGCCATGGCCAGGGCAATCCCGGTGTTGCCGGAGGTCGCCTCGATCAGGGTGTCGCCCGAGTGGATCTGCCCACGCAACTCGGCGCGAGTGATCATCGACAGCGCCGGACGGTCCTTGACCGAGCCGGCCGGGTTATTACCCTCAAGCTTGAGCAGCAGGGTGTTGCTGGTGGCTCCGGGCAGGCGCTGCAGGCGCACCAGCGGGGTGTTGCCGACGCAATCGGCGATGGTTGGGTACTGCAAGGTCATGACGTATTCGCAATCCAGACTGCGGGGGCGCCTATCATACCGGCAAACGTGCGCAGGCCATATCACGCAAAGTGCGGGGCTTATGGCATAAAGGCATAAGCCCCACTCAGACCCATCGCGACCTTAGGGCTTATACGCTGGCAGCCAGCAGGCGCATGTGCAGGCGCAAGCCGCGCTCGGTGTTTTCCGCCCAGATCTGGCCGCCCTGGCGCTGCACCGCATTGCGCGCGATGCTCAGGCCCAGGCCGAAGCCACCGTTGCCAGGCCGCGAACCGTCGAGGCGGGTAAAGGGCGCGAAAATCCGCTCCAGGTCCGCTTCGTCCACCCCGCCTCCCTGATCTTCCAGCCACAAGTGCCAGTATTCCCCCTCGCGGCAGCCATCAAGGCTGACCACCGCACCGAACGGCGAATGGCGGATGGCATTGCGCAGGACATTTTCCAGGGCCTGGGCCAGGGTATTGAGGTTACCGCGCACCCAGCACGCCGCCGTCAGTTCGCATTGCAACTGCTGCGCCGACCAGCCACTTTCAAAGCAGGCATTTTCCGTGAGCATTTCCCACAGCGCCTGCACCTGGATTTCTTCCGCCGCCAGGGGCGCGCGCTCGGTGTCGAGCCAGGCCAGTTGCAGACTGTCTTCCACCAAGCGCTGCATTCCGTCGACCTCCCGAGACAAACGTTCGCGCAGAGCGGCCAGGCTGTGTTCGCTGTCGCACGCCACGCGCAGGCGACTCAGGGGCGTGCGCAGTTCATGGGAAAGGTCGCGCAGCAGTTGTTGCTGGAGGGACACGGTGCCTTGCAGGCGCTCGGACATTTGATCGAAGGCCCGGCCCAGTTCGCCCAATTCATCCTGGCGGCTGGTGGTCTGGCTGGAGACACGTGCATTCAATTGATCGGCGCTCCAGGCGTTGGCCTGTTCCCGCAACTGGTTCAGGGGCACCACCAGCAACCGGTACAGACCGACGCACAGCAACAGGGTGAACAAACCGGGGATCACGCCATTGGTCAGCACCCGCCACAGCAACCGGTACTGCCCGGGCATGAAACGCTGCGGCAACTCGATCACCAGGCTGCCGGCATCCGTGTCGCCAGGAAAGGGAATCCGCAACCAGGGCAAGCCACGGGTGTGCAGGCTCACCGGCCAATCAAGGCCGCGCAGAAAGGTCAGGCGCTGGTTTTCCCGGGTGCTCAGGGGCTTGCTGCT
This sequence comes from Pseudomonas sp. QD4, assembly GCF_049199125.1. Lineage (NCBI taxonomy): Bacteria > Pseudomonadati > Pseudomonadota > Gammaproteobacteria > Pseudomonadales > Pseudomonadaceae > Pseudomonas > Pseudomonas sp. QD4. Next base: position 369,715 of record NZ_JBLZOM010000003.1, read on the forward strand.
CAGTGACTGCAAGTCCTCGCCTATGACCCCGATCCAGGTCGATTCACGCGTGCCCATGTCCTGCAGCCAGGCATCGACACCTTCGTTCTGCCCCTGGGCCCAGGCCTGTTCGGCCTGGGCGGCGTACTCCAGCAAGGTGCTGCGCGCCTCATGGGAGAGGAACAGGTTCTTCTGTTCCATGTAGCGGCCCCAGGACCAACTGAGCCAGATCATCAGCAGGCAGAAGGCAACCAACAACAACGCCAATTTCCAGAACAGTGAGTGCCGACCCGGCACGTCAGACCACTTCATCGATGGCACTCAGTACATAGCCCTTGCCCCAGACCGTGCGCACCTCGCGCTCGGCGTAGCCGATGGCCTTGAGCTTGCGGCGGATCTGGCTGACATGCATGTCCAGGCTGCGGTCATGGGGGGCATAACCGCGCTGCAGGACATGCTGATAAAGGAAGGCTTTGCTGAGGACTTCATCGGCGCTGCGGTTCAAGGTCTCCAGCAGCCGGTACTCGCTGCGGGTAAACCCGGCCCATTGCTGGCCAAAATACACATCGCACAGTTCATCGTCGAAACGCAGGCTGTGACTGTCGCGGTTCAAAGGAATAGCCACCGGACGCCGGTCGAGGGCCACGCGTCGCAGGATGGCTTCGATGCGCACCCGCAACTCGGCCATGCTGAACGGCTTGGGCAGGTAGTCGTCAGCCCCCAGGCGAAAGCCACTGATGCGATCGGCCTCGGCGCCCAGGGCCGACATCAGCACCACGGGTGTCGAGTGGCTCTGGCGCAGATGGGTCAGCACCGACAAGCCGTCCATGCCGGGCAGCAGAATATCCATCAACACCACGTCAAATGAACGCTCGCGCGCCATCTCCAGGCCTTCCCAGCCATTCTGGCACCAGGTCACCTCGAAACCGGAACGGCCCAATTGCTCGTGCACATAAGCGCCAAGCACAAGATCATCTTCAATCGCCAGGATGCGCGGATGGCCAACAGATACGGGAGTCATTAGCTTCTGCAAGTAATTCTCAATCATGCAATTATTAAAGATTGCCCGACCACGAGCAACCAATGCCTGGATTCGGGCCCGATAAACGCCCAACGGTTGTTTCGGGCCCCGCGCAATTTGCCAAGATCGCTGACTCGCAAATCGCTACACTGCGCGAGTGGCGCCTCACGGAAGTGCGCGTCGTTCATTCAAAACAACAGGTTGGCAGGAGAGTCAGGTGCTTAAGAAACTGGGAATCAAAGGTCGCGTACTGCTGCTGACCTTGTTACCGACGAGCCTGATGGCCCTGGTGCTGGGTGGGTATTTCACCTGGATGCAGCAAGCGGACCTGCAAACCCAACTTCTGCAACGTGGCGAAATGATCGCCGAGCAATTGGCACCCCTGGTGGCCCCGGCCATGGGACACAAGGACAACGACCTGCTGGAGCGCATCGCCACCCAGTCCCTGGAGCAGTCGGATGTACGCGCAGTGTCGTTTCTCGCCCCGGATCGTACCCTCCTGGCCCACGCCGGCCCGAGCATGCTCAACCAGCCGCCGATCGGTAACAGCAACCATATGCTGCAACGCACCGGCAACGATGCGACCCGCTACCTGCTGCCCGTCTTCGGGCGCCACCGTAACCTGGCCGGCGACCTGATACCCGATGAAGCCGACCGCCTGCTGGGCTGGGTCGAACTGGAGCTGTCCCACAGCGGCATGCTGCTGCGCGGTTACCGCAGCCTGTTCGCCAGCCTGCTGTTGATCGCCGCAGGCCTGGCCGGCACCACGTTGCTGGCCCTGCGCATGAGCCGCACCATCAACACCCCGCTGAGCCAGATCAAGCAGGCCGTGGCCCAGCTCAAGGACGGCAACCTGGAAACCCGTCTACCACCACTGGGCAGCCAGGAACTGGACGAACTGGCCTCGGGCATCAACCGCATGGCCGGCACCCTGCAGAACGCCCAGGAAGAATTGCAGCACAGCATCGACCAGGCCACCGAAGACGTGCGCCAGAACCTGGAAACCATCGAGATCCAGAACATCGAGCTGGACCTGGCCCGCAAGGAGGCCCTGGAGGCCAGCCGGATCAAGTCCGAGTTCCTGGCCAACATGAGTCACGAGATCCGTACCCCGCTCAACGGCATTCTCGGCTTCACCCATTTGCTGCAGAAAAGCGAGCTGACCCCACGTCAGCTGGATTACCTGGGGACCATCGAAAAGTCCGCCGACAGCCTGCTGGGCATCATCAACGAAATTCTCGACTTCTCGAAAATCGAGGCCGGCAAGCTGGTGCTCGACAGTATTCCATTCAACCTGCGGGACTTGCTGCAAGACACCCTGACCATCCTCGCCCCGGCGGCCCACGCCAAACAGCTGGAGCTGGTCAGCCTGGTCTATCGCGATACGCCACTGGCGCTGCTCGGCGACCCGCTGCGGCTCAAGCAGATCCTCACCAACCTGGTGAGCAACGCGATCAAGTTCACCCGCGAAGGCACCATCGTCGCCCGCGCCATGCTTGAAGAGGAACACGAAGACAGCGTGCAGTTGCGGATCAGCATCCAGGACACCGGCATTGGTTTGTCGAACCAGGACGTGCGGGCGTTGTTCCAGGCCTTCAGCCAGGCCGACAACTCGCTGTCGCGGCAACCCGGCGGCACTGGCCTGGGGCTGGTGATTTCCAAGCGCCTGATCGAGCAGATGGGCGGCGAGATCGGGGTCGACAGCACGCCGGGCGAAGGCTCGGAGTTCTGGATCAGCCTCAGCCTGCCCAAGACCCGCGACGACGCCGAAGACCTGCCGGGCCCGCCTTTGCTCGGGCGCCGGGTGGCGATCGTGGAAAATCACGAACTGGCGCGCCAGGCGTTGCAGCACCAACTGGAAGACTGCGGCCTGGAGGTGACCCCGTTCAACACCCTGGAAGCCCTAACCAACGGCATTACCGGAGTGCACCAGACCGATCAGGCGATCGACCTCGCGGTGCTGGGCATCACCAGCAACGATATGCCGCCCGAGCGGCTCAACCAATATATCTGGGACCTGGAGCACCTCGGCTGCAAGGTCCTGGTGCTGTGCCCGACCACCGAGCAGACGCTGTTCCAGCTATCGGTGCCCAATCCCCACAGCCAGTTGCAGGCCAAGCCGGCCTGTACCCGCAAACTGCGCCGCGCCCTGTCCGACCTGGTCAACCCGCGCCAGGTGCGCAACGAGCCCGGCGAACCCTTGTCGAGCCGCGCACCGCGGGTGCTGTGTGTCGATGACAACCCGGCCAACCTGCTGCTGGTGCAGACCCTGCTCGAAGACATGGGTGCCAAGGTGCTGGCGGTCGAAAGTGGTTATGCCGCGCTCAAGGCGATCCAGAACGAATCGTTCGACCTGGTGATGATGGACGTGCAGATGCCCGGCATGGACGGGCGACAAAGCACCGAGGCGATCCGCCTGTGGGAAAGCGAGCGCCATGGTTCGCCGCTGCCCATCGTCGCCCTCACCGCCCACGCCATGGCCAACGAAAAACGCGCGCTGCTGCAAAGCGGCATGGATGATTACCTGACCAAACCCATCAGCGAACGCCAATTGGCCCAGGTGGTGTTGAAGTGGACCGGCCTGGCCCTGCGTAACCAGGGTCCCGAACGCTCCAGCGAGTTTCATGGCAAGAGCATCGAACTGCAGGTGCTGGACCACGATGAAGGCCTGCGCCTGGCCGCTGGCAAGGCTGATCTGGCAGCCGACATGCTGGCCATGCTGCTCGCGTCCCTGGAGGCCGACCGCGAAGCGATCCGTGCCGCGCGCGAAGCCAATGACCGCAACGCGCTGATCGAGCGGGTCCACCGCCTGCACGGCGCCACCCGTTACTGCGGCGTGCCGCAATTGCGCGCCACCTGCCAACGCAGCGAAACCTTGCTCAAGCAGGAAGATGTCAAGGCCTTCGCCGCACTCGACGAACTGGATAGGGCGATAACCCGCCTGGCCAGCGAGGCGCGTTTCAACACCTGACCCAAGGCAATGCCCGGCTCGCCCCGAGCCGCCATGCTGTGCCACCCCTTTAATCAGGATCACTCCATGCGCACGATTCTCTTCAGCAGCCAGACCTACGATCGCGACAGCTTCCTGGGCGCCGACCTGCCACCGGGCATCGAGCTGCAATTCCAGCCCGCCAGGCTCAGCCTGGATACCGTGGCCCTGGCCGAACAGCATGAAGTAGTCTGCCCCTTTATCAACGATGACCTGAGCGCACCGGTGCTGGAACAACTGGCGGCTGGCGGCACACGCCTGATCGCCCTGCGCTCGGCCGGTTACAACCACGTCGACCTGGTGGCAGCCAAGCGCCTGGGGCTGGCGGTGGTGCGGGTACCGGCCTACTCGCCCCATGCCGTGGCCGAACACGCGGTGGCGCTGATCCTGGCCCTGAACCGGCGCCTGCACCGCGCCTACAACCGCACCCGCGAGGGCGACTTCAGCCTGCACGGCCTGACCGGGTTCGACCTGGTGGGCAAGACTGTCGGCGTGGTCGGCACCGGGCAGATCGGCGCGACGTTCGCCAGGATCATGGCCGGGTTCGGGTGCCAACTGCTGGCCTATGATCCCTACCCCAACCCGCAGGTCGAAGCCCTCGGCGCCCGCTATATGGAGCTGCCGCAGTTGCTGGCCGAATCGCAGATCATCAGCCTGCACTGCCCGCTCACGGCCGACAGCAAGTACCTGATCAACAGCCGCAGCCTGGCGCACATGCAACCCGGCGCCATGCTGATCAACACCGGCCGTGGTGGCCTGGTGGATACCCCGGCGCTGATCGACGCCCTGAAAAACGGCCAGTTGGGCTACCTGGGGCTGGATGTCTATGAAGAGGAGGCCCAGCTGTTTTTCGAGGACCGTTCCGACCTGCCGCTGCAGGATGATGTGCTGGCACGGCTGTTGACCTTTCCCAACGTGATCATCACCGCCCACCAGGCGTTTCTGACCCGCGAGGCATTGGGCGCGATTGCCGCCACCACCCTGCACAACATCGCCGCCTGGGCCGCCGGCACCCCGCAGAACCTGGTACAGAACTGAATCGACGGACCGACGGTGGCGTGAAGGTCGGCTCGCTGCAAAGTCGCGTGCTAGCATAGCCGCCTACTTGGAGGACCCATGGTCGAACACGATTTCCGCTACACCCTGATGAACCCGCAACACACCCTGATCGAGTGCCGCGCCCTGGTGCCGGGGCGGTATCAGGTCACTGGCAACGGTGGCTCGATTCGCAACGATGACGTGTTGATCGTCACGCTCAAGGGCAGCAAGGACTTGTCCATGCGCCTGACCGTGGAAACCGTGCGCCACCTGATCAACCCCCTTGGTCAATGGGTCGCCGTCGCCCGAGGCCCGGTGTTCGGCGAATTGGCCATTCATCAGTGGCAAGTCAATTGCGACAGCTGCGCCAGCGAATTGAGCTTTGAGTTCGCGGTCGACGCCAAGCTCGGCAACAAGGCTGAGAAACCGGCCGCCAGTGCGCGCATCGCCGAACTGGGCTGGGTCAGCGAAGGTGAAAAGCATCGCTGCCCGAAATGCCAGCAGGCCGCGCAATGAAACGCCTGGCAATGAGCGCCGCAGTGGCCGCAGGGTTGCTGGGTTGCGCCGCCGAGCCGCTGAAACTCCAGCACGACCGCAGCTACGTCCTGGAATGGATTGGCGAGCGGCCGTTGATCGACAACAGCCACCTGACCATCACCCTGGGTGAAGACGGTCGCGCCTACGGCAACGGCGGCTGCAACCACTGGTTCGCGCCTTATACCCTGGACGGCGACAAGCTCAGCTTCGGCAAGGTCGGCAACACCCGCAAACTCTGCGCGCCGGCGTTGATGGAGCAGGAGCGGCGCTTCCTGCAAGCGCTGGAAACCGTAGAGCGTTGGGATGTGTCGCCGATCGAGCAAGTGCGCTTCTGGCCGGCTGAAGGCAAACCGCTGCGCTTGTGGCTGGAAGAAGGCTGACTTGTAGCCGCAGCCTTCGGCAGCGGCTACAGATGCCCTGCAGACGTTATCGGGCTACGGGTTACTGACCGCGCAGGGCTTGCAGCTTGGCGATAACACCCGCTGCGGTCTGCTCGCCCATCAGTTGTTCGCGCACCTTGCCCTTGTCGTCGATCAGGTAGGTCACCGGCAGCGCCTCGCTGCGCGGCAGGTCGAAGATCGGCGCCGGGTCCTGGGCCAGCACGGTGAACTTGATCCCCAGCTTGTCGCTGGCGGCTTTCAGTTCATCGCCCTGCACATTATCGAAATTGACCCCCAGTACACTCACCGGCTGCCCCTTGAGCTGCTCGGCCAGCGCATTCAGTTCGGGAATCTCGGTGCGGCACGGCCCACACCACTCAGCCCAGTAATTGAGCACCAGCCATTGTTTATCAATACGCTCACCCGCCACTTTCTGGCCATATTGGTCAACGCCGTAGTCGTTGCCGCAGCCGCCGAGCAACACCGTGGTGCAGAGTGCCAATGCCGCTGCCAGTCGCCTTGCCATGCCTTGATCCTTGTCTGAAAAATCATCTGAAACCGCTGTTGCCTGCGACCCATCGCCTCTCAAGGTTCAGGACAGCCCGCGGCGCAGGTAGAATAGCCGCCACCTAAGGCAAGATGCGACCCGCACATGACCGATCTGACGCTTTATCACAACCCGCGCTGCTCGAAATCCCGCGGTGCGCTGGAACTGCTGGAGGCCCGTGGCCTGGCTCCAACCGTGGTGCGCTACCTGGAAACCCCACTCGACGCCCCGCAATTGCAACGCCTGCTGGGCAAGCTAGGCATCGGCGCACGCCAACTGCTGCGCACCGGTGAAGACGAGTACAAGAGCCTCAACCTGGCGGACAGCAGCCTCACCGAGGCGCAGTTGATCGATGCCATCGCCGCACACCCGAAACTGATGGAACGGCCGATTCTCGAAGCCGGCGACAAAGCCATCATCGGCCGACCGCCGGAAAAAGTGCTGGAGATCCTGCCGTGAGCGACTCCTACGTCCTGGTGCTGTATTACAGCCGCAACGGCTCGACCACCGAGATGGCCCGGCAGATTGCCCGGGGCATCGAACAGGGCGGCCTCGAAGCCCGCCTGCGTACCGTGCCGGCGATCTCCAGCGAATGCGAAGCCGTGGCGCCGAGCATTCCCGAAGATGGCGCGCTGTATGCCAGCCTCGATGACCTGAAAAACTGCGCCGGCCTGGCCCTGGGCAGCCCGACCCGTTTCGGCAACATGGCGGCGCCGCTCAAGTACTTCCTCGACGGCACCAGCAACCTGTGGCTGACCGGTGCCCTGGTGGGCAAACCTGCCGGGGTCTTCACCTCCACCGCCAGCCTGCACGGCGGCCAGGAAACCACCCTGTTGTCGATGATGCTGCCGCTGTTGCACCACGGCATGCTGATCACCGGCCTGCCCTACAGCGAATCGGCCCTGCTGGACACCCGTGGCGGCGGCACGCCTTATGGCGCCAGCCATCACGCCGGGGCCGACGGCAAGAGCCCGCTGAACGAGCACGAAGTCACCCTGTGCCGGGCCCTGGGCCTGCGTCTGGCGAAAACCGCCCGGCAACTGGAGAGCAACCGTGGCTAAAAAGCCGAAAATCCTGCCCGCCGTCGAATGGCTGGAGCCTCGGGTGCGCCTGGCGCGCGTCCTCAGCCTGCTGTGCTTTCTCGGCCTGGTCGGCCTGCTGTGCGGTTATTACCTGCTGGTGGCCGACCTGCACGGCGCGCGCCCCTGGGTGATCCTGCTGATCGAACTGGTGCCGCTGCTCTTGATGGCCCCGGGCATGCTCAGTGGCAGTGCCCGCGGGCACTCGTGGATGTGCTTTGTGGTGAACCTGTACTTCATCAAGGGTGCCCTGGCGGCCTACGATCCCAACCGCCAGCTGTTCGGCGTACTGGAAATGCTCGCCAGCCTGGCGCTGTTCTGCTCGGCCCTGCTGTATGTGCGCTGGCGTTTTCAGCTCAACCGCAAACTGGCGGGCGAAGGCACTGCCAGCCCCGCCTGATTCAAGCTCGCAGCACGGCCTCCCGCAAAGGATTGAACCTTGGAGGCCATCGAGCTGCCTCAAGTCCCATCGCCCGCGTACAACGCCCCAGCCCCCTCGAACCGATATGGAGAAGGCATGCACGATTACAAATGGCTGAACGAATATTGTCTTAACCGCTTCGGTTCGGCCAAAGCCCTGGAAGACCACCTGCCCACCCCGGCCTCCGACGCCTACCTGCGTTCGCTGAGCGCCGATCGCTACCTGTCGACGCTGGCTTTGCGGGTATTTCGCGCCGGGCTCAAACACAGCCTGGTGGATGCCAAGTGGCCGGCCTTCGAACAGGTGTTTTTCGGCTTCGACCCGGAAAAAGTGGTGCTGATGGGGGCCGAGCACCTGGAGCGCCTGATGCAGGATGCGCGGATCATCCGCCACCTGGGCAAGCTCAAGAGTGTGCCGCGCAATGCGCAGATGATTCTTGATGTGGCCCATGAACACGGCAGCTTCGGCAACTTCATTGCCGACTGGCCGAGCAGCGACATCGTCGGCTTGTGGCAGTACCTGGCCAAGCACGGCAACCAAATGGGTGGCCTTTCGGCACCGCGGTTCCTGCGGATGGTGGGCAAGGACACCTTTATCCCGACCTGGGATGTGGTGGCCGCGTTGAACGCGCAGAAGATCGTCGACAAGGTGCCCAGCAGCAAACGCGATCAGGCCCTGGTGCAGGACGTGTTCAACCAGTGGCAGGAGCAAAGCGGGCGCCCGCTGTGCCAGCTTTCGGCCATGCTGGCCTTCACCGTCAACCACTGACAAGGGGCAATCCCCACTCGTTGACGACCGCACCAGGCGTGGCCCTTTGTCGAGGGCCGCGCCTATCTGCTCCCCCTGTGTCCCCCCCGCTGCCGGCCTAGCTGACAGTCAGCTGAACTGATCGCATTAAAACGCCATGGCGACTTTTTAATACGTTACTTTTGCCGGGCTTTCGCAATGGACGGCCGGGGCCGGCACGTCATGGCCCGCCGCTGCACACAATAAAAAACCAGCCCGCCGATGCCCTGAACGGCCATCGCCGATGCGCCAACTCTCTGAGGGTTTTACCACCGGCAATCGGCATTCGATTTTTTCACATTGCTTTCACCAATCCCCCACCTGCAGCGCCTTAGATTGCTTTACAGACACCGCGCCTGGGTGAAACCGCCAACTAAGTCATAACTACTGCTCGGCGCAACCGTGAACTTTCGACAACTTCCATACCAGGCGAACAGCGTGACCTACTCGAGCCACTGCCCCTATTCCAGAGAAGCCCAAGATGAACTCCCGGGTTAAGCGGTCACTGCTGGGCAGCCTCTGCGTATTACTGGTGATACTGGTCACCGGGTTTGTGGTGTGGCCCCGGACTCCGGTCAACCTCGGCGACCCCAGGCAGATGAGCAACAGCCATCTGTACCTGCATTGGCAGGCCGGAAACGTCATCGTCCTGGTCAGGCATGCCGAGCGCTGCGATCGCTCCAGCCACCCCTGCCTGGGCCCGGAGGACGGTATCACCCTGATCGGCCAATCGACCGCCATTGCGCTGGGCCACGCTTACCGCGCGCTGGGCATGGCCAATGCCGAGATCCTGAGCAGCCCCCTGACCCGCACCTTGCAGACCTCGCAGTACATGTTCGGCAAGCCCGCGCAGGCCCAGCCATGGCTGTCCAGTTGCGGCCCGACATTGAAAAGCGATGTGCTGGCGCATAAACAGCCGCGGCACAACCTGATACTGATCACTCACAGCGGCTGTATCAGCGACCTGGAAAAACAACTGGGTTACGAACACGCCCTGGCCAGCGAGTACAGCTGTTCGTTGTTTCTTGCAGTGGAGCCCGATGGACAGTTGAAAGTACTGGGAATAATGAACAGTGAACACTGGCCGCCGACACTCAACAACGTCCAGCAGTAACTTGCAGAACTTTTTAAACATTCGAAGTGTTATTCAGCCAATCGACAGCTTTGTTTGAAGCCACTGGTATTTAGTTGCTTTTTTCGCGGCGTGTACTTTATTAGCCAATGCACCTCAGATCCATCACCTGCCCCCCAACACCGAGGACAGACATGCGCATGACTCTACGCCCCAGGCCCAAGGAACGGGCATCACCCCACCTCCAGCGACAGGAGTGCGGGGCATGACCAGACGTTGGGCGCTACCGCTGCTGTTTTTAGCCTTCGCCGTGTTTTACCTGTTGCCATTGACCACCCATGGCCTGTGGATTCCGGACGAAACCCGTTATGCCCAGATCAGCCAGGAAATGCTGCTCAAGGGTGATTGGATCGCCCCGCATTTCATGGGCATCCGCTACTTTGAAAAACCCATTGCCGGCTATTGGTTTATCGCCATTGGCCAGGCCGTGTTCGGCGACAACCTGTTCGGGGTGCGCATCGCTTCGGCGCTGAGTACCGGGCTGAGCATCCTGCTGGCCTATCTGCTTGCCCGGCGCTTGTGGAATGACCCGCGCAAGAGTTTCGCGGCGGCGCTGCTGTACATGAGCTTCGGCCTGATTGCCGGGCAGGCCGGCTACTCCAACCTCGACCCGCAGTTCACCCTGTGGGTCAACCTGAGCCTGGTGGCTCTGTGGTTTGCCCTCCAGGGCCCCACCCTGCGCGAACGCCTGTCGGCCTGGGCAGCGCTGGGGTTTGCCTGCGGCATGGGATTTCTGACCAAGGGCTTTCTGGCCTGGCTGCTGCCGGTGCTGATCGCCGTGCCGTACATGGTCTGGCAGCGGCGCTTCACCGAGCTGCTGCGCTTCGGTCCGCTGGCGGTGCTGGTGGCGGCCCTGGTCTGCCTGCCATGGGTGCTGAGCATCCACGCCCACGAACCGGACTTCTGGCGGTTCTTCTTCTGGCATGAACATATTCGCCGCTTCGCCGCCGAGGACGCGCAGCACACCCGCCCCTGGTGGTTCTACCTGCCGCTGCTGGTGGTCTCCAGCCTGCCCTGGGCAGCGTTGCTGCCGAACACCCTGCTGCAGGCATGGAAAGACAAACGCCAGGCCGGCATTGGCTTTCTTTTGCTGTGGCTGCTGTTGCCCCTGGCCTTTTTCAGCCTGAGCCGCGGCAAGCTGCCGACCTACATCATGCCTTGCCTGCTGCCACTGGCCCTGCTGATGGGGGCGACCCTGATTGATCGGCTCAATCAGGCCCGAGGCCGGGCGCTGCGTATCAATGCCTTGCTCAACCTGGTGATCGGTGTCGGCGCCCTGGTGGGGCTGATCTACATCCAGGTCAGCAAACCGCTGTATGGCCATGACGAAATGCTCGCCCTGTCGCTGGTGTTCATCATGCTGATGGGCTGGATCATCGCCAACCTGCTGGCCGCCTCGCGCCCCTTGGCGCTGTGGGCTGCGCCGGCCCTGGGGACCTTGCTGCTGGTGGCCCTGCTGCCGCCCGGCATGCCCGCCAGCGTGGTGCACAACAAGATGCCGGACCAGTTCATCAACCAGCACCTGGAGCAACTGCGCCAGACCAGCACCCTGCTGAGTAATGACCTGGGGGCGGCGTCGGCCCTGGCCTGGCGCCTGCAACGTCCGGACGTGGCGCTGTACAACACCGCCGGTGAGCTCAGGTACGGCCTCGACTACCCGGATTCGAGCCCGCGCAAGATCGATCTGGATCAGATCCAGCCCTGGATGAGCCAAGCCCTGAAGCGAGGCTCGGTAGGCGTGGTCATGCGGGTCAACGACGTGCAGGAGATCCAGGAAGTCGAGCGCCTGCCCCTGGGCGGCAAACGCTACGAGCAAGGCAACCTGGTGATCCTGATCTTCCCCCAGAGCCCGCCATAAGCCCGGTCGTCCCACGGTCAGCGCCTGCCCAACGGCGCTGACCGCCTGATCACTCGTCTCACTGAGCACAATCCCCTGCTTGCCATAACCGGCCGGACGGCATTCGCCTGTGAGCCACTGAAACTGGCGCGGGTCCAACCACGGAGCGATCCCCATGCAACGCAGCCTTAATCAGCACAAGGCCCTGGCGCTACTGCTGGGTGTGAGCGCTTTGATCCTGCTGCTCGGCCTGGGCAGCCGCGAGCTGTGGGGGCCGGAAACCCGCTGGGCGAACATTGCCCTGCAAATGCTGCAAAGCGGCGATTACTTCGACCCGTACCTCAAGGGCATGCCCTATTACGACAAGCCGCTGCCTTCCTACTGGTTGATTACCGCCAGCAGCGGGCTGTTCGGCGGGCTGGATAACTGGTCGCTGCGCCTGCCGTCGGTGATCGCGGCGTGGCTGAGCGTGTGGCTGATCCATTCGCTTGGCGAGCGCTTGTTTCGCCAGGGCACCGGGCTGATTGCCGGCTGGATGCTGGCGACCACCTTCTACTTTGCCTTCTGGGCCCGGGTGGCGACGGCCGACATTCTGACCCTGTTCGGGGTGCTGGCGGCGGTCTGGTGGTACTGGCGGGGGCCGGACGACACCCGCCTGAGTCGCTATTGCGGGTTTTTCCTGATACTGGCGGCCACTTCGCTGTGCAAGGGCCTGATCGGTTTCATCTTGCCCGGGCTGGTGCTGCTGCCACACCTGATGAGCGCCGGGCGCTGGAAGCGTCACCTCAATCTGCGGCTGTGCCTGGCCCTGCTGCTGGCCGGGCTGGTCTATATGTTGCCGTTCCTGCTCTCGCATCTGTATGGCCAGCCGACCGTGGGCGACAGCGGCCTGAGCCTGGTGCTGCGGGAAAACCTGGTGCGTTTTTTCGACCCGTTCGACCATGTCGGCCCGCTCTACACCTACCTGATCTACCTGCCGGTCTACACCCTGCCCTGGGCGCCGTGCTGGATCCTCGGTCTATGGGTCGCCCTGCGCCACTGGCGGCAGATCGAGCCCAATGCGCGCTGGCTGGTGTGGGGCCTGGGCCTGCTGATGCTGTTTTTCACCGCCAGCGGCAGTCGCCGCAGCTACTACGTATTGCCGCTGGTGCCCTTTGCCCAGTTACTCGCGGCCTGGTGGCTGAGCCGACGCCTTGCCCAGCGCCGAGCCGCCGGACAGGTCGGCGGGCGTGGCTGGAGCAAAGGCTTTGCGGCGGCTGCCGGGGTCATGCTGCTGGTGTTGGGGGTGCTCTACCCCTGGACCAATGGCGGTGGCGGAGTGATGCAGTTCGCCCAGGCGGTGCGGGCCGAGGCCGACAAACAGGCACCCTGGGCCCAATGGCGAGTGGTGATGGTGGAGGTCGATAACAAACTGCCGCTGTACCTGCAGAATCACGGCGCGCCGTTCTACTACCTACAGGACACCCAGGATTTCCCCCGCGACGGCGATAGCGCAGGGTTCATGGCCTGGCTGGAGAAAACCAGCGGCCAGCACTGGGACCCGCAACGCACCTTGATCCTGGCCCAGTACCACAATGGCGAGCCCCTGCCCCTGGGCTACCTGCAGGCCGATCACCAGGTGCTGCGCACGCTGCCGGACAACGGTGAACGCCTGTTCAATGCCCGGGATTTCGGCAGCCTGGCATACATCCCCGACGCCGCGCCCCGAGCCCGGCCTTGACGGCTGGGGTTCAGAGGTTCAGCACATTGACGAAACGCGAGGCGGCGGTTTCATCGATGCGCAGGCTGGTGAAGTCGAACAGGTTGCGGTCGGCCAACTGCGACAGCTGCACATTCTGCAAGCTGCGGAAGATGCTTTCGCTGCGGCCCGGGGTCTTGCGCTCCCACTCCTGAAGCATGTCCTTGACCACCTGGCGCTGCAGGTTCTCCTGGGAGCCGCAGAGGTTGCAGGGGATGATCGGAAATTGCTTGAGGTCGGAGTAGGCCTGGATGTCCTTCTCGTTGCAGTAGGCCAGGGGCCGGATCACCACATTGCGCCCGTCATCGGCCCGCAACTTGGGCGGCATGGCCTTGAGCGAGCCGTTGAAAAACATATTGAGGAAGAAGGTCTCGATGATGTCGTCGCGGTGATGACCGAGGGCCATCTTGGTCGCGCCGATTTCATCGGCAAAGGTGTACAGCGTGCCGCGACGCAGGCGCGAGCACAGCGAGCAGGTGGTCTTGCCTTCCGGGATCAGCTCCTTGACCACCGAATAGGTGTCTTTCTCGACGATGTGGTACTCCACGCCCAGGGTCTTGAGGTAGGCCGGCAGCACATCCTCGGGAAAGCCCGGCTGCTTCTGGTCCATGTTCACCGCAACGATGTCGAACTTGATCGGCGCCACCTTCTGCAAGTGCAGCAGCACATCGAGCATGGTGTAGCTGTCCTTGCCGCCGGACAGGCAGACCATGACCTTGTCACCGTCTTCGATCATGTTGAAGTCGGCGACCGCTTCGCCCGCCTGGCGACGCAGGCGTTTCTGCAGTTTGTTCTGGTTGACCGTAAGAGTGCCCATGGCGCTGGAATCCGCGAAGTGTGTGACGAAAAGCCGGGTATTTTACGCAAAAAATCCGCGCTGGGCGAAGAGCTGCAGCGGCCAAGACTCTTCGGCGATTACGCATTCCCTTTACAGCGCGATTTGCTCTAACCCCCCGCAGCCACGCCAGCGAGTCCTTCCTATACTGCGACATAAGGTCGCACACACATACAGACCTTTACTTACTTGGCCTATTGGCCCGTAGGCGCTCCGCTGGGGGGCGATGGCAATAACAAAGGAGTGACTGAATATGATCCATCACGTCGTGGGCCTCTTCACCCACCCTGATCAAGAATGGCGAGAAATCCGTGGCGACCAGGAAGAAAGCATCAGCCACATGTACCTCACCCACACCCTGATTCTCGCGGCCATACCGGCCGTTTCCGCGTTTATCGGCACCACCCAGGTCGGTTGGGTCATCGGCAGTCGAGCCCCGGTGATGCTCACCGTGGAAAGCGCACTGTGGATGACCATCATGTCCTACCTGGCCATGCTCGGCGGCGTGGCCGTCATGGGCGCCTTCGTGCACTGGATGGCCCGCACCTACGACGCCAACCCAAGCCTGGCCCGCTGCATCGCCTTTGCCACCTACACCGCGACGCCCTTGTTCGTCGGCGGCCTGGCGGCGCTGTACCCGCATATGTGGCTGGGCATGATCATCGGCACGGCGGCTATCTGCTACACGGTGTACCTGCTGTATGTGGGGTTGCCGACCTTCATGAACATTCCATCGGACGAGGGTTTTCTGTTTTCCAGCTCGGTACTGGCCGTTGGGCTGGTCGTGCTGGTGGCGATCATGGCGTTTACCGTGATCGTCTGGGGCCTGGGTGTCGGCCCGGTCTACACCAACTGAGGCAGTAACAGACGCCATTCATTTCCTAAAACCAGATCTGCCAACACAGGCCGCCGCAAGGCGGCCTTCTAATTGGTGGGCCGGCATGACCATTCGGCGCCTGAACGATTCGGAAACCCCGGGCTTTGCGGCATACTCGACACCTCTGGAGAGCCGTTAAGCATGCCCGAGCAACTCAATACCCGCGTCGAAGACTGTTTCCAACTCGCTGAATCCTTTTTCAAACGACCTTTCAAACGTCCCGTGGTCAGCCTCAAGTTGCGTGGCCAGAAGGCCGGCGTGGCGCACCTGCACGAGAACCTGCTGCGCTTCAACCCGCAGCTGTACCGGGAAAACACCGAAGACTTCCTCAAGCAGACCGTGGCTCATGAGGTCGCGCACCTGATCGCCCATCAATTGTTCGGCGAACGCATTCAGCCCCATGGCGAAGAATGGCAATTGATCATGCGCGGCGTGTACGAACTGCCGCCCAACCGCTGCCACACCTATGAGATCCAGCGGCGTCGCGTGACCCGTTATATCTACCGCTGCCCCTGTGCCGACAGCGACTTCCCGTTTTCCGCCCAACGTCACAGCCTGGTCGGCCAGGGCCGGCGCTACCTGTGCCGACGCTGCCGGCACACCCTGGTGTTTAGCGGTGAAATGCGGGTGGAATGAGGCCCGGCTGCGGCTACAGAGTCACCTTGGCCCGGCGTAGCTGGTCGATACGCTCAGGGCTGTAGCCCAACTCCCGCAGCACCTGCTCGGAATGCGCGCCGACCGCAGCACCGATATGCCGCGGCTCGGGCAAGCCCTGGGAAAACTTCAGCGGACAGGCCATCTGCGCCTGCGTGCTGCCATCGCCACGGGGCACCTGGCTGACCAGTTGCCGCGCCTGCAACTGCGGGTGCTCCAGTGCTTCCGCAAAGCTGAGGACCGGTTCGACACAGGCATCCAGGGCGGCAAACAACTCGCAGAGCTCGGCAAAGTCGCGCTTCTCGAACTCGATCTGCAGCGCCTGTTTCAAGGCTTGCTGCTGCTCAGGCCTGGGCGACAGGCCCTGAGCTGCCAATTCCGGCCGGCCCAAGGCGTCGCACAGGGCCTGCATAAATCCGGGCTCCAGGCTGCCCACCGACAACCAGCGACCGTCACGGCTGCGGTAGTAGTCGTAAAAGCTGCCGCCATTGAGCATCTGATCCTCGCGCTGCGGCTCGACGCCACATGCCAGATAACCGGCGCCGGCCATGGCATTCAGGCTGAAGGCGCAGTCGGTCATGCTCACATCCAGGTGTTGCCCGACGCCGCTGTGCTGACGGGCGATCACCGCCGCCAACAGACCGATCACGCCGTGCAGCGAACCACCGGCAATATCCGCCGCCTGAATCCCCAGCGGCAATGGCCCGCTGTCCTGGCGCCCGGTGTAGCTGGCCAGACCGGCCAGGGCCAGGTAATTGATATCGTGCCCGGCACGCTCCCGGTAGGGGCCGGTTTGGCCGTAGCCGGTAATCGAGACGTAGATCAACTTCGGGTTGAGTGCCTTCAATGCCTCATACCCCAGGCCCAGGCGCTCCATCACCCCCGGGCGAAACTGTTCGAGGACGATGTCGTAATCCAGCACCAGTTGCCTGACTACTTCCAGCGCCTCCGGCTGCTTGAGGTCCAGGGCCAGGCTGCGCTTGTTGCGGTTGAGGTAAGCGTGGCTGGCGGAGACCCCATGATCATGGGGTGGCAGCACCCGCAGCAGGTCCATGCGGGTCGGTGACTCGATGCGCACTACGTCGGCGCCCATGTCCGCCAGCAGCAACGAAGCGAAGGGCCCCGGCAGCAGGGTGGAGAAATCCAGAACTTTGAGTGTCGCCAACGGACCGTGCATGAACCCTCCTGACTCAAGATCGACTGCCCACAGAGTAGGCAGCCGATGCCCACCCGGCAATTACCGCAACGCTCAGGCGGGCTGACGCTTGCGCTCGAAATGCGGGCAATAAAAAACCCGCCGCAGCGGGTTTTTCATTAACACACAGCTTTATTTGAGGATGCTTGGCGCCGGGCCTTCGGCCACGCCCAGGTCATCTTCTTCACGGGTGTCGGAGATACCACGACCACCGGAAGCCAGCTCGACCTGCAGCTTGTCTTCGTCCAGTTCCTTGACCCACTTGGCAACCACCAGGGTGGCCACGGCGTTACCCACCAGGTTGGTCAGGGCACGGGCTTCGGACATGAAGCGGTCGATACCCAGGATCAGTGCCAGACCGGCCACCGGCAGGTGACCAACCGCCGACAAGGTGGCCGCCAACACGATGAAGCCACTACCGGTCACGCCCGCAGCGCCTTTGGAGGACAGCAGCAGCACCAGCAGCAGAGTGATCTGGTGCGTGATGTCCATGTGGGTGTCGGTCGCCTGGGCGATAAACACGGCCGCCATGGTCAGGTAGATCGACGTGCCGTCGAGGTTGAAGGAATAACCGGTCGGGATCACCAGGCCGACTACCGACTTCTTGGCACCCAGGCGTTCCATTTTGATCAGCATGCGCGGCAGAGCCGATTCGGACGAGGAAGTACCGAGTACGATCAGCAGCTCTTCACGGATGTAGCGGATCAGTTTCAGCACGCTGAAACCGTGAGCGCGGCAGATGGCGCCCAGTACCACCACCACGAACAGCACGCAGGTGATGTAGAAGCAGATCATCAGTTGACCCAACTGCACCAGCGAGCCAACACCGTAGGCACCGATGGTGAATGCCATGGCGCCCAGGGCACCGATTGGCGCGAGCTTCATGATCATGTTGATGATGTTGAACATCACGTGGGCGAAGCGATCGATGAAGTCCAGCACCGGCTTGCCGTAGGCACCCAGGCGATGCAGGGCGAAACCGAAGATCACCGAGAACATCAGCACTTGCAGGATGTCGCCATTGGCGAAAGCGCCGACGATGGTGTTGGGGATCACGTTGAGCAGGAAGCCGACGATGCTCTGGTCAGCACCGGCCGTCACGTAGGCAGCGACTTTCGAAGCGTCGAGGGTAGCGACGTCGATGTGCATGCCGGCGCCCGGCTGAACGACGTTGACCACGACCAGACCGATCAGCAGCGCGATGGTGGAGACGATCTCGAAGTACAGCAGCGCGTAGCCGCCGGTCTTGCCGACCGATTTCATGCTCTGCATGCCGGCGATACCGCTGACAACGGTGCAGAAGATGATCGGGGCGATCACCATTTTGATCAGTTTGATGAACCCGTCACCCAGCGGCTTCAAGGCGACGCCGGTCTGCGGGTAGAAGTGACCGAGCAGGATGCCGATGGCGATGGCAACGATCACCTGGAAATACAGGGATTTGTACAGTGGCTGACGAGTCGTCATTGCAAAGTTCCTCAAAAGCCCCGGTGAACATCATCCATCGATGCACACGACGCCTAAAGTGCGAACCCTCCTGCACTGGAGGGATTTGTTTTGTCGAGCTGCGCGCAGGCATCTCTATCGGCCTTATCGCAAAGCCCGTGCCACCTTGCTGAAAATGCCCTGGAGGCCTTTAGACATCAGGGTCACAACCCAACACTCGGATTCTTGGCCGGGGCTCGACATGGCGGATTTCCGCCCATTGCCCCTCGCTCGTCCTACAATTTGGCGGATATCCGCCTTGTCCGACCTGCGCCCGCTGACTACCATCCGCCACTCAATGGACGGATCAGCCCGCATGCGCGAACGCACCATCGCCAGTCATTTCGCCCGTGCCGCTCTTGGCGGCGCGCGTCGGCGTGGCCATGACTGCTCGGCGCTGCTGCAACAGGTGGGCATCAGCGCCGAACTGCTCAACGAGCCCAGGGCACGCATCGCCCCCGAGCAGTTCAGCGGCTTGCTGCAATTGCTCTGGCAAGCGCTGGATGATGAATACCTGGGGTTCGCGCCCGAACCGAGCAAGCGCGGCACCTTCGCCATGATGTGCCACGCGCTGATTCATTGCCGGACCCTGGGGAAGGCGCTCAATCGCGGCTTATTATTTTATAGCCTATTCCCGCAGGCCCCGCGCCTGAGCCTCAGTCGTGAAGGCGAGATGACCCGCCTGAGCCTGGACGACAGTCAACTGCGGGACCCGGATCACTTCCTCAGCGAAAGCCTGCTGGTGATCTGGCATCGCCTCGGCAGTTGGCTGGTCGGCCAACGGATTCGCCTGGAGCAGGCGACCTTCAGCTACCCCCGGCCCGGGCACGGTGCCGAATACGACCTGTTGTTCCCCTGCCCCCTGGTGTTTGGCGCCGAGCACAGCAGCCTGCTGTTCCACAGCCGCTACCTGGACCTGCCATTGCTGCAGGACGAACGGACCCTCAAGCATTTTCTTGAACGCTCGCCGGCCGACCTGCTGTCGCGGCCGGACCCTGGCGACAGCCTGAACAGCCAGCTACGCCGCCTGCTCAGTCGCGACAGCGAGCATTGGCCAGACCTGGAAAGCGTGGCCCGGCAACTGCACATCAGCCCACAGACCCTGCGCCGGCACCTGCGTGAAGAAGGGTCGAGTTTTCAGGAGTTGAAGGATCAGTTGCGGCGCGATATCGCCATCTATCACCTGGGGCGGGCCGACCTGTCGTTGCAACAGATCGCCGAGCAGTTGGGGTTTTCCGAGCCCTCGGCCTTTCATCGGGCCTTCAAGAAGTGGACCGGCCTGACCCCGGGCGCCTACCGCGCCCAGGAGCATTGAGCCCACGGCTTCAAATAATCGGGAAGTGAATCCGGAATGCCGCGCCCCCCAGGGAGGAATCCCCCAGCGTCAGCTGCGCGCCGTAGCTGTCGATGATGTCCTTGACCACCGCCAGGCCAATCCCCTGCCCCGGATGCTGGCGGTCCAGGCGTTCGCCACGTTGCAAAATCCGCGCACGCTGGTCCGGTGGTACGCCGGGGCCATCATCCTCGACACAGAGTTCGGCCCCGTCGAGGGTTTCGCGCACGCTGATGCGCACCTGGCTCAGGCACAGGCGGTAGGCGTTCTCCAGCAGGTTGCCGAGCATTTCCAGCAGGGCACCGTGCTCGATCGGCACATAACACTGCTCCGGCAGGTCGAAAGAGACCCGTACCTGCTTGTCGCGGTACACCTTGTCCAGGGTGTCGCACAGGCTCTTAAGCACCGGACGCAACCTGACCTGGTGCCGCACCAGGCCGCTTTTACGCAGGCTGGCGCGCTGTAGCTGATAGCTGATCTGCTGGCTCATGCGCTCGATCTGGCTTTGCAGGACCCAGGCCTGGTCGCGGTCCTGGGGACGCTGGGCCATGTCTTCACTGACCCCCTGCAGTACCGCCAGCGGGGTTTTCAGGCTGTGGGCCAGGTCATCCAGCGAGTCGCGGTATCGACTGCGCTGCTCGCGCTCGCTGTGCAACAAACGGTTCAACGAGCCGGTGAGCCGCAGCAGCTCGCGCGGGTGTTCTTCGCTGAGGCTTTCGCGGGTGCCGCTTTCGATCTGGTCCAGCTCCTGGCTCAAACGGCGCAAGGCCTGCAGGCCCCAGGTCAGGCCGAGCCAGAGCAATGCCAGCAACACCAGCAACGCCGCGCCGAAACCCAGGTAGAGGTTTTCCCGCACGCCTTCCAGGGTCAACTGGTACTCACGCACCGGCTGCAAGGCGACGATACTGAAGGCCGCACTTTTACCGCCCAGCAGCTTGACCTCGACGTCGTAGACGAAGAACTCCTGGCCATCGGCTTCGCGGATTCTGGCGAATTCGTTGCCACGCCCGTCATAGCGCGGCTTGTAGTTGATGCTCTCTTCCTGGGTCGCTTTCGAGCGCCACACCAGGTGCCCTTCGCGATCATAGATGTAGCCGAGCAAACGGCTGTCGGTGAGGTTGAAACGCTCATCCGGCAATTGCATCGGCATCTGCAGGTGATTGCCTTCGACCCGCGCCGCCGAGATCAAGGTGGTCACGTCGGAGGCCAGGCGCTGCTCGATGGAGTCCTGCAGCGCCAGGCTGAACGCGCCTTGCATGGCCGGCAGCAATGCCAGCATGAACAGCACCGCCAGGGTGGTGGCGGCCAGCATCAGGCGCAAGCGCAGCGATCGAATCATCGGCAGCGCTCATTGAACAAGTAGCCCAGGCCACGCACGGTCTCGATCGGCTTGAAGCCCGACGGCGCCTCCAGCTTGCGCCGCAAGCGCCCGACCAGCACTTCGATCACGTTTGGATCGCGCTCGTCGTCGTCCGGGTACAACTGCTCCATCAAGCGATCCTTGGCCACCACCTGCTGGTGATGACGCATCAGGTATTCGAGAATCCGGTACTCATAGGCGGTCAGCGCCAGCGGCTGCTCATCCAGGGATGCCTGCTTGCGATTGAGGTCGAGCAGCAGCGGCCCGGCGATGATGGTCGACTGGGTAAAGCCACTGGAACGGCGCAGCAAGGCGTTCAGGCGCGCATCCAGCTCTTCGAACTGGAAGGGCTTGACCACGTAGTCGTCAGCGCCGGCTGCCAGCCCTTCGACCTTGTCCTGCCAGTTGCCGCGAGCGGTCAGGATCAGGATCGGGAACGTCTTGCCACGGGCGCGTAATTGGCGGATCAGGTCCAGGCCACCCATGCCCGGCAGCCCCAGGTCGATCACCGCCAGATCGTGATTGAACTGCTCGCTCTGATACAGCGCCTCTTCGGCGTTGGCCACGGATTCGACCACATGACCACTGTCCGTGAGCCGGGTTTGCAGGTGATGGCGCAGCAGCGCCTCATCCTCAACGACCAGCAGTTTCATAAAGCTCTCCCAGGCAAAATTTCCACAACTCCAAAGGGCGTTCAGGCCCCCTGATTACTCATACGGCAACGCCGGATCTGCCTTTGGGCCAGATCCGGCGTCAGTCAAAACCAAGGTACGTGTCAGAACGCGTAGTTGGCCGACAGGTAGGTCTGGGCGCTGCTGTCCAGGTTCAGCGAACCCTGCTTGCTGCCGCCGCGCTCGCTCATTTCGGTGCTGGCGTTGCTGCGCAAGTAACGATAACCCAGCTCAACCGAGGTGTTCTGCGAAACTTGCTGCAGCACACCGGCCTGTACGCCGACCGCATAACCGATGTCGCTGTCACGGCTGAAGCCTGGCGATTCCTGGGTCATTTTGACCAGACCGGCGGTGGCACCACCGAACAATTTGGTGCTGCTGGTCACTGGCAGGAACATATCGTAGCTGCCCAGCAGATTTTGCTGACGCAGTTTAATGCCATTGTGCGAGCCCGAAACATATTCATAAGTGGCGTAGTAGCGGGCCTGGTCATTCAACTGGCCGAAGCGCACACCGAAGGTGCTGTCCTTGGCAATCACACCATCGGAATCCGGGTGGCCGAGGTTTTGTTGAGCAGGCTGGACTTGCTGACCTTGTCGCTGGTGAGGCCGTAGCTCAGACCGGCGAAGTTGCTGTCAGCGGCTTGGGCAGCGGCGCTGGCGCCGAGAACAGTGAAGGCCAGGATCATCTTTTTGATAGAAGTCATTAGGGAATTTCCTCATTCGCTATGTGCTTTTTGGGTACGGAGCTAGGTTAACCACCGCCCCCTGAACTCCCCCTGAACACACTCTGAACCTGGCCTGAACCGAATCCACCCTGCTGTTTTTTCAGCTATTTTTCGCAAAACAGCGGCAATGAGTCATCAGACGCCACACGGGCGCCGCAGCTTACAAAGGCGCCCTCAACCCCCGGGGCTACCCCGCAACCGCGCAACCCGGCAAAATGCCGGGCATGAATTCTCTCCCCGCCCTGCCCGCCTGCTGCACCCCACTCGACGCCCACTGGCCGCTGCCCCAGGCGCTGGCCAATAGCGTCCTGCTCAGCACCCACTTCAATCCCGCGCAACTGGCGGCGGACGACTTCCAGCGCTGCGCCATCGAGCCGCCGGCGAGCATTCAGCGCTCGGTCGCCAAGCGCCAGGCCGAGTTCCTTGCCGGGCGCCTGTGTGCCCGCGCCGCCCTGCAACGCCTGGAAGGTCTGGACTGCACCCCACCCATCGGGGACGACCGGGCACCGGTATGGCCGACCCACATCTGCGGTTCGATCACCCACAGCACCGGCCGGGCAGCGGCCATCGTGGCGCGCAAGGAGCACTGGCGCGGCCTGGGCATGGATCTGGAGAACCTGCTGGATGCCGAGCGTGCACGGCGCCTGGCGGGCGAGATCCTTACCGCGCCGGAATTGCAGCGCATGGCCGCCGGCCCCAGCGAGCATCTGGCGCTGTGGGTGACCCTGACCTTTTCAGTGAAGGAAAGCCTGTTCAAGGCGCTGTACCCGATCGTCCAGCAGCGCTTCTATTTCGAACATGCCGAAGTGCTGGAGTGGACCGAGGCCGGCCAGGTGCGCCTGCGCCTGTTGCAAGACCTGTCCAACGAGTGGCGCAACGGCACGCAACTGGACGCGCAGTTTGCGCTGCAGGATGGGCAGTTGCTGAGCCTGGTCAGCATTCCCGGTTGAGACGCCCACAAGCCCCGAGCCCCGGGCCTGAGGTCTGCTGCTTCAGGGCTTCTCTTCTTGATGGCGTGGCCAGCTCAGGCTGAAACAGGCGCCGCCCAGGCTCTTGCTGCGCCCGATCAGCGCGCGGCCGTCGTGCCAGTGAATGATCCGCCGCACAATCGACAGGCCCAGGCCATGCCCACCGGAGGCCCGGGTACGACTGTCGTCCAGCCGCAGAAAGGGGGTGAAGATCCGCTCCCAGGCGCTTTCCGGAACCCCGGGGCCATCGTCTTCAACGTCCACCCGACACCGCACCTGCCCGACCTGATAGCTGATGGTCACCTGGGATTTGGCGTGGCGCATGGCGTTGCTCACCAGGTTCTGCAAGGCCCGATGCAGGTAGCGCGGCTCGGCCTCGACCCAGGCGTCATCACAATTGGCGGCCGACAGGCACAACCCGCGCTGGACCTTGACCTCGGCCCGCAGCGGCGCCAGTTCGCTGATCACCTGGCTGACCAGGGCATCAAGGTCGATGCGCTGGAAGTTCAGCGCCGGCGAACCCTGCTCCAGGCGCGCATACGTGAGCATCTCATCCACCAGGCGGTCCAGGTCCTGGATATCGCTGTCCATGCCCTCCATGTACTTTTCCCGTGCCACAGGGGTGGTGGCCGAGCCGATCATTTCCAGGCCAAAGCGCAGGCGTGCCACCGGCGTGCGCAACTCGTGGGACACCGCCCGCACCAGCTCACGCTGGATCGCCAGCAGACGTTGCAGGTGCTCGGCCATGCCGTTGAACGCGGCGGCCAGGCGCCCGATCGAGTCGGCGCCGCGGGCGGGAACCCGGGTTTCCAGGCTGCCCTTGGCGATGCGCGTCGCCGCTGACTCCAGCCCGCGCAGGCGCCGCTCCAGCTGACGCACCAGGAGATAGACGATCAAGCCGATCAGGCTCAGGCCCAGGACGGCGATCAGCACCAGCCATTCGGGTGGATAGGGGTTCATCTGATACAGCGGGCCGATTTCCAGGACCCAGGGCGTGCCAACCATGCCGGCAAACACCCGGATCGAATCGCCCCCCTTGCCCAACGCCATCACGGTATCGCCCTCGGCGACGCGGCGGCGCTGGTCTTCGTCCATGTCAGCCTGTTCAAGGATCACCAGGTGCATATCGAAACCAAAACCCTTGGCTTCCTTCAAGTCCGCCAGGCGTTGCGGTTGCTCGGCGACCGGGTAGCGCACCAGTTCGTCGGCCAGCAGGTAGATAGTCGCGCGCGCCAATTGCTCGCTGATCTGCTGCACCTCGCCAGTCAGTAGCAGTTGTTCCTTGTCGCTGACCAACCGGTAGACCCGCGCCGCGTGTGGCCCGGTCTGCTCCACCAGGGCCTGGCCCCGCAGCACGCGGCTGCGCTGGCCGCTGTCGAGGCTGGTCTGGGCGAATGTCTGCAAGGCCAGGGGAATCCCCAGGAGACGCTCCCACAACGCCAGGACGCGCCGACGCTCGATCTCACTCATCGGCTGCAGGTTGTCGGCCATCAGCGAAAACGTGCCATGGGCCAGGCGCTCGCGATACTGCTCGCTGCGCACATTATTAAGCAGGTGCAGGGCCAGGACGCCAAGCAGCGCCACCAGGATCAGGGCGGCGCACATGCCGCCGTAGATCCGCAGGAAGATCGAGTTCACAGCGGCATATCGGCGGCGGCTTCAGGGACAAACAGGTAGCCCTTGCTGCGGATGGTCTTGATCAGGCGCGGGTGCTCCGGATCGTCGCCGATCTTGGGGCGAATGCGCGAGATGCGCACATCGATCGAGCGGTCCTGGCCGTCGTAGCCGATGCCACGCAGGGCGGTGAAGATTTCTTCGCGGGACAGAATGCGCCCGGCGTTGGCCACCAATAGCCAGAGCAGGTCGAACTCGGCACTGGTCAATTCGATCCCCGCCTCGTTCAGCCAGGCTTCGCGCAGCGCACTGTCGACCACCAGCGGGCCGAACTGCAGGCGTCGCTGCTTCTCCGGGACCGCCGCTTCCGGCGCCTCGCTGCGCCGCAGCAGGGCCTGGATCCGCGCCAGCAGCAGCCGCGGGCGCACGGGTTTGCAGACATAATCGTCGGCGCCCAGGTCCAGGCCCATGACCTGGTCCATGTCGTCGGAACGCGCGGTGAGCATCAGGATCGGCCCGTCATAGCGGTGGCGCACCTTGCGGCAGATGCTCAAGCCGTCTTCGCCGGGCAGCATCAGGTCGAGAATCACCAGATCCGGCTGCTCGTTGATGATCCGCGCCGCCGCCAGCGCACCGTTGCCTTCTATGGCCACCTGCAGGCCATTGCTCTCCAGGTACTCACGGGTCAACTCGGCCAGACGCTGGTCGTCCTCAACAATCAATACCTGCCAGGCTTCTTGCTCCACGGGTGACCTCTTCTTGCCAAGAACATATTCAGGAAGGATCCACCCGTCTTTTTGTAATGTTTGAGGTGGATAAGACTGCTTAAAGCGCGGCCGATTGTAGCAATGGCCAGGCAGGTGAACACAAGGAGGAAAATCGGTTCGGACAGCGGCCTTTTTTGTGATAGGGTTCGCGCCCGCAAAAATCCGCCCAGGACAGTTTCCTGCGGTAAAAAACAGTGACAAACGGTTTGATCCAGGCCTACTGCGGCCTGCATGAGGTTTGCGGCTTTCATACACAATTTACGCACAACCTTATCCACAGGCTGTACATTGCATTCACCCCCAAAAACGCATTATCTTGTAGCCCGGCGCAAAAAAAACCCTACATCTAGGGTTTTGCGCAAAAAACCAAACACAAATCAGACAAGAAACTCAAGCCCTTTTCTTGCCCAAGTTTGGTGAACCAATCGCTTTTTTAGAAGACCAAGACCGCGCGTGCGGATGGCTACTGTTTTCCAACCTGCCACAGGGGAAAACGGTACGGGTGTTGCAGTCACAGACTGTCATCCATCAGGAACAGGTGCTTGAGCCAAAAGCTCGGGACCCAAGACTTCGGCATGGAAGCGGCGCCAACAGCCCCCTTCCTGAACTGTCCCGAAGTGGTTATGCCCGGCCCATGCCGGTTGTAGTGCTTCAGGACGGAACGGTGGGCACCGTGATGGTGCCCAAACAAACATAGAGAACGTGGAGACACCCATGCAAACCGACACAACTCGCGAGAACCCGCAGGGCACCGCGCCGCAGGCCGCTGATTCAAATCTGGATCTGTCCGCCACCGCGCCCGGCCAACTGCGCGTGATCAAGCGTAACGGCACTGTCGTTCCTTACACCGATGACAAAATCACCGTCGCTATCACCAAAGCGTTTCTTGCAGTTGAAGGCGGCAATGCTGCCGCTTCGTCGCGAATCCACGACACCGTGGCCCGCCTGACCGAACAGGTCACCGCGACCTTCAAGCGCCGCATGCCATCGGGCGGCACCATCCACATCGAAGAAATCCAGGACCAGGTCGAACTGGCCCTGATGCGTGCCGGCGAGCAGAAAGTGGCCCGCGACTATGTGATCTACCGCGACTCGCGCGCCAAAGAGCGCGCCGTGCGTTCCACCAGCGAAGAGCCGGTGCAGGCTCACCCATCGATCCGCATCACCCGTGCCGATGGCAGCATGGCGCCGCTCGACATGGGCCGCCTGAACACCATCGTCAGCGAAGCCTGCGAAGGCCTGGAAGAAGTCGACGGCGACCTGATCCAGCGCGAAACCCTGAAGAACCTCTACGACGGCGTGGCCCTCAAGGACGTCAACACCGCCCTGGTGATGACCGCCCGTACCCTGGTCGAGCGTGAGCCGAACTACTCCTTCGTGACCGCTCGCCTGCTGATGGACACCCTGCGTGCCGAAGGCCTGAGCTTCCTCGAAGTAGCCGAAAGCGCCACTCACCACGAGATGGTCGACCTGTATGCCAAGGCACTGCCTTCCTACATCGCCAAGGGCATTCAATTTGAATTGCTGAACCCGGTCCTGGCCGAGTTCGACCTGGAAAAACTCGGCAAGGCCATCAACCACGAGCGCGACCAGCAGTTCACCTACCTGGGCCTGCAAACCCTGTACGACCGTTACTTCATCCACAAGGATGGCGTGCGTTTCGAACTGCCACAGATCTTCTTCATGCGCGTGGCCATGGGCCTGGCGATCGAAGAGAAACAACGCGAAGACCGCGCCATCGAGTTCTACAACCTGTTGTCGTCCTTCGACTACATGGCTTCGACCCCGACCCTGTTCAACGCCGGCACCCTGCGTCCACAGCTGTCGAGCTGCTACCTGACCACCGTGCCGGACGACCTGTCGGGCATCTACCACGCGATCCACGACAACGCCATGCTGTCTAAATTCGCCGGTGGCCTGGGCAACGACTGGACTCCGGTGCGCGCACTGGGCTCGTACATCAAGGGCACCAACGGCAAATCCCAAGGCGTGGTTCCGTTCCTCAAAGTAGTGAACGACACCGCCGTTGCCGTAAACCAGGGTGGCAAGCGCAAAGGCGCTGTCTGTGCCTACCTGGAAACCTGGCACATGGACATCGAAGAGTTCATCGAGCTGCGCAAGAACACCGGTGATGACCGTCGTCGTACCCACGACATGAACACCGCCAACTGGATCCCTGACCTGTTCATGAAGCGCGTCTTCGATGATGGCCCGTGGACCCTGTTCTCGCCGTCCGAAGTGCCGGACCTGCACGACCTGACCGGCAAGGCCTTCGAAGAGCGTTACGAGTACTACGAAGCCCTGTCCCAGTACCCAGGCAAGATCAAGCTGTTCAAGACCATCCAGGCCAAAGACCTGTGGCGCAAAATGCTGTCCATGCTGTTTGAAACCGGCCACCCATGGCTGACCTTCAAGGACCCGTGCAACCTGCGCAGCCCGCAGCAGCACGTGGGCGTGGTCCACAGCTCGAACCTGTGCACCGAGATCACCTTGAACACCAACAAGGACGAGATCGCCGTTTGTAACCTGGGCTCGATCAACCTGCCGAACCACATCACCAACGGCAAGCTGGACACCGCCAAGCTGGCACGCACCGTGAACACCGCCGTACGCATGCTCGATAACGTGATCGACATCAACTACTACTCGGTGCCACAGGCGCAGAACTCCAACTTCAAGCACCGTCCAGTGGGACTGGGCATCATGGGCTTCCAGGACGCGCTGTACCTGCAGCACATTCCTTACGGTTCGGATGCTGCGGTCGAGTTCGCCGACAAGTCCATGGAAGCGGTCAGCTACTACGCGATCCAGGCTTCCTGCGACCTGGCCGACGAGCGCGGCGCCTACGAGACGTTCCAGGGTTCGCTGTGGTCCAAGGGCATCCTGCCGCTGGATTCGCAACAGATCCTGATCGAGCAACGTGGCCAGAAGTACATCGATGTCGACCTGAACGAATCCCTGGACTGGGCACCGGTTCGCGCCCGTGTGCAGAAAGGCATTCGCAACTCCAACATCATGGCCATCGCACCGACCGCCACCATCGCCAACATCACCGGCGTATCGCAGTCGATCGAACCGACCTACCAGAACCTGTATGTGAAATCGAACCTGTCGGGCGAATTCACCGTGATCAACCCGTACCTGGTTCGCGACCTGAAAGCCCGCGGCCTGTGGGACTCGGTCATGATCAACGACCTGAAGTACTACGACGGTTCGGTGCAGCAGATCGAGCGCATCCCGCAAGAACTCAAAGAGCTCTACGCGACGGCCTTCGAAGTGGACACCAAGTGGATCGTTGACGCCGCCAGCCGTCGTCAGAAGTGGATCGACCAGGCTCAGTCCCTGAACCTGTACATCGCCGGCGCTTCGGGCAAGAAGCTCGACGTGACCTACCGCATGGCTTGGTACCGTGGCCTGAAAACCACTTACTACCTCCGTGCCCTGGCCGCGACCAGCACCGAGAAGTCCACCATCAGCACCAGCAAGTTGAACGCTGTTTCCAGCGGCAACCACGGTGATGACTCGGTCCTGGCCGCTCCAGCAGGTCCCGCTCCAGTGCCGAAGGCTTGCGCCATCGACGAGCCGGATTGCGAAGCCTGCCAATAAGCTGAACCTTTGAGCGCCGCCAGGCGCTTGAACCGAACCCCCGATAGACCTCTGGTTTATCGGGGGTTTTCTTTTGCTTGCAATTTACCGGTGACAACCGCTTAAACCACGGTTTGTGGCGGTGTTCAGGTGTAAGATGGCGCGCCATTCAACTTCAGGGATTTTTTGCAATGTTTGCCAGGTGCAGGGACGCAGCGCGCCGCCTTTTCGGCGTTTTATCAACCGTGGCACGCCTGTTGTTCGGGCTGACCCTGTGGCTGGCGCAAAGCCTTCTTGGCCAATGGCGCCCGCCCTATTGGCTGCGCAAACTGATCCCTGCACTGGGACGAGGCCTGACCGCCATCGGGCGCAAGGTCCAGGCCTACCCACGGCAATTTGCTGCCGGCATCGCGACCCTCGCCGTGCTGAGTGCCGGCGGCCTGTATGGCTGGCACTGGTACTCCAACCTGCCGCAACCGCACACCGTGCATTACAGCGTGCAGGGCCCCAGCCTGACCGACTACACCCGGCAGCCGCTGCTGATCGACACCCTGCGTATCCGCTTCAATGAATCGGTGGCGCCCCTTGAAGCCATCAATCAACCCGTGACCGAAGGCATCACCCTGAGCCCGACAGTCGCCGGCAGCTGGCGCTGGGTCGAGGACCGCACCCTGCAATTCACCCCGGACCAGGACTGGCCGATCGACGCCAAATACAGCGTCGAGCTGGCCAAGAAAAAGCTGCTGGCCGATGGCGTGCTGTTGAGCCAGTACAGCAACACATTTTCCACCCCTGCATTCAGCGCCACCCTGGTTCAGAACGAGCTGTATCAGGACCCGGTCGACGCCAGCCTGAAACAGCAGGTCGCCACCTTCAGGTTCACCCACCCGGTGGATGAAGAGAGCGTACGCAAACGAATCAAGTTCTCCCTCGGCACCGGCCTGCAATACCGCGACCCAAAAGCCGCGAATCAGCCCGAGATCAGCTTCGACGCCTTCAAGCTGCAGGCCTATATCCGCTCTGCGGCGTTGGCCACGCCACTGGAAACCAACCAGATCAGTCTGACCCTCGGCGAAGGGGTCAAGTCTCAACTGGGCGGCAACGCCACCCCTTCCTCGCAAACCCGCCTGGTGACGGTGCCCGGTCGCTATCGGCTGACCTTCAGCAACAGCGAAATCAACTTCGCCGACAATGATCGCGGCGAACCCGAGCCGGTGCTGATGTTCACCAGCTCCAGCGCCGTGGCCGACGAGGCGATTGCCGGCAAGGTCCAGGCCTGGCTGCTGCCGGAAAAACCCCAGGACGACCTCGCCCCCTGGTACGCCAAGGACATCGACGAAGCCCTGCTGGCCCGCTCGCAACCGATCAAGCTCAGCCATGTACCCAGTGTCGAGCCGCTCAATACCGAGCACGCCTTCAAGTTCAAGGCACCCGCGGGGCGCACCCTCTATGTGCAAATCCCGGCGCGGATCGAGGCGATTGGCGGCTACCTGGCGAAAAACCCTACAACCTCATTGCTGAGCATGCCGGCCTACCCGCGCACCCTGCGTTTTCTGTCCGACGGTGCCCTGCTCAGCCTCACCGGTGAAAAACGCGTAGGTTTCATGGCCCGTGGCGTGCCCGGCGCCCACGTAGAGATCGCCCGCGTCCTGCCCAACCAGCTGCAACACCTGGTCGACCAGAGCAGCGGCAGCTTTGCCCGCCCCAACTTTGCCAATGACTATTTCGACCGCATGGTCGAGCGCCAGTCCCTGGACATCCCGCTGTCCGCCAGCGATCCGTCCAAGACCCAATACGACAACGTCGACCTTGGCAGCTACCTCAGCGCCAACGGCGGTCGCCGCGGGATCTTCGTGCTCAAGCTCAGCGCCCAGGACCAACCGAGCCAGCGTACCTTCGACGGCTACTCGCAAAGCGCGACCAATGACCTGCGTTTTATCGTGGTCACGGACCTTGGCATCATCGCCAAGCGCTCCAGCGACGGCAGCCATGACCTGTACGTGCAATCCATCGGCAGCGGCCTGCCGGTAGCCGAGGCCCAGGTCGAGATCATCGGACGCAACGGTTTGCCGGTCAGCAGTGGCAAGACCGACGCCCAGGGTCACGCGCACTTCGCCAAGCTCGACGAGCTGCGACGCGAGAAAACCCCGCTGATGTATGTGGTGACCCGCGGCAACGATCAGTCATTCCTGCCGATCGCCCGCCAGTCGCAACAGTTGGACCTGTCGCGCTTCGACGTCGGCGGCCTGCAGGAAGACGGCACCAGCAACCGCCTGAGCGCCTACCTGTTCAGCGACCGGGGCCTGTACCGCCCGGGCGAGACCGCACACCTGGGCATGATCGTGCGCAGTGGCGACTGGAAAGGTGCCCTGCAGGGCCTGCCGGTCGAACTGCTGATCACCGACCCACGGGGCCTGACGGTGGTGCGCGAGCCCCTGAAGCTGTCCTCCAGCGGTTTTGAAAGCTACGACTTTGCCAGCAGCGACGTAGCGCCGGCCGGCGATTACACCGCGACCCTGCAACTGATTGGCGACAAACAACTGCGTACCCACCTGGGCAGCGTCAATTTCAAGGTCCGCGACTTCGAGCCCGACCGCCTGAAGGTCAGCCTGAGCCTGCACGACACCCCGGTCGCCGGTTGGATCGCGCCGGATCAGGTCGAGGCCAAGGTCACGGCGCTGCACCTGTTCGGCGCGCCGGCCGCAGGGCGGCGGATCACCGCCAACCTGTCGCTGAACCCGGCACTGGCGGGGTTCGAGCGTTACCCTGAGTACCGCTTCCGCCTCAACGACTCGCTGACTGAAGCCAGCAGCGAAGACCTGGCGGAAACCACCGCCGACGACAATGGCCAGGCCGTGCTCGACCTGGACCTCAAGCGTTTTGCCAACAGCACCTACCGCCTGCAGGTCCTGACCCAGGTGTACGAGGCCGAGGGTGGGCGCAATGTGGCGGCGCAAAGTTCGTTGCTGGTGTCTTCGGCGCCCTACCTGATCGGGGTGAAGAGCCAGGACTCGCTGTCCTACGTGGCCAAGGGCACGGCGCGCCAGGTGCAATGGCTGGCTGTCGGGCCGGACCTGAGCCCGCGTGCGGTTGAAGGCCTGGTCAGCCAGGTGATCGAGCACCGCTACGTGTCGGTGCTGGTCAAGCAGGCCAATGGCACCTACAAGTACGAGTCACGCCTCAAGGACACGGCTCAACCCGCCTCGCCGCTGACGCTCACCGAGCAGGGCGCGACCCAGGTGCTGGACACCCAGACGCCGGGGGACTTCACCCTGCAACTCAAGGATGCCAACGGCAACCTGCTCAACCAGATCGACTACAGCGTCGCTGGCAAAGGCAACACTTCGCGCTCCCTGGAACGCAACGCCGAACTGCAACTGCGCCTCGACAAACGCAGCTACGCCAGCGGCGACGAGATCGCCATCAGCATTCGCGCGCCCTACACCGGCGCCGGGCTGATCACCATCGAGCGCGACAAGGTCTACAGCCAGCAGTGGTTCAAGGCCGACAGCACCAACAGCGTGCAGCACATTCGGGTGCCCAAGGGCCTGGAGGGCAACGCCTACGTCAACGTGCAGTTCGTGCGTGACATCGGCTCGTCCGAGGTCTACATGAGCCCGCTGTCCTATGGTGTGGTGCCCTTCAGCATCAACCTCGACGCGCGCCGCATGCCGCTGAAAGTCGAAGGGCCGGCGCAGATCGAACCGGGGCAAGTGCTGGATATCAAGGTCAGCAACGACCGGCCGACCCGCGCGGTGATCTATGCGGTCGATGAAGGCATCCTGCAGGTTGCGCGCTACAAGGCGCCCGACCCGCTGGGCTTCTTCTTCCAGAAACGTGCCCTGGAAGTCGGCACCAGCCAGATCCTCGACCTGATCCTGCCGGAGTTCAGCCGCCTGCTCAGTGGCGCAGCCCCAGGTGGCGACACCGAGGGCGCCCTGGCGTCGCACCTCAACCCGTTCAAGCGCAAGCACCAGCCGCCTGTGGCCTGGTGGTCGGGGGTGGTGGACCTGCCGGCGGGCGAAAGCGTGCTGCACTACCAACTGCCGGACAACTTCAACGGCAAGCTGCACCTGTTCGCCGTGGCGGTGGACGCCAACAGCGTCGGCGTCAGTGAAGGCGCGAGCGAGGTGCGCGGCCCGCTGGTGATCACGCCGAACGTGCCGGCCTTTGTCGCCCCTGGGGATATTTTCACGGTCAGCGCTGGGGTCTTCAGCAACCTGGAAGTCGATACCGCCGTGAAGTTCGAGCTGCAAACCAGCGCCGGACTGCAGGTCGAAGGCGAACCCGGGAGCACGCTGCAACTGCAACCGCGCAAGGAAGGCGTGGCGCAGTTCCGGATCAAGGTCCTGGAAAACCTCGGTTCCGCCGACCTGCGCTTTATCGCGGTCTTGCCCGACGGCAAACGAATCCAGGTCGCGGAAACCACCTCGGTCCGCCCCTTGAGCGAACACCGGGTGGCCCTGACCCTCGGCCGCTTTGAAGGCGCCAGCCAGGAACTGCTGCCGACCCGCAATCTGTTCAGCGAGTTGCGCAATGTCCAAGTGGGTGTTGCCGCGTCGCCACTGGTATGGGCCGACGGCCTGAAACACTACCTGGACGACTACGCCTACGCCTGCACTGAGCAACTGGTGTCCAAAGCCATGCCAGCGCTGATCTGGCGCGATGCGCAAGCGAGCGTGCCATCCACACAGGGCTTCGACGGCCTGCTGCGGGTACTGCGCCAACGGCAGAACCAGGCCGGCGGCTTCGGCTTGTGGGCTGCCAACCCACAGGTCACGCCCTATGCCAGCCTGTACGCCACCGACTTCCTGATCGAAGCCCGCGAACGCGGCCTGGCCGTGCCCGGCGACCTGCTGGAGCGGGCCAATGCCTACCTGACCGAGATCGCCAACGGTCCGAGCGAAGGCCTGCAGGAATTGCGCAACCGCGCCTACGCCAGCTACCTGCTGAGCCGCCAGGGGATCCTGGTCAGCGGTGCCCTGAGCGATATCCGCGAGCGTTACGAAACCTATCACCGCGATACCTGGCAGAACGACCTGGGCGCGGCCTACCTGGCGGCCAGCTATAAGCTCCTGAAACAGGATCGCCTGGCCGATCGGCTGTTCCGCAAGCTTCCCTGGCGCACCCTGAACGACCGCTGGGATAGCGACGGTTTGTATTACGACCCCCTGGTGCACGATGCCGAACACCTGCACCTGCTGAGCAAACACTTCCCCGACCTGGTGGACGATGTGCCGCTCGAGTTGCTGGATAAACTCGGCAAGCGTCTCAACGAGCAGCGCTACAACTCACTGTCGGCCGCCCTGCTGTTGCGGGCGCTGGACAACTACGGGCAGCGCGCCGAGAGCGGCATGCACCTCAAGGCCAGCGCCTGGCTCAACGACAAGTCCCAGCAATTGCTGAACATGGTCGGCCAGCCACCGCGCAGTGCGGTGCCGGCGGCCACTGAAAAGCTGCTCCTGGAGAAGTCCTCCGGTCCTGCCGCGTTCTACATGCTCAGCGAAGCCGGTTTCGATCGCGGCGCCAACACCCAGCCCCTGAGCAATGGCCTGGAAGTGATCCATGACTACCTCGACCTCAAGGGCCAGCCGGTGACCCAGGTCAGCGTGGGCGATGAGTTCCTGGTGCGCCTGCGCCTGCGGGCCACCGAACATGACCAGGTGCAGCAAGTGGCCGTGGTCGACCTGTTGCCAGGTGGCGTCGAGCCGGTCTATCGCCTGCCGCCGCAGCCCAAGCAGCGCGACGAGGAGGATGAAGACCAGGAGCAATCGTCCGGCGATGACGACGAGGAATCCTGGCAAGCGCCGGTCGGTGAGAGCGAGTTGAGCAACTGGCAGCCGGAGTACATTGATGTGCGCGATGACCGTGTGGTGTTCTACGGCACCGTGCTGCGCGACGCCGCGACCTTTGTCTACCGAGTGCGCGCGACCAACGCCGGGACCTTCAACACCCCGCCGGCGTATGCCGAAGGGCTCTACCAGACAACCCTGCAAGGACGTGGCAAGGTAGGCCAGCTTGAAATCGTCAAACCTTGAGCCCCAGCCCCAACGCAGGCCCCTTGGACAGCGCTTAAAACCGCTGTTCAAGGGCCTGCTGCTGGGGGCAATCGGCCTGGGGCTGCTGCGGCTGTGGCCCCATGCACCGCTGCAACAGGCGGCGCCTTCGTCGCGAGTGGTGCTGGCCGAGGATGGCACACTGCTGCGCATGACCCTGGCCAGCGATGGCCAATACCGTCTGTGGTTGCCTCTGGAGCGCATCTCGCCGTCACTGGTGCAGGCCCTCCTGCTCAAGGAGGACCGCAATTTCTACTACCACCCCGGGGTCAACCCGCCGGCGCTGTTGCGCGCTGCGCTGACCACCTACAGCGGCG
The DNA here is from genome assembly GCF_049199125.1 of Pseudomonas sp. QD4. Taxonomy (NCBI): domain Bacteria; kingdom Pseudomonadati; phylum Pseudomonadota; class Gammaproteobacteria; order Pseudomonadales; family Pseudomonadaceae; genus Pseudomonas; species Pseudomonas sp. QD4. Next base: position 405,643 of record NZ_JBLZOM010000003.1, read on the forward strand.
GGCTGCGCCAGGGCGGTTCGACCCTGAGCATGCAACTGGCGCGCAGGCTGTATGACCTCAACACCCGACAGGTTCCCGGCAAGCTGCAACAGATGGTGCTGGCCCTGTGGCTGGAGGCGCGCTACAGCAAGCACGACATCCTCGAGGCCTACCTGAATCTGGCGCCCATGGGCGGCAATATCGAAGGCGCCGAGGCGGCCAGCCGTGTCTACTTCGCCAGGCCGGCAGCCCAGCTCTCGCTGTCGCAAGCCCTGGCCCTGGCGGTGATTCCGCAACAACCCAACCGCCGCGCGGCCTTCACCGCCGACCTGCAACAGGCCCGGCTGCGCCTGATGGCTGCCTGGCGCGAGGCCTATCCGGATGACCCACGCAATCAAAGCCTGCTGGAATTGCCCCTGGAAGCCCGCAGCCGTCAGCAACTGCCGTTTCTTGCGCCGCACCTGAGCGAACAACTGCTGGCCGCCCACGCCGGCAGCGAGCTGCAAAGTACCCTCAACCTGCCTCTGCAACGCCTGCTGGAGCGCCTGATCCAGGGTTACATCGGCGAAAAACACGACCTCGGCGTGGACAATGCGGCCGCCATCCTGCTCGATACCCGCGACCAGAGCGTCAAGGCCCTGGTCGGTTCGGCCGACTATTTCTCGCTGCCGATCCAGGGCCAGGTCAACGGCGTGATGGCGCGACGCTCGCCGGGCTCGACCCTCAAGCCGTTTCTCTATGGGCTGGCGATCGACCAGGGGCTGATCCACCCCATGAGCATCCTCAGGGACATGCCGAGCAACTTCGGTTACTTCCAGCCGGAGAACTTCGATGGCAGTTTCATCGGCCCGCTGAACGCGCAGGAGGCGTTGATCCGCAGTCGCAACATTCCGGCTGTATGGCTCGCCAGCCAGCTGAAAACCCCGACCCTCTACGACCTGCTGCAACGCTCCGGCGTCAAGGGGCTGCGCGCGCCAGGGCATTACGGCCTGGCCCTGGCCCTGGGCGGCGGCGAGATGAGCATGGAGGAACTGGCCCGGCTGTACCTGATGCTGGCCGGTGACGGCCACCTGCGACCGCTGCGTTACCTGAGCCAGCAGCCGACCGGCAGCGGCGAGCAACTGCTCAGCCCGCAAGCGAGCTTTATGGTGCGCGACATGCTGCGCCACAACCCGCGTCCGGATGGGCTGCCGGCCGACAGCCGCGGCCGGCATTGGCGCACCGCGTGGAAGACCGGCACCTCCTGGGGGTTTCATGACGCCTGGAGCGCCGGGCTGGTAGGGCCTTATGTGCTGGTGGTGTGGGTCGGCAATTTCGACGGCCGGCCCAACCCGCAATTCATTGGGGCCAAGACCGCAGGGCCGCTGTTTTTCAGGATCGCCGACGCCCTGCCGCTGGCCCTGCCCACGGTCGCCGAGCGCGCCGACAAACCACCGCCCGGGCTGACGCGGATCCAGGTGTGCAGCGCCTCGGGCGAACTGCCCAACCGCTGGTGCCCGCAAACCCGCAAGACCTGGTACATCCCCGGCGTATCACCGATCCGGGTGTCTAACCTGCATCGCCCGGTGCTGATCGACACCCGCACCGGCAAGGCCGCCTGCCCGCCGTTTGATCCGCAGTACACCCGCGAGGAGGTCTTCGAATTCTGGCCCAGCGATGTGCGCCGGCTATACCGCGCCGCGGGGTTGCCAAGGCGCGCAGTGCCCAATGTGCTCAAGGCCTGCCAGCCCGAGCGCAATGCCGATCAGAGCGAGGCGCCACAAATACGCTCGCCGCTGACCCAGGTGACCTACAACCTGCGCCTGTCGCGGCCGGAAGAAAACATCCAGCTGAGCGCCAACGCCGCCAGTGACGCACGCCGGCTGTACTGGTTCGCCGACCAGACCCTGATCGGCCAGGGCCCACCCCAGGTCAGCCTCACCTGGCGACCACAAAGGTCCGCCAGCTATCAACTGCGAGTCACCGATGACCAGGGCCGCAGCACTAGCCGCACCTTGAACGTAGAGTTCCAACCCTGACCCAGCCTGTAGCCGCTGCCGAGCTTGACGAGGCTGCACTGCCCCTATCAGGCACTGGATTACATCAGGGAAAACTGCGCCGTCTAAAAGGGCCAGCGTCCGAACGCGGCCCGAGCCTGGCGGCAGCGGCTACAGCGGCCCGAACCCGCGCTATCCCAGGCACACCCAGGCGAAGGTCATGCCGCAGAACAGCATCGGCAGGAGATCAAGAAAAACATTCATTCGGGCACGTTCCCTGTTGGCGAGTGCCAGCAATGTAGTCGCTGAATATGACAATTGTCTGTCGCGCCGCCGCTCGCCACTGCGCCCTGCCCAGCCCCAAAACAGAAAAGCCCTGCCGGCATGAACCGGCAGGGCTTTTCGTGGCGAGTCGGGCTGAATGATCAGCCCGCCAGCATCAGGTCATCTGGATGATGGTCTGCATGATGGTGCTCTGGGTGGAGATGGTCTTGGCGTTCGCCTGGTAGTTGCTCTGCGCCTTGATCAGCTCGACCAGTTCGTTGGTCAGGTTGACGTTGGACTCTTCCAGGGAGTTCGACACCACAGAACCCAGGGTACCGGTCTGTGGCGCATCGTAGCCCGGGATGCCCGACGCGAAGGTTTCTTTCCAGCTGGTGCCGCCTACCGGCTGCAGGCCCTGCTCGTTGGTGAAGCTGGCCAGGGAAATCTGACCGATCGGCTTGGTCTGGTTGTTGCTGAAGTTGGCCAGCAACACACCGCTGCCGTCGATGGTCAGGTTGGTGATCTGGCCAGTGGCGTAGCCGTCCTGGGCCGGGATCGAGCGGGCGGTATCGGCGTTGAACTGGGTGGTATTGGCCAGGGAGACCGATACCGTGCCACCAGAGCTGGCGCCATTGGATTTCCATACACCATTGGTCACGGTGCCTGGAACCCAACCAGTCAACTTCAGGTCGTTGCTGATGATGGGTTTAGTCGCGTCAGCCGGGTTAGGTGTACTGACCTGCACCAACTTGCTGGATGTATCAAAAGTAATGGTCGAAGCGACCGGATCGGTGGTACTGCCATCCTTGGTTGGCAAGCTGCCGTCCAGGTTGCGGCCGTCGATCAGGGTGTAGGTCTTCCAGGTGTTGGCGCCCGTCTTGACCATGTACTGGTCCATGCGGTGCTCGTTGCCCTGGGTATCGAAAATCGGCGTGCTGAACTGTTTGGTGAAGGTTGCCGACAGTGTCGGGTCAAACTTGTTACCCACGATCGTGTCGTCGATAGGATCGGACGTCGAGTTCAGGTTGATGGTCGAAGACACCGAAGTGGTCGCCTTGGGCGCCAGGTTCGAAGTGTCGATCCGTAGGTCGGTCAACACACCATTGATGATCTTGCCATTGGCGTCCACACCGTAACCCTGCAGGCGAGCGGTGCCGTCGGAGTTGGTGACGTAGCCTTCCTTGTCGGTCTTGAAGGTACCGGCACGGGTGTAAGTCAACGAACCGTTGTTGCTCAGGACAAAGAAACCCTGGCCCTGGATCCCCATGTCCAGCACGTTGCCGGTGTTGTTCACGTCACCCTGGTTGAACTGCTGGGAAACGTTGGCCAGGCGCACGCCGTTGCCAATCACTTTGCTGCCGCTGCCCAGCTTGGTGGCCGAGTAGACGTCGGCGAATTCCGCGCGCGACGATTTGAAACCGGTGGTTGCGACGTTGGCGATGTTGTTGCCGGTAACGTCCAGCTGCTTGTTGGCTGCATAGAGACCGCTAAGGCCGATATTGAAAGACATATTCCACTCCTTGTGCCGGGTTAGTCGGCTCTATATACCAATGGTTTTGACTTTGGACAGAGCGATCGGGCTGCTCAGTCCGGCGAGGTTCAACATCAATTCACCGCCAGTCTGGCTGATGGTGACGCTATTGACCGTCGCAGGCAGGTAGGTGACCAGAGCGACCGCGGTGTTATCGATCGTGGTGCTGGCTTTGAAGGTGTAGTTGCCCGGGTCGGCCTTGGTGCCGTCGGTCTTGGTGCCGTCCCAGGTGAAGCTCGAGGTGCCCGCAACCTGGCTGCCCAGGTCGATGGTTTTCACCGCTTTGCCGTCTTTGTCGGTGATGGTCACGGTCACGCCCGCGACGCTGCTCGGCACAGTGATCGAACCGGTCATGCTCTTGGTGGTGTCGACCTGGGTAGTGCCGGACTGCACGATCACCGAGCGACCGACCAGGGACGAGGCCTGCAGGGCCTGGCTCGACTTGTAGTTGCCGGAAATCGCGGTGACCGAATCATTGAGCGTGGTGATGCCTTCCAGGCTGCTGAACTGTGCCAGTTGCGCCACGAACTCGCTGTTGTCCTGCGGGTCCAGGGGGTTCTGGTTTTTCAGTTGGGTCACCAGCAGTTGCAGGAACGCGTCCTTGCCCAGGGCTTTTTTACCGGTGGCACTGTTGGTGGCCGCAGTAATGCCGTCAGAGCTTGAAGTCGTGGTCTTTTTCGACGAGTTCGCGAGAATCTGATTCAGACTCAAGCTGCTGGTGGTGCTGGTGGTGTCGTTAATGCTCATTGGAGAGGCCCCTTATCACTGACCGAGGGTCAGGACCTTCTGCATCATGGTCTTGGCGGTGTTCATCATTTCAGCGTTGGTCTGGAACGAACGGCTCGCGGAAATCATGTCGGCCATTTCTTCAACCACGTTGACGTTGGGGTAGTAGACATAACCCTTGGCGTCAGCGGACGGATGGTTAGGCTCGTAACGCGCTTCGAGGTTGCTCTGGTCTTCGACCACACCCAGCACCTGCACGCCCTGGCCGGTGGAGTCCTGGTTCTGGAACAGCGACTGGCTGCCACCGCTCTGCGCACCCTGGAACATGGTGGCGAACACCGGATGGCGGGCACGGTAGGTCTGGTCGATGCTCGACGACACGGTCTCGGCGTTGGCGATGTTACTGGCGACGGTGTTCAAGCGAGTGGTCTGAGCACTCATGCCGCTACCGGCGATATTGAAAACACTGGCGAGGGACATGGATTACTCTCCGCGCAGGGCTGAAATCAGCCCTTTGAATTTGCTGTTGAGCAGCGTGAAGCTGGCCTGGAAGTTGACCGAGTTCTCGGCGTAGTTCGACTGTTCCAGTTGGGCGTCCACGGTGTTCTGGTCGATGGAAGGCTGCATCGGCGTGCGGTACAGCAGCGACTCGTCGCCGTTACCCATGCCTTCTGCTTCGATATGACGGCTGTTGGTCATGTTCAAGGCAAAGGTGCCGTTCTTGGTCTTCTCGTTCTGCTCGGCGAGCACGGCGGAGAAATCCAGATCCCGAGCCTTGTAGTTCGGGGTGTCGGCGTTCGCGATGTTGTTCGCCAGAACTTCGGCGCGCTTGGCGCGAAAGCCCAGAGCCTGTTCATGGATACCGAGCGCTTTATCGAAGCTGATGCTCATGTCGGGAAACCTTTGGGTGACCTGATTTTTCGTAATCTGGATATAGCAAGCCCCGTGCCAAGTGCAAAAGCCCCGTAAATCAAGGCTTCGCCGGCAGCGGCAAGGCGGCAATGCCAGAAAAGCGGCAATGGATTTCCGCGATGCGCCAGCAAAGCGGCAACCTCACTGCCGCTTTTACGCCGCGCCCCGGCAACGACCAGGCACAAAAAAGGAGGCCCAAGGGCCTCCTTTTATCGACTCGCTCTCCACCCGGCCTACTTCGCCTGGTAGATGATCCCCGGGCTGCACTGAACCATCTGGAAATGATCAGGCAGGCCGTTGAGCGCCTCGGATGCGCCAAGAAACAGGTAACCGCCCGGCTTCAAGGTGCTGTGAATGCGCATCAGGATGTCCTTCTTCACCTCAGCGGAGAAGTAGATCAACACGTTGCGGCAGAACACGATGTCGAACTTGCCGAGGCTCGCGTAGCTGTCCAGCAGATTGAACGAGCGGAATTCCACCCGACTCTTGATCGGCGCCTTGATCGCCCAGCGCCCCGGCCCTTTCGGGTCGAAGTAGCGTTGCAGGCGCTCGGCAGACAGGCCGCGGCCAATGGCCAGGCTGTCGTATTCGCCGGTCTTGCAGTTGTTGAGCATGGTGCCGGACAAATCGGTGGCAACGATCTGCACACCCATTTTCAGGTGACCCATGTTGGTCCGTTCGAACTCGTCGATCGACATCGACAACGAGTAGGGTTCCTGGCCCGACGAGCAGGCGGCCGACCAGATGCGCAAGCGCTGGTTCGGACTGGCCTTGATCGCTTCGGGAAGGACCTTGTTCTTCAGGACCTCAAAGGGATAGGTATCGCGAAACCATAAGGTTTCGTTAGTGGTCATGGCATCCACCACCTGCTCGCGCAAACCGCTGCGCGGCTGGGTCTGAATACGCTGCACCAGCTCACCCAGGGATTTGATGCCCTGCTGTTCCATCAGTTTGTTGAGACGGCTCGATACCAGATATTGCTTGTTCTCACCCAGCAAGATCCCACAGGCTTTTTCCAGGAAGACCCGGAACTGTTCGAAATCCAAATTACCCGTAGACAATGATGCCGCCTCTTAAATCGTATGACCGCCAGGAGCCGATGCCCCTAGCTGTTGTCTGCTGCTTTGATCCGGTCGACTACCCGGGATGCCAGGTCATCAGGACGGAATTTGGCAAGAAAGTCATCGGCACCGACCTTCTTCACCATCGCCTGATTGAATACACCTGACAACGAAGTATGCAGGATGATATGCAGCTTTTGCATGCGCGGATCGTTGCGTATCTCGGCCGTGAGGGTGTAACCGTCCATCTCCGGCATCTCGATGTCGGAAATCATCATCAGAAATTCTTCTTCCGGCTTCTTGCCCTCGTCCACCAGCTTGCGCAGGTAATCCAGGGCCTGGCGGCCGTCGTTCAGCGCGACCACTTCCACGCCAACCGTCTGCAGGCAGCGCGTCACCTGCTTGCGTGCCACCGACGAATCGTCGACGGTCAGTACCCGCAGGGAAATCGCCTTGTGCTGGGTTTCGACGTCCACCACACCGACTGAAATCACTTCCGAGGTCGGCGCCACTTCCGCCAGCACCTTCTCGACATCGATGATTTCGACCAACTGATTGTCAACCCGGGTCACGGCCGTCAGGTAGTGATCGCGACCGGTGCCCTTGGGTGGCGGATGGATCTCCTCCCAGTTCATGTTGACGATACGTTCCACCGACCGCACCAGAAACCCCTGGGTCTTGGTGTTGTACTCAGTGATGATCACAAACGGGTTGCTCAGGTCTTTCAAACCACCCGAACCGGTGGCCATCGCCAGATCCAGGATCGGGATGGTCGCCCCGCGAATACTTGCGACACCGCACACGACAGGACTGGATTTAGGCATCAAGGTCAGTTTCGGGCACTGCAACACCTCCCGAACCTTGAACACGTTGATCCCGTAAAGCTGCTGGCCGTCCAGACGGAACAGCAGCAGCTCCAGGCGATTCTGCCCAACCAGTTGCGTGCGCTGGTTAACCGCATCCATTACACCCGCCATGCCCAGACTCCCCAAAGCTTTAAGTTCCGACGCACGCTCATCGCTAAACGGCACGGGGCTTGCTTTTTAACTGTTATGAACGCCAAAACGACATTTTTCCGACGCCTGACATCAAACTACCGCAAATTACTTTGCGCGCTGTCAGTTTTGTCTATTTTCAACCCTGGCGGCCCTGCCCTTGCTGACTCGGTCACCCTGCCTGATCTACTTATCGGCGTCACTCAAGGGTTTCTTGAATTCACCGTAGAAGACTATCTGGCCACCAGTCAAACCGCCGGACGCTATGAAATCACGGTTGCCCAACTCGATCCGCGCATGCGCATGCCCAATTGCGACAAGGAATTGACAGCCACCCTTGAAAGCCCGGCGCAGCCCATTGGCCGTGTCACGGTCAAGGTCCGCTGCGACGGCGCCTCGCCCTGGACCGTGTTCGTGCCGGCCCAGGTCAAACTGTTTCGCGAAGTGGTGACCACGACCCGCCCCCTAAAGCGCGCCGGAATCATTGCGCCGGAGGAGGTCACTTTGCGTGAACGTGACATCAGCCAGATCAACCAGGGTTACCTGACCTCGGTCGACGATGCCATTGGGCAGAAACTTGTCCGACCAATGGTCGCCGATCAAGTCATTACCCAACTGCACATGGAGCAGGCCGAGGTGGTGCGCAAGGGCGATCAAGTGGTGATATCTGCCCGCAGCGGCACCCTGAACGTGCGAATGCCCGGCGAAGCACTGTCCAACGGCGGCATGAACGAGCAGATAAGGGTCAAGAACCTGAACTCGAAACGTGTGATCAAGGCCCGGATTACCGCTCCCGGGCAAGTAGAAGTCGCAATGTAGGAACTGGCGCACAAGCCCGCCCTTCCCTAAACTGTGGTCCATGCGGGCCGCAGCCATGGGCGTTGGTTAATCGACAATAGCGCCTAAAGTTTTCCAGGGTATGGCCGAAAACATGGCAAGCGTCCAAATACCCAGAGGTTTTTTTATCATGGTCATCGATTTCAGCCGTTTAAACAGCTCCCCCTCACTTACCGGCAGTACGCGTACCAGCGCCAACAAAGACATCGGCGACACCGACAAGTCTGCGCCGCTGGCTACCCCGGCTGAACAAGCCAGTACCACCAAAAGCGGGGAATCGGTACACCTCAGCAATGAGGCTCAGCGTTTGCAAAAGGTCACTGACAAGCTGCGCGATCAGCCTGCCGTCGACAAAGCCCGCGTGGCCGAGTTGAAAGCAGCGATTGCCGATGGCAGCTATAAAGTCGACAGCAACCGTGTAGCCAGCAAACTGCTCAATTTCGAAGCCCAGCGCTAGCCAAAGGCCTGCGCCAGGCTTTTGGACGCTTAAAACCCAAGGCCAGCCATGCACGACTCTAATTTACTGCAACTGATCACTGAAGATTTTGCTCCAGCTCAACAATTGCTGGAACTGCTGAAGACCGAATCCCTCGCTCTGTACGGCCGCGATATGCCGCTACTGGAGGATATTCTGGCGCAGAAACATGCGCTGATCATTCTGCTCGAACAGCATGGCCGCAAGCGCAGCGAGATTCTTGCCAGCCTGAACCTACCCGCCAGTCGCGCCGGCCTTGAGCAACTCGCCGAACATTCCTCGATCGGCCCGCAATTGCTTGAGCAAAGCGATGTGCTGACCGAACTGCTCGCCGAGTGTCAGGCGACCAATGAACTCAACGGTCGCTCGATCCAGGTTCAGCAGGCCACCACCGCGAACCAGCTGAAAATCCTCAACGGCGGCGAAAGCCCCGCACTGTATGACGCCCGCGGTTCGACCTCCCTGCTTGCGAAGCCGCGCCCGCTCAGTCAGGCTTGACCCCGGAAAATGTGCGCGCCCTATCAAGCTGCGAAACATGCTGGCAAAATGCTGGCTCTTGCGTGTAGTCGTATTTTGTCTGGAGACTGATGAACCGTGTTCAATGCCCCAAGCGCGGAAGATGCTCCGCAGCCCCCTAAGGTTCTCACCACTCCTCTGGAGATAGCTTCGAACCTGCGGATGCTACAAGAGAGCCATGACCCGCTGATCATCACCTTCCATGAGCGCAGCCAGCGCTTTCAGAGCTATCTAGTCGAAGTCGATCGCGACAGCAACATGATCGCCCTCGATGAAATGATTCCCCGCGACGGTGAACGTTTCATGCTGGCCGGCGAGCCATTTCGCGTCGAAGGCTTCCATGAAGGCGTGCGTATCGCCTGGGAAAGCACCAGTACACCGACCCTTGATGAATCCAACAACGGTCGCTGCTACCGTGGCACCCTGCCGGACGAAGTGGTCTATCACCAGCGCCGCAGCGCCTTCCGCGCAGCGCTCAAGCTTTCGCAACTGGTCAACGTCGAACTCGACGGCGAAAAGCTCAAGGAGTCCATCCGCGGCAAGCTGCTGGATATCTCGGCCACCGGTTGCAAACTGCGCTTTGAAGGCGATATCTCCGAGCGTCTGCAACTGGGCCAAGTCTACGAACGTTTTATCGCCGCCCTGCCCTTCGGCAGCATGACTGCTCCCGTCGAGCTGCGGTATCTGCACTATGAAGAGCGCATCGATATCACCTTCGCCGGGGTCCGCTTTCATAATATGAGCGGCCTGGTACAGCGCCAGGTCGAGCGTTTCGTCTATCAGCTGCAACGCGAAGCACGGCGCTTCGATAAAGACGACATGTAAGCCAACGCCAGCCATGAAAACGGGCAGTCCCTTGCGGTGACTGCCCGTTTTTTTTGCGCCGCCTTCCGGCAACCGCCAGACCCTAAGGCCTGGCGCCACTGAGATGATGCGGCCCCTCATCCTCGGGCTGGACCTCATCCTCAGCCTCGGTTGCCGGCGACTCATCAGCCGCTGGCTCGTCGGCCACCGGCTCGACGGGGTTCTGCATCTGATCCTGCACCACTTGCTCATCCACCCGTGGGTCAAGAGCCGCCACCAGTGGTGAGCTGGACATGCTGTCCGGCATCGCCACGTGCTGCAGCGGGGCATCATCGACCTGATGCAGATTGGTCACCGCCTTCGGCCGGATCCGCCACACCAGGACCAACGCGAAGAAACTGAAGAACGCGTAGAGCATCTGGCTGCCGAACAGCTTCATCAGCACGCCCGCCACTAACGGCCCGATGCTCGCGCCCACACCGTAGGTCACCAGCAGCATCGCGGTCAGCGACACACGGCGATCGCCTTCGACATGGTCATTGGAAAAAGCCACCGCCAACGGATACAGGCAGAACTGCACCAGCGAACACAGGAAACCCAAGGCAAACAGCACCTCCAGCGGCACACTCGGAAAGATCGCCAGGGGCAGCGCCGCCACCGCCAGAAACATCGCAAAGCAGCGAATCAGCATCGCCCGGTCATAACGATCCGAGAGCCAGCCCAACGGCCACTGCACCAGCAGGCCGGCAAAAATGCAGCAGCCCATGAACAGGCCGACCTGCTCGGTGCTCAACCCCTGCTGGGAGGCGTACAGCGGCGCCAGGCCGTAGAACGAGCCGACAATCAGCCCCGCCCCCAGCACCGTACTCAGAGATTGCGGCACGCGTTTGATAAAGAAGCGTGGCTCCATCGGCGCCGGGTGCAGTGGCGCCGGGTGAATGCGACGGGTCATGGCCACCGGTACCAGGCACAGAGCGAAGCACAGGGCTACCAGCATCAGCAGTTCCAGGCCAAGGGCCGGGTGCATGACCAGAATCAGTTGCCCCAGGACCAGCCCCAGGTAAGAAGCGATCATATAGCCGCTGAACACCAGCCCACGCTGCTTGGCCTCGGCCTGCTCGTTCAGCCAGCTCTCGATGACCATGTACTGGCACATCATGCCCAGGCCGACGATCACCCGCAGCACCAGCCAGGCCGGCAGCCAGTCCACCAGGCCATGGCCGAGAACGGCAGCCCCGACGATACCGGCACAGGTGGCGTAGGCGCGGATGTGCCCGACCCGGGCAATCAGCCGATGGCCGATCTTGCCGCCCAGGACCAGGCCGAAGTAGTTGGCCGCCATCAAGGCACCGACCCATAAGCCATCGACATGGTCGGCGGCCAGGCGCAATGCCAGATAAGTGCTGAGCAAGCCCGAGCCGATAAGCATCATCAGCGAGGCGAAATAAAGCGCTCGAAAGGATTTCCAGATTTGGCGCATCGGCGTTCCGAGCGGCTCCTTGAATTGAGTGTCGGGCCGTCTTCACGACAGCCCGACGGCGACGGTTCAGTTAGGCCTGGGCCGCTAAAACACGCCGTTCCCAGGGAGTAATTTCATCAAAGAAGCTGGTCAACTCCATGGTCTTCGAAGCGATGTAGCCTTCGATGAACTCTTTGCCGAACAGTTCCTTGGCCAATGGACTACGTTTCAGACGTTCAAGGGCCGCATGCAAGGTACAAGGCAGTGACAAACTGTCCGGCACTTCGAATTCACCCTGGATCGCGGCTTGCGGTTCCAGTTCATTTTCGATGCCGTGCAGGCCGGCTGCCAGGCTGGCGGCGATTGCCAGATAAGGGTTGGCATCCGCCCCCGGCAGGCGGTTTTCCACCCGGCGCGCCACCGGCGAACTGGCCGGAATACGCAAGCCTGCGGCGCGGTTGTCATGGGACCAGCACGCATTGTTTGGCGATGCGTAAGGATGGCACAGGCGCTGATAAGAATTGACGTTGGGCGCGAACAACGCGGTGAAATCCGCCATGCCGGCCTGCTGTCCGCCGATAAAGTGACGGAAGGTCGCCGTCGGCTGCCCCGCGTCGTCGCTGAACACGTTTCGCCCACTGCCGATCTCGACGATGCTCTGGTGAATATGCATCGAACTGCCCGGGGTATGGGCCAATGGCTTGGCCATGCACACCACGGTCAGGCCATGCTTGAGCGCCACTTCCTTGAGCAGGTGTTTGAACAGGAAAGTCTGGTCGGCCAGCAGCAGGGGGTCGCCGTGCAGCAGGTTGATCTCGAACTGGCTGACGCCCATTTCATGCATAAAGGTATCGCGGGGCAGGCCCAGCGCCGCCATGCACGCATACACCTCGCTGAAAAACGGACGCAGGCCATTGTTGGAACTGACACTGAACGCCGAATGCCCGTCCTCGCGACGCCCGTCCAGGCCTACGGGCGGCTGGAATGGCTGAGTCGGATCGGTGTTGGGCGCAAACACAAAAAACTCAAGTTCGGTGGCCACCACCGGCGCCAGGCCATGGGCCGCATACCGGGCGATCACCGCCTTGAGCTGGCCGCGAGTGGACAGACGCGAGCTTTCGCCCGTCAATTCATCCGCATCGCAGATCGCCAGGGCACGTGGCTGCTGGCTCCAGGGCAGGCGATGGATCTGTTGCGGATCGGCCACGAGCGCCAGGTCGCCGTCGTCGCTGCCGTAAAAGCGCGCGGGCGGGTATCCGCCCATGATGCATTGCAGCAGCACGCCCCGTGCCATCTGCAACCGCCGCCCTTCGAGAAAACCTTCTGCGGTCATTACCTTGCCGCGGGGCACTCCATTGAGGTCCGGAGTGACACATTCAATCTCATCAATGCCCGTCAATCGCTGTGCGAGTGAACGATGGCCATCGGTTGTCATGACTCAATCCTTGTTGTTGTACGAGCCGAGAACGGCGACCCGTACAAAATAGGCTTCGGCTGTTCGGAATATCAAGCAGCCGTGAGCAAAAAACCACAAAGCCCGGCACACCTCACCCACGGCATCCGCTGCCGGCCGTCCATCAAGGCAGATAAAGACTGAACACACCGCCGCCCAAAGGCCCGCCGTTGCTGATCCGGGTACGACCACGGATGCCGTTGCGCTGATGCAACTCGGCAATCCTGCCAGCGAAGTACAGGCCCAGGCCGGTGCTGCCGCTGCTGTGGTTGATGCCCTGCACGTAATCGTCCTGGCGCTCGATCATCTGCGGCGGGTAACCGTCGCCGTCATCATTGATGGTCAGCACCGTCTGCCCGGCTTCGTCATGCACGCTGATCAGCAGCGCATGACGTGCGTAGCGGATGGCATTGTTGATGCTGTTGGCCAGCACCGAGGCGATCAGCTCGCGGTCGAAAAAGCCCAGCGGACTCAACGGATCAACGTCATAGCTCGCGGCAATGCCACGGCTCTTGAACACGTCCTGATGGCTGGCCAACTGGGCTTCGATAAAGTCATCCAGCTCGTGGTAGTCGGGCCGCAATGGCAACTGGTTGGCGCCGAGTTTGTACAGCCCTAGCAGCTGCACCAGCATGCCGTTGAGGTGGGCGAACTCGAAATCGATCACACCCTGCTCCGAGCTGTTGCGCTCAGGCTCGGGCAGGCGTGCCAGCCACTGGGCCTGGGCCTGCATCAGCAAGGTCAGGGAGTTTTTCATGTCGTGTACGGTGGAGGCGATCACCGTGGAAAAATCCAGCCCCTGTTCACTCTCGTTCATTCGCCAAACGCCTTGCTTCGCAGCTTCTGGTAACGGGGATAGCGCGGGTCGCTGTCGGGCATCAAGCCCACCATCTTCAAGCTCGCCCGGCACTCTTCGAGCAATGCCGGATCGGCGCTGGCATCGGCGCCGTGCAACAACGACTGCGCCATGTTCAGCGCGATACTGATGTTCTTCGGCTGCATCGCCAACGCCCGGCGGAACAGCTCGCGCGCCTCGCCCAGGGTGCCGGCCTTATAGCTGCGCACACCTTGGCGATTGAGATCGGCCGCAGCGTTGGAAGTATTGAGAATCGTCGGGTCGTCGGTGAGCTTGGCAATGCCCTGCATCACCTTCGGATCATCACCGTAGATCTCCGCGCAGTTTTTCAGCATCGATGCGCCGGCGCTCGCCTGGCCGAGCATCTGCAACTGCTTGGCCACCAGCAGCGCGGCCTCCGGACTCATGAACTGCTCCATGCCATCCAGCCGCAGCATGGCTTGCTCGGTAAGTTTTTCCGCGGTTTCCGCATCGTTGAGCAACAGGCTGGTGGCCTTCATCAGCCGTGCGCGAATCTGCAAGCCCGGGTCGGTGGGGTTTTCCTTGGCCACCGCACTCAGGGTAGTGTTGATTTCCAGTCGGGTCCGGGTATCCAGGCCTTTTTCGCTGCCCTTGCTGATCAGGGCGTGGGCCAGGCCGAGGTTGCTCTCCGGGTCCTTGAACCGCGACTGCGCACCTTGGGACACTGCCTGGCGATAGGCCTTGGAGGCGGTCTCGAAGTCTTCGTTGCCCATCGCCAGCTTGCCCAGTAACGCCTGGCGACGCACCGCCAGCGGCGACAGGCGCACCGCCTCTTCCAGCACATGCTGCGCGCGCTTGGCATCGCCTTCGACCACCAGCACGTCGGCCAGGCCGTCATAGAGCGCAGGCATCATCGGAAACTGCTTCAGGGCCTTCTCGTAGACATCCTTGGCCTGCCCCACCTGGCCACGCTTGAACAGCAAGCGGCCCAGGCCGACATAGGCCCAAGGCAGCGGACGGTCCGCCAGAATCGTGTTGTACAGACGCTCCAGCGCTTCGTTCTGATTCATATCGCGCAACGCATCGGCCCGATAACGCAGGCACAGCGGCGAATAACGCGGGTCCTGCTTGCACAAGGCAATGCAGGCATTGAGCACTTCCACCGGCTTGCCGCGATCCAGGGCCTCCAGGATCGGCTTCAGCAGATTCTTGCGCTGCTGCAGGCGCTCCAGGCGCTGGGCCAGGCCGGAACGGTTGAACGGCTTGGTCAGGTACGCGTCGGGCTCGTGCTCCAGGGCACTGAGAACCATGGCCTGGCTGCTCTCGGCAGTCACCATCAGGAACACGCTTTCGTGGCTGATCAGCTTGTCGGTCATCAAGTCTTCGAGCACTTGCTGGCCGTTCTTCTTGCCGTCACCCAGGTGGTAGTCCTGCAGGATGAAATCGTAGCGTTTCTGCGCACACATACGCAGGGCCTGCTCGCCGGTGTCCGCCGTGTCCACGTCCTTGACGCCCAGCTCACGCAACATCGAACGCACCGAACTGCGGAAATCGGAGAAATCATCGACGATCAAAAAGCTTTTTTGGTGGTACGCCAGCATCGAAGATTCCAGGCAATTAAGAAGATGAACCCATTGGCCACTGCAAGGACAAGCCCGGCCCATTTCGGCGCGCAGATAATAACGGGTAGCGATGAGCCATCAACCGCTTTTACGGTTTATCTGTGATTGCCCGCACATGCACAGAGCGCTTGCAGGCGCCGGCGCAGCCCGAGAAAACCACTGTCCAACGAGTTATCGGCCAAGAGCGCCGTTCCCTTATAGGGAGGCGGCAGGCAATACGCATTTTTTAGAGCCAAATCTGCAAGGTACAAACGTGCCCCCATCGGCCGAAGCCGGCGGTTGCACAAAGATGCTCGCCATCGGGCCAGGCTGCTGGTAAATAGTCGTCCCATTGCTCGGGAAGGACCCATGATGCGCGCCCTGATTTTTATCCTGTTGGCGCTGGCAGGCAGCAACGCCCTTGCCGGCTACGACCTGCACATTACCCGCAAGGCTTTCTGGGCCGATGAGACGGGCCCCGCCATCAGCGCTGCGGAGTGGACGGCCTACGTGGCTGCGGACGCTCAAGTGCAGCGAGATCCAGACAACAGCGAAAATGACTTTATCGTCCTGATCGGCGCAGAGCGCTTCCCCCTCTGGTTTGACCTGGAACGCGGGGAAGCCTACACAAAGAGCCCCTCAGACCAGGCCATCACCAAGCTGATCGACATCGCCCAGCGCCTCGACGCCCAAGTCCAGGGCGATGACGGCGAACCCTATCCACCCCACGATTAAGACGCCCCGATGTCAGCCGAGCAATCCATACCCCTTTCCGAATACCTGGTATTCCTGTCCTACCTGTCTGCCCCGGCGCTGCTATTGGGGTGGTTATTGCAGACCTTTTTATTCGCCAACCGCCACGCGCTTGCCTGGAGGTCGGCCCACCGAGTACTTATCGGCTACGCACTGACCCTGATAATCAGCCTGCCCCTGACCCTGTTGCTGACATTGCTCGGCGGAGCCCTGGAGCCCGCCTGCTGCAAACGCCTGCTCAGCGCACTGCTGGATCCAACCGGCTTCGGCCCACTGGTTTTGACTCCAGCCAGCTTGGTGGTGGTTGCGCTAGTAACCCCGCTCACCACCCGGTGTGCGTTATTAGGGCACAAAGCCGTCAACCGGCCCGCCACCGACTACTGAGCCTATCGATCCCCCGCTGATAGACATGAGCGGGCACACTCAAAGCCATCGACAAATCTTTAAATGAACTTCGATCACATTCTATTTATTGCAAGCACCGACTGCTTTGGCGAGAAACTGTTCGCCGAACGATCCACCGCGGACTTGGTAGAGATAAAGAGAATCACCCGAGAACAAACCCTGACGCTAATGGGCGACAACTCGGACTACTACTATGACTCGGACTTTTCACAAGAAAGAATAAACAAGACAAAAAACGCCTTACTTCAACGACTGTCGGCACTCAATAATGGTCACTCCATACTGGGTAAATTCAGCGAACTCGAGTCAATCAGCAACAAGCAGATTTCAACCAAACGCCTCCATCCGCTCAGGCTTATAAAGGACATCTGTTCACAACTGTACTGGCTGAACACCAACGACTTCCAGGTTGAAATCTGCGACGCGCTGCTTGAAGCGGCCATCCAGGCCCAGAGCCTGGGCTTGCCTCTGGACGTGGAAACCTATCCAGGCTGGGATGAAGTCGATGCTGCGTGGGAACAAGCCTCGTCCGATTGGGATTGCTACATAAAGAGCATCATGCGTGACGTGCCTGACGGGCTGTGTGCAGTATTTAATGACCTGTATAACTCCCCCTTGTCTTTGCGCCATCTCTATAGCTGGAAAAAAGGATTACCAAGAGTGCAGTTCTTGACGTTAATGCGGGCCATTGAAGATGAAGCTTTTATGCAAATGAACAAGACCAACCCGGATTACGCATTGCTGGTGAGGGCCGCCATGCAGCAGTTTCATGAGTAACTCTTTTATATCGTCACAAGTACTTATAAAAGACAGATCTTGTTGTTCACAACCAGTGCTGAGGGACTTAACAGCAGATCTCACGCCAAGACTTCCGATTGAAGGTTGACACTTGCGGTCTCATGAGTCAGCGCGAACTGCTATAGCCCTTCATGAAAAAGCCCCGCCCGGGCAATACCCGGTGGGGCTTTTTTAGCCCGCTGTCATCCTGTTGCCATATGGCTGCACAGGACAATGACTGGAGGGCTTTCAATATGGTGTCCTAGGCGGGGTTCGAACCTGCAACCTTCCCCTTAGGAGGGGAATAACTTATAGGTTCAACTTGTACTGTTCAGTTACAAATATAACCATAACCTATTGTTTATAAATATTTTTAATAATATTTCGTTTCAAATCGCTTCATCGAACTGCTTTTAGTTTAACCCGATGTAGTGCCCCATGTAGTACCTCAAGTAGTATGCCCTCACGAAACAAATCGGATGATTTGGAATGGCTGGCATTAAAAAACGATAAGCGAATCGAATCCCAACGCCTCAAAGGAATGAAACCAGGCGATTGGTTTGGTGAAAGCTTTCCAGGAAAGGGTCGTGGAAGCCTGATTTTGGTTTGCCAGAAGACAGGGATTATCATTGCGAAATACGCCTATCACATCGAGAGGCTCCGAAAAATAGTCAATATCGATAGCTTTGATCCAAGCGAAAAAGCAGGTAGCACACTCGCCCAAATCAGAGAAAAATGAGCCGAATATTCCGCGCTTCATTTACGAGTCGGGGATCTGAAGCAATATTTCGATAGCGTGGCATCGTTAGCCAAGGATGTAAAAGAAGCAGCACGGATAAAGGAGGACCAACTGTCCAAGGTGGGATCATTCCAAGAACTGCTGGATGAGTATGTCCGGGATCTCACAGCACGGGGCAAAACGAAAGACAAAGAGGTAAAAAGGCTTTTCCGAACACATATATCAGATCACCACCGTGATTTGATGGCAAAGCCTGCGATAAGAATCACCCCAGAAGACCGTCATCACATCCTCAGCGAAATCCGTGACCGAAAGCCTCGCGGGCGAGGAATCGGAAACAAGCCTAAGGCCAGCGCCAATTCAGATATGCACTCGAGCGTTGCGATGGTTCACCGCTATCTAAAAGCCGCATTCAATTTTGCTGACGGTGCCCACCTCGCTCTTGAGCGTGACGTAAACGCCACCAAGATTTTTGCAATCGAAAAAAAACCGGCTGAAGCTATCCGTCCCTTGACCGATACCGAGGGGGGGGGGGCACAGAGTCGTTGACGGACGTGGAGTTTGCGGAAGTGCTGCGTTACTTCGCAAGCACGCCGGGATTCCTTGATGCTTCTGTATGTCGCAGCATGATTTACTTTAGCGGACAACGGCTGGCTCAGATTTTGCGGGTTACATGGGCAGATGTGGGCGATGATAATTCACTCCGCATTCTAGAAATCAAAGGCAAAAGGATAGTCGCTTGGGAGCATGTGCTGCCAATCACTCCTAGAATCCTAGAAATAATGAAGCCACTGACCATGACCAAAATCTGCCCTGGACCTTTTTGTTTGGGTAAAACAGTGTTGCGGCCCGATGTTCTTGGCAAATGCTTCAGTGATGCTGGCAAAGCGTTGTCCGAAGCTGGCAGGACTAAGTATTTCACCAACCGCAATATCCGTGTGACCTGCGAATCGATGATGGCAGGCTTAGGCATCACAAAAGAAATCCGTGCCTGGATACTTTCTCATGGTCGACGAGATGTTCAAGGCGTGCATTATGATCGATATGAGTATTACGACGAGAAGCTGAACGCACTGATTCTTTGGGGAACCTATCTAGACAGGCTCGAACAAGGTCAAACTTGGAATGAAAAAAAGATAGTTCTGCGCAAAAAAACGCAATTAAAACTGCAACTAAGATGAGGACGTATCCAGGAGGATAACCTATATGAATGAAGATCCAGACGTCCTAGTGCCGACGGCCAAGAAAGCGCCAGAGGATTCGATGAGGTAGTCCATTTGAAGGCGAGAATGCATGTTGAGTCAGACATGCACAGAGCGATGTTGCGCAAAAGAGCGGCGGCAATGTCGGCGGAGGAGCGAGAGGCATTCCAAGCACGTTTTGACAAAGCCGCCTTGAAAATTTCCGCCCAGTTCGGGCAGAACACTCGCTACATTTCGCCTAAAGACACCTCAAAGTGAGGTGCTGATTTGAGCGGAAATATTGAGCGGTCGTGAGCACCCGAAAGTGATATATTGTCACCGCTGACCAAAATCCGTCTCAAAAGTTGCCGTTGGCATATATTTCCCCAACTCGCTTTAGATGGAATGTGCGGGACCTGAGGCTGTTTGGTTAACTATAAGAAGCGAGGAGTCTCACCGTCGGATTCATTTGGGAATATCATTCCTATCTAGGACGAATTGTCGAGGGGCAAAACCGAAATCCCTTGAAGCATCCCTGTGATCAAACATTAGGTCCGAGTTCATTCGCTCAGCCATGGCAGATGTCCAGTTTCGATACTTTGGTATCCGACGAAGGATCGATATCGCGATTTTGAACAATGGCAGGGGTACTGGAAGCAATATCGCCGGACGTCCGAGCGAAGCAAATACTCGCTTGACCATCTCTCGGTACGTAAGCGTTTCTCCACCTGACAAGTTGTAAGCGCGATTTGACGTCAGGGGGGAAGTCAATGACGCCAAACATGCGAAGGCTAAATCAGCGACATGAATTGGCTGGCGCATGCCTCGGGCTTTTCCTAGAATTGGAAAGATCCCAAATTTGCGTATAATTTTCACAATCTCGCTTATGTTTTTGTCACTACCCAACCCATAAATCAGCGTTGGTCGTAAAATGACCCATTCAACTCCCTGGCTCGCAGCCCAAGCCTGAACGTGTGACTCAGCACTGCTCAATAGCTGTGCTACAGACTGTTCTTCTTGAACTGAGGAGTTTTCTTTCGTGAAGCGACTGGTAGAAGAAAGCGCTATCAGTCGGCGGACACCGAACTCTTGCAGCATCGGTAAGTAGTCCGGCAAAACCCAGATCGGCGCAATACATATCCAATCTCTTATGTTCGCCGGCGTATTTGTTACTGCAGCCGGTGAGAAAGGCAGTCGATTCCATTTGATCCCCGATTGCGGTGTACGAACTACTTTTCGCGAAAAAGCATTGACCTGAAATCCCGCCTCGACCAACATCGGGAGGAGGCAGTCTCCTACCGGGCTGGTCGCGCCTAATACTCCGAGATTATTGACTGATGAGTTAACCACGCCGCCCCCCGATCTTCTCTCGCAGTAACCTTACGCCATAGTAGGCAAACACTAATGAGCCCCTTATGAACACGCCCAGAACGACGAGCCACCACAATGGGGCAGAGTACTTTTGTTTGAAGAATTTTTTGTAGAAGCGAAGCATGCCGCCGTGCTTATGCCATTCGACGAAGAAAGGTCTGCTCTTGCTGCATGCTCTCCAAGCATGCGTAACTTTAGCGTAAGGCACAAACATAACACTTAAACCATGTTGTTTGAATCGCATACACCAGTCTAGGTCTTCACAATGCAGAAAATAGCCTTCGTCCCACAGTCCGACTTGTTCGATACTTTCTCGTTTAACCATCATGCAGGCCCCGGAGATAGCGTCGACAGAGGTAGCTTCCGTAGGCAGTGGCCCCCTGTGCAGCGAAAAATCCAGACGCGCCGAGGGGAAGAAACGGGAAAGTTTGTAAACCCCGAACGCACGCATAAATGCTCGTTCCGGGGTTGGGAAAAAACGGCGCCCACCAGGTTGTTCTGTCCCGTCAATGTTAGCTAGAAAACCTCCAACCATCCCAATTTTTTTTTCCGATTCTAATACTTCTACCAGCTGCGAAATGGCCTCTGGCTCCACAATACAGTCAGGGTTGAGGAAAAGCAGCAGCTCGGATGATGAATACTCGGTCCCTATATTACAAGCGACCGAAAATCCGAGGTTCTGCTCGTTTTTGATAACAATAAGTCTTTCATCGGCCAGTGATGACAAGGGGGCTAGGCTTTCATCAGAAGAATTATTGTCGACCACAATAATCTTTGAGATTCTGTCCGAGCGCAGGGATCTTATACAGTCTAGAAGTAAGCGACCGGCATTATAATTAACAATAATTACGTCGCACCGCTCGTTATTAACTACTTGTGCAATTGCCGGCCCGCTCGACGCTAAAGGAGCAGCTTTATTATTCAAGGGACATCACTCGTTTAATAACAGCAGAAAGGGTCTCTGGATCAATTGTGTAGTTCCGGTGAATGGGATGCTGTTTATCACTGGCTTGCTGACCTAGCACATAGTGTATGGTATGACCTAATGCACCACTCAAGTTAGAGTAGTAAAAATAGCTGGCTTGGTCATAGTACGGGGCTAGCGCAATAATTGTGCAGCCCGGAGGGGCAAAAATCATATTGGCCAATGCTGCACCAACTGGCGCGATGATCACGGTTGCATCCTTACAACTAAACACCTGTTCCATGAAGGTCATTGAATCGGGGTGAATGAAATTGATATTGTTCGCTTCGATCACAGCATCGATTGCGGTACGATTCTCGACGTGTCGAATATTACCGCTAGTTTTATTCCGAGCGAGATAGATTCTATGCTTGTTGGTGGTCTTCTCATGAAGACCTTGCAGCGCAACCTCACGAAGCGCTCTTAGTGCCAAGCGGGAGAAAATATTGACAAATGCCGGCGGCTCCACTGAACGTAAGCCATGTGGCGCGTATCGTTCGTATCCAGTATGGGAAACAGTGACGCAGTTGGCCACCGTTAGGCGATTCCAACGGCCTATCTTGATGATAGCTCTGCGTTTTTGGTTGATCTGCTCGAGCGATCTATAGATGTTCTCGTGCAACCCATCATCAACGACTAAAGGAAAGTCTGCATAACGATCCTGAGCGTCAAGCAGGGCTAACTTCGGAAGCGTTTCAGTCAGCCAGTGGGCGTAGTTACCATTGCACTGACCGATGAGATTTACTGCATTATCCAAAGCTTGCGATTTTGTCGTAAGGTAAAATTTTACGGTGTTTTTAGAGTGATCTATGGCCGCCACCCCTCTGTATTCCGCAGGCATATGATGCGCCGACGCAATGAAAAGGTCGTGATGGATGGCTAAGTCTTTCTTGAGGATGAAATCCACGCC
The DNA here is from genome assembly GCF_049199125.1 of Pseudomonas sp. QD4. Classification (NCBI taxonomy): domain Bacteria; kingdom Pseudomonadati; phylum Pseudomonadota; class Gammaproteobacteria; order Pseudomonadales; family Pseudomonadaceae; genus Pseudomonas; species Pseudomonas sp. QD4. The sequence goes on from NZ_JBLZOM010000003.1 coordinate 428,149, forward strand.
CCCAATCAACACGACATTTTTGAATTCATAAATCTCCAACCGTGGCATCCTGGTTAGGATCGCCTGATTTTTTTGTGAGGCCTGGGCAGCGCAAAAACCGGAGAACCTGGGTGCCGGAATCTCAAGAGTCTGCTGCTCTTCCACGAGTATTTTCGTGCAAGGAAGTATTTCGCTAGACGCTGACAGGGAAATCATCTTGTAAGTAGTTAGATTGAATTTATTTTTCAGCAGACAGAAGGCACGATACAGGCCTCTGTAAGTGATCATAATGGCCTCTTTCAGCAACCTGAAAACCAAAAAAGGAGACAGGTACCTACGGTACACATATGGCACAGAAGCGACGAGGGACCTCATTAATTAGCGTCCGTAATGGCTGATTGATTCCAGCGCAAATTTCAGTGCATCGAGATCAATCGCGTACTCTCGATTGAATGGATGCCCAATTTCGCTGGTCTGGTGGCCTAAGACATAGTTCAATTCATGCCCGAGGGCGCCCATGAAATTGGAGAAATAGTAATAGTTCGCATTGTCATAATAAGGGGACAGTCCCAGTACCTTGCAGCCAGGTGGAGTGAATATCAAGTTAGCCATTGCTGCGCCCAAGGGGGAGACGACATGCGACGCAGTTGAGAAGACCGCTGCTTGTTCGTTAAAGCTAAGCTTTGCCGGATCCAGAAAAATATATCCATAGGACCGTACGATTTGCTCAATTTCTACTATATTTTTGACGAGACGGGTATTTCCACAGCTTTCTCTTGGTCGGAATAGAAACAGTTTTACATCGCCTGCTGTCGGCTCGATATCCATTGCTCTATGAGCTGTATCGCGCAGTAAATTCAAGGCGACCGCGGAGAATGGGAAATCACTTGGGTCCGGATCGCGCAGTTGTTTAGTCTCGATAAAAGATCGATACTCCGGCGGAACGTAAGCCGTAGGTGACACCTCCACCAGCGAACCAACATGCACCGCCTCCCAACGGTTGACGCGAATGAGAGGACGTCTGATTTTGCAGATCAGATTTATGGAGTCAATGAAATTGGGATGTATCCAGCTATCGATCAGGAGTGGGTAGTCGTCAAAATCGGCAATGCCATCGACAATAAGAACTTTTGGTAAGGTTTCAGTCAGCCAGTGCGCATAGTTACCTGTACAACAGCCCAGTAGGGAAATAGCTTTTTCAACTACCCGTTTTCCCTCGAAAACAATGAAGATGGAATGCTCACGTGGATTGACTCGTGCTATCCCGTTCAGCTCAGCCGGGCAGATGTCGCGATTAGGGTCATACTGATCTGGATGTATAACAAAACCCTGTGCGAGAATATAGTTTGTTCCACCCATCAACGTGACATTTTGAAGCTTCAATGTCTCCAGTTTGGGCTGGCAGAGATTGATAGTCTTATCGCCAATTGGGCTGAAGTCGTAGCGGCCTAGAAACGCGGGGCCTTTGATGCTTATTGTGCCCCCTTCATTGAACGGAATGCTTATGATGTCGTGCGCTTGCTTAAAAGCACTGTGACTGACCAAAGAATACCGCTTGGCATACAGCTTTAGCTGGACCGCAGCCTTCACTTTCAGCAACCAGGTCTTGGTTTTCCTGATGTGGGCCAAGGTGGAGCGAAACAGCGCAAATCTAGCGAGATAAGAGTGGTAAACCACTTTAAGGATGGATCGTATGTTTTGGCGGAAATGATATAGAGCCCAATAAATCTTTAGCAAGTAAGGTTTGAGGCGTAAAAAAATATTTTGATTACGCATACTTAATATTCATCAAGTAGAACTCAATTTTATTATCTCTGACCACGATTGACTCCGGATCGGAGTTGCATGAGATTAGCGGTACTGCAGCATGAATCATCCAGTAGCGCTCGGCGACAAGAAGCGTTTTTGAAGGTAGCGTTAGAATGAGTGCTACTACTGCCATCTATTTGCTTCATTCCCAATGTAGATGCTGACTTTCGAGTTGAGCATGCACTGATGAATAGTGTTCAGTCAGTCGAAAACATTTTAATTTTCTCCATGACGTATTGAACCTCATGTGCTTCCGTCGACGGCGAAATTGGCAGGCTCAATGTTTCACGCGCGAGACGCTCAGCAATTGGATAGTCCGGAGTTGAAATTAAACCTTCGTAGCACTTTTGAAGATGTGGCGGTATAGGGTAATGGATAAGTGTCTCTATTCCGTGCGAAGAGAGATGTTGTTGCAACTTTGTCCGTTGCTTTGTAATTATAACATAAAGGTGCCATGCTGGAACGGTCCACTCAGGTACAGTGGGTAATATCAGGTCAGCACCAGTCAGACCTTCAGTGTAAAGACGGGCCACCTCTCGACGTTTAGCATTTGAGGCGTCAAGCTGCCTGAGCTTCACTCGCAGGAACGCTGCCTGCAATTCATCGAGCCTCGAATTACAGCCCATCAATTCATGGTGATATTTGGTTTGAGACCCATAGTTTCGCAGCTGTTTGACTTTGCTCGCTATGGCGCTGTCATCCGTGAGGATCGCCCCACCGTCACCCAGCGCACCAAGATTTTTGCCTGGGTAAAAGCTGGTGGCGGCAGCGTGAGCCAAACTGCCTGCAGGCCGGCCGTTGTAACGGGCTCCCTGTGACTGCGCGGCATCTTCAATGACGACCAGTTTGTGGCGGCTTGCAATATTATTGATAGCATCCATGTCAGCAGGCTGGCCATAAAGGTGGACAGGAATGATCGCAGCGGTGCGAGGCGTGATAGCGGCTTCTATGGATTGTGGCGAGATATTGTAAGTGCTTTCATCTGGCTCAGCGGCAACAGGGGTAGCACCGCAACGGGTTACAGCCAGCCATGTCGCAATGAAGGTGTTGGAGGGGACAATGACTTCGTCTCCGGGACCAATGCCATAGGCGCAGAGAAGTAAGTAAATGGCGTCCAGACCGTTACCCACGCCAATACAATATTTGGTTTCGCAGTAACTTGAAAACTCTTGCTCGAAAGCTTCCAGCTCTTTGCCTTGAATATACCAACCGGAGTTCATGACGCGATGAAATGCCTCGGTCAGTTCATCTTGAGATTCGTCATTAATCGATTTCAGGTTGAGGAAAGGTACGTTCACGCTTTCTTCTCCAGTGCCGCTTTCAAGAAGTCGTTGTAGTCACGAAAATAGTCAGCCTCCTCATAATAATCAGACGCGAGAACCATGCAGACGGCCCCCGAAGAAAAATTGTCGAGGTCTCGCCATAGCATCGGCGGGATATACAGGCCGTAGTAAGAACGGTTCAACTGGAACAGTTTTTTCTCATGCCCATCATCAAGTGTTATATCGAAACTTCCGGACATAGAGATCATCAGCTGATGGAGCCTTCTGTGTCCGTGAGCGGCCCGCGTAGCACCACCTGGTACGTCATACAGGTAGTACGTGCGCTTGATATCGAACGGAATATGGCGGCCCGACTCGATAAACGTGAGATTGCCCCGTTGATCAGTAATTTTCGGTAGTTCTATGAGTTTGCAATCATGGACCGACATATCAGGACCTACTTTTTGAATTGGGAATGAAGAACATTACCGTTTCATAAATGCATTCCGTATAGTGGCGCAGATATACTTCGTAATCATTACGGATGGACAGAATCAATTCTGGTATGCGCCAGAAGTCACCCGGTTTATGGTACACACTGATTGCCAACCGAGGATGATGCTCGATAATTGTTTGCCTAGCGCCCTGCAGTGCCGAAAGTTCTTCGCCTTCGATATCGATTTTAATAAACGTGGGCGCCTCTTTCAGCAGGTTATCCAGTTTGTCTACCTCAATCGTTACCGTCCCGTGCTGCGACACCGTGGAGGCAGATCCCATAGCATCAATTTTTAGCGTCGCTTTGGCGCCGGACAGGCCTACGTTATGGACACGCACGTTGTTGTACGCACCTAATGCACTCAAACAGTTTTGATAATTGGCCGGCTCGGGCTCAAAGACATGAGCAGCATTGAATTGCGGGCAGCGTTTTATAAATTCCAGAGTTGTGAAGCCATTGAAACCACCGACATCGATGAACGTTTCGCCCTCAGCCTGGAGGTGTAAAAAGTCTTCAAAGTACTGCACGTCTTCCCTCCAGCTGAAGCCTTCCAGATGCTTAATATCGTAGGTACGTCTAAAACTGACAAGTTTCAGAAATGCTTGGCGTGACTCTTCGTCATTCAAGCGTTCATAGATCCACTCATACCGTTTCTCATTAGCGCTAAACTCGTCCCCGAAATCTTCGTTGAACCGGATCTGGGTAAGCGAGAGTCCGGAATTCCTGTAAAACGAAAAATAATCTAGATTTCGCAGATCTGCTTTATCCAGCCGGTTCTTGGCTGAAAGAGGACTTCCCCCCGCAACGTTGAGTACCAATGCATCTTTAGGCACGTCCGCCATTTTGACTACAGGAGCACCCAGGTATTGCGAGTCCCGGGTGTAATCGTCTATAAACCCATCGACATTGACATGTTTGGCGACGCTTTCGGCGTATATGTTTCTACCCAAAACGTATTTGAGGCTGCTGCTAGCGGAGCAAAATTCCGCACAGAATTTTTTGGCAATTTCATTTTCAGCGATTTGATCGCTGTTCTTTAGCTTAGCAAAGCTCATACCAAGTCTTCCCACTTTTTGCTGCGTGAAGATTTAGCAATAGCTTCAAGCATACGCAAGCCTTCTATGGATTCGTTTATGCCCATAACGTAGCCCTGCGTTCCGGCAGCTTTTTGATGTTGATAGTTTTCAAGCTCATCCGCGATATCGTAGTAGTAATTGCCGAAAGCTTCTACGAACCCTGCGGGATGGCCTCCTTTAAAACGTCCGTACCTGGGCTGATTGGCAATGTCTACACCAGTGCAGGTTCGGTCCACTATAAGCCGGCTGCCTCTTTGATCCGCAAGGTGCAGGAACTCAGGATTCTCCTGAACCCATTCGGCAGAACCGGTTTCTCCGAAGACTCTGACTTTCAGACCGTTTCGGCAGCCCAGCGCGGTCTTGCTGTACCAGATGTTGCACGACATGCCATTGCTGTAGTTAGCCAGGCAAGCTACGTTATCCGTAACCTGATTGAAATTGCCGTACGATTGCGATGTGGCGACAACTTCCTGCGGCGTCTCGCCTGTGAGGAAGTGGATCATGCCATGTATATGAACACCAAGATCCAGCGAAATTGTAGGCACGCGAGCATCGCGCAACCTCCACTCCTGAGGTGTAACAGGCTGATCGTTTGCTCCTAGCTTTAAAAAGCCTTCCTGCGGCATCTCGATCTGAACTTGCTGAATCTTGCCCAATCGGCCGCATTGGATCATATGCCGAAGTTCACGAAGTATTGGATACCCCGTGTAGTTATAAGTAACGGCAAGAAAGCCCCTTCGAGCAGACAGGACCCGCTGAATCGCCTCTGCTTCTTCTACAGATGCAACCAGCGCCTTTTCGCAAATTACTGGAAGGCCCCTTTCTAGGCAATTCAGGACGTGCGGACCATGTTGATCCTGAGGGGTCATGACCACCACAGCGTCCAGATTTTTTGCCTCATGCAACAGGAGTTCATCCAAGCTGTCATAGGCGTGATCAGAGGCTAACCCATATCGAATCGCACTTGATCGGCTCGTTTCTATTGATCGACTGAAGCAGCCCGCCACCAGCTCAAAGCGTTGATCAATTTCGATTGCCGCACGGTGTGCCCTGCCAACTGCAGACTCATAGGCACCGCCAACAAAGGCGACTCTCAGCTTTTTTTTCACGGCCGAATGAATCAGATCTTCGACTTGACTCATAGAGGACCCCCTAATCGCTTTATCTTCACGAAATCAGCCAGGTAGGGTGATGTCGCGAGCATTGTTTGCTTGTCGCTGAACTCGGCAAAAACTATTGCAAGTTTGTCAAATGGCGCTACTTTCAGTCGATCGCCGCTATTTTTCAAAGATACAATATCGACGCGGTCTGAGGGGATCGAGTTCGAAAAGGAGAAATAGACCAGTGGCTCTGTTGTAGAAATGGTGTGGCGTCCGACGTATTTCACAGCATGAGCTGGCTGGGCACTGGGCAATTTTTTGCTAATAAAACCGCGAATGTAATAATCCGCGTAATCGACGCCCGTGGACAATTCGACCATTGAGCCATACAAGTCGCCTGGGCAGCGTCTCATGCTCTCGATGATCCAGAATTTATCGCCATCGACTATGAACTGTGTATGCATCAGGCCGTCGGCAAGCCCAAGCTTGTCCGCCAATAGGTTGATTTCTGACCGAACACGTTCCTTTATATCGCCCGAAAGGACTGAAGGGTGATTGGAGCAGTCAACCTGGTACGGGTATACCGTGCAGAATTCGTCAGCGAAAAAGTCTTGGACTACTTTCTGGTTTTCGATGAAAGCTGAGTGACTATGCAAAGCTCCGTCAACAAATGCTTCTAGGATGACCTCATCTGCCTGCGATGTCGCAAATGCGTACGCTATCGCTTCTTCAAGTTCGGAAGTAGTATCTACTCTGGTCATCCCGCGTCCGCTGAAGCTGTCAACTGGCTTGACCAACAGCGGGAATGAAAGCAGATCGACCGGCAGCGGCTGACCCCGGCTGTGTCTTATGTATTGGGGTACTGATAAAGAGTGCTGCTCTGCAACTTGCCGAAACGTTCCTTTTGTATGAATGGCAAGTGCGGTGTCCGACTTGTCAAAGCCGACATACCCGTATTTTTCTGCAATGGGCACCGACGACATATATGACTTATCGTTGCAGCTAGGTACGATATAGTCGAAATGATGCTCCTCTACGACCTGCATCAAAGCATCAGGGTTGGAGTAGTCAATGTAAAATGACTGGTCTGCGTACTGATGACAGGGGTCAGCGGCAAAGTTTCCACACACCGAAACATGAAAACCATGCCTTTTCAACGCGAAAAAAATTGGAGCGGCACTGAAACTGCTACCAACGAGCAGTACCTTTTTTTGAATACTCATGACACCTGCCTATTGAGGTAGCTGGCGACAGTAGTTACAGGATCGCCATCAGCTACAACCTTTCCATGGTCCATCCATATTACACGATTGCAAAGTGACTTAACCAGCTCATGGTCGTGGGATACCATGATCATGATATTCGCATTATCAATCATTTCATGCATTCTTGCTCTTGCCTTGGCCATGAATGACGCATCGCCTCCCGCGAAGATTTCGTCCAAAACAAGGATGTCGGGGTGCATTGCCGTTGCCAGCGAGAAGGCAAGTCGCATGTACATACCCGTAGAGTAATATTTGACCGGAGTATCAATAAACTCTTCCAGCTCCGCGAAAGCTATGATCTCATGTTCAATTTTTTTTAGTTCGGACTTGCGGTAACCATATATCGCGCCATTTAAATAGATGTTTTCACGCCCCGTAAATTCCGGATGGAAGCCGGCACCAATTTCCAGCAGCGGCGCAATACGGCCACTCACTGAAACCTTGCCCTCGGTAGACTCGTAGATTCTGCAAATAGCTTTTAAGATAGTACTTTTTCCCGCGCCGTTGTGGCCTACGATACCTACACGGTCACCCGACTTGATTTCCAGCGAAACACCGTTCACAGCCAGGAACTCACTATATGAATGTCCCGGATTACGATTGAAAAAGTTAACGAAGTACTCTTTCATAGAAGGGGTACGGTCATGATACAACCGAAACTTTATGAATAAATTTTCGATGCTAATGCTTGACATTTTGCTCACAACCTGAAAACGATTTTCTTCTCCTGACGGAGAAAGATGATTAGTCCTACTGCCAACGACACAACTGCAAGTATGCTGGCGCGGATGAGAACCTCAGTGGGCGGGAGTTGCGCCTGATAAAGCAGGGCTCGAAACATTTCAAGGAATGGAATAATCGGATTTAATTCTGTGATCCAGCCTATCGATCCAGATAGTGCGCTCTGCTTGTAAAGTACGGGCGACAGAAAGAACAGGCCCTGCATAATGATCGAAATCACGTGCTGCAGGTCTCGAAAGAATATTGTAGCCACCGACATGACTAGCCCTATGCCAAACGAGAACACGAACAAAAGGAAAAAGGCAACGGGCATGAAGAATACCGGTCCGGACAATGAACCACCCAGCGAAAGGATAATTACGAATAGCGCAACGAATGAAAGCATGCTGTCGATGAGAAGCGCGCATGCAACACTTAATGGAAATATAATCTTAGGGATGTAGATTTTTTTTATAAGCCCTTCATTTGCAATAAATGCAGGACCTGACTGGGTGACGACGGCATTGAAAAATGTCCAGGGGATCATTCCCGCAAAAAGAAAAATGGCGAAGTCTTTAAGGTCGGTCTTGAACAGGCCCGAGAACACCACGGCCATGATCGACATCATTAGTAGCGGGCTGACAAGAGTCCACAAATAACCTAATGCGGTGCGACGATATCGAAGTATGAGCTGCTGGGTGATGAGTTGATAAAGTACATCGCGACTGCTGCTCAATTCAGAGCCAAGTTGTAAAAGTTTACTGTACATTTGCATCCCAATTGAATCTGTATATTTGCTCAACATTCTTATGAGGATTTTTTGTGAGTTATGTTGCTACGAGGCTTTTTAACTTGTGCCGCAGCGAGATGTCGCGATCTGTTGGCTAGATTTTTGGGGTATCTGGCTTGCAGTGGAGGTCATCTGCGGATGCCGATTCTGGCACACGCTAAGCCTTGCAGCCATGAGAAACGGAGGCGTGACACGCAGGTCATACGGAATGCGAGCGGCGGAAGCTGCAGCACCGATACAAAACATGACGTTTTTCCACTACTGAATAATAAGTGGACCATAATTGATTTCACTGTCGGGCGCTAGCCTATGCAACAACGTCTTGAGATTGAATTTGGAAAACGGTCTGCCCTTCAGCGTCAGAACTGGAGTCCGATCAACCCAAGACGATTTTCGTACAGATAACTACAAAATTCCTTCAGGGTATACTTGGAGAACGCCAGCGGAGCGACTATGGACCGGCCTGAGCCGCTGCGCCTGCTCAAGGATGCGCGCAAGGGTGACGTACTGCTGGTGGAGTCGATAGACCGCCTCTCACGCCTTCCTATGGAGGACTGGCAGAAGCTCAAGGCCACTAAGGTCTGCGCGTCGTTGCGCTTGACCTTCCGACGAGCCACCAGGGAATGCAGGATACTAAGGGCGACGAGTTCACCGGCCGGATGCTGAGGGCGATCAACTCTATGCTGGTAGAAATGCACGCAAGGACTACGAACAGCGCCGAGAGCGTCAAGCGCAAGGTATTGAGAAGGCTAAAGCTGCTGGTAAGTACCTGGGCAGACCAATCGATGAGGATCTGCACAAGCGGGTGCGTGAGCTTCTAACCGCCGGCCTGTGTATACGCGCTATCTCCAGGCACGCCAACTGCTCAACCACTACAGTAATGAGGATCAAGCATTTGCTTGATTTAGCTTCCTAACATCCGGCTGCGGAAGCCAGTCATCCTCGTATTCTCTAATCTTTTGAGCGCAGCGGTTTCGAACCGGCGGTGATTTGATTAGGGAGAGTTCAATCTGTGCTTGCACCACTAGCTCTGCAGCTTCGGCGACAAAATCCGAATATCTTTCGCACACCGCCCAGCGAAGGTAGGTTTCCAACCGATCCGCACGCCTTTGATCGCTGTCAGCTGCAATCAAAGAAATACTGCTCTTAAAGCGGGATCGCCCCAGCTCGGTGTAACCCTGACCGAACAAATACGATGCGAAGCCCCTGCTATGCATCCCCCTGATGGAGCTGCTGGGAGACTTTTCAAAGCTGCTTTCCCAGTAGTGACAGGCCAGCTCGTGATCACCTACCACTCCCAGTGCCTGAGCTACTAAAAACAGCTCCGAATGCGAAACGTGGTCAGGAATTTGCTCTATCAAATACCTTGCTTGACCTACAAGAAATAACCTTTGGTCATTGTAAAAGCCAAACATCGCACGCTGATCTGGAGTAAGACGTTCTTTAGAGGTTTCGATCCGATATTTTCTCGATTCGGCTGCGACGGCATTTAGGCGAGCTAGAACGTCCGTGAGCTGCGACCTAATAGTGCGATTATTTTCCCCGCCCTTCATCAGAAGCGTTATCAATGAAAGCACCAGACCTGCCACGCCTGCCGTTGCAGCAGCGATGACCGCGTAATCCCTAAACTCCATAAACAAGTCCTCAGTGGGCATACACTCTGCCAATGACGTAAACGTAAAAAAGCCCCACCAGGCATTTGGAGGGGCTTTCTTTTTTGCCTGCTGCTGCCACCCTGCTGTCATAGAAGCATGGATGAAACACCAAGAATGGCTATAAGCCTTGAATTAAATGGTGTCCCAGGCGGGGTTCGAACCTGCAACCTTCCCCTTAGGAGGGGGATGCTCTATCCAATTGAGCTACTGAGACATATCGTCGACCGCCGAAAAGTGGGCGGTGCGGGGAACGGCGTGCATGTTAACGGCCAAGCCTGACTTTGTCATGCAATCCGTAGGGCTTTTTGCATGATCTAGGCCCTGGAGCCCAGGCCGCTGGCAGGCGTCGTGCAATTTGCATTACCGCAAAAGGCCATCATTGCAAAATGCAATTAACCGACCTTGCGAAAACATCATAAGTCGCTGATTTTAAAGTATTTTTTAAGATAATACGGTTGGCACGCGCACTGCTTTATAACCTCTATAAAGAACCGCGGAGACAACGCACATGAACAGCGCCCTTTTCCTTTTGAATGCGATCGCCATTGCCGTGTTGCTGGCGTTTCACTTTCAACCCGATAACAACGCTGAACCTGTCGCCTACTCCAGCGCTCACTACATCCAGCAGCAAACGCCACAACTGGCCGTGATGAACAGCCAGGCGCAGACAGCTATTGCCACTCAGGTTGCAACCGAGCAAAAAGCCGCCGCGCCCGTTGGGCCACGTACCCAGAGCTGGGTATTTTAAGCCCGTTACTCCAGGAGCACTTTATGTCCACATTTGCCAAGAGCCTTCTTATCCTGGCCATCCTCAGCGGCGCGCTAAGCCTATTACTGCCTGAGAGCAGCTTCAGCAGCCTGCCGCTGATTGCCTGTGGCACCTTCGGCGGTTTATTTGTGCTGGCCCTGATTATAGGGCGCAGGATCAAGTTTGATCCTGTACTGCGCTGATCCCCTGCTGCTGCAGCAACCGCAACAAATGCATGACGGTCACGGACAACTCGCCCGAGTTGTCCAGATGCACGATGTTCTGATCGTCGCCCCAGCCCTCATCGGCAAACACAGCGTTGCGCTGCATCCGGCGCTCGATCTCCTCCCCGCTCTCACGCCCGCGGCGAATCAAGCGGCGGCGCAGCACTTCGTTGGTGACCGTCAATAAAATCGGAATCAGCTCTGGGTACCGCTCACGCGCCTGCTGCAGATACCCCCTGGAACCATTGACCAATACATGTCGACCAGCGGCCAACCACGCGTCGATCTGCACAGGAATGCCATAGCCAAGGCCGTTGGCCCGCCAGCACAAGGCAAACTCCCCGCGCTGGACCGCCTTTTCAAACTCCTGCGCAGAAACCTCAAGGGCTTGCTCTCCCACCGACTCAGCCGAACGGGTAATGACACGCTGCGCGACCTCACAGCCGATTTCATGCAACGCCTCGCGGGCTGCAGCGATCAGGCTGTCCTTGCCTGCGCCCGACGGCCCCAACAGGTAAATCAGTTTGCCCGGCATTCAATATCACTCTGCCATATATCGCTAGTAAATCGGCCATTTGCCACTATCCTGTACAAGGTAGGGGCCGCAGCAACCGATACCCCTAGCATGCACGTTTAAGAAGGCTTAAACAGCTTCTGACGAGCGGCAGGATAGATGGAGTGACCGGGCCAGAGCGATCTTTTCAAACCAGTCCGCATTTCTGATAATTGGTGCTGGCATAACGCCTTTATCCGGTTCAATATTTGTCACAGAATTGGCGCCAATGATCTGGCAATTTTGAGGCATGATTCGGGCCTCTTAAACAATTCAGGTTGAACATTTGGCTTTAAGGCTTGTCCTAAAGACATCCTGCGGCCAATTCCGAGAACCGCTCCCCTGAACTAACCGGTTAAATATATGCGCCCATTGAAACAGGCAATTTATTCCAGCCGTACGGCTGACAAGTTCGTCGTACGTCTACCCGACGGGATGCGTGAACGCATTGCCGAGGTGGCTCGCAATCATCACCGCAGCATGAACTCCGAAATCATCGCGCGCCTGGAACAGAGTCTTATTCAGGAAGGCGCTTTGGGTGAAGAGTTGAGCATGCGTCTGGACAGCCCCGAGCTGTCTTTGCATGAACGCGAACTGCTTCAACGTTTCCGTCAACTCTCCCACCGCCAGCAGAACGCTCTTGTTTCGCTGATTGCCCACGACGCCGAAATGGCTGCAGACGCTTCCTGATTCATCCCGTAAGCACTAGGCCAGCCTCGCGCTGGCTTTTTTTTGCACAAAATTTGGCTGCCGACGCCACGAAACGCTCGGTCGGAGAGATAGAAGAAAGAGGGAGGCGCAACGAAAACGCACCGCCCGGCCAGAACCGGGAGGTGCGCAGGACTCAGAGCAGAAAGATGGTTGCCAGCCCGAGGAAGATAAAGAAACCACCACTGTCGGTCATCGCGGTGATCATGACGCTCGCACCCATCGCCGGATCGCGACCCAGGCGCGCCAGAGTCATGGGGATCAGTACCCCCATCAGCGCAGCGAGCAACAGGTTAAGGGTCATCGCGGCAGTCATCACCACCCCCAGCGACCAACTGCCGTAAAGCAGGTATGCCACAACCCCGATAACGCCGCCCCAGACCAGACCGTTGATCAGGCCGACGGCCAGTTCCTTGCGCATCAAACGTGCGGTATTACCGGTACTGACCTGGTCGAGCGCCATGGCGCGCACGATCATGGTGATGGTCTGGTTGCCCGAGTTACCACCGATACCGGCCACGATCGGCATCAGAGCCGCTAGCGCCACCAGCTTTTCGATCGACCCCTCAAACAGCCCGATCACCCGCGATGCGACAAAGGCGGTGATCAGGTTGACCGCCAGCCACGCCCAACGGTTGCGCAGGGATTTCCATACCGAGGCGAAGATATCTTCCTCTTCCCGCAGACCGGCCATATTCAGGACTTCGGTCTCGCTCTCCTCACGAATCAAGTCGACCATTTCATCGATGGTCAAACGGCCGATCAGCTTGCCGTTCTTGTCGACCACTGGAGCCGAAATCAAGTCGTAACGCTCAAAGGCCTGGGCCGCGTCATAGGCGTCCTCATCCGGGTGAAAGCTCACCGGATCGCTGGCCATCACTTCAGCAACCTGTTTGTCCGGATCATTGACCAGCAGCCGCTTGATCGGCAGCACGCCCTTGAGCACCCCGCCGTTATCGACCACGAACAATTTATCGGTGTGCCCCGGCAATTCCTTGAGACGACGCAGGTAACGCAAAACTACTTCCAGGCTGACGTCTTCGCGGATCGTCACCATCTCGAAGTCCATCAGCGCGCCGACCTGCTCCTCGTCATAGGACAGCGCGGAGCGAACGCGCTCACGCTGCTGGCCATCGAGGGCTTCCATCAGCTCATGGACGACGTCTCGCGGCAGCTCGGGGGCCAGGTCAGCAAGTTCGTCGGCGTCCATCTCCTTGGCAGCAGCCAGGAGCTCATGATCGTCCATGTCGGCGATCAGGGTTTCACGTACGGAGTCGGATACTTCGAGAAGAATGTCGCCGTCGCGTTCGGCCTTGACCAATTGCCAGACGGTCAGACGCTCTTCCAGCGGCAAGGCTTCAAGGATGTAGGCAACGTCGGCGGAGTGCAGATCATCGAGCTTGCGTTGCAACTCGACGAGGTTCTGCCGGTGAACCAGGTTTTCAACCCGATCCTGGTGATGACCTTCCTGGCGATGAGTCAGGTCTTCGACGACTCGCTGGCGGTGCAACAGCTCAACAACTTGAGCGAGGCGATCCTGCAAGCTGTCTTGTGTTTTCTTTACTTCAACTTCGGTCATAGGCGAACTCCACTCCCAGCAGCGGGGCACGCCGGAAGGATCAATCAGTCAATTCATGATTGGAAAAGCGAGGTACTGAGTTACTACTGGGTAAGTCCATGGAGGTATTCCACAAGCCCCGGCGGGGCTGACGGGCGCAATCATACACCGCCTGGCGGCTTTAAACGTTAAAAATCATGGTCAGAACAAGCGCTTGCGAGACAAAGCTAAGCGCTGCCCGAATCTATGAAGCTGCGACGACTGCCCGGAAAAAGAAAACACACCACCGGCGAAAAAAGTCGCCGACAGCAGCAAACAAGGGGCAGAAATACAGGCCACACGCCAACTCAGACGCCAGAACACCCGCAGCGTTCAAGTCAGGCCCGAAGAAGAGAAGGAAAGAAAAAAGATAAATCGCAGAAAGCAAAAAGCCCGCATCAAGATGCGGGCTTTTTGGTGTTTGGTGCACTCGACAGGATTCGAACCTGTGACCGCTCGGTTCGTAGCCGAGTACTCTATCCAGCTGAGCTACGAGTGCAGATTGTGTTTTTAGACCAGATCACAACTGGTTGGAGCCAAGTTACTTGCATCACTGCAAACAACTCTTAAATGGTGCACTCGACAGGATTCGAACCTGTGACCGCTCGGTTCGTAGCCGAGTACTCTATCCAGCTGAGCTACGAGTGCATTTGTTGCCGCGCATTATAGGCCGTTCAATCTCTATGTAAAGCGATTTTTTCTAGTAATTTCAACAACTTACCGAAAAATCCAGATTGCAACGTACTAAGCAAATAATGGCGGAGAACGGGGGATTCGAACCCCCGACACCCTTTTGAGGTGTACTCCCTTAGCAGGGGAGCGCCTTCGGCCACTCGGCCAGCTCTCCGCAACACGGGGCGTATATTAACCAGCTTTATCCCCGTTTGCAAACATAAAAAACGATAAAAATTAATGGCTTGGTTCTTCGTCCTTCTCTTTCTTGATCCGCAGGTAAATTTCCTCACGATGCACAGCCACCTCTTTCGGGGCGTTGACACCAATACGCACTTGATTTCCTTTGACGCCGAGCACGGTCACAGTGATTTCGCCATCACCAATAATCAGGCTTTCTGCGCACCGACGAGTCAGAATCAGCATACCTTTCTCCTCACGCATTTCATTTCAGGGACAACAGTCTGCAAAAAAAAGGGTGTTGGCCTACAACCAGGACGGCTGCATTCCTACACGCCTAAGTATTGACCAGCGCCAGCAAAAGAACAGTTTTCACTCACGCCGGCCAAAAAAGACAAGGGGCGCGGCAAGGCCGCGCCCCTTGGGCAACGCATCACTCGCCCTGGCGGGCCGGTGCGTCCAGTTCGAAAGCCGTGTGCAGAGCGCGCACAGCCAGTTCCAGGTACTTCTCTTCGATCACTACGGACACCTTGATTTCCGAAGTCGAGATCATCTGGATGTTGATGCTTTCTTTAGCCAGCGATTCGAACATCCGGCTCGCCACACCTGCGTGAGAGCGCATGCCGACGCCGACGATCGACACCTTGGCAATCTTGGTGTCGCCGACCACTTCGCGGGCACCGATCTCGCGAGCGGTGTTTTCCAGCACGGTCTGCGCCGCCAGGTAGTCGTTGCGGTGCACGGTGAAGGTGAAGTCAGTGGTGTTATCGTGCGCGACGTTCTGCACGATCATGTCGACTTCAATGTTCGCGCCACTGATCGGACCGAGAATCTTGAAGGCCACGCCGGGGGTGTCTGGCACGCCACGGATGGTCAGCTTGGCTTCATCGCGATTGAAAGCGATGCCGGAAATGATCGGCTGTTCCATGGATTCCTCTTCATCAATAGTAATGAGGGTGCCCGGACCCTCCTTGAAGCTGTGCAGTACGCGCAGCGGAACGTTGTACTTGCCGGCGAATTCAACCGCACGGATCTGCAACACCTTGGAACCGAGGCTGGCCATTTCCAGCATCTCTTCAAAGGTAATCTTGTCCAGTCGCTGCGCCACCGGCACTACCCGTGGATCGGTGGTGTAGACGCCATCGACATCGGTGTAGATCTGGCATTCATCGGCCTTCAAGGCCGCTGCCAGTGCCACGCCGGTAGTGTCGGAACCGCCACGTCCCAGGGTGGTGATGTTGCCGTGCTCGTCAACGCCCTGGAAGCCTGCCACCACAACCACACGGCCGGCCTTCAGGTCACCGCGAATCTTCTGGTCGTCGATCTGCAGGATGCGCGCTTTATTGTGCGCGCTGTCGGTCAGGATCCGTACCTGGTTACCGGTGTACGAGACCGCCGGCACGCCGCGCTTGATCAGCGCCATGGCCAGCAAGGCGATTGTCACCTGCTCACCCGTGGAAACGATCACATCCAGCTCACGTGGAACCGGCTGGCCATCGCCACTGATTTGCTTGGCCAGATCGATCAGGCGGTTGGTTTCGCCGCTCATCGCAGACAGCACAACTACCAGGTCATCGCCGGCTTCGCGGAATTTCTTAACCTTGTCGGCGACCTGCTCGATTCTTTCGACAGAGCCGACCGAGGTGCCTCCAAATTTCTGTACGATCAAAGCCATTTCTAAGCCGCCTCAGCCCGTAAAGGGGCGCCTATTAATCAATCAAACTGCAAAGCGCAAAAGGCCCGCCACTAGACGGCGGGCCCGGCTCGGAGCCTTAAATACCCTGTTCGACAAAGGGTACGGTCAGGGCCAGCGCGCCATCCAGCGCTGCGGCGTCAACGCCACCGCCTTGCGCCATGTCCGGACGACCACCGCCCTTCCCGCCCACTGCCGCAGCGGCCTGTTTCATTAAATCACCGGCTTTGAGTTGGCCAGTCAGGTCCTTGGTTACGCCCGCAACCAGAACGACCTTTTCCTCATGGACACTGCCGAGCAGGATCACTGCGCGACCGAGTTTGTTTTTCAATTGATCGACCAGCGCCAACAGCGCCTTGCCGTCCTGGCCGTCCAGGCGCGCCGCCAGTACTTTCACACCCTTGACGTCCACTGCGCTGGCCGACAGATCGTCGCCAGCGGCGCTGGCAGCCTTGGCTTGCAGCTGCTCGAGTTGTTTCTCCAGCAGGCGATTGCGCTCCAGCACGGCCGACAGCTTGTCGATCAGATTGTCGCGGCTGCCCTTGACCAGGTTGGCCGCTTCCTTGAGTTGTTCTTCCGCAGCGTTCAGGTACGCCAGCGCCGCAGCGCCGGTGACCGCTTCGATACGGCGCACGCCAGAGGCCACGCCGCCTTCGCTGATGATCTTGAGCAGGCCGATGTCGCCGGTACGATTGGCGTGGATACCGCCGCACAATTCGACGGAGAAATCGCCGCCCATGCTCAGTACGCGCACGTTATCGCCGTACTTCTCGCCAAACAGGGCCATGGCGCCTTTTTTCTTGGCGGTTTCGATGTCGGTTTCTTCGGTTTCCACTGCGGAGTTCTTGCGAATCTCGGTGTTGACGATGTCTTCCAGTGCCTTGAGCTGCTCGGGCTTGATCGCCTCGAAGTGGCTGAAGTCGAAACGCAGACGCTGGCTATCGACCAACGAGCCTTTCTGTTGCACGTGCTCGCCCAGCACCTGGCGCAGCGCAGCATGCAGCAAGTGAGTCGCGGAGTGATTCAGGGCCGTGGCGTGACGCACCTGGGCATCGACCTGGGCTTGCACCGGAGCACCGACCGTCAGGCTGCCCGACGCCAGCACGCCGTGATGCAGGAAGGCACCGCCGGTCTTGGTGGTATCGCGCACGTCGAAACGCGCCGCACCAGCCTGCAGGTAACCGCAGTCGCCGACCTGGCCGCCCGACTCGGCGTAGAACGGGGTCTGGTCCAGAACCACCACCGCCTCTTCGCCTTCGCTCAGGACATCGACCGATTGGCCGTCTTTATAGAGAGCAACCACCTTGGCCGCGCCGCTGGTGGCGGTGTAGCCGGTGAACGCAGTGGCCACGTCAACCTTGACCAGGGTGTTGTAATCCAGGCCGAACGAGCTGGCCGAACGCGCACGTACGCGCTGCGCTTCCATCTCGCGCTCAAAGCCCTCTTCGTCAACCGTCAGGCTGCGCTCACGGGCGATGTCGGCGGTCAGGTCCATCGGGAACCCGTAGGTGTCATACAGCTTGAACACCACGTCGCCCGGCACCACGGTGCCTTTGAGTTCCAGCAGATCCTGCTCGAGAATCTTCAGGCCGTGCTCCAGGGTCTTGGAGAACTGCTCTTCCTCGGCCTTGAGTACGCGCTCGATGTTGCTCTGCTGCTTCTTCAATTCAGGGAAGGCTTCGCCCATCTCGGCAACCAGTGCCGCGACGATCTTGTAGAAGAAGCTGCCGGTTGCACCCAGCTTGTTGCCGTGACGACAGGCGCGACGAATGATCCGGCGCAGCACGTATCCGCGACCTTCGTTGGACGGCAGCACGCCGTCGGCAATCAGGAAGCCGCACGAACGGATGTGGTCGGACACGACTTTCAGCGACGACTGATCGCCATTTTCGCAGCCGATGGCCTCGGCCGATGCGCTCAGCAGGTTCTTGAACAGGTCGATGTCATAGTTGGAATTGACGTGCTGCATCACCGCACTGATCCGCTCCAGGCCCATGCCGGTGTCGACCGAAGGGGCTGGCAACGGATGCAACACGCCATCGGCGGTGCGGTTGAACTGCATGAACACGTTGTTCCAGATTTCGATGTAACGGTCGCCGTCTTCTTCCGGCGAGCCGGGTGGGCCGCCCCAGATGTGGTCGCCGTGATCGTAGAAAATCTCGGTGCATGGGCCGCACGGGCCGGTATCGCCCATGGTCCAGAAGTTGTCGGATGCGTAAGGCGCGCCTTTGTTGTCGCCGATGCGAATCATGCGCTCGGCTGGCACACCGATTTGCTGGGTCCAGATGTCATACGCTTCATCGTCCGAGGCGTAGACCGTGACCCAGAGTTTTTCCTTCGGCAGCTTCAGGACACCGGTCAGGAAGGTCCAGGCATAGGTAATCGCGTCGTGCTTGAAATAGTCACCGAAGCTGAAGTTACCCAGCATTTCGAAGAAAGTGTGGTGACGAGCGGTATAACCGACGTTTTCCAGGTCGCTGTTCTTGCCACCGGCACGCACGCACTTCTGGCTGCTGGTGGCGCGGGTGTAGGCTCGTTTTTCCTGGCCCAGAAAGCAGTCCTTGAACTGGTTCATCCCCGCGTTGGTGAACAGCAGGGTTGGGTCGTTGCCCGGAATCAAAGAGCTGGAGGCTACACGGGTGTGGCCTTGCTCTTCGAAGAAGCGAAGGAAGGCTTCACGGATTTCTGCGCTTTTCATTAGGTTCTTCCACGGAGGCTGCGGCCAAAGGCCTGTGCGAAACGTCAACAGACGAAGCGACGGCAAAGGGCCGCATTATATCGGCGTTAATCAGCAGGTACAGCGTGTTTGTACGATACAAACAGTCAATTGGACGGCTAACACTGTCAGTTGCGGGAAAACTCGGCAAAAGCATCGACGACTTGCTCGATTTGCGCCCGGCTGACGTCAAGATGCGTGACCATGCGCAAGCGTGACGCCGCGCCCAGCCTGATCCCGCGCTCGCCGGCAAAGGCCTTGAGGGCTTCGGCACGGTCACCGACCTGGGCGTACACCATGTTGGTCTGCACCGGCTCGACGCTATAGCCGGCCTCGCGCAGGCCGTCGGCCAGCAGGCGGGCGTTGGCATGGTCGTCGGCCAGGCGCTGCACCTGGTGCTCCAGGGCATAGAGGCCGGCCGCCGCGAGAATCCCCGCCTGGCGCATGCCGCCACCGACCATCTTGCGCAGGCGGCGTGCCTTGGCAATCAGTTGCTCCGAGCCGCACAGCACCGAACCCACCGGTGCGCCCAGACCTTTGGATAGGCACACCGACACCGAGTCGAAGTGCCGAGTGATCTCCCGTGCATCGACCCCCAGTTTGACCGCCGCGTTGTACACGCGGGCGCCGTCCAGGTGCAGGGCCAGGCCGTGTTCACGAGTGAAAGCCCGCGCCTGGGCCAGATAGGTCAGGGGTAGCACCTTGCCCTGCATGGTGTTTTCCAGGGCCAGCAGGCGGCTGCGGGCGAAGTGGAAGTCGTCGGGCTTGATCGCGGCCGCCACCTGAACCAGGTCCAGCGAGCCGTCGTCCTGAAATTCCAGGGGCTGTGGCTGGATCGAGCCGAGCACCGCCGCACCGCCCCCTTCATATTTGTAGGTGTGGGCCTGCTGGCCGACGATGTATTCGTCGCCACGCTCGCAATGGGCCATCAGCCCCAGCAGGTTGCTCATGGTGCCGCTGGGTACGAACAGCGCGGCGGCAAAACCCAGGCGCTGCGCCAGATCGGCCTCAAGCTGGTTGACCGTCGGATCCTCGCCGTACACATCATCCCCGGTCCTGGCACCGGCCATCGCCTCAAGCATGCCTGCGCTGGGCTGGGTGACCGTGTCGCTGCGAAGATCGATAACACTCATGGGGCGGGCCTCATCAATAGGACGGGTAAGTCGATGCCGGCAGTAAAGTCTGCGGCGAGCTGTTTTTCTACGGTCGACACCACGATTAATCAAGGGCCGCAGCGGAAAAACCCGCCTAACCCTGCAAAAAATCGATGCCTATCATCCAAAAGCAGCGATGCAGCAGCAAAAAATATGTGTTAAAAACTCACCGCCGCCGAATAATCCGGCGGCAAACGTTCTCAGGGCGGGGTGTAACTCCCCACCGGCGGTAATTGCGCGCAATGCGCATAGCCCGCGAGCGCTTGGCGACACCCACGGCTTTACGGTGAGTGGCGGCAAGGTCAGCAGACCCGGTGTGATCCCGGGGCCGACGGTCATAGTCCGGATGAAGAGAGAACGGGATTGGCGCCAAAGGGCCGAACCGGAGCAGCCGTGTGAGTAATCACAGGTCTGTCTGGCACGTACCCTTAAATCCCATTCGATTCATAACGCCCTGTTTTTCACACAAACAGGAGTCAGAACATGCAACCCACCGCAATCGATAGCAAAAGCAAAAGCCACTCGAACGAGCGCGTCGCGTTTATCCAGGCCTGCTGGCACAAGGAAATCGTCGATCAGAGCCGTAAGGGTTTCGTCGCCGAAATGCTGGCCCAGGGTTACCAGGAAAGCGACATCGACTTCTTTGAAGTCGGCGGCGCCTTCGAAATCCCCCTGCACGCCAAGCTGCTGGCCAAATCCGGGCGTTATGCCGGGATCGTCGCCGCAGGCCTGGTGGTGGATGGCGGGATCTACCGTCACGAGTTCGTCGCCCAGTCGGTGATCAGCGGCCTGATGCAAGTGCAGCTGGAAACCGAAGTGCCGGTATTCTCCGTGGTGCTGACCCCGCATCACTTCCATGCCGGCGAAGAGCACCAGAAGTTCTTCTTCGACCACTTCGTGCACAAAGGCCAGGAAGCGGCGAAGACTTGCGCCGATACCCTGCACAAGACCCGCGCCCTGCGCCGTCATGAGCAACGTGCAGTAGCGGTCTGAAGCACCGTAGAGAGATAGCCCTGACACCCTACGGTGTCAGTTGAGGACAGCGCAGCCTGCGGCAGGCTGCGCTGACCGTCATTGAAACCGAGATGACGCAAGCAGACCCCGAACGCGCCCCGAGCCTGCAGTAGCTACAGGGTCAGGCCAGCTCGGCGTCTGTAGTGGGAACGATCAGAATCCCGGCGCGCAAGCCGTTCTTGACCTTAGGGTTGGGGAAGATGATTCGGGCACCGGGTTCTTCGACCACCCAACGGGTCTGGGCGATGTCCTCGGCCAGCAGATAACCCACTTCCAGTTCCGAAAAATTCTCGATGTCCGCCGGCAGGTGCAGGTGGAAAGCGTCGCTGTGCTTGATGATTTCCCGGGCCACGCTGAACAGCTGCAAACCGTCCAGGCTCTGCTCGGCCAACGGCGGCTCGCGGCCTTCAATGATCTGCTTGAGGCGGGTTTCCAGGCGCTCGACGTTGACGCCCTGGTTCTGGCCGAAAGGCCGGGCCTTGCCCAGCTCCAGGGTGAAGGACTCGGCACCCAGCTTGTCGTAGGTGTAGGAGCTGAACACGATCGACGGCTTGTTCTGCAGCAGCACCGCTTGCATGCCAGCGGCACGCAAGCGGGCCAGTTCAGCGCGCGAGTGCTGGCGGCCTTCCTTCCACGGATAGAGGGCGAACTGCTCGATTTTCGAGCCGCGAATCGCGGTGTGCAGGTCGTAGTGCAGGCGACTGCGCTCGGGCAGGCTGAAAAAGCTCGCCGCCAGCCGCTCCAGTTCGCAGGCACGCAGGGCTTCGTTGCCGCTGCTTTGTTCATGACGGCCGTTGAACAGCCGATTGACGTCCTGCTCGATATAACGCTCGCCGCGGCGCATGGCCTCGGGGTTGCCGAACAGGAACAGAATACGTGCGCGAGGCTTGAGGTCACCCCGGGCGATGTCATGCAGCAACCGATCGAGCAACTCGATCGGCGCGGTCTCGTTACCGTGGATGCCGGCCGACAGCAGCAGGTCCATGCCATTGTCGCGAGCTTCGGGCGGCCGCACTTCCAGCGCGCCCTCGCTCAACCAGCGCATCCGCACGCCTTCGACAGTCAGTTGAGTCTTCTCCGCCGGTTCGCGACCGGCGAGGGTCAGTTCAAGCAGTTTGCCGAGGGCGAGCATAGAACGAGTTCCTTAGTGAGCGTGGCCGCAATCCGGGCCGTGCACGTGATCGTCTTCGTCACCGGCGTCGGCCGGTTCCATTTCCAGTTGCAGGCTGACCAGGTTGGTCGCCAGCGGGCGCAGCAGCAGGTTGGCGTATTCGGCATCACCTTCTTCAACGTCCACGCCGATCAGCAATTGGCCACGGCCGTCCTGCTGGATCCACAACTCTTTGCCTTGCCACATCACCGCAACACGGGTGCAGGAGGTTTCCAGTTGAGTGCCGTCGGTGTCTTCAAGGATCAGCTGCAGGGTATCGCTCATTTATTACGCTCTCATCTGGAGATAAAGCGGCGCGCCCGACTCAACAGAGACGGGCGCGGGCTTTCAATTGATCTGGAATGGATAAACCGCGCCCAGTTTAAGGATTTGCGTCAGTTCATCCAGTGCCGTCCGGCACTCAAGCAGCAATTGCGGATCCGCCAGATCGCTTTCGGCCAGGCGGTCGCGGTAGTGCTTGCCGACCCATTGGGTCAAGGTGTCGTACAACGGCGCGGTCATGATAACCCCTGGATTGACCGCCGCCAGCTCAGTTTCGTTGAGCGCGACCCGCAGTCGCAGGCACGCCGGGCCGCCGCCGTTCTGCATGCTTTGCTTGAGGTCGAAGACCTTCACTTCACGAATCATCCCGGCCGAAGACGTCAGGCCTTGCAGGTACTGCCAGACGCGTTCGTTGGCGCGGCATTCCTCGGGCACGATCAGCAGCATCGTGCCATCGGCACGGGACAGCAGCTGGCTGTTGAACAGGTAGGAGCGCACCGCGTCCTCCACCGTGACCTGGGAGCGCGGCACGCAGATCGACTGGAAGTTGCCGCCGAACTTGGCCAGCTTGCCCTGCAGCTCGGCGAGCATGGTGTCAGTGTCGAGGAAGGCATCTTCGTGGTGGAACAGCAGCTCGCCGTTACCGACCGCGATCACGTCGTTGTGGAACACACCCTGGTCGATCACCGACGGATTCTGCTGGGCGTAGACCACGCCATCGTCGCTCAGGCCGTGCAGGCGAGCCACGGCTTGCGAGGCTTCCAGAGTCTGGCGGGCCGGGTATTTCTGCGGTGCCGGGTAGCGGGTGTCGAAGGCGCTGCGCCCGAACACAAAAAACTCGACCCCGGCCTGGCCGTACTCACGGCAGAAGCGCGTGTGGTTGGCCGCGCCTTCGTCGCCAAACTGCGCCACTGCCGGCAACGCCGCGTGGTGTGCGAAGTGCTTCTGGTCGGCGAACATTGCCCCCAGCACGCGGCTGGTGGTCGGGTGCTCGATGCTGCGGTGGTATTTGCAGTTGAGGTTGGCGGCGGTGAAATGCACGCGGCCATCGGCAGTGTCGGCGCTCGGGCTGACGGTGGCGGCGTTGGCCACCCACATGCTCGACGCCGAGCAACTGGCAACCAGCAGCGGCATGGCCTGCTTGGCGGCCTGCTGAATCACTTGCGCGTCGCTGCCGGCAAAACCGAGGCTGCGCAGGGCCGCTACATCCGGCCGCTCCTGCGGGGCCAGCACGCCTTGCTGAAAGCCCATTTCCATCAGCGCTTTCATTTTCGCCAGGCCTTGCAGCGCCGCTTCCTTGGGGTTGGAAGACTGCTGACTGTTGCTCTGGGAGGCGACGTTGCCGTAGGAAAGACCACCGTAGTTATGGGTCGGCCCCACTAGACCGTCAAAATTGACTTCATAGGATTTCATCAGCGAGGCTCCACGAACATCGATATTTTTATAGGCGTTAAAAGCGGATCAACCTGTGGCCAGAGAGCGTGCTCCCCAGCCACAACAGCTCCCACACATTCAGGACAAGCGCACACCTGGGGTCAATGCGCTCGGCAGCACCAGGCTCGGGGTTTCCAGCGAGGCCACCGGGTACGCGCAGTAATCTGCCGCGTAGTAGGCGCTGGCCCGATGGTTGCCCGACGCGCCCACGCCACCGAAAGGTGCGCTGCTGGCGGCGCCGGTCAGCTGTTTGTTCCAGTTGACGATGCCGGCCCGGCTTTCCAGCCAAAACTGCTGGTAGCGCGCCTCGGAATCCGAGAGCAGGCCCGCAGCCAGGCCGTATTGGGTGTTGTTGGCTTCAGCAATCGCACCGGCAAAATCCGCGTAGCGAATCACTTGCAGCAACGGCCCGAACAGCTCCTCGTCCGGTCGCTCGGCCACGGCCGTCACGTCGAGAATGCCCGGGGTCAGCAGTGCGGCCTGGGCCTGGGGCTGAGTCATGGCCAGCAGCGCCACCGCGCCATTGGCCAGCAGTTGTTCCTGGGCGTCGAGCAAGGCGCGGGCAGCCCCCAGGGAAATCACCGAGCCCATGAACGGCGCAGGCTGCTGGTCGAATGCACCGACCTCGATGGTCGCGCTGACGGCCACCAGGCGTTCCAGCAACTGGTCGCCCCAGGCACCCTGCGGCACCAGCAGGCGGCGGGCGCAGGTGCAGCGCTGGCCAGCGGAGATGAATGCAGACTGGATGATGGTGTACACCGCCGCGTCCAGGTCCGCGACCTGATCCACCACCAGCGGGTTGTTGCCGCCCATCTCCAGCGCCAGGATCTTGTCCGGGCGCCCGGCGAACTGCTGGTGCAGGTGATTGCCGGTACGGCTGGAGCCGGTGAAGAACAGCCCGTCGATACCCGGGTTGGCAGCCAGGGCGATGCCGGTTTCCCGCGCGCCCTGCAGCAGGTTCAACACACCGGCCGGCAGACCGGCTTCGATCCAGCACTTGACGGTCAGCTCGGCGACTTTGGGCGTCAGCTCGCTGGGTTTGAACAGCACGCTGTTGCCCGCCAGCAAGGCCGGGACGATATGGCCATTGGGCAAGTGGCCCGGGAAGTTGTAAGGACCGAACACCGCCACCACGCCGTGTGGCTTGTGGCGCAGCACGGCGGTGGCGTCGCCCAGGGGGCCGCTCTTCTCGCCGGTACGCTCACGGTAGCTCTGCACCGAGATGGCAATCTTGTTGACCATGCTGGTGACTTCGGTGGCCGACTCCCACAGTGGCTTGCCGGTCTCCTCGCCAATGCAGCGGGCCAGTTCGTCGGCGTGGTTCTTCAGGCTGGCGGCAAAGGCTTCCAGCACTGCGATACGCTCGTCCAGGGAGCGCTTGGCCCATGCTGGAAATGCCTGGCGCGCGGCTTGGACAGCGGATTCAACCTGTTCGGCGGTGGCACCGTTGCCGGTCCACAGCACCTGCTGCGTTACCGGGTTCAGGGATTGAAAGGCTTCGCCCTGCCCTGCCAGCCACTCACCAGCGATGTATTGCGCATTCATTACTTGGACTCCCGGGAAGCAGACAACGGAACCGCGCGGACCTGGTCGCCGGCGTTGAGTTGCAGGCGTTTGGCGGTCAGGGGATCGACCACCAGGGTGCCGGCGGCAAAGCGCGCCGGAGCGGCCGTGATGCGGCAATCCTCGCGCTTGCGGTTGTGGATCAGGAACGGCGTGGCGTCATCGCCTGGAGTGCCGATCGCCAGCACCAGCGCCTGGCTGTCGCGTACCGCGCGGATCTTGCTGGTTTCGCATTCCACCGCCGGACCGGCGTCGAAGATGTCGACGTAGCCCTGATAGCTGAAGCCTTCACTCTTGAGCATGGCCAGGGCCGGCTCGGTGTCGGTGTGCACCTTGCCGATCACGCTGCGCGCGTCTTCGGAAAGGAAGCAGGTGTAGAGCGGGAACTTGGGCATCAGTTCGGCGATAAACGCCTTGTTGCCCACCCCGGTCAGGTAGTCGGCCTGGCTGAATTCCATCTTGAAGAAGTGCCGGCCCAGGCTTTCCCAGAATGGCGAGCGCCCGGCGGGGTCAGACATGCCGCGCATTTCGGCAATGATCTTGTTGCCGAACAGCTGCGGGAACTCGGCGATAAACAGCATCCGCGCCTTAGCCAGCATGCGACCGTTGAGGCCGGTGCGGTAATCGGCGTGCAGGAACAGCGAGCACAGCTCGGAGTTGCCGGTCAGGTCGTTGGCCAGGAACAGCGTCGGAATCTCGCGGTAGATATTGAGCTCCTGGGAGGCGCTGACCGTCAGGCCGACCCGGAAGTTGTACCAGGGCTCACGCAGGCCGACCGCACCGGCGATCGCAGAGATGCCCACCACCCGGCCGTTGTCGTCTTCGAGCACGAACAGGTAGTCGGCATCGCCGCGCTCGGCCTCGCCGCGAAAGGTTTTCTCGGCCCAGCCGACGCGGTGGGTCAGGCGCTCTTCGTTGGCCGGCAAAGTGGTCAGGCCGGTGCCGGTACTGCGCGCCAGGTCGATCAGCGCGGGTAAATCGCTGCTGCGTACGGGACGAACGATCATGCTATCTCCTCAAACGGGCCGCTAACGCCACCCGTGAAACTCGCTGCCTTCTGGGCAATTTTCTCTGGGCAAAAGCAGGCGTCAAACCGCTACCAGGCGCACGCTGGCACCTTCGCCGACACCCAGTGCTTCGGCCGCTTGCAAGTCCAGGGTCACCGGTTTGCCTGGGGCATAGTCGAGCTCCAGCAACACCGCGCGGTAATCCTGCAACTGGGCGTTGGCCACCAGATACTGGCGTCCGCCGCCCTTGCTCACCTCGCCGATTTTCACCGGCACCACGCGGCTCTGGGCGATCGAGCGAATGCCCGAAACCCGTGCGTGCAGGGTCGGGCCGCCGTCGAAGATGTCGATGTAATGATCGGTCTCGAAGCCTTCGCGCATCAGGATGTCGAACGTGATCTGCGCCCGCGGGTGCACCTGGCCCATCGCCTCTTGGGCGGCGTCCGGCAGCAGCGGCACGTAGATCGGGTAGTGCGGCATCAGTTCGGCGAGGAAGGTGCGGCTTTTCAGCCCGCACAGGCGCTCGGCGGCAGCGTAGTTGAGGTCGAAGAAGTTACGTCCGATGGCGTCCCAAAATGGCGAGTCGCCATGCTCGTCGCTGTAGCCGACGATCTCGGTCACCACTGAATCGGCAAAGCGCTCCGGGTGGCTGGCCACAAAGAGCAGGCGGCCGCGGGAGTTGAGCTCCGACCACGACGAACCCACCAATTCCGGCACCACGTAGAAGCTGGTCAACAGGCTGTTGCCGGTCAGGTCATGGCACTGGGACAGGACGTGAATCTTGTTATGAATCTTCAGCTCGCGAGAGGCGTGAACGAAGGTTTCATTGCGAAAGCTGTAGAACGGCTCGGAGTAGCCGGCCGAAGCGACGATGGCCGAGCAGCCCACCAGCTTGCCGCTGTCGGTGTCTTCAAGGACAAAGAAGTAGCTCTCTTCACCGTTGAAGCTGACTTCGGCAGCGAACGAGGCTTCGGAGGCAGCAATCTTGTCGCTCAGGCGTTCGACATCATCCGGCAAGGAAGTGACACCAATCGGACTGTCCGCAGCCAGACGCTGTACCTCGCCCAGATCAGCCATTTGCGCGGGGCGCATCACCAGCATGGTGTCACTCCTTACTCGAAACAGGTCGGCAAACAGGCCGACTCAGGAAAAAAATGCCGGGATAGCCCGGCACAGAAATGTGGCTCGACGCCTATCCGCGAGGATAAACGCCGAGGAGTACTGCGGCCTGAATCAGGCTTGGGTCAACGTGGCGACGGCGCGTTCGAAGCGGTCAAGGCCGGCGTCGATATCGGCGTCTTCAACCACCAGGCTCGGGGCGAAGCGCACCACATCCGGGCCGGCTTGCAGAATCATCAGGCCTTCTTTTTCAGCGGCGTTGAAGATGTCTTTGGCTTTGCCCTTCCAGGCATCGCTCAGCACGCAACCGAGCAGCAGACCCAGGCCGCGCACCTGAGTGAACAGGCCGTATTTCTCGCCGATCTGCTCCAGGCGGGTCTTGAACTTGTCATGCTTGGCGTTGACACCACTCAGCACTTCAGGAGTGTTGATCACGTCGATCACCGCTTCCGCGACAGCACACGCCAGCGGGTTGCCGCCGTAGGTGGTGCCGTGAGTACCGACCACCAGGTGCTTGGCCAGCGCTTCAGTGGTCAGCATGGCGGCGATCGGGAAACCACCGCCCAGGCTCTTGGCGCTGGTCAGGATGTCCGGCGTCACACCGTAGTGCTGGTAGGCGAACAGCTTGCCGCTGCGGCCCATGCCGGTTTGCACTTCATCGAACACCAGCAGCGCGTTGTGCTCGTTGCACAGCTCGCGGGCACCTTGCAGGTAAGCCAGCTCGGCCGGCAGTACGCCACCCTCGCCCTGGATCGGCTCCAGCACCACGGCGCAGGTCTTGTCCGAAACGGCGGCTTTCAACGCTGCCAGGTCGTTATAAGGAACGTGGGTGATGCCGGTGATTTTAGGACCGAAACCGTCGGAGTACTTCGACTGGCCACCGACGTTGACGGTGAACAGGGTACGGCCGTGGAAGCTGTTGAGCGCGGCGATGATTTCGTACTTCTCAGTGCCGAAACGATCGAAGGCTACGCGACGGGCCAGCTTGAAAGCGGCCTCGTTGGCTTCGGCGCCGGAGTTGCAGAAGAACACGCGCTCGGCGAACGTGGCGTCGATCAACTTGTGCGCCAGGCGCAGGGCCGGCTCGTTGGTGAAGACGTTGGACACGTGCCACAGCTTGTTGGCCTGTTCGGTCAGCGCACCGACCAGCGCCGGATGGGCATGACCCAGGACGTTGACCGCGATGCCGCCGGCGAAGTCGATCAGCTCTCGACCTGACTGATCCCAGACTCGGGACCCGGCGCCACGCACTGGAATGAAAGCCGCAGGCGCATAGTTGGGAACCATGACCTGGTCGAAATCGGCGCGTTGCACCGGAGCTTGCTCAACGGACATCGGAGTCTCCTGAAGAGGAACGCCTGCCTGAAACTGGCGAGCGATGGGGGGATTGTAAGGACAGTTTTCAGCCCGGCCTTGCCGCCAAGCGACAACTTCTTATAGCGCCAAACCCGGATTTAGACGGGTTTACGGCAATGCGACAAATAGCGTCGCAAAGGCGCAGTTTAAACTGCCGACAGCCCTTAGCGGCAGCTCTGCCCGCAATTGCGTCGGCCAATGATCTGTCGTCGCTGCCATAGGCTTGAGCCACACTTGGGCGCTGGGCAGGGCAGGCGTCGTGTAATCCGTGGAAAAATGCGCCGGGGTTCAGAGCCAACGCAGCCTGGCGGCAGCGGCACATGTTTGAGTTGTAGCCGCTGCCGTAGGCTGCGCTGGCTGAAGCAGACGCCGGGCAATCTTTGCTGAAATGCGTTGAACGCCAGGGCAACCAAACCCGCCGGATCGGATCAACCGCGCTCGGACGGCACCGATGACAACTCGAACGGGCTGCTGCTGCGCCGCTGATTGCGATCTTCGCGAGGGGTGGCGCCGAAGAAGTTGCGGTAGGCGCTGGAGAAATGCGGCCCCGAGGAGAAGCCGCAGGACAGGCCGATCTGAATGATCGACTTGCTGGTCTGCATCAACATCTGGCGCGCCTTGTTCAGGCGCAGCTCCAGGTAATACTGGCTGGGCACACGATTGAGGTACTGCTTGAAGATCCGCTCCAACTGCCGACGCGACACGCAAACGTGCTGGGCAATTTCATCGGTGGTCAGCGGCTCTTCGATGTTGGCTTCCATTAGCAGCACGGCCTGGGTCAGCTTCGGATGGCTGGAGCCCAGGCGGTTTTGCAACGGAATACGCTGGCGCTCGCCGCCTTCGCGAATCCGCTCCACCACCAACTCTTCCGATACCGCACCCGCCAGCTCGGCGCCGTGATCACGGGCCAGCACCGCCAGCAGCAGATCCAGCACCGACATACCACCACAGGCGGTCAGGCGATCACGATCCCAGTCAAACAGATGACTGGTGGCAATCACCTTGGGAAAACGCTCGGCGAAATCATCCTGCCAACGCCAGTGCACCGCCGCCCGATAACCATCGAGCAAACCCAACTGCGCCAGCGGGTAGACCCCGGCCGACAAGCCACCGATCACACAACCGGCTCGCACCAGCTGCTTGAGCGCGCTGCTCAGGGCCGGCGCTATGGAGGCCGGCGGCTCATCGGCCAGCAAAAACAGCTTTTGGCAGCCTTCAAGCTTGCCCGCCCAAGGCTCACCCGGCAGTTGCCAGGCGCCTTCAGCCGGAGCCTCGGCCTGCAGGAACGAGAGTTCGTAGACAACATCCGGATGCACGCGCTGAGCAACACGCAAGGCCTCCTCAGCCAGCGCCAGCGTCAAGGCTTTAGTGCTGGGCCAAATCAGGAAACCAATTCGATGGGCAGTCATGGCGTGCGATCCGAAACGAAAACAGTGTTAAAAAACCGAGGGCGGCAGCACCAACATAGACCAGTCTGCGCGAGGCGCAGCATGCCCTAAAAAGGTGCACAACGGCAGCGCTAAATCAGCTGTTACTTCAAGCTGCCCGACAGGAACTGCTGCAACCGCTCGGACTGCGGATTGACCAGCACTTCACGCGGGTTGCCGCTCTCTTCCACCACCCCTTGGTGCAGGAACACCAACTGGTTCGACACTTCGCGAGCAAAGCCCATTTCGTGGGTGACCACGACCATGGTCCGACCTTCCTGGGCCAGGGCCTGCATGACTTTCAGCACGTCGCCCACCAATTCCGGATCGAGCGCCGAGGTCGGTTCGTCAAACAGCATGACTTCCGGCTCCATGGCCAGGGCCCGGGCAATCGCCACCCGCTGCTGCTCACCACCGGACATATGGCCCGGGTAGGCGTCCTTGCGGTGCGCCACGCCGACCTTGGCCAGGTACAGCTCGGCCTTTTCCCGCGCCTCGGCCTTGGACATGCCGAGTACATGGACCGGCGCTTCCATGATGTTTTCCAACGCGGTCATGTGCGACCACAGATTGAAATGCTGAAACACCATCGACAGCCGCGAGCGCATGCGCTGCAGTTGTTTCGGGTCGGCGGCCTTGAGCGCGCCGTCCTTGTTCGCCACCAGCTTGAGCTCTTCGTTGTTCAGCAGGATCTTGCCCGCATGGGGCTGCTCAAGCAGGTTGATACAGCGCAAAAAGGTACTTTTGCCGGAGCCACTGGAGCCGATGATGCTGATGACATCGCCGGCGGCGGCTTTCAGGGACACGCCCTTGAGCACTTCGTGACTGCCATAGCGTTTATGCAGGTCTTGGACTTCAAGTTTGTACATGCTGTCGGTTCTCACAAAAAGCTGTCAGTCAGTCGTTGAGCAAGCGCCCGTGCCGCAGCGCTTCGCGCCCCGCCACCTTGGCCAGCCAGAAACCGGATTGGGCATAACGTAGCCGTTCCACGGCAAACAACACGCCGCTGGTGCCAGCACACAGGATGCTGACCCGATCGGATAAGGGGTCAATCACTTCAAAGATAGGCTCGCCCTTCTCCACCCAGCTGCCAACCGGACGCAGAAAGCTCACCACGCCCGCGTGGGGCGCAAACAATAGCTCGGTGCCTTCAAAGGGCATGGCTTCGCAGGCTTCCTGGGCGGCCTTGGGCCACTCGCCAGCGATCAAACCCTGCTCGGCCAGAAACGCCAGGATCCCTTCGGCATGAGCCTCGGCTTGCGGGCGGCCGGTGTCGGCCTGTCCACCCAGCTCGACGGTGGTCGCCAGGCACGCCAATGGAATCTGCGCCTCGGGAAACAACCGGGAAAGTTGCAGCCAGGGCAGCGAACAGGCCTCGTCAAACGAGTTGCCGCCCGACTCCTCGGCCAGCAGGCCGACCCGTACATTCAAGTGCGCAGCCAGGGAACGCCAATGCGGCCAGTGCTGCGGCAAAGCGTACATGTGCAGCGCTGCCTCGGCATCGCAATGCAGGTCGAGGACCACGTCGGCACCGCAGGCATGGCTCAGCAACACCCGTTGCAAGCCTTGCAGTTGACTGGTCGGGGCCGGCAAGGCCGCCAGGGCGTCGCTCATGGCCTGGCGAATCAGGCGGATATTGGCGTGGGGATCATCCCCCAGGCACCCTTCCAGCAACGCCGCAACCGGCGCACTCAGCTCAACGAAATCACGGTTGAAGTTCTTGCCGCTGCCGGCCTCGAAACGCCCCTGGTGATTGCCTTGCAGCAACTGCCCGAGGCCGATCGGATTGGCCACCGGCACCAGCTCGATCACGCCATTGAGCGCGCCCTGGGCTTCCAGCTCGGTCAGGCGTTTTTTCAGCTCCCAGGCGGTGCGCATGCCGGGCAACTCATCGGCGTGCAGGCTGGCCTGGATGTAGGCCTTGCGCTCGCCATGGCCAAAGCGAAACACCGAGACCTGGCGCTCGCAGCCCAAATGGCTCCAGGGCAATGAATGATCGATACGTTCCATATCAGTGCTTCCGCGGCGCCAGGTAGCCCAGCCAGCGGCGCTCGGCCAACTTGAACAGGCGCACCAGGATAAAGGTCAGGCACAGGTAGAACACGCCAGCGGTGATGTAGGCTTCGAACGGCAGGTAGTACTGGGCGTTGACGGTCCGGGCGGCGCCGGTGATGTCGATCAGGGTCACGATGGAGGCCAGACTGGTGGTCTGCAGCATCATGATCACTTCGTTGCTGTACTGCGGCAGCGCCCGGCGCAGGGCCGACGGCAGCAGGATGCGGCGATACATCTTGTAGCGCGACATACCCATGGCCTTGGCGGCTTCAATCTCGCCATTGGGCGTGGCCCGCAGGCTGCCGGCGATGATTTCAGCGGTGTAGGCGCTGGTGTTCACGGCAAAGGCCAGGCAGGCACAGAAGGTCGCACTCGACAGCCACGGCCAGAGAAAACTCTCACGCACCGCCTCGAACTGCGCCAGGCCGTAGTAGATCAGAAACAGCTGCACCAGCATCGGCGTGCCGCGGATCACGTAGGTGTAGAGCCAGGCGGTCATGTTGATGACCGGCTGCTTGGAGACCCGCATCAGCCCCAGGGGCAAGGCCGCCAGCAGGCCGAAAAACAGCGACAGGGCCAGGAGTTTCAAGGTGGTCAGCAGGCCGCCCATGTACAGCGGCATCGCCTCCCAAATGACGTTGTAGTCGAAGATCATAGATCAGCCGCCCTTACGCCTACCGAGTAGCGCTTCTCAAGGTAACGCAGTGCCAGCAACGAGACGCTGGTGATCACCAGGTACATCGCCGCCACTGCAAGGAAGAAGGTGAAAGGCTCGCGGGTGGCGTCTGCCGCCTGCTTGGCCTTGAACATCATGTCTTGCAGGCCCACCACCGAAATCAGCGCGGTGGCCTTGGTCAGGACCAGCCAGTTATTGGTGAAGCCGGGAATCGCCAGGCGAATCATCTGCGGCACCAGTACCCGGAAGAACACCTGAAAACTGCTCATGCCGTAGGCCATGCCGGCTTCGGCCTGCCCCTTGGGGATGGCCATAAAGGCGCCGCGGAAGGTTTCCGACAGATAGGCACCGAAGATGAAACCCAGGGTGCCAATACCGGCT
Source organism: Pseudomonas sp. QD4 (assembly GCF_049199125.1). Lineage (NCBI taxonomy): Bacteria > Pseudomonadati > Pseudomonadota > Gammaproteobacteria > Pseudomonadales > Pseudomonadaceae > Pseudomonas > Pseudomonas sp. QD4. Next base: position 462,010 of record NZ_JBLZOM010000003.1, read on the forward strand.
GCCAGCGGGTTGAGGTCGATGTAGTCGTCAAAACCCAGCAGCGGTGCGACGCGGTTGAGCAGGTCCTGGCCGCCGTAGAAAATCAGCAGGATCAGCACCAGGTCGGGAATCCCACGGATCACCGTCGAATACAGATCGCCCAGCCAGGCCAGCCAGCGCACCGGTGACAGGCGCAGCGCGACCCCGATCAGACCCAGAACAATGGCCAGGGCCATGGACGACAAGGCGAGCTGAAGCGTCAGCCAAGCGCCATCGAGGATGACAGCCCCGTAGCCTTTCAACATGATTCAGGTCCTCGAAAATTGGGATGAAAAAATGGCGCAAACTTCAGAGATTCTGCTGCTTGCGCCATCTCGGACTGACTGCTTCGACGTATTACTGGCCGTAAATATCGAAGTCGAAGTACTTGTCCTGGATTTGCTTGTACTTGCCGCTCGCACGAATGGCGGCGATGGCAGTGGTGATCTTGTCTTTGAGCGCATCACCCTTGCGCACTGCAATCCCTACGCCGTCGCCGAAGTATTTGACGTCGGTGAAGGCCGGACCCACGAAGGCGAAGCCCTTGCCGGAATCGGTTTTCAGGAAACCGTCGTTCAACAGGGTGGCGTCGGCCACGGTGCCATCGAGACGACCGGCGGCCACATCCAGGTAGATTTCGTTCTGCGAACCGTAAGGCTTGATCTCGGCACCCAATGGCGCCAGCACTTCACGGGCAAAGCGCTCGTGGATCGAACCACGTTGCACGCCAATGTTCTTGCCTTTGAGCTCGGTCAGGCCATCGCTGATCTGAGTGCCAGCCTTCATGACCAGACGTGCCGGGGTGTTGTAGTACTTGCCGGTGAAGTCCACGGACTTCTTGCGATCATCGGTGATCGACATCGACGACAGGATGGCGTCGATCTTGCGAACCTTGAGGGCCGGGATCAGGCCGTCGAACTCTTGCTCGACCCATACACACTTGACCTTCATCTCTTCACAGAGGGCGTTGCCGATGTCGTAGTCGAAACCGACGATGCTGCCGTCCGGCGCCTTGGAGGCAAACGGAGGGTAAGCCGCTTCAATACCAATTTTCAGGGGCTTTTCATCAGCGAATGTCGGCAGGGAGAGCACGGACAGTGCCAGGGCGCCAAGAAGCACGAGTTTCTTCATCTTAGGACTCCATCGGTAAAGGGCGAAAACGGCAGAGTGAGCGACAGCCCAATATGCGAATGGGTGGAACCTGATTAGCGGCGCAGCGTCCTGGGCAGCCCGGCGAAAATCCAGCACAGGCGACGACGAGCGAGTGATCGGCATTCTAACGACAGGCCGGAAGCCGATATTTCTTCAATGCGACAACAAATTACACAAGCATCGAGAAAGCCGGCCAGGCGCATTGACAGCTCTTCAGGTTTATGCAAGAGCAAAAGAAATGGAACCGATACATGCTGCAAATTGCGGGCCTATTATTGGCAAAGCCTTCTATTCCGGCAAGCTCAGCGTAATGACTTATTTTTTACCTGGATAAAACCAGCCCGAAAATGGGGCCTGGCGTTTCCCATTGCCCCGCTATTGGGCGCGGGGTTACACCTTGGGCGATCCCGGTAACATTCAGATACGTCCGATGGACAAAACCGATATTTATCATCTCTGTAGCCGCTGCCCCAATGCCCGCAACCGCCCCGTAGCCGCTGCTGCCAGGTTGCGCTGGCCGGACCCGGCACCTCAGCCCCCCCCAGGGCTCATCGAGGTCTTTACAAGCACCGAGCCAAGCAAAAAAAGCCCCGCCAGGCGCAAGGCCGGGCGGGGCTCGATGACAGGCAGCGCGTGTTACGCGACGTTCATCGTCTTGTGGGTTTCGATCAGGTGCTGCACCACTCCCGGGTCAGCCAGGGTCGAGATATCCCCCAGGCCGTCGTACTCGGCAGTTGCGATTTTGCGCAGGATACGCCGCATGATCTTCCCGGAGCGGGTCTTCGGCAGGCCTGGCGCCCACTGAATCACGTCCGGCGAGGCAATCGGACCGATCTCCTTGCGCACCCAGTTCTTCAGCTCAAGGCGCAGCGCTTCGCTCGGCTCTTCGCCACCATTGAGGGTGACGTAGACATAAATGCCCTGACCCTTGATGTCGTGCGGCACCCCGACCACCGCGGCTTCCGCGACTTTAGGGTGGGCGACCATGGCGCTCTCGATCTCGGCGGTGCCCATGCGGTGCCCGGAAACGTTGAGTACGTCGTCCACACGCCCGGTGATCCACCAGTAACCATCCTCGTCACGACGTGCACCGTCACCGGTGAAGTACATGCCACGGAAGGTCTTGAAGTAGGTATCGACGAACCGGTCGTGGTCGCCATAGAGCGTGCGCGCCTGGCCTGGCCACGAATCGAGAATCACCAGGTTGCCTTCGGCAGCGCCCTCGATGATGTTGCCCAGGTTGTCGACCAGGGCCGGCACCACGCCAAAGAACGGCCGCGCGGCAGAACCCGGCTTCAGCGCATGGGCGCCCGGCAACGGGCTCATCAGGGTCGCGCCGGTTTCGGTCTGCCACCAGGTATCGACGATCGGGCAACGGGATTGACCGACGTTCTTGTAGTACCAGTCCCAGGCTTCCGGGTTGATCGGCTCGCCCACCGAACCCAGCAGACGCAGGCTGCTGCCATCGGCCCCCTCACAGGCGGCGGTGCCGGAGGCCATCATGGCGCGGATCGCAGTCGGCGCGGTGTAGAGGATGTTGACCTTGTGCTTGTCGACGATCTTCGCCACCCGAGTGATGTCCGGGTAGTTCGGCACACCTTCGAACAACAGGGTGGTCGCGCCATTGGCCAGCGGGCCGTAGACAATATAAGTGTGGCCGGTGACCCAGCCGACGTCGGCGGTGCACCAGTAGATTTCCCCCGGGCGGTAGTCGAATACGCGCTCGTGAGTCAGGGCCGCATACAACAGGTAGCCGCCGGTAGTGTGCTGCACGCCCTTGGGCTTGCCGGTGGAGCCGGAGGTATAAAGGATGAACAGGGCTTCTTCAGCCCCCATTTCCTTGGGTGCGCAGACGGTGCCGGCAACCTTCATCAGGTCTTCGTACCAGATGTCGCGATGCTGGTTCCACTTGATGCTGCCACCGGTGCGCTTGCACACGATGACCTTCTGGATGCTGCTGGTTTCCGGGTTGGTCAGGGCGTCGTCGACATTGGCCTTGAGCGGGATCTTCTTGCCGGCGCGAATGCCTTCGTCGGCGGTGATCACCACTTTCGAGCGGCAGTCGATGATGCGACCGGCCAGGGCTTCAGGCGAGAAGCCGCCGAATACCACCGAGTGGATGGCGCCGATGCGGGTACAGGCCAACATCGCGACCACGGCTTCGGGGATCATCGGCATATAGATAGTCACCACGTCGCCGCGGTGTACGTCCTGGCCACGCAGGGCGTTGGCGAATTTGCAGACTTCTTCGTGCAGCTCGCGATAGGTGATGTTGCGGCTTTCGGCAGGGTCATCGCCCTCCCAGATGATCGCGATCTGATCGCCGCGCTCAGCCAGGTGCCGGTCCAGGCAGTTGTAGGAAACGTTGAGGGTGCCGTCGGCAAACCACTTGATGTCGACATGGTGATCGTCGAAGGAGGTCTGCTTCACCGTGGTGAAAGGCTTGATCCAGTCGAGGCGCTTGGCCTGCTCGCGCCAGAAGCCGTCGGGGTTGACGACCGACTGCTGGTACATGGCCTTGTAGGTCGCCTCGTCAGTCAGCGTATTGGCCGCAACCTCGGGACGAACGGGATACAGAGAAGCCGCACTCATCTTTCTTACCTCGGTGACATAGTTGTTGTTGTATGCCCCTGTTTTAGCCGGGGCGGGCCTATAGAACCATTCGACGATGGTAGTAACAAGCCCCTACAAAACGTCCTATTTACCTCATCAGCCGCTCTAGCACGCAGGCTGTAGCCGATTCCGGGTGATATTGAAAAGACCCGGATGTGGGCCAGCGGCCCGAAAATGGGGGGATTGTTACAAAATCCGTCAATAGTGTTTATCAAAAGCACGGCTATATGCCGGCCGCCCAGGCGCCTAAAATCGGTCTCGCCAACAAGGCAAAGTGATTAACCAAGTTGCAGCCCCCACGAAGGCAGTTAATCCAAAACACTTACTCAAGTTCCACACGCAACCCCAAAAAGGTTGCGTGACCCCACACGACCTTAGAAAGGTAAATTTGAAATGAAAGCTTTATTAGTTCTGGCCCTCAGCAGTCTTTGCGTCACTGCGATGGCTGACGAGATCCCGACTGATGTTGCCAGCCAGCAAACACCGGTAGAGGAATACTCTTACTCATCCGACCTGGACATCGCCAAAGTTATCTCCATGAGCGAAGTTCCCAGTGTGTGTGAAGTTGTACCGGCGCGAATGGAGTACGAAGACTCCAACGGCCAAAGACATATTCTGCAATATCGCGTCATGGGCAGCGGCTGCTCTAACGGCTGAGAGCCAAGTTAGTTTCAAAAGACTTTATAACTGCCGGCCGCAAGAAATCACTCTTGCGGCAAAGATGCCCGCCACACACCGGCTCACGGAACTGTTGCAGAGCATCGCCTAATCGAGACGCGAACACGGCACTCGCACTCGACCGATTCCCTGAAATTTCGTTTAACGCCTTGCAGCCCTTGCCGGCCATGCGTGGAGAAGCCATCACAAATAGATCGATATAATCGATTATTAAACGGCATTTTTTGCGCTTTTTAATCAATTTAATCCGATTAGTATGAGCTTCACACCCACCGCACAAAACGAACAACACCCGGAGCTACCGACATGAAAACCAAACTGATCCTCGCCCTGACCCTCTCTGTACTGGCCGCCAACACATTTGCCGCTGATGGCTATGACCGTACCGGCTCGGCCATTGCCGCCGATGGTTATGACCGCACAGGTTCCGCCACCTTTGTTGAGGACGGTTATGACCGCACTGGTTCGGCCACCTTTGCCGAAGACGGCTATGACCGCACCGGCTCGGCCACTGTTGCCGAAGATGGCTACGACCGTACTGGCTCCGCCACCTTCGCCGCTGACGGCTACGATCGCACCGGTTCGGCCAACCTTGGCTGATCCCGGCAGGCGACTTCACAGCCCGACTCCGGTCGGGCTTAGTAGTGTTTGAAGCCGACCAAAACCACCTCAAACCACTACATCTAGTAAAAAACCCAATTTTCCGGCCTTTTTCGGCCTCTATTTTCACCGTCAAAAAAAAATCTTCAGCCCCCCTTCCACGGCCAAAGCCCTGTAAACCCTCGCTTCGCCCTCAGTGCCCTCCCTTTGTGAGCCAACCTGCGCTACTTGGTCGCCCCACAGGCCTGAAAAAATCCCTATAATGCGTCCTCAAAACGGGGCCGCAACATTCCCTTACCGGATTGCAGTCACCGGCTGGACCCGCGCACGAGCCGACAACCTCAGTTCCACCCGACGGCCGTTCCAGACCTCCGTACACATATTCCGTTATTGCCTGCGTTCAGCTGCTGCAACAAACGACTTTCTATAGATCAAATGCGGCCAAGTGAGGCCGTGTGAAAAGCCAACCCTTTTGTTTTCACACGGGCATCTGGCCCTCATGCAGGAGACGACACGTCATGCTGAGCTGGGACGAATTCGACAAAGAAGAAGGCGAAGTTGCCGCTAAAGGCGCCAACGCCGGCCACGCTTCTGAAGCCAACATGGACCGCCTCGACAGCGCCGGCGGTGCCGCTGCTCTCGAAGCTCGCGCAGTAACCGCCAACGACTCCGCCGCGATCATTCGCGCCAAGGCCGCCCTCGACAAGCTCGACGTCGCCGAAGGCCTGGCCGAGCTCGAAGGGGCTTCTGCCCGTGTGGCCGTCGACGAAAAGCGCATGATCAACTGCCGCGCCGACCTCAACCAGCTGGTGCCATTCAAATATGACTGGGCCTGGCAGAAGTACCTGGATGGCTGCGCAAACCACTGGATGCCGCAAGAAGTCAACATGACCGCCGACATCGCCCTCTGGAAAGACCCGGAAGGCCTGACCGACGACGAACGCCGCATCGTGATGCGCAACCTGGGCTTCTTCTCCACCGCCGACTCCCTGGTTGCCAACAACCTGGTCCTGGCGGTGTACCGCCTGATCACCAACCCGGAATGCCGCCAGTACATCCTGCGCCAGGCGTTCGAAGAGGCGATCCACACCCACGCCTACCAGTACTGCATCGAATCGCTGGCCATGGACGAAGGCGAAATCTTCAACATGTACCACGAGATCCCATCGGTCGCTAAAAAAGCCGCCTGGGGCCTCAAGTACACCCGTTCGATCTCCGATCCGAAGTTCGAAACCGGCACCGTCGACACCGACAAAGAGCTGCTGCGCAACCTGATCGCCTACTACTGCGTTCTGGAAGGCATCTTCTTCTACTGCGGCTTCACCCAGATCCTGTCCATGGGCCGTCGCAACAAAATGACCGGCGTCGCCGAGCAGTTCCAGTACATCCTGCGCGACGAATCCATGCACCTGAACTTCGGCATCGACGTGATCAACCAGATCAAAATCGAAAACCCGCACCTGTGGGACGCCGAGATGAAGGAAGAAGCCTCGCAAATGATCCTGCAAGGCACCCAGCTGGAAATCGAATACGCTCGCGACACCATGCCGCGCGGCGTACTGGGCATGAACGCAGCGATGATGGAGGACTACCTCAAGTTCATCGCCAACCGTCGCCTGTCGCAGATCGGCCTCAAAGAAGAATACCCAGGCACCACCAACCCGTTCCCATGGATGAGCGAAATCATGGACTTGAAGAAAGAGAAAAACTTCTTCGAGACTCGGGTTATCGAGTATCAGACCGGTGGGGCGTTGAGCTGGGATTGATTCCAGAAGCTCGCCTGAGTTTTCCGATCATCATTTGAATCGGTGAACACCAAAAAGCCCTGACCTGGTCAGGGCTTTTTTATGGGCGGTCGGGTCGGTCGCTGGGCGATTACTGCCCGAAGCCTTAAGCACCTCAGCCCTTCAACACCCCTGCATCATTCGGGCACGTCGGCTCAGGCGTGGTCTCGAACAATTCCTTGGCCCAGCGCTCGGCGGCGGTGTACCAGGCGACGCTGGAGTTGGCGATCTCCTGCTGTGCCTGTTCCGAGCCATTGGCAGCGGCTTTGTGCAGCCAGAGTTTTCGCTGTTTTTGATCCAGGGGGATATCCCCTTGCCCAAAGCCGTAGGCGTAGCTCAGCGCGTACTGCGCGGGGGCATAGTTTTGTTGGGCGGACTGGCACAGCCAATACCCGGCTTTGCGATCGTCGCTGCTGTAACGCGCGTCCCATTCATCGAGTTGCCCATCGGCCGAGGCGAAGGCGTCCTCGACGCCTCGGTCAGCGCTCCAATACAGCTTGCTTAAGGCGAACTGGGCTTCGGCATTGCCTTTTTGGGCTGCCTGTTCGTAGAAGTACATGGCGGTTTTCACGTCCTGCTTGACGCCGGTTCCCTGCAAATGGCTGGCGGCGAGTTCCATGAGCGCCAGGTCCAGGCCGTGTTTGGTGGCAAGCGTCAGGTACTTGATCATTTTCTTCTGGTCGGGCTCGCCGAGCAGGCCGTCGCGGTAAATGATCGCGATCTCGAAGGCCGCGCGGTCGTTGCCCAGCTCCGCAGCCCTGCCGTACCAGCGTATGGCACCGGGATAATTCTGTTGGGTGTAATAGGTGTAACCCAGGTTAAAGGCTGCGGCGACATCGCCTTCGTCGGCCTTTTTGATCAGCGCCATCTCCTGCTCATAGCCCTCGGCAGCCTCGACGGTGAAAGGCAGTGCATCGTCGGCTTGAGCCGCATGCGCGGTCAGGGAAGTAAAGCCGAGCATCACATAGAGCAACCAGCGTGGGCAGCGCGTCATAAGCAACGTCCTTGTAAAGGTGGGTACAACGGCGGATGCGTGATGATCCGGGGTGGACAGAGCCTACTCGCCCTGCTTGTTCGCCAGCAAGGCAGCCGATCCGGTTGATCGGGCACGGCATGCAAAGAATGCGTGCAGCCAACCGGTGCTACCGCTATAAAAGGCCCTCTTCGCTCAAGGATCCGGCCCCATGAAATTCGACCTCGCCTACTGCATCAGCCTCGACGACAAGTTGTCGATCTATGACGTGCGCGATCTGAATTTCGACGAGACTCTGGCCTTCGACTCGGCGAAAGAACAGTTCCAGTGCCCCAACGATGCCTGCCGCAGCGCGTTCGAGGCCGGCAACGGCTTGGGTACCTTCAACGCAAAGAACATCAATTACATCCGCACCCCGCACTTCAAGAACCTGCCGGGCACCCTGCATATAGAGGGCTGCCCTTATGGCAGCAGGACGCTGGCTGGCGAACTGGACAGCAGCGAGAACGAGGACGCGCGTGAAGAGCACTTCCCGTCCGAGCTGTTGCTGGCCCGCCGCGAATACCAGCGCAAGCCTGCCGCCAGGACCGACGCAGTCCACGCCCCTCAGGACATTCCCGCGCCCGCCTCCCGCAGCGATACGCCCTACACCGCTCGAGACACTGCGCCGGATAAAACCAGCGTCTTCGCCCATCCAGTGGAATGCTTTGTGTCGAATATCGACGACAAGGAGCTGCTCAAGCGCATGCCGCTGAAGATCGGCGAGCACAGCGCGTCCTATGCCACGTTTTTCAAGAAGATCGAGTACCTGCAAGACAACAGGGGCTTGATCTACTGGGGCAGGATCAAGGAGATCAAGGACTACAACCTGAGCTTTCGCATCGATTTCGAGCAAAAGGTCTGGCTCAAGAAAGACCCCGACGCCAAGAAAAAGCCCTATTCGGTCAATGTCTACCTGAGCAAGAAACTGATCGACAACTACCGCAAGCGCAACGCTTTCCTCGAGGAGATCAAGCACGCCATCGACAGCAAGCGGGAGTTGTATTGCTTCTTTTACGGGGTGACGCCGGAGCTGAAGCAGGTGCCGAGCAAAAAGAGCCCCGATCAGACGTTCGAGGTGTTCAGCGCCAATATCGAAAGCCTTGAGCACTTCATCATTCGTGAAGCCCCGGGGCTCAAGGCGCAGTCAGCCACAGGCTCTTAGTCAGGCAGGTGCAACGGGACCCCGCCCGGGGTCTTTTTGACGATGGAGTACGGCAGGTAACTCCAGCTCGGCCAACGGCAGGCCGAGGCCGCCTGGACGAAATCAGGGTTGAAATACAGGCCCTTGGCGGTGAAGTACCAGTTGGCAAATTTCCAGCGCTGCTCATTGTCGTAGTCGCAACCGCCCTGCTCGCCGGCGTCTTTCATCTGTCGCGGGTACAGCTCCTGGAAGTAACCCACCAGCCAGCGACCGAAGAGGGTGTTGCGATAGTCGTAGTAGGCGTCAGTGATTTCGGCCGGGTAATGGTCGCGCCCTGGCATGAATTCCTCGTAGTGAATCGGCTCGCCCTCGGCGATCCACATCACGTCCTCCAGGGTCAGGGGTCGGCCCGTGCTGGCATCCAGGTTGATCGGAAACTGATCCTGATTGGGGCTGGCGCCGCCACACATGAACTCATGGCTGACACTGACGCTGATCACCGAGGACGTCAGCAGCATCGGCTTGGCCGTCTGCTCGAAAGAACCCTCGTCACCGCCGGCCAGCAGACAGCCGTGATAGGCCACCACCGCCTGCCACAAGCTGCTCGACAGCTGCAGGTTGATGGCCTTGAGCGCCGGCTGCGGGTAACCGGCAACCACTTCAAACAGGGTCGCGCCGGATTCGGGCTCGCTCCACCATTGCAGGCTGTAGCCCATGAAGTTCTGCTTTTTACCGGGCTTGAGCTTGAGCTCCAGCAAACGCAGGTAATCATAGGGCGCCATGTCGTGCATCAAGGCCAGGTACGGAATCGGTTCGGCCGGCAGTGGCGGGATCCGCGCCGGGCTCAATTCGATCTTGAGGCTCTTGCCATCGGCGCCTTTCCATTCGCCTTGCCAGCCCTTGGCCGAAGGTTCCAGGCGCAAACCGGGGTGGGCGCCACTGCTGCCCCAGCGACTTTCCTCCAGCACCATGGCATCGCCCTCGCGCTTGCCTTCAAGGCGCAGGTCCTTGTGGTACTTGCGGTAGAAGTAGCGCCCCTGAACATCCCCCGCCATGTCCTCGAACAGCTCGACAACAATCGGTGCCTGGCCGAGGGTGCCGGTGAATACCTGCTTGCCCTCGCTGGCCCAGACCGGGGCCGTCAGCAACATCGAGTAGAGCGCGAAGCGACAGGTCCGCAGCAGCAGTCCTTTGAACATTGAACGGTCCTTGAAAAACGAGCAGGCGCCCGGCAGATGAAATAAGCGATTCAGGGTAATGGCAACGCCAGGCGACCGGGATGCTGCCTGACAAGGCTGTAGGGCAATACGCTCCACACCGGAGCCCGGCACCCGCCCTCGCTGTGGGAAAAAGCCGGAAGCACATGCAATCCCTCTATTCCCAGGTACCAATTGACGTACACCCAGCGCTCCACATTGCTGTAGTCGCAACCCTCCTGATCGCTTGCTGGAGGGGTCAGGCCCTGGGGGTGAAGGGCCTGGAGCTGGCTGATCAGCCAGGGGGCAAGACGCTGCCGGCGATACTCGGCAAAACCGCTGGAGTCGACATCGGACTCCTCCTCGCCCCAGCCATTCTCATCTCGCACGTAGCGAAATGCCCGGCCCTCACCGAGCCACAACAGGTCCTCCAGGGTCAGTTCCCGGGCGGTGTCCACCTGCAGATTGAAGCCGGCCTCGGTTTCGTCCGGGTGCGGCCCGCCGCAATCCCAGCTCCTGGAAATACTGACACTGAGCAAAGCCGGGCTCAGCAGTTTGGGGCGAGCTTGCTGCTCGTAAACCGCTGCCTCGCCGCCATTGAGCCGGCACTCGTGGTATTGCTCCACGTCGCGCCACAGGCGCGTCATCAGTTGCTGATTGATCCGTGTGCGCTGCTCAGTTGGGTAACCTTCGACCACTTCGAACAGGCTGACGTTGGACTGCGGTTCGCGCCACCACTGCAGGGTGTAGCCCATGAACACCTGTTTCTTGCCCGGTTGCAGGGTCAGGCCCAGCAGCCGCAGGTATTCATAAGGCGCGCCGGTGTAGAGCGTGGCCAGGTACGGCAGCGCATCACTGGGCAGAGGCGGCAGTTGGGCCAGGCTCAACTCGACCTCGAGTTGCTTGCCCTCGGGGCTTTGCCACTGCCCCCGCAAGCCGCTGGCAGTCTCGCGCAAGCGCAGGTGTGGCAACGCCTTGCCATCCCCGCCCCGGTCATCGCCTTCGACCAGGCTGATGAGTTGCCCGTCGCGGTGGCCATTGAGCACCAGGTCCAGGTGGTACTTCTGGTAGAAGTAACGGCCATTCACCTCGTTGTCATTGGAGCTATCAAGCATCAGGACAATCGGCATCTTGCCCAGGGTGCCGCGGTAGACCCGGGGGCCTTCGTCCGCCCACAGCGAACTGCACAGCCCAAAACACAACACGGCGGCCAGTGACAGCTGGCGCAACAGTCCCTTGAGCATTGGATGATCCTTGAATAAAGAGGCCGCAGGCCACGGTGCGATGGGATCAGGGCCGGGCATACAGGCTTGGCTCCGGCAGCTTCAGCCCGGCCTTGCCCGGATACTGCTGCAACACCGGGTACGGCAGCACCGACCAGACCACGCCACCACACCATTGCAGTTTTTCCGGGTAGACCGGCGACAGATACAGGCCCTGGGGCGTGAAGTACCAGGCCGGGTTCCGCCAGTGGCTGGGGTTATTGAAATCACAGACTCGATCGGCCTCTTCCGGGGCCAGCATGGGTTGCGGATACAGGCTCTGCAACTGTGCCACCAGCCAGGGCGCAAACACCTGGCTACGGTAATCGTCGAAAGCCTTGGCCTGGGCTTCAGGCAAGTGCCCGTCAGCTTGGCTCCGCCGGTCACCCACATTCATCGCCGGGCCCTGGCCCACCCACAACACGTCTTCCAGAAACAGCGGCTGAGCGCTGTGGGCGTCGAGGTTGACCGGCTGCTCGCCCTCGTCGGGGGTTTCGTCGCCACAACGCCGGGCTATGTAAAAGCTGGCGCTGACGATCTCCGGGGTCAGCAACGTGACCGAAGTACTGGCCTGGTGATAACTGTCATCAGCGCCGACCTTGGCCAGGCAGGTGAAATGCGCCGCCACTTCGGACCACAGGCGCTGGCGCAGGTGCTGGTTGATCCGCTCGCGCTCCTCGGGCGTATAGCCTGAAAGCACTTCGAACATTTTTATTTTCGAGGTCGGCTCGGTCCACCATTGCAGGCTGTAACCCATGTACTCCACCGGCTCACCGGCCGTTAGCTGCAGCCATTGCAAACGCAGAAAATCGTAGGGCGATGCCTGGTAGGTCTCGGTGAACACCGGCTGTGCCTCGGCCTGTGGCGGGTCAACCCGAGCGGGATCGAGGGTCAGCAGGGTCTGCCGTCCTTCAGCGCTCATCCACTGGCCCTGCCAGCGACCATCGGGGATTTTTTTTAGGCGCATCCGCGCAGAGGGCGTGTAGCGATCCTCGGCGTGCTCCTCGAGCAGCAACTGGTCGGCTTCGAGCGTGCCGGCAAAGCGCTGATCATGCGGGGCGTTTTTTGCAAAGTAACGACCACTGACCTTGGCCGGGTTCCTCAGGTCCAGTTGCAGCACAATCGGGGTGCTGTCCAGGGTCCCGGTATACAACCCGTCCACCGGCCGCGCCTGCCGAGATGGCCACAACCCAATCACCACCAACAATGCCAGCAGCGCCATGGCGACCCAGAGTGCGCGCCAACCGAAGCGTCCTTTGTACATTCAGCCTTCCTTGAACAGGGGGTGACAGGAACGAGACCTGCCTGCCTGATAACGGCGCTGAAGTATGGCGAGGTTGGCCGGCAGAATCGACTGCTGGCGCGTTAAAGATTCAAGCGTCGGGAAGGCGAATTCAATGCCAGCACATGCTCAACAGCACCAGCAGCAAGAGGCCGATATACACCCGCGCATGCAGGCGATCGGCAATCCGCCCGATCCACGGCGACGCCAGGCGAATACCCAGCAACGAGCCAAGGGTCAGCACCGTGAAGGCCAGCAGGTCGACATAGCCGATAAACCAGGGGCCCAGGTCGAAATCGCTGAACCCGGCCAGCACCAGGTAAGTCAGGGTGCCGGCTAGGGCCACCGGCACACTCAGCGGGTTGGCCATGGAGGTGGCCTGGGTCATGCTCAGCCCGCAACGGCGCAACAGGGGCACGGTCATGACGCTGCCGCCCACGCCGAGAAAGGTTGCAATGACACCGATCCCCAGGCCGCTGCCGGCCGTCCGCGCCGGCCCCAGGAGGCGCGGCGTGGCGTTGGCTGAGGGTTGTAGAAAGCCGCGACGCAGCACGCAGTCGGCGATGGTCAAACCCAGGTAGGCGATAAAGGCGTAGCGAATCACCTCGCCATCCACCCAGCTCGCGGCCAGCGCACCGAACACCGCGCCAAGCCCGATATAGCCACCCAGGGGCCACACATACTCGCGGAGCAGGTTGCCGGCGCGCCGGTGTTTGAAGGTGGCGAGCAGCGCGTTGACGATCATTACGCAGGTCGATGTGGCCACCGCCACCTGCATCGCCGACTGGCTGATCGCGCTGTCGCTGCCATGACTGGCCAGCAGCAGGCGATAGAGCAAGGGCACCACCACAAAACCGCCGCCAAACCCGAACAGCACCGCGGTGACACCGCTCAGGCAGCCAAAGAGTGCGAGGAGTAAATAGAGCATCGAACACCGTCCATCAGCAGAAAGAACGCGAACGATAGAGCGCAGACCCTTGGCTTGCTTGCGTAAGCCAGCCAATACTATTCGCGTTTACGCCAACTGCCGGACGGTGCCTGGATGCGCAATATTTCGATCAACCAACTGGACCACACGCCGCGCCCGGTGGTGGCGATCGGCACCGACTACCCCGACGGCTATCTGCTGGCGCGCCACAGTCATCGCCGTGCCCAATTGCTGTATGGCGCCACCGGGGTCATGCAGGTCAGCACCCGCCACGGCAACTGGGTGGTGCCGCCGCAGCGCGCGGTGTGGATCGCGCCGCAGGTCGAACATGAGGTGCTGATGCTCGGGGTGAGCACCCGCAGCCTGTACATCGAACCGGCACGCGCACCGTTGCTGGGCAGCGAGTGCCAGGTGATCAGTGTCTCGCCCTTGATGCGCCAACTGCTGCTGGAGGCGGTCGAGATGCCGCTGGAGTACCAGCAGGACGGCCGTGATGGGGTGCTGGTCAGCCTGCTGCTGCATGAGCTGGCGCGCACCACCCGCCTGCCGCTGCATATCCCCCTGCCGGCCGACGCTCGCCTGCTGGAGTTGTGCCGCTCGTTCCTGCAGCGCCCCAATGCCCATCAGTCGCCGGAACGCTGGGCCGAGCAATTGCACATCAGCCTGCGGACCTTCAATCGCCTGTTTCGGCAACAGACCGACATGAACTTCGTCCAATGGCGACAGCGCGCCTGCGTGGTCCTGGCCCTGGCACGCCTGGCCGCCGGGGAGCCGGTGACGCGGATCGCGATGGATTTCGGCTACGACAGCCCGGCGGCATTCTCGACCATGTTCCGCCGCGTACTGGGGCAAGCCCCCTCGACCTATCTGAACCACCCGCTTTAGAGCCCCGGGAAAAGCCTTGTCACGAACCGCCGGGCTCCAGGCTGAAAATGAGTTTGATTCGGTCGCCAAACAACTGTACAAATAAACAGTACTTTAGCGAACCACCTGTCATCCTCCCGGAGAAAACCATGGCTTCCCTCGCGATGAAAATCACCCTGGAACGTATCGCGCTCTATCAATTCACCCCGGAACACTGCACCCAGGCCCGCGACTTGCTGGGCTGGGACATGGAGCAATTGGCTCAAGCATCCGGCGTCTCGGTACAGGCCATCCAGCGCTTCGAAGCTGGCTTCGAATTGCGCGACGTAACCCGCCTGGCCCTGGCGTTTTGCCTCGAGGCCGAGGGCCTGGTGTTCTTCCCCGGTTTCTCGCCCGGCCGTGGCATGAATATCCGCGGCGCCACCCCTAACCCCAAGGAACGGTCTGACTACGCCATGATTGAGTGATTCAGCCACGCATTCAGCGGACCTGGGGCAACTGCGGCAGCACTTGCCGCATGCCCCTGCGGCAAGTGCTGATTGACGGGCGTTACAGGCTGTTGAGGGGCACCGGGGCCGCGGTACTTTCCACGTCCAGCCACCAGGGCGTACCGCGCTGGGGCTGCTCCAGGTTGAAGGCCTGGCCCATTTGCGGCGTGGTGATGGCGATGCTGCGCTCCCAGGCCAACTCCAGGATGCGGTCGAAAGGCTCATACCAGGCGTGCATCGACAAATCGAACGTTCCGTTATGAATGGGCAGCAGCCAACGACCCTTGAGGTCGATATGGGCTTGCAACGTCTGCTCCGGTTGCATGTGCACATGGGGCCAGTCGACGTTGTAGGCGCCGGTTTCCATCAGGGTCAGGTCAAAGGGGCCGTACTGCTGGCCGATGCGCTTGAAACCATCGAAGTAACCGGTATCGCCACTGAAAAAGATCCGTGTGGCGCCGTCGAGCATCACCCACGAAGCCCACAGCGTGCTGTTGCCGTCGAACAGCCCGCGTCCGGAAAAGTGCTGCGAAGGCGTAGCGACAAAGCGGATGCCGGCCACTTCGGTGCCCTGCCACCAATCCAGCTGGCGCACCTTGTCGGCGGGCACTCCCCATTTGATCAGGGTGTCGCCCACTCCCAGTGGCGTCAGGAAGCAGCGGGTTTTATCCGCCAGCTTGAGTACGGTCTGATGATCCAGATGATCGTAATGGTCATGGGACAGAATCACCGCCTCGAGCGCCGGCAACTCTTCAAGGCTGATGGGCGGCTGATGAAAACGTTTCGGCCCGGCCCATTGCACCGGCGATGCGCGCTCAGCAAATACCGGATCGGTGATCCAGAACTTGTCACGCAGTTTTAACAGGACGGTCGAATGGCCCAGGCGAAACACACTGTGATTGGGCGCAGCCAGCAACTGCTCGCGGCTCAACGGTTGTACCGGGATAGCTCCGGCCGGACGGGTATTACGCGGTTTATGAAAAAGCATGTTCCAGAAAATCCGCAACGTCTTGCGCAAGCCTTCACGCTGTACCGGAGCGTGATTGCGATAGGCGCCTTGTTCCTGGCGCGAGGTTTCAAGGCGAGTGGCGCCGTTGGCGCGGGAAGAAAGAGTGGCCATGACCAAGTGACTCCAAGGAACGCGGCGTGGTTCCGATGATGCTCTGCGGGATGAAATGGCCAATGCACGCACGCGTCAGCCGACAATCATTGTTCTGCGCTTTCTCCAGACAACAACTACACTGCACAGTGTAGTTTCTAGATTGCAACAACACGCAGAAGAAGTAAACTGCCCGGTGCAATTTCCCCCATCAGCCTTGAACCTCACTTATGACAGCTCCAACGCGCCTCACCGACCGAAAACGCGAAGCCATCATCCAGGCGGCGATCAGCGAATTCCGCGCCAGCGGTTTCGAAATCACCAGCATGGACAAGATCGCCGCGACGGCCGGTGTTTCCAAGCGCACGGTGTACAACCACTTCCCGAGCAAGGAAGAGTTGTTTGCCGAAATCCTGCATAAGCTGTGGACCAGCATCTGCGCCGAATCAGACACCGTCTACCGCCAGGATCGGCCTCTGCGCGAGCAACTTCAGGAGCTGCTGCAGGCCAAGATGCACATGCTCGCCGACGACAACTTCCTCGATCTGGCGCGCGTGGCGATAGCCGCCACCATCCACTCCCCCGAGCGTGCGCAAAACATGGTCGCGCGCCTTGGGGAGCGTGAGGAAGGACTGACCAAGTGGATCCGTGCGGCGCTCGATGATGGCCGACTCAAACCCCTGGCCCCGGAGTTCGCCGCCCACCAGATCCACGGGTTGCTCAAGGCCTTTGCCTTCTGGCCTCAAGTCTCCCAGGGCCAGCCTGCCCTGCCGCCCACGGAGCAGGTAGCGGTCATCGAGTCGGCATTGGATATGTTTCTGGCGTGCTACCAGCTCTGAGCCCGAGCGGCACCTTCTGCCCATATAGCCCCACGGATTCGCCGCCCCGCTGCTTGAACACCGCCCAGATAGGGCGGTTCCGCAATGAAATGGCTTCGAAGGACACTGATTATTCTGCGTGGAATAAATGACAATATTCACCGCGCTTATCCGATAAACGGTTCGATCGGATAAACACTCGAGTGATTCAGAGCAATTCGGTGCAGGGAAAAATGGAAAACCAACGCGGCAAAGGGCTGTCATTTGCCAAAAGAATCTATATGCCAAGAATTGTCGGCCTGGGGATCGGCTGCCTTAGCGTATACGCCGCGCTCTACCCACTGCCGATGCCCAACTGGGTCTGGGTGCTGCTGATCTTCAATGGCTTCGTCTGGCCGCACATCGCCTACCAGCTGTCGACCCGTTCAAGCTTTCCCTACCAGGCCGAGCGCCGCAATCTGCTGTACGACTCGGTACTGGGCGGCTTCTGGGCCGCCACCATGCAGTTCAACCCTCTACCGACGGTGACCATTCTCGCGATGATGGCGATGAACAATGTCGCAGCGGGCGGCAAGCGCCTGCTGATCCGCGGTGCGCTGGCCCAACTGGGTGGAGTACTGATTTCCTGGATGCTGTTCGGCCCGGGGTTCGTCAACCACGCCAGTACTGCGCAAATCTACGCGTGCCTGCCGATGCTGACCCTCTACCCCCTGGCCGTGGGCATGGTGTGCTACCAATTGGCAATCAAGTTGTCCGAGCACAAGCGCGCCTTGAGCGCCCTGAGCCGGATCGACAGCCTTACCGGCCTGCTCAATCACGGCTCCTGGAAAGACCTGCTGCACATCAAGTTCCACAAATGTCGACAACAGCAGGCTCAGGCAACGATTGCCCTGATTGATGTCGATCACTTCAAGAGCATCAATGACAGTTATGGCCACATCGTCGGCGACGCCGTGCTGCGCCAGTTGAGCAGTGATCTGCGGCGCAATCTGAGAGAGAACGATCTGGCCGGGCGCTACGGCGGCGATGAGTTCTGCGTGATTCTGCCGAGCCGCTCACTGCATCAGGCCGCTGAAGTGATGGAACGGCTGCGTGAGGTGTTCAGCAACTACCGCCACAGCGAAGTGCCGCAATTGCGGGTCAGCCTGAGCATTGGCCTGGCAGCGTTCCATCCCCGGTTCGACGATGCCGCCACCTGGCTCAACGAGGCCGACAAGGCGCTGTACCGAGCCAAAAACACCGGCCGCAACAAAATCGCCAGCGCCGAACCCACCCAGGATTACCCCGTGGCCAAACTGGCCTGAGCCCTGCCGCTCGTCAAAAAACTTGTACAAAAAGGCCGTTTTGTATTTATTTGTACAAGTTTATTTGGATTTCTCCTGGCGCTAGCCAGCATAATGATGTCATCGCGTAGACCCCAAACTGTCGCCGCCATGGATCGCGTACTGTCACCTGGTACTCCTAATTTGCCTGGCAGGTGCGTCGTCTTATACAAATGGCGAAAACCCGAGGAAAAACCGCGCCCGTGCATCACATCCATCCTTGCTTTATGTCAGTCATGGAACGCTGATATCAGCAGACAATGCCGAGGCACCCGAGGCTTCGGTATGCAGGCGAACTTGAACAGGGACCGACTTCCCCGTTTTTCCCACTGAGCACCCGCGACCATGCTATTCAAACGCCATAACCAGACCATCCAGAACCTGCAGCAAACCGTCGCCCAACAAGCCAGCATGCTCGACGCCATCGAGCGCTCGATGGCAGTGGTGGAATTCGACATTGACGGCAATGTGCTGCGCGCCAATGACAACTTTCTCCAGACCATGGGCTACCGCGAGCAACAGGTGATCGGCCAGCCCCATCGCCTGTTCTGTACCGAGGCATTTACCCGCAGCAATCAGTACCGCGAGCTCTGGAGCCGCCTGAAAAATGGCCAGTTCGAGTCCGGGACCTTCGAACGTCTCGACAGCAAGGGCCGTTCGGTCTGGCTGGAGGCCAGCTACAACCCGATCCGCGACGCTTCGGGCGCAGTGGTGAAGGTGGTCAAATACGCCCTCGACGTGACGACCAGGATCCAGCAGGAAACCGACGCCAAGGGCAAACTGGACGCCATCGACCGGGCGATGGCGGTGATCGAATTCGATCTCTCGGGCAACATCCTCAGCGCCAACCAGAACTTCCTCAATCGCCTCGGCTACAGCCTGGCCGAGCTCAAGGGCAAGCACCACCGGATTTTCTGCCCGGCAGAACTGGTCAACAGCAGCGCCTACCAGGACTTCTGGCGCCGGCTCAATCTGGGCGAGTTGTTCAGCGGCCAGTTCGAACGCGTCGACAAGCGCGGACAGACCCTGTGGCTGGAGGCCAACTACAACCCGGTGTATGACGCCAGCGGGCGTCTGTGCAAAGTGGTGAAATTCGCCTCCGACGTCACGGCCATGGTGCAGCAGCACGAACGGGACGCGCAAAGTGCCACCCAGGCCTACCACATCTCGGTTGCCACCCGGAAAGTCGCCGAACAGGGCACCGAAGTGATCCAGCAGGCTGCCAGCGAAATGCGCCATATCGCCGAGAACATCGAGGGCTCGTCCAGCCTGATCGCCCAACTCGGCGAGCGCTCCGAGCAGATCACCGCCATCGTCAACACCATCCGCGCGATTGCCGACCAGACCAACCTGCTGGCGCTCAACGCGGCCATCGAAGCGGCACGCGCCGGGGAACAAGGCCGAGGATTTGCCGTGGTGGCTGATGAGGTCCGGCAATTGGCCGCCCGCACCAGTGGCTCGACCGCGGAAATTTCCGCGATGATCGACGTGATCCAGAACGAGACCCAGCAAGCCATCAAAAGCATGCAAGGCACCCGGGACCGAGCCTCCAAGGGCGTCGGCCTGGCCGACCAGGCAGGCACGGTGATCCTGCAGATTCGTGATGGCACCAGCGAAGCAGTGCAAGCGGTGAGCATGTTCGCCAGCGAGCGCAAGGCGCTCTAATTCGCGCCGGCCCGATGCCATCCAAGGCATCGGGCAATGCCTGACAGGGCTATAGTCGCCCAACGTCCCAGTGCATTGCAGAGAACCCCATGAGCCCGAAAAAACCTGAAGCCGCCAGCCCTGCCGCCCCCCTCGACCACCTGCGCTTTCACCGTCCTCACGCTCATCTCACCAGTACCTTCGGCAACGATACCTTTGCCCTGAAGGCCGAGGCCTTTGCGCGTTTTTTCGGTACCCCGACCTTTCTCGGGGCCCAGACTCTGATCGTACTGGTGTGGATCGGCCTCAACCTGGCCGGCGTGACCACCTTCGACGTCTACCCGTTTATCCTGCTTAACCTCGCGTTCAGCCTGCAGTCTGCCTACGCCGCGCCGCTGATCCTGCTGGCGCAAACCCGCCAGGCGGCACGCGATAAGGCCCAGGCCGACGCCGATGCCCAACACCGCGAGGCCATCGCGGTGGCCAACGCCGACCGCCAGGCCCAGGCCGCGCAAAACACCGCACAGTTGCTTGAGCTACTGGAGCAGAACACTCAGTTGACGCAGATGACCAAGCAGTTGACCGAACGCATCGAAAGCCTGACCACGGAAATGCACCAGCACTTTGTGCGCAAGGAACCGCCACAGGCCTGAGGCGTCAAGGCAGGCGCACGCCCCGCGCCAGCTCATCAAACAAGGTCACCACCGAGCGCAATGCGCGGCAATCCGGCCGGGTCAGCAGCCACAAGGCGGTATCGCAGCCGCTCAAGGCCTCGCTCAAGGGCTGCAAACCGGAGCCCTCGCCCAACAGGAAGTCCGGCAACACCGCAACCCCCAGCCCGGCACGAGCCAGTTCGCTGACCGACAACATGCTGTTGCAGCGATAGGCGGGCCGCACCCCGGGCCACTGTTGGCGGCGCCAGGCCACCGTCGGGTGATCAGGGAGAAAATCGTCCGGAGCGATCCAGGTCAGCCGCTCCAGATCCACACTTGCCAGCGTTTTCAGATAGGCGTCGCTGGCGCAGACCCGATAAGACACCGCCCCCAGTCGCCGCCCCACCAGGTGCTCGGGCGGCGTGCGGGTCAGGCGCAAGGCGATGTCGGCATCGCGACGGCTGAGGTTGGCGAAATCATTGGAGGTGCACAGCTCGACCGCGAGCGCCGGGTAGGCCGGCATGAAGCGCGCCAGGGCCGGTAGTAGCAACCCCTGCAATACCGAGTCGGTACAGGTCAGGCGTACCGTGCCGCTGATGACTTCACCGCCCTGCTCGACACCGACCCGCGCCGCTTCCAGTGCCTGCTCGGCGCGCTCGGCCTGCTGCGCCAGGGCCTGGGCCAGGCTGGTGGGCAGGTAGCCGGCGCGGCTCTTGTCGAACAGCTGCTGACCCAGGGCCGCCTCCAAGCGGCGTACGGCGCGAAACACGGTCGACACATCGACCTTGAGCAGCGCCGAGGCTCGGGCCAGCGAGCCACCCCGGACCAGGGCAAGGATCAGGGCGAGATCGGGGTAGTCCAGTTGATAGTGCGTAGCTGCATTGAACACTTGGGTAAACGCCAATATTGATTGCGTGGACGCCAATCTATAGTGGCGTCCAGCAATCAACAAGCCTTGGCCCCACCGGAGTTCGAGCATGCCCTTTACCACGCCCCAGCCCCCCGTCCGCATTGCCCTGATCGGCGACTACGACCCGCAGATTACCGCCCACCAAGCCATCCCCAAGGCCCTGGAACTGTCCGCCGCCAGCCTTGACCTGAAGGTCGAGGCGCAATGGCTGGCCACTGAACAGATAGATGCAGGCACGCCGCTGGAGCGTTTCGATGGTTTCTGGTGCGTACCGGGCAGCCCCTATCGCAGCTACGAGGGTGCGATGCGGGCGATTCGCTTTGCCCGCGAACAACAACGCCCCTTCCTCGGCACCTGTGCCGGCTTTCAACATGCCTTGCTGGAGTACGCACGTCATGCCCTGGGCTGGAGCGATGCCGAGCACGGCGAGATTGCGCCACAGGCCGAGCGCGCCGTGCTCTCGCCGTTGAGCTGTGCCCTGGTCGAGGTCCGCGGCACCGTTTATTTGCAGGAAGGCAGCCAGATCGCCCAGGTCTACTCAACCCTGAAGATCGAGGAGGGGTATCACTGCCGCTACGGACTCAACCCGCAATTGGCCCCCCTGCTGCTGAGCCAGGGCCTGCATGCGGTGGGCCATGACGCGGCGGGCGATCTGCGGGCGGTGGAGCTTGCAGGCCATCCGTTCTTTATCGGCACCCTGTTCCAGCCGGAACGCGCCGCCCTGGCCGGCAGCGTTGCGCCTCTGGTCAGCGCCCTGCTCAACGCCTGCCGGGGGCCGCGCCAATGATCGGACAAACACCCGCCCCGCCCTACTACGCGGTGATTTTCAGCTCCCAGCGCCGCGAGTTCGACGCCGACTACGAGACCGCTGCCACACGCATGCTCGAGTTGGCGCAACAGCAGCCCGGGTTTCTCGGCGTGGAATCGGCCCGCGGCGAGGATGGCTTTGGCATCACCGTGTCGTACTGGGCCAGCGAGGCGGCGATCCTGGCCTGGAAACAACATGCCGAACACAGCGCCACCCGCGAGCGCGGGCGCCGCGACTGGTACGCGTCGTTCGACACCCGGGTGTGCAAGGTCGAGCGCGCTTATGGGTTCGAACGCTGAGGCAGGTCCGGCTCAGCCGTGGGCGTGCTTGACCAGGCTGCGCACCGCTGAAATCTCAGGCATGTCGTCGCGGCGCATGTACACCCGCAGGGGTTCGGTGATGTTGATCCGGTCATCGATGTTCTGGTCCAGCAGCAGCTGGATCAGCTCGCGGCTGAGGGTCATGGCCGGGCCGCTGCCCAGGGCCCAGACGAATTCACAGGTGGGGATGATGGCGTCGTCCGCAACGTCCATGCCGAAGGAGTCTTCGCTGAAACGCACGATGTAGCGGCCGGTCTTGCGATTGAAGCCGACAAAGCCCTTGAGCTGGTCGGCAGCCTGACAGATAAGCTCGGAAGTGATGCGCATGTTAAACCTCACTGAGGGTCCCGCAGGACTCGTGGTCGATGGTTTACACGCCGGGCAAGAAAAAGAATGTTCGAGGTTTCCCTCTGACGGGGAAACTGCAGGGCCCAAGAGTACTGCAAAGCGCTGCACAAACGTGTGGGAAAAAAGTCGCAGGGGGGTAATGCCGATCAGTTAAGCGATAGAGCGAGCACAAAATAACCTGTGGCGAGTACAGCGATCGTCCTTAACTGACTGGCATTAGTCGCAGGGGGCGCTTTTATGTCGCTGCCGCGATAGCACTGGCGCGCCGCAGTTGTTAAAAGAGAGGCCTCTGCCAATGCCCTCACGAAAGGACTTCGAGCATGCCGGTCACCTTCACCCACAGCGCCCTGTTATTGAGCCTGCTGCTTGGCTTCGGCCAGGCCCAGGCTGCCAGCGAGCGGGAGCCCGCCGCACTGGCCGCCAGCAATGGCATTCCTTACCCGGCGGTGATCGCCCACCGGGGGGCTTCGTTCGATGCGCCGGAGTCCACGGCGGCGTCTTACCGGCTGGCCCGCGACCTGGGCGCCGACTACCTGGAGATGGACCTGCAGCGCAGCCAGGACGGCGTGCTGTTTGCCCTGCATGACAACAACCTGCAACGCACCACCGACGTCGCCAGCAAATTCCCCGAACGCAAGGACAGCCCGGCCAACCAGTTCACCATGGCCGAACTGAAAACCCTGGATGCCGGCAGCTGGTTCAACCAGGCCTACCCGGACCGCGCGCGCCCCGCCTACGTCGGGCTGAAGATCCTGACCCTGGATGAAATCATCGACATCGCCCAGGGCAACCCGCAACACAAACCCGGGCTGTACATCGAGACCAAGGAGCCCAGGCAGTTTCCTGGCATCGAACGCGACCTCCGGGAAAAACTCCAGGACCGCGGCTGGCTGAGCCCGGCCGGTTCGAAACTGGCCAAAAGCGAACTGGCGGTCGGCCAGGGCAAAGGCAAGGTGGTGTTGCAGACCTTCGATAAACACAGCCTGGAGTTGCTGCAAAAAGAGATGCCACGGGTGCCGAAGATCCTGTTGCTGTGGGTCGGTGCCGGCAGCATCGAAGCGCAATCCCGGCAGACCTTTGCCGAGAGCGGCGAAAAAACCAAGGCTGCCTTCTACGCCAAACAGCACCCCAAGGACGAGGCCGAATTCAAGCGCTGGGTCGACTACGCCAAGGCCCAGGGAGCCATCGGCACCGGCCCCTCGACCCAGCTCAGTGACCTGGGCGACCAGAGTTACTCCGACCTGGTACAGCCCTGGATGAACCAGTACACCCATGACCAGGGCCTGCTGGTGCACGCCTACACCGTCGATGAACCGGTGGACTTCAAGCAGGTGCTGGATGCCGGCGTCGATGGCATCTTCACCAACCGCACGAGCGAGTTGCTCAAGTACGTCAAGCGCCCGGCTGGCGCCAGCGTCGCGCAACTGCTCGAAGCCAACGGTTACTGAGCATGGGCAGCGGGCGACGGCTGCCGGCAGCCGAGTGGACCGGACAGCTGTGGCTCGGCCGCGACTATGGCTTGATCCACGGTGAGCTGGGGCGTACCACGCCCCACGCCCATTACGCTCATCAGTTGCTTCTGGCCGTGGAACAGCCACTCACCATCAGCCTTGACGGCGCCCTGCACACCGGGCACCAGCTGTTTGTTCCGGCGATGCGCAGCCACGCGATCATCGAGGCACCGGGCGTGGTGTTCACGGTCTATGCCGAACCCTTGCTGATCGATGCCCAGGCGCTGCAAGACGCCGTGCGCAATGCCGAACTGTCGCTGCCCGGACTGGAGCAGGCCTTGCGCCAGTGCCCGCGCCAGGCGATCCAGGATCCGCGCATCGAACGGGCGCTGGCGGCGCTTGACGCGACCCTGGTCGGCAAGGTGCCGGCGGCGTCCCTGGCGGCCCATGCCCATCTTTCCCTGAGTCAGCTGGAGCGGCTGTTTGCCAGCCAGGTCGGGTTGCCGGTTCGGCGCCTGGTGCTGTGGCGTCGGCTGCGCCTGGCCATGGCTCTGGTACTGGCTGGCAAGTCGGTGACCGACGCCGCCCATGGCGCCGGTTTTGCCGACTCGGCGCACTTCTCGCGGACCCTCAAGGCGCTGTTCGGCGTGACCGCACGCCAGGCCCTGCAAGGCATTGAGCTGCGCCTGCTGGAATGACTCAACGGCGCAACGGCGGCGGCACCTGCGGCTCGCGACTCAGGGTCGGCGCCTGGAAGGGGTCGAGCAACTGCGGCCAGTAATCCACCGGAAAATCCGGGCGGCTGCCGATGCCCAGGTCGCCGTCGCGAATCGGGTATTCATGGCTGTAAAACGCCGTGCCCAGCAGCCAGTCCCACAGGTTGAAGAACAAACCGAAATTCACATCCCCGGCGCGGCCGTACTTCATATGGTGCAGGCGGTGCATCGGCGCCCAGGCGAACACCCACCGCAATGGCCCCAGGCGCATGTCGACATTGGAGTGCTGCAACAACAGCTGGATGGCGATGGCAAAAGCCAGCAACTGCGCCACCTGCAACGGCAGGCCCAGCGCCAGCAACGGCAACAGCCCGGCCGTTGCTTCGACCAACTGGTGCAACGGGTGCTTCATCAAGCCATTGAAGCCATACAAGCGCTGCACGCTGTGATGCACCGCATGCAGGCGCCAGAGCAGCGGCAGGCGATGGCTGGCGTAATGGGCCAGGGTGATTCCGCAATCGGCCACCACAATGGCCAGCAGCACCTGGGCCCACAACGGCCAGGCCTGAGGCCACAGGCCGTCATGGCCGAGCAGCGCCACCAGCCCCGGCACCAGCAGCAGGCCCAGGGCGTTCAAGCTTTCATTGACCAACGCATGCAGCACATCGCGCAGGCGGTCCTGACGCGGGCAGTTCCAGCAGGGCTCATAGGGCAGCCACCACTCGGCCATGAACGACACCCCCAGCGCACCGACAAACAACAGCGCCAGCCAACCCGGTGCAACCCCGCCCTCTCCCACCAGCCACACCCCGGCCCCGATAAAGCCAAACCAGAACAACGGTGCATAGATACTGCCCATCAAGCCTTTCATAAGGTTCTCCCGTGATCGAGCCCGCAGCATGCAAGCCGGCGCCGTCACGGAATTGAACAAACGGCGCAAAGGTTGCGCCAAATTAAGGGTGAGTTAAGTTCGAGCGGCTAACCTGAGGCCACTTAAACAGTTCACTTCAAGGAATACACAGATGAAAACGTTGACTGCCCTGTTCGCCGCTACCGCCCTGACCCTGACCGCTGGCCTGGCCCAGGCTGACGTTCGCCCCGACCTGATTCCGGGGCTGCTCAAGGCTGGCACCATCATGGACCTGGAAAAACTCAACCAGACCGCCCTGGCCCAACACCCCGGCACCACCGCCGCCAATATCACCGACACCGAACTGGAACACTCCGCCGCAGCCGGCTACGTGTACCAGGTGGAACTGCGCGATGCCAAAGGCGTGAAATGGGAAATCGACCTGGACGCCAAGAGCGGCAAGGTCCTGAGCAATAAGCAAGACCAATAAGGCAACCGACATAAAGGCCGCGCGTCCTCAGGGACGCGCGGCTTTTTTGTGGCGCGCCGCTGGCAAACCGGCGCCAGAAACAAATCCGCCGGGGGCCCAAGGAAATTGCCACCCACCCGCGTCAGCTCGCTAGAATCACACCCAGGTTCGGCGGCGCATAAGGTGTCGCGCCTTTTGTGCAGAGAATGAAATGGGGCAGACAGCAGCCGACATCGCCACCATCGGCCGGATCAGCGCAGTGCCGGCGATGTTGCAGGTGATTCGTGAAATGACCGGCTTGCGCTTTGCCGCGGTGGCCCGGGTCACCGATACCTCGTGGCACGCCTGCGCAGTCCTGGATGACCTGGAGTTCGGCCTCAAGGTCGGCGGCGAACTGGACCTGGTCACCACCCTGTGCCACGAAATCCGCTCGGCCCACGTCTCGGTCGTGATCGACAAGGCCAGCGAAGACCCGCACTACCATAATCACCACACCCCACGCCTGTACCGCTTCGAAAGCTATATCTCGGTCCCGGTGTTTCGCACCGACGGCAGCTTCTTCGGCACCATCTGCGCCCTCGATCCGAGCCCGGCGGCACTCAAGGCCAGCGCCATCCAGAGCACCATGGAGTCGTTCGCGCGCCTGCTGTCGCTGCAGATCGAGGCCGAAGAAAGCCAGCAACAGACCGAAGCCGCGCTGCAGCAGGAGCGCCAGACCGCCGAGCTGCGCGAGCAATTCATTGCCGTGCTGGGCCATGACCTGCGCAACCCGCTGTTCGCGATCAATGTCGGTGCCGAACGCCTGCTGCGCAAACACCCGAACCCGGCCACCGACCCGATCGTGCAGCACATTCTCAACTGTGGACGGCGCGCCGCACAGTTGGTCGAAGACGTGCTGGACTTCGCCCGGGGACGCCTGGGGCCCGGCATCACACTGAACATCGCGTCCAGCCAGGATCTGGAGCAAACCTTGCATCACGTGGTGGCAGAAGTGCAGAGCGTGCACCCGGAGCGCCCCATCCAGTGTGTGATCGGCGATTTGCAGGGCATCCACTGCGACCGCGACCGGGTCGCGCAACTGCTCTCCAACCTGGTGGCCAATGCCATCACCCACGGCGCGCCCGAAGGCCCGGTGCAGGTCAGGGCCGAAGTGCGTGAGGGCGTGTTTATGCTGGCGGTGCAGAACCCGGGGCAGATTCCCCCGGCGATCCTGCCCTACCTGTTCCAGCCGTACTCGCGCCCGGCCAGCGACACGCCGCAGGCCGGACTGGGCCTGGGGCTGTACATCGCCGACCAGATCGCCCGCTCCCACGGCGGGCGCATGGACCTGGCCTCAAGCGCCGAGCACGGCACGCTCTTCACCTTCAGCCTGCCCCTGGCGCCTGAAACTCGGGCCTGAAACCCGGGCCTGATCTCAGGCCGTGGTGTCGACCAGCGAGCCGGACGAACTGCTGCTCGAATCCTGCAAGGCTTGCAGCAGTGCGGCGGTGGCGGTCTGCAGCGAGCCGCTGGTGGAGGCGATCTGCGATTGCGCGGCAGCCACCGCGGCGGCCTTGGCATCCTTGCTGTCCTGACTGGCCTGGGCGGCCTGCAGCTGCTGTTGCTGCTCCTGCAACTCTTTCTGCAATTGCGCAATCTGCTTGCGCAGCGCCTTGACCGCATCCGACTCGTCGCTGCTGCTGGAACTGCCGCCGGACGCCGCAGCCCCCGAAGCGCCGGCCGCCTTGCTGCTGTCGCCGGAGGCAGCACTGGCCGAGGCAACCCCGGTCTCGGTGCTGCTGGCCTCATCGCTGGCGCTGGTCGCCAGCTTGCGGGTGGTGACCTGGGGTTGGGTAATGGAAACGGAGCTGATACTGACCATGGGCATGGGCCTCGTGAGTTGGGGTTTGCCCTACCATCGACGCCAGCCCGGCCAACTTGAGAGTGACTGTGTACCGACCTGGTAAGCAGGCCGATACACAAGGCGCGGCGGTCAGTTGCCCAGGCGCGCGGTGACCTCGTTCAACTGCCCCGACAAGCCATGCAGGTTGCGGCTTGCCGCTTCGGTGCGCTGCACGTTGTCCAGATTGGTACTGGCGATGCTGGTGATCTCGGTCAGGTTGCGCGAAATGTCCTCGGCCACCGAGGTTTGCTCTTCCGCGGCCGTGGCGATCTGGCGGTTCATGTCACGGATCGCCTCCACGGCCACGGTGATCCGCTCCAGCATCGCCCCGGCCTGGGTCACTTGCTCGACGCTCTGCTCGCTGCGTGACTGGCCGCTTTCAATGGCCTGGGCGGCGTCCACCGCGCCGGTCTGCACGGTCTGGATAATCTGGTTGATCTCGATGATCGAGGCCGCCGTGCGCTGCGCCAGGCTGCGCACTTCGTCCGCCACCACCGCAAAACCACGCCCGGCCTCACCGGCGCGAGCCGCCTCGATGGCCGCATTCAGCGCCAGCAGGTTGGTCTGTTCGGCAATCCCGCGGATCACCTCCAGCACTTTACCGATGCGCCCGCTGTCGGTTTCCAACTGGCGAATAACCTTCGCGGTGTTGGCGATTTCGCCGCGCATCAGGGTGATGGTGTGGATGGTGCCCTGCATCACCTGTTCGCCCTGTTGCGCCGAGTGATCGGCATCGTCGGCCGCGCGCGCCGCATCGGCGGCGTGGCGCGCCACTTCCTGGGCCGTGGCGGACATCTCGTTCATGGCCGTGGCCACCTGGTCGGTGCGGTTGAACTGCTCATTGGTGCCCTGGGCCATCAACCCGGCAATGGAGCTCAACTCGCCGCTGGCGCTGTCCAGGTCGGAGGTGCTGCGTTGCAGGCGGCTGAAGGTTTCGGCGAGGAAATCCCGCAAGGTGTTGGCGGCCATGGCCAAGCGGCCCAGCTCGTCCTGGCGGTCACTGGCGACACGTTCGGCAAAACGGCCCTGGCTCAGTTGCGCGACATACTCGATCAGGGTGCGGATCGGCTGCACCAGGTTGCGGTTGACCAGCCACAGGCTGAACAGGCCGATCATCAGGCCCGACGCCAGCATCACCAGAATCCCGATCCAGATCGTGCGTTCGGCCGCGGCACTGATCAGCAGCGACTGCTGGTCACCCTGCTTGCGCAACTGGCCGACCAACTCACTCATCTGCTCGCTGGTAGCGCGATCCAGGCCCTTGACCGCCACATCACCGGCCGCCGGATCGGCACCCGCCGCCACATAGGCATCGCGCCCTTTCTGATAGGCCGCACCGAGCTGGCGATGCTCTTCACGCAGGCGTTCGATCTGGCTCTTCAACTGCGCGTCGACACCTGGGGCCATCGCCAACTGGCCCAGAATGCCCTGGACATCGCTCTGGCGGTCTTCGAACAACTTCCAGTATTTGTTGCGCTCTTCAGGCTGTTTGCCGCGCAGCAGGACGTTCTTCCATTCCTGGACCTGGCTCTTGAACTGCAGGTTGGCCTCGTCGACCAGCTGCGAAGTGCGCAGCGGCCCCTCGATCAGATTGCGATAACTTTGCACACCATTGGACAGGAAGTTGAAACACGCCAGGGCGATCAACAACATCGCAAACAGGCTGCCGCTCAACAAGGCGAGCGTTTGCGCGCGCAGGGATTTTTGCAAGAACATCAAATGAGATCTCATGGCAGGGATGGAACACATCCGAAATGGACGTGGGTGGCACACAGACATCCCTGTCAGGGCAATCGACGACGGGCCGATGCTCGACTGCTGTGAGCGTGATCGGCGCGCAGCAGGCTTTCTTGAGCGCCTCCGACCACCGGTAGCAGGGCGCGCATTCTGCACCTGAAACTGTCACAAAAACATCAAAAAGCCTTGCGATGATAAAGCCCAAGTGAACCTGTAAAACGCCTACAGGTGCAGGCTGTGTGAAAACGTAGCGAGTGAAGGCAAGACAAGGCAAAAACAGGCGAGGAAGCGGAGTTTACTGGCTGTAAATGAGCATTCCGAGCCTGTTTTTAACGCAGTATTGCCAAACGCAGTAGTTTTCACACTGCCTGCATGGCTTCCCTCCAGCGAGACTCCATGAACCACAGCATCGACCAAAGCCATCGCGATTCCGATCTGTTCGGCCTGTTGTACGGCTTCAGTTTTCTCCCGGGGCAAGCCGGCCGCGAGCTGGACTCGGCCAAGGCCCTGGAATGCCTGAAACAAGCGGGGGACGGTGAAGAGTTTCTCTGGCTGCACCTGAACCTGGCCCACGCGGCCTGCGAGCGCTGGATGAAGGCTCACCTGGAATTGCCTGAAGAGTTTTTCGAAGCGTTGCATGAAGGCTCGCGCTCAACCCGCATCGAGCATGTGGACTCGGCACTGCTGGCGGTGGTCAACGACGTGGTGTTCAACTTCAGCAGCATGGTCTCCTCGGATATATCGACCCTGTGGGTCTGCGCCCGCAGCCGCCTGATTGTCAGCGCCCGCCTGCAACCCCTGCACTCGGTAGACAAGCTGCGCTCCTCGGTCAAGGCCGGCGAGCGCTTTCGCTCGCCCCTGGAACTGCTGGTGCACCTGTTGCGCGACCAGGGCGAGGTACTGACCCAGATCGTGCGCAAGACCAGCCAGAGCGTGGACCAGATCGAAGACCAACTGCTGGCGGCCCGGGTCTCCACCAACCGCGCCGAACTCGGGGCCATGCGCCGGGTGCTGGTGCGCCTGCAACGCCTGCTGGCACTGGAGCCGGGCTCGCTGCTGCGGCTGCTCAACCGGCCGCCGCAATGGCTGCAGAAGGAAGACGTCAAGGAGCTGCGCAAATCCACCGAGGAGTTCGCGCTGATCATCAACGACCTCACGGCCCTGGGGGAGCGGATCAAACTGTTACAGGAAGAAATCGCCGCCAACCTCAACGAACAGACCAACCGCACCCTGTTCACCCTGACCGTGGTCACCGTGCTGGCGCTGCCGATCAACATCATCGCCGGCTTCTTCGGCATGAACGTAGGCGGCATTCCGTTTTCCGCAGACCCCGAAGGCTTCTGGATCCTGGTGGCCCTGGTCGCCACCTTCACCCTGTTCGCCGGCCGCTGGGCCTTTCGCAAACGCCAGGACTACTGAGCCAAGGCCCGCTGGCCCCAGATGCCCCTCATCACCCTCTGACCACCACAGCACCTGCCTCGGCCGGCGCCACAAACCCAGTAGCCGCTGCCGAGCCCGCAAGGCTGCGCTGGCCCTGCGTGACACCCCATACCCCCCGACGACCACGGAGCCTGTATCGGTATGCAGAAAGGTCCATTCAGATCAGCGGCCCTCCCCAATCGCACAAACACTGACCTGACGCAGTCTCTCTGTAACATTTGGCAACGATCATGGAGCCCACTCCTCCCCTCCACAGGATTGTCCGGCAATGGCCACCCCTTCCCTGACTGCCGCCGCCCCCTCTTCCGCCCGCGAAACCAAGCCCCAGCTGGATAAAAAGGCCAGCCCCTTCACCCTGGTGATGTTTTTCGCGGTACTGGCCATGGGCTTGCTGTTCACCGCCTACAGCCTGATGCACGACATGCACGAACTGGGCACCACCGTGACCACCTGGACCCCGTTCCTGCTGCTCGGTGTGGCGCTGCTGATCGCCCTGGGCTTCGAATTCGTCAACGGTTTCCATGACACCGCCAACGCCGTGGCGACGGTGATTTACACCCACTCGCTGCCGCCGCATTTCGCCGTGGTCTGGTCGGGTTTTTTCAATTTCCTCGGGGTGCTGCTGTCCAGCGGCGCCGTGGCCTTCGGCATCATCGCCCTGCTGCCGGTGGAGCTGATTCTGCAAGTCGGCTCATCGGCCGGCTTCGCCATGATCTTCGCCCTGCTGATTGCCGCCATCCTGTGGAACCTCGGCACCTGGTGGCTGGGGTTGCCGGCGTCTTCGTCCCACACCCTGATCGGCTCGATCATCGGTGTCGGCGTGGCCAATGCCCTGATGCATGGCCGCGACGGCACCAGCGGCGTGGACTGGGGCCAGGCCACCAAAGTCGGGTACGCCCTGCTGTTTTCGCCGCTGATCGGCTTCGCGTTCGCCGCCCTGCTGCTGTTGGCCCTGCGCCTGTTCGTGAAGAACCGAGCGCTGTACAAGGCGCCCAAAGGCAACACCCCGCCGCCGTGGTGGATTCGCGGCATGCTGATCCTCACCTGCACCGGCGTGTCCTTCGCCCACGGCTCCAACGACGGCCAGAAGGGCATGGGCCTGATCATGCTGATTCTGGTCGGCACCCTGCCCATGGCCTACGCGCTGAACCGCACCATGCCGGCCGACCAGGCCCTGCAATTCGCCGCGGTGGCCGAAGTCACCCAGCAGGCCCTGAGCAAAGGTTCGCCCCAGGCGGCGCCCGCCGATCCGCGGCCGATCCTTTCCGATTACGTGCGCAACAAGCAGGCCACGCCTGAGCTGATCCCGGCGCTGGCGGCGCTGGCCGGTCATATCGGCAACGAAGTGAAGGGCTATGGCTCCCTGTCCAAAGTGCCGGCCGAGGCCATGGGCAACGTGCGCAACGACATGTACCTGACCAGCGAAACCATTCGCCTGATGGACAAGAACAAGGTCGGCCACTTTGACGCCGACACCCAGGACAAGCTGCAGCTGTTCAAGCAACAGATCGACAACGCCACACGCTTCATTCCGCTGTGGGTCAAGATCGCCGTGGCCATCGCCCTTGGCCTTGGGACCATGGTCGGCTGGAAACGTATCGTGGTGACGGTCGGTGAAAAGATCGGCAAGACCCACCTGACCTACGCCCAGGGCGCCTCGGCGGAAACCGTGGCCATGCTGACCATCGGCGCCGCCGACATGTTCGGCCTGCCGGTATCGACCACCCATGTCCTGTCATCGGGCGTGGCCGGGACCATGGTCGCCAACGGCGGCGGGCTGCAGATGCGCACCATCCGCAACCTGCTGATGGCCTGGGTCCTGACCCTGCCGGCGGCGATCCTGTTGTCGGGCAGTTTGTATTGGTTGTTTACCCAACTGTTTTGAGCGGGCGTGTAGTTGTCAGGCTTGGGCTGCGTTTGGACGTGGGTTGAGGTGGGTCGGGGTATCAGGGAGGGAAATGGTGCATCCGGACAGCGTCCGAACGCGGCCCGAGCCTGCGGCAGCGGCTACGGGTGTAGCCGCCGTGGTGTTCAGGAGGGAAACAGCTTGCTCAGGCAAGCCAGTTTTTTCTTGTAGGAGCGCCGGGCCTCCAGCGCCTGTTCGAGGGTCACCGCGACGAAACGGGCCTTCTGGTTGGGTTGCATCTGGCCGATCAGGTCGAGGTCGGCACTGATCACGGTGCCGATCATGGCGTAGCCGCCACCGGACACCGCATCCCGATGCAACACGATCGGTTCGAGCCCCGCAGGCACCTGGATCGAACCGATCGGGTAACAGCTGTCGACGATGTTCGACGGATCCGAGCCGGCACCAAACGGCTGCTCCCGCGGCTGAAAGCCCAAGGCACTGCCGCCCTTGAAGCGATAGCCGATACGGTCAGCTTCGGAACCCACGGTCCAGGGCTCGGCAAAAAAGCTGACCTTGGCCGCCTCGCTCAAGCGCTCGTAATACAGGCCGGGCACCACCCGCAGCGTGACCTCGCCACCCAGGGACTGACGCAAGGCCATGGGCAAACTCGCACCGACCCGGCTCTTGCCGCTGTCCACACCCACTGGCAACTCATCGCCGACGGCCAACCGCCGCCCCTGAAAACCGCCCAGGGCGCCGAGGGTGTAAGTGGAACGACTGCCCAATACCAGCGGCACATCGATGCCGCCGGCCACCGCCAGGTAAGCGCGGGCGCCGGCCTTGGGAAAGTCGAAGCGCAACACTTGCCCGGCCTTGACCGCAAAGGCCGTGTCCAGGTGCATGTCCACCCCATCGAGCTTGGGCGTCATGTGCGCGCCGCAGACCGCCACCAGGGCATCGCGGCAAAACTCCAGCTCCGGCCCGACCAGCGTGCACTCCAGCGCCGCCGCACCCGGCGGGTTGCCGACCAGTTGGTTGGCCGCGCTCAAGGCGTATTGATCCAGGGCCCCGGACGGCGGAATACCCAGGTGGTAATAGCCTTCGCGCCCCAGATCCTGCACCGATGTGGCCAGGCCCGGTTTGATGACCTTGATCATGCCAACGCCTCCTGTAACGACTTCGGATAGCCGACCGGGTCGGCGAGAAAGGCATCCAGTGAAAACTCCACCGGCCGGATACGCAGGTCGAAACGGCCGGCCTCCACCTCGGCCACCGCCAGGTCGTAGGCCTCGCGGTCCATGGCTTTGAACTGGACGATGTCGCCGGGTCGGAAGAACACCATGTGCTCCTTCAGATACGCCAGGGTTTGCTCGGGGTCGTAGATCGGTGCCGGGGTCACGCCAAACATCTGATAACCGCCCGCCCCGCGCACCGAGTAGATGCAGCCGAAACAGCCGCCGTGGCCCAGGGTCAGCTTCGGCGTATCGGTGCGCGGCCGCAGGTATTTGGGCACCTGCAACTGCTGCTCGCGCTCGACCATCTGGAACATGAACGGCAAGCCGGCGACAAAGCCGACCATCGACACAAACCAGGGCGCGCCACTGTGGGCCGCAATAAACGCCTCGACGTCGGCCAGGCCGTTGATCCGCGCGGCGTACTCAAGGTCCGTGGCGCTCGGGTCCTGATGGCGGTCACGAAAACGCATCAGGGTTTCGTGGGTCCAGGGATCGTTGTACAGCACCGGAATCTCGATGATCCGCGTATGCAAGCTGCGTTCGGCCACGGCTCCGGCCTCGGCGCCGCGCACCGCCTCCAGCAGCGCCTGGGGCGCAATGCGGTCGGGGTCGAAACGGATCTGGAACGAAGCATTGGCCAGGCATATGTCCAGCACCCCATCCAGGGCCAGGCGCTCCACGGCGCGGGTCACGGCCATGCCCTTGAAAAACGCCTCCAGGGACATGCTGTCGCTGACCTCGGCGAACAGGTGCTCATCGGCACCAAAGCTGTAGCGAATCGCTGTGCTCATGCCTCACCTGCTCGGCACTCAATCACCGCAGGTTGGCCCGGGACCGGTACGGCCTGGGTGGTAACACTGTATTCGGCCATGTCTGTTCCTCTTGGAATACTTGTAGAAAGGCAGGCAAAAAAATTCAACGCATTGAGCAAAACCCGAGGTCTGCGCACTCGGTGTTTCAGGGCATCAGCGCGGCGCGCGCACCTCGATACCGGCCTGGTCCAGCGCCTGGCGAGTGGCCTGGACCAAGGCCAGGGCGCCGGGGGTGTCGCTGTGCAGGCAGATGGAATCGAAGGCGATGGGCAGGTCTTGACCTTCGACCGTGCGCACCAGGCCGCTCTGGCAGGCGCGCAAGACCTTGGCCGCGACTTCGCCAGGATCCAGCGCGCGCACCTGGCGGGTGAAGACGATGGAGCCGCTGAGGTCGTAGTCGCGATCGGCGTAAAACTCACGGATCACCGGTTGCCCCAGCTCGCGGGCCACGCGCCAGATCACCGAATCGGGCATGCAGTACAACAGCAACTGCGGCTCCAGGCGTTGCAGGTTTTCCACCAGCAGCCTCGCGGCCTGTTCATCCCGGGCCAGGTGCATGTACAGCGCGCCGTGGGGCTTGATGTGTTGCAGCGGTACGCCTTGGGCCCGGGCAATTTCCCGCAGGGCGCCGAGTTGGTAGAGCATGTCGTCGACCAGTTCCTGGGCCGGGGCATGGATGTGCCGGCGGCCAAAACCCACCAGGTCGCGGAACCCCGGGTGAGCGCCAATGGCCACCCCCAGGCGCTTGGCGGTCTCGACCGTGCGGCGCATGGTGCCGGGGTCGCCGGCATGAAAGCCGGTGGCGATATTGGCTGAACTGATAAACCCCATCAGCTCGGTGTCGACGCCATCGCCGATGGTCCATGGGCCGAAGCTTTCACCCATGTCCGAATTGAAATCCACTGCCTGCATCACCGTTGCTCCGCCTGTCGTGACTGGTTGCAGGCAAAATTAGGCTGCGGGCCGACCCCTTGGGAAGATCTATTATCAGATAGGGTATCTTCTGAAAAACAGATAATACTGTAGCCGCTGCCGCAGGCTGTGCTGGCCCCGGTGGGCGATGCAGAGCGTTGGGTTTATCGGTGCCTGTTCGGCACAGCGCAGCCTCGCGGGGCTCGGCAGCGGCTACGGGCGGTTATTGGATCAATGTGGGTGGTTTGAGGAGTTGTTGATGTCTTTGACGTTACGTCAGGTGCGCTACTTTGTGGCCACTGCCGAGATCGGACAGATTTCCCAGGCGGCGATTCACCTGAATATTTCCCAGTCGGCGGTGACCACGGCGATCAAGGAACTGGAAGCCATGCTCGCGGTGCAGCTGTTCGTGCGCTCGGCCCAGGGCATGAACCTGACCGATGCCGGGCGGCATTTTCTCAACCGCGCCTACGTGATTCTGCGCAGCGTCGACGACGCCTTGAACAGCCCGCTGCCGGACTACCGCGCCAGCGGCGTGCTGCGCCTGGCGGCAAGCTACACGGTGATCGGCTATTTCCTGCCCCATCACCTGCAACGCCTGGAACACTGGCACCCGGACGTGACCATCGAGGTCCACGAGCAGGAGCGCCAGGCCATCGAACAAGGTCTGCTGGAAGGCCGCTTCGACATGGCGGTGGTGCTGACCGCCAACCTGACCCACCCGGCTATCGTCTCGGAGATTCTGTTCAACTCCGAACGGCGCCTGTGGCTGCCCAGCCACCACCCGCTGTGCGAGCGGGCGGCGGTCAGCCTGGCCGACGTGGCCCTCGAACCCTACATCCTGCTCACCGTGGATGAGGCTGAACAAAGTGCCATGCGCTACTGGGAACACGCCCGGCAGCAACCCAAGGTCCGGGTGCGCACCAGTTCGGTGGAGGCGGTGCGCAGCATGGTGGCCAACGGCAGCGGGGTGGCGATTCTATCCGATCTGGTGCATCGCCCCTGGTCACTGGAGGGCAAGCGCATCGAGACCCTGACCGTCACCGACCCGGTCACGCCCATGAGCGTGGGCCTGGCCTGGCACCGCGAGCGGGACTTCACCCCGGCGATGCAGGCATTGCGTGATTATTTCCACGATGCGTTTCTGGCACCGCAGCAGTTGTCGGCTCGGCGCTGATCAGCTCAGGGGCAAGGGGTGGATGGCACTTGCGCCCAGCGCCGAGCGGTACTGGCAATGCTCTGCGCCAGTTGCCCGATGGCCTGCTGGTGCGCCAATACCAGCGCCTCCAGTTCGACACCGGCCGGCTGGCGGATCTGGCTGCTGCAGGTCAGGCTCCGAGCCTGTGCGCCCTCGCCGCGCAGGCGCAGGCTCCATACCACATCGATCAAGGCATAGCGCCCCGGCAACGAATCAAAGCGCCGCACATCCGTCTGCAGCGACAGCACCGGGCGCCCGGCCTGCTTGGGCAACCCTTCGAGGTTGCGTGTCCCCAGCCTCACCTCCAGCTGGCTGGCCAGGGCGTCATGAAACTCATCCACCAGCGGCGCAC
The DNA here is from genome assembly GCF_049199125.1 of Pseudomonas sp. QD4. NCBI lineage: Bacteria > Pseudomonadati > Pseudomonadota > Gammaproteobacteria > Pseudomonadales > Pseudomonadaceae > Pseudomonas > Pseudomonas sp. QD4. Next base: position 499,856 of record NZ_JBLZOM010000003.1, read on the forward strand.
TCCAGCGCTGGGTTTCCAGAATCGCCAAGGTCCCGCCATCCTGGCGCACCACCAACTGTGGCTGGTCGACCTGGGCCGGAATGCGCACCGTCGCCATCTCGAATTGAAACCCCGGCGCCGCAACGCCGGCGGCGGCCCCTTCGGCCACGGGCGACATCAGCGTGTAGTAACGGGTCGGCGCCGAACTGCAGGCCGCCAGGCCCACTACCGCACTCAACAACAGGATGGGGGTTTTCATGGCTGGGCTTCCGGCTCGGGTTCACGAACAGAGGATGACGTGGATTTGTAGGCATCCGGCTGATTGTCCTTGAGGCGACCGCGAATCAACGACTCGGGATGGCGGCTGAGGAAGTCGGTCAACACCCGTACCGAACGCGCAGTGCGTTGCACTTCATCCATCGCCTGGCCCAGGCGCAGGCGCTCTGGCGAGTCCTCGGAAAAGCTGTCGTTGGCGGTGGCCAGGGTTTTCCGGGTCTGCACCAGGGTATCGCGCATCTGCGGCAGCACCTCGCCGTTGACCTGTTTCAGGGTCTTGTTCATTTCCCCGAGGCTGGAATTGAGGTTATTGGCGATGGCATCGAGCGGCAATTTGCTGATTTTCTCGACCACTTGCTGCACTTGCTCCTGCAGCTTGTCGAGGCTGCCCGGCACGGTCGGAATCTCCAGCGGCTTGGCGTTCTGATCGAACGCGACCGGCTTGGCGTTGGGCATGAAGTCCAGGGAAATCAGCAATTGCCCGGTCAGCAGGTTGCCGCTGCGCGCCTGGGCCCGCAGGCCGCGCTTGACGAAGCCGGCGATCAACTCTGCAGAGCGCGCCTCGTCCTCTCCGCCCCATTCCTTGAGCAGCTTTTCCTGAACCTTGCCCAGGCGATTGGGATAGATCACCACGCCGACCACGGTCCAGAAGTCCTTTTTCTGCTCGTCGAAATCCAGGTTCATCGACACCACTTTGCCGATGTTCACCCCCAGGAACTCCACCGGTGCATTGATCGCCAGCCCGCGCAACGGCTGGTCAAAACGCATGCGCATGTAGCGCGGCTCGCCATCGGGCGGGGCCAGCGCGGTGTCCTGGTCGTCGAACAGGGTGTAGGTGGCGTTTTCGGCGGCAGGCACCGGGTTCGGGCTGTACTTGGGTTCGACAAAGGCAATGCCGCCCGCCAGGATCGACGATAGGGACTCGGTGTTGACCTTGAGCCCGTTGGCCCCCAGGGTCACGTCCACGCCGCTGGCGTTCCAGAAGCGCGAATCGGTGGTGACGTACTGGTCATTGGGCGAGTTGACGAACACCCGCACATCCACCCCTTTGCCATCGCTGGCCAGTTGATAGGAAATCACCTGCCCGACCTGGATCCGCCGGTAATAGACCGGCGAGCCGATGTCCAGCGAACCCAGGTCATCGGTGCGCAGGGTGAAGCGCTTGCCCTGCTGGCCGTAGGTCACCGCCGGCGGGGTTTCCAGGCCGACGAACTGTTTGCTGGTCTTGCCTGATTGCCCGGCATCGGCGCCGATGAAGGCCCCGGAAAGCAAGGTGTCGACCCCGGAGATACCGTTGGCGCCGATACGGGGTCGCACCACCCAGAACATCGAATCATCGGCGGTGAACGGCTGGGCCGACTGATCCAGTTCGACGGTGGCGTTGACCTTGCTGCGGTCATCGCTCAGGGCAATGGCGGTGACCTTGCCGATCACCACATTCTTGTATTTGACCTGGGTCTTGTTGGCTTCCAGGCCTTCTGCGGTCAGGAAGCTGATGGAAATCTGCGGCCCGGCCGACAGGGAGTTGTTGATCATCATCGACACCCCGACCAGGGCCGCGACAATCGGCACCAGCCAGACCAGGGATACGTTGAAGCGCCGTGTCCTGACCGCCGGAGTGCCTGGGGCAGGCGATTGCTTGGAACCTGGATCATCAGACATCTTCCACCTCTACATCCCAGATGAGCCGGGGATCGAAACTCATGGCCGCCAACATCGTCAGCACCACAACCAAACCAAAAAACAGAATGCCCATGCGCGGCTCGATCGAGCTCAGGGCGCGGAACTGCACCAGCGCGGCCACCAGCGCGACCACGATCACGTCGAGCATCGACCAGTAACCGATCACTTCGATAAACCGATAGAGCCGGGCGCGCTCGCGCATCGCCCAATGGCTGCGCCGCTGGCAACTGATCAGGAGGGTCGCCAGGGCAAAGAACTTGATGCAGGGCACGACCACGCTGGCGATAAAGATCAGCAGCGCGATGTCCCAGGAGCCGTGGCTCCAGAACTCGTAGACGCCGCTAAGGATGGTGTTTTCACTGCCGCTGCCGAACATGCTGGTGTACATGACCGGCAACAGGTTGGCCGGGATATAGAAAATCAGACTCGCCAGCAGGAACGCCCAGGTGCGCGTCAGGCTGTTGGGCTTGCGCCTGTGCACGGCGCCATCGCAGCGCGGACAGTGATGGACGTCTTGCGCGCAGACCTGGCCGCAGGTATGGCAGAGCATCAATTGCAGGTCGCGGGCATAGGGTGGCGCGCTCATCAATAGCGGCCCTCCAGGTCGTGCCAGAGCCGGCGGATGTCTTTGCCGGAAATCAGGATAATCAGCACCGTCAACATCGACAGCGCCCACAGCCCAAGGCCCGGGTGCACATCGAGCATGCCCGCCAGCTTGACGATGGCCACCAGGATGCCCAGCAGGCACACCTCGAGCATGCTCCAGGGCCGCAGGTGTTCCAGGGTGCGCATGCACATCTTGAAGCCCGGCGCGGCGCGGCCGACATTGGCAAAGCCCAGCAACCAGCACAGCAGAACGATCTGCAGGCAGGGGGCAAGGATGATGGTCAATCCGGTGACAGCGGCAATCAGACTGATCCGCCCATAGGCCAGGGCCTCGACCGATTGCCAGAGGGTGGCTTCGTTGCTCAGGCCTTCGAGGCTGATCTTGATCACTGGAAAGGCGTTGGCGAACACAAACAGCACGGCAGCGGTAATCGACAGCGCAAACAGCTGTTGCACGCTCCAGCGGCTGGCCCTGGCGAGCACTGCGCCGCAGCGTGAACACTGGGCCGTCTGGCCTTTGCCAAGCGGCACTGATTGATACAGCGAATCGCAGTGCTCGCAGATGATCCAGGATGGAGAAAGGGTCATGGCCTTCAGCTAGTCGAGGGAACAGCAGATTCGGTTACATGAACCGGCACATCGTTTCTATCAATCATCACCCTGGCCGGTTCCAGGCTCCAGGCCTGCAGCCCCAAGACCGAGTGCGCTTCGAGCGTCACCCTGAAGGTCGCTATCAGGGCTCTGCATCGGGCTGTTGCAGGCTGCAATGCAGCATAGCCAACTCAAGCGCGGGTTGCTGCTTAAAGCAACGCCGCTTCTGTTGACGCTGACTGAGGCGCCGCGCCGCTTGGCCATCGACTCTCGGCAGCGGACTCTATGACCCAGGCCCGTGACATTAGTTCGCCATTCGCAGGCGCATCAGGCGCTCCCGCGCCAGGTCGTACAGCCAGTGATACAGGTAGGTGTACGGCAGGAAAAACAGCAGCACGCCGATATCCAGCAGCAAGGCCTGCCACAGGCTGACCTGCAACCACCAGGCAATCAGCGGCACGCTGACCGCCACCAGCCCGCCTTCGAACAACAGGGCGTGCAAGACCCGGGTCCAGGGGCTGTGGCTCAACGCCAGGCGCTTGAGCAGGCGATCGAACACGCTGTTGAACACCACGTTCCAGGCCAGGGCAATCAGACCGATGCCCAGGGTCACCGCGCCCATGTTCACCAGGGGCTTGTCCATCAACCAGGCCAGCAACGGCGTACAGATCAGCAACGCCAGGACTTCGAAGCCAACGGCCTGGGCAACGCGTTCTTTCAGGGATTTCTGGGAGTTCATGGTCCGGCTCCAGGGGTGAAGGTGGTTGCCATGATCCAATCAGATACCGATACTTCATAACCAATAACCATCGACCAAGGCGATAGTTCATGGCTTCACATGAAGTGCTGCTGGCGTTTGTCCAGGCGGCCACCCAGGGCTCGTTTTCCGCTGCCGCGCGCAAGCTGGGCAAGAGTCAGTCGACCATCAGCGCCGCTGTCGCCAGCCTGGAGATCGACCTGGATGTGCAGTTGTTCGACCGCAGCAGTCGCAAGCCCGGGCTGACTCCCGCCGGGCATGTACTGCTGCAGCGCGCCGAAGAGATCCTGGCGGCCACCAGTCGCCTGGAAATGGCCGCCAGCCAGTTGTCCCGGGGCGTTGAGGCCAAGCTGACGGTGGCGCTGTCCGACACCTATCAATCGGACCGCTTCGAGGCTTCCCTGCAGGCGTTCGAACAACGCTATCCGGACCTTGAACTGGAATGCCTGATCGCCGAATGCGAGGACCTGGTGGAACTGGTGCAACGCGGGCGGGCACAGATCGCCTTCGCCGAAATGCAGCCCAGCTACCCCACGGACCTGGATTGGGCCACCGTCGATGAACGCACCGAAATCGCTCTGTTTGTGTCGCCGCAACATCCCCTGGCGAGCCTCGCCAAAGTCGACAAGGAGACCTTGCAACAGCATCGCGAACTGCGCCTGGCGACGGTGATCAACCCTTACGAAAGCCGTGCCCGGGGCCGCGTCTGGTCGGCCCCCAGCTACCTGATGCTGCTGGAAATGGCCCAGGGCGGTTTCGGCTGGGCGCCCTTGCCACGCTGGCTGGTAGAGCGCTTCGGCGCGGGCAGCCTGCATGAACTCGACGCCCGTGGCTGGCCGCGCCAGGTGGCAGTGGATGCTCTCTGGTCACGCCTGCATCCGCCCGGCCCGGCAGGCAGTTGGCTGCTGGGGCAGATGCTTGAGTAAGGGCGCCAGCCTGTAGCCGCTGCCGCCAGGCTCGGCTACAAGGACGGCGGCAGGGCAGCGAGGCGGCGTTCGAGAAAGCGGCGTTCGGGGTCTTGGCGGGTCAGTTGCAGGGCCCGCAGGTACGCTTCGCGGGCCTGTTCGTCGTGGCCCAGCTGGCGGCAGAATTCGGCCCGGGCCGAGTGCGCCAGGTGGTAATCCTGCAATTCGCCACGGGCCAGCAGCGCCTCTACCTGCTCCAACCCCGCCTGCGGACCGTCGCGCTGAGCGAGGGCCACGGCGCGGTTGAGTTCGATCACCGGCGATGGTAGCGCCCGCAACAGCACGTCATACAGGCCGACAATCTGCGCCCAGTCGGTCTGCCCCGCTGTCGGCGCCTCGGCATGCACGGCTGCAATCGCCGCCTGCAGGCAGTAAACCCCGAAGCGCCGGGTGCCCAGCGCCCGCTCGACCAGGGCGCAGCCTTCGACGATCAGTTCGGCGTTCCACAGCCGCCGATCCTGTTCATCCAGCAGCACCAACTCGCCAGTCACGGAAACCCGCGCCGGGCGTCGCGACTCATGCAGCAGCATCAGCGCCAGCAGGCCCATGACTTCCGGTTCCGGCAGCAGCTCCAGCAACAGCCGCCCCAGGCGAATGGCCTCGCGGGTCAGCTCGTCACGGGTCAGCTCAGTGCCGACGGACGCCGAATAACCCTCGTTGAATACCAGATAAATCACCCGCAGCACGCTGTCCAGGCGCTCCGGCAGCTCACCCAGGGACGGTACCTGATAAGGAATTTTCGCCTCACGGATCTTGGCCTTGGCCCGCACAATGCGCTGGGCAATGGTCGCCGGGGCCGTGAGAAAGGCCCGGGCAATCTGCTCGGTACTCAGGTCGCAGATCTCGCGCAGGGTCAACGGCACTTGCGCATCCGCCGCCAGGGCCGGGTGGCAGCAGGTGAAGATCAGCCGCAGGCGATCATCTTCCACATCGTCCTCGCTCCACTCGGTCTGCTCCAACTGTTCCAACTGCCTGGCCAGCGCCGCCTGGGACGCAGCAAACCGCGCGCGCCGGCGCAGGCCGTCAATCGCCTTGAAGCGCCCGACCGAAACCAGCCAGGCCCGGGGGTTATCCGGCACGCCATCGCGCTGCCAACGTTCGACCGCGACAAAAAACGCCTCGTGCATGGCCTCTTCAGCCAGGTCGAAATCCCCCAGCAGGCGTATCAGGGTCGCCAGGATGCGCCGCGACTGCTCGCGGTAGACCGTCTCGACCAGTGCCGGGACGGCCTGCCCCGCGTGCCTGGGCATCAGTCCGGCATGCCTTGGGTGACCAGGGTGACCAATCGGTCCAGGCTCTGGCCCCAGCCTTCATGAAAACCCATTGCCTCATGGGCCTTCTGATCGGCTTCGCTCCAGTGCATGGCGCGCGCGGTGTAGAGGGTCTTGCCATCGACTTCGTCGAAGGTCACTTCGGCGGTCATGAAGGGCTTGGCCGAGGGGATCCAGCCCGGGACAAAGGCGTCGGTAAACACCAGCCGGCGCGGCGCGACGATCTCCAGGAACACCCCCATGGTCGGGTATTCCTGGCCGTCCGGCGCGCGCATCAGGGTGCGAAACTGGCCACCGACCCACAGGTCCATCTCGCATTCGGGCGTGGTCATGCCATGGGGCCCCCACCATTGAGCGAGCAGGGCTGGCTCGGTCCAGGCACGAAACACCTTGCGCCGAGGCGCATCGATCAGGCGGCTGATGGACAGTTGGTACTGGGCAGGCGCGTGGCCTGCTTGCGCATGAGTCATGGTCAAACTCCTGTTTATGGTTGTTATCAGGGATTCAATTGACGTACCGGGCGCACCTCGACGCTGCCGACCCGCGCCGCCGGAATATGCCCGGCGACCTGGAGGGCTTCGTTCAGGTCACGGGCCTCGATCAGGTAGAAACCGGCCAGTTGCTCCTTGGTTTCAGCAAATGGGCCATCGGTGATCGACAGCTTGCCGGCGCGCATGCGCACCGTGGTTGCGCTCTGCACCGACGCCAGCGCCTCGGCGGCGAGCATGCGGCCACTGCCCTGCACCGCTTCGGCGTAAGCCATGCATTCGGCGTCCGCCGGGCTGTCGGGCAAGCTGTGCAGCAACTGTTCGTCGCTGTAGACCAGGCATAGGTATTTCATGGGGGCTCTCCATGATCGGGCTGATCAACTATGGCCGCTGTTGGGCGCTTTGCCGAAAAACCCGACGATCAGGGTTGCAGGTCGAACTGAGTGCTGCCGCTTTGCATGTCGAACGGTGCCGACCAGTGCTCATGCCGCACCCGCCACTGTCCGTCGATACGCTGGTAACCGGCACTGACCCGCATCCAGCAGGCCTTGGTCTGCCCCTGCTCATCAGTACCGCCGCAATGGGCCAGCCAGTGGGCGAAGGCGATGTCGTCGGCGGCCACGATCAGCAATTGCTCGAAATCGAAAATCCCCGGCCCGGGGCAGAACTCCATGCACGCCTGCCAATGATCGCGGTAGGCCTGCTTGCCCTTGAATTGCAGGGCGCCCACCGCGTCGAAGGCGGTGATGTCATCGGCGTAGTAACTGACGATGCGCTCGATATCCTTGGCCATCACCGCCTGGCGCCAGGCGTCGATCAGGCTGCGGATCTGGGTTTCACTGGGGTGCATGCTCATGGGGGTACTCCTTGCCATTGAGTGAAGACACCCTTAGTCGTCTGCGCGCCCCGCCAATCGACATGCCCAAGAAAAAAAATGCGCACGCACCGCAAATCGCTAAAATCGACGCCCCTCCAAAAACAACATGGACAGTGCCTTGACTACCCGACTGGTGCCTTACGAACAGCTCGACGCCACCCAGCGCGAGCAACTCGACGGACTTGAAGTACACCCGGAACAAAAGGCTTTTTCCGGCGACATCTACACCGCCCTGCATACCCTGCTCAAGGCGCCGGAGCCGGGCATCAAGGGCTTCGCTCTGCTCGCCGATGAACGGCCGGTGGCCTTTCTGCTGCTCAAGCACGGGCCATTCCTGCCGCACTGGGCCAGTGCTGGCACCGCCACCCTGCATGCCCTGCAAGTCGACCATCGGGTCCAGGGCCGGGGTTACGGCCAGGCCTGCCTGCAAGCGCTGCCCGAGGCGGCGCGCCTGGCCTGGCCGGAACTCAAGGGCTTGATGCTGTCGGTGGATGCCGATAACCAGGCCGCGCTCAAGCTCTACCTGAAACAGGGCTGGGTCGACAGCGGCGAGGCCTACAAGGGCCGCATCGGCTACGAACGCAGGATGACCCTGAACTTCTAAGGCCGCAGGCCTACAGCTCAAGCACCATTTCGTGCCAGGCCATGCCGCCGTGGTCCGACGCCGAGGCTTTGCAGTAGACAAAGCCGAAGCGCTGGTACAACGGCACATGCCGCTCCTTGCACATCAGGTGGATGCTGGCCTTGCCCAGTTCGCGCATGTTGCCGATAAACGCCTGCAGCAGTTGCCGCGCCACGCCCTGGCCCTGGTAGTCCGGGTGCACCACCACTGACATGATCACCACATGGGGCCCGGCCGGGTCGTGGCCGATCAGTTCCTTGAACGCCTCATCGGCCATTTCCACCTCAAAGGCCGCACCGGAGTTAATAAAGCCGGCGATCACCCCGTCCACTTCAGCAACGATAAAGCCGGTGGGCCAGGTGGCGATACGGGTTGCGATCTTTTCCCGGGTGGCGGCTTCGTCGCCCTCATAGGCCAGGGTTTCGATGGCGAAACAACGGTCCAGGTCGGCGGGCAGGACCTGGCGAATTTCAAGACTGGAAGCATTCATGGCGGGCAACGGGGACCTCGGGCGGGTGAAGGGGCAGGCGCGGATTCTACCAACGCCGGGGCGTTGCCAACTGCCTGCCGGACAAAAACGTATCAGTTGCATATGGATCCTTCGCCAGGCCGTAAAACCTCCATATACACCCTGGCCAAGGCCCGGCGACGGGGCTATTTATCTGTGCCCGGCGTGCTCCCGGCCTTTAACTGGCTGGGCGCCCGCCTCCTCTATCGGAGCCCTGTCCATGAGCAACACCCAAATCGGCCTGCTTCTGTTGTTTGGCATCAGCACCTTCGGTTTCATCACGCTGTACATCGACTTTCTGCATGAACGACGGGATAAAAAACAGCGCTGAGTGCCCCTGGCCGCTGCCCGTTGCAGCACTCGTCAGAGCGCCATCGAAAACGCCTCAGTCGGCCTTGAGCGGCAACCAGATTTCCAGCACACCGTCACCGGTGGCCGGGTTGAAGTCGGCGCTGTAACGCTCGAACTCCGGCGCATCCGCCGCCTCGCGCCCGGACTGCGGCAGCCAGGTTTTCCAGATGTAGTGAAAGGTCTGGGGCAAGGACTGCAACGGCCCCTGATGCTCGAATACCGCGTAGTGCTGCGGCTGCACTTCAACCCAGCGATATCGCTCGGGCAAGTCGTCGAGCTTGCTGATCTCGACACCTGCCACGTAGTCGAACGCACCCTGGCCATCGGCGTTGCAGCAAATACCGTAGGTCACGTCATCCACCTGGCCCGGCACCTGGCCGATATGGGGCGCAAATTGCTCCCAGAGCTGGGGAATAGTCGCGGCGCTGGCCTGGTCGTAACGTCCGCCCAAACCGGCAAGCAGCAGAAAACGCCCTCTTTCGAAGCGCGGTTGCGAGGCAATGCCCTGTTTTTGCTCATCCATGAAAAGCCACTCCTGCCGGTAAGAAACGGGTTCGGCTGCAAGTATAGAGGCCAAACCCGAATTGCTTCGTCAGAGTGCTGGAAGTTCTGCCAGGGCGCCGCCGCCGATAAACTCCTGGTAACCGGATAGGATCACGTAGACCGCGAAATAGCAGAAGATCGCCGCAGATGCCAGATAGGAGTAGCGCAGCAGTTTGTCGCCGAGCAACTTGCCTCCCTGGGTCGCCGCCAGGCACAAGCCCATGGTCCAGACCAGCCCGGCGCAGAAGAACCCGGCCAGGAACAACCCGGAACTGGCGATGCCGCCGCCACCGGATCGGGCAATCAGGGTGCCGCCCACCGCGGCGAACCAGAGGATCGCGCTGGGGGATGACATGGCCAGGAAGATTCCGCGAAAGAACTCTTTGCGCGGCGAGCCGTTGTTCCCCTCACTCGCCTGCGCCAGCACCGAACTGTGGTGGATCGCCGAATAGATCATTTTCGCCGCGAAGTACACCAGCAGCGCCGAGCCCCCGACCCACAATACCCAGCGCACGCTCTCGTACTGCAACAGCACGGTCATCCCGGCCAGGGCCAGTACGGCATAGATCAGGTCGCCGACACAGGTCCCCAGGCCCAGGCAGAAACCTTGAAAATAGCCGCGCTGCATGGCCAGGGTAATCATCGCGATATTGGCCACGCCGATGTCCAGGCACAGCGAAAGGCTCAGCAGAAAGCCGCTGGTAAACTCCATCATTCATCCCGTTCAAGGCAGTTGCACACAGGGCCCCATCATGGGGCGCCACTTGCTAAGGCAAAAAGCGTGCACGTTATAGCGGCAAACCACCGCGCCTCACAAATGCCCCGACCGCCGCCGTAAAAATAATCTCCGCCCTCTGGACAAACAGCCAGCCACGCCCTTATCGTCAGCGCCGCAGGCCACCGCAGTGGCCAACGTCGCTCGGACGGTTCCGGGCGCTTACGTATTTCGAGGCAACAATGGCCGACCAAGGTTCGCCGCGCCGCTTTGCGCGCATAGATCGACTCCCCCCCTATGTTTTCAATATCACTGCCGAGCTGAAGATGGCTGCGCGTCGGCGCGGCGAAGACATCATCGACTTGAGCATGGGTAACCCCGATGGCCCCACGCCGCCGCATATCGTGGAAAAACTGGTCACCGTCGCCCAGCGCGAAGACACTCACGGCTACTCCACGTCCCGCGGCATTCCACGCCTGCGCCGGGCGATTTCCCGCTGGTACAAGGATCGCTACGAGGTCGATATCGACCCCGAAGAAGAAGCCATCGTCACCATCGGTTCCAAGGAAGGCCTGGCGCACCTGATGCTGGCGACCCTGGACCAGGGCGACACGGTCCTGGTACCCAACCCGAGCTACCCGATCCATATCTACGGCGCGGTGATTGCCGGGGCCCAGGTGCGTTCGGTGCCGCTGATTCCAGGCGTGGACTTTTTCGCCGAGCTGGAGCGGGCGATTCGCGGCTCCATCCCCAAGCCGAAAATGATGATCCTGGGCTTCCCGTCCAACCCCACCGCGCAGTGCGTGGAGCTCGACTTTTTCGAGCGGGTGATCGCCCTCGCCAAGCAGTACGACGTACTGGTGGTGCATGACCTGGCCTACGCCGACATCGTCTACGACGGCTGGAAAGCACCGTCGATCATGCAGGTGCCGGGGGCCAAGGACATCGCGGTGGAGTTTTTCACCCTGTCCAAGAGCTACAACATGGCCGGCTGGCGTATCGGTTTCATGGTCGGCAACCCGGAGCTGGTCAACGCCCTGGCGCGGATCAAGAGCTACCACGACTACGGCACCTTCACCCCGTTGCAGGTGGCGGCGATTGCCGCGCTGGAAGGCGATCAACAGTGCGTCAAGGACATTGCCGAGCAGTATCGGCAGCGGCGCAATGTGCTGGTCAAGGGCCTGCACGAACTGGGCTGGATGGTCGAAAACCCGAAAGCCTCGATGTATGTCTGGGCCAAGATCCCCGAGGCCTATGCTCACCTGGGCTCCCTGGAATTCGCCAAGAAACTGCTGGCCGAGGCCAAGGTCTGTGTCTCGCCTGGAGTAGGTTTCGGCGAATACGGCGATGACCATGTGCGCTTTGCCCTGATCGAAAACCAGGACCGTATCCGCCAGGCGGTACGGGGTATTCGCGGCATGTTCCGCGCCGATGGCCTGGTCGGTAAAAGTACCTGAGGCCTGAACCCCAGCCACAAAAAAACCGCAGCGATGCGGTTTTTTTATGCCGGTGCAGCCACCACCCGGGGCAGTGGCTGCCAGTGTGGTTTAGACCACCAGCGACAGCAGCAGGATAAAGATCAGGCCCACGACCGAGAGGATGGTTTCCATCGCGGTCCAGGTCTTGAAAGTTTCGGCCACGGTCATGTTGAAGTACTGCTTGACCAACCAGAACCCGGCGTCATTGACGTGGGACAGGATCAACGAACCGGCACCGGTGGCCAGCACCAGCAGCTCACGGTTGACGCCCGGGATCATCCCCACCACCGGCACCACGATGCCCGCGCCAGTAATGGTGGCCACGGTCGCCGAACCGGTCGCAATGCGGATCACCGCGGCCACCAGCCAGGCCAGGAGGATCGGCGAAATCTGAGCGTTGACCGCCATATGCCCGATCACATCACCCACGCCGCTGGTCACCAGCATCTGCTTGAAGCCGCCACCGGCACCGATGATCAAAATGATCGCGGCGGTGGGTGCAAGGCTCGCATCCAGCAACTTGAGAATGCGCTTGGAATCGATGCCCTGGCGCGCACCAAAGGTGTACAGCGACAGGAGCAAGGCCAGCAGCAGCGCCGAGATCGGGTGACCGATCATGTCCATCCAGGTGCGGAAGAAGTTGCCATCCGGCAGGGCGACGTCGGCGAAGGTTTTCAGCAGCATCAGGAACACCGGCAGCAGCACGGTCACCAGGGTGATGGCGAAGCTCGGCAGCTCGGCCGAATCCGGCTCGCGGGCCAGTTGGTCGACCAGTTCCTGGTTGGCGTGGCCCGGAATGTACTTGGCAATAAAGGTGCCGTAGATCGGACCGGCAATGATCGCCGTCGGCAACGCCACGATCAGGCCGTAAAGAATGGTTTTACCGATGTCGGCACCAAACACCCCGATCGCCAGCAACGGGCCAGGGTGCGGCGGCACCAGGCCGTGCACCGCGGACAGGCCGGCCAGCAGCGGGATGCCGATCTTGATGATCGATACACCGGTGCGCCGGGCCACGATAAACACCAGGGGAATCAGCAGCACAAAACCGATTTCAAAGAACAGCGGGATGCCCACCAGGAACGCGGCGAACATCATGGCCCACTGCACCTTGTCCTTGCCGAACGCCCGGATCAGGGTCTGGGCGATCTGATCCGCCCCGCCCGATTCGGCCATCATTTTGCCGAGCATGGTGCCCAGGGCGAGGATGATGCCGACAAACCCGAGCACGCCACCGAAGCCGTCCTGAAACGCCTTGATGATGGTGCCGATGGGCATGCCGGAGGTCAGGCCGAGAAAGGCCGAGGCGATGATCAGGGCAATGAACGGGTGCAGCTTGAACTGGGTAATCAGGACGATAAGCCCGATCACCGTGACCACTGCATCGAGCAGCAGGAACGTCTCGTGGGACATGCCAAACATTAGGGGTGTCTCCTGATTGTTGTTGTTATTAAAGCGGGTAATTCGCCAGCCATCAGGACAGCGCTATCTATTGAGATCGAATTCATACCGCAAGTTTCAAACCGTGTTCCAGCCACCAGTGGTGGGCTTGATCGGCCAACTCGTCGACGCTGTGGTTCGACGCATCCAGGGCCAGGGTCAGGGCCTCGCCTACCGGCGATTCGAGGGTGGCGAACTGGCTGTCGATCAGGGTCGAGGGCATGAAGTGGCCAGGGCGATGGGATACCCGGTCAGCCGCCACTTCGGGCGTCAGCTCGAGGAATACAAACCCCAGGCCCGGCGTGGCGCTGCGCAGGCGATCGCGGTATTTGCGTTTGAGCGCCGAACAGGTCAGCACCGGTATCTGACCGGCGGCCAGGGCGCGGCGCAACTCATCGCACAGGCTGTCGAGCCAGCCGGCACGGTCGTCGTCGTCCAGGGGAATGCCGGCGCTCATCTTGGCGATGTTGGCGGCAGGGTGGAACGTATCGCCTTCAATGGCCGTGGCGCCGCTGTGCCGGCACAAGGCCTCACTGACACTGGACTTGCCGCAGCCGGCAACGCCCATGATGACCAGGGCGGTGATGGGTTGACTCATGTAACACCTCAACACGCAGACAGCGCTACCTTCGCTCTTGGAAACTCTAGTGCAAAAATAGTTTCTGCCGACGCCTTCTTGTCATTTTTGTGGGTTGCCGCGTATATAGGCCCCGAAACCAAAGAGCGCAGGTCAGGCAACCCGCGCTCACACATTTGCAGCTGTTTCGAGACAGCGCTACCTTAGTGACTTGAATTTTGTTTGGCAAGCCGTCTGATGACCACTCACAAGAACGATAAAAATACCCGTACCACGGGACGCCCGACCCTCAATGAAGTCGCGCGCCTGGCCGGGGTCAGCCCGATCACCGCGTCGCGCGCCCTGCGTGGCATCAGCAGCGTGGCCGCTGAGCTGGTGGAAAAAGTCCAGCAGGCCGCCCTGGAACTCAACTATGTGGTCAACTCCGCCGCCCGCGCCCTGGCCTCGGCCCAGGGCCATTCGGTGGTGGTGCTGGTGCCCTCGTTGTCCAACCTGCTGTTTATCGAAACCCTGGAAGCCATCCATCAGGTGCTGCGTCCCAAGGGCTTCGAAGTGCTGATCGGCAACTACCACTATTCCCGCGACGAAGAAGAAAATCTGCTGCGCAACTACCTGGCCTATCAGCCTCGGGGCCTGTTGCTGACCGGCTTCGACCGCACCGAGAGTGCTCGCCGGATGATCGAGGCGAACAATATTCCGTGCGTGTACATGATGGAACTGGACCCCGGCGCCGGCCTGAACTGCGTCGGCTTCTCGCAATTGAACGCAGGCGAAACCGCTGCCGAACACCTGCTGTCCCGTGGTCGCAAGCGCCTGGCCTATATCGGCGCCCAGCTGGATCAACGCACCCTGCTGCGCGGCGAAGGCTTTCGTCGGGCCCTGCAAAAAGCCGGCTTGTATGACCCGGACCTCGAACTGCTGACCCCGCGCCCGTCCTCCGTGGGCCTGGGCGGCGAGCTGTTTATGCAGATGATGCACAGCCACCCCCAGGTGGACGCGATTTTCTTCGGCAACGACGACCTGGCCCAGGGCGCGCTGCTCGAAGCCCTGCGTCACGGGATCAAGGTGCCGCAACAGGTGGCGATCCTGGGGTTCAACGACCTGCCCTCCTCGGAGCACATGGTGCCGCGCCTGAGCAGCATCAGCACCCCGCGCGAAGCCATCGGCCGCCGCGCCGCGGAGCAGATGCTGACCCTGATGGCCGGCAATACCGTGGCCAAGCCGGTGGTGGACATGGGGTTCGAGTTGCGGGTGCGGGAAAGTACCTAAGCGCTGTCATCCCTCAGTGTGGCGAGTGGTCGAGCGCCGGATCCTCACCACTCATCAATTGCACAAACGCCAGAGCCGCCTTTTGCAGCGGCTGGTTTTTCAGCCATACCGCGTGCACCGGCAGCAGCAAGCCGTTCTCGATGTTCTTGAACCTCAGGCGCTTGAGCCGGCCGGACGCCAGCAGGGGTTCGATCACCGACAGCGCAAAATTGCCCCAGCCCAGGCCGGACTCGACCATATCCAGGGCCATGGCCAGGCTGTCGGTGCGCCAGAACGACTCGCCCACCAGTGCCCGACCATCGCTGATCGGCAAGTCCCGGCTGGCCACCACCACCTGCCGTGACTTGATCAGTTCTTCCAGGTACAGCGGCTCGTCCGGGCCGGCGAAGGGTGAATGCCGGGCCGAGACGCAGGCCGTCATGTGCTCGCTGCCGACGAACTGGAAAAACTGCCGCGCACTCACTCCCAGCTCGGCGAACGCCACCCCGACGCTGACCCTCCCGCTGTGCAAAAGCTGCAGCACGTCATCCTGGGGCGCGGTCAGCACTTCGACATCCAGCAACGGGTAGCGCTCGGCAATCAGCTTGATCGCCGCCAGCACCCGGCGCTTGTCCAGGTCATCCACCACAGCGATGGACAGACGGCTTTCCAACCCCAGGGACAGCTCGATGGCATGCACCTGCAATTGCCTGAGCTGGTCGGCGATCAACCGCGCATGGGGTGCCAGCGTCAAGGCCTGGGGCGTCGGCACCGGCTCGCGGTGGCTGCGATCGAACAAGGCATAACCGAGCTCGGCCTCAAGGTTGGCGATGCCCATGCTCACGGCCGAAGGCACCTTGCCCAGGGACCGGGCAGCGGCGGAAAACGAGCCGCGCTCAAGCACGGCGAGAAACAACTGGATGCTGTCACTGGAGAAATTCATCAGCGCAACCTATCAGAAAAACTGAAAGCTACTGACTTTTTCTGTCAGGCATATTGAAGCTATCTTTTGCGCCCTTCGCCAGCCACCCGTAGCCAACAGGCTGGCCTGATGCATTTGAAACAGAGGAAAAACCATGCAAGGCGTGAAACGCAAACTGGTGTATGTGGCGTTGTTCGAAGTGTTCGGCATGACCTTTTCGGCCCTCGGCCTGGCCCTGCTGTCCGGCACCTCGCCCCACAGTACCGGGCCCCTGGCTGTGGTCATCACCAGCATCGCCGTGACCTGGAACTTCATCTACACCAGCCTGTTCGAGCGCTGGGAAAGTCGCCAGCCATCCCGCACGCGTACGGTCAAACGGCGCATTGCCCACGCCGTGGGGTTCCAATTGACGTTGATCGTGTTCCTGATTCCGTTGATCGCCTGGTGGATGAACATCAGCCTGGCGCAAGCATTCCTGCTCGACCTGGCGTTGATCCTGTTTATCCCGTGCTACGCCTTTGCCTTCAACTGGCTGTTCGATCGGGTGTTCGGCCTGCCCACCTCGGCCCTGCCGGACCCGACACCCCAGCAGGCCAGCTGAGGCGCAACCGTTAGCAACAGACAACAGCGCTCCGACGCTGGTAAATTCCGGGAGCCACGCACTGCCAAGGACGCGTTATGGGTTCCCGCAAGATTCTCGGTAAAGCCTCATCGATCAATGTCAGGAAAGTCCTGTGGACCTGCTCTGAGCTGGATCTTTCATACGAACGTGAAGACTGGGGCAGCGGCTTTCAATCGACCCACAGCCCGCAGTTTCTTCAGCTCAATCCCAACGCCCAGGTTCCGGTGCTGATCGATGACGCCGGCGCGTTGTGGGAATCCAACACCATTTGCCGCTACCTGGCGCACCACAGCGACCTGCTGCCCGGGGAGCCACGCGCCCGGGCCATGGTCGAGCAATGGATGGACTGGCAAGCCACCGAGCTCAATCCGGCCTGGAGCTACGCCTTCGTCGCCCTGGTGCGGCAGAACCCGGAATACCAGGATCCGCAGCGGATCACCGCCGGCATTCAAGGCTGGAACAGCAAGATGGCGATTCTTGAACAACAACTGGCGGCCACCGGGGCTTATGTCACGGGCGCGCACTTCAGCCTGGCCGATATCGTGCTCGGGCTGTCGGTCAATCGCTGGCTGATGACGCCCATGACCCGCCCCGACTACCCCGCGGTCATGGCGTATTACGAACGTCTCGGGCAACGCCCGGGTTTCCGGCTCCATGGCTGCAACGGCATCCCGTAAAGCAGCGCAGCCCCCTCACAAAACCACAAAAAGAGACTTTCATGAACGGACTCAACGTACTGCTGACAGGTGCCTGCGGCAGGATTGGCAAAACCTTTTTCCAGGCCTCCAGCGAGCGCTACCGCTTCACCCTAACCGATCGCATCGAGGCGGATTTCGAGGTCGCGGCACCCCACCGCTTCCTGCGCCTGGACCTGACCGATCCCCAGGCCATCGGGTCGCTGCTGGAGGGCATCGACGTGATCGTGCACCTGGCCGGCATCCCCCACGCCACGGCGTCCTTCGACGAGTTGCTGCCCAACAATATCCTGGCCACCACCTACCTCTTCGAAGCGGCGGTGGCCGCCGGCTGCAAGCGCGTGGTGTTCGCCAGCAGTGCACAAACCATCGAAGGCTACCCGGTGGACCGCCAGATCACTCCGGGCATGCCGGTGATGCCGGCCAACCTGTATGGCGTCAGCAAATGCTACGGCGAAGCGCTGTGTGCCTTTTATTCAGCCAAGCGCGGTTTGTCGTGCATTGCCCTGCGCATCGGCGCCTTCGAGTTCCCCGAACACCACGAGCTGACCACCACCCGTGACTTGAGCGCCTGGTTGAGCCCGCGGGACGCGGTGCAGCTGCTGCAACGCTCGGTAGAAACTCCGGGGGTTCAGCACTTGATCGGTCATGGCATCTCCAACAACCGCTTCAAGCGCCTGGACCTCAGCGAGACCACCCGGGTCCTCGGTTATCAGCCGCAGGATGATGCCTTTGCCGAAGACTTCGGAATCGGCATCAGCTACTGACCATCTGCACGCGGCGGCCATTGCCCCTGGCAGCTGCCGCAAAGCGGCAAGGCTTGTCCGCCCTGGCCCTGGCCAGGACCGCGAAAGTCACACAAGCCCTTGATATATAAGGACTGGGTTTATCGGTATGTAAATTGCTTGTTACCCAGCATAGCCATTACCACCAGGTGCCCAATCATGTTGGTCAACGCACAGAAAGATATCGCGGTGCAGCCCACCCAGCGATCCGATATGGACCCGACCACGGCTGCCGCCAGCGCTCTTTACAGCGGCATGATGCAAAACGTGCAGAACGCCGCGACGTTCCAGGCCTCCCAGGCCACGCAACAGGCCAGCAACACCGTGACCGACAATGTCGACGCGGCGTTCGCCAAGACCCGCGTACTGCTGCAGGCCACCCCGCCGACCACCACCACGCCTGAAGCCACCACCGCGACCCAAAGCGCCGCGATGACCGACTTCAAGGATTACATGAGCAAAAGCCCCGAGCAGCGGATGCGCGACAGCATCCTCAAGGAACTGGGCATCACCGAAGACGACATAAAGAGCATGCCACCGGAGCAGCAACTGGCCATCGGCAAGGAAATTGCCCAGCGCATCGAAGACAAGATGACGCTGGCGCAGACCGAGAAAGCCGAGAGCGTGACCACGCCGCAAGTCGCGGACAAGTTTCTCGCTGCGCTGTAATAGTCGCTGCATTGAAAAAGGGTTCCCTCGGGAACCCTTTTTTTGTGTGCCGCCGCTGGCTATTGCAGCTGCAAGGTCGAGTTGAACTGGCTGATGGCATCCACCACATGCCGCGAACCCTGCTGGATTTCCAGGATCACCGAACCGGCCTCGTTCGCCAGCTCCACCCCGAGCCCGGTGCGGCTGAGGCTTGATTGCATGCTGGTCACCGCGCTGAGGGACAGATCGTGGTTCTTGCGCACCACCTCGACAATTTCCAGGGTCGCCTGGCTGGTCCGCGCCGCCAGGCTGCGCACCTCATCCGCCACTACGGCAAAGCCCCGCCCGTGCTCGCCGGCCCGGGCCGCCTCGATCGCCGCGTTGAGCGCCAGCAGGTTGGTCTGGTCGGCAATGCCGCGGATGGTCTGGACAATGGTGCCGATGATGTCGGACTGCTTGCTCACCGCGTCAATGCTGCGCGCAGCTTCGTTGAGGTCCCGGGAGATCTCCTCGATGATCTGCACCGTCTGCTGCACGACCTTCGAGCCCTTTTGCGCGCAGGCATCGTTCTGTACCGAGGTGCTATGGGCGGAGTCGGCAGCCGTCTGCAAGGTGTTCATCTGCTGGGTAATGTCGCTGGCGAACTTGACCACCTTGTACAGGCGGCCCTTGGCATCGAACAGCGGGTTGTAGGACGCCTCCAGGAATACGGTCTGGCCGTATTTGTTTTCCCGCTCGAAGCGGTGGGAGTGGTACTCGCCGCGATTGAGTGAAGCCCAGAATAACTTGTAGGCCTGGGACTCGGCTTCGGCGCGATGGCAGAACATGCTGTGGTGCTGCCCGACGATCTCGTTCAGCGAATAGCCCATGGTCTTCAGGAAGTTCTCGTTGGCGGTGAGGATCTTGCCGTCCGGGGAAAACTCGATAACCGCCATGGACCGGCCGATGGCGTTGAGCAGGCTCTGGTTTTCATGTTCGGTGTGGATTCGTTGCGAGATGTCCGCCGCCACCTTGATCACGCTCTGCACCTGCCGGTCGGGGCCCAGCACCGGCATGTAACTGGCTTCGAGCCAGATCTCGTGGCCGCGCTTGTCGAGGCGCAGAAAGGTCCCGCTGATGGGCTCACCGCGCGCCAGATCGCGCCAGAGCTTGGCGTACTCCTCGCTGCGGTAGAACTCTTCTTCGCAAAAGATCCGATGGTGCTTGCCGCGAATTTCGTCAGCGGTATAGCCCATGGTCTGGCAAAAGTGTTCGTTGGCGTCGAGGACGATGCCATCCGGGGAGAACTCGATCATCGCCATGGAACGGCTGATCGCCGCCAACTTGGCTTTGGCCTCGGTCAGCGCACAGGTAAATCGTTCAATTTCAAGCAGGTCAGACTTGTGATGTAAATTAAACATGTTGTATCACCTTTAACGCTGTCTTTTGATTGACGGAAGTTCCAAGTCTTTCAATTGATCCACCACATTGTTTCCTTGAACATGGCAAGCGTCTCGCTCCACGGGAGAGAGTGTGTCAGGTGATAAATGATGTTTAATCGGAGTGTCCATAGAGCAACGCTCTTATCAAGCCATCCTTTTCTTGATGGCCCGTTTCCGGGCCCAACCCAACATTGCAAATAACTCCATTTAATAAAAACTCCGTCAGATCCCGGTGCCTTAGTTGCGCACTCTTGAGGCTGTTCACGTATTCAGGCGCTTTGTTTCATAACGGTTACATGCCGGCTGATGCCTAAAACAAGCGGTTGATATGGCGATCGACATAAACCATTAGCGCTGAGCATAGACAGGCATGGCAACCGCGCAAGGCCATTAGTCAGCCAGTATTGGCAACTTTCTCCAGGTTCTAAAACCCTTCGCAAACTAACTAAAGGCCAGCCATTAGTGGCGGATCAACCGTCGAGCATATCCAGCAATGCCTGTACCGCTAACGAAGGTGGCCGCCCCGGCGCCGGCACCAGGGCAAAGCGGCGATCGATCGGCACACTCAAGGGCAACACCCGAAGACCCTGGCGGTTGTCGGGCAAGGCGCTCTGGGGCACCAGGCTGACCCCGACCTGCTCGCGAACCAGGGTGAAGGCGCTGTTCCACTCACGGACCTCGACGCGCACATCCGCCAGCGCGAGCCCGACGTCCAGCGCCAGGCTCCGGGCGTTTACCGAACAGCCGCCCGTGGCCAGTACAAAGGGTTGTGCCACCAGTTCCGCCAGGGCAAGGCCCTGTTCATTCGAACGCCGGGCCAAAGCATGGCCGACCGGCAGCACCGCCACCCAGCTGTCGAGCCCCAGCAATCGGGCCTGGCCTCCAGCAGGCGGATTGAGCACCACGCCCACATCTGTCAGGCCGGCAGCGAGCAGCGCCTCGACCTCATCATCACTGACCTCCAGCGCCAGCACCTGGATGCCCGGGTACAGCTGGTTGAAACGACGCAGCAACGGCGGCAGAAAGGTCGCCAGCACCATGGGGAAACTGGCCAGACGGATGCTGCCGCGCTGAATCGGCCGCGCCTGCTCCGCGGTTTCACGGATGGCCTGCAGTGCCGCGAGCATCAGCCGCGCCTGCTCCAGCACCTGGAAGCCGATGGCGGTGGGCTGGGTCTGGCGGTTTTCCCGGGTGAACAGCTGCACCCCGAGCGTATCTTCCACCAGCGCCAGGGCCTGGCTGGCGCCCGATTGAGTCATGCCCACCTGCTCCGCGGCGCGGGTGATATTGCCGCTGTCGGCGATCGCCACCAACAGCCGCCAATGCATCAGGTTCATCATGCCAGTAGCTGACCTTATGGGAGTTTTCTGAAAGATTAATTTTACCCAGAGCACCCAGGACTATGACACTGATTCAAACGCCCCCTCCCCCCTGAGTGCACTCGATGAAGCTCTATTACGCTCCGCAAGCCTGCTCCCTCGCCGCCCATATCGTGTTACGTGAACTGCAGCTGCCGTTTCGCGCCATCCGTGTCGACAACCGCAGCAAGCTCACTGCCGATGGCGCGGACTTTCTCGCCATCAACCCCAAGGGCTACGTCGCCGCCCTGCAACTGGACAACGGACAGGTGCTGACCGAAGGGCCGGCGATCTTGCAGTACCTGGCCGACCTCAAGCCCGACGCAGGCCTGGCCCCGGCCAATGGCAGCTGGGAGCGGGTGCGCCTGCAGGAGGACCTGAACTTCATTTCCAGCGAGGTCCACGGTGGCCTGGGCTGGCTGTTCAGCACCCAGCTTGGCGAAGAAGCCAAAACGCTGTTGCGCCACACCTTGTTCAAACGCCTTGACCTGCTGAATCAGCGACTGGAGCAGCAGGACTACTTGCTGGGAAGCCATTTCAGCGTAGCCGATGCCTATTTGTTTACCGTGCTGCGCTGGACCCTGGGCTTTGCCATCGATCTGGGGCAATGGCCAGCACTGGCTCGTTTTCAGGCACGGATCGAGGTGCGCGCCTCAGTCAAGGCCGCGCTGGCGGTGGAACTGGCGTAACAGCGTGCGCAGAAGGTTTTAGCGAAGGGGGGGGAAACTGGCAGGGCGATAACAGGCAGTGGATAAAAGAGTATGAAGCCCGCCAGGCGGGCTTCATCAAGTGCAATCAATGACCGAAAACATTCACTTCGGTTTTCTTGGTTTTCTTGTCCGCGCGCTTTTCATCCGCTGTTTTAGCCGGTTTTTTCTTCACGCTTTTCTTTGAGTTCATACCTTTGGACATGATGCACACTCCACTGATGCGGGATAGACCTTGAGGTATACCACCTATAGTGCAAGCGAAGTCCTTTATAATTGCGCGCCCTCCTGCAACCCGACCCGAAAAGCCCATGCCCAGCGTTCAAATCAGCCAGTTAAGCGACGACCTGCGGCCGTTGCTGAACAAGTTTTACCGTGACCATGACTCGCCCATGCGCGCCAGCGATGGAGAGCTCTGGGTCGCACGAGACGAAACCATAGTCGGCGGGCTGAGTGTAAAAAAGGTGTCGAAGGGTTATTGGTTGACGGGGCTGTTTGTCGACCCGGATTACCGCGGGCAAGGCATCGCCAGGCAACTGGTGGCCCAGGCCAGGGCACCACTCGACGGGCCGCTGTGGCTGTTCTGTCATCCGGACCTGCAAGGCCTGTATGAAGCCATGGGTTTTGCCTGCACTTCGGTCCTGCCCCAGGCCATGGCCGAGCGCCTGGTTCGCTACCGGCGCAACAAGGCGATGATCGCCATGGGCATAGAACCGTTGGTTAGCAGCACTGAAGATTTGGTCACATAAGGCCGGAGGGACTGCGTGTTAGCCTCGGGGCAAACCGCCCCCTCTCAGGACCCGACATGAAACCCACGCTTCTGGCCTTATCCCTCACTGCCCTGCTGCTCCCCGCCGTCAGCCATGGCGCCGAAAACGCCCCGGTCACCTCGCAACACTATGCTCAGGTCCTGGCCGGCAGTTGGCGCGCGCCGGCCAACTCGGCGCGGGATGTCTATCGGCATCCGCAACAGACCTTGCAGTTCTTCGGCCTGCGCCCGCAACAGACCCTGATCGAAATCACTCCCGGCGGCGGCTGGTACAGCGAGATCCTGGCCCCTTTGCTCAAGCAAAAGGGGCACTACATTGCGGCCCTGCAAGCGCCGGCCAGTGGTGAATACTTCAAGAAGGCAGCGGACAGCCTGCGGCAGAAATTCGCCGCCGACCCCGAGCACTATGCCCAGGCGCGCTTCGTCGAATTCGACCCCAAGGCCCCGGTACTGGGCCAACCCGGCTCGGCCGATGCAGTGCTGACCTTTCGCAACGTGCACAACTGGGTCATGGCCGATACCGCACCCAGCATGTTCCAGGCGTTCTTCAAGGTATTGAAACCGGGCGGCGTGCTGGGGGTGGTCGATCATCGGGCTAAAGACGGGGCTTCCCTGGAAGACATCAAGCACAGCGGCTACCTGACCACGGCCTATGTGGTGCAACTGGCCACTGATGCCGGTTTTGTCTTGGATGGCCAGAGCGAGATCAATGCCAACCCCAAGGACTCCAAGGATTACCCGGAGGGGGTTTGGACCCTGCCCCCGTCATTCAAGCTGGGTGAACAGGACAAGGCTCGCTACCTGGCGATCGGCGAATCGGATCGCATGACCCTGCGCTTTATCAAACCAGCCAAGTAAGCGACACCGCCGGGGCCGGGAGATCCGGCACCGGCGGCAAGAGGGAGGATTGGTCAGCCAAGGGGCATCCCCTCTTTCAGCTCACTCGTCCGAACCGGGCTCAAGATCGGGGAACATCACCTCGGTGAAGCCGAACTTGCTGAAGTCATCGATCCGCGACGGGTACAACCGCCCGATCAGATGGTCGCACTCATGCTGCACCACCCGAGCATGAAAGCCCGAGGCAATGCGCACCACAGGTTCGCCCTTGGGGTCGAAACCTTCATAGCGAATGTGCTGATAACGCTGCACCGCGCCGCGCAAACCGGGTACCGACAGGCACCCTTCCCAGCCCTCTTCCAAGGTCGGACCCAGCGGGGTGATCAACGGGTTGATCAGGATGGTCTGCGGGACCGCCTCGGCGTCCGGGTAGCGCTCGCTGTGCTCGAAACCAAAGATCACCAGTTGCAGGTCGACCCCGATCTGCGGCGCCGCGAGGCCAACCCCGCCAACACTTTCCATGGTCTGGAACATGTCGTCGATCAGTTGCCAGAGCTCGGCGCTGTCGAACATCTCGGGCGGTACCGGTGGGGCGATGCGCAGCAGGCGCTCATCGCCCATTTTCAGAATTTCACGAATCATGGTCAGGCTTCATCAGTGTCCGGCTTGAGCGAGTGGTCCCGGCCCAGTCCCGAAACATGTTGTTTTTGGGAGTCGTGCTCGTCGGGAACCTTTTCTCCAGGGTCTTTACCTTCGGCCGACATGTGTTCGATCACCGCGTTCATTTCCGCGCCCAGCAACAGCACTGCCGAGGAAATATAGAAATACAAAAGAAGGACGATGATCGCGCCGATACTGCCATACATGGCGTTGTAGTTGGCGAAGGTCTTTACGTAGAAGGCAAAGCCCAGCGACGCGACGATCCACACCACCACCGCCAGCACCGAGCCCGGGGTGATGAAGCGAAATTCCTGCTTCACATCCGGCATCACGTAATAGATAAGGGCCACGGCAACCATCATCAGGATCACAATCACCGGCCAGCGCAGGATGGTCCATACGGTGACGATAAAGTACTCCAGCCCGACTTGCCCGGCAATCCAGGCCATCACCTGCGGCCCCAGCACCATCAGCGCCGCCGCAGCCAGGAGCATGCCGGCAATCCCGATGGTGTAGAAAATCGACAGCGGGAAGCGCTTCCAGATCGGCCGCCCCTCAACCACGTCGTAGGCGGCGTTCATTGCGCTCATCATCAGCCGCACACCCGCCGAGGCGGTCCACAGGGCGATGACGATACCCACCGAGAGCAATCCGCCCTTGGATTGCTGCAGCTGGTCGATCACCGGGTTGACCTGCTCCAGGGCCTGGGGCGGCAGCACCAGTTCCGACTGCAGGCGCAGCCAACTGAAGAAGTCCGGAAGATGCAGGAAGCCGATCAGCGCGATCAGAAACAGAATGAAAGGGAACAGTGAAAACAGCATCTGGTAGGCCAGTGCCGAGGCGTAGGTCGACATTTCGTCGTCGACGAACTCTTTCACCGTGCGCACCAGCACACGCTGCAGGGACAGGCCTTTCAAATGGGGGAAAATCATAGCGTCTCCTTTCGCCGCAAAAGGTCGGGGTCGGTGGCGACTCAGAGGCCGTTTTCTACATCAAATTAGCCCAGTTGGCGACTTTGAACCATTTCGATTCATTGGCCCACGCGGCGGCCGACAAAAAAACGGCCATCCTTGGATGGCCGTCTTACTGCATCGAGCCGCCCGAACTGTCAGGCCTTGTCGATGGTTTTCTTGACTGCATCCTTGGCTTTACCCACTGCTTGCTGGGCTTCGCCTTTCTTCTCTTGCACTTTGCCTTCCGTCTGCAGCTTGGTGTTATCGGTCGCTTTGCCGACACCTTGCTTGATGTTGCCGACGGCTTCGTTAGCCAAACCTTTTGCCTTATCCGCTGTGCTGCCCATGGTATTTCTCCGAAGAACAATAGTGGGTTTTGGTCATTACGTAAGGATTGACCCGCCAGCGTTGCGCAGAGTTTCAATTATTTTTTAGCACCATCGACAGGCGTATTTTTCGCCGCTCGGGCAGGTAGCGCTTTATGTTTGCCGGCCAACCCATGAGAATGCGCAACGTATTCAGGCTGTGCGCTGAAGATCCAATCCCGTAGGAATGTTATGAAACTCGATAAAAAGCTGGCCATTGCGCGCAGAAACCAGGAACTGGGCGGTGCAGTACTGGGCGTCAACAACTGCCACTTCGCGGAGCTGAACCGCAACAAGAACATCTGGTGGTTCGATATCCCGGTCAGCCGCCTGGCCATCGGTCAGTACGAATGGGTGCACCTGCTGCTGCACAACCCAGGCACCGACCAACTGCTGCACCTGAAGGTGCCGACGGTGTTCCTGCGGGAAAAACTCGAAGGCCTGGTGATCCGCAACGAGGGCAAGCGCAAAGCGGCCCTGAGCCTTGAGCTGAGCGCGGACAAGGATTCGTTGCTCAAGGACGTGCGCCCGGCAGGCACCGGCGTGAACTTCGCCCAGTTCCAGCTGTAAACCTGGGCAGCGCCCACAAAAAAGCCCCGCCTCTGCGGGGCTTTTTCATGCAGCCTTCGGCTTACTTTTTCAGGCCGAGCTTCTTCAACTCTTCATCACGCAATTCGCGACGCAGGATCTTGCCCACGTTGGTGGTCGGCAACGCATCGCGGAACTCCACGGCTTTGGGCACCTTGTAACCGGTGACGTTGGCGCGCATGTGGGTCATCACCTGCTCTTTGGTCAGGCTCACGCCCGGCTTGGCGACGATGAAAATCTTGATGATTTCCCCGGACTTTTCATCCGGAATACCGATCGCCGCACACTGCAACACGCCTGGCAACGCTGCCAGCACGTCTTCCAGTTCGTTGGGGTAGACGTTGAAACCGGAGACCAGAATCATGTCTTTCTTGCGGTCGACGATACGGATATAGCCGTCTGGCTGGATCAGCGCGATGTCACCGGTTTTCAGCCAGCCTTCGCTGCTCATGACTTCGTCGGTGGCGTCCTGGCGCTGCCAGTAGCCTTTCATCACCTGCGGGCCCTTGACGCACAGCTCGCCGATTTCCCCCAGGGGCAACTCTTCGCCCGCATCGTTGATCACGCAGCACAGGGTCGAAGGCACCGGAATGCCGATGGTGCCGACCTGGATGTTCTGGCTCGGGTTGACCGTGGCCACCGGGCTGGTTTCGGTCATGCCGTAGCCTTCGCAGATCGGGCAGCCGGTTACCGCTTTCCAACGCTCGCCCGCCGCCAGCTGCAAGGCCATGCCGCCGGACAGGGTGACTTTCAAGGCCGAGAAGTCCAGCTTGCGGAACGCTTCGTTGTTGCACAGCGCCACGAACAGAGTGTTGAGGCCGACAAAACCGCTGAACTTCCACTTCGACAGTTCCTTGACCATCGCCGGCAGGTCCCGCGGGTTACTGATCAGGATGTTGTGGCCGCCGATCAGCATCATCGCCATGCAATGAAAGGTGAAGGCATAGATGTGGTACAGCGGCAGCGGAGTGATCAGGATCTCGCAACCTTCATTCAGGTCCGACCCCATCAGCGCCTTGCACTGCAGCATGTTGGCCACCAGGTTGCGGTGGGTCAGCATCGCGCCCTTGGCCACGCCGGTGGTACCGCCGGTGTATTGCAGCACGGCAACGTCGCTGCTGGCCGGGTTGGCTTCCTTCACCGGCTGGCCATGGCCCTTGCTCAGCACGTCATTGAACTTGACGGCCTTGGGCAGGTGATAGGCCGGGACCATCTTCTTCACGTATTTGATGACGCTGTTGATCAGCAGACGCTTGAGCGGCGGCAGCAGGTCCGCCACTTCGGTGACGATCACATGCTTGACGCCGGTCTTGGGCACGACCGCTTCGGCCAGATGCGCCATGTTGGCCAGGCAGACCAGGGCCTTGGCCCCCGAGTCATTGAACTGGTGTTCCATTTCCCGCGTGGTGTACAGCGGGTTGGTGTTGACCACAATCAGCCCAGCGCGGATGGCGCCGAATACCGCGACCGGGTATTGCAGGACATTGGGCAACTGCACGGCAATTCGATCGCCGGGCTGCAAGTCGGTATGCTGCTGCAGGTACGCGGCGAAGGCCCCAGACAATTCGTACAGCTCACCGTAGGTGAGTGTCTTGCCGAGGTTGCTAAAGGCCGGTTTGTTAGCGAAACGTTGGCAGGACTGCTGCAACACCGCTTGAATATTCGGGTACTCGTCTGGATTGATCTCGGCAGCAATTCCAGCTGGGTACTTATCCTTCCAAAAGTCTTCGATCATGGAAGCCCACTCCTCAGCAACGCGAATTCATCACCGCATTTGATGCGATTATTATTTGTCTGGGTTTTTTACAGGTGTCTTTTGTTGGTGAGTCTGGCTTTTACCTAGGCCGAGAAGTCACAAAGCGCGCCGAGAGTAGCAGCTTTGCCAAAGGCCGACTAGAGCCAAGCAAGGCATCACCAGTCACATTAGTGACCAATAAAAACCGAACGGTCATTTTTAGAGCAAAGATTCTATAAGTCGAGAATCCGCTCTGGCCCGCGGCTTTGCGCCTGGCACAACGGACTGCGGGCAAGCCAGCCTCTACCGCAGTGCAGGTAGAAGCGGGCTTGCCCGCAGAGAATGGCGAACGGATGTATCAGGCGATATCGCGCAACTCGCGCCGCAGGATCTTGCCCACCGGGGTCATCGGCAGCGAATCGCGCAGCACGATGTGCTTGGGCACTTTGTAGCCGGTGAAGTTTTCCTTGCAGTAAGCCTTGAGCTCTTCAAGGCTGACCCCCTCCTCGCGCGCCACCACGAACAGTTTCACCGCTTCCCCCGAGCGCTCGTCGGGCACCCCGATCACCGCGCAATTGGCGACTTTCGGGTGGGCCATGACCACGTCTTCGATTTCATTGGGGTACACGTTGAAGCCGGAGACGATGATCATGTCCTTCTTGCGATCGACAATGCGCACGAAACCGTCCGGGTCGATCACCCCGATGTCGCCGGACTTGAACCAGCCCTCGGCGTCCAGCACTTCGGCGGTGGCTTCAGGCTTTTGCCAATAACCCTTCATGACCTGCGGGCCCTTGATGCATAGCTCGCCGCGCTCGCCCAGGGGCTGTTCGACGCCTTCATCGCTGATCACCTTCAAGGTGGTGCCCGGCACGGGCATCCCCACGGTGCCCAGGCGCGACTTGTCGCCGTAGGGGTTGGTGCAGGCCACCGGCGAGGTTTCAGTCAGCCCGTAGCCTTCGGTGATACGGCAGCCGGTCAGAGTCTGCCAGCGCTCGGCCGTGGCCTTGACCAGGGCAGTGCCACCGGAATTGGTGAGTTTGAGGCTGGAGAAATCCAGGGTCTTGAAGTCCGGGTGCTCCATCAGCGCGACGAACAGGGTGTTGAGCCCCAGCAGCGCGGAAAACCGCCAGTTCTTCAGCTCCTTGATAAAGCCGCCGATGTCCCGCGGGTTGGTGATCAGTACGTTGTGGTTGCCGGTCACCATCATGCACATGCAGTTCGCGGTGAAGGCATAGATGTGGTACAGCGGCAGCGGCGCGATCATCACTTCCTGGCCCTCGCGCAGCAGCGGGTGGCCATCGGGCCCGAGCTGGCCGAGGCAGGCGCGGGCCTGCTGCATGTTGGCCACCAGGTTGCCGTGACTGAGCATCGCGCCCTTGGCCAGGCCGGTGGTGCCGCCGGTGTACTGCAGCACCGCGATATCGTCGAGGCTGACGTGCAGCGGCCGGATCGGCTGACCACGTCCCAGGCGCAGCGCACTCTTGAAGGAAATGGCCTGGGGCAGGTGATAGGCCGGGACCATCTTTTTCACCTTGTCGACCACGGTATTGATCAACCAGCCCTTGGCGCTGGGCATCAGGTCGCCCATCCGGGCTTCGATCAAGTACTGGATCTCGGTATCGGCCAGCACTTCCTGGACCTTCTGCCCGAACATGTTCAGGTACACCAGGGCCCGGGCGCCGGAATCCTTGAACTGGTGGCGCATCTCGCGCGTGGTGTACAGCGGATTGGTGTTGACCACGATCAGCCCGGCGCGCAAGGCACCGAACACCGCGATCGGGTAATGCAGGACGTTGGGCATCTGCACCGCGATCCGATCGCCGGGAGCCAGGTCGGTATTGGCTTGCAGGTAGCCGGCGAAGGCTGCGCTATAGCGCTCCAGCTCGGCGTAAGTCAGGGTGATCCCCATATTGCTGAAGGCCGGGCGGTCGGCGAACTTCTTGCAGGAACGTTCGAACACCTCGATCACCGACTTGTAGGCACCCAGATCGATATCCAGGGGAACGCCGGTGGGGCGTTTATCATTCCAGAAATCAGCTTGCATTATTCTTGTCCTCTTTACTCGAGCTGACCGGGCCGCATCTCTGACGCTATCAAAGGCGGAGCTCATCGGACGTTAGCAGCAATGGCGATTCAGGCAAATATGCGCAAAGGCGTCATAGATCCCGTGAATCTTGCCTCCAAGGCGGCCACTGATCAGCCGGCAGCGCGCCGATGAGCTATACAATGCAGCGTCTTTGTGCAAAGGAACCGCCATGACCCACGATACCTTCTGGCTGACCGCAAGCGACCACAGCCGCCTCTTCGTCAACCTGTGGCTGCCCGAGAGGCCGCTCAAGGCCTTGATCCTGCTGGCCCACGGCATGGCCGAACACAGCGCGCGCTACGAGCGACTGGCAACCGCCCTGTGCGCCGAGGGTTATGGCGTGTACGCCCCCGATCTGCGGGGCCATGGCAAGACCGCCGAGCAAGGCGTGCTGGGCCATTACGCGGATCAGGACGGCTGGAACAAAGTGGTCGGCGACCTGGCCAGCCTCCAGCAGCATATCGGCCAGTTGCACCCCGAGCTGCCCATCATCCTGCTTGGCCACAGCATGGGCAGCTACATCGTCCAGGCCTATCTGCTGCACCACAGCGCCAGCCTGCACGGGGCGATTCTCAGCGGCTCGAATTTCCAACCGGTGGCGCTGTACCGCGCCGCTCGCCTGATTGCCCGCTTCGAACGCTGGCGCCAGGGCGGCCAAGGTCGCAGCGCGCTGATCGACTGGCTGTCGTTCGGCTCGTTCAATAAAGCCTTCAAGCCCAATCGCACCGCGTTCGACTGGCTCAGCCGCGACCCCGCCGAGGTCGATAAATACGTCGCCGACCCGCTGTGCGGCTATCGCTGCAGCAACCAGCTCTGGATCGACCTTCTGGGCGGGTTGCAGCAAATCAGTAAAGCGTCCAATCTCGCCCAGATCGATCCGGGCCTGCCGTTGCTGGTGATGGGCGGCGAATGTGATCCGGTGAGCAATGGCACGCGTCTGACGGATCTGGCCGACGCATTGCGCGCCGCCGGCAACCAGTGCCTGCAACTGACCCTTTACCCCGAGGCCCGTCACGAACTGTTCAATGAAACCAATCGTGACGAAGTGACCGCCGATCTGCTGGCCTGGCTCGACCAGGCCCTGCAAAACCGCAGGCCGGCCAAGACCGAATGACCTTGAAGCCACACGCTAACCCACTTTTTTCCACAGGACTTGATACAGATGACCCAGGTGACCAACACCCCTTACGAAGCCCTCGAAGTCGGCCAGACCGCCAGCTACAGCAAAACCGTGGAAGAGCGTGATATCCAGCTGTTCGCCGCCATGTCCGGCGACCACAACCCGGTGCACCTGGACGCCGAATTCGCTGCCGCCACCATGTTCAAGGAGCGTATCGCCCACGGCATGTTCAGTGGTGCCCTGATCAGCGCCGCCGTGGCCTGCGAGCTGCCTGGGCCGGGCACCATCTATATCGGCCAGCAGATGAGCTTCCAGAAGCCGGTGAAGATTGGCGACACCCTGACCGTGCGCCTGGAAATCCTCGAAAAACTGCCGAAATTCCGCGTGCGCATCGCCACCCGTGTGTTCAACCAGCGCGATGAGCTGGTGGTCGATGGCGAAGCCGAAATCCTCGCCCCGCGCAAACAGCAAACCGTGACCCTGCCCACCCTGCCGGCCATCAGCATCGGCTGAGAACCCGTTCACCATCGGCTGCGCTTGGCTCATGCCGCGCCAGCCGGTTCCGAGGCCGGTTGCAGCGCGCCCCTTCGGGGCCGTGCGCAACTGCGCGATAACAGCTGAAGCAAGCTCCCTGCCCCGCCGTCCTATCGGCCTTCCTGCACCTGCACGCTGGCGGTCATGCCCGCGCTCAGATTGAGGCCTTCGGGAACCTTGTCGAGCTGGATCCGGACCGGGATCCGCTGTGCCAGGCGCACCCAGTTGAAGGTCGGCTGCACCTCGGCCAGCAATTGCCCATCGGGCGTGGTGTTACTGTCGGTGATGCCGCGGCTGATGCTCTGCACATGGCCTTCCAGGGCATCCCCGGCACTCATCAGCCAGACTTTGACCGGGTCCCCGACCTTGATCCGCGGCAGCTTGGTCTCCTCGAAATACGCTTGCACGTAGAAGGTCGAGTCGTCGATCAAAGCCATTACCGGCTGCCCGGCATTGACATAGTTGCCCTCCGCCAGCCGCAGGTTGGTGATGTGCCCGTCGCGCGGCGCATGCACCTGGCTGCGGGCCAGGTTGAGCTCGGCGACCTTGGCTTCAGCCTGGGCCTGGCGCAACTCGCCCCGGGCGATGCCGGCGTTGATCTGCGCGTTTTCCCGCAGCTCGGCGCTGATCGCCTGCGGACCGAGGCTGGCGCGACGGCTGGCTTCGTGTTCACGCAGGCTCAGTTGCTGCTGACGGGTCTGAACCACCGCCTGGGCCTTTTCCAGCGCCGCTTCAAAACGCTCGCGGTCGATGCTCAGCAACAGCTCGCCGGCCTTGACCTGTTGGTTGTCTTGGACCTTGAGCTCGCGCACCCAGCCCGAGACATCGGGGGCGATCACCACCACGTCGGCGCGAATCCGCGCATCCCGGGTCCAGGGGGTCAGCATGTAGTACTGCCACAGGTGAAAGCCGGCGAACAACGCCACAGCCACCAGGGTCAGGGTAAAGGCGACACGTACGGAAGTACGCATGGGCAACTCCTTATAAGGGTCCGAGGACGACGGTGATCAGGGTCAGTACACAGACGTACAGGGCACAGTCGAACAGTGCTTCGTGCCAGATCCAGCGTCCCAGCGGCGTGATGCGCAACAGCATGCGCAATGCCCCGGTCAGCAGCAGTGCCAACACGACATAAATCAGAAACGGACTGAGCAGAATCCCGCCCAGCGACCACTCACGCAGCCCCATGGTGTTCCTCCTGCTGCCGGCACCAGGTGCGCCAGCTGTTTTGCAATTGCACCACCGCGCCCTGGGCCAGCTTCAAGGCATCGCTGGGCGGTTGTTGTTGCAGGGCCTGCAACAAGGCCGTACTGGGTTCGACCAGGGCCTCGCTGCGACTGCCGGCCGGCCCTTGCTGCAAGACCTTTTCCAGGTGTTCGAGGTAGGCGCGCTGCTGCGCCCCCAGGGGCACCTGGGCCACCGCCAGGCTGAGGCGCAGGTGCAGCAACTCGTCACCGATATCCAGCGCCAGCAAACCATCGTCCCAGCGACTGCGGGCCTGTTGCGGCAACTCCGGGTAATGCCGCGCCAGTTGCAGCAGGCGGTCGGCCATGCGGCCGCCGAACCAGCTTTCCGCGCCCCGCAGGTTGCGCCGGGTCAAGCGCACCAGATCATGCAGGGTCGCCGCCAGCAGGCGCCGGCCATGCCATACCGGGTTGCGCAAAATCAGCAGGTGGAACGCCAGCACTGCCGCGCCGACGCCGATCACCATGGCCTGGGCACTGTTGAAGAAGGTCGCGACATCGAACTGCATGCGGTTCAAGGGGGAAATCAGCACCACAAAATGCAGACAGAAGGAGGTCGCCGTGGCGCCGATCTGTGGCTTGGCCATGCCCAGTGCCCCCAGGAACAAAGGCACGCCCATGGCCATGCACAGCATGGGGAAACCGCTCCATTGCGGCAGGAGAATTTCCCCGACCACAAAGGCCACGGGGATCGCCAGGAAGATCCCGCGCATGAAGCTCATGCCGATCTGTGCGCCGTTTTCGCGGCTGGCGAACAGGCTACAGACCACACATGTCAGCAACATCGCACCGGAGGCGGCCGGCCAGGCAGTGGCCAGCCAGAACGTGGCCACGGTCAGGAACGCCAGGGCACTGCGCGCACCGAACACCAGGGCCAGGGACAGATCGCGGTGCGGCGTCAGCGAGGCCGGTTGCTCCACGGGCGCCCGCCCCTGCTCCACCGCTTGCAGGGCGACACCGGCGGCCAGGGCGGTGTCCAGCAACAGCGCGAACCGGGCCAGGCAGTAACTTTGCGCCGAACTGACCTGCGGATCGTGGGAGGCATCCAACAGTTGCGGGCGCAGCGCCTGCCGCGTGGCCGCGTCCGCCGCGGTCAAGGCTGCCTGGACCTGATCCATCCAGGGCTGCAATTGACCGGCCTCGGGCGCGTCGAGCTGCTGCCACTGGCGGCGCACCGACCGCGAAATGCGCAGCAGCATCAGCAATTTCTGGCTCAGGCCACTGATGGCGCGGGCCCGCTGGCGCCCCAGGCGACCTTCGAACCAGGCGTGCTCACGCTGCGAATCCACGGCGACGATACGCCCGAGAATCTCCAGCAGCCCCTTGCGCGCCAGGGCATCCCCGGCCAGGGTCGCGCGGGCCGCGTGCAACCCGCTGTGCCAGGCGGCACGGGCCTGATCGGCCAGTTGCCGTTCGACGCGCATCGGCCACAGCAGCGCACTGCTGGCAGTGGCGCAGATAATCCCCAGGGATATTTCCGTGCACCGCGCCACGGCCTGGTCGAATACCCCCAACGGGTGGCTGAGGGCCGGCAAGGCGATGATCGCCACGGTGTAGCCGGCCAGCACAAAGGAGTAGGACCAGGCGCTGCGCAGCAAGGTCGAACTGGCGGTACACAACCCCAGCCACAGGGCCAGGGCCAGCAGAAAGAGCCAGGGCGTCTGGGCGAACAGCCCCATGAACAGCACCGACATGATCGTCCCCACCAGGGTTCCCAGCAGCCGGGCGAGACCTTTCTGCAGGACCATGCCGGACATCGGCTGGGCCACGATGATAGAGGTCATCAGGGCCCAGGCCGGCTGCTCCAGCCCCCAACGCAACGCCAGCCACAGTGCCATGCCGCCACCGAGCACGGTTTTGATCGCGAACTGCAACGCGGGAAGGTCGGGAGCAAGCAACGCCTGCAGAGTGGTACGCACGCAAGGAACCTCGGGATGGATCGATTAACCATAGACGGGATAAGCCGGAAGTCGGCCGGAAGCAATTATTAGCTAGCTAACTAATAAGGGTCCAGCATTAAATTTCAGGCATAAAAAAACGCCAGACTGGCTGGCGTTTTTGACAGGTTTCGACGCTTACGAGCGAGCGCGAGCCTGGTTGCGCAGAGCTTTTACCTGGTCGTGGTTGCGTTGTACGCCGTGGTACTGGCGTTCAACCAGGTCACGAATACCCACCAGGTTGTGCTTGTTGATTTTTTCCAGGGCTTCTTTGTAAGCCTTGAGGGCATGGTCTTCACCGCGCTCGGCTTCATTGAGCACAGCTTCTTCGTCCTTGCCGGTCACCAGAGCCTTGAGGTCGACCCAACGGCGATGCAGGTCGCCACTGACACTGGTCGAAGTTTCCGGATCGCCGCCCAGGGCGCGCACTGCACTTTGCAGTTCAGCGGCAGCGGTGGCGCAATCGGTGGAGCGTTTGGCGAACAACGCTTTGAGCTCGGGATGCTTGATGTCTTCGGCGCAGGTCTTGAACCCTTCTTGACCGTCCTTGCTGGTCTCGATCAGGTCGTTGAGCACCGAAATGGATTCTTTGTTCAAGTCAGTCATTTTCAATTCCTTCCAGGTTGGGGGAGAGTTGCAATAGGTATTGCACCCGCCGTGCCAGACTTGGATCTTGAATTTATTTGTTATTTTTCAATTAGTTAACTTTTTAGCAAAAATCTGTACCCGCGTTATTTGCATGATCTGTCATTTGGCCTGCATGCAGAATGCCTGTATTTTCCAGGGTGTTTGAATCACCCACAGATCCCATCGCCATGAATCCTGAAAAACTCGAGCTGCTGATCACCCTTGAAATGCCCTACGGCAAATACAAGGGCCGCATCCTGGCAGACCTGCCCGGCCAGTACCTGAACTGGTTCGCCCGCGAGGGTTTCCCCCACGGTGAACTCGGTGGCCTGCTGGCCCTCATGCAGGAAATCGATCACAACGGCCTCTCCGATCTGCTGGACCCGCTACGCGCCAAACACGGCAAACCCAAGCCCCGCCACTGACAGAGCGCCCTATGCCGCAGATTGCCGAACTCTTTCGCGATGAACGCCATTGGCAGGCGATCGCCGAACGCTATGAGGTCGAACCCGGACCGATCAATCTGGAAAATGGCTACTTCGGGCGCATGACCCGGCGCGTGCTCGACGATTACCAAGCCAATATCGCCTTCGTCAATCGCAGCAATTCGGTGTATGTGCGCCAGCAGTTCGAGCGCACCCAGGCCCAGCAGATCCGCCGCCAACTGGCGCAATTGCTGGGGGTGGACGAACACGCCGTGGCCTTCACCCGTTGCGCCACTGATGCCCTGCAATCATTGATCCGCAACTACAACCAGCTGCAACCCGGGGATCAACTGCTGCTGTGCGACCTGGAGTACGACACGGTCAAAAGCGCCATGCGCTGGCTGGCCCGTCAGCGGGGCGCGGAAGTGATCGAAATCGAGCACGCCTTGCCTGCCAGCTTCGACAGCCTGCTGGACAGCTACCGCCAGGCCTTCGAGCGCTACCCACGGCTGAAGTTGATGGCCCTGACCCACGTCACCCATCGCACGGGACTGGTGATGCCGGTCCAGGCGATTGCGGCGCTGGCCCGGGAGCATGGAATCGACGTGATCCTCGACGGCGCCCACGCTCTGGGGCAGATCGACTTCAACCTTGCTGAACTGGGCATCGCCTTTGCCGGTTTCAACCTGCACAAATGGATCGGCGCGCCGCTGAGCCTGGGCTTCCTTTATATCGACCCCTCGCGCCTGGATGCCATCGATCCGGACATGGACGAGTTCCACTATCCGCCCAGCGATGTACGTTCGCGCACGCCGTACAGCACGCCGAACATCCCGGCGCTGATGACCCTGCCCGCGGCATTCGATGAACATCGGGCCATGGGCGGTGCAGCGCTCAAGGGTGCGCGCCTGAATTACCTGCGCGACCTGTGGGTACGCGAGGCCCGAGCGCTGCCGGGCATCGAGATCCTGACGCCGGACGATCCGCGGCTTTATTGCGCCATCACCTCCCTGCGCTTCAAGCACACCCAGGACCAGCAACCGCTGGTCGATCGCCTGCTCAGCGATTACAACCTGTTCACCACCCTGCGCCAGGGCGCCGCCTTTGGCTCCTGCATCCGCATCACCCCGGGCTTTACCACGCCGCTGGCGCATATCCAGTTGCTGAGCAAAGCCCTGGGCGAGTTGGCGCAACCCTAGCTGCTGGCGCTGGCCGGCCCGGACGCCGGAGATCCCAGGGTAGTGCGAGTGGTGTTCGGGAGGCACAGCATCCGAACTCGCCGCCCCCGTCCCAGAAACCGCACCCGACCCCTCGCACTT
This sequence comes from Pseudomonas sp. QD4, assembly GCF_049199125.1. Lineage (NCBI taxonomy): Bacteria > Pseudomonadati > Pseudomonadota > Gammaproteobacteria > Pseudomonadales > Pseudomonadaceae > Pseudomonas > Pseudomonas sp. QD4. Next base: position 537,191 of record NZ_JBLZOM010000003.1, read on the forward strand.
TTCTCCGGGCAAAAAAAAACGGTGCACCGACCAAGCGCACCGTAAAGCCGTAGAACACCAACGAATCTTTACAACCAATCAGTCCAGCAGGGCCAGGGCCTCGGCCGTGCACTCCTGAATCCGCGCCCAGTCGCCGTTCTTGATCCACTCGGGATCAAGCATCCAGCTACCGCCGACGCACATCACGTTTTTCAACGCCATGTAGCTCTTGATATTGGCCGGGCTGACGCCACCGGTCGGGCAGAACTTCACTTCACCGAACGGGCCGCCCAAGGCCTTGATCGCCGCCACGCCGCCGCTGACTTCCGCCGGGAACAGCTTGAAGCGGCGATAGCCCAGGCCGTAGCCCTCCATGATGCCCGAGGCATTGCTGATGCCCGGCAGCAGCGGGATATCGCTGTCGACACTGGCTTCCAGCAGGTCGCGGGTAATGCCCGGGGTGACGATGAACTGCGAACCCGCGGCTTCGGCCGCCGCCAGCATGCTGCGATCGAGCACGGTGCCGGCACCGGTCACCAGCTCCGGACGCTGCTCACGCAGGATCTGGATCGCCTTGAGGCCGAACTGGGAACGCAGGGTCACTTCCAGTGCGGTCAAGCCGCCAGCGGCCAGGGCGTCGGCCAAAGGCAGGACGTCCTGTTCGCGAGCGATGGTGATCACCGGCAGAATTCGCGCCTGGGCGCAAAGACTGTCGATCAGGGCAACTTTGTCCGCCATGGAAACGGTTGGACGTGGGTTTTTCATAGCGGCTGATCCTTGGCTCATGGGCACCAGTAAATCTCTAACGGAGGTTGCAGGAAGGCGCGAATCGGCATTTCGGCGAGCAGGTCGCCGGCCAGTGCCGCACTCAGGGTGGTCAATTTGGATTGACCGGAAATCGACAACACGATGGACCGCGCCGATGCCAGCAACGCGCGACTCATGGTCAGGCGTTGGTGAGGTACGGTCGGCGCCAGCATCGGCCAGCAGCGACGGCTGCCGTCGGCTTGCAGCGCTTCGGTCAGGTTCGGGCTGTTGGGAAACAGTGACGCGGTGTGCCCGTCATCGCCCATGCCGAGAATCAGCACGTCGATGGCCGGCAAGTCGGCCAGCACGCGCTCGGCTTGTTCGGCCGCCAGCTCCAGGCTCGGCGCGGGGCTGTACAGGCTGACGAACCTGGCCTCGGCCGCGGCGCCCTGCAACAGGTAGCGCTTGAGCAGCCCGGCATTGCTGTCGGCGTGCTCAACCGGTACCCAGCGCTCGTCCGCCAGGGTCACCACAACCTTCGACCAATCCAGCGCCTGCTTGGCCAGGTGCTGGAAAAACGCCACCGGGCTGCGGCCACCGGACACCACCAGGGTCGCCACGCCACGTGCGGCAATCGCCGTGCGCAGCTGTTCGGCCACATTCAGCGCCAGGCCTTCGGCCAGCAGCGTCGGGCTTTGAAACTCGTGGGCGCGCACGCCCTCGGGCAGTTTGAATTCAGATATCGCCATACCACGACCTCCCATCCCGCGTGATCAGTGCAATGGAGCTCATCGGCCCCCATGAACCCGCCGCATACGGCTTGGGCGCATCGCCGGACTTCTTCCAGCCGGCAATCAGCTGGTCGCACCACTTCCACGCGGCTTCGATTTCATCTTTACGGACAAACAGGTTCTGATTGCCGCGCATCACTTCCAGCAACAAACGCTCGTAGGCATCGGGAATCCGCGCGCTGCGATAGGTGTCGGAAAAATTCAGCTGCAACGGGCCGCTGCGCAGTTGCATGCCTTTGTCCAGGCCCTGCTCCTTGGTCATCACGCGCAAGGAGATGCCTTCGTCCGGTTGCAGGCGGATAATCAGCTTGTTACTGATCTGCAGGCGCTGCTCGGGAGCGAAGATGTAATGCGACGGCTCTTTGAAATGGATCACGATCTGCGACAGCTTGTCCGGCATGCGCTTGCCGGTGCGCAGGTAGAACGGCACCCCGGCCCAACGCCAATTGCGGATATCGGCCCGCAGGGCGACGAAGGTTTCGGTGTCGCTCTGGGTGTTGGAATTCTCTTCTTCCAGATAGCCGGGCACCGGCTTGCCAGCGCTGTAGCCGGCGATGTACTGGCCGCGCACCACCTGGGTGGTCAGGCCTTCCGGGCTGATCGGCGCCAGGGCCTTGAGCACTTTGACCTTCTCGTCGCGGATGCTGTCGGCCGAGAGGTCGGCCGGCGGGTCCATGGCGATCAGGCACAGCAGCTGCAGCAGGTGATTCTGGATCATGTCCCGCAGTTGGCCGGCCTTGTCGAAGTAACCCCAGCGGCCTTCGATGCCGACCTTTTCGGCCACGGTGATTTCCACGTGGGAGATGTAGTTCTGGTTCCACTGGGTTTCGAACAGGCTGTTGGCGAAACGCAGGGCGATCAGGTTCTGCACCGTCTCTTTGCCCAGGTAGTGGTCGATCCGATAGATGCGCGTCTCCGGGAAGAACTGCGCCACCGCATCGTTGACCTTGCGCGAGGATTCCAGGTCAGAGCCGATGGGTTTTTCCAGGACCACGCGGGTGTTTTCCGCCAGGCCGGCCTGGGACAGGTTCTCGCAGATCGCGCCGTAGACCGCGGCCGGAGTGGCGAAGTAGGCGATCAGGCGCTGTTCGCGACCGGCCCGCTCGGCCAGGGCCAGGTAATCGTCGGCCTTGAGGAAGTCCACATGCAGGTAGCTCAGACGCGCCAGGAAGCGCTCCAGCACCACGGCATCGATGTCCTTGTCGCCCAGGTAGCGGCGCAGCTCGGCCTCAATGAACGCCAGGTGCTGCTGCTCGCTGCCCGGCTCGCGGGCCAGGGCCAGGATGCGCGTGTCGTCATGCAGCAAACCGGCGCCATCGAGCTGGTAAAGGGCAGGAAACAATTTGCGAAGCGCCAGATCACCCAGCGCGCCAAACAAGGCAAAGGTGCACGGTTCAACCGTTATCGAAGGCATGATGTTTGTTCTTTTATCAAGTTAAGCTACAAATACCTTTTTTCAAGGCATCACTCAAGGGAAAATGTAGTAATAACCACAACATTTTCGCAAAATACAGAATCCGAGTGGTGGTCGGCACAGGCCATCAGTAGGATAGGCCACCGCCGAAGCCCGGTTAAGCCCGGCTTCCTTGCATTGCCGACCTAGGAAACCTTAATGGACCGCATGCGCAATCTTCTGGAACACATCCAGAACCGCCTTGAAGAATTGAACAAGGCCGAACGTAAAGTCGCTGAAGTGATCCTGCTCAACCCACAGCAGGCGACGCGCTTCAGCATTGCCGCCCTGGCCCAGGCCGCCTCGGTCAGCGAGCCCACGGTCAATCGTTTCTGCCGCTCGTTCGGCGTCAGCGGTTACCCGGAACTCAAACTGCAACTGGCCCAGAGCCTGGCCAGCGGGGCGGCCTATGTCAGCCGCGCGGTCGAAGCCGATGATAACCCCGAAGCCTATACGCAAAAGATCTTTGGCAGCGCCATTGCGTCCCTCGACAGCGCCTGCCAGGCCCTGGACCCGAACCTGATCAGCCGCGCCGTCGACCTGTTGATCCAGGCGCGGCAGATCCACTTCTTCGGCCTCGGCGCCTCGGCCCCGGTGGCGCTGGATGCGCAGCACAAGTTCTTCCGCTTCAACCTCGCGGTGACCGCCCACGCCGACGTGCTGATGCAGCGCATGATTGCCTCGGTGGCCCATACCGGCGAGCTGTTCGTGATTATTTCCTACACCGGGCGTACCCGTGAACTGGTGGAAGTGGCACGCATCGCCCGGGAAAACGGCGCCTCGGTCCTGGGCCTGACCGCCGCCGGCTCGCCCCTGGCCAAGGCCAGCACCCTGAGCCTGAATATTCCGCTGCCGGAAGACACCGACATTTACATGCCGATGACCTCGCGCATCATCCAGCTGACCGTGCTCGACGTCCTCGCCACCGGCATGACCTTGCGCCGCGGCGTCGACTTCCAGCCGCACCTGCGCAAAATCAAGGAAAGCCTCAACGCCAGCCGCTATCCGGTGGGTGACGAGTTCAATTGAGGGCTACGTTGGCCCTCATCGCAACGCCAATTCATCTGATACGCCAAGGCGCCCATGCCGCCGAAGGTCAGGCGACGGCTCGGGCTTGCAGGCTCAGGTGGGCGCGTTCGCCGGGGGCCAGGCAGACACTGCCGGTGCCGCCGCTGGCGGCTTCGACGCAGACGAACCCTGACACTTCATTCCAGCTCACCCCCAGTAACGGCCGCGTGCCCGGGTGCCAGACCACGGTGTCGGCGCTGTCGCCGGTGTCGATGCACAGTTCGCGCTGCCAGGCGCTGTCCTTGAGCTGCAATTCGCCCTCGTGCTGGAACACCCGCTGGCATCCACCCTGCACCCGCAACTCGCCCTTCTGTTGGCAAGCCTGGCGATTCAGCTGGTCATAACCTTCCACGCCATCCAGCCCAGACAGCGCTACCTCGCCAACATCACCAATACGCCAATAGGCGTGCAACGCCTGGCTCAATTGGCAGGGTTCACTGTCTTGATGCTCGGTGCCCAGGCGCAGTTCCAGGGTTTCCCCGAGGTGCGCGTGCAGGTCCACTTGCCAATCGCACAGCTGCAATTGCCAATGCAGGCGCACGCCATCGTCGTCACTGCTGCTGTCCAGCAGCTTCCAGTCGATCAAGCGCGCCCAGCCATGGGACGGCCAGGCGTTCTCGCTCGGATGTCGGCCGTACCAGGGCCAGCACACCGGCACCCCGCCCCGAATCGCCCCCACCTGCGGCCACTTGGCGGCGCACCACAGCCAGGGCTTTTGCCCGGTCGGCTGAAAATGCAGCAACTGCGCGCCCTGGCGACTGAACACCGCCTGGCACAGGGGGTGGTCGATTACCAGCACATCACGCAGCTGGTAGCGCTCCCAGGCAAAGGTCGGACGCTCGCGCAGGGATTTGAAAAAGCGTTGCAGCGGATGCTCATGCATGTGCCACGGTCCTGAAAATCATTGCTGTCTCGATACTCATGAGGGCTGCGCAAAACGCTGTAACTGTCGCGAGCTACAGTTCCCACAAAAAAAAGCGGACAGCCTTGGCCATCCGCGAAATGCGCACAAAGAGAAGGAGCTTATCGCAAGCGCGTCAGAACACCGACTGAATTTTCAGACCCGCCACCAACGCGTTATCCACTTCATCCACACCGCCCGGGTGAGTGATGTATTGCAGGTTGGGACGCACGGTCAGCCAGTTGGTGACATGGAAGCCGTAGTTGATTTCATAGTTGTATTCAGTGTTGCGCAGCGGCGCATACAGCGCGTCGTTGTAGTCACTGATACCGTTGTCGGCGTTGACCAGCTCGGCGTTTTTCTTCACGTCGTCGTTGACATGGATCCGGGCGAAGCCGATGCCGACGTCATCCTTGGGACGCGCGTCGAACGGGCCCTTGTACACGAACATCAGCGACTGGTAGTTGTCGACGACGTTGGTGTCCTTGTCGTGGAAGGTGGCGTTGGCCGCGATATTCAGGCCGCGCGAAGCATCGCCATTGTGGGTGGTGAGTTGCTGCTGCCCAACGAACCAGTAGCCATGCTTGCTGTTGTGCACGCGATAGCCGTCGCCGCTGTTCGCTGCATCCTGGCCATTGCTGTCTTCGCGCACGTCATTGGCATCGGCCGTGCTCTTGTAGTAACCGACCCGGTACTCGCCCGGCAGGCTGTTGAGCTTCGGCGACCAGACCACTTCGACCGGCAGCACGGTGCCCTTGGTCCCGCTGCCGCTGAGCTTGAAGCCGTTGCCGTGCTCCAGCTGCGACGGGTTCTGGTTGTAGGCGCCGATCTGCGCGTACAACTCGGGCGTGATGTTGTACTTGATCCGCAGCGCCGCCTGGCTGACCGGCCAGTTGTACCAGATGCCGGTGGCCCAGTTGCCCACCTGGGAGCCGCAGAACGCCAGGTTCTGGAAGTCGCAGGGGAAGGTGTTGAAGTCTTCGCCTTCACCGAAGTAGCCGGCCTTGACGTCGAGCTTGCCATCCAGGAACTGATGCTGGACCCACAACTGGGTCAACCGGACCATATGGCCGCGACCGTAGACTTCCTGGGAGGAACTCAGGGTGCCGGCACGCGGGTCGCCGATACGGTCATTGGAAATGTTCTGGCCGTTACGGTTGGTGAGCTGGACCTTGGCTTGGGTGTTATCCCAGCCCAACAGCTTTTGCAGGTCCAGGGCCACGCCCAGGCCGAACTGATCGCTGTAACGCGCAGTCTTGTCGTTGTTGTAGCCACCGTGCAGGTTACCGCCGACTTCACCGACGTAGTCCGCCTTGATGTCGATACCCTGCTCGATGAGCTTGGTCCGCTCGCCACCCCAGTCGCCCGTCATCCACTTGGAATCGGCGCCGAACGCCTCATCCGCCATCGCATTGCCGGACAGGACCAGTGCCGCCACCGCTGACATCTGGCAGAGCAGCCGGGTATTGGTGTGTTTCTTTTTCATCCCTACATCCTCGTCTTTATTGTTATTAACTGTTTTTATCTAACGCGGTTTACAGCGATTGCGACGAATGACAGGCCATCCGTCACGGATTCAGCGGCCCTTGAACTGCGCCACGTTGCCCGCCGGGGCCTGCGCCGCCGGCACACCGGCCACGCCCAGGCGCTCGCCGCTCTTGGCATCGAACAGCAACACCTTGCTCGGATCGAACTGCAGGGTCAGGGTCTCGCCCACCTGCGGCGCCACGTCCGGCGCCAGGCGGCAGCAGACCTTGGTCCCATTGAGGCTGACGAACACCAGGGTGTCGGGGCCGGTAGGCTCGGTGACCTGGACCTCGGCGCGGATGCTCGGCAGGCCGTTGGCCTCGGCACCGGCCAGGACGATCTGCTCCGGGCGCATGCCAAGAATCACTTCACGGTCTTCAAGCCCGGCATCCTGCATGCCCAGGGGCAGCTCGCAGCGCGCCTGGCCGCTGTCGAGCAGGGCCAGCAGGCGGCCGTCCTTGCGTTGCAGGCGCAGGGGGATGAAGTTCATCGGCGGCGAGCCGATAAAGCTCGCCACAAACAGGTTGGCCGGGTCGTTGTAGATCTGCTTCGGGGTGCCGAACTGCTGGATGATCCCGTCCTTCATCACCGCCACTTTGTCGCCCAGGGTCATGGCTTCGATCTGGTCGTGGGTGACGTAGACCGTGGTGGTCTTCAGGCGCTGGTGCATCAGCTTCATTTCGGTACGCATCTCGACCCGCAGCTTGGCGTCGAGGTTGGACAGCGGTTCGTCGAACAGGTAGATCTTCGGCCGCCGCGCCAGCGCTCGGCCCATGGCCACGCGCTGCTGCTGGCCGCCCGACAGCTGGCCGGGCTTGCGGCTGAGCAGGTGTTCGATCTGCAACAGCTTGGCGACACGGGCCACCTCTTCGTCGATCTCGGCACGGGGCATCTTGCGGATCTTCAAACCGAAGGCGATGTTGTCGCGCACGCTCATGGTCGGGTACAGCGCATAGGACTGGAACACCATGGCGATGTCCCGATCCTTGGGGCTCATGCCGCTGATGTCGGCGTCATCCACCAGGATCGCCCCGCCGCTGATGTTCTCCAGGCCTGCGATGCAGTTCATCAAGGTCGATTTACCGCAGCCCGAAGGCCCGACCAGGATCAGGAACTCGCCGTCATCGATCTTCAGTTCGATGTTTTTCAGGGTGTCCGGCAAGCCCGCGCCGTAGGTCTTGTTGACGTTGCGTAATTCGAGAGTTGCCATCTGTTACCCCTTGACCGCGCCGGACGTCAGCCCACGCAGGAAATACTTGCCAGCGAATATGTAAACCAACAGGGTCGGCAGCCCGGCGATCATCGCCGCTGCCATATCAACGTTGTATTCCTTGGCCCCGGTGCTGGTGTTGACCAGGTTGTTCAAGGCCACGGTGATCGGCTGCGCATCGCCACTGGCAAACACCACGCCGAACAGGAAGTCGTTCCAGATCTGGGTGAACTGCCAGATCAGGCAGACCATGACGATCGGGATCGACATCGGCAGCAGGATCTTGCCGAAGATGGTGAAGAACCCGGCGCCATCCAGGCGTGCCGCCTTGACCAGCGCATCGGGAATGCTCACGTAGTAATTGCGGAAGAACAGCGTGGTGAACGCCAGGCCGTAGACCACGTGCACCAGCACCAGGCCGGTGGTGGTGTTGGCCAGGCCGAACTTGCCGAGGGTGAACGAGGCCGGCAACAGCACGGTCTGGAACGGCAGGAAGCAGCCGAACAGCAGCAGGCCGAAGAACAGCTGCGAACCACGGAAGCGCCACATCGACAGCACATAGCCGTTCATTGCGCCGATAAAGGTCGAGATCAATACCGCCGGCACGGTGATTTTCACCGAGTTCCAGAAATAGCCGCTGACGCTGTCCCAGGCCTTGATCCAGCCAATGCCGTCGATCACGGCGGGCCAGCTCAGGAGGTTGCCGGTGCGGATGTCTTCCGGGGTCTTGAAGCTGGTCAGCAGCATCACCACCAGCGGGATCAGGTACACCGCGGCCGCCAGCAGCAAGGTGGCGTAGATGGCGATGCGGCTGAAGTTCAGGGTCGGTTTCCCGAGCGCGTTAGTCATGGCGTTTGCCCCGCAGTTCGGAATACAGGTACGGCACCAGGATGGTCAGCACCGCGCCCAGCATCAGCATGGCGCTGGCCGAACCGATGCCCATCTGGCCACGGCTGAAGGTGAAGGAGTACATGAACATCGCCGGCAAGTCCGAGGAGTAGCCCGGTCCGCCCGCCGTCATCGCCGCCACCAGGTCGAAGCTCTTGATCGCGATATGGGCGAGGATCATGAAGGCGCTGAAAAACACCGGGCGCAGGCTCGGCAGCACGATCTTCAGGTAGATGGTCGGCAGGCTCGCGCCGTCGACCTGGGCGGCACGGATGATCGACTGATCGACACCGCGCAGGCCGGCCAGAAACATGGCCATGACAAAACCCGAGGCCTGCCACACGGCGGCGATCACCAGGCAGTACACCACCCGGTCCTGATCCACCAGCCAGTCCAGGCGAAAGCCTTCCCAGCCCCAGTCACGCAGCATCTTGTCCAGGCCCAGGCCCGGGTTCAGCAGCCACTTCCAGGCGGTACCGGTGACGATCATCGACAGCGCCATCGGGTACAGGTACACGGTGCGGATAAAACCTTCCTTGCGGATCCGCTGGTCCAGCAGCACCGCCAGGAACACCCCGAGCACCAGGCTGATGCCGATGAACATGCCGCCGAACAGCGCCAGGTTTTTGCTCGCGACCCACCAGCGGTCGTTGTCCAGCAGGCGAGTGTATTGCTGCAAGCCGACCCATTTGTAGGTCGGCATGAAGCTGGAATTGGTGAAGGACAGAATGAACGTCCAGATGATGTAACCGTAAAAACCAACCAACACGATCAGCATGCTCGGCGCCAGCACCAACTTGGGCAGCCAGCGTTGCAGCGCATCGAACGGTGAGGCTTTGCTGAAAACCGCCACAGAGCTCATCGGGATAATCCAGGTGTGAAGTAGGGATCAGAAGGTGGTGCCCTGTGGGAGCAAGCGCCCACAGGGATAGACCCTTCAAGTAACGGCCACGGGCGTACCCGTGGCATCGGGGATTACTGGGCGGCCTTGACGGCCGATGCCAGCTGCGCACTGGCCTTGGCCGGGTCCGCATCCTTGTCGTTCATGAAGTTGGTGACCACGTCGAAGATCGCGCCCTGCACGGCCAGGGAAGTAGCCATGTTGTGCGCCATGCTCGGTTGCAGGCCGCCGGTCTTTTCGTCAGCCAGGAAGTCCTTGGCCGCCGCTTGGGCGCAGGAGTCGAAGCCCAGGCCGCTCATGTCGTTGAGCATGTCGGTGCGCACCGGGATCGAGCCCTTGTTGATGCTGAAGACCTTCTGGAAGTCCTTGCCCAGTGCAACCTTGGCCAGGTCCTGCTGAGCGGCGATGTCGCCCTTGCGATCAGCCTTGAGCTTGAACACCGCCAGGGAGTCGATGTTGTAGGTGAAGGCTTTTTCAGTGCCCGGGAACGGCACGCACTGGTAGTCCTTGCCGGCGATTTTCTTCGCCGCGGTCCACTCGCTCTTGGCCCAGTCGCCCATCATCTGCATGCCGGCCTTGCCATTGATCACGTCGGCGGCAGCGATGTTCCAGTCACGCCCGGCGCGATTGGGGTCCATGTAGCCGGTGAGTTTTTTCAGCTCGGTGAAGGCCTTGGTCATCTCCGGGCCGGACAGGGTTTTCTGGTCCAGGTCGACCAGGGCCTTCTGATAGCCCTCGGCGCCCATCACCGACAGCACCACGTCTTCGAACACGGTGCTGTCCTGCCACGGCTGGCCGCCGTGGGCCAGGGCGATAAAGCCGGCGGCCTTGAGTTTGTCACCTGCGGCATAGAATTCAGCAAGGGTGGTCGGGGCCTTTTCGATCCCGGCTTTCTTGAATACTTCCGGGTTGATCCACAGCCAGTTGACCCGATGGATGTTCACCGGTACGGCGACGTAGTCGCCTTCGAACTTGACGGTGTCGGAGACTTTTTTCGACAGCAGGCCGTCCCAGTTTTCCGACTTGGCGACGTCTTTCAAGGTGTCGGTGCTGAGCAGGCCAGTGCTGCCCCACTCCTGGATATCCGGACCCTTGATCTGTGCCACACCCGGCGGATTACCGGCGACGGCGCGGCTTTTCAATACGGTCATGGCAGTCGAACCGCCGCCACCGGCAACCGCACCGTCCTTCCAGGTAAAGCCGTCTTTCTCGACTTGGGCCTTGAGAACATCGACCGCGGCTTTTTCACCACCCGACGTCCACCAGTGCACGACTTCCACTGAACCTTTGGAATCGGCGGCAAGTGCGTTCAAGGGAAACAACGAGGCGAGAGAAATGACAGTGGCGAGGCGAGAAATCGCATTCATCTGAAGTACCTTTCTTGTTGTTATGCATGCAAGTCTGGTGCTTGCGCTGCACGGGATTTTAAACAGCGCATCGAACCTCGCAGGTAACGAAGGGACGCGCGAATGTCACTGCATGGTTACATAACCTGCGGGCCAGACATCTGCGCCAGGGCAGACGCGAGGCTTGGGGCCAACCCCAGGCGCGGAATCAGCACCGCCTGCCAGGCGTGATAGAGGTCGGGTTTGCCGGCCCAGATCTCGGCGCTGGGGCTGTTGTCCAGCCCGAGCTCGTGGTGCCAACTGCCCTGCACGCGATCGATGAAATGGGTTTCGCAAAACTCCCAGAAACAGCGGTACCAGGTTTCGTAGCGAGCCTCGCCGGTGCGCTGGAGCAAGGCACTGGCGGCGGCGCTGGCCTCGGCGTGGGTCCAGTGCAGGCGCTGGCGCACCACGGGCCGATGGTTCCAGTCCAGGGTGTAGACGATGCCGGGCGCCCCGTCGACCGCCCAGCCGTGGCGGCAGTTGCTCTCGAACAGCCTTTGCGCGTCCAGCACCAGCCAGCCCGGGGTCAACATGCCGGCGCGCACCCGCGACGCCTCCAGGTGCAACAGCAAGCGCGCCCACTCGAAACCATGCCCGGGGGTGGTGCCATAGGGACGAAAGCCGTCTGCCGGATGTGCCGAGTTGTAGTCGGGCAAGGCCTGCCACTGGCGGTCGAAATGCTCGATCACCATAAAGTCGTTGCCCGCCGCGTGCTGGTGGATCACCCGCTCGACAATCCGCAGGGCGCGGTTCAGCCAGCGCGGGTCCTGTGTGACATCGGCCAGGGCGAGGAAGGCTTCGGTGGCGTGCATATTGCTGTTGGCGCCACGGTAGCTTTCCTCTTCGCTCCAGTCGCGATTGAACGACTCGCGCAGGGCGCCCTCCTCCTCGCTCCAGAAATGGCTGTCGATGACCTCGATCGCCTGCTCCAGCAGGGCCTGGGCACCGGGGCGGCCGGCGACCACTGCGGAACTGGCGGCTAGGGCGACAAAGGCATGCAGGTAGGCTGCCTTGTCGGTGTTGCCATCCCCTGCTGCCTGCACCGCGAACCAGCCACCGTGCTCGGCATCGCGCAATGGCCCGGCCAGGGCGGCGACGCCGTGGTCGACCAGCGCCGCGTAACCGGGCAAACCCTGGATATGGGCCATGGCAAAACTGTGGGTCATGCGCGCGGTGTTCATGGTTTCGGCCCGGGCGTCGGCCGGCAGGCGGCCTTGGGCGTCCAGATTGCCGAAGCCGTCGGCGAGCCGTGCCGCCTTGGCGAAATCCAGCAGGCGCAGGCCTTCGGCAGCGAGCCAGGCATGATGGGCGGGAGCGTTCAGCCAACTGCTGAACGACAGCGAAAGAGAGTCCATGGGCGACCTGTTGTTGTTTTTATCGAAGGCCTGAGTCTAATCAAGCCTCGATCCACCGCAGGTAACGAAGCACACGGCAAATGTCACCAACCGGTGACATAGCCACCGTGCTGTGCAGAAGGTGCTTAAGCGGCCAGGGGAGATTGCTGGACAACGAGGCTCTTTGTGGCTTGCTCCCGCTCGACGGCGCAGCCGGCGCAAAATCGCTGACTGCGGTGAATCTGGCGGAACCCGCCAACCCGGCTCAAGGTTGAAAACCTTCAGTGCACCGGCTGGCCCTGCGGGAGCAAGCTCCCTCGCCACAGAGGGCGGGTGCGCTCAAGCGCTCACCCTGCCTGGGCGATCCAACCCCGCCTTCGACAGGCGCTCAATCAAACGAACGCGGCAGATACAGCGTCACCCGCAGCCCGCCTTCGCGCAGATTCTGCAGGCTGACTTCGCCGCCGTGGCTATGGGCGATATTGCGCGCGATCCCCAGCCCCAGGCCGTAGCCCTGCTGCTGGCCGGCCAGGCGAAAATGCGGCTCGAACACTTGCTCCAGGCGCTGTTCCGGCACCCCGGGGCCCTCGTCATCCACGTGCAGCATGAAGGCGTTTTCATCGTCGTCGATGTGCAGGTGGGCGTTCTGCCCGTACTTCAGCGCGTTGTCGATCAGGTTGCCCATGCAGCGCTTGAGCGCCAGAGGCTTGCCCGGATAACCGGCCAGCGCCCGCCCCTGCTGGGTGACCCGGCCGTTGCCATTGGGCGCGAGGTAGGGTTCCACCAGGCAATCGAGGACCTGATTGAGGTCCACCGATTCGATGTTCTCGTGGATGTCGGTGTCTTTCACACATTGCAGTGCGCCCTTGACCAGCAACTCCAACTCGTCGAGGTCGCGGCCGAATTTGTTTTGCAGTTGTTCGTCTTCCAGCAGTTCGACCCGCAGCCGCAAGCGGGTGATGGGCGTGCGCAAATCGTGGGAAATGGCGCTGAACAGTTGGCTGCGTTCGGTCAGGTAGCGGCTGATACGCTCGCGCATGGCATTGAAGGCGCGGCCGACTTCCACCACTTCGCTGCCACCGCCTTCGGCCACCGGCTCCACGTCCGCCCCCAGGGACATGTCCCGCGCGGCCCGCGCCAGACGCTTGAGCGGACGGCTCTGCCAGTGCACCAACAGGCCGATAAACAACAGCAAGAAGCCGCTGGTGAGCACGATAAACCACACCTGCTGAGCCGGCAGGCCCTGCTCTTCAAGGCTGGTATAGGGCTCGGGGAGCAAGGAGGCGATGTACAGCCATTCGCCGGGGGCCATCTGGATCTGGGTGACCAGCACCGGCGGGTTGACCGGCTCCAGGGTCAGCGCGTAGTGGGCCCAGGAGCGCGGCAGTTCGTCGAGCTTCAGGCCGCCGTTGAAGATCCGCAGGTCTTCGGGGCTGACGAAGGTCACCGAGATATCGGCCTCGCTGCCCAGGGACTGGCGCAGCACCTCGTCCACCGCCTTGAGCACCGCCTGCTTGCGCGGTGTCGGCGGCAGCACCTCCATGCCCAGTGGCTTGTCGTTGAGGGTCACCACAAACCGCGTGCCGCCCATGCTGCGCAACTGGTCGAGCACCAGGGGTCGATAGGCCACCGGCAACGAACGCAGGTAACTGACGCTGGCGGTCATCGAATGGGCCAGGCTGCGGGCACTGGTGACCAGGCCCTCAAGCTGGGTGGCGCGCAACTGCGAGACCCAGATCACGCTGGACAGGGCCTGAGCGAACAGCACCGCCAACAGCGTCAGGAGCAGCATCCGCCCCAATAGCGAACGCGGCACCGGGACCCGGGTCGCGAGACGCCGCAGGCCGTCAGTGAGCATTGCCGGCCACCACGTTGGCGGCCAGCTGATAGCCACTGCCACGCACGGTACGGATCAACCGCGGCGGCTTTTCGGTGTCACGCAGGCGTTGGCGCAGGCGGCTGACCGCCATGTCGACGATCCGATCCAGGGGCATCAGGTCGCGGCCACGGGTGGCGTTGCCGATGGTGTCGCGATCGAGGATTTCCTGGGGGTGGTCGAGGAACAGTTTGAGCAGGGCAAAGTCGGCGCCGGACAGGATCACTTCCTCGCCGTCGGTATGGAACAGCCGGTGGCTGACCATATCCAGCCGCCAGTCGTCGAAGCACAGCACCTCGCCGCCGGCGCGCTCCTGGCCGAATTGCGCACGCCGCAACAGGGCCTTGATTCGCGCCTGCAGTTCGCGGGGGCTGAAGGGTTTGCCCAGGTAATCGTCGGCCCCCAGTTCCAGGCCGATGACCCGGTCGGCTTCGTCGGAGCTGGCAGTGAGCATGATGATCGGCACCTGGCCCACCCGTGGGTGCTGACGAATCCAGCGGCACAGGCTGAAGCCGTCTTCGTCGGGCAGCATCACATCGAGAATCACCAGGTCGCTCGGGGCCTCGTTCAGGGCCTGGCGAAAGCCGGCGCCATCGGCCGTGCTGCGCACCTGGAAGCCGGCGCGGCTGAGGTAAGTCTCCAGCAGTTCGCGTATTTCCTGATCGTCGTCAACCAACAAAATCGACTTACTGACTGAGCTCACTTGGTCGTCCTTGTTGTTAGGAATGGAGCGCGATTATGGCCTAAACGGCCCGCTACAGGAGACCCTCGACGCCCTCAGATCGCCGCCTGTTCCAACGCCACCCCGGCTCCGGTCAGGCCTGAATACGGCGCCGTCACCAGCCACACCGGAATGCCCTTGAAGTAATCGCTCATGCAACCCTTGTCGGCAAAGCAGCGGGCAAAACCGCTCTGGATGAAAAAGTCGGCAAAACGCGGAATCACTCCGCCGACGATATACACCCCACCGCGAGCGCCAGTGGTCAGCACGTTGTTACCGGCCACCCGGCCCAGCCAGCAGCAGAATTGCTCCAGGACTTCGACGGCTATCGGGTCACCGGCCAGCCCGGCAGCGGTGATCGCCTCCGGGGTGTCGAGCACGGCCGGATGCCCGTCCACCGCGCAGATCGCCCGGTACACCCGCGGCAAACCACCGCCGCTGAGGGCGGTCTCGGCGCTGACGTGGCCGATCTCGTTGAAAATGTGCTGCCAGAGCTGGGTCTCCCGAGGGCTGCTCAACGGCAGGTCGACATGGCCGCCCTCGCCGGGCAAGGCCATCCAGCGCTGGTCACCGAGGTCGAGCAGGGTGCCGACCCCAAGCCCGGTACCCGGGCCAATCACCACGGCCGGGCGCAACGGCTCGGGCGTGCCCGGGCAGACCTGACGAAACTCGTCGGGTTGCAGCCGGGTCATGCCCAGGGCCATGGCCGAAAAGTCGTTGACCAGCAGCAATTGGTCGACCTGCAAGGTCTGGCAGAACGCCTGACGGCTCAGGCGCCAATGGTTGTTGGTAAAGCGGAACTCGTCGCCGCCCACCGGCCCGGCCACCGACAGGCACACCGAACCGATCGAACCCGGGGCCAGGCCCAGGTCCTTCAGGTAGGCGCTGATGGCTTGTTCCGGGCTGCTGTAGTCCGCCGTCGCATGCACCTGGATCGAGTCCAGTTGCTGGTCTTTCCACAACGCGAACCGCGCGTTGGTCCCACCGATATCACCGACCAGGGCCAGTTTCACTTAAGCGTCTCCAGGGCAGAGGTAAAGGCGCTGGCGCCCTGCTCTGCCGAGCTGAAGGCCATGCGCATGAAGCCGAACAATTCACGACCGCTGCCGACATTGTTGCCCAGCAGGCCCTTGGCCGGCTCGCGGGCCGCGAATTCATCGGCGTCTACCTTAAGCTCCAGAGTGCCCTTGACGCCATCCACGCGAATGATGTCGCCATCCAGCACCCGCGCCAGCGCACCGCCGACCTGGGCCTCGGGGCTGACATGAATCGCCGCCGGGATCTTGCCCGAAGCGCCGGACATGCGTCCGTCTGTGACCAACGCCACCTTGAAGCCACGGTCCTGTAAGACGCCAAGGAACGGGGTCATCTTGTGCAATTCCGGCATGCCATTGGAGCGCGGGCCCTGGAAGCGCATGACGGCGACAAAATCTTTTTCCAACAGGCCGGCCTTGAACGCATCGGCCAGGTCCTGCTGGTCCTGGAACACCACCGCCGGAGCTTCGACGATCTGATGCTCAAGGGCCACGGCCGAGACTTTCATCACCCCACGGCCGAGGTTGCCCTCCATCACCCGCAGACCGCCTTCCGGCGAGAATGCGCGAGCCACCGGGCGCAGGATGTTTTCGTCGAGGCTTTCGATCGGGCCGTCGCGCCACACCAGCTTGCCGTTGTCCAGGAACGGTTCCTGGGTATAGCGGCTCAGGCCCCGGCCAGCCACGGTGTTCACGTCTTCGTGGAGCAGGCCGGCTTCCAGCAGCTCGCGAATCAGGAACGACATGCCCCCCGCCGCCTGGAAGTGGTTGATATCGGCCTTGCCGTTTGGATAGACGTGGGACAGGGTCGGCACCACCTCGGAGAGGTCGGCCATGTCCTGCCAGGTCAGCTGAATTCCGGCGGCCTGGGCGATGGCCGGCATGTGCAGGGTGTGGTTGGTCGAGCCGCCAGTGGCGTGCAGGGCGACGATGGAGTTAACCAGGGAGCGTTCGTCGACGATTTCACCAATCGGGGTGAACTGACCGCTCTGCTTGGTCAGGCGCGTCACTTGTTGCGCAGCCTCATGGGTCAGGGCATCGCGCAACGGCGTGTTGGGGTTGACGAAGGACGAGCCCGGCAAGTGCAGGCCCATGACTTCCATCAGCAACTGGTTGGTGTTGGCGGTGCCGTAGAAGGTGCAGGTGCCGGGGCTGTGGTAGGACTTCATTTCCGACTCCAGCAGCTCTTCGCGGCTGGCCTTGCCTTCGGCGTAGCGCTGGCGCACGTCGGCTTTCTGCTTGTTGGAAATACCCGAGACCATCGGCCCGCCCGGGACGAAGATCATCGGCAGGTGGCCAAAGCGCAACGCGCCCATCATCAGCCCCGGGACAATCTTGTCGCAGATACCGAGCATCAGCGCCGCGTCGAACATGTTGTGCGACAGCGCCACGGCGGTGGACAACGCGATCACTTCGCGGCTCGGCAGGCTCAGTTCCATGCCCGGCTCGCCCTGGGTCACGCCGTCGCACATGGCCGGGGTGCCGCCGGCAAACTGGCCGACCGAGCCGATTTCGCGCAGGGCTTTTTTAATCTGTTCCGGAAAGTGCTCGTACGGCTGATGCGCCGAGAGCATGTCGTTATATGACGAAACAATTGCCACGTTGGCCGCGTTCATCATCCGCAGGCTGTTTTTATCGTCGGTGCCGCAACCGGCCACGCCGTGGGCAAAGTTCGCACACTGCAACCTGCCCCGTTGCGGGCCGTCGCTGGCGGCGTCGCGAATCAGAGCGAGGTAGGCCTCGCGAGTGCCGCGACTGCGGGCGATAAGCCGTTCGGTGACCTCAAGAACGCGGGGATGCATGTGTAGAACTCCAGGCTAACGGATGTGGCGACCTGTTTGTCTATGCTGATCAAAACGCCGTCAGGCCAGGAAGGCGCAGCGGTTTCTTGACCATTTGGACCAGTTGATTCAGGTCACTCGTTGTAGATAAGACAAAATATTGCCACTAAAAAGGCTTGTTTTCTATTTTTTTGCGAATAATCTTGTAATTCCAACAACAAAACCACGGCAGGCACTTTTCCAATGACTCTACGAATCGCAATCAATGGTTTTGGCCGTATCGGCCGTAATGTCCTGCGCGCACTTTATACCCAAGGCTACCGTCAGGACCTGCAGATCGTCGCCATCAACGACCTGGGCGACAGCTCGATCAATGCCCACCTGCTCAAATACGACACCGTGCACGGCACTTTTGATGCAGACGTGCAGCACGATCAGGAAAGCCTGACCGTCAACGGCGACCGGATTGCCGTCAGCGCCATCCGCAATCCGGCCGAACTGCCCTGGGCCGCCGAGAAGATCGACGTGGTGTTTGAATGCACCGGCCTGTTCACCGACCGAGCCAAGGCGGCCGCGCATATCAGCGCCGGCGCCCGCAAAGTGATCATCTCGGCCCCGGCCAAAGGCGCCGATGCCACCGTGGTCTATGGCGTCAACCACGACCTGCTGCGCCAATCGCACCAGATCATCTCCAACGCCTCCTGCACCACCAACTGCCTGGCGCCCGTGGCCCAGGTGCTGCACCGCGAGCTGGGCATCGAAAGCGGCCTGATGACCACCATTCACGCCTACACCAACGACCAGAACCTGACCGACGTTTACCACACCGACCCGTACCGCGCGCGCTCGGCGACCCAGAACATGATTCCGAGCAAGACCGGCGCCGCTGAAGCGGTGGGCCTGGTGCTGCCGGAACTGGCAGGCAAATTGACCGGCATGGCCGTACGGGTACCGGTGATCAACGTATCGCTGGTGGACCTGACCCTGTACCTCAAGCGCGAAACCACCGCCGACGAGGTCAACGCCCTGCTCAAGGAAGCCAGCCAGCACTCGAAAATCCTCGGCTACAACACCCTGCCCCTGGTCTCCAGCGACTTCAACCACAACCCGCTGTCGTCGATCTTCGACGCCAACCACACCAAGGTCAGCGGCGGTCGACTGCTCAAGGTGCTGGCCTGGTACGACAACGAATGGGGTTTCTCCAACCGCATGCTGGATAACTGCCTGGCCCTGTGCAACGCCGAATAAGCGCATTGCGGGAATAACGGACATAGCGTGGAACAGCAACCGATGATCGGTATCAGCTTCACCGAAAAGACCATGGCGGCGCGCAAGCGCATCGCCCTGGTCGCCCATGACCACTGCAAAGTATTCCTGCTGGACTGGGCCGAACGGCACAAGGACACGCTCGCCGAGCATGACCTTGTGGCCACCGGCACCACCGGCCTGCTGCTGACCAAACGCCTCGGCCTGCCGGTGCAAAGCATGATCAGCGGGCCCTTGGGCGGCGACCAGCAGCTCGGCGCACAAATCGCCGAACAGCGGGTCGACCTGCTGGTGTTCTTCTGGGACCCCTTCGAACCCCAACCCCACGACCCGGACATCAAGGCCCTGCTGCGAGTCGCGGCCGTGTGGAATATTCCGGTGGCCTGCAACGAGTGCAGCGCCGACTACCTGCTCAGCAGCCCGTTGATGAGCCAGGCGCATACCCATCGGATTCCCGATTATCAGGCTTACCTGGCTGGGCGTGGGTAAGTTACTCGGGGATTAATGCGGCTTGAAGATGTGGGTATGGATAGGCAAACAGAAGGTTGCGATGTTCGAGTTACAAGATGAGGTACAAACGTCAACAACTGAAGTGATGGTGTTGATCGTATTGAAATAAAGATGGGCGATTTCGAAATCGCCCAGTTTTCCTTTTAAGGGGACAAATAGTTATTTCAGTTACATTTAACCCCCACGGCATTTTTTGAACATATCGAGCGGAATTTCGCCTTGCTTTAGTACTGAAATACTCAGCACACAAGTTAACCTAATACCAGCTCAGAATTACAATCAGCAGTTCGAATAGTCGTGAAATTCATAAATGCAGAAGACCTTCGCTATGTTCCGTCGGGGCATATCGATGCTATATCTTGTTTGCTGGATAACGGAAATTTTAATCCGTCGACTTCGGCGTCAATGCCACACACACCCAAACCAATTGCTATTGGGTCAGTGCCTTTGGATGATAGCGCTAGGTGATCACTAACGCTATTAAGAAACACAGGACCGAATTCTGTCATGCGCACTAGACTGCCATTGTTTTCATTCATATCAAAAGAGAAAGAGCAGACATTCTGGCTAGCTTGAATGCTATATAGACTAACTCTATAGCCTTGGCTGACAAGCTCGACTTTCAACGTATCAGCAAAAACATCTGTACAGGACTTCCCGTCGACAGGAGAAGTGTACAGTGTGCTTCTTATTTTGTAGCAGCCGACCCAACCTTCCGAGTATATGACCTGGGTGACTCGAGTTGACACTTCGTGTTTGTCACCTCCGCGGTCGTTTGCAAATATCGATACGGAGAAGAACGCAAGTAGACAAGCTGACATTTTTTCACTCTTCTACTCCTACTGTAGGATACTACAGTCCTTTGTTGGGCACCTTCGTACTACAGAGGTTCCACCGCATCCGAAACACAACCGGGCAATTGTTCCACACTTTACGGACAACTTACTTTATATTTAACGCATCCACCTCAACCCTTATTTTACCCCTTAAATTTTCACTCACACCCAGGCGCTCGTCATTAACCACCTTTAGATAATCTCCCACGTTATCCCGGGAGACAGGATCACAACGAAGTACATTATTTACATCAAGCGTAGGATCCACTCGACTATTCGGACCACTTATATATTTCTTTATATTTGGAAAGCCTTTAGAAAGTAGATCTAAAGAGGGATAACCATCATCTCTGATCCATTGATCTGAGCGATCAAATTTCCCAGAACACATCATATCGGTGTGAATTGCCAATACACAGGCTTGGGGAAGCGCGATAAAAACACAATAGTAACGCTCATGATTTCCTACTACCTCACCTGTGTCATCAGTCACTTCCCCCTTGTCTAGCGCGCCTACCCAGGCCAGCTTGCAAGAGGGTGAAAAGTGGCCAGATAGGTCATCTTTAACAAATGGAATATTCATCTGCCCCAAATCGATGTAATCAGTGGTAACCCTATCACTTGAGAACCTTACCTTCATGTAGGTTTTTTCGGCTTGCTTATTGTTGAAATACTCATCAAAAAAATCAATCTTCCCACATGCGTCACCTGTCACTACCTCTCGCTTCTCCCTAAGCAACTCCACGCGTGCAGGTTGATCTAAGTCGGAGGGCATCTCGCTCAGACTTTTCGCATTAGCAGTAATAAAAAAAATAGAAGTGACAAGACACGACAATACTTTCATAACCTTGACCTTAACGCATGGTAGCGTGCAGTGGCATCTGTCATCTGCCTTGTTGTTCCGTAATCTTCAAGAATTTTTTTCTCGTACGATTGGTGGTATTGCCCCCAGTCTCCGGGCACCTTAGAAACTTCAGGATTCGCCTGAAAAAAACGTAGTAATGAAGCCCCAAGATCCCGTACGACATAGGTTGGTCTATTGATGTGATGATCCAGTACCAGAGCGTGCCCTAAGTGCGAGGTTAAATACTGCTTTATTTGATATACCTGCCCACTTGGCACCAATGAAACCACAAGACGCAATCGATCTATGAAATCCATCACCTGTAGTTCGACATATTCGTCACTGCGAATCAGATTTAGAAAGGGCGCCAATATCTGGCTTTCTTTTTTTCCTGATGTACTCGTGAAAGAAAACTCTTTTCTAATTTCCTTAACTAAAGCCCCTTTGGTTAACCCTCTGTAAGAAAACTCGCAGCCTTTGACACTCCACTCGCAATCCTCAAAAAACTCATCATAAAGTGTCAAGTG
The DNA here is from genome assembly GCF_049199125.1 of Pseudomonas sp. QD4. Lineage (NCBI taxonomy): Bacteria > Pseudomonadati > Pseudomonadota > Gammaproteobacteria > Pseudomonadales > Pseudomonadaceae > Pseudomonas > Pseudomonas sp. QD4. The sequence continues at coordinate 558,773 of NZ_JBLZOM010000003.1, forward strand.
CCTATTTTTGAATTTAACAACTTGATCATAGAGCTCCCCCTGCCCCTGCGGATTTATTGTTTTCTGCATAGCTCCAGCAGTAAGTATCTCGCTATCATACGATTGAATTTAGTCCAAGTTTCCTTCGTTTGGCGACATTGCAACTATTATTGTCTTCTCATCATTTGACACCACACCTGACTGCACCATTCTATTCCAAGCTGGATAACTTTCCAGGGGCATCTCGCCGGCATGCGCGGGACCGTACTTATTATTATATTTAACTCTATAAAAAACCTTTCCTATGCAGCAACCGCACTGACAAGAAGATCTTTTCAAGATTGCAGCAACTAAAGCAATCGGATGAAAGTGATAGACCTTCGCCCCCTCCGGTAACCCAACATCCGCAGCCACCTCCCCCCACCAACGCAATTTCATCACGCAGTTCTTTTCCGCTCTCACATTGTCCATGGCCCACTTGCCGAGCTTGACCGCGATCTCGGAGATCACGCCGTACTTGCCGGCCCAGGACGGGACGTGCCATTCGCTGGTGTGATAGGCGATCAAGCCTCCCAGGCGCTTTGCAAGCGCTCGATTCTGCAAGGCGGCGTCCAGGTTTTCTTCACTGAGTTCGCCCTGGTTGTTCAAGCCCATGAGTTGGCGGATGTGTTTGAAGAATGGGGTTTCTTCGGGTCGCTGGCCGCCTCTGAGGAAGTCGACGAAGGCGCTGGCGGTGCCGTCCCACCAGGTTCCGGCTTGGTTGCTGGCGGCGTCGACGACGTCGAAACCGGGCCAATGCCAGGGGGTCAGGCGGCGGTCGGTGTCTTTGGCCCAGCCGTGGACGATGGAGCCGTCTGCTGCCAGGACTTGGACATTGACCCAGCTCTGCTGGTGGTCATCCTGCTGCACGGTGGTGTGGCGGGTGATGCCCGTGGTCCAGTCTGTCGCCAGGTCGATGACCGAGGGGGCATCGTCTCTGGGTTCGGCTTTGATCGGGTCGCCCTGGCGCAGCCGCACCAGGGTCCAGTGCTGTTTCGGCAGGTTTTCG
>NZ_JBLZOM010000004.1:0-555315 GCF_049199125.1 Pseudomonas sp. QD4
GGTCTTGGCCGATATTGACCTGCTCGTTGTTGCCTACGGTTTCCTTGCGGTCGTGACCGATAGAAACAGTTTCGTCGTGCTCGACCTGCTCGCTGCGGTCGTGACCGACGAAGGTGGTTTCGTCGTGGTTGATATGGATGTTCTGGTCTTTCTGCGCGTGGACGTAGATTTCCTCCTGATCCTTTTCGTCCTCGAAACGCAGTTCGTTGAAGCCTTCGCCCTTGTGGGTTTTGCTTTTGAGGGTCATCCGGGTCTTGTGCCGGGGCAGTTCGTAGGGCGGCAGTTGCAGGCGGTTATAAGTGCGGCCGGTGATGATCGGTTGATCTGGATCGCCGTCGTAATGCGAGACGATGACTTCCTGACCGATGCGCGGGATCGCCATATGGCCCCAGGTCGCACCCGAAATGTTCTGCGAAACGCGGATCCAGCAGGAGCTGTATTCGTCCTCTTTCCCTTCTCGATCCCAGGGGAATTGCACCTTCACTCGGCCGTATTCGTCGGTAAATATCTCCTCATTTTTGGGGCCGACCACCGTGGCATTTTGCGGGCCGTCGATACGGGGTTTGGACAGCGGCTCTGCGCGCCATTCGGCATCGTCCGGCACCAGTTCGGCCTGGTAGCTGTAATGGGTGCCCAGCTGCGCCTCGGCACTTTCTTCAGCCTGGCTGGTGTGCTGTTTGCCATGGTGAACGATGCTCACCGGGCGCCAGCCACGGTTCAGGCCTTCCCGTGGGTGGCCCGCGAGAGTGAAGGAAATGCCCGGTTGCAGGCGCGGATCATCGCCCTCCACCAGGGCCATGCGCGCATCGCGCCGATGACCACGTAGGCGGTTTTCAGCGAAGGGTTTTCCGGCCTCGTCAAACTTGGCTCGGGCGGGATAATCGTAGCGTTCGTACTGGCGACCCTGGTGGTCCAGATCGACGCCATCGCGGCTGTGCTGATGGCCATAGCGCGGATGGTGAAAGGTGTAGTCACGCTGGGTCTGGCGCGCCGTGCGCACGTTTTCGCTATAAGCAAAGCGGCGTAGAGCCGGTTGTGGCTGATCACCGCCGGGTATGGGGTTGTAATGCACCGGCTGATCACCCACCCGGCCGTGGATAAAAAGACGGTCGCTGTGGACCAGTTGATGGCCTTCGGCGCTGTGGCGGAAGGAATAAAAGAACCCTTCCTCACGCATGATGCGTTCGACGAAGTGGTAGTCGGTGTCGCCGGCCTGTACGCAGTATTCGCGGGTTTGGTGTTCGGTGGTGAGACGTTGCTCGTAGTCTTGAGTCAGACCGTGAGCCTTGAGCACCGCCTCGGTAATCTGCGGAACAGTCAGCGTCTGGAAAATGCGCCAGTCCGAGCTGAGCTTCAACCGTGCCAAGCGCGGCTCGACCACCGCCGAATAGCGCGTACGCCTGAAGCCGCTGTCGTGCTGCACGAAGGAGGAAACAGCGCCATGCACATAGCGCACGGGCGTCTCACCGTGCCAGAGGGTCAGCAGCGCCGATCGATCCAGCACCTGCCCGAAGTCGATGGCGGGATTGGCACTACTCAGTTCGACAGCCAGATGAAAGGTCTCGGACAGCGCTTCATGCAAGGTGAACTCAACAACGTCAAAAGACTCGTCGCCAATACTGAAGGTAAAGCGCAGATCGGCTTGGCTGGCCATGCATAACTCCCTGTGACTGAGTTCCTGATCTCTAAAGCCCTGGGCCTGTACCGGCCGGCAGGGCTGTCGCCTGACTGCGGGAATCTAGAGTGGGGAGCGAGCGTGGGGCTATAAGGTGAGTCTGAAACTCACCCAGGACTTGACCAAGCACGTAGATGATAAGCATTATCATCAACTGCAAAAAATGGATCAGGCCCCGCTGTGAGTCAATCGCGCTTCAACAATGTCTTCCTCACTCAACGAATTTCTCTGCTGCGCACGCTGGAGCGGATGGTCGATAACCACAGCACCGCCGAGGACCTGCTGCAGGAAACCTACCTTCGTGTGACCCGGGCCCTCAATGAACGGGCCATCGATCACCTCGAACCCTTTGTGTTCCAGACCGCGCGCAACCTGGCTCTGGACCACTTGCGCGCGCGCCGCATCCAGGGCAGGACCCTGCTCGAAGACGTGCCGATGGAAGTGGTGGAGAACGTCGCCGCCCCCACCAGCAGCGCAGAGGATGCGGCCCATGCCGAACAACTGCTTGAGCGCCTGAACCTCAGCCTCAATCAGCTCAGCCCGCGCCAGCAGCGGATTTTTATCCTCAGCCGCCTGCACGGTCACAGTTATCAGGAGATCGCCGAAGAACTGCGGGTGTCCCTGAGCACAGTGCAAAAGGAATTGAAACTGATCATGGCCATCTGCATCGGCGTCGCCGAACGCCTGGACTCACAGTGAGTCTTAGAACCTGTTCACGATCCAGCGAGCGATGCTCAGCCACTTGTTAATGCCCCATGAACCAAGCACAGCGGATCGTGAACAGGTTCCGAGCTGATGATCGGAACGACTGCGTCAGCCCCGGGGGTTTGCTAACCTTGCCCGGCTTTCGCTCTCTCTTGAAAAAACAGCTGTGCACAGACACAGCCGAGGAACACCCGTGACGGATACTCACCGCGCCGAGCCGCCTACCCCCTCGGGCGCCTCTCCACAGGAGCTGGCCATGGATCAGGCGCTGGACTGGCTGATCGTGCTGGACCATCCCAGTGCCGAGCAAACCCGACAATTCCAGCAATGGCTGACGGCCTCCGCGCTCAATGCCCAGGCCTTCGAGAAAGCCCAGGCGATCTGGAACGGCCCGCACGTGGCGCAATCCGCCGTCGCCCTCGACAGCGCCCCGCCCAAGGTGTCACGCCTGGCCCGCCTGCGACCCCATTGGAAACCCCTGGCCACGGCCGCGGTACTGGTGCTCGGGCTGTTCAGCTTCAGCAATCTGCCCCTGCGCCTGCAGGCCGACCACCTGACCCAGGTCGGCGAACGTCAGCGCCTGCAACTGGAAGACGGCTCCAAGGTGCTGCTCAATACCAACTCGGCGTTTTCCAGCGACATCGACGATCAGCAGCGCGTGGCCCGGCTGTATCAGGGCGAAGCTTATTTCGAGATCCCGGCCAACCGCGGCCTGCCCCTGGAGCTGGAGGCCGGCCCGGTCCGGGCCAGCGTGCGCGATACCACCTTTGCCGTGCGCTATCTGGACGGCATTGCCCAGGTCCAAGTGCAGCGCGGCGCTATCGACTTGCGGGCGACCCATGCCGACCAGCGCATTCGCCTGTCCGCCGGGGAAAGCGTGCGCGTCGGCCCCCAGGGCTTCGAACCCCCGGCCAAACTCGATGCAGACAAGGAGCTGGCCTGGGTCCAAGGTCGCCTGGTGTTCGAAAACTGCCCGATGAGCCAGGTCCTGGCCGAACTGCGGCGCTATTACCCGGGCTGGATCGTCAACAACAACCCGCGCCTGACCGATGTGGCCGTGACCGGCAATTACCGCCTCGATCAGCCCCTGAATGTGGTGCGATCCCTGGCCCACATCACCTCGGCGCGGCTCTCGGAATTCCCGGCGCTGGTGATCATCAACTGAGAATAATTATTTTTACTCGATAGCCTTGGGTCGTACGTCTCGTTATAGCCAATGCAATTGATTCGCATTTTAAATGCTGATCTGCACCTATAAGATTCGTGCGACCCGGAGCGCTTTCGATGTCCTCTCGCCTCAACAGCCGATCCCCTGTTCCCTCTGCCCGCCTGCAAAGTTGCACCCTGTCGTTGCTGACCGCCGCGATCCTGCTGGCCGGCGCCCAGGCCACGCCCGCCATGGCCGCCACTGCCCCGGCGCAGTCCAGTTCGAGCATGGGCAATTATCATTTCGCCATTGCCCAGCAACCCCTGGTCTCGGCGCTCAATGCCTTTACCGCGGTCACCGGCTGGCAGGTGGGGCTGCCCGCAGAACTGGGCGCCGGCGTCGCCTCCCCTGGTGTGCGCGGCTCGCTGCCGCCGGAAAAAGCCCTGGACCGGCTGCTGGCAGGCACCAACCTGAACTATCGCAAACTGGGGAACAACACCATCGTCCTGGAAAAGCGCAGCGGCGCCGACGTGGTCAACCTGCAGCAGATGACCATCAGTGCGACCCGCCAGGAACAGGACGTCAGTTCGGTGCCGAGCACGGTGACGGTGCAGGACCGCACCCAGCTCGACCGGCAGAACGTGAATAACATCAAGGAGCTGACGCGCTACGAACCCGGCGTATCGGTCGGTGGTGCAGGCAAGCGCGGTGGCGGCATCAGCGGCTACAACATCCGCGGCATCGACGGCGACCGGATCCTGACCCAGGTGGATGGGGTCGAAGTGCCCAGCAGCTTCTTCAACGGCCCCTACGCCGAAACCCAGCGCAACTACGTCGACCCGGAAATCATCAAGCGCGTGGAAATCCTGCGCGGCCCGGCCTCGGCGCTCTACGGCAGCAATGCCATCGGCGGCGCGGTGAGCTATTTCACCCTCGCCCCGGACGACATCATCAAACCCGGCCAGGACCTGGGCGCACGCCTGAAAACCGGCTACAGCTCCGCCGACAACAGCTGGCTGACCTCCGGCACCTTCGCCGGGCGCAGCGGTGAGTTCGACGGTTTGCTGCACCTGAGCCAGCGCAACGGCCGTGAAACCGAGTCCTACGGCAGCACCGGCGGCACCGGCCTGAAACGCACCGAAGCCAACCCGGAAACCGTGCGCACCACCAACGTGCTGGCCAAGCTGGGCTGGAATTACAACGACGATTCGCGCCTGGGCCTGACCTACGAAAAGTACAAGGACGACCGTGACAGCAATCAGCGCAGCGTGGTCGGCGGCTTGTTCTTCAACGGCATGGGCAGCAACCTGTATCGCGCCCGAACCGCCAACGACACCGTCACCCGCGAGCGTTTCGGCCTGGAGCACAGCTTTGCCCTCGACAGCCTGCTGGTGGACAAGATCAAGTGGAGCCTGAACTACCAGATCGCCAAGACCGACCAGCATGCCGATGAGATCTACCAATCCGGGCGCCGCGTGGCCCGCACCCGCGACACCCTTTACCAGGAAAAACAGTGGGTCTTCGACGCCCAGCTGGACAAGGCGTTCAACATTGCCGATACCGAGCACCTGCTGACCTACGGCACCAATATCAAGCAACAGAAAGTCACCGGTTACCGCTCCGGCACCGCCGTCTGCCTCAACGTGGCCACCAACTGCCCGGTCATCGGCGGGCCGAGCCTGATGCCGGCGGACAGCCTGGTCAAATCCAGTGACTTCCCGGACCCGACCATCAACACCTACGGCGTGTTCGTCCAGGACCAGATTCGCTGGAACGACTGGACCTTCCTGCCGAGCCTGCGCTACGACTACACCCAGCTCAAACCCCACGTGACCGATCAGTTCATCAATACCATCGTCGCTGCCGGCGGCAGTGCCAGCGAAATCGACGCCAAGGAAAAAACCTGGCATCGCCTGTCGCCCAAGTTCGGCCTGACCTACGCCCTGACCGAGCAGTACACCTGGTACGGCCAGTACGCCGAAGGCTTCCGCACACCGACCGCCAAGGCCTTGTACGGGCGCTTCGAAAACCCGGGCCTCGGCTACTCGGTCACGCCGAACCCGAACCTGAAGCCGGAGAAAAGCCAGAGCTGGGAAACCGGCCTGCGCGGCAACTTCGAGCACGGCAACTTCGATGTGGCGGTGTTCTATAACAAGTACCGCGACTTCATCAACGAAGACGCCATTGCTCCGGGCTACAACCAGGTCAAGTTCCTCAGCGCCAACATCAAGCACGCCACCATCAAGGGCGCGGAAGTCAAAGGCCGCCTGAACCTGGACGTCCTGGGCGCTCCCCAGGGGCTCTACACCCAGGGCTCGGTGGCATACGCCTACGGGCGCAACGCCGACAACGGCGAGCCGCTCAACAGCGTCAACCCGCTCAAGGGCGTGTTTGGTCTGGGCTACGACCAGGACAACTACGGCACCCTGCTCAGTTGGACCCTGGTCAAACGCAAGGATCGGGTGGATGACAACGCATTCAAGGCGCCGGACGGCCTGACCAGCAGCAGCCAGTTCAAGACCCCGGGCTTCGGCATTCTCGACCTGACCGGCTTCTACAAGGTCAACGACGACGTCACCGTCAACGCCGGCCTGTACAACCTGACCGACAAGAAATACTGGAACTGGGACGACGTACGCGGCTACGACGGGGTCGGCGAAGCCGGCATGCTCAACCCCGCCAACCTCGACCGCCTGACCGCTCCCGGGCGCAACGTCTCGGTCAATCTGGTGTGGGATATCTGATCCATCCAGCGCCTCGCTGCCCTTTTTTTTCATGGGCAGTGAGGTTTTTTTACTGTGTCGCGTCTTCTTGTTCGTCTAGTCACTTAAGTGCATCTCATTCTCAAGGACATCTTCATGACCGCCCAGGATTCTACCCAGCCTCATCACCTGCGCTCGCAACGCCTGAACCAGATCACCCACGAGCCGCACACCAAGCTCGACACCCTGGTCAAGGCCCACGCGCCGTTTGAAACCCAGGGCAACTTCGCCCGCTTCGTGGTTGCGCAGTACCTGTTCCAGTCGGAACTGGTGGACCTGTACAACGATGCCGAACTGAACAAAATCGTCCCTGACCTCGCGGCCCGCTGCCGCGCCGAAGCGGCCAAGGCCGACCTGGCCGACCTCGACACCGAAGTCCCGGCACCGGTAGCCGGCGCGGTGAGCAACCCGAGCCAGGCCGAAGCCCTGGGCTGGATCTTCGTTTCCGAAGGCTCCAAGCTCGGCGCCGCGTTCCTGATCAAGCGCGCCGTAGGCCTGGGCCTGAGCGAAACCTTCGGTGCTCGCCACCTGGGCGAACCGGCCGGCGGCCGTGCCGAAGGCTGGAAGAGCTTCGTCAAGACCCTCGACGGCCTGACGTTCAGCGCCGAAGAAGAAGCCGCGGCGGAAAAAGGCGCCCTGGATGCCTTCAACCGCTTCACCGTGCTGCTCGAACAGGCTTACGCCAGCGCCCCGGAACTGGCCTGACGCAACCTGGGCAGGCCAGGCCCGACAAGGGCTGGCTTGCCCCTTTCAGCGACTTGGGTACCTGGCTTGAGCCGCCGCCAGCTTGCCGGCGATGGCTTTTTTCAGAAAACCGACCCAGGATTAAGCCTCTGCTCGTCACTCACCAGCGAACCCATGACCCGCTCCCCCCGACCCGCCTCGAAGCTCTCGCGCCTGCTCTTCGGCCTGCTGGCCTACACCAGCCTGGCCATCGGCCTGATCGCCATCGTCGTGCCTGGCCTGCCGACCACCGAATTCATCCTGCTGGCCGCCTGGGCCGCCACCAAAAGCTCGCCACGCCTCAGCGCCTGGCTGGAAAACCATCGCCTGTTCGGCCCCATCCTCAGTAACTGGCGCAACGGCAAGATCGTCAGCCGCCGGGCCAAGGTCAGCGCCACCCTGAGCATGCTGCTGTGCGCCGGACTGATGCTGGCCCTGCTCAATCATCACTGGACCATGTACCTGGCCATCGGCGGCATGAGCCTGGGCAACCTGTGGATCTGGTCGCGGCCAGAGGCCTTGCCTCAGATTTCCTAGCCGAAGATGACCGCTCGTCGGCTGCGTCTCACGCAAATGCCGCGCAAGCCGATGTTCCGGGCATAGCGCTGAATGGACTTGGCGCCATGAGTCATCCGACTCAAGGCTCATCACCTGTCCCTTCGCGAGATCGCCCCATGCTCGACTCTCTCTCCATCCGCCTGAAAATCGTGCTGTTGTCCGGACTGTGCCTGCTGGGCGTGGTCGGGTTGATCGTTGGCATGAACCTCTACCAGACCAACCAGAACAATCAGTTGGTCAGCACCTCCAGCACCCGGATGCTCACGGGCAGCGTGCAGAACCTGTTGCAATCCAGAGCGGGCGAACAGGCGGTCAGGCTGCAACGGAGTTTCGGCGACAGCCTGCTGGCAGTGACCGCCCTGGCCGACCAGGTCAAGGATCTGCGGGCCATGGCCGGCAAACGCGCCCTCGAAGCCTCGGCGCTGCGTGAAGAACTGAACCAGAGCCTGAAGACCGCATTCGAGCGCAATGCCAAGGTGCTGGGCATCTGGCTGGCCTTCGAGCCCGACGCCCTCGACGGCAAGGACAGCGAGTTCGCCAATGACCTGGCCCGGGGCTCCAACGAGCACGGGCGCTTCGCCAGCTACTGGAGCCGCGCCGGCGGCACCGGGCTGAACACGGTGATGACCAACGAAGACCTGAGCAAAACCACCCTCAGCCTCAGCGGTACGCCCTACAACAGCTGGTACACCTGCCCACGCGACGGCAAGCGCACCTGCCTGCTGGACCCCTACGCCGATACCGTCGGCGGCAAGTTGATGCTGATGACCACCATTTCCCTGCCGTTGATCATCGACGGCAAGGTGCTGGGGGTGATCGGCGTCGACATCGCCCTGGACTCCCTGCAAGCCGCTGCCGCTGACGCCCAGCGTGAACTGTTCAACGGTGCCGGGCATATGCTGATCGTCTCCGGCAGCGGGGTCCTGGCCGCCTACAGCTCGGACGCGAGCAAAGTCGGCAAGAACATCGGCGACACCCTCGGCGCCGACGGCAAGGACGTGCTCCAACTGCTAAACGGCAACAGCCCGCAAACCCTGCAACAGGGCGACCTGATCCGCAGCGTGTACCCGGTGAGCCCGATTGCCGACGCCAAGCCCTGGGGCGTGGCCATCGACTTGCCACAGCAGGTGCTGCTGGCCGACTCGATAAAACTCCAGGCCGTGCTCGATGACGCCCAGGCCAGCGGTACCCTCAAGGCCCTGCTGGTGGCCACCGGCGCCGGCCTGCTGGGCCTGTTGCTGATCTGGCTCAGCGCCTCGGGCGTGACCCGGCCGATCAACAGCGTGGCGCAGATGCTCAAGGCTATCGCCAGCGGCGACGGTGACCTGACCCAACGCCTGCACTACAGCAAACAGGACGAGTTGGGCGAACTGGTGAACTGGTTCAACCGTTTCCTCGACAAGCTGCAGCCGACCATCGCCCAGATCAAGCAGAGCATCACCGACGCCCGTGGCACCGCCGATCAGTCTTCGGCCATCGCCCGCCAGACCAGCGAAGGCATGCAGGTGCAGTTCCGTGAAATCGACCAGGTGGCCACCGCCTCCAACGAAATGAGCGCCACCGCCCACGACGTTGCCAACAGCGCTTCCAACGCAGCCAACGCGGCACGCGGCGCCGACCAGTCGGCCCGGGAAGGCATGACCATCATCGAGCGCAGCACCCGTGATATCAGCACCCTGGCCGAGGAAGTGAGCAAGGCGGTGACCGAGGTCGAAGCCCTGGCGGTCAACAGCGAACAGATCGGCTCGGTGCTGGAAGTGATCCGCAGCATTGCCGAGCAGACCAACCTGCTGGCCCTCAACGCCGCCATCGAAGCCGCCCGCGCCGGGGAAAGCGGACGCGGGTTCGCGGTGGTCGCCGACGAGGTGCGCAACCTGGCCAAACGCACCCAGGACTCGGTGGAAGAAATCCGCCAGGTGATCGAACGCATCCAGAACGGCACCCGTGGCGTGGTGGCGACCATGCACTCGAGCCAGACCCAGGCCCACAACAACGCCGGCCAGATCCAGCAGGCCGTGCAGGCCCTGGGCAAGATCAGCGATGCAGTGACGGTCATCAGCGACATGAACCTGCAGATCGCCAGCGCCGCCGAACAGCAAAGCGCCGTGGCCGAAGAGGTCAACCGCAATGTCTCGGCGATTCGCAGCGTGACCGAAACCCTGACCGAGCAGGCCACTGAGTCGGCGAAGGTCAGCAGCCAGTTGAACGCGCTGGCGACACACCAGATGAAATTGATGGATCAGTTCCGGGTGTAACCGCCCCAGGCACTACCGACCGCTGTTGGTCATGAGGGAACCGCCGGCTCTGCCAGCGGGTTCTCGACAGCCGCAGCGGTTTCGGGGTGCAATGCCCCTCCTGCTCTGGAGGGCCTGCCATGACCGACATTCTCACGTCCATTCAAGCTGCGCTGGGGCTCTCCCAGTCGTCCATCGACTTCAGCGAAACCGGGGCCCTGCCCTCGGCCTTTGCCGTGACCGATCTGGCCAGCGCCAGTATCGCCAGCGCCGGCCAGGCCGTGGCCGAGTTGCTACATCGGCAGACCGGGCGCCTGCCGGCGCTGCGGGTCGACCGACGCCTGGCGTCGTTCTGGTTCGCCACGTCACTGCGCCCGATCGGCTGGAACATGCCACCGCTGTGGGACCCGGTTGCCGGAGATTACCCGACCCAGGACGGCTGGATCCGCCTGCACACCAATGCGCCCCATCACCGGGCGGCTGCCGAACAGGTGCTGGGCCGGGTCAGCGAGCGCAGCGCCATGGCGGCCAAAGTGGCGCAGTGGGGCAAAACCGAACTGGAACAGGCGGTGGTCGACGCTGGCGGTTGTGCGGCGCAGATGCGCAGCTGGGCGCAATGGCAGGCCCATCCCCAGGGGCAGGCGGTACAGACCGAGCCCTTGGTGGCGGTGATTGAAAATCCGCCGACCGCGCTCGGAACCTGGTCGGGAAGCCCGGCCCAGCCGCTGGCCGGGATCAAGGTATTGGACCTGACCCGGGTGCTGGCCGGGCCGATCGCCAGCCGCTTTCTCGCCGGGCTGGGGGCCGATGTGCTGCGTATCGACCCGCCGCACTGGAATGAGCCCGGAGTGGTCCCGGAGGTCACCCTGGGCAAGCGTTGCGCACGCCTGGATCTGCATGACCCGGCCGACCGCAGCACCTTCGAAAGCCTGCTCGGGGAGGCCGATATCCTGCTCCACGGTTACCGCGCCGACGCCCTGGAACGCCTCGGTTATGGCGTGGCGCAACGCCAGACCCTGGCCCCGGGGCTGATCGATGTCTGTCTCAACGCCTACGGCTGGAGCGGCCCCTGGCAGAACCGCCGGGGTTTCGACAGCCTGGTACAGATGAGCTGCGGGATTGCCGACGCCGGCATGATCTGGAAGCACGCCGACCAGCCCGTGCCCCTGCCAGTCCAGGCCCTGGACCACGCCACCGGCTACCTGATGGCCGCCAGGGCGATTCGCGCCCTGGACCAGCGCCTGCAGACCGGCGCCGGCAGCAGTTCGCGCCTGTCCCTGGCCCGTACCGCGCAGTTACTGCTGGAGCACAGCGCAGGCCCCTGCGAGCAGCCGCTACGCGCGGAAACAGCCGAGGACCAGGGCTTATTGGTGGAACAGACTCCCTGGGGCCCGGCCCATCGCCTACAAGTGCCGTTGCATATCAGCGGCTCGCCGTTGCAGTGGGCCCTCCCGGCCAGCGAGCTGGGGTCCCATCGGGCCAAATGGTGATGGCCGGCCCAAAGGCAGCCAGGGCGCTGGGCGGAGGGTGATTCAAAGCCTTAGCAGGCCGCTGTACAGGCCGTAGGCCGCCAGTGCCGCGCCCATGATCACGGCGGCGAAGATCAGCTTCTCGAAGCGGGTGAACAGCGGTTCGCCCTGCTCCCGTTTGGCCTGGGCGAACAGCACCACCCCCGGCGCATAGAGCAACGCCGACAGCAGCAGGTACTTCAGGCCGCCGGCATACAGCAGCCAGATCGCGTAGGTCAGGGCGATGGCGCCGATGAACAGGTCCTTCATGCGCTGCGCCGAGGCCTGCTCGTAGGTTTCACCGCGGCCGCTGAGCAGCACCGCATAGGCCGCCGACCACAGGTACGGCACCAGGATCATCGACGAGGCGAGGTAGATCAGGCTGGTGTAGGTACCGGCGGAGACCAGCGTGATCACCAGGAAAATCTGGATCATGCAGTTGGTCAGCCACAGCGCATTGACCGGAACGTGGTTGGCGTTTTCCTTTTTCAGGAAGGCCGGCATGGTCCGGTCGCGGGCAGTGGCGTAAAGGATCTCCGCGCACAACAAGGCCCAGGACAGCAACGCGCCCAACAGCGAGACCGCCAGGCCGATGCTGATCAGCAACGCGCCCCAGGGCCCGACGATATGCTCCAGTACCGCCGCCAGGGACGGGTTCTGCAACTGGGCCAGTTCCGGCTGGGTCATGATCCCCAGGGACAGCACATTGACCAGCACCAGCAACGCCAGCACCCCGAGAAAACCGATCACCGTGGCCCGACCGACATCGGAGCGTTTCTGCGCCTTGGCCGAGTAGACACTGGCGCCCTCGATGCCGATGAACACGAACACCGTGACCAGCATCATGCTGCGCACCTGATCCATCACGCTGCCGAAATTCGGGTTGCTGCGGCCCCAGATATCGCGAGTGAACACGTCGGCCTTGAACGCCACGGCGGCGATCACGATAAACATCAGGATCGGCAGGATCTTGGCCACGGTGGTCAGTTGATTGATGAACGCCGCCTCCTTGATCCCGCGCAGCACCAAAAAGTGCACCGCCCACAGCAGCACCGAGGCACAGCCAATGGCAACGGGGGTGTTGCCCTGGCCGAACACCGGGAAGAAGTAGCCCAGGGTGCTGAACAGCAGCACGAAGTAGCCGACGTTGCCCATCCAGGCACTGATCCAGTAGCCCCAGGCCGAAGAGAAGCCCATGTAATCGCCAAACCCGGCCTTGGCATAGGCGTAGACCCCGGAATCCAGCTCCGGCTTGCGATTGGCCAGGGTCTGGAAGACGAAGGCCAGGGTCAGCATGCCGACGGCGGTGATCGCCCAGCCGATCAGGATCGCACCGGCATCGGCACGCGCCGCCATGTTCTGCGGCAACGAGAAAATCCCGCCGCCGATCATCGACCCCACCACCAGGGCAATAAGCGCACCGAGTCGAAGCTTTTGCGCCGGTTGTGCCATCCCTACCTCTGCATTCATGAGTCCATCCGGCGTCAACGCTACACGCAATTAAATAACTTCTACAGATTTACGTATTACTCAGTAAGTCAATTAACCATCGCTTTTTCTATAAATGGCATCACAACTCGTGGAACGCGCTGAATAACCGGCGCTTTTATCGAGCCCACGTACTAAGTGCCATCATTATGACCTGTTTCAATACCGTTACATGATTTGCACATTCGGCAAAACGAACTAGCTTGAACCCTCGTCGCCGATGAGAAGTCTTGTTGTTCACGCAGCTTGAAGGCTCTGGAAAGCGCTTTCCAGACGCCCAATGATCATATGGAAATGTTCCTTAAGTCATTCATAAACAATGGAATGTAGCAATGAACTGATCTAAGTCAGCTATTCAAAATGATATCAGCCCTACGCTGACAACTCTCTTCTCCTGCATTGGAGTCATGCAATGTCTGACACTCCCGGAAAACTACGATTAGGTGCGCTAGTCGCCTTGGTAGTCGGCTCGATGATTGGCGGCGGGATCTTCTCATTACCGCAAAACATGGCCGCCAGTGCCGACGTCGGTGCAGTTCTTATTGGTTGGGCCATTACCGCGGTGGGGATGTTGACCCTGGCTTTTGTGTTCCAGACCCTGGCCAATCGCAAGCCGGACCTGGACGGCGGGGTTTACGCCTACGCCAAGGCCGGTTTCGGCGATTACATGGGTTTTTCCTCGGCCTGGGGCTACTGGATCAGCGCCTGGCTGGGTAACGTCGGCTACTTCGTGTTGCTGTTCAGCACCCTGGGTTACTTCTTCCCGATCTTTGGCGAGGGCAATACGCCCGCCGCGGTGATCGGCGCCTCGGTGCTGCTGTGGGCCGTGCACTTTCTGGTGCTGCGCGGGATCAAGGAAGCGGCGTTCATCAACCTGGTGACCACGGTCGCCAAAGTCGTGCCATTGCTGCTGTTTGTGCTGATCGCGATCTTCGCCTTCCGCCTGGATATCTTCACCGCTGACATCTGGGGCGTGAAAAACCCGGACCTGGGCAGCGTGATGAACCAGGTGCGCAACATGATGCTGGTCACCGTCTGGGTATTTATCGGCATCGAGGGCGCGAGCATCTTCTCGTCGCGGGCGGAAAAACGCTCGGACGTGGGCAAGGCCACGGTCATCGGCTTTATCACCGTGCTGCTGTTCCTGGTCCTGGTGAACGTGCTGTCCCTGGGGATCATGACCCAACCGGAACTGGCCAAGCTGCAGAACCCGTCGATGGCCGCCGTGCTGGAGCATGTGGTCGGCCACTGGGGCGCGGTGCTGATCAGCGTCGGCCTGATCATCTCGCTGCTGGGGGCATTGCTGTCGTGGGTGCTGCTGTGTGCGGAGATCATGTTCGCCGCGGCCAAGGACCACACCATGCCGGAGTTCCTGCGCAAGGAAAACGCCAACCACGTACCGGTCAATGCGCTGTGGCTGACCAATGCCATGGTCCAGCTGTTCCTGATCATCACCCTGTTTTCGGCCAGTACCTACCTGTCGCTGATCTACCTCGCGACCTCGATGATCCTGGTGCCCTACCTGTGGTCCGCGGCCTACGCGGTGCTGCTGGCGGTGCGTGGCGAAAGCTACGAACAGGCCCTGGCCGAACGCAAGAAAGACCTGTTCATCGGCGCCATCGCCCTGATCTATGCGATCTGGCTGCTCTATGCCGGCGGCGTCAAATACCTGCTGCTGTCCGCCCTGCTCTATGCCCCCGGCGCGATCCTGTTCGCCAAGGCCAAGCTGGAACTGGGCAAACCGATTTTCACCAACGTCGAGAAGCTGATTTTCGCTGCGGTGGTCCTGGGCGCCCTGGTGGCGGCCTACGGACTCTACGACGGCTTCCTGACTCTGTAAGACCCGCTCGTAACATTGGATGTTATGTCACTGGAGGAACACTGTAATGACCACGGTAAAAGCTAAGTACGGCGTACATTCCGAAGCCGGCAAACTGCGCAAAGTCATGGTTTGCTCCCCAGGCCTGGCCCATCAGCGGCTGACCCCGAACAACTGCGACGAATTGCTGTTTGACGATGTGCTGTGGGTTGCCCAAGCCAAGCGCGACCACTTCGATTTCGTCACCAAAATGCGCGAGCGCGATATCGACGTGCTGGAAATGCACAACCTGTTGACCGATATCGTCGCCATCCCCGAAGCCCTGGACTGGATCCTGGAGCGCAAAATCACTGCCAACCAGGTCGGCCTCGGCCTGGTCAATGAAGTCAGCTCCTGGCTGCGCAGCCTGGAGCCGCGCAAGGTGGCCGAGTTCCTGATCGGCGGGGTTTCCGCCGATGACCTGCCGAGCAGCTTCGGCGGCAAGACCATCGAAATGTTCCGCGATTTCCTCGGCCACTCCAGCTTTATCCTGCCGCCGCTGCCCAACACCCAGTTCACCCGTGACACCACCTGCTGGATCTACGGTGGCGTGACCCTGAACCCGATGTACTGGCCGGCGCGACGCCAGGAAACCCTGCTGGCCAGCGCCATCTACAAATTCCACCCCGAGTTCACCAATGCCGACTTCCAGGTCTGGTACGGCGATCCGGACCAGGAACATGGCAACGCCACCCTGGAAGGCGGCGACGTGATGCCGATCGGCAATGGCGTGGTCCTGATCGGCATGGGCGAGCGTTCCTCGCGCCAAGCCATCGGCCAACTCGCGCTGAACCTGTTCAAGCACAAGGCCGTGGAACGGGTGATCGTTGCCGGCCTGCCGAAATCCCGCGCAGCCATGCACCTGGACACCGTGTTCAGCTTCTGCGACCGCGACCTGGTGACCATCTTCCCGGAAGTGGTGAACCAGATCGTCGCCTTCACCCTGCGCCCTGATGAAAGCAAGCCGGGTGGCATCGATATCCAGCAGGAAAAAACCAGCTTCCTCGACACCGTGGCCGCCGCCCTCAACCTCAAGGCCCTGCGCGTGGTGGAAACCGGTGGCAACAGCTTCGCCGCCGAACGCGAGCAGTGGGATGACGGCAACAACGTGGTGGCCCTGGAACCGGGCGTGGTGATCGGTTACGACCGCAACACCTACACCAACACCCTGCTGCGCAAGGCCGGTGTCGAAGTGATCACCATCAGCGCCGGCGAACTCGGCCGTGGCCGTGGCGGCGGCCACTGCATGACCTGCCCGATCATCCGCGATCCTATCGACTACTGATTTTTCTTCCATGCTTGCCGCCGCGCGCACCCCGAGCCGCGGCAAGTGGACGACCGAAACCAAAGGAGATCCATCATGGCTTTTAACATTCACAACCGCAGCCTGCTGAGCCTTGAGCACCACACCCCGCGTGAACTGCGCTACCTGCTGGACCTGTCCCGCGACCTCAAGCGTGCCAAGTACACCGGCACCGAGCAGCAGCACCTCAAGGGCAACAACATTGCGCTGATCTTCGAAAAAACCTCGACCCGCACCCGCTGCGCCTTCGAAGTGGCGGCTTATGACCAGGGCGCGAACGTCACCTACATCGATCCGAACTCGTCGCAAATCGGCCACAAGGAAAGCATGAAGGACACCGCCCGCGTGCTCGGGCGCATGTACGACGCCATCGAGTACCGCGGCTTCAAGCAGGAAATCGTCGAAGAACTGGCCAAGTTCGCCGGCGTCCCCGTGTTCAACGGGCTGACCGACGAATACCACCCGACGCAAATGATCGCCGACGTGCTGACCATGCGTGAACACGCCGACAAGCCGATCCACGAGATCAGCTACGCCTACCTGGGCGACGCCCGCAACAACATGGGCAACTCGCTGCTGCTGGTGGGCGCCAAGCTTGGCATGGACGTGCGCATCTGCGCGCCCAAGGCCCTGTGGCCCCATGACGACCTGGTCGAGCGCTGCAAAAAATACGCGGAAGAAAGCGGCGCACGCATCACCCTCACCGAAGACCCGAAAGCCGCGGTCAAGGGCGTGGACTTCATCCACACCGACGTCTGGGTCTCCATGGGCGAGCCGGTGGAAGCCTGGGCCGAGCGCATCGAGCAATTACTGCCGTACCAGGTCAATGCCCAGCTTATGAAGGCCACCGGCAACCCACGGACCAAGTTCATGCACTGCCTGCCTGCATTCCATAACAGCGACACCAAGGTTGGCAAGCAGATCGCCGAGCAGTATCCGCACCTGGCCAATGGCATCGAAGTCACCGACGACGTCTTCGAATCGCCGGCCTGCATCGCCTTCGAGCAAGCGGAAAACCGCATGCACACCATCAAGGCGATCCTGGTTTCGACCCTGGCCGATCTGTAATCCCCCCCTCCCGTGCAGGCGCCGCCCTGCAGACGCCTGCACGGGAGCTCTAGAAGGACTGCATTATGCGTATCGTCGTTGCACTGGGCGGTAACGCCCTGCTCCGCCGTGGTGAACCCATGACCGCGGACAATCAACGCGCCAACATCCGCATCGCCACCGAACAGATTGCCAAGATCCACCCCGGCAACCAGTTGGTGATCGCCCACGGCAATGGTCCGCAAGTCGGCCTGCTGTCGCTGCAGGCAGCGGCCTATACCCAGGTTTCGCCCTACCCGCTGGATGTGCTCGGTGCCGAAACCGAAGGCATGATTGGCTACATCATCGAACAGGAACTGGGCAATCTGCTGGACTTCGAAGTCCCGTTCGCCACCTTGCTGACCCAGGTCGAAGTCGACCCCAAGGACCCGGCATTCAAGAACCCGACCAAGCCCATCGGCCCGGTGTACAGCAAAGCCGAGGCGGAGAAACTCGCCGCCGAAAAAGGCTGGGCCATCGCTCCCGACGGCGACAAGTTCCGCCGCGTGGTGGCCAGCCCGAAACCCAAGCGCATCTTCGAGATCCGCCCGATCAAGTGGCTGCTGGAAAAGAGCAGCATCGTGATCTGTGCCGGCGGTGGCGGAATCCCCACCATGTACGGCGAGGACGGCAAGCTGCGGGGCATCGAGGCGGTGATCGACAAGGACCTGTGCTCGGCGCTGCTGGCCGAACAGCTGGAAAGCGATCTGCTGGTGATTGCCACTGACGTCAACGCAGCCTTTATCGACTTCGGCAAGCCGACCCAGAAAGCCATCGCCCAGGCCCACCCGGATGAAATCGAGAAGCTGGGCTTCGCCGCCGGCTCCATGGGGCCCAAGGTCCAGGCCGCCTGCGAGTTCGCCCGCAACACTGGAAAAGTCGCGGTGATCGGTTCACTCTCGGACATCGAGGCGATCGTCCAGGGCAAGGCCGGCACCCGCATCAGCACAGCCAAGCCGGGTATCAGTTACCAGTAAATCGCCAGTCACAAGAACTTCGGGGCGGGCCCTGTGCCTGCCCCTACTTCAATGCCTTGAAGGAGAGACGCCCATGGCCACGTTCGAGCCCGGTCACCTGCATATCGAGCGCCACGCGCTGAACAAGGACGACTACAGCTACAACCTGTGCATCGACTACGAGGTCACCCAGGACCCCAAGGAAGGCAAAGGCATGCTCTTCACCCTGCATGGCACCATCGAGGACAAGCCCCTGAAGGAACAGTTCTTCCTGGCCAAGGACCTGGCCTTCGACTTCGCCCGCCATGCCACCCGCATCGCCCAGCAATACGGGATGCCCAAAATCGCCAGCATCGGCTCGATGCACAAGTACTACGACGAAATGTTCGAAGACGTACGCAAGCAACTGGAGGTCAAACCCGGCGACCCGGTGAAACCCGAACACCTGGCGTAACCCCCTCCCCGTGGTGAGGGAAGCACTGCCCTCGCCACCCTGTTCACGCTGCGCGCATTTCACCTTGGCCCTCCCCCAAGGCATACTGGCCACCCTCCGCTTCGCAGAACCGTCAGCCTCCTCATGCGTATCCACGTCAGCTTCATCGACCGCGTCGGCATCACCCAGGAAGTCCTGGCCCTGCTCGGCGGGCGTAATCTCAACCTGGATGCGGTGGAGATGGTTCCACCCAACGTGTACATCGATGCCCCGACCCTCAGCCCGCAGGTGCTGGAAGAGCTGCGCGATGCGCTGTTCAACGTGCGTGGGGTCCAGGCGGTGACCGTGGTCGATATCCTCCCCGGCCAGCGTCGCCACTTGCAGCTCGATGCCCTGTTGGCGGCCATGACCGACCCGGTGCTGGCCCTGGACAGCGCGGGCAAGGTGCTGCTGGCCAACCCGGCGCTGATTGCCCTGTATGGCCGTGAACCGGCCGGCGAAAGCGTCGCCGAGCTGTTCGCCGACCCGGCGCTGCTCGACAGCCTCCTGGAACAAGGCTTTCGCCTGCCCCTGCGGGAAATCACCTTGAATGGCCAGACCCTGCTGCTGGACGCAACGCCCATCACCGACGCCGGCGCGCTGCTGACCCTGTATCAGCCGAACCGGATCGGCGAGCGCCTGTCGGCCCTGCACCACGACCATGCCGAAGGTTTTGATGCCCTGCTCGGGGAATCACCCGCCATCCGCACCCTCAAGGCCCGCGCCCAACGCGTGGCAGCCCTGGATGCGCCGCTGCTGATCCAGGGTGAAACCGGCACCGGCAAGGAGCTGGTAGCCCGCGCCTGCCATGCCATCAGCGCGCGCCATGGCGCTCCCTTCCTGGCCCTGAACTGCGCGGCGCTGCCGGAGAACCTCGCCGAAAGCGAACTCTTCGGTTACGCCCCCGGCGCGTTCACCGGAGCCCAGCGCGGCGGCAAGCCGGGGCTGATGGAACTGGCCAACCAGGGCACGGTGTTTCTCGACGAAATCGGCGAAATGTCGCCTTACCTGCAGGCCAAGTTGCTGCGCTTCCTGAACGACGGCAGCTTCCGTCGGGTAGGGGGCGATCGCGAGGTCAAGGTCAATGTGCGGATCCTCAGCGCCACCCACCGTGACCTGGAAAAAATGGTCAGCGAAGGCACCTTTCGCGAGGACCTGTTCTATCGCCTGAACGTGCTCAATGTCGAAGTCCCGCCGCTGCGCGAGCGCGGCCAGGACATCCTGCTGCTGGCGCGCTACTTCATGCAGCAGGCCTGTGCGCAGATCCAGCGCCCGGTCTGCCGCCTGGCCCCCGGCACCTACCCGGCCCTGCTGGGCAACCGCTGGCCGGGCAACGTGCGCCAGTTGCAGAACGTGATCTTTCGCGCCGCGGCCATCTGCGACAGCAACCTGGTGGACATTGGCGACCTGGACATCGCCGGCACCTCCGTGGCGCGCCAGGGCGACTCCGAGGTCGGCAGCCTGGAGCAGGCGGTCGAGGCGTTCGAGAAGAGTCTGCTCGAAGGTCTCTACCTCAATTACCCCTCGACCCGACAACTGGCCAACCGCTTGCAGACTTCCCACACGGCCATCGCCCACCGCCTGCGCAAGTACGGCATTCCCGGTAAAGCCTGAGCCTTCAGGCAAACCCGCTGAAAACGACCTCCACCTGTACTGAAAGCGCTACAGCGGAACGATTTCGCTACACGCGTCTACAATCAGTGCTGCCCAAGGCTTTGATCCTCAAAGCGTTTTTTCAAACGCCCCAGCTGTAGCGATTTCGCTACAGCTGCGCCCACACCCTCTTCCGAAAAACCCTGCAAGCCATTGATTTTAAACAACTAAAAAACATTGGCCGCGTTTTTGCTATGGGTTTAGCCATTCGCTCTGCATTGCAAGAGCATTCAATCGCGTCCACCAGACGAGTCTGGCCCCTGAGGAGTTTCCATGAGCGAGTTGCGTTTTACTGAAGATCACGAATGGCTGCGTACCGAAGCTGATGGCAGCGTCACCGTAGGCATTACGCCTTTCGCGCAAAACGCCCTGGGCGACGTGGTATTCGTGCAACTGCCGGAGCTGCAGAGCTACGAAAAAGGCGCCGAAGCCGCCACTGTGGAATCGGTAAAAGCCGCCAGCGGCGTGTACATGCCACTGGACGGGGAAGTGGTCGAGACCAATCCGGCCCTGGACAGCAGCCCGGAGCTGGTCAACGAAGACCCGCAAGGCGCAGGCTGGTTCTTCCGCTTTATTCCCGCCGATGCCGCCGCCGTCGGCCAGTTGCTGGACCAGGACGCCTACGACCGCCTGATCAAAGCCAACGCCGAAGCCTGAGGAGCCGCCATGACTATCAATCTCAGCACCGCCAACGAATTCATCGCCCGTCATATCGGCCCACGCCAGGGTGACGAGCAAGCCATGCTCAACAGCCTGGGCTTCGACTCCCTGGAAGCCCTGAGCGCCAGCGTCATCCCCGAGAGCATCAAGGGCACCAGCGTGCTCGAACTCGGCGCCGGGCAAAGCGAAGCCGATGCCCTGGCCTCGATCAAAGCCATCGCTGCCAACAACGAACTGTTCAAGACCTACATCGGCCAGGGCTACTACAGCTGCCACACGCCATCGCCGATCCTGCGCAACCTCCTGGAAAACCCGGCCTGGTATACCGCCTACACGCCCTATCAGCCGGAAATCTCCCAGGGTCGCCTGGAAGCCCTGCTGAATTTCCAGACCCTGATCAGCGACCTCTCCGGGCTGCCGATCGCCAACGCCTCCCTGCTCGACGAAGCCACCGCCGCCGCCGAAGCCATGACCTTCTGCAAGCGCCTGAGCAAAAACAAAGGCAGCCACGCCTTCTTCGCCTCCGTGCATTGCCATCCGCAAACCCTTGACGTCCTGCGCACCCGTGCCGAACCCCTGGGCATCGACGTGGTGGTGGGCGATGAGCGCGAACTGAGCGATGTCAGCAGCTTCTTCGGCGCCCTGCTGCAATACCCGGCGAGCAACGGCGATGTGTTCGACTACCGCGAACTGACCGAACGCTTCCACGCCGCCAATGCCCTGGTGGCCGTGGCCGCCGACCTGTTGGCCCTGACCGTGCTGACCCCGCCGGGCGAATTCGGCGCCGACGTGGCCATCGGCAGCGCGCAGCGCTTTGGTGTGCCGCTGGGTTTCGGTGGCCCGCACGCGGCCTACTTTTCGACCAAGGATGCATTCAAGCGCGACATGCCCGGCCGCCTGGTGGGCGTGTCGGTGGACCGTTTCGGCAAGCCGGCGCTGCGCCTGGCCATGCAGACCCGCGAGCAACATATACGCCGCGAGAAAGCCACCAGCAACATCTGCACGGCCCAGGTCCTGCTGGCCAACATCGCCAGCATGTACGCTGTGTATCACGGCCCGAAAGGCCTGACCCAGATCGCCAACCGCATCCACCACCTGACCGCGATCCTGGCCCAGGGCCTGGGCGCGCTGGGGGTGACCGTGGAGCAACAGCACTTCTTCGACACCCTGACCCTGGCCACCGGCACGCACACCGCCGCTCTGCACGACAAGGCCCGCGCCCAGCGCATCAACCTGCGGATCGTGGATGAGCAACGCCTGGGCCTGTCCCTGGATGAAACCACCAGCCAGGCCGACGTTGAAACCCTGTGGAGCCTGCTGTCCGACGGCCAGGCGCGGCCGGATTTCGCCGCCCTCGCCGCTTCGGTGACCAGCACCATCCCCGCCACTCTGGTGCGCCAGTCGCCAATCCTCAGCCACCCGGTCTTCAACCGTTACCACTCGGAAACCGAGCTGATGCGCTACCTGCGCAAGTTGGCCGATAAGGACCTGGCACTGGACCGCACCATGATCCCGCTGGGTTCGTGCACCATGAAACTCAACGCCGCCAGCGAAATGATCCCGGTGACCTGGGCCGAATTCGGCGCCCTGCACCCGTTCGCCCCGGCCGAGCAAAGCGCCGGCTACCAGCAACTGACCACCGAGCTTGAGGCCATGCTCTGCGCCGCCACCGGCTACGACGCGGTGTCCCTGCAGCCGAACGCCGGCTCCCAGGGCGAATACGCCGGCCTGCTGGCCATTCGTGCCTACCACCAGAGCCGTGGCGATGAGCGCCGTGATATCTGCCTGATCCCTTCGTCCGCCCACGGCACCAACCCGGCCACCGCCAACATGGCCGGCATGCGCGTGGTGGTCACCGCCTGCGATGCCCGGGGCAACGTCGATATCGAAGACCTGCGAGCCAAGGCCATCGAACACCGTGAACACCTCGCGGCACTGATGATCACCTACCCCTCGACCCACGGCGTGTTCGAAGAAGGCATCCGCGAAATCTGCGGCATCATTCATGACCACGGCGGCCAGGTGTACATCGACGGCGCCAACATGAATGCCATGGTCGGCCTCTGCGCCCCGGGCAAGTTCGGCGGCGACGTTTCGCACCTGAACCTGCACAAGACCTTCTGCATCCCCCACGGCGGTGGCGGCCCGGGCGTGGGCCCGATCGGCGTCAAATCGCACCTGGCGCCCTTCCTGCCTGGCCACGCAGCCATGGAGCGCAAGGAAGGCGCGGTGTGCGCGGCACCGTTCGGCAGCGCGAGCATCCTGCCGATCACCTGGATGTACATCCGCATGATGGGCGGCGCCGGCCTCAAGCGCGCCTCGCAGCTGGCTATCCTGAATGCCAACTACATTTCCCGGCGCCTGGAAGAGCACTACCCAGTGCTCTACACCGGCAGCAATGGCCTGGTGGCCCACGAATGCATCCTCGACCTGCGCCCGCTGAAGGACAGCAGCGGCATCAGCGTCGATGACGTGGCCAAGCGTCTGATCGACTTTGGCTTCCACGCACCGACCATGTCGTTCCCGGTGGCCGGCACCCTGATGATCGAGCCGACCGAAAGTGAATCCAAGGAAGAGCTGGACCGCTTCTGCGACGCCATGATCCGTATTCGCGAAGAGATCCGCGCCGTGGAAAACGGCACCCTGGACAAGGACGACAACCCGCTGAAAAACGCCCCGCACACGGCGGCGGAAATCGTCGGCGAGTGGACTCACCCCTACAGCCGCGAACAAGCGGTGTACCCGGTCGCGTCCCTGATCGAAAGCAAGTACTGGCCACCGGTAGGCCGGGTCGACAACGTATTTGGCGATCGCAACCTAGTGTGCGCCTGCCCGTCGATCGAGCTTTACGCGTAAAGCAGTTGCAAGCGCCAAGTTTCAAGCTGCAAGTTAAAGGCCGGCCGGCTCTTTCTTGCAGCTTGTGACTTGAAGCTTGCCGCCGCTCCTATAACAAGAAACCGGAGAGCCACCATGTCCCTGAGCGTGTTCGACCTGTTCAAGATTGGCATCGGCCCCTCCAGCTCCCACACCGTCGGCCCGATGCGCGCGGCTGCGCGCTTCGTCGAAGGACTGCGCCGCGAGGGCCTGCTGACGGCCACCACCCGCGTCAAGGTCGAGCTGTACGGCTCGCTCGGCGCCACCGGCAAGGGCCATGGCAGCGACAAGGCGGTGCTGCTGGGCCTGGAAGGTGAACACCCGGATACCGTGAATACCGAGACCATTGCCACTCGCCTGCATGACATCCGCAGCAGCGGACGCCTCAACCTGCTGGGCGAACACCTCATTGCATTCAACGAGAAAGAACACCTGGCCATGATCCGCAAGCCGCTGGCCTACCATCCCAACGGCATGATCTTTCGCGCCTTCGATGCCGCTGGCATCCAGATCCGCAGCCGCGAGTACTACTCGGTCGGTGGCGGTTTCGTGGTGGATGAAGACGCCGCCGGCGCCGACCGGATTGTCGAAGACGCCACGCCCCTCACCTTCCCCTTCAAGAGCGCCAAGGACCTGCTCAGTCATTGCAGCACCTACGGGCTGTCCATCAGCGCGCTGATGCTGACCAATGAAAGTGCCTGGCGCCCGGAAGCGCAAACCCGCGCCGGTCTGCTGCAAATCTGGCAAGTGATGCAGGACTGCGTGGACGCCGGCTGTCGCAACGAAGGGATTTTGCCCGGTGGGCTCAAGGTCAAGCGACGGGCAGCGGCGTTGCACCGGCAACTGTGCAAGCACCCTGAGTCGGCGCTGCGCGATCCGTTGTCGGTGCTGGATTGGGTCAACCTGTATGCCCTGGCAGTCAACGAGGAAAACGCCAACGGCGGGCGCGTCGTGACGGCGCCCACCAACGGCGCCGCCGGGATTATTCCGGCCGTGCTGCATTACTACATGCGCTTTATCCCGGGTGCGAATGAAGACGGCGTGGTGCGTTTTCTGCTCACTGCCGCCGCCATTGGCATTCTGTACAAGGAAAACGCCTCGATTTCCGGTGCCGAAGTGGGTTGCCAGGGCGAGGTCGGCGTGGCCTGTTCGATGGCCGCCGGTGCGCTGTGCGAAGTATTGGGCGGCACGGTGTCTCAGGTCGAAAACGCCGCCGAGATCGGCATGGAACACAACCTGGGCCTGACCTGTGACCCCATTGGCGGGCTGGTACAGGTGCCGTGCATCGAACGCAACGCCATGGGCTCGGTGAAAGCCATCAACGCCGTGCGCATGGCCCTGCGCGGCGATGGCCAGCACTTCGTGTCCCTCGACAAAGTCATCCGCACCATGCGCCAGACCGGCGCCGATATGAAAAGCAAATACAAGGAAACCGCCCGCGGCGGTTTGGCCGTCAACATTATCGAATGCTGAAGCGACCTCGATCGCTTGCGCAGTTTTTTCAGGAGCTCAATATGTCCACCGAACACCTGCTGCACACCCCGCTGCACGCCCTGCACCTCGAACTCGGCGCGCGCATGGTGCCCTTCGCCGGCTACGACATGCCGGTGCAATACCCACTGGGAGTGATGAAGGAACACCAGCACACCCGTGAACAGGCCGGGTTGTTCGACGTGTCGCACATGGGCCAGATCCGCCTGAGCGGCGCCAACGCGGCGAAAGCCCTGGAAACCCTGGTGCCGGTCGACATCATCGACCTGCCGGCCGGCATGCAGCGCTACGCCATGTTCACCAATGACCAGGGCGGTATCCTCGACGACCTGATGGTCGCCAACCTGGGCAACGACCAGCTGTTCCTGGTGGTCAACGCCGCCTGCAAGGACCAGGACCTGGCCCACCTGCGTCAGCACATCGGCGATCAATGCAGCATCGAGCCGTTGTTCGAGGAACGCGCCCTGCTCGCCCTGCAAGGCCCGGCCGCAGTCACGGTGCTGGCACGCCTGGCCCCGGAAGTCGCACAGATGACATTCATGCAGTTCAAGCCGGTGACCGTCAGCGGCATCGACTGCTTTGTCAGCCGTTCGGGCTACACCGGCGAAGACGGTTTCGAGATTTCGGTCCCAGCCTCCAGCGCCGAAGCCCTGGCCCGTGCGCTACTGGCGGAACCGGAAGTGGCGGCCATCGGCCTTGGTGCCCGTGACTCGCTGCGCCTGGAGGCGGGCCTGTGCCTGTATGGCCACGACATGAACAACGAGACCACGCCCATCGAGGCAAGCCTGCTGTGGGCCATCTCCAAGCTTCGACGCGCCGACGGCGCCCGAGCGGGTGGCTTCCCGGGTGCCGAACAGGTGTTCGCACAGCAGCAGAACGGCGTCAGCCGCAAACGCGTCGGCCTGCTGCCGCAGGAGCGTACGCCGGTGCGTGAAGGTGCGGAAATCGTCAATGAAGCTGGCGACATCATAGGTAGCGTCTGCAGTGGCGGTTTCGGTCCGACCTTGGGTGGCCCTTTGGCCATGGGTTACATCGACAGCCGTTATAACGCACTCGATACGCCAGTTTGGGCAATTGTTCGTGGGAAAAAGGTGCCTATGCTTGTAAGCAAAATGCCATTTGTCCCACAACGCTACTATCGCGGTTGAACAACTGTTTCTATAAGTAACGCGGTTGCGTTAGAAGTGCACTAATCTGTAACGCAACCGCCATAAAATAGTGCACGTTTTCGATATTGAACTTGGCTTATAACAATTGAATAACTCTATCGTCTAAGCATGGCCAGACAGGTCCAACCAATAGGCCAAAGCCGAGCAAAACCGGGGGATTTCGCAGGGCTTGTTTTTTCTCCCGTAGTTGGCGTAGAGTTTCCCCACTGTGTTTGCATGGGTCGCTTGGAACCGTGACCTGGGCAGTAGCCAACAAGTTAGCTACAACCCGTTCGACGTCTCTTACTTTCCTGCAACCCAGCCCAGTACTCTTTCTTGAGAAAGAGACTGTCATTAATTTTTGTGTCAAAGGAAATAAGAAATGTCCCAACGTCAGAGCGGTACCGTCAAGTGGTTTAACGACGAGAAAGGTTTTGGTTTTATCACTCCAGAAAGCGGTCCGGATCTGTTCGTGCATTTCCGCGCCATTCAGGGCAACGGCTTCAAGAGCTTGAAAGAAGGCCAGAAAGTGACCTTCATCGCCGTGCAGGGCCAAAAAGGCATGCAGGCTGACGAAGTTCAAGCCGAAGCTTAATCGTCTGTAACGAAAAAGCCTCTGATGCTGACATCAGAGGCTTTTTTGTGCGTGCAATTCCGTAAAATGGCTTCTTTTCAGCCCAGACGAGAGCCGTGCCATGTCAAAACACCTGCTAAGCCCCCAAGGCGACTTCCCTGCCGTCGGCCTGGGCCGCCGCCTGGCAGCGATGTTCTATGATTTCCTGCTGTGCACCGCATTGATGATCGTCACCGGCGGCATCTACAAAATGATCCAGATGCAGATCATCGGCGAAGCCAAAATGCGTGCGTTGACCGAAGCCGGCGCCTTGGATGGGGACCCGCTGTACTCCACTGTGTTGCTATTTGTGTTGTTCGGCTTCTTCGCCAAGTTCTGGACCTACTCCGGCCAGACCTTGGGCATGCAGGTCTGGGGCATTCGCGTACAGAACGCCGATGGCAGCAGCATCAGTCTGTGGCAGGCGCTGCTGCGCTTTATCGTCTCGATCGCCTCGTGGCTATGCCTTGGCCTGGGGTTCTTCTGGGTACTGATCGACAAACAAAAGCGCAGCTGGCACGACATTTACTCCAGCAGCCAGCTGGTACGCATTCCCAAGAAGAAAAAGTAATTCGCCACATATAAAAACGCCCCGACAGATCGGGGCGTTTTTGTTTGACCGGCAAAACAGATCAGGCATTGCCTGCCAGCTTCATCCGCGCGGCCTGGGTGAAGTCCAACATGCGTTTGAGCGGACGAATCGCGTGAGGGATCAAGGCCGGGTCGACGAAGATCTCGTTACTGCCCGTACGCAGGCATTGCAGGGTGCGCTCCAGGGTGTTCATGGCCATCCAAGGACAATGCGCGCAACTGCGGCACGCCGCGCCGTTACCGGCCGTAGGCGCCTCGATGAAAACCTTGTCCGGGCACAGCTGCTGCATTTTGTAGAAAATCCCGCGATCGGTCGCCACGATCAGGGTCTTGTTCGGCAAGCGTTGGGCCGCGGCAATCAGTTGACTGGTGGAACCCACCGCATCGGCCAGCTCGATCACTGAGGTCGGGGACTCCGGGTGCACCAAAATCGCCGCGTCCGGATACAAAGCCTTCATGTCTTCGAGCTGTTTGGACTTGAACTCTTCATGGACGATGCACGCACCGTCCCAGAGCAGCATGTCGGCTCCGGTCTGGCGCTGGATATAAGTACCCAGGTGTTTGTCCGGCCCCCAGATAATGGTTTCGCCGTTATCCATCAGGCTTTCGACAATTTCCAGGGCGCAACTGGAAGTCACCACCCAGTCAGCGCGGGCTTTGACCGCCGCCGAGGTATTGGCATACACCACCACGGTGCGCTCTGGGTGTTGGTCACAGAACGCCGAGAACTCTTCCACCGGGCAGCCCAGGTCCAGGGAGCAGGTCGCCTCGAGGGTCGGCATCAGCACACGCTTTTCCGGGTTGAGGATCTTTGCGGTTTCCCCCATGAACTTGACCCCAGCTACCACCACCGTCTTGGCCGGGTGCGCATTGCCGAAGCGAGCCATCTCCAGGGAGTCGGAAACACAACCGCCAGTTTCCTCGGCCAGGGCCTGAATAACCGGATCACAATAGAAATGCGCCACCAGCACCGCGTCCTGAGCCTTTAGCTCGGCGGCGATAGCAGCACGGTAGCGGGCCTCCTCATCAGCACTGAGCGGCTTGGGCTGCTTGGCATCGAGGTGGGCTTGAACCAGAAGGCGTTCGGAAATCTGCGTCATGTTCGCAAGACCTGCAGGCGCATTCGCGCGAAAGTCGAGTATACACCCGGCTCCGGACCACTCGGGTCCCGCCGGGAGAGTGAGTATTTATCAGGCACGGACAGCTGTTAGGCGGGCAAGGCTACAGAATATCCCCTTGATGTAAAAGATGATTCTGAGCGGTGGGAGGTCGTGCACATTGCCCGTGCAACGCCCTGGGCACTCAGTGCTCGCCCAAGAGCGCCAGGAACCGTTGGTGCCTATCAAGAATGGAGAAACGTGGGTGATTACTGAGTGTGTGGTCGTCACCGGTTGTTCGGAGCCCTATTAGATAATGCGGCCAAGTTCATCCAGGCTTATCTGAGGTATTACATCCGAAGGTATGCGTGAGGAGTTGGATAAGTTGTAGACCTGAAAGCGATCACCCATCACTTTCTCGGAAACTATTTCGAAGGAAGGCAAAATTCTGGTGAAAAAATGTTGATCCAGTCCACAGGGGGAAAGATCCGTAGTCCTGTCTTCGTAAAATCGTCTTGCTGATTGGTTGAGGTCGACTCCCACCATTACTGCTTTGGTAAAACCCGCGTGATAAGCAATTTGCAGTGCCAGATAAGCCACTGTGCGGGCATCAAAGAAACCCCGCTTCAGATTTTTACTGAAGCCAATTCTGCGATTGCGGCGACTGAAGAAATTGCGGTTCCTTATCAACTCCTTGTCTTCGCCCATTAACTCTGTCCAGGAAAGTTTGGGGGCTTTACTTAGCAGAAACACCTCCCCCCTTGGAGTAATGGAAGAGGCCCGTAAATGCTCTTCCCACAAAGCAACCCGCTCACTAATCAACATCGCCTGGGAAAACAACTCGGGCTGCTGATTGGAGAAGTCCCTATCGGTACAGGTATAGAAGAACGGTTTGACTCCAGTGCCAACAAACTTTGAAATCGCCCCATTCATGGTAATCATTGGGACGTGAGCAAAATCCTCAGGATGAAAATCCTTGGCAGATGCACCCGAGGCAATAATAAACACAGTGCCTTGCTGGATGT
Source organism: Pseudomonas sp. QD4 (assembly GCF_049199125.1). NCBI lineage: Bacteria > Pseudomonadati > Pseudomonadota > Gammaproteobacteria > Pseudomonadales > Pseudomonadaceae > Pseudomonas > Pseudomonas sp. QD4. Next base: position 29,628 of record NZ_JBLZOM010000004.1, read on the forward strand.
TACGACAATCATCCAAGTCGCGAATATTGGGAATGCAACTCATTTGCACTCATCCAACCTTTGAAGTCATCTGGCTCAACATCAGATAAATCACACTACTAACCCCTTCGCGCAGAAAACGAAAAATTATATACAGACAAATCCACACAAAAAACCAACACATGTAAAAAATAATTACTCAATCTAAATCGATAGCAAACAAACTCAATCATCGAATCATATTGATAGCATTGAACTGATTGGTATCAAATTGCTTACATTGACCACTGAGGCGGCGAACTTCGGATAAAGAGCGGCGATAAAGCAGACTTAATCTATCAAGCGGGGAAAGACGAGGCCTTATCATACTCTGCGGAAGCTAGAGCGTGCAGAAAGACTGCAAAAAAATCGGGCGCTTGCCCGATACACCTCTGAAACCCTTCGGCACTTGATGTCGATTCGGCCCGATCAATTCAACGGCGACCTGAGATACCGGTCCAGGCAGGGAAAACAGCACGAGACCGTGCCCGGGAGGACTGACCCTGACCACCGAATTGCGAGCAAAAAAAAACCCGGAAATCCTCACTTGCGTGGGCCTTCCGGATTTTCTAAACCGCCAAAAATGGTGGGTCGTGTGGGATTCGAACCTACGACCAATTGGTTAAAAGCCAACTGCTCTACCAACTGAGCTAACGACCCGCTGTGTGGTGGCGCGTATAATACTGATTTCTAACGGGAATTCAACACCTTATTTGAAATAAATCAGAAATAAGGTGTTGGGTCAGTAATCCCGGCTGCGGAAAAGCCTTCTGCGCGCAGGCGGCAGCTGTCACATTTGCCGCAGGCGTAGCCTTTATCGTCGGCCTGATAGCAGGAAACGGTCAGCCCGTAGTCGACCCCCAACTTGCTCCCCGCCTTGACGATTTCAGCCTTGCTCAGGTTCTGCAGGGGCGCCTGGATGCGAAAGCCCTGCCCCTCTACACCGGCCTTGGTCGCTAGGTTGGCCATGCGCTCGAAGGCCTCGACGAACTCGGGGCGGCAATCCGGGTAGCCGGAATAATCCACAGCGTTGACGCCGATGAAAATGTCGCGTGCGCCCAATACTTCCGCCCAGCCCAGCGCCAGGGAAAGAAACACGGTATTACGTGCAGGCACATAGGTGATCGGAATGCCTTCACTTGGGCCTTCCGGCACAGCGATCGCGCTATCGGTCAAGGCCGAACCACCGATGCCATTCAGATTCAGGCCGATGACCTTGTGTTCAACCACCCCCAAGTCGCGAGCCACGCGCTCGGCCGCCTGCAGTTCGGCGCGATGTCGCTGGCCATAGTCGAAGCTCATGGTGTAGCAGCTGTAGCCCTCGGCACGGGCCATGGCCACCACCGTGGCCGAGTCCAGCCCACCAGACAGGAGGATTACCGCACGCTTCTGCGTGGAGGGAATGTCATCTGCTTGCTCGGTCATATCAGCGCCCTGGCTCGTCGTTCCAAAGATATTTGTGCAACTGCAATTGCAGGCGCACAGGCAGGTTGTCCGCCACCACCCAGTCAGCCAGGTCGCGTGCGTTCAGGTCATGGTGGCTGGGGGAGAACAACACCTCGCCTGCACGCCGCTCAAGGCCGTACTGGATCAGCTTGGACACAGCCCAGTCATAGTCTTCACGGGAACAGATGACAAACTTGACCTGATCGTTAGGTGTCAGCAGGTCGATGTTTTCGTAGCGATTGCGCCGAACCTCTTCCGACCCGGGAGTCTTCAGATCAAGCACCCGACTGACTCGCGAGTCGACCGCAGAAATATCCAGCGCACCACTGGTTTCGAGGGAGACCTCGTAACCCGCGTCGCACAACTGTTTGAGCAAGGGAATGGCGTTAGGTTGCGCCAGCGGCTCGCCACCGGTGACACAGACATAACGCGGGCGGAACTCGGCAACCTGCTCGAGGATGCTGTCCAGCGTACGCAGGGTGCCACCGCTGAAGGCATAGGCACTGTCACAGTACTGGCAACGCAACGGGCAACCGGTCAGGCGCACAAATACTGTGGGCAGCCCGGCAGTCCGAGTTTCCCCCTGCAACGAGTAGAAAACTTCGGTGATTCTCAATGTGTCTTGCATAGTCGCCACGGGCGTAACAGCTAAACAGGCTGTCCGCCTCCGTCAGGCACTTCAAGAGACTCCGCCAACGCGTGAGCCCCAGGAAGCGTGTTTCATAAAAAGGGCATGGATTCTAACGAAAAAACCCGCGGCAAGCGCGGGTTTCTTCAAAACGGTCAAGCCATGATTACATGCGTTGCAAATCGCGCTGTGCCAATTGAGCAGCGGAAGTGCCCGGATATTGCGCAACCACCTGCTGCAGAATGCCTTTGACCCGGTCGGTGTGACCCAGGCGGCGCTCTACGTCAGCCAGTTTATACAGCGAGTCCGGCACTTTGGCGTGCTTGGGGTACAGCTGGGATACCTTGGCAAAAGCCTGACCCGCGCCTTGCAGGTCGCCCTTGGCCAGGTTCACTTCGCCCAACCAGTACTGGGCATTACCCGCGTATTGGCTGTTCGGGTATTTACGCAGGAAAGCGCCAAAAGCCTGGCTGGCCTTGTCGAAATCCTTGGCTTTGATCAGGTCGAAAGCTGCATCGTAATACAGCTTTTCCTTGGCCGGATCACCCGGTTCACTGCTGGCTGCAGGGGCTTGTGTCGCAGCTCCGGCAGCCGCACCGGCGGTATTATCACCACCGGCAGAAGAATTATCAGGAGTGGCGGCAGGTGCAGCGCCAGATCCAATGCGCCGATCAAGATCCTGGTATCGCTCCAGGTTTTCCTGCTTCATGCGCGAAACATCATTTTGCAATACTTCAATCACACCTTGTTGCCGTGCGATTTGCTCCTGCATTTGCTGCAGTTGCTGGAACAGCTCGCCCTGTGCCGAGACAGGGGTCGAAACCCCTCCCCCGGCATAGGCGCCGTTCGTACCATAACCCGCTGGCGGATAACTGCCCCCGCTATTGTTATAGCCTGAGTTGTTATCGACCACAGGAACCGCAGCCCACGCCGCAAGCGGCGCGAGGCTGAGAGCCAAAATAGTTACAGCACGACGGCACGTTCGCATGACGAATTACTTACGCAGTTCGACGCGACGGTTTTGAGCCCAGGACTGCTCGTCGTTGCCGGTAGCAACTGGACGCTCTTCGCCGTAGGAAACCAGTTCCAGCTGAGCTGGGGAAACACCTTGCAGTACCAGGTAGCGCTGAACGGCTTTCGCACGACGCTCGCCCAGTGCCATGTTGTACTCACGAGTACCACGTTCGTCGGTGTTGCCTTCCAGAACAACGCGAGCGCCGTTTGCTTTCAGGTCTTTGGCGTGAACGTCCAGAGCGCGCATGGCTTCTGGCTTCAGGTCCGAGCTGTCGTATTCGAAGTAGAAGGTGGTGATTGCGCGCAGAGCAGCTTCTTCGCTCAGGGAGCCGTCAACTGCACCAGTGTTAGCGCCGTAACCAGCGTTTGGATCAACAGCGCCTTCGCCAGCGTTGTCGCCGCCTTTGGAGGAGCAACCTACAGCTACAGCCATGGCCAGAGCCAGCGCAGCAAACTTACCAAACTTCAGCATTTCCATCGTGAAACTCCTAATGAACCCCAGTGTGTTAAGTAAAACGTGTAGCGCCGCGTCAGTTCAGGTAAGGGGACCAGGAAGGTTCTCTGACTTCGCCTTGTGCGGTAGGAAGCGGGAGCCTTACGCGTCCATTAATGGACACGAGCATCAAGACTCCCCGGCCCTGCTGGCGGGTGGCGTAGATTACCATGGTGCCGTTGGGCGCAACAGTAGGCGACTCATCAAGTGTGCTATCTGTAAGGATTTTTACGCTTCCGCGCTGCAAATCCTGAGCCGCAACCTTGAAGTTTGTGAAGCCGTCCTGCCGGTGAATCATTACCAGCGTCTTTTCATCCGCCGACAATTTCGGGTTGGCGTTGTAGTTACCAATAAAGGTCACACGCTCTGCACCACCGCCGCTGGCGCTGGTTTTGTAGATCTGTGGCTTGCCGCCACGGTCCGAGGTGAAGTAGATGGTCGACCCATCCTTACCCCAGAAAGGTTCGGTGTTGATACCCGGGCCACTGGTGACACGGGAGATCTGACGCGAACCCAGGTTCATCACATAAATATCCGGGTTACCGTCCTTGGACAGCACGAAAGCCAGGCGCTGACCATCTGGAGACCAAGCAGGAGCACCGTTCAGGCCTTCAAAGTTGGTGATCTGCTCGCGGCGGCCGGTGTCGATGTGCTGGACAAAGATGCGCGGACGCTTCTGTTCGAACGACACATAAGCGATACGCTTGCCATCCGGAGCAAAGCGTGGCGACAGGATCGGCTCACGGGATTGCAACAGAGTCACCGCACGCGCACCGTCGTAGTCCGATCGTTGCAGGGTGTAACGGGTGTTTTTCTCGGAAAACCGCTCAGCCGTCACATACAGCATGCGTGTCGAGAAGGCACCCTTGATACCGGTGAGCTTTTCGAACGACTGGTCGGCGATGTAGTGGGACATGTCGCGCAGTTGATCGATGCTGCCCGACACGCTGCCGGTCAGCACTTGCTGCTCGGTGGCGACGTTGAACAGGGCGTATTGCACCTGCAGGCGACCGCCCGCCGGAACAATGCTGCCGACCATGATGTACTGGGCGCCCAGGGCCTTCCAGTCACGGTAGATGACTTCGCTGGCCTGAGTCGGCAGGCCGATCATGTTCTGTTTTGGAATCGGCGAGTAGTAACCCGAGTTGCGCAGGTCGTTACCGATGATTTCCGCCATGTCGTCCGGCAGCACGCTGCCACCCTGCCAGCCGAAAGGAACTACGGCGATAGGGGTGGCCCGGTCACTACCGCTAGTGACCAGAATGTTCTTTTCATCCGCTGCCGCTATCCCTGCCATACAGCAAATAACGACAAGCATTCCTCGAAGAAGGTTTCTCACAAGGCTAGATCCTCAGGTGTGAATGTCATCTTGAATGAACGATAGGGAGCGAAATCGCTCGGTTTCATTCCCTGCATTTCTGTCAAACGCCCAATGTTCTTGACTGCCGCCACCGCCGAAGCGTCGAACGGACCGTCACCACTGGACTTGGATACGCTGACCGTGGTCACCGTACCGTCAGGCAACATGCCGATTTGAAGCACAACCGTCATACCCTTGCGTGCCGAAGGAGGACGAGCCCACCCTTCTGCCGCCCGAGCACGAATCAGATCGTCGAAACTGCCCGCGACTTCATCGCCCTGCTCATCGGCCAAGGCCTGCTGGCGCTGCGGCGTGTCGGAAAGCAAGTCAGCCAAGGCCTGAGCCTTTTTCTCTTCGGCTGATTTACGCGCGGCTTCCTGCGATTTCTTCTTCGCAGCATCGGCGGCAGCTTTCTTCTTCGCGTCTTCGGCGACTTTTTTCTTCGCCTCGTCAGCTTCAGCTTTCTTCTTGGCGTCTTCCGCGGCTTTTTTCTTCGCGTCTTCGACTATCTTTTTCTTCGCTTCTTCAGCGGCCTTTTTCTTGGCCTCTTCTTCAGCGGCTTTCTTGGCTTCTTCTTCGGATTTCTTCTTGGCTATATCAGCCAATTGTTTCTCTTCAGCTTTTTTAGCTTCCGCGGTCTTCTTCGCTTCGTCGGCTTTCTTGGCTTCATCAGCCTTTTTTGCCTCGTCCGCTTTCTTCGACTCGTCCGCTTTCTTTGCTTCTTCGGCTTTTTGAGCCGCTTCTTCTTTCTTTTGTTCCGCAGCCTTCACCGCTTCCTGCTCGACCTTCTTCTGCTCCATCTGTTCGACTTCGGTCTGACGCGCGGCGGATTTCTTCGCCTCACCCGCAATCTTCTGATTGGTCTGGGTGGTTGCCTGACTTTTCGATTTCAGCTGATACAGGGTCGCCTGGACAATCGGCTTGGCCGGTGGCAACTCAGGCGTAAAGGCAAAGCTGACGAACAGCATGCCAAATACCAGAATGTGCAGGCCTACTGCCCAGACACTCGGCCAGAAGTAGCTTTCCGAGGCGGACGGCTCTCGCTGTTGGTGCATCAGGGCGCCTCGGTAATCAAGCCAACGTTACCGACCCCGGCTTTCTGCAATCCGCCCATGGCCCCCATCACGGCACCATAGTCGACGGTCTTGTCGCCGCGAATGAACACCTGGGTGTGCTTGCCGCCTTCATTGCCGGCACGGATGATCTTGGTCACCGCGTCGGTCATTTGCGGCAAGGTCATCGCCTTGTCCTGCTGCTTGTCGGTATCGACTTCGCTGCCAAGGTTCCAGTAATAGGTCTTGTCAGCCTTGATCGAAATGGTCAGGACCTGGGTGTTGTTGTCTTGCGGCAAGGCTTCGCTGGAAACCTTGGGCAGATCAACCTTCACCCCCTGATTGAGCATCGGCGCGGTCACCATGAAGATGACGAGCAGCACCAACATCACGTCGATGTAGGGCACTACGTTCATCTCGGCAACCGGCTTGCGCTTTTTGCGAGCTCGAGCGATTAAAGCCATTGGAAATTACCTGCTTATTCTTCGCTGGTGTGCACTTTACGGTGCAGGATCGCCTGGAACTCATCGGCGAAGGTGTAGTAGCGGCTGGTCAGGGTTTCGCTGCGCGCGGCAAAGCGGTTGTAGGCGATAACTGCCGGAATCGCCGCGAACAGGCCGATTGCGGTGGCAACCAGGGCTTCGGCGATACCCGGGGCCACAGTGGCCAGGGTCGCTTGCTGGGCGGTAGCCAGGCCACGGAAGGAGTTCATGATCCCCCACACCGTACCGAACAGGCCGATGTACGGGCTCACGGAGCCAACGGTCGCCAGGAACGGCAGGCCGGTTTCGAGCTTTTCTTCTTCGCGGGAAATAGCCACGCGCATGGCACGGGCGACGCCTTCCATCACGGCTTCCGGGTCAACGCCGGGCTGCTGGCGCAGGCGGGAGAACTCTTTGAAGCCAGCACGGAAAATCTGCTCCACACCCGAATCCGGGTCCGGGTTGCTGCCAGCCTGACGATAGAGTTTGGACAGGTCGATACCCGACCAGAAGCGCTCTTCAAAGCTCTCCAGGGCACGTCGACCGGCACGCAGCATATTGCTGCGCTGAAAAATCATGACCCATGAGGTCACCGATGCGGCCACCAGAATCAGCATTACCAACTGCACCACGACGCTGGCATTGCTGACCAAGCTCCACATGGAGGAATGGTCGACGACGTTAGCTTCCACGCTTTATCTCCTGCTCTGAGTGTGTACCCGCGCCGCTCACGTCGGCAAAGGCCGCACGTAGAGCTTCGGGAATGGCCCGGGGTTTCAAACTATCGGCGCGCACACAGGCCACCAAAAACTGCCCTTCACAGAGCAGCGCATTATCCGTAGCCCGCCTGACCTGCTGTTTAAAGCGCAGGCTGACCCGGTTCAATTCGATTACTTGTGCACTTACCAGAAGTTCGTCATCCAGTCGCGCCGGCGCGTGGTAGCGCGCTTCGCTGGAATGCACGACGAACAACAGGTTCTCCCCTGCCAGCTGCGATTGGGCGAAGCCCAGATCACGTAGCCGCTCGGTTCGAGCCCGCTCCATAAACTTAAGGTAATTAACGTAATACACGATGCCGCCGGCATCGGTGTCCTCGTAATAAACGCGACAACGATGTGCGAACGACTCAAGCCCGTTTTGCGCGCGCATACTCTAGTGCTTACTCCTCAGGTTGCCAATCCGGCCAGGCAACTGTTTTTCATTCTCCTGCGCCTTTCTTGCGAAAGAACGGTCATGCCTGCCCCTAGGACAGCACAAACCTCGAATAAATCGACACAGGACGAGTTTTTAATCGTCTACGGCATCGAGGAATTCGTCTACCACAGGCATCTCCCCCAATCGTGACGGGATGTTAAGACCGAAGTGCAAATAGGCATGCCGAGTCACCACGCGCCCACGTGGCGTGCGCATGATGTAGCCCTGCTGGATCAGGTACGGCTCGAGCACGTCCTCGATGGTGTGCCGTTCCTCGCTGATCGCTGCCGCCAGACTGTCGACCCCCACCGGCCCGCCATCGAACTTCTCGATCATGGTCAGCAGTAGACGTCGGTCCTGGTGGTCGAAGCCACGTTCATCGACGTCAAGCAGGTTCAGTGCAAGATCGGCAATCGGCTTGGTGATATGGCCCTTGGCCCGGACTTCGGCGTAATCGCGCACCCGACGCAACAGGCGGTTGGCGATCCGCGGCGTGCCTCGGGCACGACGGGCGATCTCGAACGCACCGTCCGGGTCCAGGGGCAACCCCAGAATCGTCGCTGAGCGTCCGACAATGGTTGCCAGATCGGCGGTGCTGTAGAACTCCAGGCGCTGGACGATACCAAAGCGGTCACGCAACGGGTTGGTCAGCATCCCCGCACGGGTAGTGGCGCCCACCAGGGTGAACGGTGGCAGGTCGAGCTTGATCGAGCGCGCCGCCGGGCCCTCGCCAATCATGATATCGAGCTGGAAATCCTCCATCGCCGGATACAGTACTTCTTCGACGATTGGTGAAAGCCGGTGGATCTCGTCGATAAACAGTACGTCATGGGGTTCCAGGTTGGTCAGCAGCGCCGCCAGGTCTCCCGGACGCTCCAGCACCGGACCCGAGGTGCTCTTGATCGACACCCCCATTTCCTGGGCGATGATATTGGCCAGGGTGGTCTTGCCCAGGCCCGGCGGACCAAAGATCAGGGTGTGATCCAGCGACTCATTGCGCCCACGGGCCGCCTGGATAAACAGCTCCATCTGCTCGCGCACGGTCGGCTGGCCGATGTACTCGGCCAGGCTGACAGGGCGAATCGCACGATCCTGGACTTCTTCGCGGTCACGGGGGCCCGTGGCGGCGATCAGACGATCAGCTTCAATCACTTAAATCATTCCCTTCAGGGCGCGGCGGATCATGTCTTCGCTACTCAAACCTTTTTCCTTGATGGCAGATACAGCCTTGCTCGCCTCCTGGGGCTTGTAACCCAGGGAAATCAGCGCGCTGACCGCATCGGTCTCGGCACTGGCCACTGGCGCCGGCCCGTCCGGCTGGTTGGGCACCAGGGCAAACATGCTCGGTACGGTTTCCCAGGCCTTGAAGCGGTCCTTGAGCTCAACCAACAAGCGCTCGGCGGTCTTCTTACCCACCCCTGGCACCTTGGTCAGCGCCGACGTGTCCTGGGCTTGCACACAACGCACCAGCTCATCGACTTCCAGACTGGACATCAAGGCCAGGGCCAGTTTCGGCCCGACACCATTGAGACGGATCAACTCGCGAAAAAAGTCTCGCTCGCGCTTGGTGCTGAAGCCGTAGAGTAACTGCGCGTCTTCACGCACGACCAAATGGGTGTGCAAGGTCAGGGGTTCGCCGACCGACGGCAGGCGATAAAGCGTGGTCATGGGCACTTCAACCTCATAACCCAGACCGTTTACATCAAGAATCAGATGCGGCGGCTGTTTTTCAGCCAAATTGCCGCGCAAGCGTCCAATCACGTTTCAGATCCTTAAAGACTGGCCAGATTCAATGGCTGGCGAATAACCGAGCGAGCATGGCGGCCGGGCAGACAGGCGCACCAGGCTCCACTCCTGAATAGACTGCGCTGATGCTATCAGAGACGCAGGCGACCGCCACGACTGCGTGCCGTACCCAGGCCATGGGGCAACAGGCTGGAGCGGGTGTGAGCATGGCAGATGGCAATTGCCAGGGCGTCCGAGGCGTCGATCTGCGGCTTGCTGGTGAGTTTGAGCAAGTGCATGACCATCATCTGCACCTGCTCTTTATTGGCGCCGCCAGTGCCGGCCACCGCTTGCTTGACTTGGGTCGCGGTGTATTCGGCGATCTCCAGGCTTTCCTCGGCCCCCGCGACAATCGCCGCGCCACGGGCCTGGCCCAGCTTCAAGGCCGAGTCGGCGTTGCGCGCCATAAACACCTTTTCGATGCCCATGGTCACCGGGCCATAGGTCTGTATGACTTCGCGGACACCGCGATAAACGATCTGCAAGCGCTCGTGCAACTCGCCGCCACCGGTTCGAATGCAACCGGAGGCGACGTACACGCAGCCACGCCCGGTATCACGGACCACGCCATAACCGGTGATGCGCGAACCGGGGTCGATGCCAAGAATAAGAGTCATAACGCCTGCTGCTGGAAAGAAGTTGCCCGCCGACCGAAGCCGGAACCGCTAAAAGGCAGAAGCCGGAAGTACAGCACCGTTCGATCATCACGGCATTGCACCTCCGGCTTCATGAGTATTGCAGATGGATCAGCCGAGCTGCTCTGCCACCGACTCAGGAATATCCGCGTTGGAATAGACGTTCTGCACGTCATCAAGATCTTCCAGCATATCGATCAGCTTGAGGACCTTTTCCGCGCCTTCCAGATCCAGTTCGGCACTGGTAGTCGGCAGCATGACGATTTCCGCATCGTCGGCCTTGAATCCGGCGGCCTCCAACGAATTGCGCACCGCGTAAAAACCGCCGAAGGAGGTGAACACGTCGACCGAACCGTCCTCGTTGCTCACCACATCATCGGCGTCGGCTTCCATGGCGGCTTCAATCAGCGCGTCCTCATCGACACCCGGCGCAAAGGAAATCTGCCCCTTGCGCTCGAACAGGTAGGCCACCGAACCGTCGGTGCCCAGGTTGCCACCACACTTGCTGAACGCGTGACGCACGGCTGCTGCGGTACGGTTGCGGTTGTCGGTCATGCATTCGACCATCACCGCCACGCCGCCCGGTCCGTAACCTTCGTAGGTCAGCTCGACCATGTCGTCGGTATCGGCCGCGCCGGCACCACGTGCCACCGCACGATCGATGATATCGCGGCTCATGTTTGCGCCAAGGGCCTTGTCCAGGGCCAGCCGCAGACGCGGGTTGGAGCCCGGGTCCCCACCGCCCTGACGGGCAGCGACAGTCAGCTCACGAATCCACTTGGTGAAAATCTTGCCTTTCTTGGCATCCTGACGCTCTTTGCGGTGCTTGATGTTCGCCCACTTGGAATGACCTGCCATAACTTGCTCCAAATTCTCTTTGAAACCTTGTCCGCGACGCCCTTGCAGCGCGCGAACAACAAAATCCAGACCCAATAGAAAAAGGCGCACCCGAAGATGCGCCTTATCAGGTCAGCTTACTCAGCCTTGGGCTGTTCGCGCAGACGAATGTGCAGCTCGCGCAAGGCCTTGGCGTCTACCAGGCCCGGGGCCTGAGTCATGACGCAAGCGGCGCTCTGGGTTTTCGGGAAGGCGATCACTTCACGGATCGACTGGGCGCCGGTCATCAGCATGACCAAGCGGTCCAGACCGAAAGCCAGGCCACCGTGTGGCGGCGCGCCGTATTTCAGGGCGTCGAGCAGGAAGCCGAATTTCTCTTCCTGTTCCGCTTCGCTGATACCCAGCAGGCGGAAGACCGATTGCTGCATCTCTTTGCGGTGGATACGGATCGAACCGCCACCCAGCTCGGTGCCGTTCAGAACCATGTCGTAGGCACGGGACAGAGCGGTCGCCGGGTTGGCTTCGAGCTCTTCCGGGGTGCACTTGGGCGCGGTGAACGGGTGATGCAGGGCGGTGAAGCTGCCATCGTCGTTCTCTTCGAACATAGGGAAGTCGACGACCCACATCGGAGCCCACTCGCTGGTCAGCAGGTTCAGATCGTTACCGACCTTGATCCGCAGCGCACCCAGGGCCTCGCTGACGATCTTCGACTTGTCGGCACCGAAGAACACGATGTCGCCATCGACCGCACCAACGCGATCCAGGATCACATTGAGGTTGGCTTCAGGGATGTTCTTGACGATTGGCGACTGCAGGCCTTCGACGCCTTTGGCGCGCTCGTTGACCTTGATGTAAGCCAGGCCCTTGGCACCATAGATGCCAACAAACTTGGTGTAGTCGTCGATCTTGCTGCGCGGCATGCTCGCACCGCCAGGTACGCGCAGGGCGGCAATACGGCTTTTCGGGTCGTTGGCCGGGCCGCTGAACACCTTGAACTCGACATCCTTGAGCTGGTCGGCAACGTCTACCAGTTCCAGCGGGTTACGCAGGTCCGGCTTGTCGGAACCGTAACGACGCATGGCCTCGTCCCAGGTCATGTGCGGGAATTCGCCGAATTCCAGACCCAGCACTTCCTTGAACAGGTTGCGGATCATGCCTTCGGTGAGGCCCATGATGTCTTTTTCATCGAGGAAGCTGGTTTCGATGTCGATCTGGGTGAATTCAGGCTGGCGGTCGGCACGCAGGTCTTCGTCGCGGAAGCACTTGGCGATCTGATAGTAACGATCGAAACCGGCCACCATCAGCAGTTGTTTGAACAGCTGCGGCGATTGCGGCAGGGCGAAGAAGCTGCCGGCGTGGGTGCGGCTCGGCACCAAATAGTCACGCGCGCCTTCAGGGGTGGCACGGGTCAGGATCGGGGTTTCGACATCCAGGAAGCCGTTTTCATCCAGGTAGCGACGGATGCTGGTGGTCATGCGCGAGCGCAGACGCAGTTTTTCCAGCATTTCCGGGCGACGCAGGTCGATGAAGCGATAACGCAGGCGGGTTTCTTCGCCAACGTCGGAGAATTCGTTGAGCGGGAACGGCGGGGTTTCCGCTTCGTTCAATACTTCCAGCTCGTAGCCCAGCACTTCGATCATGCCCGACGCCATGTTGGCGTTGCCGGCACCGGCTGGGCGCAGGCGCACCTTACCGGTGATCTTGACTACGTATTCACTGCGCACACGGTCGGCAGCAGCAAAAGTGTCAGCGCGATCCGGATCGAATACCACTTGAGCCAGACCTTCACGATCACGGATATCGAGGAAAATCACCCCGCCATGGTCACGACGACGGTGGACCCACCCGCAAAGAGTAATTTCCTGACCTTCCAGGCTTTCGTTCAGTTGGCCGCAATAATGGCTGCGCATCATGGTAGTGGTTTCACTTCTCGTAATTCGAAATTCGGTGGGAGGCCTTGCGCACCTCTAAGGTGCCGGATAGTGCAAGAACTCGCGCGTGTCGTTCAACTTAGTCAGCTTTGTCGCCGCCGGCCAGATTCTTCTTGGTGCCGGTCTTGAAGTCGGTCTCGTACCAGCCGGTGCCGCTGAGGCGAAAGCCAGGCATGGACAGCATTTTCTTCAATTCGGGCGCCTGGCAGGCAGGGCAGTCGACCAGTGGATCGGCACTGATCTTTTGAATGGCTTCCAGCTGATGACCGCAGGAGGCACATTGGTAGTCGTACATGGGCATGGGACGTCTCGACAATCAGAATGGAGCTTGAACTGCAGTCAGAGCCCACGCCAAAGCCCGGGCTACGGAAACAAAGGGCGTGATTATATCCATTAAATCGGCCCTGTGCAGCCGTATCCGGGCACAGAGCAAGGTTCACAGTACCCAGAGTGGCACCCGCCCAGTGACAGACCGCACCGCAGTCATTGCTGAGCATCGGCCAAATGGCAGGATATAAAGGCAGCGCGACGACGAGTGACGCCAAACGGCACCACTCGTCCCCGGCGGTTAGCGGTTATCGAGCAGGGAGCGCAGCATCCATGCGGTTTTTTCATGCACCTGCATGCGCTGGGTGAGCAAGTCCGCGGTAGGTTCGTCACTGACCTTGTCCAGCAACGGGAAAATGCCGCGCGCCGTACGGGTCACGGCTTCCTGACCGGCGACCAATTGCTTGATCATCTCTTCGGCACTCGGCACGCCCTCTTCTTCCTTGATTGAAGACAGGCGGGCATAGATCGAGTAGGCGCCAGGTGCCGGGAAGCCCAGCGCGCGGATGCGCTCGGCGATCAGGTCGACTGCCAGGGCCAGCTCGTTGTATTGCTCCTCGAACATCAGGTGCAGGGTACGAAACTGTGGACCGGTGACGTTCCAGTGAAAGTTATGAGTCTTCAGATAAAGCACGTATGTATCTGAAAGCAGGCGGGAGAGGCCATCCACGATGGATTTGCGGTCTTCTTCGCTGATACCGATATCGATTGCCATGTTTATCTCCGTTGACAGGTTGAATTCACCAAACCAGGTGCCGAACCACTCTAGCAAGAGTCAATCACCCTCGCTGAGCGGATTTCCCTTGAGGCCTGCGGTCAATTGTCCCGCAAGCTGCGACGTGCCATCACTCGGCTGCGAAAGCTCACGATGGAACGACTGAAAAACGGTGCTTATTGAAAATGCGGGCGCCAGCTCTCTAAATCAAGGCTTTGCACGATACTGCAAAGATTTGCGCTCCCCGCCGCCGCCCTGCCCGCTCCCACCGACACCGCAGCTGATTTGAGAAGGCAAGGGCTTTACTGTTAAATAGGCACCGTGTCGTTGTTGCCTATTTCTTCGGCCACAACGCATAGGCTGATACCACGTACGTGCCCAACGCCTCCCATTGTTCAGAAGCGAACCGTGCGTCATCAGCTCTTCCTTGCGATCCGTCTTAACGTGAGTTAATTAAAATGTTGAAAATCGTCCACCTGCTAACGGGCGCTGCGGCTCTGCTGCTGTCCTTTATCCCCAGCCTTCGGTCTGAGGCCATTCCCTACCTGCAACAACCTGATGCTGTATACCTGGCCTTTTTCGGCCTGCTCAACCTCACTCTGGCTCCGGTTATCCCTTACTGGAACAGAGGTCCACGTCACCAACTGCAAAACCTGGTCAGCGCGCTGCTGGTTCTGGCCGTGGTCCTGCAGACACTCACCCTGCTCGCTCCAATGCCGGTCATCGGCGGCCAACCTGCCGTCCTGTTCAGCCTGCTGACGGCAGTGATTGCCGTAGTTCTGCACCTGGCGGTCAGCTTCTACAAGTCGTCACCGGCTGCTGCCTCCTCCCAAACCTATGACATGACCAATCGCGATACGGGCACCGTCAAATGGTTCAACACGTCCAAGGGCTTCGGTTTTATTTCCCGCGATTCCGGGGATGATATTTTCGTGCACTTTCGCGCTATTCGCGGAGAAGGCCATCGCGTCCTGGTCGAAGGCCAGCGCGTGGAGTTTTCGGTGATGAACCGTGATAAAGGCCTGCAAGCCGAAGATGTGATCGCCGCTCTGCCGCGTCGCTGATTCAGCCGAAAAAAAACCGCGTTGCAGCCTCGCTGCAACGCGGTTTTTTATTGCCCGGCCAATACACGACCTTGAATCAGTAATGCGGCGGCGGGGCCTCCTCCTCGAACGTTTCGAATTGACCGGCCATTTCCGCCTGGCGCTTGAGCAAGGCTGCCATCTGCAATTGCAGGCGCTCGACCACGCGCTGTTGCGCAACCAACACATCGTTCAGGGTCTGGATGGTGTCATCCTGAAACGCCAATCGGCTTTCCAACTCCATTACACGCTCATCAAGGCTCATGAGTCAGGCCTCCAGGAACTTGAAGTCATCGGCCAGCACCAGGCGCAAACGCTCACGAATAGTTGCCACCTGCTCGGCCGTGTAAGGCCGCGCCGGGTGCTTGCCCCATACCGGGGCTGGCCAGGCAGCATCGTCACGTCGCCGCACAATAACGTGCATATGCAGTTGGCTGACTACATTACCCAGGGCTGCCACATTCAACTTGTCGGCATCGAACGAGTCTTTGAGCAACTCGGCGAACGCCGTGGTTTCGCGCCACAGTTGTTGTTGATCAGCATCATCTAATTGAAACAACTCGCTGATGTCGGCGCGACGTGGAACCAGAATGAACCAGGGATAATTCGAGTCGTTGGACAACAGCAACCGGCACAACGGGAAGTCGCCGATAGGCAATGTGTCTTGTTGAAGCCGTGGATCTAAAGCGAACACCGCGCGCACTCCCGCTCAGTTCATCAAATTTAAGCTTGGTGCCCGACAAGGCTGGCAGCCTGCCTGGCGAAAGGATGCAGCATACCCGCGAATGCCTTCGGGTTCATCGCCATCCGCCCTGAACTGCACGCTGCGCTACACACCCTGCAAAAGAAAAGTCCATCGCCCCACGGCGGAACATTTTCAGCGCCAACGCACCATCAAAGCGCCGACCGTTAGGCGTGATCTCGATCGGGCACCGCGCCCGCTCGGCCATGGCAGCGTCTGCAATGGCACAACTGTATGAATTCGGCACAGCAGTCATGAACTTTTGCACCAAAACCGCACAGTGCGTCTACTCTTAGTGCGTCACGCATCCGCCGTTTACTCACAAACGGGGTGAACCGGTAACGTTTTTGATGGTCTCGCGATTTTTTCGCAGGGAGCAACACAACCCAAGAAGCGGCGTCAAGCCCGAACCAAAGGACCTTAAAACGCAGGTTTTATGAGGTTTTTACAGGCCCGGGCCGAAGGTTAAAAAAAAATCCGAGCTTTTGCTGATTTGAGCACGCTTGTTGCATTCACCCCCACATCGTCTAAAAGAGGCTCTGCGAAAGAGAACCGCTTATAGGCCAATAATAATAGTGGCAGGGTCGCCCCATGCTGTTTTGATTGCCCACGACGAGAGTCTTTCTTACGTCAATACGGCTTTCAAAAACGACGCTTTAGTTGTCAGTCCGAATACAGTTGGACTACGAAATTGCGACATGGATCGAGCAATTTGCGACAGGCTCGTAAAGAAGCCGAAAGGATAGATACGCAAGTATCGCCAACATTGTCAGCGTGATATAAGTTTGCGCCGACACAAAAAGAAAGAGCCGCCCAGATAATAAATCAGGTGGGACGGCAGTACTCTTCTAAAAACCAAAGGAGCAAATCACGATGCGCGTGATGAAGTGGAGCATGATCGCCCTGGCTGTTTCAGCAGGCACCTCGCAGTTCGCAATCGCGTCTTCTCAGGACGAAGCCAAGGGCTTCATCGAAGACAGCACCCTGACTGCGAAAACTCGCATGATGTACATGAACCGCGATTTCAAAAGCGGCGTAGGCAACGATCGTCGCGCTAACGGTACCAATACCACCAGCGATGACGGCATCAGCGGCTATCGCCAGGACACTGGCATCAGCGAATTGCTCAACTATCAGTCCGGCTTCACTCAAGGCACCGTAGGTGTCGGCGTGGACGCAATGGCAATGGGCAGCGTCAAGCTTGATGGCGGCGCAGGCCGTGCAGGTAACGGTCTGTTCGGTACCAACGGTGCCGGCGAACCAGAGAACACCCAATCCAAAGCTGCAGCAGCCGTCAAACTGCGTTTGTCGAACACTGTACTCAAGTACGGCAACCAGGTTGTATCCAGCCCGGTATTCACCACCGATGACGGCCGTCTGTTGCCTGAAATCGCGACTGGTACCTTGCTGACCAGCAACGAAATCAAAGGCCTGGAGCTGACCGCAGGTCGCTTCACCGCCATGAGCGGCCAGACCGGCATGGCTCGTGACAGCATCAACGGCCGCAACACCGTTGACGGTACCTACAAGCCAGGTCTGACCGTAGCCAACATCGCAGGCGCTACCTACTCCGGCCTTGAGAACTTCATCTTCGCGGTCCATGCGTCCGACGTTGAAGACTACTGGAAGAAGCAGTACATCAACGTGAACTACACGTTGCCACTGAGCGAAAAACAATCGCTGAACTTCGACCTCAACGCCTACCGCAGCAAAGACGACGGCAAGAAACTGGCCGGCGATCTGGACAACAAAGTCTGGAGCCTTGCAGCTGCCTACAGCATCGAAGCTCACAAATTCACCGTGGCCTACCAGCAGTCCAGCGGCAAGACCGGCTACAACTACGGTGTTGACGGCGGCGGTACTGTGTACGTAGCCAACTCGGTGCAGATCTCCGACTTCGTGGGTGAAGACGAGAAATCCTGGCAGGCTCGCTACGACATCAACATGGCGTCGTTCGGTGTTCCTGGCCTGAGCTTCATGACTCGCTACATCCGTGGTAGCAACGTCACTGTTGCCGACTCCAGCGATGGCACCGAGCACGAGTGGGACCTGGAAGCCAAGTACGTGCTTCAAGAAGGCCCGGCCAAGGACCTCTCGTTCCGTCTGCGTAACGCAATTTACCGTGGTAGCAACGCCGACTACCGTGCCGGTAACTACGACAACCTGAACGACCTGCGTCTGATCGTCGAGTACCCGCTGAGCATCTTGTAATTCAGCGACTATTCGATAGCGCTAGAGCCCTGCTCTAACAAAAACCGCCCACCTGATTCAGGTGGGCGGTTTTTTTATGCCTGACGCATAACAAACAACCAAACTACTAAATAGGTAGCTAACAAAGTTATGGCTGGTGCGGCAGCTAAAGTTGCGACGCAAACTTAGCCCAAAAGTTATTAACCCTGATTGCAGTACGCCAGAAACAATCAAGGGGCGTAACGCCCCTTGAGTTTATTGCAGATACTTGACTGATCAGACAAGTAATAAAACTGTCTTATTGCGGTGCAGCTTCCTGAACGACTCGAATGACTCGCTGTGGAAACGGGATATCGATCCCGGCCGCCCGCAATCGATCACGGGACAACTCGTTAAAGCGGAACATCACATCCCAATAGTCCGCAGTCTTCACCCATACCCGCAACGACAAGGTAATAGCGCTATCACCCAGGGTAGAAACCACAGCCACCGGTGCCGGGTCGGCCAGGACTCGTTCATCCTTGGCCAGCTCCAGCAACACCTCGCGGGCCTTCTGCAAATCGGCGTCGTAATCCACCCCGACATCAAACACCACTTTGCGGGTCGGTTGACGGTTGTAGTTGGTGATGATGCCGTTGGACAGATTACCGTTAGGCACGATGACCGTCTTGTTATCACCGGTGCGCAGCACGGTATGGAAGATCTGGATGCTGTCGACCGTGCCGCTGATGCCCTGGGCTTCGATCCAGTCGCCGATGCGGAAAGGACGGAACAGCAAAATCAGCACGCCGCCGGCAAAGTTTGCCAGGCTACCCTGCAACGCCAGGCCGATGGCCAGGCCGGCAGCACCGATCGCGGCCACGAAGGACGTGGTTTCGACACCAATCATCGAGGCCACGCTGACAATCAGCAGCACCTTGAGAATAATATTCGCCAGGCTGCTGATAAACCCCTGCAACGCCAGGTCGGCATTGCGCAGTGCCAGCAATTTGCCGACTTTGTGGGTCAACTTGTTGATCAGCCACCAGCCCACGGCCAAGGTAATGACTGCCAGCAACACGCGGCTGCCGTACTCCATGATCATCGGGATCCAGGCTTGGGAAGCCTTGACCAGATTGTCCACTTCAGCGTTCAAATCCATCTATATCTCCAGATTTCCGGGGTTCCGGCTTGCATGACTGAGTGGCAGAACAACCAAGCCCACACGCTCAATCGTTTCTGCCCTTGCTCCGGCCTCGGACGCCAATAAGGCCTGGAGGTTCCCGAAGCAGCCGATCAGTCGCGGAAGTTGTTGAATTGCAGCGGCATGCCGAACTCTTTGGCACGCAGGGCTGCGATGGCTTCCTGCAGATCGTCGCGCTTCTTGCCGGTGACCCGCACCTGCTCGCCCTGGATTGCAGCCTGAACCTTCAATTTCGCATCCTTGATATGAGCGACGATCTTCTTCGCCAGCTCTTTATCGATACCTTCCTTGAGGACCGCGTCCTGCTTCATCAATTTGCCCGATGCATAGGCATCCTTGACTTCAAGGCACTGCACGTCGATTTTGCGTTTGACCAGCGCCAGCTTGAGGATCTCGATCATCGCTTCCAGCTGGAAGTCGGCTTCGGCGGTGAGGTTGACGGTCAGGTCCTTTTCCTTGAACTCGAAGCTGCCCTTGCCCTTCAAGTCGTAACGACGGTCCAGTTCCTTGACGGCGTTTTCCACTGCGTTAGTGAGTTCGTGTTTGTCCAGTTCGGATACCACGTCAAACGACGGCATGTAGTCTCTCCAATAAAAAGGGGCGCAGCTCGATAAAAATGGAGCGCGCCTGGCTTGCGGTTAAAATCCGCGCTCATTATAACGGGTCTTTTCCCTCCTTCACCGCGAGCCACTCATGTGTTCGCCAAACAGAGCAGAAAGCTGATGAGCACCACCTGGCATGTACTCGGCGCCGGCAGCCTCGGCACCTTGTGGGCTACGCGACTGGCCCGGGCCGGCTTGCCGGTCAGGCTGATCCTGCGGGACCAGGCGCGCCTGCTGGCCTACCAGGCGGCCGGCGGGCTGACCCTGGTGGAACACGGCCAGGCCTGCGTCCAGGCAATCGCAGCTGAAACCCTGGATGCGTCGACACCTATCAAGCGGTTGCTGGTGGCGTGCAAGGCATACGACGCCGCGCAGGCTGTCGCTCACCTGGCGCCACGCCTGAGTGCCGACGCTGAACTGATCCTGCTGCAGAACGGCCTGGGCAGCCAGGACGCGGTGGCAGCCCAGGTCCCGCAGGCGCGGTGCATTTTTGCCTCGAGCACTGAAGGCGCCTTTCGCGACGGTGACTGGCGAGTGGTGTTTGCCGGCCATGGCTACACCTGGCTGGGAGACGTCGGCCACCCGGTCGCTCCGCCCTGGCTGGATGACCTGACCCACAGCGGCATTCCCCACGAATGGAGCGCCGATATCCTGACCCGGCTGTGGCGCAAGCTGGCCCTCAATTGCGCGATCAACCCGCTGACGGTGCTCCACGATTGTCGCAATGGTGGCCTGCAACAACACCAATGCGAAGTCGCCACCCTCTGCGCCGAACTCGGCGAACTGCTGGAATGTTGTGGACAGCCCGCCGCCGCCCAGGACCTGCAACAGGAAGTCGAACGGGTGATCCAGGCCACCGCCGCCAATTACTCGTCGATGCATCAAGACGTAGCCAGCCAGCGCCGCACCGAAATCAGCTACCTGCTGGGGTACGCCTGCAAGGTGGCAACCAGGCATCAGTTGAACCTGCCCCACCTTTTCCAATTGCAGCAACGCCTGATCGAACTCCTGCAACAGCGCGGATTGCCCAGCGACTGAGCAGCGGCTACGCTGCCCACTTGCTCATCCTTAGCGACGTTCCCTGATGCCATTGCGCCAGCGCCTTGAAAACCTGCCGGTCGGCCAAAAGCTGCTGGCAGCCCTGCTTGTCCTGCTGACCACGGTCTTGCTGGTCGCCAACCTCACGTTTATCAGCGCCGCCTACTGGATCTCCCAGGAAAGCATGGCACCCCAGGCCTTGCAGACCATCGGCCGCCTCATCTCCAACCCGACACTCGCCACCGAGGCGCTGGATTCGCCACAAAGCGCCGAACGCCTGCTCAACGAACTCAACAGCTATTCGCCGTTACGGGCTGCAGCGGTCTACGACGGCAAAGGCGCTCGCCTGGCGCAGTTGCAACACGGCGAGCGGCTCAAGCTGCCAGAACGCTATCGCCATATAGAAGCCTGGCAACTTACCGAATTCCGCAGCAACCAGGTGATTACCCTGCCCCGCCCCGGCCAGGCTCCCGGGCACTTGCTGCTGGTGGCCAGCAGCGAACTGCCGATGGCCTTCTACACCGGCACCCTTACCGCCAGCCTGGGGATCCTGATCTTCAGTGTGCTGTTGTGGCTGGTCATTGCCCGACAGATCAAGCGCCTGATCACCCAGCCGATTCATCAGCTTGAAGAGCTGTCGCGACAGGTCACACGCGAGGAAAACTACGCCCTGCGGGCCGGGCGCGGCAACCACGATGAAATCGGCAGCCTGGCTGAAGCCTTCAACACCATGCTGTCGCGCATCGAAGCCCGCGAACAGCAGCTCAAGCGCGCTCGCGATGACTCCCAGGCAGCCTATGACCAGGCCCAGGGGCTGGCGGAAGAAACTCGCCACACCAATCGCAAGCTGGAGCTGGAAGTCCAGGTACGGAGCAAAATCGAGAAGAAGCTCACCGGCTTCCAGAACTACCTGAACAGCATCATCGACTCCATGCCCTCGGCCCTGATCGCCCTCGACGAACAGCTTTATGTCACCCAGTGGAACCAGGAAGCCAGCGCCCTTTCCGGCACACGCCTGGACGAGGCGCTGAACCAGCCGATCTTCCTCGCCTTCGAGCCACTCAAGCCGTTCCTGCCACAACTCAAGGAAACCGTGGAGCAGCACACCGTGACCAAGGTCGAACGGGTCACCTGGTTCAAGGACGACGAGGCCAAGCACTACGCCCTGACCTTTTACCCCTTGATGGGCGGTGCCGGGCGTGGGGTGGTGATCCGCATCGATGACATCACTCAGCGCCTGTCACTGGAAGAAATGATGGTGCAGTCGGAAAAAATGCTCTCGGTCGGTGGGCTGGCCGCCGGCATGGCCCATGAAATCAATAACCCGTTGGGCGCGATCCTGCACAACGTGCAGAACATCCGTCGCCGCCTGTCCCCCGAACTGCCGAAAAACCTGGAACACGCCGAGCAGGTCGGCATCGAACTGGACACCGTCAACCGCTACCTGCAAAGCCGTGAAGTGCCGCAACTGCTCGACGGCATCCAGCAGGCCGGGGCTCGGGCAGCGAAAATCGTCACCCACATGCTCAGCTTCAGCCGTCGCAGCAACCGGCAGATGGCTCCCTGCGACCTGCCGGCGCTGATCGATCAGGCAGTGGAAATCGCCGGCAACGACTTCGACCTGACCATAGGTTTCGACTTCAAGGGCCAGGCCATCGTCCGCCAGTTCGACCCGCAACTGGGCCCGGTGCCCGGCACCGCCAATGAATTGGAACAGGTCCTGCTCAATCTGCTGAAAAACGCCGCCCAGGCCATTCACCTGCGTGAAGACGACAGTGAGCCGGGGCGGATTATCCTGCGCACGCGCCTGAACCCGCCCTGGGCGGAAATCCAGGTCGAGGACAACGGCATCGGCATGAGCGAAAACGTGCGCAAACGCACGTTCGAGCCCTTCTTCACCACCAAGGAAATCGGCCAGGGCACCGGCCTTGGGCTGTCGGTTTCGTACTTCATCATCACCAACAACCACAAGGGGCAGATGGAAGTGCACTCGACCCAGGGCCAGGGCACTTGCTTCACGCTGCGCCTGCCACTGGCCGGCGCCCAACTGCCCAACCCCGGACAACTGGAACTGGAGAGATAAGCATGGGCTTTCGCCTGTCGAAGATTTACACCCGCACCGGCGACAAAGGCGAGACCGGGCTTGGCGATGGCCGCCGGGTGCCCAAGGATCATCCCCGGGTCGAAGCCATCGGCGAAGTCGACACCCTCAACAGCCAATTGGGCCTGCTGCTGGCCGGATTGGCCGAACACAGTGTCGAGCACCCTGGCTTGAAGCAGGTCATCGAAGTACTCACGCCGTGTCAGCACCGGCTGTTCGATTTGGGTGGGGAGCTGGCGATGCCGGTGTATCAGGCGCTGAACACGGCAGAAGTCGAGCGCCTGGAAACGGCCATCGACCTCTGGAACGAGGAACTTGGCCCCCTGGAGAACTTCATTCTGCCCGGCGGCTCGGCATTGATAGCCCAGGCCCATGTCTGCCGCAGCCTGGCGCGTACTGCCGAGCGTCGCTGCCAACAGCTGAATGCGCTGGAGCCCCTGGAAGGCGTTGGCCTGGCGTATATCAATCGCCTGTCGGACTTACTGTTTGTCGCTGCGCGCCTGATCGCCAAGCGCCAGGGCATCGCTGAAATCCTGTGGCAGGCGGCGGAAAAACCCTCCGCGTGATCGGCCAACCGCCCCCGGAATGATTCTATCGAGGGCGGCTGACGGGCAACGGGCGCGTTTCAATCCGGCCAGAACGCACGAATCCCCGCCACGCCCTGGGCTCCGGCGGCCCACGCCTGCTGGCACTCGGCCGGTCCGACCCCGCCCAGCAGGTACACCGGCTTGTTGAAACCGCTGATCAACTGACTGGCCTGCTCCCACCCTAGCGGCTGGGCATCGGGATGAGTCTGGGTGGGCTGGACGGGCGACAAGGTGACGAAATCCACATCCATCTGCTGTGCCAGGGACAACTCCTCGGCATTGTGGCAGGAGGCCGCCAGCCAGCGGTCCTTGGGAAATGGTCGCCCGGCGCTGGCGTGCTTGCGCAGTTGTGCCGAGGTGATGTGCCAGCCTGCCGAAGGGAAATCCCCCAGCCACTCGAACGGTCCCTTGAGCATCAACTGCGCCTTGCCCGCACACAGGCCGACCGCATCCACCGCCAGGTCGCGGTATTGCGGGTCGTAGCCGTTGGGCGCACGCAGCTGGACCAACTTGATGCCGCCGGCGATGGCCTTTTGCATACCCCGCAGCAGCGCCGGGGTTTCCAGGCCCTCAGGGGTGATCAGGTACTCGGAAGGCAAGCGAGCGGCCGCCACGATCGGCTGGTTGGCTGCCGGAAACTCGTAGTTCGCCAGTTCTCGCGAGCTGACCCAGGCCAGAGGTTGCCCTTCCGCGCCATGGGCTTCACCGCTGAACGCCGATACTTCCCACACATCCAGCAGCACCTGCTTGTCCGGATAATCGTGCTGCACCTTGATCAGGGGTCGTGCCGCCTGCACCACAATCCCCAGTTCTTCCAGCAGCTCGCGGGCCAGCGCCACCTCCACCGCTTCACCGGCCTCGACCTTGCCGCCCGGGAATTCCCACAGGCCGCCCTGATGCTGGGTGTCGGCACGCCGGGCAATCAGGATCTTGCCGCTGACATCGCGGATAACGGCCGCGGCCACATGTACTCGTTTCACCGCACTATTTCCTCTAAACCGGCTTGCTGCCAGACCTTGAAGGCTGGCCATTGATAGATTGCCTCGACATAGGCCGCATCAACCGCCGGCAATGGCACCTGATAGGTCCGCAGGCGCACGGCGACCGGTGCAAAAAACGCATCCGCGAGAGTCGCAGGGCCAAACAGGAACGGCCCGGGCTCGGTTGCCGTGGCACGGCACTCGGCCCATAACGCCAGCATCCGCTCGATATCCGCCTGGGCCTCCGGCGGCATTGGCGACAGTGGCGCGTCACGTGCCAGGTCGAAAGGCAAGTTGCCCCGCAGGCCGAAGAAGCCGCAGTGCATCTGCGCACACGCCGAACGCGCCTGGGCACGAGCGGCAGTATCAAGCGGCCATAGACGGGCCTCGGGAAAGCGTTCAGCCAGGTACTCGGCAATCGCCAACGAGTCGGCAATCGTGCCGTGCTCGGTCTTCAGCAAAGGCACCTTGCCAGTCGCCGAATGCCTGAGCAGGCGCTCGCGGGTGTCGGGCTGGTTGAGTTTGATCAGCTCTTCGCTGTAGGGGACGGCGGCCAGCTCCAGCGCCAAAGCCCCGCGCAAGGACCAGGAAGAATAGAGTTTGTCGCCGATGATCAGGTGGAAGCTCATGGTCTGACACCTTGTGTGATGCGAGGGACAGCGGGCTTGCCAGCGCCGGCAAGCCGCCTCTGGCCCATGGAAGCCAGAAACAGCCTGTCGGCGCGGGCACCGGCCTCAGGTACGGTATTCGGCGTTGATCTTCACGTACTCGTGGGACAGGTCGGTGGTCCAGATGGTTTCGCTGCACTGGCCACGACCCAGCTCGATACGAATGGTGATTTCTTCCTGCTGCATGACCGCAGCGCCCTGGGCTTCGGTGTAGCTGGCGGCACGCGCACCGCGGCTGGCGATGCACACCTCACCCAGAAACACATCGATCTTGCTCACGTCCAGATCCGGCACACCGGCGCGACCGACAGCGGCCAGGATCCGCCCCCAGTTCGGGTCGGAAGCGAACAGCGCGGTCTTGATCAGCGGCGAGTGGGCGACGGTGTAGCCGACGTCCAGGCATTCCTGATGGTTACCGCCGCCATTGACTTCTACCGTGACGAACTTGGTCGCGCCTTCGCCGTCGCGCACGATGGCCTGTGCCACCTCCATGCACACCTCGAACACCGCCTGCTTCAGCGCGGCGAACAGCGGGCCGCTGGCCTGGTCGATTTGCGGCAGGTTGGCCTGGCCGGTGGCGATCAGCATGCAGCAGTCGTTGGTCGAGGTATCGCCATCGATGGTGATGCGGTTGAACGACTTGTTGGCACCGTCCAGCAGCAGGTTCTGCAGCACGTCGCGGGAAACCTTGGCGTCGGTGGCAATGTAGCCAAGCATGGTCGCCATGTTCGGCCGAATCATACCGGCGCCCTTGCTGATGCCGGTCACCGTGACAGTCACACCCTCATGCTGGAACTGGCGACTGGCGCCCTTGGGCAGGGTGTCGGTGGTCATGATCCCGGTCGCGGCGGCGGCCCAGTTATCGACCGACAGATCGTCGAGGGCGGCCTGCAGCGCGCCTTCGATCTTCTCCACGGGCAGCGGCTCGCCGATTACCCCGGTGGAGTAAGGCAGCACGGCGCTGGCATCGACACCGGTCAACTCGGCCAGCTTGGCGCAGGTGCGGGTGGCCGCGGCCAGGCCCGGCTCACCCGTACCTGCGTTGGCATTGCCGGTGTTGGTCAGCAGATAACGCACTGGGCCCTGAACCCGCTGCTTGGCCAGAATCACCGGCGCCGCGCAAAAGGCATTCAGGGTGAACACGCCTGCAACCGTGGAGCCTTCGGCACAGCGCATGACCACTACATCCTTGCGCCCCGGGCGCTTGATGCCAGCCGAAGCGATGCCAAGCTCAAAACCGGCAACCGGGTGCAACGTTGGCAAAGGACCAAGACCAACAGCCATGAATGCGCTCCTCTTTAATGTGATGTCAGCACCGTCGTCGCGAAAGACAGTGTTTCAAATGGAAAAACGCCGCGACGGCTGATGCCGGTCGCGGCGCGGGTATTTCAGTGTCCGGCGGAAATCTTAGTTGATCTGGCCGTGACAGTGTTTGTACTTCTTGCCCGAACCGCAGTAGCACAGTTCGTTGCGGCCCAGCTTCTGATCATTGCGAACCGGGGCCGAGGCCAGGGCTACATCGACATCGACGCCCTCTTCCAGGGCTTCGGGCTGATCCAGGCCAGGCGCTTCAGGATGCTCGAACTGCATGCGCGCAGCCAGTGCCTCGGCTTCCTGGCGCAGGCGGACTTCTTCTTCGACCGGATCTTCGCGGCGGACCTGAACGTGCGACAACACACGGATCGAGTCGCGCTTGATGGAATCCAGCAGCTCGGAGAACAGGGTAAAGGACTCGCGCTTGTATTCCTGCTTCGGGTTCTTCTGTGCGTAGCCACGCAGGTGGATACCGTGACGCAGGTGATCCATGGTCGACAGGTGGTCTTTCCACAGGTCGTCCAGGACGCGCAGAACGATCTGCTTCTCGAAGCTGCGCAGGGCTTCTGCGCCAGCCTGGTCTTCTTTCTCGTTGTACGCCGCGACCAACTCGTTCAGGAGCTTCTCGCGCAGGGTTTCTTCGTACAGGTGATCGTCTTCGTCGAGCCATTGCTGGATCGGCAGTTTCACCCCGAAACCGCTTTCAATTTCGGTTTCCAGACCCGCCACGTCCCACTGTTCAGGCAGCGACTGTGGTGGAATGTGGGCGCTGACGGTGGCGCTGAGCACGTCCTGGCGGAAGTCGGAAATGGTCTCGCCGATGTTGTCCGCGGCCAGCAACGTGTTGCGCATGTGATAGATCACTTTACGCTGCTCGTTGTTGACGTCGTCGAACTCCAGCAGTTGCTTGCGGATATCGAAGTTGCGGCCTTCTACCTTGCGCTGCGCCTTCTCGATCGCGTTGGTCACCATGCGGTGCTCGATCGCTTCGCCAGGCTGCATACCGAGGGCTTTCATGAAGTTCTTCACCCGGTCGGAGGCGAAGATGCGCATCAGGCTGTCTTCCAGAGACAGGTAGAAACGGCTGGAACCGGCGTCACCCTGGCGACCGGCACGACCACGCAACTGGTTGTCGATACGGCGCGATTCGTGACGCTCGGAGGCGATTACCTGCAGGCCACCCGACTCGAGTACTTGCTGATGGCGCTTCTGCCAATCGGCCTTGATCTGGGCGATCTGCTCAGGGGTCGGGTTTTCCAGGGAGGCGACTTCCACTTCCCAGTTACCGCCCAACAGGATGTCGGTACCACGACCGGCCATGTTGGTGGCGATGGTCAGGGCGCCTGGGCGACCGGCCTGGGCGATGATTTCAGCTTCTTTTTCGTGGAACTTGGCGTTCAGTACCTTGTGCTCGATGCCTTCCTGGTTGAGCAGGTTGGACATGTGCTCGGAAGTCTCGATGGTCGCCGTACCTACCAGTACCGGACGCCCAGAAATCATGCACTCCTTGATGTCCGCCACGATCGCCGCGTACTTCTCTTCGGCGGTAAGGAACACCAGGTCGTTGTAGTCTTTACGCGCCAGCGGCTTGTTCGGCGGAATGACCATTACCGACAGACCGTAGATCTGGTGGAATTCGAACGCTTCGGTGTCGGCCGTACCGGTCATGCCGGACAGTTTGTTGTACAGACGGAAGTAGTTCTGGAACGTGGTCGAGGCCAGGGTCTGGCTTTCGGCCTGGATGTTCAGGTTTTCCTTGGCTTCGATGGCCTGGTGCAGGCCTTCGGAGAGACGACGACCCGGCATGGTACGACCGGTGTGTTCGTCGACCAGGACCACCTGACCGTCTTGCACGATGTATTCGATGTTGCGATGGAACAGCTTGTGCGCACGCAGGCCGGCGTAGACGTGGGTCAGCAGGCCCAGGTTGTGCGCCGAGTACAGGCTTTCGCCTTCAGCCAGCAGGCCGACACGGGTCAGCATCTCTTCGATGAACTGGTGACCGGCTTCGTTGAGTTCGACCTGGCGGGTCTTCTCGTCGATGGTGTAGTGACCCGCCTTGGTGACTTCGCCTTCCACTTCTTCGACATGCAGCTCCAGCTGCGGGATCAACTTGTTGATCTCGATATAAAGCTTGGAGCTGTCTTCGGCCTGACCGGAAATGATCAGGGGGGTACGGGCTTCGTCGATCAGGATCGAGTCGACTTCGTCGATAACGGCAAAATTGAGCTCGCGCTGGAACTTGTCTTCCATGCTGAAAGCCATGTTGTCGCGCAGGTAGTCGAAACCGAATTCGTTGTTGGTGCCGTAGGTGATGTCGGCGGCATAGGCTGCGCGCTTCTCTTCCGGCGGCTGGAAAGGCGTGACCACGCCAACGCTCAGGCCGAGGAATTCATAGAGCGGACGCATCCAGTTGGCGTCACGGCGGGCCAGGTAGTCGTTCACCGTCACCACGTGTACGCCCTTGCCGGACAACGCGTTGAGGTAGACGCCCAGGGTTGCTACCAGGGTCTTGCCTTCACCGGTGCGCATCTCGGCGATCTTGCCTTCATGCAAGGTCATGCCGCCGATCAACTGTACGTCGAAGTGGCGCATACCCATGACCCGCTTACCGGCTTCACGGGCGACCGCGAAGGCTTCAGGAAGCAGTTTGTCGAGGGTTTCACCTTTGGCTACGCGGGCCTTGAACTCTTCGGTCTTGGCACGCAATTGATCGTCCGAAAGGGCTACCATTTGCTCTTCGAAGGCATTGACGATCTGTACCGTCTTGAGCATGCGTTTGACTTCACGCTCGTTCTTGCTTCCAAAAAGTTTCTTTAACAAAGGCGCAAACATATCGGCAGGATCTTCCACACATAGGGATGGAGGGCGGCCCCGTGAGTCGCCCGAGCAGCCCTTATGGCCGCATGCGAACGAGTATTCTACCCGGAAACGATGGCGAGGAAAGTGGCGTTATTCCACGATGCTAGTACAGCGCTATGACGGGGCTCACTTACAATAAGGCCTTTTCGCCGACTTTCAACCCAGACAAGTACGAAGTTACCCATTGATTTAATGGACAATCCCCAGCCGACAGAGATGAGCGCAGAGAACAGGACGCTTTCTGCTACCATGGCCGCTCTGTAACTTCAGGTTTCTGATCATGGCATTTCGCCCACACACGGCCAGAGCCCCCGCCGTTCTCCTTCGCGAAGCCAAGCCTCTCAAAGCCATATTCGGCCATGCCCAGCGCCTGGCCCATCTGCAACGCCTGGTGGAAAGCCAATTGCAGCCGGCAGCGCGCGAGCATTGCCATGTCGCCTCGTGGCGCGAAGGCAGCTTGCTGTTGATTGTCACCGACGGCCACTGGGCGACCCGCCTGCGCTATCAACAGAAGCGACTGCAACGCCAGTTGGTGGAGTTCAACGAGTTCGCCAGCCTGACGCGGATCCTGTTCAAGGTGCAGCCGCCCACCGTTCCGCAAGGCGCTGCGGGCCACACCATGGACCTCTCGAGCAACGCCGCCGAAACCATCCAGGCAACGGCCAATGGCATCAGCGACCCCAACCTGCGGGCCGCCCTGGAACGCCTAGCCAGTCACGCCAAACCGCGAACCTGAGCCGCCGGCGTCGGATCAGCGACGCTTGCTGCCCCCCAGCAACGAGCCCATCAAGCCACGCACCAATTGCCGTCCCAACTGGTTGGCGGCCTGACGCATGGCTGATTTCAGCGCCTGGCCGGCCGCAGTGCCGAGAAACTCCCCAGCCCGATCGGTAAGACTCGGCTCTTGCGCAACCGGTTTGTCCGGTGCCGTGTCGGCCTTTGGCGCAAGGTCCTTGCGCCCCATCAGCACTTCATACGCCGACTCGCGATCAATGGGTTTGTCGTAGCGCCCAAGCAATGGCGAACCGGCAATCAAGGCCGCCCGCTCGGCTTCAGTCAGCGGCCCGATGCGTGATTGCGGAGGCGCGACCAGCACGCGCTCGACCATGGCCGGCGTGCCTTTGTCCTGCAAGGTGCCCACCAGGGCCTCGCCGATGCCCAGCTCGGTCAGCACTGACAACGCATCGAACGCCGGGTTGGGCCGAAAGCCCTCGGCCACCGCGCGCAGGGATTTCTGTTCCTTGGCGGTGAACGCGCGCAAGCCATGCTGAATCCGCAACCCCAACTGCGCCAGCACGCTGTCGGGCAAATCCCCTGGCGATTGCGTGACGAAGTACACCCCCACGCCTTTGGAGCGAATCAGCCGCACCACCTGTTCCAGTCGATCCTGCAGCGCCTTGGGCGTCCCCGCGAACAGCAGGTGCGCCTCATCGAAAAACAGCGCCAGCAGCGGTTTTTCACCATCACCGCGCTCCGGCAACTGTTCGAACAGTTCAGCCAGCAGCCACAACAGAAACGTCGCGTAGACCTTGGGCGCCTCATGCACCAGGCGGCTGGCGTCGAGCAGGTGAATGCGCCCGCGGCCGTCGCTGGCCGGTTGCAGAATGTCTTCAAGTTGCAAGGCCGGCTCGCCAAACAGCGCTTCGGCCCCTTGCTGCTCAAGGGTTGCCAGGCGCCGCAACAGGGCCTGGCTGGAGCCGGTGGTCATCAACGCCGCATCGTCACCCAGTACCTGCGGGTTTTCCCGCAGGTGATTGAGCAGCGCCTTGAGGTCTTTCAGGTCTAGCAGCAACAGCCCTTCACGGTCCGCGACCTTGAAGGCCGCATAGAGTGCCGATTGCTGGCTGTCGGTCAGCTCCAGCAGGCTTCCCAGCAGCAGCGGACCCATTTCACTCAAGGTGGTGCGTAATGGATGACCGGATTGCCCGTGGATATCCCACAGCGTCACCGGATAAGCCTGAGGCTTATGGTTCAGCCAAGGCATCCCGGCGATTCGTTCGGCCACCTTCCCCTGCGGATTGCCGGCAGCTCCCAAGCCACACAGATCGCCTTTGATATCGGCAGCGAACACGGCAACCCCGGCATCGCTGAAGGCTTCCGCAAGGCGTTGCAGGGTTACGGTCTTGCCCGTCCCGGTGGCACCAGCCACCAAACCGTGACGGTTGGCCAGACGCATGGCCTGGGCGATCGGCTGCCCGGAAAGATCGGCGCCGATAACGAGTTGCGATGAGTCAGGCATTTTGTCACCCCTGGTTAATCTTTAGCCGTACACGGTCGATATGAATAAACGAGATACCAGACACATCTGAAATTAATGTCGGATAGTTCCCTAGGGAGGGATGGAAGTATCAGCTTACTTTCAACTCCGTCTATTTTGCGCGCTTTTATATGAGCACGCCCGGATCACAAGACCTTAGCGGACCCTCGAGCCATGAACAAAAACCTGCGCTTCAGCCATAAAATCCTGCTTGCCGCCTCCCTGATCGTCATAGCTGCTTTCGCGCTATTCACGCTCTACAACGATTACCTGCAACGCAATGCCATCCGCAGGGACCTGGATAACTACCTTCAGGAGATGGGCGACGTCACCGCCAAAAACATCCAGACCTGGCTTGCCGGCCGTGCGCTGCTGATCGAAAACCTCTCGCAATCGGTGGCGCTCAACTCGGACAAGACCAACGTCAGCCTGCTGCTCGAACAAAAGGCCGTGACCTCGACCTTCATGGGCGCTTACCTGGGCAACAACGATGGCAGCTTTATTATCCGTCCCGACAGCAAGATGCCCGACGGTTATGACCCGCGTGCCCGCCCCTGGTACAAGAGCGCCGAAAGCACCAGCGGCTCGGCCCTGACCGAGCCCTACATCGACCTGGCGTCCGGGCAGTTGGTGATTTCCATCGTCGACAGCGTGCTCAAGGGCGGCCAGCGCATCGGTGTGGTCGGCGGCGACCTGAGCCTGCAGGTGATTGCAGACAGCATCAATGCCCTGGATTTTGACGGGATGGGCTATGCGTTCCTGGTCAGCGCCGACGGCAAGGTCCTGGTGCACCCCGACAAAAACCTGGTGATGAAGAACCTCAAGGACATTTACCCCCAGGACACCCCGCGCATCAGCACTGAACTCAGCGAAATCACGGCTGATGGCAAAACCCGAATTGTCACCTTCACCCAGATCAAGGGCCTTTCCTCGGTCAACTGGTACATCGGTCTGTCCGTTGATAAGGACAAGGCCTACGCCATGCTCAGTGAATTCCGTACCTCAGCCCTGATCGCCACCGTGATCGCCGTGGCCATTACCATTTTCCTGCTGGGCATGCTGATCCGGGTCCTGATGCAACCGCTGCATGTCATGACCCGCGCCATGCAAGACATCGCCGACGGCGAAGGCGACCTGACCCGGCGCCTGACTATCCAGAACCAGGACGAATTCGGCATCCTGGGCAACGCCTTCAATCGCTTTGTCGAACGCATCCATGGTTCGATCCGCGAAGTGTCCTCGGCCACCGAGCATGTCAACGAAGTGGCCCTGCGCGTGGTCAGCGCTTCCAACTCGTCGATGCTCAACTCCGATGAGCAGGCCAGCCGCACCAATAGCGTCGCCGCGGCCATCAATGAACTGGGTGCCGCCGCCCAGGAAATCGCACGCAATGCCGCTCAAGCCTCGCAACAGGCCAGCGACGCACGCAACCTGGCCGAAGACGGTCAGCAAGTGGTGGATCGCAGCATCCAGGCGATGAATCAGCTGTCGAAGATGATCAGCGCCTCCAGCACCAACATCGAGACACTCAACAGCAAGACCGTGAACATCGGGCAGATCCTCGAAGTCATCACCAGCATTTCCCAGCAAACCAACCTGCTGGCGCTTAACGCTGCCATTGAAGCGGCACGCGCCGGGGAAGCAGGTCGAGGCTTTGCGGTGGTGGCCGATGAGGTTCGCAACCTGGCGCACCGCACTCAGGAGTCGGCGCAACAGGTGCAAACCATGATCGAGGAGCTGCAAGTGGGCGCCCGCGAGTCGGTCGGTACCATGAGTGAAAGCCAGCGCCACAGCCAGGACAGCGTGGAGATCGCCAACCTGGCTGGCGAACGCCTGAACAGCGTGACCCAGCGGATTGGCGAGATCGACGGCATGAACCAGTCGGTCGCGACCGCCACCGAGGAGCAGACCTCGGTGGTGGAGTCAATCAACATGGACATTACCGAGATCAACACCCTCAACCAGGAAGGCGTGGAAAACCTGCAGTCGACCCTGCGCGCCTGCTCTGATCTGGAGCAGCAGGCCGCGCGCCTGAAGCACCTGGTAGGCACCTTCCGCATCTGACCTATTGCCGGCGAGGGCCTAGGCTCTCGCTGGCAAACGCCCATTAAAAAGCCGGCGCGCCTTTTTCTGAAAACGGGCGGGCCGGCAATAGGGTCTTGTCGCTGTATCCCAAGGCGCTGTTCGCCTATCAGGCAGGCTTGGTCGGTGCCTCGGTTTCGGGGTCTTGATCTTGCTGCAGTTGTTCCCACAACTCAGCGGCTCCGGGAAACTCGGTGCCGTCCTGCGGCCCCATATCGTCAGGGTCGTAGCGGCTCAGACAACCCTCGCCCAAGGTGGCGGGAGCCTTGGATGTGGCTTTATCCAGTGGATCGTTCATCGGCCCGACCTCGCTACGACGATGCGGGGGGCCTGACATGTAACGCCCGGCCCCACCCTTCTCAATCAGAACACCACGGTCTTGTTGCCATGCACCAGGACCCGGTCTTCCAGGTGATAACGCAGGCCACGGGCCAGGACCATCTTCTCGACGTCACGGCCGAAACGCACCATGTCTTCAATGCTGTCGCTATGGCTGACACGCACCACGTCCTGCTCGATGATAGGGCCGGCATCCAGCTCTTCGGTCACGTAGTGACAGGTCGCACCGATCAACTTGACCCCGCGCAGCGACGCCTGGTGGTAGGGTTTGGCACCGACGAAGGACGGCAGGAAGCTGTGGTGAATGTTGATCACTTTGTGCGCGTACTCGCTGCACAGGGATGGCGGCAGGATTTGCATGTAGCGCGCCAAGACCACCACTTCTGCATCGTGATGCTTGACCAGGCGCGAGACTTCGGCGAAAGCCGGTTGCTTGTCCTGTGGATTGACCGGTACGTGGTAATAAGGAATGCCGTGCCACTCGACCATGCTGCGCAGGTCGTCATGGTTGGAGATCACGCAGGAGATCTCGCAATCAAGCTCGTCGCTGTGCCAGCGATGCAGCAAGTCCGCCAGGCAATGGGACTCACGGCTGGCCATCAACACCACGCGCTTCTTCTGTGCGGTGTCGGTGATGCGCCAGTCCATCGAGAACTCGTCGGCAATCGGCTTGAACGCCTCGCGCAATGCTTCGATACCAAAGGGCAACGAATCGGCACGAATCTCGTGACGCATGAAGAACCAGCCACTGAGGTTGTCCGAGTGGTGGCTCGCTTCGGTGATCCAGCCGTTATGGGAGGCCAGAAAGTTACTGACTTTGGCGACAATGCCAACGCGGTCCGGGCAAGAAATCACCAACCGAAAAGTGCGCATGAGGGGGAAACTCCAGAACTTCGCAAAGGCCGCCATTCTAGCCATTACGCGGCAAAACTGCAGTATCCGTTACGCCTCAATCGTCTCCAGGCACCGCCAGGCTCACTAACACCCTGAAAAAACTGACTGCCGGGTTCTGTCACAGACCTAGTTGCAAATAGTCCGTGACTGAGTTTGTGAATATCTGTGAGAGGCCCATCACAGTATTTAACTGCACGGCTTTTTTTCGAGCCGACACTTTAAACAAATTAAACAAAAGCCCTCTTTAATGTTTACTTGCTGAAACTGCCTGACTATTATTACGACACTGTACCCCGCCACTCGCGCCCAAATAAGGTAGTTTCCATGTCCCTGATCAACGAATACCGTGCCACAGAAGAAGCCATCAAAGAGCTCCAGGCCCGTTTGAAGAATCTGTCCCAAGACGACAAACTGCAAACCGAACTGGAATTTGAAGGCAAACTGCGCACCCTGATGGGCGAGTACTCCAAGTCGCTGCGTGACATCATCGCCCTGCTCGATCCAGAGTCCAAAGTTAAAGCGCCACGCGCTGCTGTAAAAACTACCGGCACCAAACGTGCTCGCAAAGTTAAACAGTACAAAAACCCGCACAACGGCGAAGTCATCGAAACCAAAGGTGGCAACCACAAGACCCTGAAAGAGTGGAAAGCCAAGTGGGGCGGCGACGTAGTTGAAGGCTGGGCAACCCTGCTGGGTTAAGCCATAGCGCCGGCACCAGAAATTGGTGACCCGTAAAAAAACGCCAGTCAGCTGGCGTTTTTTATTCCTGGAATTTAACCCGGGTGCGCAGTAAGCCCGTTCAAATACCCAGCCGGACGCTTAATGAACGCGCATAATCCTGCCATTCATTGAGTACCGCTTTCTGCGCCGGCGTGGCGTTTAATAAGGACTGTGCACAGGCCGCGTTAAAAGCCTCAAGGGTATTGGGCGCCCCGTATTTCGGGTCGAGTAGGCGTTGCTGACAAAATGTTTTCCAGTGCTCTTGCTCTTGCTTATTCAATGTCTCGATGAAGTTGCGCGCTCGGTAACGGAATAATAATTCCGGCAGGCGTCCATCATCGAATGGCCAATGCGCTTGAGCCAAATCGACAGGGTCGGCCAGGCGTACTTGCTCGCACAGTCGACGATCACGATCACCAATAAACCCGTCGTATAACTGCTGCTCCGGATCCTCTGTGGCCGCAAAGTCTTCAGTTGCATAGATCGCCTGAAGTTTCTCCCGCCAAACTTCCTGGCCCGCGCTCAGCTGCTGCGCGCGCACCTGATAAAGCTCCATGTCCAGTTGCAGGCGCTGCTGGTCCTGTGGGCGCAATACATTCAGTGGCGCCACCACCGGACAGCGGTTGATATGAATAAGCTTGAGTGGCACCGGCAACTCGCCCTCCTTCAACTCGTCACGGCGGGTGTACAAGCGCTGGCGCAATGACTCCGCATCCTGGTCCAGCAACCCCTGGGGATCGAGGTGCAGGTCACAGACAATCAGCGCATTGCGATTGCGCGGGTGCCAGGCCAGGGGCAGCACCACGCCGAGGTAACTGCGCGCCGCCGAGAACCGCCCGGAGATATGCACCATCGGCTGCAGCAGGCGGATCTGGTCCATCACCCGTTGCTTGCTGCGCAGTTGAAACAGCCAGTCAAACAGCTTGGGCTGCTTCTCCCGGATCAGCCGCCCCAGGGCGATGGTGGCGCGCACATCGGAGAGTGCGTCGTGGGCCTGGCCATGGTCGATGCCGTTGGCAGCGGTCAGACGTTCGAGCTTGAGGCTCACCCGCCCCTCTTCCTCGGGCCAGACGATGCCTTGCGGACGCAAGGCATAGGCCGCACGCGCCACATCGATCAGATCCCAGCGGCTGTTGCCGCCCTGCCACTCGCGGGCGTACGGGTCGAAGAAGTTGCGGTACAGGCTGTAGCGGGTCATCTCGTCGTCGAAACGCAAGGTGTTGTAGCCCGAGCCACAGGTGCCGGGCTGGGCCAGCTGGGCATGGACCCGAGTCATGAAATCGGCTTCGCTCAACCCCTCTGCAGCCAGGCGGCCGGGGGTAATGCCGGTGATCATGCAGGCCGCAGGATGGGGCAGGATATCGTCGCTGGGCTGGCAGTAGAGGTTGACCGCCTCGCCGATCTCGTTGAGTTCATGGTCGGTGCGAATACCCGCCACTTGCAGCGGCCGGTCGCAGCGCGGGTTGATGCCAGTGGTTTCGTAGTCGTACCAGAAGATGGAGGTCACGGGCTGTTCCTGAACTGAAGACCGGCAAAGTCTAGGCGCTAGGCAGCCGCCGCGGCCAGCGATCTTGCACCAGATCGGTTACCCGATGCGTCATCGCGACAGTTAGTGATGTCGTTCGCCCCCCCGACACTGCTAGCATCTGCCCTGGATTTTTTTCTCAACCAGGCCAGCCACCCGTTGCCCATGCCCGAGAACACAGCACTGCCACGGAAAGCACCGCTGCACCCGCCACTGGATACGCGGTACCAGGTCGAGACGCCGGAAGGCATCGACTTGCCGCTGCGCCCGGCCGGGTTGATGTCGCGCGCCATGGCCTTTGCCATCGACCTGGGGTTTCGCGGGGCGATCCTCGGCGTGCTGTTCATTGCCCTGGCGTTTCTCGGCAAGCTGGGCATGGGCCTGGGTTCGCTCCTGCTGTTCCTGATCAGTTGGTGGTACATGGTGCTGTTCGAGGTGCTCAACCAGGGTCGCTCGCCCGGCAAGATGCTGATGGGGCTCAGGGTCGTGCAGGATGACGGCACGCCCATCGGCTGGGGCCCGTCCCTGACCCGCAACCTGTTGCGGTTTGCCGACATGTTGCCATTCGGCTATTTCCTCGGCGCCATCAGTTGTCTGCAGCACCCGACCTTCAAGCGCCTCGGCGACCTGGCCGCCGGTACCCTGGTGATCTATCGCGAGCGCACCCTGGACCGCCCGGCATTGCCCGAGGCTGAACCCAGGCGCGCACCTTTCGCCCTCAAGCTCGATGAGCAGCGGGCAATCCTCGGTTTCGCCGAACGCCAGAGCCAACTGTCGGCAGAACGAATCGACGAGCTGGCGGCGATTCTCGCCCAGCCCCTGCAGGTTCCCATTAACCAGGCCAAGGCCGAGCTCAACGGCATCGCCCGTGGCTTTTTGGGGCCGACATGAAGCAAAGCCTGTTCGAAAGTCGCCATCAACCCGAGTGGCAGCGTTTCAGCCAACTGCTGGAGCAACTGGAGCGCCGCCAGGCCAAGGCCGAAGACTGCCTGAGTTTCCCCCAGGACTACCGCCGCTTGTGCCAACACCTGGCGTTGGCCCAGGAGCGCGGCTACAGCAGCTACCTGATCGATCCGCTGCAACAATTGGCGCTGCGCGGCCATCAACAGCTGTACCGGCAACGCACGCCTTTGAGCGCCAAGGTGCTGGGTTTCGTACTCGCCGGGTTTCCACGCCTGGTGCGCGAACAATGGCGCTTCGTGCTGGCTGCCGGCCTGCTGTTCTTCGGCAGCCTGCTGGGCTTCGGCCTGCTGGTCTATCTGTTTCCCGACCTGGTCTACAGCCTGGTAAGCCCGGAGCAGGTGGGCGCCATGCAGAGCATGTACGACCCCGACTCCAGCCGCCTGGGCCGAGATGCCGCGCGCGCCTCCAGCGAAGACTGGGTGATGTTCGGCTACTACATCATGAACAACATCGGCA
The DNA here is from genome assembly GCF_049199125.1 of Pseudomonas sp. QD4. Lineage (NCBI taxonomy): Bacteria > Pseudomonadati > Pseudomonadota > Gammaproteobacteria > Pseudomonadales > Pseudomonadaceae > Pseudomonas > Pseudomonas sp. QD4. The sequence continues at coordinate 68,130 of NZ_JBLZOM010000004.1, forward strand.
TTGCCTTTCAGACCTTCGCCAGCGGGCTGCTGTTCGGCCTGGGCAGCGTGTTCTTCCTGTTCTTCAACGGTTTGATGATTGGCGCCATTGCCGGCCACCTGACGCAAATCGGCTCCGGGCAGACCTTCTGGTCGTTTGTCATCGGCCATGGAGCCTTCGAGCTCACGGCCATTGCCCTGGCCGGCGCGGCAGGCCTGCAACTGGGCTGGGCGCTGATCGCCCCCGGGCGCCTGCCCCGGGGCGAAGCGCTGCTGCAAGCCTCGCGCAAGAGCGTGCAACTGGTCTGTGGAGTGATGCTGTTTTTATTGATCGCCGCCTTTATTGAAGCCTATTGGTCCTCCCTGACCTGGCCCGCGCCCTGGATCAAATACCTGGTGGGCGCAGCCCTGTGGGCGCTGGTGGCGCTTTATCTGATTTTTGCCGGACGTACCGCCCATGCGCCTGAGTGACTCAAGTGTGGCGATCCGCCCGCGCACGCCCTGGGAAGCCATGGACCTGGGCGTGCTGCTGAGCCAGCAGCATCGTCGGCTGCTGATGACCAGTTGGGCCATCGTCACCCTGCCGGTCTTTGCCTTGCTCAGCCTGCTGCTGTGGCAGTCGCCCTCATGGGCCCTGCTGCTGTTCTGGTGGTTGAAACCGGCCTTCGACCGGCTGCCGCTGTTTATTCTGTCCAAGGCCCTGTTCGGCGAAACCCCGACCCTGGGCCAGGCGCTGCGCCAATGGCCGCGCCTGCTCAAGCCACAACTGCTGGCGAGCCTGACTTGGCGCCGCCTGAGCATGAGCCGCAGTTTCGTGATGCCGGTAGTGCAGCTCGAAGGCCTGAGCGGTGATGCGCGCCAGCAACGACTCAACGTTCTGCTGCAAAAAAATGCCGGCGCCGCGCGCTGGCTGACCCTGATCGGTGTACACCTTGAAGGCGCGCTGTGGATCGGCCTGATGGTGCTGTTCTACCTGATGCTGCCGCAACAGATCGAACTCGACTGGGACTGGCAGAAAACCCTGGTCGCGGCCGCCCAGCAGGACTGGCTATGGCTGGAGCACCTGACCAATGCCTTCTACGCGCTGGTGCTGATTGCCTGGGAACCGATCTACGTCGCCTGCGGTTTCAGCCTTTATCTCAACCGCCGTACCGAACTGGAGGCCTGGGACCTGGAGCTGGTGTTCCGCCGCCTGCGCCAACGTCTGAGCAGCGTGGCGGCGCTGCTGTTGCTGGTGGGCCTGACGCTGGTCCCGCTGCATCAAGAAGTCTGGGCCGCCGCAGAGGTCGACCCCTCGACCCACCTGCGCCTGCGCAACCAGGCGCTGAACAGCCAGGCGTCAAAAGATGGCATCCAGGCAATCCTGGAAAAACCGCCGTTCAAGAATCCGGAATCGGTGACCCGCTACCGCTTCGGCGACGAACCCAAGCCAGGCACCCAGTCGGGCAAACCGCCGAGCTGGTTGAAGAAGCTGCTGGGTAACCTGGACGGCGGCACCTTCGCCAGCATTGCCAAGGGTCTGGAAGTCTTCCTCTGGGCCGTGGTCCTGGGCACGATCGCCCTGGTGATCTGGCGCTACCGCGAGTGGCTGCAAGCGTTTGTCAGCCGGCGCCCCCAGCCACGGAAAAAAATCCCGAGGCCCCAGCCGACCCAGTTGTTCGGGCTGGATGTCGCCAGCGAAACCCTGCCCGAAGATATCGCCGCCAGTGCCGCACGGTTGTGGCAGAGCCAGCCCCGGGAAGCCCTGGGCCTGCTGTACCGGGCCCTGCTCAACCGCTTGCTGCATGACTACCAGTTGCCACTCAAGGCCGCCGACACTGAAGGCCAGGTCCTGGAACGGATCCGGGGCTTGCAGCAACCGGCCTTGCTGGCGTTCAGCAGCAGCCTGACCCAACACTGGCAAAACCTCGCCTATGGCCACCGACTGCCGGCGGCGCACCTGCAACAGGAACTGTGCGACGCCTGGCGGGCGCTGTTCGAGCCGCAGGTGCGACCATGAAGCGTGGCTTGCCGTGGGCCCTGGGCCTGGTGCTGTGCGTACTGGTCGCCGGGGTCGCTTACGTCATTTATCGCAACGCAGTGCCCTACCAGGAAGTCATCGACCACGGCCCTTCCCCCGAGGCCCTGGCCAACCCTTACCTGGCCGCCGAGCAGTTTCTGCAGCAGCGCGGACTCAAGGTCCAGCACGCCGATGGCCTGGAAATTCTGCCGACCCTGGAGTCCCACGGCCAAACCCTGCTGATGCTGGGGGAGCGCTCGAACATGACCCCACGCCAGGTTCGCCAGGTGCTGAACTGGACCCGCGCCGGCGGGCGCCTGGTGCTGGTCGCCGAGGCGCTGTGGGACGAGAAAACCGAAAAAAGCGGCGACCTGCTGCTGGATCGGCTGCGAATCCATCAATTTATGAGCGCCGACCAGGAACACCCGCCGCAGCCGCAGGAACCTGAAGAAAAAGAAGACTTCCCGAAGTTGACCAAGCTGTACCTGGAAGATGAAAAAGCACCGGCCTACTTCAGCTTCGACAATGACTTTGATCTCGATGACCCCCACGACCTGGCGCGATCCTGGGCCAACAGCGGCGTCGCCACCCACATGATGCAACTGTCCTACGGCAGCGGCACGGTGACGGTGCTGACGGACGCCGAAATCTGGAAAAACACCCAGATCGGCCGTTACGACAACGCCTGGCTGCTGTGGTATTTGAGCACCGACAGCACCGTCACCCTGTTATTCGACACCCACCACGACGGTCTCTGGCAGCTACTGCTGCGGTACTTCCCCCAAGCCCTGGTAGCCCTGGCGGCGTTGATCGGCCTCTGGCTGTGGCATGTCGGCGTACGCCACGGCCCGCTGCAGGCACCTCCGCCCAAGGCGCGGCGCCAGTTGCGCGAACACCTGCGCGCCAGCGCCGACTTCCTGCTGCGCCATGGCGGCCAGGGCGCCCTGCTCAAGGCCCTGCGCCTGGACATCCAGCGCCGCGCCCGTCGCCGGCACCCGGGGTTTGAACGCCTCGACACCGAACAACAGTGCCAGGTGCTCGCGCGCCTGACCCAGCAACCCATCGATGCCATCAGCCAGGCGCTGCCGTCAGGCAGCGGGCAGCGCCATTCCAGTGCCGATTTCAGCCGCCTGGTCGCCCACCTGCAAACTCTCAGGAATGCCCTATGAGCGAACTTCCCGAAGACCCGCTTCCATCCACTGACGCCCTCCCTGCCGAACAACATCTGGCCCAGCAGCGCCAGCGCGCCAGCCAATTGGCCCAGGCCGTACGCCAGGAACTGCAAAAAGTCGTGATCGGCCAGGACGCGGTGATCGACGACGTGCTCACGGCGCTGATTGCCGGCGGCCATGTACTGCTCGAAGGCGTGCCGGGCCTGGGCAAGACCTTGCTGGTGCGCGCCCTGGCTCGCTGCTTTGGCGGTGAGTTCGCGCGCATCCAGTTCACCCCGGACCTGATGCCCAGCGACGTCACCGGGCACGCGGTGTACGACATGCAGACCGAGCAGTTCAAGCTGCGCAAGGGTCCGCTGTTCACCAACCTGTTGCTCGCGGACGAGATCAACCGCGCACCGGCCAAGACCCAGGCCGCGCTGCTCGAAGCCATGCAGGAACGCCAGGTCACACTGGAAGGCCAGGCCCTGCCGATCGGTCAGCCGTTCATGGTGCTGGCCACCCAGAACCCGATCGAACAGGAAGGCACCTACCCGCTGCCGGAAGCCGAACTTGACCGTTTCATGCTCAAACTGCGCATGGACTACCCAGACGCCGAGCAGGAACTGGACATGGTGCGCCAGGTCGCCCGTTCGACCCGCGCCGACATGCTGGATGTGCAACCCCTGCGCACCGTATTGCAAGCCAAGGACGTGCTGACCCTGCAACGGATTGCCAGCGACCTGCCGCTGGACGAACAGGTGCTCGACTACGCCGTGCGCCTGGCCCGCGCCACCCGTACCTGGCCCGGCTTGACCCTGGGCGCCGGCCCCCGGGCATCGATTGCCCTGGTCCGCGGCGCGCGGGCGCGAGCGCTGTTGCGTGGTGGCGACTTCGTGATTCCCGACGACGTCAAAGGCTGTGCCCTGGCGGTGTTGCGCCATCGGGTGCGGATCGCCCCGGAACTGGATATCGAAGGCCTGTCGGTGGAGCAGGTGCTCAAGCAACTGCTCGACCAGATCCCGGCGCCACGCCTATGAGCCATCTGAACCGATGAAACCTTCGCGCCTGTTGCTGATCTGGCTGGGCGTGCTGCTGGGCCTGGACATCGTCCTGGGCGCCTGCGGTGCCCTGGGCCTGGACCTGCCACCAAGCCTCCAGTCGATTGCCTGGGGCCTGCTGTTGGCCTTGTTGCTGCTGGCGGTGCTCGATGCCGCGCTGCTCTGGCGCCTGCCCTCGCCCCGACTGCGGCGGCAGATCCCCGGCAGCCTGCCGCTGGGGCGCTGGAGCGAAGTCAGCCTGGAGCTGCACCACGACTATCAGCGGCCGCGCGCCGTCGAAGTCTTTGACCATGTACCGGACGGTTTGAGCTTCGAACACCTGCCTCAGGGCCTGACCCTCGAACCCGGGCGGCACAGTCAGTTCGGCTATCGAGTGCGACCGCTCAAGCGTGGGCATTTCAACTTCGCCTACTGCGAGCTCAACCTGCCCAGCACCCTGGGACTGTGGAGCGCGCGCCGGATCCTGCCCCTGCCCGACAGCACCCGCGTGTACCCGGACTTCGCCCGCCTCTACGGCGCGCAATTGCTGGCGGTGGACAACTGGCTAAGCCAGCTCGGGGTGCGCCAGTTGCAACGCCGGGGCCTGGGCCTGGAGTTCAACCAGCTGCGGGAGTTTCGCGAAGGCGACAGCCTGCGCCAGATCGACTGGAAAGCCACCGCCCGCCAGCGCACGCCGATTGCCCGCGAGTACCAGGACGAACGCGACCAGCAGATTATCTTTATGCTCGACTGCGGCCGCCGCATGCGCAGCCAGGATGGCGAGCTGGCGCATTTCGACCATGCCCTCAATGCTTGCCTGCTGCTGAGTTACGTGGCCTTGCGCCAGGGCGATGCGGTAGGCCTGAGCACCTTTGCCAGCCAGGCACCGCGCTACCTGGCCCCGGTCAAGGGCTCGGCGCAGCTCAGCGTCTTGCTCAACTCGGTGTACGACCTGGACAGCAGCCAGCGCCCCGCCGACTACCAGGCCGCCGCCAGCCACTTCCTGGCACGGCAGAAACGCCGGGCACTGGTGGTGCTGGTCACCAACCTGCGCGATGAAGATGACGAAGAACTGCTGACGGCGGTCAAGCGCATCAGCCGCCAACACCGGGTGCTGGTGGCCAGCCTGCGTGAAGAAGTTCTCGACGAACTGCGCCAAACACCGGTGCAGACCCTGCCCGAGGCCCTGACCTACTGCGGCACCGTGGACTATCTGAACGCCCGGAGTGAGCTGCATGAGCGGTTGCTGGCCCACGGCGTCTCCTTGCTCGACGCCCGTCCGGGCGAGCTGGGCGCGGAACTGGTGACCCGTTACCTGAGCTGGAAGAAAGCCGGCACCCTGTGAGCCAGGGCCGGCAGGCTAGGCCGAGGCCTGCAAGGGATAGAAACTGAAGTAGTGCTGCAGGTCACTCACCAGTTGCCGGTACTCGGCAGACGTCCGCTGCAGGGCAAAACCCGCGTCGTAATAGTGGGGCGTTACGTCTTCGTGGCACCACAGGCAGTTGGCCGTGAAGTCGATGAACTGCGCTCGACCGGTGTTGCCCGGAAGCTTCACCCGCAGTTCGAAATCGACCCCCACCATCATCGGCAACTGGCTGATCAGCATCAAACCGTCTTGCGAGACATTGCCCAGGCTGCCGACAGGCTTGTCGGTGAGTCGATTGTAGACTTTCAAAAAGTACGGCAGCTGGTGCCGCTCTATCCGACGTTCGGTAGGCATGCTGAAGATCGCTATGCAGAGGCCATTAAGCATGGCCGCACTAGGGCTTCGGAGCAGACCTGCAGGCAGGTCGCTCTCCCGAGTCCGTGCTGTCGCCGGTCGCGGGCAGCCAGCAGAGCCGGCGATTCAGATGCGAAGCTCCAGGCGGACTCCGCAATCTTAGCTCAAGGCCCAAGCCCGGCCACGGAATGTATGACGAATATAATTACAAGGTTGCCGGGCGGACCTGGGCGCCGGTACGCGGCGGGTAGTAGCCCAACTGTTGCAGGGTTTCCAGTCGAGCACGGGCACGGAACGCATACTCGCTGCTCGGGTACTCGGTGAGGATGAACTGATAGGTCTGCGCAGCATCGACGAACAGTTTCTGCCGCTCCAGGCATTGCCCGCGCAACATGGAGACTTCCGGCTGCACATAGCGGCGCGAACGGCTGGTGCGATCGACCTGGCTGAGTTCGAGCATCACGCTCTCGCAGTTACCGCGATCGTAGGCGCGGTAGGCATTGTTCAAATGGTGGTCCATCGACCAGCGGGTACAGCCGACAACACTGACGGCCAGGGCAGCAATGAGTACGAAGCGCATGGGGGATCTCCTGTCTTGTGCAGTGTATCGACTCATCAGCGAAAATCTTCAAGGTTGTTCGTTTAAACAAACAAACGAATAAGTAGTGCAAACGAACAATGACTACAACTTCGGACCATAGTAGCCTCTCGTTGCGCTTGAACTTTAGGAGTCTTGCATGTCCGTTCGTCGTACCAAAATCGTTGCCACCCTCGGCCCGGCCAGTAACTCGCCGGAAGTTCTCGAACAGCTGATTCTCGCGGGCCTCGACGTCGCCCGTCTGAACTTCTCCCACGGCACCCCCGACGAGCACAAGGCTCGCGCCAAGCTGGTACGCGATCTCGCGGCCAAGCACGGGCGTTTTGTCGCGCTGCTGGGTGACCTGCAAGGCCCTAAGATCCGCATCGCCAAATTCGCCAACAAGCGCATCGAGCTGAAGATCGGTGATCACTTCACCTTCTCCACCGTGCATCCGCTGACCGAAGGCAACCAGCAGATCGTGGGTATCGACTACCCGGACCTGGTCAAGGATTGCGGCGTCGGCGACGAGCTGCTGCTCGACGACGGTCGTGTGGTGATGCGCGTTGAAACCGCCTCCGACACCGAACTGAACTGCGTGGTCACCATCGGCGGCCCGCTGTCGGATCACAAAGGCATCAACCGTCGCGGTGGCGGCCTGACCGCACCGGCCCTGACTGAAAAAGACAAGGCTGACATCAAGCTCGCCGCCGAAATGGAAGTCGACTACCTCGCCGTGTCCTTCCCGCGCGACGCCGCCGACATGGAATACGCCCGTAAACTGCGCGACGAAGCCGGCGGCACCGCCTGGCTGGTGGCGAAGATCGAACGCGCCGAAGCCGTAGCCGACGACGAGACCCTTGATGGGCTGATCAAGGCGTCCGACGCCGTCATGGTTGCCCGTGGCGACCTGGGTGTGGAAATCGGCGACGCCGAACTGATCGGCATCCAGAAGAAGATCATCCTCCACGCTCGTCGCCACAATAAGGCAGTGATCGTGGCGACCCAGATGATGGAGTCGATGATCCAGAACCCGATGCCAACCCGCGCCGAAGTGTCCGACGTGGCCAACGCCGTGCTCGACTACACCGACGCCGTGATGCTTTCGGCTGAAAGTGCCGCGGGCCCGTACCCGCTGGAAGCGGTTCAAGCGATGGCGCGGATCTGCGTCGGCGCTGAAAAGCATCCAACCAGCAAGACTTCCAGCCACCGTATCGGCAAGGTCTTCGAAAGCTGCGACCAGAGTATCGCCCTGGCCGCCATGTACACTGCCAACCACTTCCCGGGCGTGAAGGCGATCATCGCCTTGACCGAAAGTGGCTATACGCCGTTGATCATGTCGCGCATTCGTTCCTCGATCCCGATCTACGCGTTCTCCCCGCACCGCGAGACCCAGGCCCGTGCCGCCATGTTCCGTGGCGTCTACACCGTGCCGTTCGACCCGGCATCCCTGCCACCGGAGCAGGTCAGCCAGGCAGCCATCGACGAACTGCTGAAACTCGGCGTGGTAGAAAAAGGCGACTGGGTCATCCTGACCAAGGGCGACAGCTACCACACCACCGGCGGCACCAATGGCATGAAGATCCTGCACGTTGGCGACCCGATGGTCTAAGCAGCACGCGCTGAACGCAAAAGCCCCGTCGTGAAAACGTCGGGGCTTTTTTCGTTGGGTAGCTGTTGGTGCTTGAGCGCGCTGGGGAGCGTCAGGCATAGATGCGCTGGCCCGCGAGGACGCCGTGGCCTGTCAGGCTCGAGGCAGGAAGACGTCGGCCAGCAGTTGATTGCGCGGCAAGCCTGACAGGTACAGACGCCGGGCGAAGGTGTCGACGCTGTCGGGGTGACCGCAGAGCAGCGCCAGGGTTTGCCGGGACGTCAGCCGCAGTTGACCCAAGGCCAAGGGCAGTTCGGCCGGGGTCAGCAACTCGACGCTGAGGTTGGGATGATTCGCCGCCAGGGCCGCCAGGGGCTTGGCCAGGTAATGCTCGCCGGCATCATGGGCGAGGTGGATAACCCGGATCGCGCCCTGATGATCCTGGCGCAACGCCTCACGCAACACCCCGAACAACGGCGCCAAACCGGTGCCGGCCGCCAGCAGCCACAGCGGCCGGCTCTGCCAATCCGGGTCGTAGTGCAGCGCCCCTCCTCGCAGCTCCCCCAGGCGCAGCGGGTCGCCCGGCTTCAGCTCACGCGCCACATCACTGAATGCCCCCGCCTGGCGACAGTCGAGGTGGAACTCCAGAAAGCGGTCTTCCTCGGGCAGGCTCGCCAGTGAATAAGGGCGCGCCACGCCACTGGTCGTCCATAGCACCAGATGCTGGCCGGCCTGATAGCGCAGATTGCGTTCGGGCTGCAATCGCAGACGCAGTACCGTGGACGATAACCAGTCAGCCCCCTGCACCACGGCAGACAGGCCATCGCGCAGGGGATCGAAGGTTTCGACCTGCAGATCCTCGTTCACCTGGCACTGACAGGCCAGGCGCCAGCCGAGACGGCGCTGCTCGTCGCTCAGGGCATCAGGTCGGCTATCGCTGGGCAGGCCCTGGACGCACCGCACCAGGCACGCATGGCAACTGCCGGCGCGGCAACTGTAGGGCACCGCCATGCCGGCCTGATTCAGCGCATCCAGCAGATTACTGCCCGCCGCCACCGACCACTGCCGCTCACCGACCCGCAGCTCAGGCATCGGCCTGCTCCCACGCCGCCGCGCAGCGGTTGCGGCCATCGCGCTTGGCCCGATACAGCGCCTGATCAGCACGCTGCAGCGCATCATCGAGGTCATCGTCCAGCACCAACAGGGTCATGCCCGCCGACAGACTGAGGTCGCGCACCTTCAAGCCAACCAGTTGGGCATCCATAAACGCAATGCGCAGGCGCTCGCAACAGGAGGTCAAGCGCTCGGCGTCGCATTCAGGCAGCAACAGGACAAACTCTTCACCGCCGTAGCGAGCCAGCACATCACCTTCGCGCAGGCAGGCGCTGGCCACTGCGGCAAACGCTTGTAACACCTGGTCGCCGGCGGCATGGCCATGCATATCGTTGATCCGTTTGAAATGGTCGAGGTCGATCAGCGCCAGGCCGTGCACCTGGTCGGCGCCCATGGCGTGCAGCTCACGGGAAGCGAGCCGAAGGAAGTGCCGTCGATTGAACAGGCCCGTCAGTTCATCGGTGGCCACCAGGTCCTCGAGCTGACGCATCATGCCACGCAAGGTGTCCTGGTGGGCCTGCAAGGCGAAGCGCCGTTGTCGCATGCGCTGGCGCGAAGCCTGGACATAGCTGGCGTACAGGCACAGCCACAGCAGCACCACGAACAGCACGCTCACCTGCAACACTGCCAACCGCGGGTCTGCCAGCCGGAAGTGATACGCCTCCCACAGGTTGAGCGCGGCAAAACTGATGAATATCCACATCGCACAGCGGGTAAAGGCCCGCCGCGAAAGATGAAAGAGCCCGAACAACATGGGCACCACGTAGAACACCAGGAAGGTGCCACGGGCGATATCCAGGTGCGCCAACAGCCAGGTCTGCCAGGTGATACCCAGCAGCACCTGCACTTCGGTAAGGCTTGGATCGGAAAACCGCAGGTTGCGCCCGCTGATGAACAGGCCAAACAGGATGGCCTGGCTGATCACCACCAGGACCGTATCGATCAGCGCGGCGCTGACCGGAGCAGAATAATGTCCGGTAAGGATGGCGACCCAGAGCAACAGCAAAATCAATGCGTAACTGCCCGAAGCAATGGCAAAACGCTTGATTAAAAGACGCTGAATAGCTTTATGGGTCAATCGTTGACTCACCGTGCGAAAGGGGGCTTAAAGAGTTTCCTACCCTACAGGCCACTTGCCACTTTAGTGCCGTGGCGAAAAAATAACTATTCAAATTTGTGGCGTTTTAATGCTACGTCTGACGCGTTCACGCAAGAACAGTGCCTGTTCGCTGCTCGACTTTCGTTTGGCGGCTGGCGGGTGTGCCCGGGACTGAGGCGCGGTATACTGCCGCGCCTTTTTAGCGTCGCGCCAATGTGTGTCCGGCGTGCCTCAAGAAGGTGTTTGCAACCGACCGATGCACCCAAGCTGCAAGCACCTTATTAAATGTTCCCGTCTTTTAGAGGAGCGCGACTCATGACCGTGATCAAGCAAGACGACCTGATACAGAGCGTTGCCGACGCCCTGCAGTTCATTTCCTACTACCACCCCGTGGACTTCATCCAGGCGATGCACGAGGCCTACCTGCGCGAAGAATCGCCGGCAGCCCGTGATTCCATGGCGCAAATCCTGATCAACTCGCGCATGTGTGCCACTGGCCACCGCCCGATCTGCCAGGACACCGGCATCGTTACCGTATTTGTCCGCGTAGGCATGGACGTGCGCTGGGATGGCGCGACCATGGGCCTGGACGACATGATCAACGAAGGCGTGCGTCGCGCTTACAACCTGCCGGAAAACGTCCTGCGGGCTTCGATCCTGGCCGACCCGGCGGGCGCGCGTAAAAACACCAAGGACAACACCCCGGCGGTCATCCACTACTCCATCGTCCCGGGCAACACCGTGGAAGTGGATGTGGCGGCCAAGGGCGGCGGCTCCGAGAACAAGTCGAAAATGGCCATGCTCAACCCGTCCGACTCGATCGTCGACTGGGTGCTCAAGACCGTTCCGACCATGGGCGCCGGCTGGTGCCCGCCAGGCATGCTGGGCATCGGCATCGGCGGCACCGCCGAGAAAGCCGCGGTGATGGCCAAGGAAGTGTTGATGGAATCCATCGACATCCACGAGCTCAAGGCCCGTGGCCCGTCCAACCGTATCGAAGAGATGCGCCTGGAGCTGTTCGAGAAGGTCAACCAACTGGGCATCGGCGCCCAGGGCCTGGGTGGCCTGACCACCGTGCTCGACGTGAAAATCATGGATTACCCGACCCACGCCGCCTCCCTGCCGGTGTGCATGATCCCCAACTGCGCCGCCACCCGCCACGCGCACTTCGTGCTCGACGGTTCCGGCCCGGCATCCCTGGAAGCGCCACCACTGGACGCCTACCCGGAAATCGTCTGGGAAGCCGGCCCGTCGGCCCGTCGCGTCAATCTCGACACCCTGACCCCGGAAGACGTGCAGAGCTGGAAGCCGGGCGAAACCGTGCTGCTCAACGGCAAGATGCTCACCGGTCGCGACGCGGCGCACAAGCGCATGGTCGAGATGCTGAACAAGGGCGAAACCCTGCCGGTAGACCTCAAGGGTCGCTTCATCTACTACGTCGGCCCGGTCGATCCGGTCGGTGACGAAGTCGTGGGCCCTGCCGGCCCGACCACCGCCACGCGGATGGACAAGTTCACCCGGCAGATCCTCGAGCAGACCGGCCTTCTGGGCATGATCGGCAAGTCCGAGCGCGGTCCGACCGCGATCGAGGCGATCAAGGACAACAAGGCCGTGTACCTGATGGCCGTCGGCGGCGCAGCCTACCTGGTGGCCCAGGCGATCAAGAAGTCCAAGGTCCTGGCGTTCGCCGAACTGGGCATGGAGGCGATCTACGAGTTCGAGGTCAAGGACATGCCGGTCACCGTGGCCGTCGACAGCCAGGGCGAGTCGGTGCACATCACCGGCCCGGCGATCTGGCAGAAAAAGATCAGTGAAAGCCTGGCGGTAGAAGTGCAGTAAGGCTTCCACGCGTCAACCCAGGCGGCGGCGCTGTTCATTGAACGGCCCGCCGCCTTTTTCATGGGCAGATTTCACCGGCGAAACTGTCCACGATCAACGCCCCGTGGGGCACTCATGCTATCGTTCCCGCCCCCATTGCAGCCTGCCCTGACTCATGGCCCAGATCTCGCGCCCGCTACGCCTGACGTTTTATTCCCTGGTGATTCTCGCTGGTGCCGTCATCAGCGCCGGCCTGGCCATGCATCACGCCGAACGCCAGGCCCTGGTCGATGACGCCGCCCGGGCCAACGAACAACTCGGGCTGTACGCCAATTCCCTGCACACCCTGATTGAACGCTATCGCGCGCTGCCGGCCGTGCTGGCCCTGGACCCCGAGTTGCGCAGCGCCCTCAGCGGCCCGCTGGGTGCCGAGCAACAGGATGCGCTGAACCGCAAGCTGGAAAAAATCAACGGCGCCGCCCGCTCCTCGACCCTCGAGCTGCTCAACCACGACGGCCTCGCCGTGGCCGCCAGCAACTGGCGCCTGCCCAGCAGTTATGTCGGGCACAACTATGGCTTTCGCCCTTACTTCAGCCAGACCCGCAGCCAGGGCACCGGACGCTTTTACGCGGTGGGCGTAACCAGTGGCATTCCCGGCTATTTCCTGTCCAGTGCGGTCAAGGGCGACGCCGAAGAATTCCTCGGGGCCATGGTGGTAAAGCTGGAGTTTCCGGAGCTGGAACGTGAGTGGAGCCAGGGCAGCGACACCCTGCTGGTCAGCGACGCCCGGGGCATCATTTTTATCGCCAACCAGCCTGGCTGGCGCTACCGCCAATTGCGCCCGCTGTCCGACAGCGAGCTGGCGGACATCAAGACCACCCGCCAATACGACAAGCAACCGCTGACACCGCTGGAACATCAGACCCTCAGGCACTTTGACGACAACAGCAAGCTGACCCGGGTCAACGGCCCGCAGGGCAATGCCGACTACCTGTGGGAGTCCCTGCCCCTGAGCGCCGAAGGCTGGACCCTGCACCTGCTGCGCCGCCCCCAGGTCGACGAAGACCGACGCAACGCCGGGCTGGCCGCCGCCGGCGCCTGGCTGACCCTGGTCTTTCTGCTGCTGTTCCTGACCCAGCGCTGGCGCCTGGCCAAGTTGCGCCAGCGCAGCCGCGAAGAACTCGAACAACTGGTCGAGGAGCGCACTCGCGACCTGCGCACCGCCCAGGATGGCCTGGTGCAATCGGCGAAGCTGGCAGCCCTCGGGCAAATGTCAGCGGCCCTGGCCCATGAGATCAACCAGCCGCTGACCACCCAGCGCATGCAACTGGCTACCCTGCGCCTGTTGCTGGATCACGGTCGGGTCGATGATGCCTACAAGGCCCTGCGGCCACTGGATGACATGCTGACGCGCATGGCCGCCCTCACCGGACACCTCAAGACCTTCGCCCGCAAAAGCCCCAGCGGCCTGCGCGAGCGCCTGGACCTGGCCGCGGTGGTGGATCAGTCCCTGCAACTGCTCGAGACACGCCTGCGGGATGAAAACGTCGAGCAGGTGCTGCACCTGACGCGCCCGGCGTGGGTCCGTGGCGACGCGATCCGCCTGGAGCAAGTGCTGATCAACGTGCTGCGCAACGCCCTCGACGCCATGCACGACAAGCCCCACCGGCGCCTGGAAATCCGCCTCGAAGCCGATGATCAGCTGTGGAGCCTGAGCATCGCCGACAGCGGCGGCGGGATTGCCGAGGAACACCTGGCCAATGTCTTCGACCCGTTCTTCACCACCAAGCCGGTGGGCGACGGGCTGGGCCTGGGGCTGGCGGTGTCCTACGCCATCATCCACGAGCTGGGCGGGCGCCTGACCGCCGCCAATCAAGGCGAAGGCGCGGTGTTCACGCTGTACCTGCCCATCGATCTGGAGGCGCACATCCAATGCTGAATTCGGTGCTGGTGGTCGATGACGAAAGCAGCATCCGCAGCGCCATCGAACAGTGGCTGAGCCTCTCGGGCTTCGACGTGCAGTTGTTCAGCCGCGCCGATGAGTGCCTCGCGCACCTGCCGGAGCATTTCCCCGGGGTCATTCTCAGCGACGTGCGCATGCCCGGCATGAGCGGGCTGGAACTGTTGGCCGAGGTCCAGCGCCGGGCCCCGGACTTGCCGGTGATTCTGCTGACTGGCCACGGCGACGTGCCGATGGCCGTGGAAGCCATGCGCGACGGCGCGTATGACTTCCTGGAAAAACCCTTCAGCCCCGACGCCCTGCTCAGCAGCCTGCGGCGAGCCCTCGACAAGCGCCGCCTGGTCCTGGAAAACCGCGCCCTGCACCAGCTGGCGGACAACCGCGCGAAGCTGGATGCCACGCTGCTGGGAGTATCCCGCGGGTTGCAGACCCTGCGGCGCCAAGTCCTGGACCTCGCCGCGCTGCCGGTCAATGTGCTGATCCGCGGCGAAACCGGCAGCGGCAAAGAGTTGGTTGCGCGCTGCCTGCACGACTTCGGCCCGCGCGCCAGCAAGCCGTTCGTGGCATTGAACTGCGCGGCAATTCCCGAGCAACTGTTCGAGGCCGAGCTGTTCGGCCACGAGAGTGGCGCCTTTACCGGCGCCCAGGGCAAACGCATCGGCAAGCTCGAATACGCCGACGGCGGCACGCTGTTTCTCGATGAAATCGAAAGCATGCCCCTGGCCCAGCAAGTCAAACTGCTGCGCGTGCTGCAAGAACAGAAGCTCGAACGCCTGGGCTCCAACCAGAGCATCCATGTCGACTTGCGGATCATCGCCGCCACCAAGCCCGACCTGCTGGACGAAGCCCGCGCCGGGCGCTTTCGCGAGGACCTGGCGTATCGGCTGACCGTGGCCGAGCTACGCCTGCCGCCCCTGCGGGAGCGGCGCGAGGACATTCCGCTGTTGTTCGAATCCTTCGCCCAACACGCCGCCGAGCGTCTGGGTCGCACCTTCCCGCCCCTGAGCGGGCCGCAGTTGAGCCACCTGCTGAGCCATGACTGGCCGGGCAACGTGCGCGAACTGGCCAACGTTGCCGAACGCCAGGTGCTGGGGCTGGGCGAGCCGGAGCCAGTGGGGATCGACCCGGGGCAATCCCTGGCGGCGCAGCAGGAGGCGTTCGAGGCCCACTGCCTGCGCTCCGCCCTGACCCGGCACAAGGGTGACGTGAAGGCCGTGCTCGAAGAGCTGCAACTGCCGCGCCGGACCTTCAATGAAAAGATGCAACGCCACGGCTTGAACCGGGAAATGTTCTTGTAGGCGCCCGCCGTGATCGACGACCTTTGCCACCCCCGCTCGGCAAGTTTCCGCTTACACACCTGCCTTCGATAAGCGGATTTCCGCCTATTCAAATGCCCTACCCCCTCTAAACCGGCCTTCTTCGACCTGGCACAGCTCCTGCTATAGCCCACCCAGGCTGCGTTTACGCGCGCTCCAAAAAAACAATTAGATGAAGGATCCTTCAATGGATAACTCCAACGCCCTGCCTCTTGGGTCGGCTGCCGTGCCAGCCAAAGCCCGAACCACTTCCAGCCGCATCAAATCGATCTTCAGTGGCTCGGTCGGCAACATGGTCGAGTGGTACGACTGGTACGTCTATGCGGCGTTCTCGCTGTACTTCGCCAAGGCCTTTTTCCCCAAAGGCGACACCACCGCCCAATTGCTCAACACCGCCGCGATCTTCGCCGTGGGCTTCCTGATGCGTCCGATCGGTGGCTGGCTGATGGGCCTCTACGCCGACAAGGTCGGTCGCAAAAGCGCATTGATGGCCTCGGTCTACCTGATGTGCTTCGGCTCGCTGCTGATCGCCCTGAGCCCGGGTTACGAAACCATCGGCATCGGCGCGCCAATCCTGCTGGTGTTCGCACGCTTGCTCCAGGGCCTGTCGGTGGGTGGCGAATACGGCACCTCCGCCACTTACCTCAGCGAAATGGCAACCAAGGAACGTCGTGGTTTCTACTCCAGCTTCCAGTACGTGACCCTGATCTCCGGCCAGCTCATCGCCTTGGCCGTACTGATCGTGCTGCAACAGCTCCTGACCACCGAGCAACTGTACGCCTGGGGCTGGCGCATTCCGTTCGCCATCGGCGCGCTGTGTGCCGTGGTCGCGCTGTACCTGCGTCGTGGCATGGAAGAAACCGAGTCCTTCACCAAGAAAGAGAAGGCCAAGGAAAGCGCCATGCGCACCTTGCTCCGTCATCCCAAGGAACTGCTGACCGTGGTCGGCCTGACCATGGGCGGTACCCTGGCGTTCTACACCTACACCACCTACATGCAGAAATACCTGGTGAACACCGTCGGCATGAGCATCTCCGACTCCACCACTATTTCCGCGGCGACCCTGTTCCTGTTCATGTGCCTGCAACCGATCATCGGCGGGCTGTCGGATAAAGTCGGACGCCGGCCGATCCTGATTGCCTTCGGGGTCCTCGGTACCCTGTTCACCGTGCCGATCCTCACCACCTTGCACACCGTGCAAACCTGGTGGGGCGCGTTCTTCCTGATCATGGCCGCGCTGATCATCGTCAGCGGCTACACCTCGATCAACGCGGTGGTCAAAGCCGAGCTCTTCCCTACCGAAATCCGCGCCCTGGGCGTAGGCCTGCCCTATGCGCTGACGGTGTCGATCTTCGGCGGCACCGCGGAATACATCGCGCTGTGGTTCAAGAGCATCGGCATGGAAACCGGCTACTACTGGTACGTCACCGCCTGCATCGCCTGTTCGTTGCTGGTCTACGCGACCATGAAAGACACCCGCAAGCATTCGCGGATCGTGACTGACTAAGCGTTCAGCCAGTAGCAAAAAAGGGCGCTGTCATTCGATGACCGCGCCCTTTTTCATGCCTGCAAGCCTCTGCCCCTGGCCGTGCTCATCGGCTCAGGACGGCTCGGCCAGCGCCTGGCGCCCGAACTTACGCTGGGCATAGGTCGCGCCGATAATCATCACCAGCAGGATCCCCGCCAACACCGCCGAGGAGCCGATGGTGCCAAAATCCAGGCCGCCCTTTTCATGGGGTTTGGTCAGGAAATCCCCCAGGGTCGCGCCGAATGGCCGGGTCAGCACGAATGCCGCCCAGAACAGCAGCACCGACGAAATCCGAGTGAAGTACTTGAGCAGCACCACCACGGCGATGGTGGCGCCGATAAACAATGCGCCGCCGGCAAAACCCAGGCCCGAATCATCTGCCAGGTAGTCGCCCAGGGCGGTGCCCAGGGTGTTGGAAAACAGAATCGCCATCCAATAGAACATCTCCCCCCTGAAGCTGTGGATCTTGTTCACGTTCAGCGAATCGCCGCTCAGGCGCCAGGCCGCGAAGATCGCCAGCAGTATTGCAATCAGGATCATCGAGCCAGTGGCGTAGCCCAGCCCCAGGGTGCGGTCCATGAAGTCCGACATGGTGGTCCCGGCCGTGCTGGTGGAGAGGATCACGATCCAATACAGCACCGGGTTGTAGGTCCTGGAAAACAGTTGGGTGATCAGGGTCAGCACGAACACGCTGATCAGGATCATCGAGCTGATGGCATAGCCGACATTCAAGGTCATCGACAACAGGTCCCCGGCGGTTTCTCCGAGGGTGGTTGCGCAGATTTTCATGACCCAGAACGCCAGGGTGATCTGAGGAAGTTTATTCATTCGCGGTATCGCTCCAGGGCTCTATTCAAGACGGCCTGTCGTCGAATGCAGGCCTGGGCGAAGGCTGCGGGGCGCGCAGTGAAAAATAGGTCTGTGGCGCATGAAAAATCCGTTGATCGCGATTCCACAGCCCGGATTAACAGATTAATGATCCGTTAATGCTCGGGTCGCAGCCTGCAATTGAATCCATAACGCCGTCCCATACGTATACAGAGCACGGGCCCCACCGCAGTTATTTGCAGTCACTTGCGACGGCCTTAACATCGATCAAATCGATTAACTTAAGCGCTTTTTTGCGCTTTTTAATCAACTTACACGGAGTAATATCTATTTCACGCCCAACGCACACACCCTTGACGAACCTGGAGTCACTCTCATGAAAAGCAAACTGATCATCGCCCTGACCCTTTCGGTACTGGCCGCCAACGCCTTCGCTGCCGATGGTTATGACCGTACCGGCTCGACCACGCTGGCCGCTGACGGCTACGACCGCACAGGCTCGGCCACCGTTGTCGAAGACGGCTATGACCGCACCGGTTCTGCCACCTTCGCCGCTGACGGCTACGACCGTACCGGTTCTGCCACAGTCGCTGAAGACGGTTACGACCGCACCGGTTCTGCCACAGTCGCTGAAGACGGTTATGACCGTACCGGCTCTGCCACCTTCGCCGAAGACGGCTACGATCGCACCGGTTCTGCCACGGTCGCTGAAGACGGTTACGACCGTACCGGTTCTGCCACCATCAGCTAATACCCACGCGCGGCATCACAGCCCGGCTTCGGCCGGGCTTAGTCGTTTTATGGTGGGGAGAAAACCACCGTACCTCGTTTGAAAGCCGGCCATCGCCTGACCATCGATGCTGGAATTAGCGCCTCGCGCCCGGCACTATGGCGCCCTCGGATCACCGCACCTCAGGAGCCCCGCCATGCCCGACGATATTCACTACTACGAACCCGCCCAGGGCCACGGCCTGCCCCATGACCCGTTCAACGCCATCGTCGGCCCGCGCCCTATCGGCTGGATTTCCTCACAGGACACCCATGGCCGGCTGAACCTGGCGCCCTATAGCTTCTTCAATGCCTTCAACTACATTCCGCCGATCATCGGGTTCTCCAGCGTCGGGCGCAAAGACAGCCTGAACAACATCGAGCAAACCGGCGAATTTGCCTGGAACCTGGCGACCCGGCCCCTGGCTGAGCAGATGAACCAGAGTTGCGCCTCCGTGCCGGCCGATGTCGACGAGTTCGAATTGTCGGGCCTGACCCCCGTCGCCTCGAAGGTGATCGCCGTACCGCGGGTAGCCGAAAGCCCGGTGTCCTTTGAATGCAAGGTCACGCAGATCATTCAATTGCAGCGGGCAGATCAGGAGCTGGTGCCAAGCTGGCTGATTCTCGGCGAAGTAGTCGCCGTGCATATCGCCAAGTGGCTGCTCAAGGATGGGGTGTACGACACCGCCGCGGCAGAACCGATTCTGCGCGGCGGCGGGCCAGCGGATTATTTCCAGCTGGGGCCTGAGGCCTTGTTCAAGATGTACCGCCCGGGGGCAGTCAGATAGTTTTCCAGGACAGCTCGCCGTCCTCATCGACGTCGATCAACTGCTCAAGCTTCTGCGCAGCAGCCTGGTCGGCGTCATCGGCGGTCTTGAATTTCTGGTCATCCAGTACTTTATGAAAACGCGGAGCCCCTGAACCACCCAGGGCCTTGATGGCGATAGCGGCGCTGTAACCGCCTTCACCCGGTACCACGGCGGATACCGCTTCGAACTGCGCAAACTCTTTACGTGCCATGTTGCTGATCCTGGCCAATGGAAAGTCGGCCATTCTAAACCTTCAACTGGCCAGTTTGTGCACCGGGGCCTGGTTCAGTTGCGCGTATTCGCCATGGGCCTCGGCGGCCGAGATATGGCTGAAGGTGTGGAAGTCCAGGCTGTTGACCACCAGGTCCTGCACCAACTCGGTAAAAATCGCCATGGCGGGCGAACTGAAGTAGGCGGTCATCGCCTGCTGACTGCTCCAGAAGCCGGAAACCATCCACAGCTCGGCATCGCACTGCGAGTGCTGCAACGCGAAATGCAGGCAACCGGGTGTCTGGCGCGACGGCTCGATCAGGCTGCTCAAGCGCGCGCCCAATTCCGTGGTACGCCCGCTGCGGGCACGGACGAAAGCCATATGACTGACAGGACTATGCGTGGACATCTGCGACCCTCCCAGGGTGTTGTCGAGGCAGCCATGGGACGGGCTGCGACAGGATCAAAGATTAAACGGCCGCAGCAGCCGCCGTTAGTCGAATCCTGTCGGCCTTTTGCACAATCCTGCGAGCAGCGGGAGATGGGATCACCGCACGCCCGACAGTCCTGGAAAAACCATACGACTGTTTCAAGCAAGTGACACCCGCGCCGAAACACGTGTTGTGTCTAATACGCGCGGGCGCTGCAGAATCAGGCAAGTTTTACGCAGGAATCGCCTACCCATGGTTCTTGCACAAATTTAAGCTGTGCCCATCAGAAACGCCGGAGGCTTCCCATGTCGTCACTCGAATATCCGCAAGCTCCGCTGGATCCGGACATGGAAAAACAGCGCGCCGAGCTGGCCGGAATCATTCGCCGCAACACCAGCGAAGACGGCAGCTACGCCACCGCCATCCACTCACTGTTTGTTTCGCGCCACAGCAGCTCCCACCAGTTCGCCCCGGTACTGGCCCAGCCCGCGCTGTGCATCATGGCCCAGGGGCGCAAAGAAGTACGGCTGGCCGACGAAACGTTCAACTACGACCCGCTCAATTACCTGGTGGTGTCGGTGTCGGTGCCCTTGAGCGGCAAAGTCGCCATCGTTTCGCCCGAAGAGCCGATCCTGGCCTTGCGCCTGGACATCGACCCCACTGAAATCAGCACCCTGATCGCCGATGCCGGCCCCCTGGGAGTTCCGACCCGGCCCACTGGGCGCGGCCTGTATGTCGAACAACTCGACCCGCCGATGCTCGATGCCGTGCTGCGCCTGACCCGTTTGCTGGACACGCCGAAAGACATCGCCATGCTCGCGCCGCTGATCCGCCGGGAAATCCTCTATCGGCTGCTGCGCAGCAAGCAGGGGCATCGGTTGTATGAAATTGCCATCGCCAACAGCCAGAGCCATCGCGTCAACCAGGCCATCAAGTGGTTGAACGGCAACTATGAACAGCCCCTGCGCATCGATGACCTGGCGCGGGAGGTCAACCTCAGCGTCTCGACCCTGCACCATCGCTTCAAGGCCATGACCGCCATGAGCCCGCTGCAGTACCAGAAGCAACTGCGCCTGCAGGAAGCGCGACGCCTGATGCTCGCCGAAGGCCTGGAGGCCTCCGCCGCCGGCTACCGCGTGGGCTACGAAAGCCCGTCGCAATTCAGCCGCGAGTACAGCCGCCTGTTCGGCGCCCCACCGCTGCGCGACATGGCGCGCCTGCGCATCAGCGTCTGAATCCAGCGCCGCCAGCGACGCTGGATACGCCGGTTCAGCGGGCCCGGATCACGTGTTTGATTTCCTGGAAGGCCTGCAACCCCCAAGGTCCCAACTCGCGGCCGATGCTGCTTTGTTTGTAGCCGCCCCACGCTGCTTGCGGAAAAATCACCTGGGGCGCGTTGATCCACACCAGCCCGGCCTGCAACTCGTTCGCCACCCGTTCGGCTCGCTCGGTGCAACCACTGACCACGCTCGCCACCAGGCCGAACGCGCTGTCATTGGCCAGGTCCACGGCCTCCTGCTCGCTGGCGAAACTGCGTACGCAGAGCACCGGGCCGAAGATTTCCTCGCACCACAGCGCGCTGTCCAGAGGCACCTGGGTGAAGATCGTCGGCTCAATGAAATAGCCACGGGGCAGCGCCGGTGGACGTCCGCCACCCGACACCAGCTTGGCGCCGACACTCAGCCCAGCCTGGATATGGCCCAAGACCCGCTGGTACTGCGCCTGGTTGACCAGCGCTCCCATGTCCACCTCGGCGGCGAACGGGTCGGCGACCCGGATCGCCTCGGCCCGAGTCTTGAGGCGCAGCAGAAACTCATCCGCCAGCTCTTCGGCCACCAGCACCCGACTGGTGGCCGAGCACATCTGCCCGGCGTTGAAAAAACCACCGCCACAGGCCAGCTCTACCGCCAGGTCGAGATCGGCATCGGCCAGCACCAGCAACGATGATTTGCCGCCCAGTTCCAGGCTGACGCCCTTGATGCTTTCTGCTGCACGCTGCATGACCTGGACCCCGACCGCATTGCTGCCGGTAAAGGAAATCTTCGCCACCCGCGGATCCGCCGCCAGCGGTGCGCCGACTGCCAGGCCAGTGCCGCACACCAGGTTGAACACGCCATCGGGCAAACCACTGTCGGCGATGATTGCCGCCAGCTCCAGCTCCGGCAGCGGCGTCACCTCGGACGGTTTGAGGACCACGCTGCACCCGGCCGCCAAGGCGGGCGCCAGCTTCCAGGCCGTGGTCACCATGGGGAAGTTCCAGGGCACGATCAAGCCAACCACGCCGCAGGGTTCGCGACGCAGGCGAGCGCTGAAGTCGTCACTGGGCAGGGGCACATCCGCGTCCTGGGCGGCATCCAGGCTTTCGGCCAGGCCGGCGTAGTATTCGAAGGTGGCAATCACATCATCCACATCGATAGCCGCTTCGAATTGCGGCTTGCCGTTGTTGCTCGATTGCAGCTGCATCAGGCGTTCGCGGCGTGCGGCAACGCCCGTGGCAATCTTGCGTAAGACCACGGCACGCTCGGCGCCGCTGCACGCGGACCACACGCGAAATCCCGCCTGGGCGGCGCGTACCGCCTGCTCCACATCCTGCCCGTCGCCCCCGGCGACTATCGCCAAAGGCTGCTCCGTGGACGGGTTGATCACCTGCAAGCGTTCGCTGCCGGCGCGCCATTGGCCATTGATGTACAGCCCATTCGACAGATTCATTGTGCTCATGCCTGCACCGCCTGCATCCAGCCGGCCTGGTCGATTTCAATCAGGCTCGGCCCCTGGCGTGCGGCGGCGGCACGCAAGGCGTTGCGCAACTGCTCGACACTGCTGATGGCTTCGGCGGCGCAGCCCAGGGCCTTGGCCACACCGATAAAGTCCGGGGTGTAAATGTCCACGCCCACCGGCGTGATGGCGCGGTTGACCATGTATTTCTTGATCTCCTCGTAACCCTGGTTATTCCACAGCAGGACGATGATCGGAGTCTGGGCCTCCACGGCGCTGGCGAGTTCCGCCAGGGTGAATTGCAGACCGCCATCGCCAATCAGACAGGCCACCGGGCCACGGGCACTGCGCTCGGAAGCCCCGCCCAGCCAGGCGCCGACCGCTGCCGGCAAGGCATAGCCAAGGGTGCCGTAACCGGTGGACGAGTTGAACCAGCGCCGCGGCTGCTCGGGGTTGAAGGTCAGGTTGCCGCTATACACCGGTTGCGTGGAGTCACCGACGAACACGATCTCCGGCAGCTCCTGAAGCACGGTGTGCAACAGCAGAGTCTGGGCACGGGTCGGGGCGTCCCAGGCGCTGTCCAGTTCGCGGCGCAGGACTGCCGCGCGGGCCTGGCCCCATTCTGCGGCGCGCTCGGCCAGCGGCTGTTGGCTCAACTGCGCCAGCAAGGCCTCGGCGGCCATCTGCGCATCGGCCACCAGCGCCACCTGCGGCGGGTAGTTGCGCACGGTCTGGTCCGGGTCGATGTCGATCCGCAGCAGCGCCCCGGGAATCTCGAAACCACCGGCGAAGGTCACGTCGTAATCGGTCTCGGCCAGTTCGGTGCCGATGGCCAGGACCACATCAGCCTCTGCCACCAGGGCCCGGGTGGCGACCAGGGACTGGGTCGAGCCGATCAGCAGCGGATGCGAGGACGGCAGCATGCCCTTGGCGTTGATGGTCAGGGCCACGGGCGCTGCCAACAGCTCCGCCAGTCGGGTCAACGCAGCCGCCGCATCGATCGCGCCACCGCCGGCGAGGATCAGCGGGCGCCGGGCGCTGGCCAGGCGCTGGCTCATCTGCGTGATGGCGGCAGGTGCGGCGCCGGCACGGGCGATGCTGACCGGGGTGCTGGCGAGCAGATCATCAGCCTCTTCAACCAGCACATCGAGAGGGATTTCAATATGCACCGGACGCGGACGCCCGGCCTGGAACAAGGCGAAGGCCCGGGCCAATACCCCCGGCAGCTCGGCGGCGGACATCAGGGTGTGGGAAAACGCTGCCACACCGCTCACCAGAGCCGCCTGGTTCGGCAGTTCGTGCAGCTTGCCGCGTCCACCGCCCAGCTGGCTGCGCGACTGCACGCTGGAAATCACCAGCATCGGAATCGAATCGGCGTAGGCCTGGCCCATGGCCGTGGTGATGTTGGTCATCCCCGGGCCGGTGATGATGAAGCACACCCCCGGCTTGCCGCTGGTGCGTGCGTAGCCGTCGGCCATGAAACCGGCGCCCTGCTCGTGACGCGGGGTGACGTGGTTGATACTCGACCCGGCCAGCCCACGGTACAGCTCGACGGTATGCACCCCGGGAATGCCGAATACCTGCTCGACCCCATA
The DNA here is from genome assembly GCF_049199125.1 of Pseudomonas sp. QD4. Lineage (NCBI taxonomy): Bacteria > Pseudomonadati > Pseudomonadota > Gammaproteobacteria > Pseudomonadales > Pseudomonadaceae > Pseudomonas > Pseudomonas sp. QD4. Next base: position 92,376 of record NZ_JBLZOM010000004.1, read on the forward strand.
ACCCTCAAGTAACTTGACCAGTACTTCGCCGCACGTCGCCATTTCATCGCCCTTGTTATTGGATGGACACCGGGCGTCGGCGGCCTGCTTGAACTCGCCATCAAACGCCCGCAGAAGGGGTATTGGAACGGCGGGCCCGTAGCCGGGACAATGGATAAAAAGTCATACTAGCCATGTCCCCACGTCATACCTTGGCCCCCCATGAAACGCCTCCCGCCCCTGCCCGCGCTGCACACATTCCTGATCACCGCCCAGTGCTGCAATTTCACCCGCGCCGCCGAGCAATTACACGTCACCCAGGGCGCGGTGAGCCGGCAGATCGCCGGGCTGGAAAGCCACCTGGGTTACCCGTTGTTTCAGCGCCAGGCGCGGGGCTTGAGCCTGACCGCCGAAGGGCTGGAATGGCTGCCCCGGGTGCAGCAGGTGTTCGAATTGATCAATGGCGCGGTGGATGAAATTGGCGCGCAAAACCACAACCTGCGCCTCAAGGCCCCGACCTGCGTGATGCGCTGGCTGCTGCCGCGCCTGCTGCAATGGCAGAAGGAGCGCCCGGAAGTGCCGGTGCAACTGACCACCACCGTGCAGCATGGCGTGGATTTCAGCCGCGAGCCGTTCGATGCGGCGGTAATGTATGGCGCCCCGCCCACCCCGACGCTGGGGTCGCGGCACCTGTTCAACGAACAGCTGACACCGGTCTGCTCCCGACCGCTGCTGGAGGGTTCGGTGCCACTCAAGACCCCGGCGGACTTGCAGCAGCACCTGCTGCTGCACCCGTCCCATGACCAGCGCGACTGGCAAAGCTGGTTGAAAGCCGCCGGCACGCCATTGAAGACCCTGGGCAAGGGCCAGCATTTCGAGACCCTGGACCTGGCGATGTCCGTGGCCTCCCAAGGTTCTGGCGTGGCGATGGGCGACTGGGCATTGATTGGCGACGACCTGAGTGCCGGGCGGCTGGTCATGCCCTTTGATTTGAAGGTGCCGACGGGCCAGGCCTACTACCTGGTCTACCCGGAACGCCCGGGGCCTTCGGCGGCCTTGCAAGAGTTGCTGGATTGGCTGATAACCCAGGCGCAGCAACGCTAACCACCAGCCTGTAGCCGCTGCCGCCAGGCTGCGCTGGGCCGGTGGGGCGCCGTGGTAGCCGGCCCCTACTCAATAACCAACCGTAAACCGCTGACGGCTGTGGGCCGGTTTTTCCACTTCGTCGATCAAGGCAATGGCGTAGTCGGCAAAGCTGATCCAGCTACGTCCTTCGGCACTGACCAGCAGATGATCCTGACCAAGGCGAAAATGCCCGGTGCGCTCACCCTCGACGAACTCCGCCGAGGGCGAGAGGAAGGTCCAGTCCAGATCCTGTTCCTGGCGCAGGGTGTCGAGGTAGACGCCACCGGCGCTGGCTTCGGCCTTGTACTCCGGCGGGAAGCCAGGGCTGTCGATGACCTTGCCGCCATCGGGCAACAGCAGCGAACCGGCACCACCGACCACCAGCAGGCGCTTGACCCCGGCCTTTTTCACCGGCTCGATGATGGCGCTGGCGGCGATGGTGGAGAAATGCGCGGCACTGATCACTGCATCGTGACCGGCCAGCGCCGCTTGCAACGCTGCGCGGTCGGCAACATCGACCTCACGGGTCACCACACCGGCACGCTGGCCGATCTTTGCCGTGTTGCGGGCAATAGCGGTCACGCTGTGACCACGACGCAGGGCTTCTTCCAGCAATTGGCTACCGGCACGACCGGTGGCACCAATGATTGCGATCTTGCTCATGACAGTTCTCCAGTTGCGATAAGTGCTATAGGGCCTCCCGCGCCAGGCGCGGGAGTGAATCAAACCGATCAGCTCACCACTTCATCTCGCCCTTGGCGACTTTGGCGCTGAGTTCCAGGGAGCTTTCTTCGCCAAGGTTCGGGTAGCGCTTTTTCATGGCCGCGATCAACTCGGCAGAGTTGCTGGCCTTGGCGGTTTCTTCGTCGAAAGCCTTGATGTATTCGGCAGTGAACTGCACCGGCGCCAGGGACCGGGCACTGTCACCCAGGAAGTGCCCCGGAATCACGGTCTTGGGCTGCAGGCCCTGGAGGGTCTGCAGGGTGCTCAACCAATCCTGGTGCGATTGCGCGCTCTGGGTGTCGGCCATCCACACGTGGATGTTTTCCGCAACCACGACGCCACCCACCACGGCCTTGATCGACGGGATCCAGACAAAGGTCCGATCCGGCTGCTTGCCGTCCAGACCGATGATGTCGAGCTTCTGCCCTTCCAGGGTCAGGCTGTGGCCCTTGAGCACAGCGGGAACGATGGTTTTGCCCGGCACGTCGGCGCCCATTTTCGGCCCCCAGAAAGCCAGCTTGCCCTCAACCGTGGCCTTGATGTGCTCGACCGTTGGCTGCGAGGCCACGACCTTGGCCTTGGGAAACGCCGCAGTGATGGTCTCAAGGCCAAAGTAATAGTCCGGATCGCCATGGCTGATGTAGATGGTGGTCAACTGTTTGCCGCTGGCGCGAATTTTCTCGACCAGTTGCTCGGCCTGGGACTTGCCGAATTGGGCATCCACCAAAATGGCTTCCTTCTTGCCGCTGACCAGCACCGAGCTCACCGGAAAGATTGCCGCCGCGCCCGGGTTGTAGACATCCAGGGTCAACCCGGGCTCGGCCGCTGCGGCATGGGCGGCAAAACCCACGATAGCGCTGGCCAGCAGCAGGCGTTTGAGTGAGGTGAATCCGATCATGGGGCAACTCCAGAGTCTGTGGGCTTGGCTTTCGATGGGGGGGAGCTTAGTTGCGTCAGTCGGTACAAAAAATGCGATGCTGGAACATAGTTTGTTTCTGAAAGCGGGCAAATCATGGATCGTCTTCAAGCAATGCGCGTGTTTGTCAGTGTGGTCGACCTCGGCAGCCAGTCGGCCGCCGCCGATCACCTGGATCTGTCGCGCCCGGTGGTTTCGCGTTATCTGGCGGAGTTGGAGGATTGGGTCGGCGCGCGGCTGATGCACCGCACCACCCGCAAACTCAGCCTGACGGCGGCGGGCAGCGAAATCCTGCCGCGGTGTCGGCAGATGCTGGAGCTGTCGAACGACATGCAGGCGGCGGTCAGTGAACCGGATGACGCCCCGCGCGGGCTGCTGCGCATCAGTGTCAGCACCTCGTTCGGCCAGGCCCAACTGGCTGACGCCATGGCCGCCTACGTCAAGCGTTACCCCGGGGTCAGCATCGATTTGCAGATGCTCGACCGCACGGTGAACCTGGTGGATGAACGCATCGACCTGGCGATCCGAACCAGCAACGACCTAGACCCGAACCTGATCGCCCGTCGCCTGACCGTCTGCCGCTCGGTGATCTGCGCCTCCGCGGCCTACCTGGGCGAGCACCCCACACCGCAGCGGGTGGAAGAGTTGAGCGAACACAACTGCCTGACCCATTCCTACTTTGGCAAAAGCCTGTGGCATTTCGAGCAGGCGGGTGAACAGCTGTCAGTTCCGGTACAGGGCAACATCAGCGCCAATGAAGCCAGCACCTTGCTGCGTGCCGCCATGGCGGGTGCCGGGATCGCCATGCTGCCCACCTACCAGGCCGGCGTGCACATCCACAGCGGCGAGCTGGTGCGCCTGCTGCCCGATGCCGAGCCGCGGCAGATGAACATGTATGCGGTGTACGCCTCGCGCAAGCACATGCCTGCCGCGTTGCGCAGCATGCTGGATTTCCTGGTGCTGAGATTTCCCGAAGAACCGCAGTGGGACCAAGGCCTGTAGGCGGTAGCCGTGCGCAGCCGATCAACCGGCTGAATACCCCGTCAACCATGCAGACCTGCGGTCTGGCAACTCGGCAGCGCTGGCCTATGCTGATTAAGTAGCCCTTCAATCAATGGGGCTACTCGTTCAGAGGTGCTAGCCATGAACATCAAAACAAGAAGGTATCTGGCGATCTTCCTGACCTGCGGCGCAACCCTGGCGCTTTACGGCACCGCGGCCTACCGCGTCGAACAGGCCCGGCAATTGCCCCGGGTCTACGCCAGTTGCAGCCTTGAGCACTGCATCCCGCACTCGGCCACGTTGAACGCCTTGCGGTAAGGCGCTGCTCAATCCTCGTTGGCCTGGTCGACCTTCAACCGGTCGCGGAAGGCCTTGGGCGAAATACCAATGCGACGCCGGAACATCCGGGTGAAGTTGGTCGGGTCGGAAAAGCCCAGGCTGTCGGAAATCTCGTAGATGGTCATCCCGGTGTACGTCAGCAGGCGCTTGGCTTCGAGCAACTGGCGTTCGTGCATGATCTGCAACGCTGGCTGCCCGGCCAGTTCGCGGCAAGTGCCGTTGAGGTGAGAAACCGAAATCCCCAGTTTGTGCGCCAGGTCCTCGACCTTCACGTGCTCGCGATAGTGCGCCTCCACCAGTTGCACAAAACCATTGAAGTACTCCCGGGCGCGCTGCGGCCGCTGATTGGCGCTGCGGCGCTGGATCGCCTGGCGGCTGACCCAGACCACGATGGTGCTGACCAACGCGTGCATGAGCATTTCGCGGGCCGGCTCATGCCCTTGATATTCCTGCTGCAAGGCGGCGAACAGGCCGTTGAGGTATGACCCGTCGGCGCGCGCCGGATAGCTCTCGGCCAACGCCAGGGCATTCACCGACTGCCCCAATTGCGCCTGCAGGTGCGCCACCAGCGGTGCGGCCAGCGTCAGCACATACCCTTCTATGTCCTCGGAAAAACGGAAGCCATGCACCGACAACGGCGGCAGCACCTGCAGCGCCGATTCCCCCAGCAAGGTGCGCTGCCCTTCTATCTCGAGTTCCGCCTGCCCACGGTGGACGAACAATAATTGACCGAGGTCGGCGTGCCGGTGCGGCTTGATTTCCCAATGGTGTTCGCGACTGCGTTTGCTGATGGTTTCGCAGTGCAACAAGTCCGGGGTCGGCCAGCCCAGGCTCTCGCCATAGAGTTTGAACACCGGGATGGAAGAAAGGGCAGGCTTGTTCATAACTGCAATCCAGGCCTCAGAGTGACGGGCGATAATCGCACCGATTGGTGAAATGAACAGGTATCGGCTTAGTTTTAACCTTCAATTGACAGGTTCACCGGTGAAAAATGCAAGCACTCGAAACATAAAAAAACCATTCACCGAACCTTGTTCGGCTGAAGCTTGCGAGTCATAAAAACAATGAAAACCCTGAAAACCCAAGTCGCCATCATCGGCGCCGGCCCCTCCGGCCTGCTGCTCGGCCAACTGTTGCACAACGCCGGCATCGACACAGTGATCGTTGAACGCCAAGACCCGGACTACGTCCTGGGTCGCATTCGCGCAGGCGTCCTGGAACAAGGCATGGTCGATCTGCTGCGCCAGGCCGGCGTCAGCCAGCGCATGGACGCCGAAGGCCTGGTGCATGGCGGCTTCGAGCTGGCGTTCGACGGTCGCCAGGTGGCCATCGACCTGCACGCCCTGACCGGCGGCAAGAACGTGATGATCTACGGCCAGACCGAGGTCACCCGCGACCTGATGCAGGCACGCGAAGCCGCCGGCGCGGTGACCCTTTATCAAGCCCGCGACGTGCAGCCCCATGGCATGAAAAGCGAGCAACCCTACCTGACCTTCGAACACGACGGCGAAGCGGTGCGCCTGGAGTGCGACTACATCGCCGGCTGCGACGGCTTCCACGGTGTGGCGCGGCAATCGATTCCCGCTGAATCGCTGAACATTTTCGAGCGGGTCTATCCCTTCGGCTGGCTGGGCATCCTGGCCGATACCCCGCCGGTCCACGAAGAGCTGGTGTACGCCCGGCACGCTCGCGGCTTCGCCCTGTGCAGCATGCGCTCGACCACCCGCACCCGTTATTACCTGCAAGTGCCGGCCGATGAACAGGTCGAGAACTGGTCCGACCAACGTTTCTGGGACGAACTCAAGAACCGCCTGCCAGCCGCCCTGGCCGAGCGCCTGGTGACCGGCCCGTCGATCGAGAAAAGCATCGCACCGCTGCGCAGCTTCGTGGTCGAGCCCATGCAGTACGGGCACATGTTCCTGGTAGGCGATGCCGCGCACATCGTGCCGCCAACGGGCGCCAAGGGCTTGAACCTGGCGGCCAGCGACGTCAGCACGCTGTTCAACATCCTGCTCAAGGTCTACCGCGAGCAACGCACCGACCTCTTGGAGAAATACTCGGAAATCTGCCTGCGCCGGGTATGGAAAGCCGAACGTTTCTCCTGGTGGATGACCTCGATGCTGCACCAGTTTCCCGATGCCGACGCGTTCAGCCAGCGCATTACCGAAGCAGAACTGGATTATTTCGTCAGCTCCGAAGCGGGACGAAAAACCATTGCGGAAAATTACGTCGGTCTTCCTTACGAGGCTATCGAGTAGGAGGCTATCGAGTACACTAGCGCTCATTCCCGCTAGCCTTGCACCCTGCGGGTCCATTACTGCCCGCAGGTTTTTTCGTGACCCAGCTTCCCCCGCCCGGCCAGGCCACCCCGGCCATACGCAGTGTGCTGATCGCCCTGATGCTGGCGATTTTCCTTGGCGCACTGGACCAGACCATCGTCGCTGTTTCCATGCCGGCCATTTCCGCGCAGTTCAAGGATGTCAGCCTGCTGGCGTGGGTCATTTCCGGCTACATGGTGGCGATGACCGTGGCCGTGCCGATCTACGGCAAGCTCGGCGACCTCTATGGCCGACGCAAACTGATGCTGTTCGGCATGGGCCTGTTTACCCTGGCCTCGCTGTTCTGCGGCATGGCGCAAAGCATGGAACAACTGGTGCTGGCGCGGATTTTCCAGGGCATCGGCGCCGGTGGGATGATTTCGGTGAGCCAGGCGATCATCGGCGATATCGTTCCCCCCCGTGAGCGCGGGCGCTACCAGGGTTACTTCAGCGGCATGTATGCGGTGGCCAGCGTCGCCGGGCCGGTGCTCGGCGGCTACATGACCGAGTACCTGTCCTGGCGCTGGGTGTTCCTGATCAACCTGCCCCTGGGCCTGGGTGCCTGGCTGGTGGCCCATCGCACCCTGGTCGGGCTGCCCCTGCCGCAACGCAAACCGATCATCGATTACCTCGGCACGCTGTTGATGATCATCGGCCTGACCGCCCTGCTGCTGGGCATCACCGAGATCGGCCAGGGCCACGCCTGGCGCAGCAACCAGGTCCTTGGCCTGCTCGGTATCGCCGTGGTCGCCCTGGCGCTGTTTGTCTGGCACGAGCGCAGGGCCCGCGAGCCATTGCTGCCGATGCACCTGTTCGCCAACCGCAACGCGGTGCTGTGCTGGTGCACGATCTTTTTCAACAACTTCCAGGCCATTTCCCTGATTGTGCTGATGCCGCTGCGGTTCCAGAGTGTCACCGGCGCCGGGGCCGACAGCGCTGCGCTGCACCTGCTGCCACTGGCCATGGGCTTGCCGATGGGGGCTTATTGCGCCGGGCGCCGGACCTCGGTGACCGGGCGCTACAAACCGATGATCCTCGGCGGCGCGCTATTGATGCCGATCGCGATCCTCGGCATGGCCTTCAGCCCGCCCCAGGCGGTGCTGCTGAGCAGCCTGTTCATGTTGTTGTGCGGGATTGCCGGTGGCATGCAGTTCCCCACCTCGCTGGTGGGCACCCAGAATGCGGTGGAGCAACGGGACATAGGCGTGGCCACCAGCACCACCAACCTGTTCCGTTCCCTCGGCGGAGCTGTCGGGGTGGCACTGATGTCGGCGCTGCTGCTGACCTTGCTGCAACACTCCAGCCTGGTTCACCTGTCGGGCGCAGCACTGCTGGTCGAAGGCAGCTCGGGCAACGCCTTGCTCGACAGTCTGAATGCTGCGCCCGGTCCTGCGCAGGACGCCTTGCGCGCCGAGTTGCTGCTGACCTTCCGCCATCTGCTGATGGTCAGCGCGGCGGTGTCCCTGCTGGGGCTGGCAGCGGCTCTGGCCATGCCCAACATGCTCCTGCGCGGCCGCGAAGACGCCGTGCGCTAGGCCGCGCCAGGGTTCAGGGTGTCACGGACTGTAATAACCCACCGCCACCAGCAGGTCGCCGACCTTGCGCAGGTACGCGTGTTTGTCTTCGACCTTGCCGGTTACCGGGTTTTTCCAGCGGTACTCATATTCCCCCTGATCCTGCTTGGCCATCAGGGCCAGGATCGGCTCGCCCACCGGCTTGCCCTCGGGGTCACGGATCTTGCCAAAGTCGGTATTGATCAAGCGCAGGTTGGTGCCGTGGGCCACGTAGCGATGGGTCTTGAGGTCGACGACAAAGACATACAGGTCGTCCTGCAGAAAACCGCCCTTGAGTGAGTTGATGGCGTTGAGGGTCTGTTTCTGATCGCTGCCAAGTGCGGTGGCCGCCTTGTCCAGCAACGCCCTGGCCAGATCGGCCGACGCCCGGGGCAGGTAATAGCCGACCGCCAGAATGCGCTCGCCGACCCGTTGGAAAAACACCCGCTTGCGCTCGACCTTGCCATCGGCCCAGTTCTGCCAGCGGTACTCGGCTTCCTGGACGCCCTCGCTCGGGGTCTTGAGCACATCCTTGAAAGCTTTTTTCAGGTCCGGCCCAAGCACCTCGGACACATCACGACCGATCAGCGCCGCCGATGGACCTCCGCTGGCGAGCATCACGCCGTGGGTGTCGACCACGAACACATAGCGGTCCTTGTCGACAAAATCGCCCTGACGGCTGAACGCGGCAAACGCCTTGTCACCCTGCTGCTGATAATAAGCCACGGCTTTTTCCAGCAAGGCCCTGGCCGCTGCTCCTTCATCTGCGTCTGGTGCGGCCGCCAGGGCGACACTGCCAAAGAGCATCAACAAACCGTACAGCCAGGAACCTTTCAGCAAAGCCTTCATTGCCCATCCCTCGTTCTTGTTGGTGTTTCAAGAGCGTAGACGGCAACGGGCTATGGTCGAGTATTCAGTCAACGGGGGGCAGGAGGAGCCTTCCCACGCCTGGCGCAGGAAGGCTGGGGCTCGATCAGGGACGGGCGCTGATCTGCTGTTGCAGGTTCTGGATCTGGCTTTGCAGGGTGTTGATGTTGCGCGTGACCTGACCCCGGAAGGCGTCGAACTCAGCGGTATTGGTCGCCCCTTGTGCCGGTGCCGGGTGGTTATCCTGCTGGCTCTTGAGCACGATCATGTCCTGCTCCAGGCGCTCCACGGCGGCGCTCGGGTTGCCCTGTTTTTTCAGTGCAGCGACGTCAGCCGCCAGGCTCTTGAGCTGAGCATCGAGCTTGCCGGCATCGCCCTGGCCGCCCTTGAGGGTCGCCAACTCGGCGCTCAAGGCTTTGACCTGAGCCTGCAACTGGGTGTTGGCGGCCTGCTGTTCGGTGGTCTGGGCGCTCATCTGGGCCAGGCGTTTGTCGAGGTCGGTGGCTTGTCCGGCAACGCCTTGCTGCTGCTTGCCTTGATCCAGCAACTTGCTTTCGAGCTGCTTGATCTGCAGCTTCAACGCCTCGCTGTCGCTGTTGACGTTGGACTGGCTGGCCACCACCTTGCCGGAGATATCCTGCAAACGCCCCGCCGCCTCCTCACTGATGCGGGCAAAGCTTTCCTGGGTTGCCACCAGTTGCTGCTCCATCAGCGAAATCTGCTGGAAACTCCACCAGGCCAGGCCGATAAAGGCAAAGAACAATGCCCCAACCAGCGCCCACAGTGGCCCGGTGCTCGGCCCCTTGACCTTGACCACCGGCGTACTGCGCGAATGCACGGCGGTGCGCTCGCGGACAGCGGTGGTAGTCGGGAAATCATCGTCATCGAGAGGGTCGGCGCGCAGGCTGGGAACATCATCGAAGTCGTCGTTGGCATCGTTACGCATGGGTCAACCTTTGTGAACCGCAGTAATGGCTGGGTGAGCGAGTATAAACCGCTAATTCGCCGCACTGATCGACCCCGAAGTGCAAACTCGGTTCAGTGTTTGTTTTCAGCGTATGTCCTGAGCCTTCCACCAACCGCAGAATTCGTCGAGGGCGGTCCACAGGCTGACCTTGGGCTCGTAGTCCAGATAATGCCGAGCCCGGCTGATGTCGAGGGTGAAGTTCTTGTTCATCACCTGCATCCCCAGGCGCGACAGGGTCGGCTCGGGGCGGCCGGGCCACAGCTTGCACGCCCCCTCATTGAGCGCCGCCAGGCTGTAGGCCAGGCCGTAGGAGCGGTAGCGCGTGACCTGCGGCACTTCCATCTGGCGCATCACATAGTTGATGACATCCCACACCGGCACCGGTGCGCCGTTACTGATGTTGTAGGCCTTGCCCAGGGCCGAGCCGGCAGCCAGCAGACTGCTGAACAGGGCTTCATTGAGGTTTTGCACGCTGGTGAAGTCGACCTTGTTCAGGCCATTGCCGACAATCGCCAGCCGCCCCTTGCGCTGCATCTTCAACAGTCGCGGAAAAATGCTCATGTCCCCGGCGCCGGTGACGAAGCGCGGGCGCAGTGCCAGGACTTCCAGCCCGAACTCCTGGGCGCCGAAGACTTTCTGCTCGGCCAGGTACTTGGTCGCGGCATAGGGATGCTTGAAGCGCTTGGGCACTTGTTCTTCGGTCAGGCCCAGGTGGTCGCGGCCGTCGAAGTAGATCGACGGCGACGACAGGTGCACCAGGCGCCGCACATTTTGCTTGAGGCAGGCCTCGACCACGTTCTCGGTGACCAGCACATTGCCCTGGTGGAAGTCCTGATAACGCCCCCACAAACCCACCGCGCCGGCGCAGTGGACCACCGCGTCGACATCACGGCAGAGGTTGCGTACCAGGCCGGCATCGCTCAAGTCGCCCTGGATGAACTCGGCCCCGCGGCGCAGCAAATGCTCGACCGCTTCGGCCCGGCGCCCGTTGACCCGTACATCCAGGCCTTGCTCAAGGGCGAACCGCGCAAAGCGCCCGCCAATGAAGCCGCTTGCGCCGGTGACCAGAATTTTCATGACTTCTCCTAGAAATGCAGCGCGCGCTTCAAGCCACGGGCTGCACGTTAAATCTTCACGCAAGCACATCACGTGTCGCTTGCAGCTTGACGCTTACGGCTGCACCCAGGGCACCAACCATTGCGCAGAGGAACGCGCCAGATGCTCAGTCAGCAACCCCAGCAATTGCCCGCCATTGCGCCAATGATGCCAGTACAGCGGCACATCGATCGGCTTATCTGGCAGCAGCTCCAGCAATTGGCCGCGTGCCAGCTGTTCGCGTACTTGCAGTTCCGGCACCAGGCCCCAGCCCAGGCCAGCCTCCGTAAGACGGATAAACCCCTCCGAAGACGGGCACAAATGGTGCTCGAACCCGCCATTGACCCCGAGCGACGCCAGGTAGCGATGCTGCAGAAAGTCATCCGGGCCGAACACCAATGCCGGGGTGCGGGCCAATTGTTCGGCGCGCACGCCCTGGGGGAAATGGCGCTGGATAAAGGCCGGGCTGGCCAGGGCGCGATAACGCATGGCGCCCAACAGCAGGCTGCGCGCACCGGCCACCGGCCGCTCGCTGGCACAGACACAAGCCGCCACTTCCCCGGCGCGCATGCGCTTGAGGCCGACGGTCTGGTCTTCGACCACCAGGTCTAGCAGCAGGTGCTGTTCAGCACAGAAATCCCCCACCGCCTCGGCCCACCAGGTGGCCAGGCTGTCGGCATTGAGGGCGATGCGCAGGCGCTCCGGCAGGCCTTCTTCATCCAGCGCCGGCACCAGGCTCTGCAGGTCGCGTTCGAGCAGACGCACCTGCTGCACATGGTTGAGCAGGCGCCGGCCGATCTCCGTCGGCGCCGGCGGCGTGGCTCGTACCAGCACCGGCTGCCCGACCCGGGCCTCCAGCAATTTGATGCGCTGGGAGATGGCCGATTGTGACAGCCCCAGCACCTGGGCCGCGCGTTCGAACCCCGCCTGCTCGACCACGGCGGCCAGGGCCGAGAGCAATTTGTAGTCGAACATCAGTTTTCCTAATGAGCGATCAGTAATATTGGTTTTTCTTATACAACCTTGAACCGGAGAATAGCCAGCATGCCTCTTCGATCAAGGACTTCTTTCATGGCCGGTGAAACCACCCTCGCCACGTTGCTGCGCAGCATGAGCCCGCAGCTCAATGCCGGCGAATACGTATTCTGCTGCATCGCCGACGCCAGCCAGCTTCAGGGCTGTGAAGCGGTGGGCAGCTTTCGCGAACAGGAAGGCCTGACCGTCATTCTCGAACGCGCCCAGGCCGAACGCCTGGGCCTTGGCTTCGACTATGTCGCTGCCTGGATCACCCTCAACGTGCATTCGGCATTGCAGGCCGTCGGCCTGACCGCCGCCTTCTCCGGTGCCCTGGGCCAGGCCGGTATCAGCTGCAACGTGATGGCCGGCTATTACCACGACCACCTGTTTGTCGGCCTGGAAGATGCCGGACGGGCCATGGATGTATTGCAGCAACTGACCGCGGGCCAGGAGTAAGGACTATGTGGCAAAGCTATATCAACGGCCTGCTGGTCGCCGCAGGGCTGATCATGGCGATCGGCACCCAGAACGCCTTTGTCCTGGCGCAGAGCCTGCGGCGCGAGCATCACCTGCCGGTGGCGGCACTGTGCGTGACCTGCGATGCGTTACTGGTTGCGGCCGGCGTCTTCGGCCTGGCCACTGTGCTGGCCCAGAACCCGACCCTGCTGGCCGTGGCGCGCTGGGGCGGCGCGGTGTTCCTGATTTGGTACGGCAGCCAGGCCCTGCGCCGCGCCTGCTCGAAACAAAGCCTGCAACAGGGCGAAAACCAGGCCGTACGCTCCCTGCGCGCAGTGCTGCTCAGTGCCCTGGCGGTGACCCTGCTCAACCCCCATGTCTACCTCGACACGGTGCTGCTGATCGGCTCCCTGGGGGCGCAGCAAACTGAGCCTGGGGCCTACGTGGTCGGTGCCGCCAGTGCCTCGCTGCTGTGGTTTTTCACCCTCGCCCTGGGCGCGGCATGGCTCGCTCCGTGGCTCGCGCGGCCGAGCACCTGGCGGATTCTCGACCTGCTGGTGGCGGTCATGATGTTCAGCGTCGCGTGGCAATTGATCAGCGCCGGCTGACTTATTCCAAAAGGCTCTGGAACCTCTATCCCACACAGTTGTTGCGTGGTTTTGCCGCACCCCCGGTGCTATGATCCAGCCCCTGCGCCGCAAAGAGTACAAACTCCCCGGCGCTTGTTTGGCCGCCCGTGATCGGCCTTGCGCTCACCGCAACTGACCTGATTAGGAGAATCATCATGGCTTTCGAATTGCCGCCGCTGCCCTACGCACACGATGCCCTGCAGCCGCACATCTCCAAGGAAACCTTGGAATTCCACCACGACAAGCACCACAACACCTACGTCGTGAACCTGAACAACCTGGTGCCAGGCACCGAGTTCGAAGGCAAGACCCTGGAAGAAATCGTCAAGACTTCCTCGGGCGGTATCTTCAACAACGCCGCTCAGGTCTGGAACCACACTTTCTACTGGAACTGCCTGGCGCCAAACGCCGGCGGCCAACCTACCGGCGCCCTGGCTGAAGCCATCAACGCGGCTTTCGGTTCGTTCGACAAGTTCAAAGAAGAATTCACCAAGACGTCCGTCGGCACCTTCGGTTCCGGTTGGGGCTGGCTGGTGAAAAAGGCTGACGGTTCACTGGCCCTGGCCAGCACCATCGGCGCCGGCAACCCGCTGACCAGCGGCGATACCCCGCTGCTGACCTGCGATGTCTGGGAACACGCTTACTACATCGACTACCGCAACGTGCGTCCGAAGTACGTCGAAGCGTTCTGGAACCTGGTCAACTGGAAATTCGTCGCTGAGCAATTCGAAGGCAAGAACTTCGTTGCCTAAGCGCGTTTTGCAGTAGAAAAAAGCCCGGCATTGCCGGGCTTTTTTCGTCCGTAGCCTGGGATATGTCTTGCCCCAAAGCGATGGCGCGCTAACATCTACTCAGTAAAAAATATGACCTGCCCCTCAAGTTGCAGGGCCTCGCTACCGACACATTATCAATGGGCCAAAATGCTCCTAATCAGTGCATTCCGGCCAAGCCTACCGGCGAAATATCCTGAGCACGATTGTCTCTTTGACTGCCAACACGGGATTGCCAATACTCATGGCAACTTGACGCTACGCGCACGGAACAAGGAATAGCCCTTTGAAGCTGGAACTCAAAAACAGCTTGTCGGTGAAGTTGCTCCGGGTTGTGCTGCTGTCGGCACTGATCGTGGGCGTAGTCTTGAGCTGCGCGCAAATTGTCTTCGACGCCTACAAGACTCGGCAGGCGGTGGCCAACGATGCCCAGCGCATTCTCGACATGTTTCGCGACCCATCGACCCAGGCGGTCTACAGCCTGGACCGGGAAATGGGGATGCAGGTCATTGAAGGGCTGTTTCAGGACGATGCCGTGCGCATGGCCTCCATCGGCCATCCCAACGAAACCATGCTCGCGGAAAAAAGCCGTGAGCTGCAGCAATCCCCCAGTCGCTGGCTCACCGACCTGATCCTCGGCCAGGAGCGCACCTTTACCACGCAGTTGGTGGGTCGCGGCCCCTACAGCGAATATTACGGCGACCTGAGCATCACCCTCGACACCGCCACCTACGGCAAGGGCTTCATTGTCAGTTCGGTGATCATTTTCATTTCCGGCGTCCTGCGTGCCCTGGCCATGGGCCTGGTGCTGTACCTGGTGTATCACTGGCTGCTGACCAAGCCGCTGTCGCGCATCATCGAGCACCTGACCACCATCAACCCGGACCGTCCCAGCGAACACCAGATTCCACTGCTCAAGGGCCACGAGAAAAACGAACTGGGGATCTGGATCAACACCGCCAACCAGTTGCTGGCCTCCATCGAACGCAATACTCACCTGCGCCACGAAGCGGAAAACAGCCTGTTGCGCATGGCCCAGTACGACTTCCTGACCGGCCTGCCCAACCGCCAGCAATTGCAGCAGCAACTGGACAAGATCCTGGTGGACGCCGGGCGCCTGCAACGCCGAGTCGCGGTGCTGTGTGTCGGCCTGGATGACTTCAAGGGCATCAACGAACAGTTCAGCTACCAGACCGGCGACCAGTTGCTGCTGGCCCTGGCCGACCGCCTGCGTGGCCACAGTGGTCGCCTCGGCGCCCTCGCGCGCCTGGGCGGCGACCAGTTCGCCCTGGTCCAGGCCGATATCGAACAACCCTATGAAGCCGCGGAACTGGCCCAGAGCATCCTCGACGATCTGGAAGCGGCGTTCGCCCTCGATCATCAGGAAATACGCCTGCGCGCCACCATCGGCATCACCCTGTTTCCCGAAGACGGCGACAGCACCGAGAAGCTGCTGCAAAAAGCCGAGCAGACCATGACACTGGCCAAGACTCGGTCGCGCAACCGTTATCAGTTCTATATCGCCAGCGTCGACAGCGAGATGCGCCGCCGTCGCGAGCTGGAAAAAGACCTGCGCGAAGCCCTGGTGCGCGAACAGTTCTATCTGGTCTATCAACCGCAGATCAGCTACCGCGATCACCGCGTGGTCGGGGTCGAGGCATTGATTCGCTGGCAGCACCCGGAGCACGGCCTGGTGCCGCCGGACCTGTTCATTCCCCTGGCCGAACAGAACGGCACCATCATCGCCATCGGCGAATGGGTGCTGGACCAGGCCTGCCGGCAACTGCGCGAGTGGCACGACATGGGTTTCAGCGACCTGCGCATGGCGGTCAATCTGTCCACGGTGCAACTGCACCACGCCGAGCTGCCGCGGGTGGTCAACAACCTGCTGCAGATCTATCGCCTGCCACCGCGCAGCCTGGAGCTGGAAGTCACCGAGACCGGCCTGATGGAAGACATCAGCACCGCCGCCCAGCATCTGCTGAGCCTGCGCCGCTCCGGCGCACTGATCGCCATCGACGACTTCGGCACCGGATACTCCTCATTGAGCTATCTCAAGAGCCTGCCTCTGGACAAGATCAAGATCGACAAGAGCTTCGTTCAGGACCTGCTGGATGACGATGACGATGCAACCATCGTGCGGGCGATCATCCAGTTGGGTAAAAGCCTGGGCATGCAGGTGATTGCCGAGGGTGTGGAAACCGCCGAGCAAGAGGCCTACATCATCTCCGAAGGCTGCCATGAAGGTCAGGGCTATCACTACAGCAAACCCCTGCCGGCCCGGGAGTTGAGCGCCTACCTGAAACAAGCCCAGCGCAGCAACGCGGCGATCCTCTGAGCGGGCAACCGCGCAACGGGGCTTGATCCAGCGCAACCGTCCCGCGAATAAGAAATATTTCCAAGAGCAACCCTTTACACATAATGCAAATCTTTCGCATTATGTGGCAGTTTTGCGCGCCCCCGCGCCTGTCCACCCCTCTCGAAGCAGGATGTTCGCCATGATTCGTATGCCTCTGGCTACCGCCAGTCTGTTGGCCATCGCTATTTCCCTCGCCGGTTGTGGCGAAGGCAAAGACAAGGCCGCCGCGCCTCAAGCGCCGACCCCAGCCACCAGCACTGCCACTCCTGCGGCAGACGCCAGCGCCGGCAAGGTCGACGAAGCCGCAGCCAAGGCCGTTGTCGCGCACTACGCCGACCTGGTCTTCGCCGTGTTCAGCGATGCCGAATCCACCGCGAAGAACCTGCAAACCGCAGTCGACGCCTTCCTCGCCAAGCCGAACGCCGACACCCTGGCCGCCGCCAAGACTGCCTGGATCGCCGCCCGCGTGCCTTACACCCAGAGCGAAGTGTTCCGCTTCGGCAACACCATCATCGACGACTGGGAAGGTCAGGTGAACGCCTGGCCCCTGGACGAAGGCCTGATCGACTACGTCGACAAGAGCTACGAGCACGCGCTGGGCAACCCGGGCGCCACCGCCAACATCATCGCCAACACTGAAGTCCAGGTCGGCGAAGACAAGGTCGACGTGAAAGACATCACTCCGGAAAAACTCGCCAGCCTCAATGAGCTGGGCGGTTCCGAAGCCAACGTCGCCACCGGCTACCACGCCATCGAATTCCTGCTCTGGGGCCAGGACCTCAACGGCACCGGTCCAGGCGCCGGCAATCGCCCAGCCTCGGACTACCTGGAAGGCGCCGGCGCCACCGGTGGCCACAACGATCGTCGTCGTGCCTACCTCAAGGCCGTAACCGACCTGCTGGTCAGCGACCTCGAAGAAATGGTCGGCAACTGGAAGCCGAACGTGGCCGACAACTACCGCGCCACCCTGGAAGCAGAACCGGCTGAAACCGGCCTGCGCAAAATGCTCTTCGGCATGGGCAGCCTGTCCCTCGGCGAACTGGCGGGCGAGCGCATGAAGGTTTCCCTGGAAGCCAACTCCCCTGAAGACGAGCAGGACTGCTTCAGCGACAACACCCACAACTCGCACTTCTACAACGCCAAGGGCATCCGCAACGTCTACCTGGGCGAGTACACCCGCACCGACGGCACCAAGCTGACCGGCGCCAGCCTGTCTTCCCTGGTGGCAAAAGCCGACCCGGCCGCCGACACCGCGCTCAAGGCCGACCTGGCCGACACCGAAGCCAAGATCCAGCTGATGGTCGATCACGCCAACAAAGGCGAGCACTACGACCAACTGATCGCGGCCGGCAACGACGCGGGCAACAAGATTGTGCGCGACGCCATCGCCGCCCTGGTCAAGCAGACCGGTTCGATCGAACAGGCCGCCGGCAAACTGGGGATCAGCGACCTGAACCCGGACAACGCCGATCACGAGTTCTGATCCACGCTGCATAAAAAAGGCGACCTTCGGGTCGCCTTTTTGTTGCCTGCCCCACGCAATGGCTGGCAGACCCCGCCCAGCTTGTCCTGGGTCAAACCAAACGATAATTCCTCTTATTCAAATTTCGTCGCCCTGTTAGACTTTGCGCCCTTGTTTTGCTCGTCTTGCAGGATGTCCGATGCCCTTGTCGCTGCTTCGCTGGTCTGCGCTATTCATGGCCCTGAGCCTGAGTGCCTGCGATGACGCCCCGCGTTTCACCAAGGCCGAACCTGGCGAAGCCCGCTCAGGCGGCGCGGCCACGGTACGCAAGACCGATCAGAACGCCTTCTCCCTGCCCTCGGCCAACCTGTCGCCCACGCGGCGCCTGGACTTCAGCGTCGGCAACAGCTTTTTCCGCAGCCCCTGGGTGATCGCTCCGTCCACCACCACGGCCCGCGATGGTCTTGGCCCGCTGTTCAACACCAACGCTTGCCAGAACTGCCACATCAAGGACGGCCGCGGCCATCCGCCCACGCCAGATGCCGCCAACGCGGTGTCGATGCTGGTGCGCCTGTCGATCCCCAACGACCCGGCCTACGCCAAGCTCATCGAACAGGTCGGTATCGTGCCGGAGCCGGTGTATGGCGGGCAGTTCCAGGACATGGCCATCCCCGGCGTGGCCCCGGAAGGCAAAGTGCGCGTGGAGTACGACCCGGTCAGTGTGCGGTTCAAGGACGGCACCGAGGTCGAGTTGCGCAAGCCAAGGTTGCTGCTGACTCAGTTGGGCTATGGGCCGATGCACCCGGACACCCGGTTCTCGGCCCGCGTGGCACCACCGATGATCGGCCTCGGCCTGCTGGAGGCCATCCCCGAGGCGGCGATCCTGGCCAATGCCCAAGCCCAGGCCAGCGCCAAAAACGGCATCGCCGGCCGCCCCAATCAGGTCTGGGACGATGCCCTGCACAAAACCGTGCTCGGGCGTTTTGGCTGGAAAGCCGGGCAACCCAACCTCAATCAACAAAATGTTCACGCGTTTTCTGGTGATATGGGCCTGACCACCAGCCTGAGACCGTTCGATGACTGCACCGACACCCAGACCGCCTGCAAACAAGCCCCCACTGGCAACGGCCCCGACGGTGAGCCGGAAGTCAGCGACAACATCCTGCGCCTGGTGCTGTTCTACAGCCGCAACCTGGCCGTTCCGGCCCGCCGCGATGTCGGCTCGCCGCAGGTCCTGGCCGGCAAGAATCTGTTCTTCCTGGCCGGTTGCCAGTCCTGTCACACCCCCAGCTACACCACGGCGGCCAATGCCGCCGAGCCCGAACTGGCCAACCAGGTGATCCGCCCCTACAGCGACTTGCTGCTGCATGACATGGGCGAAGGCCTGGCCGACCACCGTACCGAGTTTCTGGCCGGCGGCCGGGACTGGCGTACACCGCCACTGTGGGGCGTCGGCCTGACGCAGACGGTCAGCGGTCACACCCAGTTCCTGCATGACGGCCGCGCCCGCAACCTGCTCGAAGCCGTGCTCTGGCATGGCGGCGAAGCCCAAGCGGCGCAGCAACAGGTTTTATCTTTCAATGCCGAACAGCGTGCAGCGTTGCTGGCATTCCTGAATTCTCTATAAGCTTTTCTCCATTAAAAAAGGGAGCCCGACCATGTTTCGTCCCAAATTGCTGTTTACCAGCCTTGCCGCCCTCGCCCTCGGCGCCTGCTCGCCGCAGGACCCGCAGGCCGTGACCTCCGCAGCCATCGCCAAGCAGGTGATCCTGCCGACCTACAGCCGTTGGGTCGAGGCCGATCGTCAACTGGCGGTCAGCGCCCTGGCGTTCTGCGAAGGCAAGGAAAACCTCGACACCGCCCGTGCCGACTTCCTCCACGCGCAAAAAGCCTGGGCCGAGTTGCAACCGCTGCTGATCGGGCCGCTGGCCGAGGGCAATCGCTCGTGGCAGGTGCAGTTCTGGCCGGACAAGAAAAACCTGGTGGGGCGCCAGGTCGAGCAACTGGTCACCGCCAACCCGCAGATCGATGCGGCGGCGCTGGCCAAGTCCAGCGTGGTGGTACAAGGCTTGTCGGCCTATGAGTACATCCTGTTCGACAGCAAGATCGACATGGCCAACAGCGAGCAGAAAGCCCGCTACTGCCCTTTGCTGACCGCCATCGGCGAACGTCAGAAAACCCTGGCCGAAGAGATCCTGTCGAGCTGGAACAGCAACGACGGCATGCTGGCGCAGATGAGCAAGTTCCCCAACCAGCGCTACGCCGATTCCCATGAAGCAATCGCCGATCTGCTGCGGGTCCAGGTCACGGCCCTGGACACGTTGAAGAAAAAACTCGGCACGCCGATGGGCCGCCAGAGCAAGGGCATCCCTCAGCCATTCCAGGCTGATGCCTGGCGCAGCCAGTCGTCCCTGCAGAGCCTGGAAGCCAGCCTGAGCGCGGCGCAGACGGTCTGGGCCGGGGTCGACAACAAGGGCCTGCGTGGCCTGCTGCCGGCTGAGCAAAAGCCGCTGGCCGACAAGATCGATGCCGCCTACGCCGCGTCCCTGAAACTGTTCGCCAGCAGCCAGCGTTCCCTCAGCGAAATGCTCAGCGACGATGCCGGCCGCCAGCAACTCAACGATATCTACGACAGCCTCAACGTGGTCCACCGCCTGCACGAAGGCGAACTGGCCAAGGCGCTGGGCATCCAACTGGGCTTCAACGCCAACGACGGTGACTGATCATGCTGCGACGTCAGGCCGTGGCGCTCGGCAGCCTGCTGCTGAGCGCGGTCACCCTGGGCGGCTGGAAGCTGTTCAAGCAACAGAATCAAAGCCCTTTGCTGCTGTCGGCCAGGGATGATGGCGACGGTCAGCATTATGCGGTCGGCTACCGCCTGGATGGCCAGCAAGTGTTCGCCACCCAGGTCGGCCAGCGCTGCCACGACATCATCAATCACCCGACGTTGCCGATGGCGCTGTTCGTGGCCCGGCGCCCGGGCACCGAGAGTTACCTGATCGACTTGCGTGACGGCCGTCTGCTGCAGACCCTGAGCTCGCAGCCGAACCGGCACTTCTACGGCCATGCGGTGATCCATCACCGCGGCGACTGGCTGTACGCCACCGAAAACGACACCACCGATCCCGGTCGTGGCCTGCTGGGCCTGTACCGATTCGAGGGGGAGCGACTGGTGCACAGTGGCGAGATTTCGACCCACGGCATCGGTCCGCACCAGGTGTCGTGGATGCCCGATGGCGAAACCCTGGTGGTGGCCAACGGCGGCATCCGCACCGAGGCCGAGAGCCGGGTTGAAATGAACCTCAATGCCATGGAGCCGAGCCTGGTACTGATGCGCCGCGACGGCACCCTGCTGAGCAAGGAAACCCTGGCCCAGCAGATGAACAGCGTGCGCCACCTGGGTATCGCCAGCGACGGCACCATCGTCGCCGGCCAGCAGTTCATGGGCGCCGCCCACGAGTCCTCCGAGCTGTTGGCGATCAAGCGTCCCGGGCAGCCCTTCGTCGCCTTCCCAGTGGCCGAGGAACAACTGCAAGCCATGGGGCATTACACCGCCAGCGTCGCAGTACACAGTGATTTGCGCCTGGTGGCCCTCACCGCGCCCCGGGGCAACCGCTTTTTTATCTGGGACCTGGACAGCGGCGAACTGCGCCTGGATGCACCCCTGCCGGACTGCGCCGGTGTCGGTGCGATCGCCGACGGCTTTGTCGTGACCTCGGGCCAGGGCCGTTGTCGCTTTTACGACTGCCGCCAGAAACAACTTGTGGCAAAACCCCTGGAGCTGCCCGCAGGCCTCTGGGATAACCATTTGCATCTGATCTAGCCGCTCCCCCCTTCGCCGCCCCTGGCGAAGGGGCTCCAGTTGAATGGATTGTCATCTGGAAGCCCCCGAAAAGACGGAGTAATGTGCCCGGCTATCCACGCTTTTTATTCCCGGCTTTTTGTCCAAGGAAACGGAATATGCTGCGCCGCCGCATGCTGATCATGTTGGGTATCGTCCTGTTAATCGTGCTGCTGCTGGCGGGCTACAAAGCCTTCTCCATCTACCGGCAGATTCAGGTGTTCTCGGCCCCACCGCCGCCGATCAGCGTCGCCGTGGCCACCGCCAGCGAGCGCCCCTGGCAAAACCGCCTGCCCACTGTCGGCACCCTCAAGGCCCTGCAGGGCGTCAACCTGAGCCTGGAAATCGCCGGCACCGTCAAAGACCTGCAGTTCGAGTCAGGGCAACAGGTCAAGGCCGGGCAAGCGCTGCTGCAACTCGACAGCGCAGTGGAAAGCGCCCTGCTGGAAACCGCCCAGGCCGACCTCGGGCTAGCCCAGCTGGATTTCGGTCGCGGCAGCCAACTGGTTGGCAGCCAGGCCATTTCCAAAGGCGAATTCGACCGGCTCTCGGCGCAGTTGCAAAAGAACAAAGCCACGGTCAATCAGCTGAAAGCCGCGCTGGCCAAGAAACGCATGCTCGCGCCCTTCAGCGGCACCATCGGCATCCGCCAGGTGGACATTGGCGACTACCTGGCCAGCGGCACGGTGATCGCTACCCTGCAGGACCTGAGCAGCCTCTACGTCGACTTCTACATTCCGGAACAGTCGGTGCCGAAAGTCGCCCTGGGCCAGCCGGTGCAGATCAGCGTCGCGGCCTACCCCGGGGAACAGGTCGAAGGCAAAATCAGCGCCATCAACCCCAAGGTCGAAAACAGCACGCGCAACGTGCTGGTCCGCGCCACCCTGGCCAACCCGGGCGGCAAGCTGCTGCCGGGGATGTTCGCCAACCTGCAAGTGCTGCTGCCGGATCCACAGGCAAAAATCGTGGTCCCGGAAAGCGCCATCGCCTACACCCTCTACGGCAATTCGCTGTACGTGGTGGCCCACAGGAAAGCGGCGGACGGCAGCGAGGAAAAAGACCCTCAGGGCCAGCCGATCCTGATCGCCGAGCGGCGCTACGTCGAAACCGGCGAACGTCGGGACGGCCTGGTGCTGATCAACAAGGGCGTGGCCAAGGGCGAGCAGGTGGTCAGCGCCGGGCAGATCAAGCTGGACAACGGCGCGCACATTGCCATCAGCCCGGACAAGCTGCTGCCCGATCATCAGAACAGCCAGCCACGTACTGACTGATCAAGGAATCACCATGGCTTTTACCGACCCGTTCATTCGTCGCCCGGTGCTCGCCACCGTGGTCAGCCTGCTGATTGTGCTGCTGGGCTTCCAGGCCTGGAGCAAGTTGCCCCTGCGCCAATACCCGCAGATGGAAAACGCCTTGATCACGGTGACCACGGCCTACCCCGGCGCCAACGCCGAGACCATCCAGGGCTATATCACCCAGCCGCTGCAACAGAGCCTGGCCAGTGCCGAAGGCATCGACTACATGACCTCGGTCAGCCGCCAGAACTTCTCGGTGATTTCGATCTACGCGCGCATCGGCTCCAACAGCGACCGCCTGTTCACAGAACTGTTGGCCAAGGCCAACGAGGTCAAGAACCAACTGCCGCAAGACGCCGAAGACCCGGTCCTGAGCCGGGAGGCCGCCGACGCCTCGGCGCTGATGTACATCAGCTTCTTCAGCAAGGAGCTGAATAACCCGCAGATCACCGACTATCTGTCGCGGGTCATCCAACCGAAGCTGGCGACCCTGCCGGGCATGGCCGAGGCCGAGATCCTTGGCAACCAGGTGTTCGCCATGCGCCTGTGGCTGGACCCGGTCAAGCTGGCCGGCTACGGCCTGAGCGCCAGTGACGTGACCGATGCCGTGCGCCGCTACAACTTCCTGTCGGCGGCCGGCGAGGTCAAGGGCGAGTACGTGGTGACCAGCATCAACGCCAACACCGAGCTCAAATCCGCCGAAGCCTTTGCCGCGATTCCGCTGAAAGTCGACGGTGACAGCCGGGTCCTGCTCAGCGACGTGGCACGGGTGGAAATGGGCGCGGAGAACTACAACGCCATCAGCTCTTTCGCCGGCACGCCTTCGGTCTACATCGGCATCAAGGCGACTCCCGGCGCCAACCCGCTGGATGTGATCAGGGAAGTGCGCAAGCTCATGCCCGAGCTGGAGTCCCAGCTGCCGCCCAACCTCAAGGTCGAGATTGCCTACGACGCCACGCTGTTTATCCAGGCCTCGATCAACGAGGTGCTCAAGACCCTGTTCGAAGCCGTGCTGATCGTGATTGTGGTGGTGTTCCTGTTTCTCGGCGCCCTGCGCTCGGTGGTGATCCCGGTGGTCACCATCCCGCTGTCGATGATCGGCGTGATGTTTTTCATGCAATTGATGGGCTACTCGATCAACCTTTTGACCCTGCTGGCCATGGTACTGGCCATCGGCCTGGTGGTGGACGATGCGATTGTGGTGGTGGAGAACATCCACCGGCATATCGAAGAGGGCAAGACACCGCTGGACGCAGCCATCGAGGGCGCCCGGGAAATCGCCTTGCCGGTGGTTTCGATGACCATCACCCTGGCCGCGGTGTATGCGCCGATCGGGTTCCTGACGGGGCTGACCGGAGCGCTGTTCAAGGAGTTCGCCCTGACCCTGGCCGGGGCGGTGGTGATTTCCGGAGTGGTGGCCCTGACCCTGTCGCCGATGATGTGCGCGCTGTTGCTGCGCCACGATGCAAACCCCAGTGGCCTGTCCCACCGTCTCGACCAGATATTCGAGGGCCTCAAGCGCCGCTACCAGCGCATGCTTCACGGCACCCTCAACACCCGGCCGGTGGTGCTGGTGTTCGCGTTGATCGTGCTGTGCCTGATTCCGCTGCTGCTCAAGTTCACCAAGTCGGAGCTGGCCCCGGACGAGGACCAGGGGATCATTTTCATGATGGCCTCGGCCCCACAACCGGCCAACCTGGACTACCTCAACGCCTACACCGATGAGTTCATCACGATCTTCAAGGAGTTCCCCGAGTACTACTCATCGTTCCAGATCAACGGCTTCAACGGCGTGCAGTCAGGGATCGGCGGCTTCCTGCTCAAGCCCTGGAGCGAGCGCAGCCGGACTCAGATGCAAATCCTGCCGGAGGTGCAAGGCAAGTTGAGCTCCATCGCCGGGCTGCAGGTGTTTGGCTTCAACCTGCCGTCCCTGCCGGGCACCGGGGAGGGCCTGCCCTTCGCGTTCATCATCAACACCCCCAATGACTACGAGTCGTTGCTGCAAGTGGCCGAGCGCATCAAGAAACGCACCATGGAGTCCGGCAAATTCGCGTTCGTCGACCTCGACCTGGCCTTCGACAAACCGGAAGTAGTGGTCGATATCGACCGCGCCAAGGCGGCGCAGATGGGGGTTTCAATGCAGGATCTGGGCAGCACCCTGGCCACCTTGCTGGGGGAGGCGGAAATCAACCGTTTCACCATCGACGGCCGCAGCTACAAGGTGATCGCCCAGGTCGAGCGGGCCTACCGCGACAACCCCGAATGGTTGAACAACTACTACGTGAAAAATACCCTGGGCCAGGCGTTGCCGCTGTCGACCCTGATCACCGTCACTGACCGCGCGCGTCCCCGGCAGTTGAATCAGTTCCAGCAACTCAACGCGGCCACCATGTCCGGCGTGCCCATCGTCAGCATGGGCGAGGCGATCGAGACCGTGCGTCAGATTGCCCGTGAGGAAGCACCGGCGGGTTACGCCTTCGACTATGCCGGTGCCTCCCGTCAGTTTGTGCAGGAAGGCAGCGCGCTCTGGGTCACCTTTGGCCTGGCACTGGCGATTATTTTCCTGGTGCTGGCCGCGCAGTTCGAGAGCTTTCGCGATCCACTGGTGATTCTGGTGACCGTGCCGCTGTCGATCTGCGGGGCGTTGATTCCGCTGTTTCTCGGCTGGTCGAGCATGAACATCTATACCCAGGTCGGACTGGTGACCCTGATCGGGCTGATCACCAAGCACGGGATCCTGATCGTTGAATTCGCCAACCAACTGCGCAAGGACAAGGGCCTGACCCCGCGTCAGGCAGTTGAAGAGGCCGCCGCCATACGCCTGCGTCCGGTACTGATGACCACTGCGGCCATGGTCTTTGGCATGGTGCCCTTGATCCTGGCCACCGGTGCGGGGGCCGTCAGCCGTTTTGACATCGGCACCGTGATCGCCACCGGCATGTCCATCGGTACCCTGTTCACCCTCTTCGTATTGCCGTGCATCTACACCTTACTGGCCAAGCCGGACAGATAAGCGCCAACACAGTAAAAGGCCTCGCAATGCGAGGCCTTTCAGGTGGGCTTGCTGCTCTTCAACTTTGCGGCCTCATTCCCTGAGTCATGCCGAACATGAATAACAACAGATCATGGTCGGGCTTGACCACCGCAGAGGCTTTGGCCACTCGTGGCAGAGGGCAATGCGCATCGCTGTGCATTGCACTGAGCACTTGCGTACGCGGCTGCTCCCAGGCAGCCACGGCCAGTGAGGCGACCACCAGGGCACCTACCAGAAACAAACCTCGTGCAACTTCTAGCTTCATCGCTATAAACCTTTGATAGCGCTGCCAAACGCCGTCTTGTAAAAGTAGTAGAGTTTGTCCCAGTCCGTGGCATTCCACGACGAATGGCGACGCAGTTGTTTCATGTCATGGGCCGCCGCTCGTTGACGGGACAGGCGTTGCCGACACTTCTCGAAATCCAGCAGCGCCACCTCGACCTCGGCCGACGCCCCGCTCCCGGTGACCTTGACGAACACATGCTTGGCATATAGGCAACCGTGCTGCCAACGCCCCTGATGCATGCGCGCCAGGGTCTGGGCCAATTCCTTGAGCAAACGATCATGCAGCGCTTCGTCGTGACGCTCACGCTCGCCCGCGGCGTACCAGTTTTCCACTTCCACAAAGCCCTCGAGCGCCGCGGTGACCAACAGCGCCCGCCACTGGTGCTCGGGATCACGTTGCGCACCACAGAACACCAGCTCCGGCACCCGCACGTCCAACAGACGCAAGCCCTTAAGGGCGGTCTCCTCACGCAACACAGTGGGGCGACCAAAGGGGTGCAGCCAACTGCGATAAATATGCCCGGTCTGACGTTTTACATAGAGCAAACGGCCGTTGATGCCCGAAACCCGCTGCACACCGCTTTCCCCGCCTCGACGTCGATTGGGCTCTTCAACCCATTCGCCGTGTTGATTCCAAAAATAATCGAAGCGATCTGCGTGCGCGACGTCCATTTCCGATGCACATTCAACAGCCATCCTGTTACCTCTTACGTAGTACGTAAACCCGCCACATAGCGTAGAGCGGGAAAAAATCCAGACGATCCTGGACGCGAAAACCTGCCTGTTCAAATTCTTGTTCTACCGTGGCCGCAGGTAACACAAACCGGTTCTGGTAACCCTGCTCCCCGTTTTCCTCGAGCCGCTGGCGCTCCATGCGCTTGCGTTTCCAGGCCTTGAAATTACCGTCAACCCAGAGTGAAACGATGACGCTATCGCGGGTAACCCGCTGAAATTCCTGCAACAAGGCGACCCTATGCGCCGACTCACCAATGTGGTGTAGCAGACGCATTGAGAAAATGCTGTCGACTGCGTTATCTGGCAGATCGATGGCAAATGCAGAGGTCTGCAAGGGTTGTACCCGTTTTACCACCTCACCCGGTTGGGCCACGGTGGCTATCTTCAACATGGATGCGGAATTATCAGCACCAATGATCACGCGGTTGGCTTTTTCCGCCAGCAATGGCCAGAAGCGCCCGGCTCCACACGGCAAATCGAGCACCAGCCCCGGCTCACCGGCCAGGGCCAGGGCGGCACGGGCCAACTGCTCATCACGCCGATGGGACAATTTGCGCGCAAGACCGTTCTGGTGCTTGAGCAAATAGTCCTGGGCATGCTGATCGTCGTACTTTTCGGAAAATTCCAGCTTGATCGGGGTCGCCATCATCAAAGTCTCCTGCAACTGATGGCGCCACTTTAGGTAGCGGACTGTCAGCGTCAGGTCATGCCTTTGTGAAAACTTTGTCCCGTCCACGGCGAAAATATTACAGATTTTTACAGCTTATCCGAGGTGGCATGGGGCCACATGGCAGCAGATAAACGGCAAAGAGCAATGCCCCGGAGAACCGGGGCATAGGGAGGGTTCAGGCTTTGGCCTGGTTCAAATCCACCTGAAAGCGGCAACCGTTCGGGGTCATGGTGCTCAAGGTCACGGTCCAGCCCTGGTTTTCGCAGATCCGTTGCACCAGCGACAAGCCCAGGCCCAGGCCTTCGCCGCGCTTTTCATCGCCGCGGACAAAGGGCTCGAACATCGCTTCGCGCTTCTCCTCCGGGATGCCGACACCGCTGTCTTCGACCACAAAACCCTGAGGCTGCAAGGTGAGGCGGATGTAGCCCTGCTCGGTGTAGTGCAACGCGTTGCGCAGCAGGTTACCCATCACCGCGTGCAGGAAGGTCGCGTTATAGCGGGTGTCCAGGGGTTGTCCGGGTTCGAAGATGAGCTCGATGCCCTTATCGCGGATCGGCCCGCTCCAGAGCCCGATCAAATCATCGGCCACCTGGCTCAGCGTCAACTGCGGCGACATGCTCGCATCTTCACGCTGGGCCCGCGCCAGCATCAGGAACGTCTGCACCAGCTCGCGCATTTCCTCGCAGGCACGGGCGATGCGTTCGACCTGGGCGCGACCGCGCTGGTCGATGCAGGGGTTTTCCAGCAACAACTCGCAGGAGCTGGCCAGCACCATCAGCGGCGTGCGCAGCTCATGGCTGACATCGCTGGTAAACAGCCGTTCGCGACTCAGGGCCTGGCGCAAGCGGCCCAGGGTGGCGTCGAACGCCACCGCCAGCTCGCCGACTTCATCCGCCGCGTAGTCGGGCGCCAGCGGCGGGGCCAGGCCCAACAGTTGGTCGCGATGGCGGACCTGACGCGCCAGGCGCACCACCGGAGCCATGACGCGTCGCGCCAGGATCCAACCAAGAAACACCGCCAGCGCCAGGCTGAGGACAAACCCCACCAGCACCACAGCGAACAGCACCCGCTCGCGCTCTTCGAAATCACTTTGGTCCTGCAGCAGGACATAACGCCGTCCGTCGACGACCTCGACCATGGCGTGGTACGACAGCTGCTCGCGAAACACCTCATGGAACCCGGGATCCAGATGGCGCAGATCCTTGGGCAATTCGAAATCACCACGGCCGCCACTGTAGTAAAACAGCTGGTCCGGCTCCGGGCGATGGCTCCAGTCACTGACGTTGTCCATCAGCAACAGCCGCTGCAGATCGCCCCCCAGCCCTGCGGAAATCAGTTTTTCCTCGACCAGATGCACAGTGGCAACGATGCCCATGGCGAAGGCGCCCGCCACCAGCGCACTCATCAGGGCAAAGGCAATGATGATCCGCTGGGCAAGGCTTTGCTTAAACTCCATCTCGCCCCTCGGCCAGGCGATAACCGACGCCGTGCACAGTGTGCAGCAGGGGTTTGGCAAACGGCTTGTCGATCACCTGCCGCAACTGGTGCACATGGCTGCGCAGACTGTCGCTGTCAGGGCAGTCATCGCCCCACAGCGCTTCCTCGAGAATCTCGCGCCGCAGCACATGGGGGCTTTTCTGCATCAGGACCGCCAGCAGCTTCAGCCCCACCGGGTTGAGCTTGAGCAAACGCCCCTCACGGGTGACCTCCAGGGTGTCTAGGTCATAGCTCAGGTCACCAACCTGCAACGCGCGGCGCCCGCCGCCCTGGGCCCGGCGCATCACGGCTTCGATGCGCGCGGCCAGCTCGGACAGGGCAAAAGGCTTGACCAGGTAGTCGTCGGCCCCGGACTTGAAGCCCAGCAGTCGGTCATCCAATTGATCGCGGGCAGTGAGCATGATCACCGGGGTGTCGCGCCGGGCGTCTTCGCGCAGGCGCTTGCACAGGGTGTAGCCATCGATTCCGGGCAGCATGATGTCGAGCACGATCAGGTCGTAATGCTCGGTGGCGGCCAGATGCAAACCTGACAAACCGTCCTGCGCACAGTCGACGGTGTAGCCCTTGAGCCCCAGGTAGTCGGCCAGATTGGCCAAAATATCGCGGTTGTCTTCAACCAATAAAATTCGCATCGGCACTTTCTCCACACGCTGTTACGGCCGTCTTGGCTCGCGCAGCTTACGGCCAAGCGCAGCTCAGAGCCAGAACTGCGCGAACAGCACTCCGGCCGCGGTGCCGACGGTGCCCGGCGCTTAACAAGTTTTTCACTATCGGTTCACAACCTCTCTACAGTGGCGCCTCCACACTCCCCCCATTGAATAATAAGGAATGTTAACAATGGACCTGCTCAAGTCAGCGCCGTTGCGTTTTCTGCTGCTTCTGACCAGCTCCTGGCTGGTGATTTTCCTCCTAACCCGCAGCGTGTTGCTGATCACCCACCTGGACGAGGCCGGAAGCCATTTCCTGCCGCTGTTCGGGATCGGCGTGCTCTATGACCTGGGTTTCCTGGCCTACGCCGCGTTGCCCCTGGGCCTGTATCTGTTGCTGTGTCCGCCGGGCCTGTGGCGCCGCAAAGGCCATCGCTGGTTTCTCCAGGGCCTGCTGTGCGTCAGCCTGTTCGCGATGCTGTTCACCGCCGTCGCGGAGTGGTTGTTCTGGGATGAGTTCGGGGTGCGCTTCAACTTTATTGCCGTGGATTACCTGGTGTACTCCGACGAGGTGCTGAACAACCTCCTGGAGTCGTACCCGATCGGCACCTTGCTGAGCATTCTCGCGGTCCTGGCGATTGCACTGAGTCTGGCCCTGCGCAAACCGTTCAACGCGGCACTCGATGCACCGTTACCAGCACTGCGTGGACGCCTGGTCAGTGCACTGGGCCTGGCGCTGCTTGCCGGGGCCAGCCTGCAACTGCTCAGCCAGGACAGCCCCCGTGCACAGGGTGGCAATGCCTATCAGAATGAACTGGCGAGCAACGGGCCCTATCAATTCTTTGCGGCATTTCGCAATAACGAACTCGACTATCCGCAGTTCTATCGCAGCCTGCCGGCGCCAATCGTGGCCCGCCAATTGCGCGACGAACTCAGCGAACCCAATGCGCGCTTTATCGGCAATGACCCACTGGATATCCGCCGGGTCATCGATAACCCGGGCACGCTGCGCAAAGCCAATATCATCCTGGTGACCATTGAAAGCTTCAGCGCCAAGTACATGGGCAGCAACGGCGACGAGCGCAACCTGACACCGAACCTCGACGCCCTGCGAAAACAGAGCCTGTACTTCAACAATTTCTACGCCACCGGAACCCGCACCGACCGGGGCCTGGAAGCCATCACCCTGGCCATCCCCCCCACTCCGGGGCGCTCGATCGTCAAGCGCGTCGGCCGTGAAAGCGGCTTCGCCAGCCTGGGCCAGCAACTCAGCGCCATCGGCTACGACAGCGTGTTCGTCTACGGTGGCCGTGGTTACTTCGACAATATGAACGCGTTCTTCGGCGGCAACGGCTATCGCGTGGTCGATCAGAGCAGCGTCGAAGAGTCGCAAATCCACTTCAAAAATGCCTGGGGCATGGCCGACGAAGACCTCTACCAGCAAACGCTCAAGCTGGCGGACGCCGACTATGAGAAGCAACAACCGTTTCTATTGCAGTTGATGACCACGTCCAACCACCGCCCCTACACCTACCCCGATGATCGGATCGATATCAAATCCGGCAAGGGTCGTGACGGCGCGGTGAAATACACGGACTACGCCATCGGCCAGTTCCTCGAGGCCGCGCGGCAAAAGCCCTGGTTCGACAACACCATTTTCGTGTTTGTCGCCGACCACACAGCGGGCAGCGCCGGCAAGGAAGACTTGCCGATCACCAACTACCAGATCCCGCTGTTCATCTATGGACCCAAACTGATCGAAGCCCGGGAAACCGCGCAGTTGGCCAGCCAGATCGACCTGGCCCCAACCCTGCTCGGCCTGCTCAACCTGGACTATCAATCGACCTTCTTCGGCCGCAACTTGCTGCAGGACAACCCGCTGCCGCCTCGCGTGGTGGTCGGTAATTATCAGCACCTGGGGCTATTCGATGGCCAGGATCTGGCTATCCTCAGCCCACGCCAGGGACTGCGCCGACATGACCAGGCGTTGGGCGACAGCCGTGAATCCCAGGCCGAGGCCAGCGACCCGCTGATTACCCGAGCCATCACCTACTACCAAGCCGCCAGCTATGACTTCAAGCAACAGCTGCTGGGCTGGAAACCCGCGCCAAAAGCTTCGGTCGAGATCAGCGTGCGTTAAGCGAAAGGCCCCGGAGCCATCGCCCCGGGGCCTTTCAAGCATTGTGGATGCTGGCTTTCCTGCCCTCTCCTTCTGCCTCTCTCGCCTGCGCCCCATTTCACTACTTGGAAGTATCCTGCCACTTCACGCAGCACCGGCCCCTGCGCAGTGGCGCCAGTGATTCAGGGAGCACTCGCAAAGCGTTACAAGCCAGGCCTGCCAACAAGCAGGCATAAAAAAGCCCCGCCTGCTAAACGCAGGCGGGGCTTTTCAGTACAGCGGGTAAGGCTGGCTTACATCATGCCGCCCATGCCGCCCATACCGCCCATGTCTGGCATACCGCCGCCAGCTGGAGCGTCTTCTTTGATCTCGGCGATCATCGCTTCGGTGGTGATCATCAGGCTGGCGATGGAAGCCGCTGCCTGCAGAGCCGAACGAGTCACTTTAGCTGGGTCAAGGATGCCCATCTCGATCATGTCGCCGTATTCGCCGGTAGCAGCGTTGTAACCGTAGTTACCCGAACCCTGCTTGACCTTGTCGACCACAACGCTTGGCTCGTCGCCGGAGTTGGCAACGATCTGACGCAGTGGCGCTTCAACAGCGCGACGCAGCAGTTGGATACCAACGTCCTGATCGGCGTTGTCGCCTTTCAGTTCGCTGATGGCTTGCAGAGCGCGAACCAGTGCCACGCCACCGCCAGGTACCACGCCTTCTTCAACGGCTGCACGGGTAGCGTGCAGGGCGTCTTCAACGCGGGCTTTCTTCTCTTTCATTTCAACTTCGGAACCAGCGCCAACCTTGATCACTGCAACGCCGCCGGACAGCTTGGCCAGACGCTCTTGCAGTTTTTCACGGTCGTAGTCGGACGAAGTGTCAGCCACTTGCTGACGGATCTGCAGAACGCGAGCCTGGATGTCAGTCTCAACGCCAGCGCCGTCGATCACGGTGGTGTTTTCTTTGGACAGGATCACGCGCTTGGCATTACCCAGGTGCTCCAGGGTAGTGCTTTCCAGGCTCAGGCCGATCTCTTCGGAGATAACGGTACCGCCAGTCAGAACAGCGATGTCCTGCAGCATTGCCTTGCGACGGTCGCCGAAGCCCGGTGCCTTGACGGCAGCGACTTTGACGATGCCACGCATGTTGTTCACAACCAGAGTCGCCAGGGCTTCGCCTTCAACGTCTTCGGCCACGATCAACAGTGGACGGCCGGCTTTGGCAACGGCTTCCAGTACTGGCAACATTTCGCGGATGTTGGAGATTTTCTTGTCAACCAGCAGGATCAGCGGACCGTCCAGCTCGGCAGTCATGGTCTCTGGCTTGTTGACGAAGTACGGGGACAGGTAGCCACGGTCGAACTGCATGCCTTCAACAACCGACAGTTCGTTTTCCAGGCCCGAGCCTTCTTCAACGGTGATCACGCCTTCTTTACCGACTTTTTCCATGGCTTCGGCAATGATGTCGCCGATGGAGCTGTCGGAGTTGGCCGAGATAGTGCCGACCTGAGCGATGGCCTTGGTGTCAGCGCAAGGCTTGGACAGGGCTTTGAGCTCTTTGACGATAGCGATGGTCGCTTTGTCGATACCGCGCTTGAGGTCCATTGGGTTCATGCCGGCAGCGACGGCTTTCAGGCCTTCGTTGACGATCGACTGAGCCAGAACGGTAGCGGTGGTGGTGCCGTCGCCTGCGTCATCGTTGGCACGGGAGGCAACGTCTTTGACCAGCTGCGCGCCCATGTTTTCGAAGCGATCTTTCAGCTCGATTTCTTTGGCGACGGAAACGCCGTCCTTGGTGATGGTCGGAGCGCCGAAGCTCTTCTCGATGATCACATTACGGCCTTTCGGGCCCAGGGTCGCTTTTACTGCGTCAGCCAGGACGTTGACACCGGCGAGCATTTTCTTACGGGCGGAATCGCCGAATTT
Source organism: Pseudomonas sp. QD4 (assembly GCF_049199125.1). Classification (NCBI taxonomy): domain Bacteria; kingdom Pseudomonadati; phylum Pseudomonadota; class Gammaproteobacteria; order Pseudomonadales; family Pseudomonadaceae; genus Pseudomonas; species Pseudomonas sp. QD4. The sequence continues at coordinate 125,995 of NZ_JBLZOM010000004.1, forward strand.
AACTTCTTTAGCAGCCATGATCGATATTCCTTAAATACTTTGTAGTAACGGGAAAATGAGCGGGGAATCAGCCTTCGATAACAGCGAGAATCTCGTTCTCAGCCATTACCAGCAGGTCTTCGCCGTCTACTTTCACAGTGTTGCTGCCGGAGTAAGGGCCGAACACAACCTTGTCACCCACTTTCACGGCCAGCGCACGTACTTCACCGTTGTCCAGCACGCGGCCGGTACCGACAGCAAGGATTTCACCGCTGTTGGCTTTTTCGGCAGCCGAACCTGGCAGAACGATCCCGCCAGCGGTTTTCTTTTCTTCTTCGCTGCGACGGATGACGACGCGGTCATGCAGAGGACGAAGCTTCATTGTCGATCTCTCCTAATTGTGGTTTTAAGCGGCCGGTGTGGATGCCGGCGGGTTAGCAAATCCGGCGTTGCCGGTTGCGACTCGACAAGCGAGCCGCGGAAGTCTGTCTGGCGTAACCACCAGAAACCTTGCGGTGACCGTTACATAAGGGCGCATAAGCTTATTACAAGGGCGGCCCAGTGAAATTTTTTTACTTTCCTGACGCCGAAAACCAACACGGCACCTTCAAGGTGCCGTGTCGATGTGCGGTTGAATCACGAATCGCGGTGCTCGAACTCGCCTTCGATCACATTCGGCTCACGCCCGACCGGACGCTGTGGCGCCGGACCGCCGCGAGCGGCGTGCATATCGTCGGCAAAGGCTCGCTGACGAATCGCCTGTTCCTCGGCCCGCTGGCGCATTTTATTGGCCAGCAAGCGACGAGTCAGGGGCAGCAGCATGATCAGGCCAAGCACGTCGCTGACGAAGCCCGGCAGGATCAGCAGGCCGCCGGCCAGGGCCATCATCAGCCCCTCGAGCATGGTCTGCGCGGGCAACTCGCCCCGGTTCAGGCTTTCACGGGCCTTCAACGCCGTGGCCAGGCCTGCGACACGCAGCACCAGCACCCCCAACATCGAGCCGAGGATAATCAGCAGCAACGCCGGGAAAAACCCGATGGCAGCACTGACTTTGACGAATACAAACAGCTCTAGCACCGGGAACAGCAGAAAGAGCAACAGAAAAGGGCGCATCAAGTGGTTTCCTCTACGGAAGAATGCCTTCCAATAGACCCTAGATGACGTCGCCAATTCGTGAATTCAAGCGTCGGCGGTCGTATTTTTCGGCCATTGTTCAGCGTGGGCCAGGAAAACCAGGGCCTCGCGCACTTGTGTCGGCGTATTACACAGGCTTGGAAAGGGTAACCAGTACAGCGCCTGGCCGATACGCAGGTGCATGCCCTCGGTGTCGACCCCGACCATGTGCGCGGGCGCGGTCTTGGGCAACCCGGCCAGGTCGACATAGTGGGAGATGGCTTTGCCATGGTCGCTGTTCATGTGCTCGACCATGCTGATTTCGCCCTTGCCGGCAAACGGGTTGGCCAGGGTCACCTGGTCGACCCAGTGGATCGCGCCGAAGCCACCGATATAGCGATGGCGAACCGGCTTCAGGACCCAGAAATCAAAATCGTGGGCCTGATGGTAATTCTGCGATTCGGGGAAGTAGCGGTAGTAACGCTCGGCAGCGGCGTCGATGGCGGCGCTGTCTCCAATCTTTTCGGCTTCGGCGAGGTAGGTCAGGCGCCCCACGGCCTGCACATCTTCAGCTTCGCGCTCGCCCACCAGCAACGAGCACTTGGGGTCTTTCTGCAGGTTATGGGTGTGCTGGGCGATGCGGCTGATCAGGATCAGCGGCCGGCCCTGCTCGTCCAGGCAATAGGGCACCACCGAACCAAAGGGAAAACCGGGCATGGCCTTGGAGTGGGTCGACAATACGCCGCGGTATTCCTTGAGCAGTAATTCTCGTGCATTCTTGGCAGCTTCAACGCTCACTTTATGACTCCTTTTAACTAATCCGTCGAAAACGGACGGGCGCCTGGAGCAGTGTTCCAGTTACGCCATCGGGGCAATTCTCATCTGCAGCCAGGCCATGTCCGGCGCGGGGATTTCCCAAAGGAAAACCACTCTGACCTGCTAGCGGGACATGCGAATGCAACTCACTGACAAAGTAATCATTATCACTGGCGGTTGCCAGGGTCTGGGCCGCTCCATGGCCGAGTATTTCGCGGCCAAGGGCGCCCGGTTGGCGCTGGTCGACCTCAACCCGGAAAAACTCGATCAGGCGGTCGCCGCTTGTCGCGCGGCGGGTGTCGAGGCTCGCAGCTACCTGTGCAACGTGGCCAATGAAGAACAGGTGACGCACATGGTGGCCCAGGTCGCCGAGGACTTCGGAGCCATTCACGGCCTGATCAACAATGCGGGCATTCTGCGCGACGGCCTGCTGCTCAAGGTCAAGGACGGCGAAATGACCAAGATGAGCCTGGCCCAATGGCAGGCGGTGATCGACGTCAACCTGACCGGGGTGTTCCTGTGCACTCGGGAAGTCGCGGCAAAAATGGTCGAGCTGAAAAACAGCGGCGCCATCATCAATATTTCCTCGATCTCCCGTGCCGGCAACGTGGGCCAGACCAACTACTCGGCCGCCAAGGCCGGGGTCGCCGCGGCTACCGTGACCTGGGCCAAGGAACTGGCGCGCTACGGCATCCGCGTAGCCGGCATCGCACCCGGCTTTATCGAGACCGAAATGACCCTGGGCATGAAACCCGAAGCCCTGGAAAAAATGACCTCGGGCATTCCGCTCAAGCGCATGGGTAAACCGGAAGAAATCGCCCATTCGGCGGCTTACATCTTCGAAAACGACTATTACACCGGGCGCATCCTGGAAATGGATGGCGGCTTGCGGATCTGACTCCCCCCTGCCAGGCAGGCTCCTTATTCCACGGGAACCTGCGCTGGAGAGGGCTTCATCAATCGTCGCTGATGGTGATATTCGGCATCGCCGGTGCCGCGGCTTCCTGCAACACGATCCGCGCACCGACGTGGCGCGCCAGTTCCTGGTAAACCATGGCGATCTGGCTGTCGGGCTCGGCGATCACCGTCGGCTTGCCACCGTCGGCCTGCTCGCGAATCAGCATCGACAACGGCAACGAGGCCAGCAGCTCGACATCGTATTGGCTGGCCAGCTTCTCGCCGCCGCCTTCACCGAACAGGTGCTCGGCGTGGCCGCAGTTGGAGCAAATGTGCACCGCCATGTTTTCGACGACGCCCAGCACCGGGATATTGACCTTGCGGAACATCTCCACGCCCTTGCGTGCGTCGAGCAGGGCCAGGTCCTGTGGCGTGGTGACGATCACCGCACCGGCCACCGGCACCTTCTGCGCCAGGGTCAGCTGGATATCACCGGTGCCTGGCGGCATGTCGATCACCAGGTAGTCGAGGTTGCCCCAGTCGGTCTGGGTCACCAGTTGCAACAATGCCCCGGAAACCATCGGCCCGCGCCAGACCATCGGCGTGTTGTCGTCGGTAAGGAAGGCCATGGACATGACTTCGACCCCATGGGACTCGATCGGCACAAACCACTTCTGGTCCTTGATCTTCGGCCGAGTGCCTTCGGCGATGCCGAACATGATGCCCTGGCTCGGGCCGTAGATATCAGCATCGAGGATGCCGACCTTGGCGCCTTCGCGGGCCAGGGCCAGGGCCAGGTTGGCGGCGGTGGTGGATTTACCCACACCGCCCTTGCCGGAGGCCACTGCGACCACGTTCTTGACGTTGGCCAGGCCCGGAATCTGGGCCTGGGCCTTGTGCGCGGCGATCACGGTACTGATCTCGACCTTGGCGCTCGCCACGCCGTCCAGGCCTTCAATGGCCAGTTGCAGCATCTGCGCCCAGCCGCTCTTGAACAGATCGGCGGCGTAGCCCAGCTCGAGCTGGACCGACACACGGTCGCCCTGCACCTCGATAGCCCGCACGCAACCGGCGCTGACGGGGTCCTGATTCAAGTAAGGGTCGGTGTACTGGCGAAGTACGGCTTCCACCGCTGCGCGATTGACGGCGCTCATGGGCAACTCCGATAACAAGACTGGAAAAACAGGCGGCTATCCTACGCCGGACATACATGCGTGGCGAGGGAGCTTGCGCCCTCCGACCGGCAAAGTCGTTGCAACCGAACTGATTCGGTCAGTCTGGCAGCGCCACATCGACCGGCTCGGGGCGACTTCACCCCCAGCACAAGCCAGCGGCCTGGCTACGGTTTTTGTGAGCGCCGCACTTGGATACGGGCTCACGGGGTGAAAAATCCGCGCCGGCGCTTTATAGTGGCCGACCTCCGTTTCATCAAGTAGCCGAGCCCCATGTCCGAGCCACGCAAGATCCTCGTCACCAGCGCCCTGCCCTATGCCAATGGTTCGATCCATCTTGGCCACATGCTGGAATACATCCAGACCGACATGTGGGTGCGCTTCCAGAAGCACCGCGGCAACCAATGCATTTATGTCTGCGCCGACGACGCCCACGGTTCGGCGATCATGCTGCGCGCGGAAAAAGAAGGCATCACCCCGGAACAATTGATCGCCAACGTCCAGGCTGAACACAGCGCCGACTTTGCCGACTTCCTGGTGGACTTCGATAACTTCCACTCCACTCACGCCGAAGAAAACCGTGAGCTGTCGAGCCAGATCTACCTGAAACTGCGAGACGCCGGGCACATCGCCCAGCGCTCCATCACCCAGTATTTCGACCCGGAAAAGAAAATGTTCCTGGCCGACCGCTTCATCAAGGGCACCTGCCCGAAATGCGGCACCGAGGACCAGTACGGCGACAACTGCGAAAAATGCGGTGCGACCTACGCCCCTACCGACCTGAAGGATCCGAAGTCGGCGATCTCCGGCGCCACCCCGGTGCTCAAGGATTCCCAGCACTTCTTCTTCAAGCTGCCGGACTTCCAGGCAATGCTGCAAACCTGGACCCGCAGCGGCACCCTGCAGGACGCCGTGGCCAACAAGATCGCCGAGTGGCTGGACGCCGGCCTGCAACAGTGGGACATCTCCCGCGATGCGCCGTATTTCGGCTTCGAGATCCCGGACGAGCCCGGCAAGTACTTCTATGTCTGGCTGGACGCGCCGATCGGCTACATGGCCAGTTTCAAGAACCTGTGCGCCCGCCGTCCGGAACTGGATTTCGATGCGTTCTGGGCCAAGGATTCCAGCGCCGAGCTGTATCACTTCATCGGCAAGGACATCGTCAACTTCCACGCCCTGTTCTGGCCCGCCATGCTCGAAGGTGCCGGGTTCCGCAAGCCTACCGGCATCAACGTGCACGGCTACCTGACCGTCAACGGTCAGAAGATGTCCAAGTCCCGTGGCACCTTCGTCAAGGCCCGGACCTACCTCGACCACCTGTCGCCGGAATACCTGCGTTACTACTACGCGGCCAAGCTGAGCCGCGGGGTCGATGACCTGGACCTGAACCTCGAAGACTTCGTGCAGAAGGTCAACTCCGACTTGGTGGGCAAAGTCGTCAACATCGCCAGCCGTTGCGCCGGGTTCATCCACAAGGGCAACGCCGGGGTGCTGGTGGCAGGCAATGCCGCGCCGGAACTGACCGACGCGTTCCTGGCTGCCGCGCCGAGCATCGCCGAGGCCTACGAGGCCCGCGACTTTGCCCGAGCCATGCGTGAAATCATGGGCCTGGCCGACCGCGCCAACGCCTGGATCGCCGACAAGGCCCCCTGGTCACTGAACAAACAGGAAGGCAAGCAAGACGAAGTTCAGGCCATCTGCGCCCTGGGCATCAACCTGTTCCGCCAACTGGTGATCTTCCTCAAGCCGGTGCTACCGCTGCTGGCCGCCGATGCAGAGGCCTTTCTCAACGTCGCGCCGCTGACCTGGAATGACCACGCCACCCTGCTCAGCAACCATCAACTGAACGAGTTCAAACCGTTGATGACCCGCATCGACCCGGTAAAAGTGCAAGCCATGACCGACGCTTCCAAAGAAGACCTGACCGCCAGCGCCACCGACACCGGTGAAGCGGCACCTGCCGGCAACGGCGAGCTGGCCAAGGACCCACTGTCGCCGGAGATCGAGTTCGACGCCTTTGCCGCGGTCGACCTGCGCGTTGCCTTGATCCTCAAGGCCGAGGCCGTGGAAGGTGCTGACAAGCTGCTGCGCCTGACCCTGGATATCGGTGATGAGCAGCGCAACGTGTTCTCCGGGATCAAGAGCGCCTACCCGGATCCGTCCAAGCTCGAAGGCCGCCTGACCATGATGATCGCCAACCTCAAGCCACGGAAAATGCGTTTCGGCATTTCCGAAGGCATGGTGATGGCCGCCGGCCCTGGCGGCGAAGAGATCTACCTGCTGAGCCCGGACAGCGGCGCCAAGCCTGGCCAGCGCATCAAGTAAGCCCCCGCGCAGGCACGATCCCCCCGCCACGCCTTTGCGTGACGGGGGGATTTTCATATCTGGCCCGACCCTGCGCGCTGCCGGATAATGCCTAACCTTTAGGCTACACGCCTGCCCTCACCGGCCACGTCCATGACCGACATACTGCTCACGCTTATCAGCGCTGCCCTGATCAATAACCTGGTGTTGCACTGGCCACTGGGCGTCGATCCGCTGTTGCGCAGCCAACGTCCGGCGCCGGCGACTCGCCGTCAGGTACATGCCCTCGGGCTGGCCACCACGTGCCTGATGCTGCTGTGCGGGGTGAGCGGGCATGTGCTGTATCAGGCGCTGCTGGTTCCGTTGCAGCTGACTTCACTCAAGCTCCTGGTGTTTCTGCCGCTCTGCGCCCTGCTGGTCAGCCCGCTGTTGAAGCTGCTGGCTCGTGCCCTGCCGCAACTGCCCTTCGACCACCTCTGGCCACTGTTGCTCGGCAACGCTGGCGTACTTGGCCTGCTGCTCCTGGATGCCCAGGGCACTCAGGGCGTGGTGCATGCGGCCGCACTCGGCCTGGGCTCGGGCCTGGGTTTCTGGCTGGTGTTGAGCCTGTTCAACGACCTGCGCCAGCGCATTTTCGATAACGATGTGCCCCTGCCCTTTCGCGGCCTGCCGGTCGACCTGATCAGCGCCGGGCTGATGGCAGTGGCCTTTCTCGGCTTCAACGGACTGATCAAGACATGAGTCTGATTCAACGCATCGATGCCCTGCTGCCGCAGACCCAGTGCGGTAAATGCGGCCATCCCGGATGCAAACCCTACGCCCAGGGCATTGCCGACGGCGAGGCGATCAACAAGTGCCCACCGGGTGGCAGCGAAACCATTGCCGGCCTCGCCCGGTTGCTGCAGGTTCCGGTACTGGAACTGGACACCAGCCGCGGCTCGGCCCCGGCGCAGATCGCTTTTATCCGCGAGGCCGAGTGCATCGGCTGCACCAAGTGCATACAAGCCTGCCCAGTGGATGCCATCGTCGGCGCGGCGAAGCTGATGCACACCGTGATCATCGACGAGTGCACCGGTTGCGACCTTTGCGTGGCGCCCTGCCCGGTCGATTGCATCGAGATGCAGCCGCTGCCTTTGGCCAGCGTGCTGCCGATCGTCGGCGGCCTGGCGCCCGACCTCGCACAGCAACGCGCCCGCAATGCCAAGCGCGACCATGCCCGGCGCCGCTTCGAGCAGCGCAACGCCCGACTGCAACGTGAAGAACAGCAAAAACTGGCCGAACGCCAAGCCCGGGCGCAGCGCGCCGTGCAGGCCAGCACCAGCACCAGCACCAGCACCAGCAGCCTGAATCCGGTGCAGGCGGCCGTCGAACGGGTTCGCGCGCAAAAAGCGGCGGCAGCCGATGCGGCGCTGAAAAAAGCCAAGATCGATCTGGCCATGAGCCGCGCGCAGTTGAACAAATCCCTGAAAGCCTTCGGTCATCCACCGACCTTTGAGCAGCAGGCGCAGTTGATCATCCTGCAACACCAATTCGAGGCGGCCGAGCAGGTCCTGGCCGAACTTGAATCCACGGCCCCCGCTCCCACGGCAGCGCCCGCAGCCAAGGACCCGGATCTCAAGAAAGCCAAGATCCAGCTGGCCATGCGCCGCGCCGAGCTGAAAAAAGCCCAGAGCGATGCCGCTCCCGAGGCACAGCTGGCCGTCTTGAGCGCGGCCCTGGCCGAGGCCGAGCAGGCCCTGCACGCTGCCGAGGCGGCAAGCGCGAAACCGGCGCCGAACCTGACCCGGGTCGAGAAACGCCCGATCGACACTCAACTGCGCCAACTGAAAACCGAACTGGCTTACGCCCGGGCCGAGCTGAGCAAGCTCGAGCGCCATGCCGACACTTCGCCAGCGCTGATGGCCAAGGCCCGCGAACGATTGGCCGAAGCCGAGCGCCAGGTGCAGGCCCATGCCCCCAACTGAACACCTGGCCCAGCCGGAACCACGCCTGCAGCAGGCCATGCAGCGGGTGCTGCTGGCCACCTTGCCCGGGGTGTTGGTGCTGGTGTGGTTTTACGGTTGGGGGGTGCTGATCAATGGGTTATTGGCCGGCGCCACGGCCTTGGCGGTAGAAGCTGCGGTGCTGCGGCTACGTGCCTGGCCGCTGAAGCCATCCCTCGGCGACGGCAGCGCCCTGGTCAGCGCCACCTTGCTCGCCCTGGCATTGCCGCCCTATTGCCCCTGGTGGCTGACCGTCAGCGCCAGTGCCAGCGCCCTGCTGCTGGGCAAGCACCTGTACGGAGGCCTGGGTAAAAACCCGTTCAACCCGGCGATGCTCGGCTACGCGCTGATGCTGGTGTGCTTCCCGCAACAGATGACTCATTGGCCGACGTCCCACGGCATGGACCTGCTCGGCGGTCTGCAGCAGATCTTCGGCGTCGATTTCGGATCGGAAGTGCCGGACGCCTGGGCCCAGGCCACGGCACTGGACAGCCTGCGGATCAATAAAAGCCTGACCATCGACGAGCTGTTCGCCGGCAATGCGGCCTTCGGCCATTTCGGCGGCCGCGGCAGCGAATGGGTCAACCTGGCCTTTCTGGCCGGCGGCCTCTTCTTGCTGCAACAACGGGTAATCAGCTGGCACGCCCCTGTCGGCATGCTCGGCAGCCTGTTTATCATCAGCCTGCTGTGCTGGAACGGCTCGGGTTCGGACTCCCACGGCTCGCCATTTTTCCACCTGCTCACCGGTGCCAGCATGCTCGGTGCGTTTTTTATCGTCACCGAGCCCATCTCCGGCCCGAAAGCCGCCAAGGCGCGGCTGCTGTTCGGTGTCGGCGTGGGCCTGCTGACGTACCTGATCCGCACCTGGGGCGGTTACCCGGATGGCGTAGCCTTTGCCGTGCTGCTGATGAACTTGGCCGTTCCCGCCCTGGAGCGTTTGGTCGCTCCCGTCGCGCAGGCGCAAGCATGAGCCGCCGGCTGAGTGTGTTGATGCTGGTGCTGCTGGCCGGCGCTGGCATCGCGGTGAGCTATTTCGCCCAGCAGGCCGCCAGCCCGCGAATCGCTGCCGAACAACGGGCGAGCCAAGCCCGCGAACTGCTCGATCTGCTGCCTGTGGGCAGCTACGACAATCAACCCCTGGACCAGCCGTTGCCCCTCCAGCATCTGGTTCTAAGCAACAGCACCCTGCTCGGCGGTTACCGCGCCAGCCGCGCCGGCCAACCCAGCGCGGTGTTGCTCCGCAGCCAGGTCACAGGTTATGCGGGCCCCATCGAGCTGTTGATCGCCATCGATGCCAATGGCCGGCTGCTGGGCAGCAAAAGCCTCAAGCAAGGGGAAACCCCGGGCCTGGGCGGGCGGATCGCCGAACAACCCACTGGCTGGCTGCAAGGTTTTACCGGCAAATCGCGCAACGATCCCGCCGACAACGCCTGGGCCCTGAAGAAAGACCAGGGGCAGTTCGATCAGATGGCCGGCGCCACCATCACTTCTCGGGCGGTGATCAACGCCCTGCATGATGCGCTGCGCTATTTCGACGAACACCGGGATCAACTGCTGACAGGTGCGGCCAATGAATAAGCCCTCTGCACTGCACTATTCACTGACGCTGGTGGCGCTGATCGGTGCCAGCGACTCCCTGGTCAAGGCAGTGGGCCTGTCGCTGGCATCAGTGCTGGTCATCAGCCTGTACGCCCTGGGCATGAAAGGCCTGCGACGCCTGATCAGCAGTGACCTGCATTGGCTGGCCGGCCTGCTGCTCAGCGCCACACTGAGCAGTTGCGCAGCCCTGGCGATGCAAGCCTGGGCCTTCGAACTGCATCAGCAACTGGGGATTTACCTGGGCCTGATCGCGCTGCAATGCGTACTGCTGGAACACGGTGGTTTCTTCAATGGCCAAGGGCAAGTGCGCCAGATCGGCACGTTCTGCCTGTTACTGATCACCCTGGGTGCCTTGCGTGAAGTGCTGGGCAGCGGCTCTTTGGGCAACCATCTCGGATGGCTGGCCGGCCGCTACGGGGCCGACTGGCCGGCCTGGATCGCCAGCCTACACGGCAATCTGCACCTGCTGAGCCTCGCCCCCGGCGGTTTTATACTGCTGGGCTTGCTGCTGGCAGCCAGACAGGCCTGGGCCTCAACCTCACACCGACCGCCTTCAAGGAACTGAATCACCCATGAATGCCGCAAAACGCCTGGAAATATTCCGACGGTTTCACGAAGACAATCCCGAACCAAAAACCGAATTGGCCTACTCGTCGCCATTCGAACTGCTGATCTCGGTGATTTTATCGGCCCAATCCACCGACGTCGGGGTCAACAAGGCGACGGCCAAACTGTATCCGGTGGCCAATACGCCGGCGGCCATTTACGCCTTGGGGGTCGAAGGCCTGTCCCAGTACATCAAGACCATCGGCCTGTACAACAGCAAGGCAAAGAACGTCATCGAAACCTGCCGCCTGCTGCTGGAGCGCCATAACGGTGAAGTCCCGCAAACCCGCGAAGAGCTCGAGGCCCTGCCCGGCGTCGGCCGCAAGACCGCCAATGTGGTGCTCAACACGGCGTTTCGCCAGCTGACCATGGCCGTCGACACGCATATTTTTCGGGTCAGCAACCGGACTGGGATCGCGCCCGGCAAGAATGTGGTGGAAGTGGAAACCAAGCTGATGAAGTTTGTGCCCAAGGAGTTTCTCCTTGATGCCCATCACTGGCTGATCCTCCATGGGCGCTATGTGTGCCTGGCGCGCAAGCCGCGCTGCGGCAGTTGCCGGATCGAAGACTTGTGCGAATACAAGCAAAAGACTTCGGACGATTGAGTAACCATTGATTTTGATGATCGGTCGATTGAAAAAATCTTTTTTACCCGCCAGGAGAATATCGCTATAAGGAGCGCCAATGGCAGTCTTAGCCTGGAGTTGACCTTATGAGCACTGGCAAAGAACAACTGGACGTAGAAGACGATTTTATTGCTGTTGAACCAGAAGAGGCTGAGCCGGTGGTTGAGGTGGCAAAGACCAACCTGAACAAGCGCCGCACCATTGACAACCTCCTCGAAGAACGCCGCCTGCAAAAGCAGCTGGCCGATTACGACTTCGATCTGTAATTCCAGGAAAGCCCCAGCCACTCGGGCCTTCCTGTCGGCGCCAGGTCTACCCGGCGACTTGGCGCCTGTCCTTCATCCCTTCGCCGGAGCAAACTCCATCCACTCGTTGTTCACGCCAGCTTATGGCGCTGGGCAAATTCAATCAGGTCCACCAGCGAGCGGGCATTGAGCTTGGAAAGCAGCCGCCGCTTGTAGGTGCTCACCGTCTTGTTGCTCAAACTCAGGCCTTCGGCAATCTCCTTGTTACTCAAGCCAGAGGTGAGTTGCTTCAACACCATCAACTCCCTTGCCGAGAGCAATTCCACCATCTCCTCTTCAGTGGACAAGCCCTGGCAGGACCGCAACGTGTGTAAGGCTTCGTTGGGGAAGTAACTGTAACCGGCCTCCACCGCCTTGATCGCACTGATCAGTTCAGTGATGTCCTGTTGCTTGCAGATATAACCAGCGGCGCCGGCCTGCATGCAACGCATTGAAAAGGGCCCGGGTAGTTGCAGAGTCAATACCAGGATCTTAATAGTCATCGCTTTTGAAGTCAGACGGGTTATAACTTCCAGACCATCAAGTTTGGGAATGCCGATATCCAGTATCAAAATATCCGGCATCAACTCAAGTGCGAGTTGCAACGCATCCAAACCATTGTCTGCCTCGGCAATCACCTTGAAACCATGGCGTTCCATCAGCATGCGCACCGCCAGACGAATGACGGGGTGATCATCCACGATCAATACTCTTTTCATAGGCACTTCCGAATTCAAGGCATAATTGTTAATCCACACAATAACCCGCCATCCTGCCCTTGGCACCGCGTGCCCATGGGCTACAGCAGTACAGAGACGATCCTTACAAACAATGAGGATTTGCCTTACAAAAACAGTCAAAAGGCGACATCCTTGCAACTAGCTAATTTAAGATAGTTCTGTATACCTGCTACTTTTCGTATTAATAATCAACTATCCATATCACTTCGAAAAACACCTCGTAGTGCATGCATTGGTTAATTGCGCGATAAGACTCACAACTAGAGCAACCGAGTTACCGAGCACAAAAAAGCCCTGCACAAGGCAGGGCTTTTTCACAGCGGTTCAAGAATCAGAACAGTGTCCGACCTTTGTTGGCCGCAATGCGCATACGCAAGGCATTCAACTTGATGAAGCCCGCAGCGTCTGCCTGGTTATAGGCACCGCCATCTTCTTCAAAGGTTGCGATGTTGGCGTCGAACAGCGACTCATCGGACTTGCGACCGGTAACGATCACGTTGCCTTTGTACAGTTTCAGGCGAACCACACCGTTAACGTGAGCCTGGGAAGCGTCGATCATCTGTTGCAGCATCAGACGCTCAGGGCTCCACCAGTAGCCGGTGTAGATCAGGCTGGCGTACTTGGGCATCAGCTCGTCTTTGAGGTGAGCCACTTCACGGTCCAGGGTGATGGACTCGATGGCGCGGTGCGCACGCAGCATGATGGTGCCGCCCGGGGTTTCGTAGCAGCCACGGGACTTCATGCCGACGTAACGGTTCTCGACGATGTCGAGACGGCCGATACCGTGTTCGCCACCGATACGGTTCAGGGTCGCGAGCACGGTAGCCGGAGTCATTTCAACGCCGTCCAGTGCCACGATGTCGCCGTTGCGGTAGGTCAGTTCCAGGTACTGCGGGGTGTCGGGAGCCTTCTCCGGGGAGACGGTCCAACGCCACATGTCTTCTTCGTGCTCGGTCCAGGTGTCTTCCAGCACGCCGCCTTCATAGGAGATGTGCAGCAGGTTGGCATCCATCGAGTACGGGGATTTCTTCTTGCCGTGACGCTCGATCGGGATGTTGTGCTTCTCGGCGTAGTCCATCAGCTTCTCGCGGGACAGCAGGTCCCACTCGCGCCAAGGAGCAATCACTTTCACGCCCGGCTTGAGGGCATAGGCGCCCAGTTCGAAACGAACCTGGTCGTTGCCTTTGCCGGTGGCGCCATGGGAAATGGCGTCGGCGCCGGTTTCGTTGGCAATTTCGATCAAACGCTTGGCGATCAACGGACGCGCGATAGAGGTACCCAGCAGGTACTCACCTTCGTAAACGGTGTTGGCGCGGAACATCGGGAAAACGAAATCGCGGACAAACTCTTCGCGCAGGTCGTCGATATAAATCTCTTTCACGCCCATGGCTTGCGCCTTGGCACGTGCAGGTTCGACCTCTTCGCCCTGACCCAGATCGGCGGTAAAAGTCACCACTTCACAGTTATAAGTATCCTGCAGCCACTTGAGGATCACCGAAGTGTCCAGGCCGCCGGAATACGCCAGAACGACCTTGTTAACGTCCGCCATGCCATCACTCCACGGGGTTGTACGGAAAGCCGTTAAGTCTACCGATCAACGCGGATAATTTACAGAGGCGCGACAGCTTATGACGACGAAGCGACAGATTATGTCGAGCGCGCGACGACTACAGCCGTTTCAGGACGTCGCCGCGGCATTGGGTGTGGCGGCGGCTTGAGGCGCCGGCTTTTCGACAGGAGCGACACGCTCCAGGTGCACATTGACCCGACGGTTCTTGGCCCGATTGGCCGGGTTGGTATTGGGGGCCAACGGGTAACGCTCACCGTGAAAACGCATGGTGATCTGTGATTCGGGTATGCCATTGGCCTTCAGGTAATCCAACACTGCCAGCGCCCTGCGCCGCGACAGATCGCGGTTGGTCAGGCGGTTGCCGCTGTTGTCGGAATGCCCGTCCAGCTCGATGTGATTGACCGTGGGATCAGCCTTGAGAAACTCCAGGATCACTTGCAGCTTGGCCTTGGCCTGGGCATCCAGCTCGGTGCCGGTGCCCGGGAAGCCGATCTCGGCCTGCTTCACCTGTTCGTAATTCATCGGCAACAACTTCGCCGTGCAGCTTTGATAGTCACTGTAGGCCTTGCTGAATTTCACCGGCAACAGACGCACTTCGGACACACCGCCTTCGCGGGAGTAGTGACGCACCACCGGGCTGCGCCCATCCAGCAAACCGTTAATCAGCCGGCCAGCCTGCACCTGCGAGCTATTGAACATCACCCCGCCGCTGCCGGCCTTGACCGCGCCCAGGTTGATATCACCGCGCCCCGGCTGCCAGGGGGCTGCCGCGGCGAGCAAGGTCGCCGAGCCCCCACCCTGCATCGGATTGAAGCTCTTGAGGCGGAAAGTCGCCTGCTCACCCGCCCGGCGCACGAACTCGCCGGAGCCGAAATCGGTGATCGGCTGAGTCAGGCGGCACTCGAATTTGTCACCTTCGACCGTCCACTCAATGCTCTCCAGACGGGTCTGGAAAGTGAGAGCCATCGCAGGCAGGCTGGCAAACACGCTGAGCAGGACTAGATAATGCTGGCGCACGGGAGGCTCCACTGACTTGTACAGATCAAAATCAACATGCCCGTTTACGGCACACCTACGGGATATCGGAAGCTTTACGCAAAACTTGATAGCGAGTGCCTGGATGAGTCTTTTCCGGTAGCATTCCCCCGAGTTTGACCCGCCTGGAATCCCCAATGTCCGACCGCCTGACCCTGCTGCGTCCCGACGACTGGCATATACATCTTCGCGATGGTGCCGTGTTGACCAATACCGTCGCGGATGTCGCGCGCACCTTTGGTCGCGCCATCATCATGCCTAACCTGGTACCCCCGGTGCGCAACGCCGAGCAAGCCGACACCTATCGCCAGCGCATTCTCGCTGCGCGGCCGGCCGGCAGCCGCTTCGAGCCGCTGATGGTGCTCTACCTGACCGACCTGACCCAGCCTGAAGATATTCGTACGGCCAAGGCCAGTGGCTTCGTGCATGCCGCCAAGCTCTATCCGGCCGGCGCGACCACCAACTCGGACTCCGGCGTCACCAGTATCGACAAGATCCTCCCGGCGCTTGAGGCCATGGCCGAAGTCGGTTTGCCATTGCTGATCCACGGCGAAGTGACCCGTGGCGACGTCGATGTATTCGACCGCGAGAAGATTTTCATCGACGAGCATATGCGCCGCGTCGTCGAGCGCTTCCCGACCCTGAAAGTGGTCTTCGAGCACATCACCACCCGTGAAGCCGTGCAGTTCGTCAACGAGGCCTCGGTCAACGTTGGCGCAACCATCACCGCCCATCACCTGCTGTACAACCGCAACCACATGCTGGTTGGCGGGATTCGCCCGCACTTCTATTGCCTGCCGATTCTCAAGCGCAATACCCACCAGGAAGCCCTGCTCGACGCCGCCACCGGTGGCAGCACCAAGTTCTTCCTGGGGACCGACTCCGCGCCACACGCGCAGCACGCCAAGGAAGCCGCCTGCGGCTGCGCCGGCTGCTACACCGCTTACGCCGCAATCGAGTTGTACGCCGAGGCATTTGAACAGCGCAACGCGCTGGACAAGCTCGAAGGATTCGCCAGCCTCAACGGCCCGCGCTTCTACGGCCTGCCCGTGAACACCGATAGCATCACCCTGGTCCGTGAAGAATGGACCGCCCCTGCCAGCCTGCCGTTCGGCGAGCTGACTGTCATCCCGCTGCGCGCCGGTGAAAAACTGCGCTGGCGCCTGCTGGAGAAACACTCGTGAGTGAAGACCATTTCGACGACGAACAGGACGGTCATGGTGGCGGTGGCGGTTCCCGTCATCCGATGGCGGCCCGCTTTCGTGGCTACCTGCCGGTCGTCATCGATGTTGAGACCGGTGGTTTCAACTCGGCCACCGATGCGCTGCTGGAAATCGCCGCGACCATCATCGGCATGGATGAAAAGGGCTTCGTGTTCCCCGAACACACGCTGTTTTTCCGTGTAGAACCCTTCGAGGGTGCCAATATCGAAGCCGCTGCGCTGGAATTTACCGGCATCAAGCTCGACCATCCATTGCGTATGGCTGTCAGTGAAGAAACAGCACTGACCGACATCTTCCGCAGTGTGCGCAAGGCGCTGAAAGCCAATGGCTGCAAGCGCGCGATCCTGGTGGGCCATAACAGCAGCTTCGACCTGGGTTTCCTCAATGCTGCGGTCGCGCGCCTGGACATGAAGCGCAACCCCTTCCACCCCTTCTCCAGCTTCGACACCGCCACCCTGGCCGGCCTGGCCTATGGCCAAACCGTGCTGGCCAAAGCGTGTCAGGCGGCCGATATCGACTTCGACGGACGTGAGGCCCACTCGGCTCGCTACGACACCGAGAAGACCGCCGACCTGTTCTGCGGCATCGTCAACCGCTGGAAGGAAATGGGCGGCTGGGCAGACTTCGACGACTGATTCGGTCGCCAAATCGTCCCCATGAAAAAACCGGCCCTGAGGCCGGTTTTTTTATGCGTGACGCGCGGCTTACAGCTTGCCGGCGTTCTCGCTCAGGTAAGCAGCAACGCCTTCTGGCGAAGCGGTCATGCCTTTGTCGCCTTTTTTCCAGTTGGCTGGGCAAACTTCGCCGTGCTCTTCGTGGAATTGCAGAGCGTCGACCAGACGGATCAGCTCTTCCATGTTACGGCCCAGTGGCAGGTCGTTGATGATCTGCGAGCGGACAACGCCCTTGTCGTCGATCAGGAATGCGCCACGGAAAGCCACGCCGCCTTCGGACTCAACGTCGTAGGCCTTGGCGATGTCGTGCTTCATGTCAGCAGCCATGATGTACTGAACCTGACCGATGCCGCCGGCATTGATCGGGGTGTTGCGCCAGGCGTTGTGGGTGAAGTGCGAGTCGATCGAAACCGCGACCACTTCTACGTTACGTGCCTTGAAGTCTGCCATGCGGTGGTCCAGAGCGATCAGCTCGGACGGGCAAACGAAGGTGAAGTCCAGCGGGTAGAAGAACACCAGGCCG
The DNA here is from genome assembly GCF_049199125.1 of Pseudomonas sp. QD4. NCBI lineage: Bacteria > Pseudomonadati > Pseudomonadota > Gammaproteobacteria > Pseudomonadales > Pseudomonadaceae > Pseudomonas > Pseudomonas sp. QD4. Next base: position 143,138 of record NZ_JBLZOM010000004.1, read on the forward strand.
TATTTGCCTTTGATGGCCGAGGACAGGGTGAAGCTGTCGACGATTTCGCCATTGCCGAGAACAGCGGGAACGGTGAAGTCAGGGGCTTGTTTGCCTACGAGTACGCTCATTGGATATCTCCTGGTGTGGTCGAATGAAGAGCAAGATCATCCCAGTCTGCCGCGGCTATACGACAACCCGGTGACGCGATCTTGCTGCGTAAGGACCGACCATCATACACCGCGTGTTTGAGCTGTCCTTAATCGTTTTTAGATCTGCTGCTGTGGATGCGTGCAAAACCGCCCGTTTCGATACTAGCCCGCGGGACCGAAAAAAGGCCGTTCGTCAGACTTGTCCGATTCGCTGAAAAACCCCGCCAAACCACTTTGACAATCATTCTCGTTAACATTAAGATCCATCGCAATTGGGCCATAACCAGCGACGGTTCTCACCTTATGTATGTCTGCCTCTGCACTGGCGTCACCGACGGACAAATCCGCGATGCGATCTTTGAAGGTTGCTGCAGCTACCGCGAAGTACGCCAAGCCACCGGCGTCGCCAGCCAATGCGGCAAATGTGCATGCCTGGCCAAGCAGGTCGTGCGGGAAACCCTGACCAAAGTGCAAAGCAGCCAGGCAGCGATTCCCTATCCCGTAGAATTTAATGTCGCGTAAATAACCGTATTTCAAGGAACCGGACTTAGTGTCCGGTTTTTTTATGCCTAGAATTCAATCGCTTAGCGTCATAACGCGGAACACAAACATTCTTATTCCGATTAATTTTCATATATTATTCAATAACTTAGGTTTGACACTCATGATTGCGCAGCTCAGACTCCGCCTTATACACAGCTGATACAGGGCAGGACCCCATCATGAAAGGCGACATTACAGTCATCCAGCATCTCAACAAGATCCTTGCCAATGAGCTGGTCGCGATCAATCAGTACTTCCTGCATGCACGCATGTATGAAGACTGGGGCCTGAACAAGCTGGGCAAACACGAGTACCACGAGTCCATCGACGAGATGAAGCATGCGGACAAGCTGATCAAGCGCATCCTCTTCCTCGAAGGCCTGCCGAACGTCCAGGACCTGGGCAAGCTGCACATCGGTGAACACACCAAGGAAATGCTTGAGTGCGACCTGCGTATCGAGCGCACCGGCCACGCCGACCTCAAGGCAGCCATCGCCCATTGCGAAGTCACCGGCGACTTCGGTAGCCGTGAACTGCTGGAAGATATCCTTGAGTCCGAAGAAGAACATATCGACTGGCTGGAAACCCAACTGGGCCTGATCGACAAAGTGGGTATCGAGAACTATCTGCAATCGCAGATGGGCGAATAACCTTCGCACCGCTCACCACTGTTAAAACGCCCCGCCCTCTTAATCGAGGCGCGGGGCTTTTTATTGCGCGGCTTATTTAGATAAGCCGTAGTTGCGATTGATAACGATATGCGACCCTTTAATTACTTCGCACTTATCAATCACCGCAAAAACAAAAGCCCCGCATGGCGGGGCTTTTATTCGATGGCCTCACGGCCTGCAGCAGCGTAGAAGCTACTGCACCTGCATCAGGCTTCGGTCTTGTTCGCAGCGGCTTTTTCGGCAGCTTCCTTGACCAGGGTCTGCAGCTCACCGTTGGCGAACATCTCGGCCATGATGTCGCTGCCGCCGACCAGTTCACCACCCACCCACAGTTGCGGGAAGGTTGGCCAGTTGGCGTATTTCGGCAGGTTGGCGCGGATTTCCGGGTTCTGCAGGATGTCCACGTAAGCGAACTTCTCACCACAGCCCATTACGGCCTGAGCGGCTTTCGCGGAGAAGCCACACTGTGGGGCATTCGGCGAGCCTTTCATGTAAAGCAGAATGGTGTTGTTGGCAATCTGCTCTTTAATAGTTTCGATGATATCCATGGAACACCTCGGCTGAACTTTCCGACTCTGTTGTCGGCACGGTGGCGCATTGTAACGGAAAGCCGAGCGCCATGCTCGGTCTCCCCGACAGACACCTCAAGCAGCCTGCACCTTGACCGGCACGCCGTTGAGCGCCGCATTCCCCGATAATTCGTCGAGTTGCCGCTCATCGGTCAGGTCGTTGGCGCTGGAGCCCGGCTGCTCGCTGGCGATGCTCATGTGCACGCCAGGCCGCGCATGCCCCCAACCGTGAGGCAGGCTGACCACCCCCGGCATCATCTCGCTGCTGGCCAGCACTTCAACTTCAATCATCCCGACCCGCGAGCTGACCCGCACTCGTTGCCCGTCGCTGAGACCACGACTGGCCAGGTCATCGGGGTGCATCAGCAACTGATGGCGCGGCTTGCCCTTCACCAGCCGGTGATAGTTGTGCATCCATGAATTATTACTGCGTACGTGGCGCCGCCCGATCATCAGCAATTCATCGACCGGGGGCGCCTGCAACGCGGCAAAACGCTCCAGATCAGCCAGAATCGCCGCCGGGGCGGCTTGCACCCGCTGGTTCTCGGTCTTCAGGCGCTGCGCCAGGTTCGGCTTGAGCGCCCCCAGATCAATGCCATGAGGATGATGGGCCAGGGTCGCCAGGGAAAGCTGGTACGTCGAGTCATCACCGTAGCAACCGCCTCGCAGCCCCCGATCGATCATCTGCGCCGGCGCCACGGTGGGCTTGAGCGACTGGCCGCTGTGGGTAGCAAAAGCCTGAGCCAGGCCGACGAAGATCTCCCAGTCATGCAGCGCACCCTCGGGCTTGGGCAAAATGGCCTGGTTGAAACGGCTCACATTGCGCACCGCGAACATATTGAAGGTGGTGTCGTAGTGATCGTTCTCCAGGGCCGATGTGGAGGGCAGGATCAAGTCCGCGTAGCGCGTGGTTTCGTTGATGTACAAATCGATGCTGAGCATGAACTCCAGGCCGCCCAGCGCCTGCTCCAGTTGCCGGCCATTGGGCGTGGACAGCACCGGATTGCCGGCAATGGTGATCAGCGCCCGGACCTGGCCCTCACCTTCGGTCAGCATCTCCTCGGCCAGTGCCGATACCGGGAACTCGCCACCGTATTCAGGCCGTCCGGAAACCCGGCTTTGCCAGACGTTGAAGTGCCCGCCCGAGGTCGATGCCACCAGGTCCACCGCCGGCTCCGTGCACAGCGCACCACCAACCCGATCGAGGTTGCCAGTGACCAGGTTGATCAATTGCACCAGCCAATGGCACAAGGTGCCGAACGCCTGGGTCGAGACCCCCATGCGCCCGTAACACACGGCTTTGTCCGCGGCCGCAAAGTCCCGCGCCAACTGGCGGATCTGCAAGGCTGGCACGGCGCACAGCGGGCTCATGGCCTCGGCGCTGAAGCCGGCGATGGTTTCGCGCACCTGGTCCAGGCCGTCCACCGGCAAATGGCTGGGGCGAGTCAGGCCCTCATCGAACAAGGTATGCAACATCCCGAACAGCAGCGCGGCATCGCCTCCCGGGCGCACGAACAGGTGCTGATCGGCGATGGCGGCGGTTTCGCTGCGCCGCGGATCGACCACCACCACTTTGCCACCTCGGGCCTGGATCGCCTTCAGGCGCTTCTCCACATCCGGCACGGTCATGATGCTGCCGTTGGAGGCCAACGGGTTGCCGCCCAGGATCAGCATGAAGTCGGTGTGGTCGATGTCCGGAATCGGCAGTAACAGGCCGTGGCCGTACATCAGGTAACTGCTCAGGTGATGGGGCAATTGGTCGACCGAGGTCGCGGAAAAACGGTTACGGGTTTTCAGCAGGCCGAGAAAGTAGTTGCTGTGGGTCATCAACCCATAGTTGTGCACGCTGGGATTGCCCTGATAGGTGGCGACGGCGTTGTTGCCGTGGCGCTGCTGGATCGCCGCCAAGCGCTCGGCCACCAGGGCAAACGCCGCGTCCCACGCGATTGGCCGCCACTGGTCACCCACCCGCTGCATGGGCTGGCGCAGGCGATCAGGATCATCCTGGATGTCTTGCAGGGCCACTGCCTTGGGGCAGATATGGCCGCGACTGAAGCTGTCGTCCTTGTCGCCCTTGATCGACGTGATCCTGATCGCGGCGCCTTCGGCCTGGGTGGTTTCAATGGTCAGGCCGCAGATGGCTTCACACAAATGGCAGGCACGGTGATGGAGAGTCTTGGTCATGGCCAGTCTCTATTGTATTCAGGGCAGCCAGCGGGCCGCGGAAACAAAACTATGGCGCTGCGGGGTGCCCAGCGCCAGGGAGAGGTGTCCTGTGAATCGCAGGGCATCAGGCCTGCCGATAACCGCCGACGCTCAGTTGGAAGGCAAGCCGGGAGGGCCCTGGGCGGTGATCTGTGCCACGTTGAGCAGCGGGTCCGGCTCGACCTGCTGACCGCCGAGCTCAGCCAGCAGGCGCCATTGCTCGTCCAGGCCGGCACTGATGTTCATCATCCGATCGATCATCTGCCGCGCCGCATTGCGTGTGACATCGTCCTCGCTACGCAGCAACTCGAACGACAGGGTGGTCATGGACGCCGTCATGTCCGTCAACGCCCGTGCCGTCAGCCCCAACAGCGCCATCAGTTGTTGTTCCTTTGTCTGCATTGCCAACACTTCCCTGTCGCTGTTGCGCAGTTATAACTCCAGCACTTTGCATTAGGAAATATTTCAGAGTGCAGGCCCAGTGAATGCTGCCGGAAAACCCCTCGCCCGACAGGTCAGAAAACGACCGGGATCACGCCGCGCCCGCCCTGCTTGATTGCCAAGCGGCGTGGGGGCAGTGTACAAATGGCCGGCTGCTGTCAGGAAACAGGCTTCAAAAGCGCTACCGCACTCGCACCGTAGCCTCTCTGAAATCCCCTAAACGCCGTAGCACTATTGGTAAGACGCGACATTTAATTATAAGATCGCGCCTTCCCCTATTTCGTCGCCCCGTGCGGCTTTCGCCGCAGGTCTCGCCCGTTTTTCAAATAAACAAGGCTTTGAGTATCTGCGGTCTGTTGCAAAAAGGTAGTTAATGATGAGCGCAAGGCACTTTCTCTCCCTGATGGATTGCACGCCCGAAGAGCTGGTCAGCGTGATTCGTCGAGGCATCGAGCTGAAGGACCTGCGTAACCGCGGCGTACTGTTCGAGCCATTGAAAAACCGCGTGCTCGGAATGATTTTCGAGAAGTCGTCGACCCGTACCCGTCTTTCATTCGAAGCCGGCATGATCCAGCTCGGCGGCCAGGCCATCTTCCTGTCCCCGCGCGACACCCAACTGGGTCGCGGCGAGCCCATCAGCGATTGCGCGATCGTCATGTCGCGCATGCTCGATGCGGTGATGATCCGTACATTCGCCCATAGCACCCTGACCGAGTTCGCGGCCAACTCCCGCGTGCCGGTGATCAACGGCCTGTCCGATGACCTGCATCCCTGCCAGTTGCTGGCCGACATGCAAACCTTCCTCGAACACCGCGGCTCGATCCAGGGCAAGACCGTGGCCTGGATCGGCGACGGCAACAACATGTGCAACAGCTATATAGAGGCGGCGATCCAGTTCGACTTCCAGTTGCGCATCGCCTGCCCTGAAGGCTACGAGCCCAACCCGCACTTCCTGGCCCAGGCCGGCGATCGCGTGACCATCGTCCGCGATCCGAAAGACGCCGTGCGCGGCGCCCACCTGGTGAGCACCGACGTCTGGACCTCCATGGGCCAGGAAGAAGAAACCGCCAAGCGCCTGAAGCTGTTCGCCCCGTTCCAGGTCAACCGCGCCCTGCTCGACCTCGCGGCCGAGGACGTGCTGTTCATGCATTGCCTGCCGGCGCACCGCGGTGAAGAAATCAGCCTCGACCTGCTGGACGATGCCCGTTCAGTGGCTTGGGACCAGGCCGAAAACCGCCTGCACGCACAAAAGGCCCTGCTCGAATTTCTGGTCGAGCCGGCGTACCACCACGCATGAGCCAGCCATTACTGCTAAACCTGCGCAATCTCGCCTGCGGCTACCAGGATCAACGGGTCGTCCAGAACCTCAACCTGCACCTGAACGCCGGTGACATCGGTTGCCTGCTCGGCTCGTCCGGCTGCGGCAAGACCACCACCCTGCGTGCGATTGCCGGGTTCGAACCGGTGCACGAAGGCGAGATCCAGCTCGCCGGCGAGACCATTTCCAGCGCCGGTTTCACCCTGGCCCCGGAACGTCGTCGCATCGGCATGGTGTTCCAGGACTACGCCCTGTTCCCACACCTGTGCGTGGCGGACAACATCGCCTTCGGCATCCGCAAGCACCCGCAGAAAGAGCGAGTGGTCGAGGAGTTGCTGGAGCTGGTCAACCTGAAGAACCTCGGCAAGCGCTTCCCCCACGAGCTGTCTGGCGGCCAACAGCAACGCGTGGCCCTGGCCCGAGCCCTGGCGCCGGAACCGCAATTGCTGCTGCTCGACGAGCCCTTCTCCAACCTCGACGGCGAGCTGCGCCGCAAGCTCAGCCATGAGGTGCGCGACATCCTCAAGGCCCGTGGCACCAGCGCGATTCTGGTGACCCATGACCAGGAAGAAGCATTCGCCGTCAGCGATCACGTCGGGGTGTTCAAGGAAGGTCGCCTGGAGCAGTGGGATACGCCCTACAACCTCTACCACGAGCCGCTGACCCCGTTTGTCGCGAGCTTTATCGGCCAGGGCTATTTTATTCGCGGGCAGCTCACGACCCCGGAATCGGTGCAGACCGAGCTCGGCATGCTGCGAGGCAATCGAGCCTATACCTGGCCGGTGGGGGGAGCGGTGGATGTCCTGCTGCGCCCGGACGATATCGTCTACGCCCCGGACAGCACGCTCAAGGCGCGGATTGTTGGCAAGACCTTCCTCGGCGCATCGACCCTGTACCGCCTGCAGTTGCCCACCGGCAGCCAGCTGGAGTCGATCTTCCCGAGCCACGTCGACCACCAGGTCGGGGCGGATGTGGGCATTCGGGTCGCAGCCGAGCACCTGGTGCTGTTCCAGGCCAACGGCAGCACGGCGGCGCAGATGGTCCAGGTCGAAGCCGGGGTCCGTCGCTACAGCACGGCCCACTGACCGCACACCGGCTTGCCGCTATGCAGGCGCCGCCATCGGGCGGCGCCTGCACATTGCCCCTCAGCCCAACAACAATTCGCCGCAGGCCACCAGGGTCGCGTGGCCGCCAATCTTCACCCGCTCCCCTTCCAGCCGACAGAACAACTCCCCACCCCGTTGCGAGCATTGGTAGGCCGTAAGCTCGGTCTTGCCCAGGCGTTCGGCCCAATACGGGATCAGGCAGCAATGGGTCGACCCGGTCACCGGGTCTTCATTGATACCAATCGCTGGCGCAAAAAAGCGCGACACAAAATCATGCTCACGCCCCGCAGCGGTGACAATCACCCCTGGCCACGGCAGTTTGGCCAGGGCGGCCAGATCCGGCTGGCAATCACGCACGGCCTGCTCCGAATCGAGCACCACCAACAGCTCGTTGGCCGCCAGCACCTGCACCGGCTCGCGCCCCAGTGCCTGGGTCAAGGCTGCCAGATCGAGCCCGCTGACCTCGCCCGGCTGGCGACGGGGAAAGTCGAGCCACAGTCGCCCACTGTCGCGGGTGACGCTCAGGGGGCCGGAGCGGCTGAGGAAATCAATGCGTTGCGCCGGCTCCTGATACACCTCGAACAGCACATGGGCACTGGCCAGGGTCGCATGCCCGCACAGCGGGATTTCGGTGAGCGGGGTAAACCAGCGAATGCGCCAACCGGCGTCTTCACGCACCACAAAGGCGGTTTCCGCCAGGTTGTGTTCGGCGGCGATATTTTGCATCAGCACATCGGCTGGCCAGGCCGCCAGGCGATAGACCATGGCCGGGTTGCCGCTGAAGGGGCGGTCGCTGAAGGCGTCGACTTGATGAAACTCGAATTGCATGTGGCTTCTCCATGAACAGGCGACGCGCAGCATGGAGGCCCGCCCCCCGGGGGCGATAGCCACAGAACAGGGGATTTTTCACCATACAGCGCCGGCCTCTCCCCATGGCGTAGCGCCAGTGCCTTCAGGCGCGACCGATATCGGCAAACCTGGCCTGGGTATGCTCCGCCAGCACCGCCGCTGCCAGCTCGACTTCCAACCCACGGCGCCCGGCGCTGACAAAGATGCTCGCAAACGGCTGGGCACTGTTGTCGATAAAGGTCCGCAAGCGCTTCTTCTGCCCCAGCGGGCTGATCCCCCCCAGCAGGTAGCCAGTCGCCCGTTGCGCGGCCGCCGGGTCTGCCATTTCGGCTTTCTTGACCCCTGCGGCCTGGGCCAGGGCCTTGAGATCAAGACTTCCGACGACCGGCACCACCGCCACCAGCAATTCACCCTTTTCACTGCTGGCCAACAGCGTCTTGAACACCTGCGCCGGGTCCAGGCCCAGTTTTTCCGCTGCCTCCAGCCCATAGGAGGCTGCCTTGGGATCATGTTCGTAACTGTGCACCCGATGTTCGGCGCGAACTTTTTTCAGCAGATCCAGTGCAGGGGTCATGGCAGCTCCAAGGGAGGGACAAAGACTAAAAACATGGGCCTCGGATTCTAGGACATCAATCGGCAAAAGGCTCTACCCCGAGGCCCGCCAACCCGGGTCGAAACGATTTTCCCGGGCGTTGGGCGACAGATTGTCCCAGGGGCCAGAGTGCCCTTGTGACGAACATTCACTTGACTGATAACTACAAAATGACTACCGGTTCACTTTCGACCTTTGACAGCAGTGTTTCTTGTCTATATTTTTTCGTTTATGAATATCATGCTGTAGATCGAATGGTGTACCGGCAGTAAGCCGTTATTGGGATGGGGATCCTGATGGTGGTGAAAATCGCGCTTGGCACCCTTAGCCCAAGCGTCAGACAACAACAAAAAACGAGGTTTTCAATGACAACTGCTTTACAACAACCAACGCTCTTCGGCCAATGCACTGCCGAATTCCTGGGCACCGCCCTGCTGATCTTCTTTGGTACGGGTTGTGTTGCCGCGCTCAAGGTGGCGGGTGCCAGCTTCGGCCTGTGGGAAATCAGCATTATCTGGGGGATCGGCGTGAGCATGGCGATCTACCTCACGGCCGGGGTTTCCGGGGCCCACCTCAACCCTGCCGTCAGCATCGCGCTGTGCCTGTTTACCGATTTCGAGAAGCGCAAACTGCCGTTCTATATCCTCGCCCAGGTTGCCGGCGCCTTCTGCGCAGCGCTGCTGGTCTACACGCTTTACAGCAACCTGTTCTTCGATTTCGAACAAAGCCACCAGATGATTCGCGGCTCCCAGGCCAGCCTGGAGCTGGCGTCGGTGTTCTCCACCTACCCGCACCCGGCGCTGTCGACGGCCCAGGCGTTCCTGGTGGAAGTGGTGATCACCGCCATCCTGATGGGGGTGATCATGTCCCTGACCGACGACAACAACGGCCTGCCACGGGGTGCGATGGCGCCCTTGCTGATTGGTTTGCTGATTGCCGTGATCGGCAGCGCAATGGGCCCGCTGACCGGCTTTGCGATGAACCCGGCGCGGGACTTCGGCCCGAAACTGATGACCTTCTTCATGGGCTGGGGTGAAGTCTCCTTCACCGGCGGCCGTGATATCCCATACTTCCTGGTACCGATCTTTGCTCCGATCGTCGGTGCCTGCCTCGGTGCAGCAGCCTATCGCGGGCTGATTGCCCGTCACCTGCCTAGCGCCATTGCTGCTACAAAGGACGCAGAACCGGCCACTGACGGCAAAGTAAGAACTTCTTGAAACCGCGGGCGCGAGATCCTGCCCAAACCGATCTCGCGCCTCACCTCACTTCCTTATTTCGTCCAAGGCAATCGACATGACCGACATTCAGAATAAGAACTACATCATTGCCCTCGATCAGGGTACGACCAGCTCGCGCGCGATCATTTTCGACCGTGACGCCAATGTGGTCTGCACCGCTCAGCGCGAATTCGCCCAGCATTATCCGCAAGCCGGCTGGGTCGAACACGACCCGATGGAAATCTTCGCCACCCAGAGCGCAGTGATGGTCGAGGCCCTGGCCCAGGCTGGCCTGCACCATGACCAGGTCGCTGCCATCGGCATCACCAACCAGCGCGAAACCACCGTGGTCTGGGACAAGAACACCGGCCGCCCGATCTATAACGCCATCGTCTGGCAGTGCCGACGCAGCACCGAGATCTGCCAGCAGCTCAAGCGCGACGGCCACGAGCAATACATCAGCGACACCACCGGCCTGGTCACCGACCCGTACTTCTCCGGTACCAAGCTCAAGTGGATCCTCGACAACGTCGAAGGCAGCCGTGAGCGTGCCCGTGACGGCGAACTGCTGTTCGGCACCATCGACAGCTGGCTGATCTGGAAATTTACCGGCGGCAAGACCCACGTCACCGACTACACCAACGCCTCACGCACCATGCTCTTCAACATCCACACCCTGGAGTGGGATGCCAAGATGCTGGAAGTGCTGGATATCCCGCGGGCCATGCTGCCTGAAGTGAAGTCGTCGTCCGAAATCTACGGCCGCACCAAGAGCGGTATTGCCATCGGCGGTATTGCCGGCGACCAGCAGGCGGCGCTGTTCGGCCAGATGTGCGTCGAGCCGGGCCAGGCAAAAAACACCTACGGCACCGGCTGCTTCCTGCTGATGAACACCGGCGACAAGGCGGTCAAATCCAAGCACGGCATGCTCACCACCATCGCCTGCGGCCCACGGGGTGAAGTGGCATACGCCCTGGAAGGCGCGGTATTCAACGGCGGTTCCACCGTGCAGTGGCTGCGGGACGAGTTGAAAATCATCAACGACGCCCACGACACCGAATACTTCGCCAACAAGGTCAAGGACAGCAATGGCGTGTACCTGGTCCCGGCCTTCACCGGCCTTGGCGCCCCCTACTGGGACCCCTATGCCCGTGGCGCGCTGTTCGGCCTGACCCGGGGCGTGCGGGTTGACCACATCATTCGCGCGGCCCTGGAGTCCATCGCCTACCAGACCCGCGACGTACTCGACGCCATGCAACAGGACTCCGGCGAACGCCTCAAGGCCCTGCGTGTGGACGGTGGCGCGGTGGCCAACAACTTCCTCATGCAGTTCCAGGCCGACATCCTCGGCACCCAGGTCGAGCGCCCGCAAATGCGCGAAACCACGGCACTGGGCGCCGCCTACCTGGCGGGCCTGGCTTGTGGCTTCTGGGGCAGCCTGGAAGAGTTGCGGGGCAAAGCCGTGATCGAGCGCGAGTTCGAACCTGCCCTGGACGAAGCCGCCAAGGAAAAACTCTACGCCGGCTGGAAAAAAGCCGTCAGCCGCACTCGCGACTGGGAACCCCACGAAGGCGCTGAGCAGGCCTGAGGCCGGATTCGCGTCCGGTTGTAACTGGTAGGGAGCAGATTCCTGCGGCATCATGGGCAAATTTTGCACGGCAGCCCAAAGGAAGCCCCATGAATCTGCCTCCCCGTCAGCAGCAAATCCTCGAACTGGTCCGCGAACGCGGCTACGTCAGCATCGAGGAAATGGCTCAGCTGTTCGTTGTTACCCCGCAAACCATCCGCCGCGATATCAACCAATTGGCGGAAGTGAACCTGCTGCGTCGCTATCACGGCGGCGCCGCCTACGACTCCAGCGTCGAAAACACCGCCTATGCCATGCGCGCCGATCAGATGCGCGATGAGAAACAACGCATCGGCGAAGCCATCGCCGCACAAATTCCCGACCACGCCTCGCTGTTCATCAATATCGGTACCACTACCGAGTCCATTGCGCGGGCGCTGCTCAACCACAACCACCTGAAGATCATCACCAACAACCTGCACGTCGCCTCCATGCTCAGTGCCAAGGACGACTTTGACGTGCTGCTGACCGGCGGCACCGTGCGCCGCGACGGCGGTGTGGTGGGCCAGGCCAGCGTCGACTTCATCAATCAGTTCAAGGTCGACTTCGCCCTGGTCGGCATCAGCGGCATCGATGAAGACGGCAGCCTGCTGGACTTCGACTACCAGGAAGTACGGGTCTCCCAGGCGATCATCGCCAACGCCCGGCAAGTGATCCTGGCCGCCGACTCCAGCAAGTTCGGGCGCAACGCCATGATCCGCCTGGGGCCGATCAGCCTGATCGACTGCCTGGTAACCGATCAGCAGCCCGTCCCGGCCCTCGCCCAACTGCTCAGCCAGCACAAGATCCGCCTCGAAGTGGTGTAACCCCTCCCCCAAGCAGCCTGCAACAGCAGGCTTGGCTTTTTCCGCCTGCGCCTGAGCAGTCTCCACGACCGCCTCAAAGCGTCGAACAATGTTCGTATATTTTCCTTTGAGCCCGCTTCGATCAGTTTTTTCAATCGAAGGCGACTGGCTGTGGGCGACTTTATGCGCTAGTATTTTCGGAAATGAACATTAATGTTCGAATTCAAATATCAATTCAAATATTAAAAGAAACCCGAGGCCCGCCGATGCCCACTTCTACCTTGCCCACGCCCCCTCTTGCCGAGGTCTACGATGTTGCCGTGATTGGCGGCGGGATCAATGGAGTCGGGATCGCTGCCGATGCCGCCGGTCGCGGCCTGTCCGTGTTCCTTTGCGAAAAGGACGACCTGGCCAGCCACACCTCTTCAGCCAGCAGCAAGTTGATCCACGGCGGCCTGCGCTACCTCGAACATTACGAATTCCGCCTGGTGCGCGAGGCCCTGGCCGAACGCGAAGTGCTGCTGGCCAAGGCGCCGCACATCGTCAAACCGATGCGTTTCGTGCTGCCGCACCGCCCGCACCTGCGCCCGGCGTGGATGATTCGTGCCGGCCTGTTTCTGTATGACCACTTGGGCAAGCGAGAAAAACTCGCCGGCTCCAAAAGCCTCAAGTTCGGTGCCGACAGCCCGCTGAAAGCGCAAATCACCAAGGGTTTCGAATACTCCGACTGCTGGGTCGATGACGCGCGCCTGGTGGTGCTCAACGCCATGGCTGCCCGGGAGAAAGGCGCCCACGTCCACACCCGGACCCGTTGCGTCAGCGCCCGGCGCAGCAAGGGCCTGTGGCACCTGCACTTGGAGCGCGCCGACGGCAGTCTGTTCTCGATCCGCGCCAAGGCCCTGGTCAATGCGGCCGGGCCGTGGGTCGCCAAGTTCATCAAGGATGACCTGAAGCTGGATTCGCCCTACGGCATCCGCTTGATCCAGGGCAGCCACCTGATCGTGCCCAAGCTCTACGAAGGTGAACATGCGCACATCCTGCAGAACGAAGATCAGCGCATCGTCTTCACCATCCCGTACCTGAATCACTTCACCCTGATCGGCACCACCGACCGCGAATACACCGGCGACCCGGCGAAAGTGACGATCACCGACGGCGAGACGGATTACATCCTTAACGTGGTCAATGCCCACTTCAAGAAACAGCTGAGCCGCGGCGATATCGTCCACACCTATTCCGGCGTGCGCCCGCTGTGCAATGACGAGTCCGACAACCCTTCGGCCGTGACCCGCGACTACACCCTGGCCCTGTCCGGCGCGGCTGAAGAGGCGCCGTTGCTGTCGGTGTTCGGCGGCAAGCTGACCACCTACCGCAAACTGGCCGAGTCGGCACTGGCTCAACTGGCGCCCTATTTCAAGGACATCCGCCCGAGCTGGACGGCCCAGGCGACCCTGCCGGGCGGCGAGGACATGAGCACCCCACAGGCGCTGAGCGAGGCGATCCGCAAGCGGTACGACTGGGTCCCTGGGGAAATCGCCCTGCGCTGGGCCACCACCTACGGCAGCCGCACCTGGCGCCTGCTGGAAGGTGTGCAAGGCCTGAACGACATGGGCGAGCACCTGGGTGGCGGGCTCTACACTCGTGAAGTCGACTACCTGTGCAGCGAGGAATGGGCAGTCAACGCCGAGGACATCCTGTGGCGGCGCAGCAAACTCGGCCTGTTCACCACCGCAGCCGAACAGCAGAAGCTGCGGGACTATCTGGAACAGGTCGAGCAGAACCGCCGCAAGATCGAAGCGGCCTGATCTCCCCGAGTGCTTCACCCCAACCCCCGGCGCCTCACGGCCCGGGGGTTTTGCGTTAGGGGGTGTCAGCCAGACGGTGGATGTTCGGTTTTCCGAACGAACATCCCGCGCGGATTCGGATAACCGGATAATCGCCGCTTCAGAAACCCTGGATAGATATTTAATTCCCTTTTAAATCAGCCTCTTGATCCTTTTATCCTGGCCTGGCACGACTCATGCTCTACACTCTGCGACGAATGCCTGATCGCCAACACATCAGGAGCCGTCAAGGCATTCGCTGTATAAAAGAGCCGTCGAACTGGCTTCATAAAAAAAACAAATGTCGAGGAAATATTGATGCGCATCGTTCCCCACCTGTTGGGCGCAGCTATCGCTGCCGCTCTGATTAGCACTCCAGTTTTCGCAGCCGAACTCACCGGCACACTGAAGAAGATCAAAGAGTCCGGCACCATCACCCTCGGACATCGCGACGCATCCATTCCGTTTTCCTACATCGCGGATGCTTCCGGCGTTCCTGTTGGCTACTCCCACGACATCCAGCTGAAAATCGTCGAAGCCATCAAGAAAGACCTCGACATGCCGGATCTCAAGGTCAAGTACAACCTGGTCACCTCGCAAACCCGTATCCCACTGGTGCAGAACGGCACCGTGGACGTCGAGTGCGGCTCCACCACCAACAACGTCGAGCGTCAGCAGCAAGTTGACTTCTCGGTAGGCATCTTCGAAATCGGCACCCGCCTGCTGGCCAAGAAAGACTCCACCTACAAAGACTTCCCTGATCTGAAGGGCAAGAACGTGGTGACCACCGCCGGCACCACCTCCGAGCGCATCCTCAAGTCGATGAACGCCGACAAGCAGATGGGCATGAACGTGATCTCCGCCAAGGACCACGGTGAATCCTTCAACATGCTGGAAAGCGGCCGCGCCGTTGCCTTCATGATGGATGACGCACTGCTGGCCGGTGAAATGGCCAAGGCCAAGAAGCCGACCGACTGGGCCGTGACCGGTACCGCGCAGTCCTATGAAATCTACGGCTGCATGGTGCGCAAGGGCGATGCCCCGTTCAAGAAGGCGGTCGACGACGCCATCGTGGCGACCTACAAGTCGGGCGAGATCAACAAGATCTACGACAAGTGGTTCCAATCGCCAATCCCGCCAAAAGGCCTGAACCTGATGTTCCCGATGAGCGACGAGCTCAAGGCCCTGATCGCCAACCCGACCGACAAAGCGGCTGACGACAAAAAGTCCTGATTCCTGACTAACCTTACATCCTGAAGGGGCCCCGCCCCTTCAGGAGTCTGTCACTACCTGCTGGCATTTTTTGGAAACACTCGAACCGGTGGTTGTCGAGCCGATCGTGTGTGCCTGATCTTCAACATCAGGCGGGAAAGGATTCTCCCCAAGCGGGTGCTTGTACATCGATCGATCTGAGGGGAGACCCTAATGAATTACAACTGGGACTGGGGCGTGTTCTTCAAGTCCACCGGCGTGGGCAGCGAGACCTATCTCGACTGGTTCATTTCCGGCCTGGGCTGGACCATCGCCATTGCCGTGGTGGCCTGGATCATCGCGCTGACACTGGGCTCGGTGCTCGGGGTCATGCGTACCGTGCCGAATCGCCTGGTATCGGGGATCGCCACGGTTTACGTGGAGCTCTTCCGTAACGTACCGCTGCTGGTTCAGCTGTTTATCTGGTACTTCCTGGTACCCGACCTGCTGCCGCAAAACCTCCAGGACTGGTACAAACAGGACCTCAACCCGACGACGTCGGCGTACCTGAGCGTGGTCGTGTGCCTGGGCCTGTTCACCGCCGCCCGGGTCTGCGAACAAGTGCGTACCGGTATCCAGGCGCTGCCACGGGGCCAGGAATCCGCCGCTCGCGCCATGGGCTTCAAGCTGCCGCAGATCTACTGGAACGTGCTGCTGCCCCAGGCCTATCGGATTATTATTCCGCCGCTCACCTCGGAATTCCTCAACGTCTTCAAGAACTCCTCGGTGGCGTCCTTGATCGGCCTGATGGAATTGCTGGCGCAGACCAAACAGACCGCCGAGTTTTCCGCCAACCTGTTTGAAGCCTTCACCCTGGCCACCCTGATCTACTTCACCCTGAACATGAGCCTGATGTTGCTGATGCGCCTGGTCGAGAAGAAAGTCGCAGTGCCCGGCCTGATCTCCGTGGGGGGTAAATAATGGAATTTGATTTCAGTGGCATCGTCCCGGCCATTCCCGGCCTGTGGAACGGCATGCTGATGACCCTGCAACTGATGGTGCTCGGCGTCGTCGGCGGGATCATCCTGGGTACCATCCTGGCGTTGATGCGCCTGTCCGACAGCAAACTGCTATCGCGGATCGCCGGTGCGTACGTCAACTACTTCCGCTCGATCCCGCTGCTGCTGGTGATCACCTGGTTTTACCTGGCGGTGCCGTTCGTGCTGCGCTGGATCACCGGCGAAGACACCCCGATCGGCGCGTTCACCTCGTGCATCGTGGCGTTCATGATGTTCGAAGCGGCGTACTTCTGCGAAATCGTCCGTGCCGGCGTGCAGTCGATCCCCAAGGGCCAGATGGGCGCCGCCCAGGCATTGGGCATGGGCTATGGCCAGACCATGCGCCTGATCATCCTGCCCCAGGCCTTTCGCAAGATGACCCCGCTGCTGCTGCAACAAAGCATCATCCTGTTCCAGGACACCTCGCTGGTGTACACCGTGGGCCTGGTGGATTTCCTCAATGCCTCGCGCTCCAGCGGCGACATCATCGGTCGCTCCAATGAGTTCCTGATTTTCGCAGGGCTCGTGTACTTCACAATCAGCTTTGCCGCCTCGCTGCTGGTCAAGCGTCTGCAAAAAAGGTTTGCCGTATGATCTCTATCAAGAACATCAACAAGTGGTACGGGGACTTCCAGGTGCTGACCGATTGCAGCACCGAGGTCAAGAAAGGTGAAGTGATCGTGGTGTGCGGGCCGTCCGGTTCCGGAAAATCGACGCTGATCAAATGCGTCAACGCCCTGGAACCGTTCCAGAAAGGCGACATCGTGGTCGATGGCACCTCCATTGCCGATCCGAAGACCAACCTGCCGAAACTGCGTTCGCGGGTTGGCATGGTGTTCCAGCATTTCGAACTGTTCCCGCACCTGACCATCACCGAAAACCTGACCATCGCGCAGATCAAGGTCTTGGGCCGCAGCAAGGAAGAAGCCACCAAGAAGGGCCTGCAACTGCTTGAGCGCGTCGGCCTTTCCGCCCACGCCCACAAACACCCCGGCCAACTCTCCGGCGGCCAGCAGCAGCGTGTGGCGATTGCCCGTGCGCTGGCGATGGACCCGGTGGTCATGCTGTTCGACGAACCGACCTCGGCGCTGGACCCGGAGATGGTCAACGAAGTGCTCGACGTCATGGTGCAACTGGCCCACGAAGGCATGACCATGATGTGCGTCACCCACGAAATGGGCTTCGCCCGCAAAGTGGCGGATCGGGTGATCTTCATGGACCAGGGCAAAATCATCGAAGACTGTCAGAAAGAAGAGTTCTTCGGCGACATCAGTGCCCGTTCCGAACGTGCGCAGCATTTCCTCGAGAAAATCCTGCAGCACTGAAACCTTGGCGCTTCCCTTGCCCGTGTGGCGAGGGAGTTCGCCCCCGCGGGGTCGCACAGCGGCCCCAGGACCTGCAACCGCGCTGTGCCTGACACACCGCGATTACCGGTTTTACGACTGCTTCGCAGCCGAGCGGGAGCATGCTCCCTCGCCACGGGTTCCGCGCTCGACTGGAAACCAGAGCAGGCCCCTCGCCATGCTGGTTGACCCAAGGCATCTGTGATGAAATGCGACCCCACTCTCTATCGCGCCGCGCCGCCATCACTCGCCGTGAAACCTCGCCTGATTCGCCAACTGTTCCTGCCGCCACTGATCATTTTGCTGATGATCGGCCTGGGGTATGCCGGCTTTTGGATCAGTGAGCACAACGGGGTCCGCAGCCTCAGCGAAAACGGCGAGCGGCAGCTGGAACTGCACGCCCGCGCCGTCGAAAGCGAGATCAGCAAATACACCTACCTGCCCAGCCTGCTGGAACTGGAATCCAGCGTTTCCCGGCTGCTGGAAGACCCGACGCCCGAACACCGGCAAACGGTCAATGATTACCTCGAAGGCCTGAACCGGCGCAGCCGCAGTCGGGCGATCTACGTGATGGACACCACTGGCCGGGTGCTGGCCACCAGCAACTGGCGGGATGTCGATAGCTACCTGGGTGAAGACCTGTCATTTCGCGCGTATTTCCAGAACGCCGTGCGCGGCCAGCCCGGACGTTTCTACGGCATCGGCAGCACCAACGGCGAGCCGGGCTACTACCTGGCCCATGGCCTGGAGGCCCAGGGCAAGATCATCGGCGTGGCCGTGGTCAAGGTCCGCCTCGAAGCCCTGGAAGAGCGTTGGCAGCGAGCACGCCTGGAAGCCTTTGTCAGCGACGAGAACGGCATCATCATCCTCTCCAGCGACCCGGCGCGGCGGCTCAAGTCGGTCCGTCCCCTGAGCGATGAAACCAAGGAGCGCCTGGCCCGCAGCCTGCAGTACTACTGGTTCCCGCTCAACGAACTGGAACCCCTGGCCCGCGAACGCCTGGCCGAGGGCGTGGAAAAACTGACCTTCCCGGCCAACACCGAACTGGTCTCCGACGAACAGGAAATCAGTTACCTGTCCCAGACCCGGCCCCTGAGCGACACACCGTGGAATTTCACCCTGCTCACCCCGTTGCAGGACCTGCGCCGCGAAGCCATCAATCAGGGCATCCTGGTGGCGGTGGCCTTTGCCCTGGTGGCGTTCCTGCTGATCGCCTGGAACGAACGGCGCAAGGTGATCGCCACCCGCCTGGCCGCCCGTGAAGCGCTGCAGGAAGCCAACAATCAGCTGGAGCGTCGGATTACCGAACGCACCGCCGACCTGCGTGCCAGCAACGAACGGCTCAAGGGTCAGATCCGCGAACGACGCCAGGCCGAAGAGACCCTGCGCCGCGCCCAGGACGAACTGGTGCAGGCCGGCAAGCTGGCGGCCATCGGCCAGATGTCCACCAGCATCGCTCACGAACTGAACCAGCCGCTGGCGGCGCTGCGCACCTTGTCCGGCAACACCGTGCGCTTCCTGGAACGGGGAGCCCTGGACACCGCCAGCGCCAACCTCAAGACCATCAATGAATTGATCGATCGCATGGGCCGCATCACCGCCAGCCTGCGCTCCTTCGCCCGGCGCGGTGACGACCAGGGCGAAGCCAGCCTGGGCAAGGCGGTGGACGCGGCCCTGCAACTGCTCAACGCGCGTATCGAACCACTGCCACTGGCCCTGCGCCGTCACTTCAGCGACGTTCAGGTACAAATCGACCAGACGCGCCTGGAGCAGATTCTGGTCAACCTGATCGGCAATGCCCTGGACGCCATGCAGGCGCAACCGGCGCCCGAGCTGTGGCTGGAAGGCGAACAGGTCGACGATAAATACCGCCTGCGGGTGCGTGACAACGGCCACGGCATCGACGCCGAGGCGCGCAAGCACCTGTTCGAACCCTTCTTTACCACCAAGCCGGGTGAACAGGGCCTGGGCCTCGGCCTGACCCTGTCGGCCAGCCTGGCCGCGGCCACCGGCGGCAATCTGGGTGTCGAGCACCCGGCCACCGGAGGCACCGCCTTCGTCCTCAGCTTGCCCCTGGTAAGCCCCACTCGAGCCGAGCCGCTATGAACCACGACCTCACCGTGCTGATCGTCGAAGACGACCCCCATGTCCTGCTGGGCTGCCAACAGGCCCTCGGCCTGGAGGACATCCCCTGCATCGGCGTCGGCAGTGCCGAGGACGCCCTGGCCCAGGTCGGCGAGAACTTTCCCGGCATCGTGATCAGTGATATCCGCCTGCCGGGTATCGACGGCCTGGAGCTGCTGACCCGCCTCAAGGCGCGCGATCGCAGCTTGCCAGTGGTACTCATCACCGGGCACGGCGATATCTCCATGGCGGTGGGCGCGATGCAGAAAGGCGCCTACGACTTCATGGAAAAACCCTTCTCCCCCGAGCGCCTGGTGGACGTTGCGCGCCGCGCCCTGGAACAGCGGGGCCTGGCTCGGGAAGTGTCCTCGTTGCGCCGGCAGCTGGCCGAGCGCGACTCCCTGGAAGGCCGGATCATCGGCCGCTCACCGGCCATGCAGAACCTGCGCGAGCTGATCGCCAACGTCGCCGACACCTCGGCCAACGTATTGATCGAAGGCGAGACCGGCACCGGCAAGGAACTGGTCGCGCGCTGCCTGCATGACTTCAGTCGACGTCACGCTCACCAGTTCGTCGCGCTGAACTGCGGCGGCCTGCCGGAGAACCTGTTCGAAAGCGAGATCTTCGGCCACGAAGCCAACGCCTTCACCGGCGCCGGCAAGCGACGCATCGGCAAGATCGAGCACGCCCATGACGGCACGCTGTTCCTCGACGAAGTGGAAAGCATGCCGATCAACCTGCAGATCAAGCTGCTGCGGGTCTTGCAGGAGCGCACCCTGGAACGCCTGGGCTCGAACCAGAGCGTGGCCGTGGACTGCCGGGTGATTGCCGCGACCAAGTCCGACCTCGATGAGTTGAGCCGCGCCAACCAGTTTCGCAGCGACCTGTATTACCGGCTGAATGTGGTGACCCTGGAGCTGCCGCCCTTGCGCGAGCGGCGCGAGGACATCCTGCAGTTGTTCGAGCACTTTTTGCAGCAGTCGTCGCTGCGTTTCGACCGCGCGGTGCCGGAGCTGGACAACCAGACCGTATCGATCCTGATGAGCCACGACTGGCCGGGCAACGTGCGTGAGCTGCGCAACGTCGCCGAGCGCTTCGCCCTGGGCCTGCCGGTGTTCAAGAAATCCGGCAGCCACCCGGCCCAGGGCCTGGGCTTTGCCGAAGCGGTGGAAGCCTTCGAGCGCAATCTGCTGGGCGATGCCTTGCAGCGCAGCGGCGGCAACCTGACCCAGGCCAGCCAGGAACTGGGCATGGCCAAGACCACGCTGTTCGACAAGGTCAAGAAGTACGGCCTGAGCCACTAACCCGACCCAAGCGAGATATACCTGTGGATCTATTGCTCAAAGCTGCACTAGGCGCTGGCGTGGTGCTGATCCTGGCCGCCCTGGCGAAAACCCGGAATTACTACATCGCCGGGTTGGTGCCGCTGTTTCCGACCTTCGCCCTGATCGCCCATTACATCGTCGGCAAGGGCCGTTCGGTGGAAGACCTGAAGACCACCATCGTCTTTGGCATGTGGTCGATCATTCCGTACTTCGTGTACCTGGCGACGCTGTACGTGATGGTCGACCGCCTGCGCCTCGAAGCCTCCCTGGCCGTGGCCGCCGTGGCCTGGCTGATGGCCGCGACGGTCCTGGTCAGCGTCTGGGTCCGCCTGCACGCCTGACCTGTCGCCGCTGCCGAGCCCGCGAGGCTGCGCTGGCCGGACCTGGCGCCCCTCATCTGCCTGACACCCCCTCGGCGTTCATCCGGGCCTGCGGCAGCGGCTACGGTCCAGGCGCGCGTTCGAACGTGGCCCGGTCTTTGCAATTACCGTGGAAAGCCCGGCCGGTCTGCGTTTCAGCGCTGGCGGGGCGCTGCCATGGGTAAATCACACGTTGAATATTTTAGATCTCGACCACAGCCTGACCGCCCAGGAGGCCGTCACGCGACGCTTGGAAAACGGTCAGGCGCGGCGCCTGGACCTGCTGGACCTGGGCCCGAAACTGCGGCTCTGGTCCACCGAGCGCACCTACCGGCGCTTCACCGAACGCCTGGGCCAGCGGCCCGCGCATAACGGGCCGCAGCCGGAAATCTTCTTTGTCGGCTCCGGCGACTACCACCATCTGACCCCGGCCTTTCTCGCCAACCTGAAGGAGCCGGTGAGCCTGATCCACTTCGATAACCACCCCGACTGGGTGCGACTGGCCCCGCGTCGGCACTGCGGCTCCTGGGTCAACCGCGCGCTGCAAATGCCCCACATCCAGCGCATCGTCACCCTGGGGCCGTGCAGCGAGGACCTCGACAGCCCGCAACTGCGCGGCGGCAACCTGGGCGCGTTGCGCCAGGG
This sequence comes from Pseudomonas sp. QD4, assembly GCF_049199125.1. Taxonomy (NCBI): domain Bacteria; kingdom Pseudomonadati; phylum Pseudomonadota; class Gammaproteobacteria; order Pseudomonadales; family Pseudomonadaceae; genus Pseudomonas; species Pseudomonas sp. QD4. Next base: position 165,060 of record NZ_JBLZOM010000004.1, read on the forward strand.
CAAGCTGCAGCTGTTTCCCTGGCAGCATGCGCCGTCCAAGGTCTGGGGCCGGATCGGCGATGGCGCCGGGCACCAGCAGCGGGAAAACCATCTGCACTGGCACAACCTGGTGGACCAGGACTGGCCCGGTTTCATCGCTCAGATGATCGCCGGCCTGCCCACCGAGGCGGTCTGGATCACCATCGACAAAGACGTGCTGGCCAGTGAAGACGCCGCGACCAACTGGGACCAGGGCGGCATGCGCCTGAGCCACTTGTTGCAGGCGCTGCGCCTGCTGGCCGAGGGCAAACGGGTTCTGGGCATCGATGTCTGCGGCGAATTTGCCGCGCCGGCCTTCAGCAACGCCCTCAAGCGCTGGGAAGCCACATCCGACCAACCGCCTGTCGAACGCTGGAGCCAGGCCGACCTGCTGCGCAACTCGGTGACCAATGAAGCGCTGATGAGCCTGTTCGAGGAGTTGTACCCGTGACCTTGACCGTTGTTCTGCTGGTGGCCTTTTCCATCGTCCTGGATGTGATCGGCCAACTCTGTTTCAAGCTCGGCCTGGACCGCCTGCCCGAACTCGAAGGCGGCTTTCGCCTCAATGCGTTCTGGGGCCAGGTATTCAATGCGCCCCTGCTCTGGTGCGGGATCGGCGCCTATGTGATCGAGTTTTTCGTCTGGCTCGAAGCCTTGTCCCGCGCGCCCCTGAGCCTGCTGTTTCCAGCCGCGGCCCTGGCCTATTGCGGCGTGGTCCTGGCCGGCAAGGTCATCCTCGGTGAACACGTCAGCCGGCGGCGCTGGCTCGGCACCCTGGTGATCACCCTGGGCGTGATGCTGGTGTGCATCGCCAGTACCTGAGCCTCTATTCACGATTGAAAGGAACCCTACATGACTTCAACCACCTCATCCGGCTGGCTCCACGAGCGCCTGGGCACCGTGGTGCTCTGGGCCCTGCTGATCGGCTTTGAAAGCGCCGGGCAGATCGCGACCAAGGTGGCCGGCGACCAACTGGGACAGATGGACTTCACCCTGCAATGGCTGCTGGCGGTGGCCGCCAACCCTGGGATCCTGCTGGCGATCGCCTGTTACATCGGCGCCTTTTTCGTCTGGATGCTGATTCTGCGACGCAGCAGCCTGTCCCTGGCCTTCCCCTTGAGTTCACTGGTGTTCGTGGTGGTACTGCTCGGCTCCTGGCTGGGCCTGGGTGAGCAGATCAGCCTGCTGCACTGGGTCGGCGTACTGGTGATCATCGGCGGGATCGCCCTGCTGGCCGAGGGCGAGGCAAGCTGAAACGACGCTGGCCGCAGCCAGCACGTTTCAGAATTTGTAGCTGATTGCGGTCTGCACCTGGCCCTGATTGACCTGGCCCTTCTCGCGCACGATGCTGCTGTCCGCCGCCGAATGGGTCAGGCGAATCCAGCTGGCACTGGTCATCAGCGACCAGTCGCCGCCCAGGGGGATTTGCAGGTTCTGGGTCAGGGTCACGTTCTGCAAACCGCCACTGGCGTTGTACGGCGCGATGCCGGAGGCCTGGGCCTCGTCGCCACTGACCCCGAAAAAAGTCTGGGCCTGACGCCCATCGGCAAAGTGTGCGGTCAGGTTATTGCTGCCAATAATCCCGGCACCCAGCGGGTAACCGATCTCGCCACCGACCTTGCCCAGCACCCCGCCCTGACCATCGCCTCCCGCCACCGCGTGGCCGAGGAAGGCGAACACGCGCCAGAAATCGTCCGGCGCATACTCGATAAAACCCCCAACGTCGGCCATGTTCGGTACGTCTCGCAGGCCGCGCAGCGAGCCGTTGGCGTTACGCCCTGGCAGGTAATTGATATACGGCCCGGCGCTGAAACCGTTGGCCGACAGAGCATCCCAGGTCAGGCCGTCATCGGTGTCGAGGCTGACCGAACCCCAGTCCAGGTCGAAGTACGGCAATGGCACGCTTTCATAGCGACTGCCGCTTGGGTCGTGGGGCTGGTAGCCGACGCCCAGCCCGACCTGTCCGGTGATGCCGTCGTCGGCCAGGGCTGTGGAGCCCGCCCCCAACGCCAGCAGGCCGGCGAACAGGGCAGAACGTGTGAACCTGGGCATGGGTGCATTTCCTTGTCTGAACATGCGCGCATCAATCCCTAGACGTCGGTGTCTGCGCAAGCACTGATATTGTTTGTAGCAAGCTACAAAAATTGTAGCTACAAAGCTGAAAAACAGCCCAGACCGCCGCCGCAAGCCCAGCCCTGCTGGGTTTTCTCCAGTTGGCACAGTCCCTGCTCTACCTCTCTGGCAAGCGCAAATAGCGCTCCTATCCAACAGGTAACTGCAGATGATGCACTGGCATATCGTGTGTGACTTCGACGGGACCATCACCCGCACCGACGTGATCGACAACGTCCTCCAACGCTTCGCCGACCCTAGCTGGGAGAGCATCGAGCAGGAGTGGCTCGACGGTCACATCGGTTCCCGTGAGTGCCTCAGTCGCCAACTGGCGCTGGTCAAGGCGACCCCGTCCGAGCTGCTCGGGTATTTCGACAGTGTCGAAATCGACCCCGACTTTCCCGACTTCGTCGACCATGTGACCGGCCTCGGCGCCTCCATTGAAGTGGTCAGCGACGGCATCGAACAAGGCATCGCCCGGATTCTGGCGCGCAACTACGTGAGCCTGCTGCCGATCCTTGCCAACCGCCTGCGCCAGGTCGACCACAACAGCTGGCGCATCGACTTCCCCTACGCCAGCGACGCCTGCCGTGCGGCATCCGGCAACTGCAAATGCAAATCCACCCCGCGTGGCAAACGCGTGCTGGTGATCGGTGACGGCCAGTCCGACATGTGCGTGGCCTCCACCGCCGACTTCGTTTTTGCCAAGGACCGCCTGGCCGAATACTGCGAGCGCAATGCAATTCCTTATGCACGCTTCGACACCTTCGCCGAGCTGCCTGCGCTGATGGCCCAACTGCCTAACGGCAGCGCCAACGCCAATACCTTCTCCCTTGAAAATTCTGCTGAACCACAGGAACTCTTCCATCATGTCTGACATTCGCATTGCCACCGCAGAAGACCAGATCCTTCTGGAAAAAGAAGCCAAGTACTGCTCCTACGGCGACACCGTCCACTACATCGAGCCGCCGCGCATTTTCAGCCGCTGCGAAGGCTCCTACGTCTGGGACACCGAAGACCAGGCCTACCTCGACCTGCAAATGTGGTATTCGGCGGTCAACTTCGGCTACGCCAACCCGCGTCTGAACAACGCCCTGAAACAGCAGATCGACACCCTGCCGCAGATCGCCAGCCAGTACCTGCACAAAGGCAAGATCGAGCTCTCGGAAATGATCGCGGTCGATGCCAAGAAGAAATTCGGCCTCGACGGCCGCGTGCACTTCAACGTCGGCGGCTCGCAGTCCATCGAGGACTCGCTGAAAGTGGTGCGCAACGCCAGCAACGGCAAGAGCCTGATGTTCGCCTTCGAAGGCGGCTACCACGGCCGGACCCTCGGTGCCTCGTCGATCACCTCCAGCTACCGCTACCGTCGCCGCTACGGCCACTTCGGCGAGCGCGCCAACTTCATTCCGTTCCCGTACCACTTCCGTGGTCCGAAAGGCATGACCAAGGAAGAGTACGGCAGCCACTGCGTGCAGCAGTTCGCCCGGCTGTTCGAAACCGAATACAACGGTGTCTGGGACCCGAAAGTCGGCCAGAGCGAATACGCCGCGTTTTACGTCGAGCCGATCCAGGGCACCGGCGGCTACGTGATCCCGCCGATGAACTTCTACAGCGAGCTCAAGCAGGTCCTGGACCAGCACGGCATCCTGATGGTGGTCGATGAAATCCAGATGGGCTTCTGGCGCACCGGCAAGCTGTGGTCGATCGAACACTTCGACGTGCAACCCGACGTGATCGTGTTCGGCAAGGCACTGACCAACGGCTTGAACCCACTGGGCGGCATCTGGGCCAAGGAAGAATTGATCAACCCGAAAATCTTCCCGCCAGGTTCGACCCACTCCACCTTCGCCTCCAACCCATTGGGTACGGCGGTCGGCCTGGAAATGTTCAAGATGACCAGCGAAGTCGACTACGGCGCGATGGTCATGGCCAAGGGCAAATACTTCCTCGACGGCCTGCAGGAGTTGCAGAAGCGCTTCCCGATCATCGGCGATGTCGACGGCCTGGGCCTGGCCCTGCGCTGCGAAATCTGCGGCCCGGACGGCTTCACCCCGGACAAGGCGACCCTGGACTACATGGTCGAGGAAGGCATGAAGGGCGACATGCTGGTTGACGGTCGGAAACTGGGCCTGATCCTCGACGTCGGCGGCTACTACAAGAACGTGATCACCCTGGCACCGTCCCTGGAGATCAGCTACCCGGAAATCGACCTGGGCCTGAAGCTGCTTGAGCAGTTGCTGGTTCGAGCCATGAAGCGGTGAACGTGGCAGGGATCGATCTGGGTCAAGGCGACTCAGGCTTCGTTCTCGGCAATGGTCCGGTCGGGGTCCTGTTGATCCACGGCCTGACCGGCACCCCGACGGAGTTGCGTCGGGTGGCCCAGGGCCTGGCCAAGCAGGGCTGCACGGTGTACGTGCCGACCCTGGCCGGGCATTGCGGGGACAACAGCGACCTGCAGGCCACCGGCTGGCAGGACTGGTACGAGGGGGTGCGCAGAACCTTCGTCGGCGTGCGTCAGCGTCACCAGCAGGTGTTTGTCGGCGGCTTGTCCATGGGTGCAGTGATGTCGATGTACGTGGCGTCCGAGCATCCGGGTCAGGTCACCGGCCTGCTGATGTATTCGACCACCCTCAAGTACGACGGCTGGAGCATCAACAAACTGGCGTTCCTGACCCCGTTGCTGATGAAGATTCCGTTCGGCGTGCACATCTGCAGCTTCGAGGAAAAACCGCCCTACGGCATCAAGAACCAACGCCTGCGGGCTATCGTCGAGCGGCAGATGAAAGCCGGCGAGAGCAGCAATGCCGGGCTGCTGACCATGGAGGGGGTGACCGTGCGCGAACTGCATCGGATGAACGCCGTGGTGAAAAAACGCATGCCGTCGATCACCACGCCGGCCCTGGTGCTGCACTCGATCGAAGACGACATCACCAGCCGCTGGAACGCCGATTATGTGGAACGCAAACTCGGTGGCCCGGTGACCAAGATCCTCCTCGACAACTGCTATCACATGATCACAGTCGACCTGCAATACCGTCGGGTCGTGGAGTTAAGCCTCGCGTTCATCGAGCAACAGGCTCACTCGCCAGCCGTGCGCGAAGACTATCGACAGCTGGCGTAACTTAAGGACGAGACGTGATTACCGCCCAAGCCTATTCGACCATCCAGGCCATCGACCGCCGTGCCTGGAATGACTGTTTCCCGAATGCCTTGGAGGACTGGGACTATTACCTGGCGGTGGAAAACGCCGGGATCGAAGACTTCCAATGGCGCTACCTGGCGCTCTATGAAGGCTCGACCCTGGTGGCGGTGGCGCCGGCCTTCACCACCGGGTATCGGCTCGACACCACGGTCCAGGGTATCGGCAAGCGCATCACCGAGCGCCTGCAGCGCTATTGGCCGGGGCTGTTGCAACTGCGCCTGTACGCCATCGGTTCGCCGGTGGCCGAACAGTGCAATGCCGGCACCGCCAGCCATGTGCCGGTCGAACGGCGCCAGGCCTTGCTGGAACACCTGCTGCTGATCGCCCAACGCGATGCCGACGCCCTCGGCATCGGCCTGCGGGCGGTCAAGGACGCCCCCAGCAGCGATCGGCAATGGGCCGACAGCTGCCAGGCAGCAGGTTTCCAGGCGATGCCCAGCCTGCCGAGCGCGCTGCTGCCGATTCCCTTTGGTTCCATCGACGCTTACCTGGGCACCCTGGGCAAATCCACCCGCAAGGACCTGCGGCGCAAACTGCGCGCGCCGGGCCCGCGGATTGAATGGCGGCGCTCGATCGACGACGTCATGCCCGACATCATGCGGCTGTATGAGGCGACGCTGGCGCGCAGCGACCTGCAATTCGAACGCCTGCCGGCGGACTACTTCACCGGCATCCTCGAACACCTGGGCGAGCGCGCGGCCTGCGTGCTGTACTGGATCGACGAACAACTGGTGGCGTTCAACCTGATCCTCATCGACCGGCATCGGTTGATCGACAAGTTTTTCGCCCACGACCTGGACCTCACCCGGGAGCACAACCTGTACATGCGTAGCTGGCTGGCCAATGTCGACTACTGTATCGAACACAAGATTGCGCTGTACGAGTGTGGCCAGGCCGGCTACGCCAGTAAACTGCGCCTGGGCTGTTCCTTTACCGGCAATACGCTGTTCTTCCGGCATCGAAACCCCTTGCTCAACACCCTGCTCAAACTGATAAAACTGTTTGTCCGCCCGGATCGATCCGACCCCGCCATGGCTGCTGCAATAAGCGAAAGTTCATGACCAAAAAAGAACGCCGTCCCCCGCGCCCGTTTGCCATATCTCGCTGGAGCCTGCAGCGCAAGCTGGTATTGGCCTTCTGGATGGTCAGCGTGATCCCGACCATGATCGCCGCCGAGCTGGCAGCGGCCACCCTGTCGGAAATCTTCGACAGCAACGTGCGTATCTGGCTGCAGGAGTCGACCAAGATCGTCGAGGACGAGATCACCGAAATCCTCCACGACAACGCCCGTATCGCCCAGCTGTTCCTGCGCTACACCCGCCCGCCCACCGATCGCAATGCGGCCAAGCACGACAAGCTGACCGCCGACATTGCCGACTCGATGGGTATCGACGTAGTGGCGCTGATCCGCAAAAGCGACCACAAAGTGGTGTTCAGTACCGCTGCCGACAACATCGTCGGGCAGATCAGCACCGCGTCCAATGCCGTGCTGCAGACGGTCCAGGTCGGCGGCGTGGCGACCGGCGTGGTGGTCTCGACCTTCCAGACCACCCTGGATGGCATCGACTACCAGCTGCTGATCGCCACCTACCTGGATGCCAGCTTCCTCACCAGCGTGGCCGAAGTGCACTCCCTCGACCTGCGCCTGTACCTGGCCAAGGCCGACGATTTTGCCGAGATCTTCGCCACCCAGCGCTTCGAGGATCACCCCAACCGGGTGCCGGAAAAAATCGAAGCGATCCTGCGCACCACGCGCCAGCCCAGCGAACAGTTCACCAGCCGCTACAGCGGCCTGTATCGGCCGATCTTCAATGACAGCGGCGACCTGGTGGGGGTGATTTTCAGCGGCCTGCTGCGCCACAGCAGCCTGGTGGGGCTGGTCAACCAGAGCAACCTGTTCATCCTGATTTTCCTTCTCAGCTCGGCAGCCTCCCTGGCCGTCGGCTGGCTGGTCTCGCAGCGCCTGACCCGGCCCTTGCGCGGCCTGTCCAAAGGCGTGCAAGCGGTGATTGCCGGCGACTACCGACAGCGGGTACCGGTCAGCGGCGGCGATGAACTGGCCGAGTTGAGCAGCACCTTCAACCACATGACCGAGCGCCTGGGCGAGTTGCAGCACCTGGAGTCGCAACTGCGTCGCCGTGATCGACTGCATGCCCTGGGCGAGGTTGCCATGGGCCTGGCCCATGAAATCCGCAACCCGCTGGGCATCATCAAGACCGCGACCCAGTTGCTGCACCGCCGTGCCGACTTGCCCGACGGCGATAAGCGCCACCTGGAATACGTGATCAGCGAAGTCAGCCGCATCAACGACCTGATCACCGACTTCCTCGATTTCGCCAAGCCCAGCGCGCCCATGCGCTCGACCCAGCCGGCACGGCCGCTGATGGAAGAACTGATCGGCTTCTGCGAACCGGAACTGGCCCTGCACAAGATCGATGCGCGGATCGACGACCAGGCCCCGGGCGCGACCCTGTACGCCGATGCACGCCAGCTCAAGCAGGCCTGCCTGAACCTGGTCCTCAATGCCATAGACGCCATGCCCGAAGGCGGACGCCTGACCCTGGGCATCGCCCAGGACGAGGACTACACCATCATCAGCGTCACCGACACCGGGCAAGGCATCGAGCCGGACATGCTTGAACGCATCTTCACGCCGTTCGTCACCACCAAGGCCTCGGGCACCGGCCTGGGCCTGGCGAAGGTGTTCTCGATCATGGAAAACCATGACGGGCACATCGAATGCAGCAGTGAAAAAGATGCCGGCGCCACGTTCAGCCTGTACATTCCGGCCAACGGTGAAGATGACGAAGAGGACGCTGATGACGCATAACCTGCTGGTGGTCGATGACGAGCCCAAACTCTGCGACCTGCTGTCGTCGGCCCTGAGCCAGAACGGCATCCAGGTGTTTACCGCCAGCAACGGCCTGCACGCGCTCAAGGTCCTGGAGCAGGAAGACATCGACCTGGTGATCAGCGACTGGCGCATGCCCGGCATGGATGGCCCGCAACTGCTGGCCGAGATCAAGCTGCGCTACCCGCAGTTGCCGGTGATCGTGATGACCGCCTACAGCACGGTGAAAAACGCCGTGCAGTCGATGCGCGACGGCGCCTACGACTACATTGCCAAACCCTTCGATATCGACGAGCTGGACATCACCGTCAGCAAGGCCCTGCAGTTTCGCGACATCCTCAAAGACAACCAGCGCATGCGCGCCGAGCTCGACGAGCACCAGCAGATCGACAGTCTGGTGGGCGACAGCCCGACCTTTCGCCGGGTGTTGCAAGCCGTGGATTCGGTGCGTGAAAGCAGCGCCACCATCCTCCTGACCGGCGAAAGCGGCACCGGCAAGGAAATGGTTGCCCGGGCCATCCACAAGCACGGCAACCGCGCCGGCCGGCCGTTTGTGGCGGTCAACTGCGCAGCGATTCCCGAAGGGCTGCTGGAAAGCGAGATGTTCGGCCATCGCAAGGGCGCCTTCACCGGCGCCGTGGCCGACCGGGTTGGGCGTTTCCAGCAGGCTGACAAGGGCACCCTGTTTCTCGATGAAGTTGGCGACATGCCCCTGGCGTTGCAGGCCAAGATATTGCGCGCCCTGCAAGAACGAGTGATCGAACCGGTGGGCGACCCCCGCGAGCGCAAGGTCGATGTGCGGGTGATCGCCGCGACCAACAAGAACCTGCTCGAAGCGGTGGCCAACAAGGAGTTTCGCGAGGACCTCTACTACCGCCTGAATGTCTTCCCCATCCCCCTGCCCGCCCTGCGTGAGCGGGTCGAAGACATCGCGCCCCTGGCCCGCCACTTCGCCCATACCCTGGGCGCCACCGCCGGCAAACGCATCAGCGGCTTCAGCCCGCAGGCCCTGCAGGCCATGGCCAACTACAGCTGGCCGGGGAATATCCGTGAACTGCAGAACTGCGTCGAACGCGCGACCATCGTCGCCAAGGGTGCAGTGATCGAAGAGAACGACCTGCCCGATTACCTGTTCACCCCGGCACCGGCCGACAGTGCCCCGGGGGTCGCACTGAGCGCAGGGGCCAGCGTGCCCAGCGACCTGGAAGCGGCCCTGGCCGAGGTGGAAAAAGCCTACATCCTCAGCGCCCTGCAACAGAGCAATGGCGTGCAAGCCGCCGCCGCGCAATTGATCGGCATCTCCGAGCGCAGCTTCTGGTATCGCCTGAAAAAGCTCGGGATCCAGGTCGATAAAATCATTCGCTGAGCCTCAGCCTGTGGCCGCCCCTGCTCACAGCAGGTTCGGTGCGGCCAGGGGTTCGATCTGCGCCCAGTGCGAGGTGTCTTCACGGTGGGCTTGCAGGTACGGCAGCACCGCCGCCAGCAACGGCGCCTTGAACGCCTCCTGGAAACGATGGGCCAGCCCCGGGATCAGCTTCAATTGGCTGCCCTGGATATGCGCGGCCAGGTGCACGCCGTGCATCACCGGTAGCAGCGGGTCGGCGGTGCCGTGCACCACCAGGGTCGGCACCCGCAATTGGTTGAGCAGGGTGACCCGACTCGGCTCGGCGAGGATCGCCATGATCTGACGCTTCACGCCTTCGGGGTTGAATGCACGGTCGTAGGACTCCGCAGCCTGGTGCAACAGCACCTGGCGATCGTCACTGACTTCGGGGCTGCCCAGGGCCGCCAGTAAATCGGCCTGCTGCTCCAGGGCCACCGCGCGGTTTGGCGCACCGCGTCGCGAGAGCAACTGCACCAGCGCCGCATTGGGCGCGGGCAGGCCTTCGGCGCCGGAGCTGGTCATGATCAAGGTCAGGCTTTCCACCCGCTGCGGCGCCATGGCCGCCAGGTGCTGGGCGATCATCCCGCCCATGCTCGCGCCCAGCACATGAAACTGCTCGATATGCAGGGCATTCATCAGGCCCAGGGCATCGTCGGCCATGTCCGTCAGGGTGTAAGGCGCCGCCACCGGCAGGCCGAGCTTGTAGCGCAGGACCTCGAAGGTCAGGTTGGCGCTGTCCGGCACCTGGCGCCAGGTGGACAGGCCCACGTCGCGGTTGTCATAGCGGATCACCCGAAACCCCTGCTGACACAAGGCGACCACCACCTCGTCGGGCCAGTGGATCAGTTGCCCGCCCAGGCCCATCACCAGCAATAACGCCGGGTCCGAGGCACGGCCGATACTCTGGTACGCCAGGCTGACCTGCTCCAGTTCGACCCGTTGGGTGGGGACATTGACGTCGCAACGCGAAGCGCCAAAAGACAACTGGCCGAGCGTCAGCCCGGCCAGCAACAGCATCATTGAAAAGAATCGTACCCGCATGAACAAACACCGAAACGCAGAACCCCAGTAGAGCGCGAGTCTGATGAAGTCTGTTCAAGCGCGCTGCCACAGTTGCGTGACAGTTTGATGAAGATTGCCCAGCGGTCGTCTTTCGACGACACCTTGTAGCCGCTGCCGATAGGCTCGGGCCGAGTTCGGACGCTGGCCCGTACCGGCGCCGGTGTTCCAACGGGTGTAATCAACCCAACTGGCTGCGCAGTTGCCGGGCGGCGGCGACCATGTTGATCAGGGCCGCTTCGGTCTCGGGCCAGGCGCGGGTTTTCAGGCCGCAGTCCGGGTTGACCCACAACCGTTCGGCAGGGATGCGTTTGACCGCCTTTCTCATCAGCTTGACCATTTCCGCGGTGTCCGGCACCCGTGGCGAGTGAATGTCATACACCCCTGGCCCGATGTCGTTGGGGTAGTCGAACGCCTTGAACGCCTCCAGCAGCTCCATGTCCGAGCGCGAGGTCTCGATGGTGATCACGTCGGCGTCCATGGCGGCAATCGACTGGATCACGTCGTTGAATTCGCTGTAGCACATATGGGTGTGGATCTGCGTCTGGTCCTGCACCCCGCTGGCACTGAGGCGGAACGCCTGCACCGCCCAGTCCAGGTACTCCTGCCACTGCGCCCGGCGCAGGGGCAGGCCTTCGCGGAACGCCGCTTCGTCGATCTGCACGATCTTGATCCCGGCGGCTTCCAGGTCCAGCACTTCATCCCGCAGGGCCAGGGCCAGTTGCTGCGCCTGCACCTTGCGCGACACATCTTCGCGGGGGAAAGACCACATCAGCATGGTCACGGGACCGGTGAGCATGCCTTTCATCACCTTGTCGGTCAGGCTCTGCGCGTATTGAATCCAGTCCACGGTCATGGCCTTGGGCCGACTCAGGTCACCGTAGATCACCGCCGGTTTCACACAGCGCGAACCGTAGCTCTGGACCCAGCCGAAGCGGGTGAACAGATACCCGTCCAGTTGCTCGGCAAAGTACTCGACCATGTCATTGCGCTCAGCCTCGCCGTGCACCAGCACATCCAGCCCCAGCCGCTCCTGGACCTCCACCGCGTGGCGGATCTCGCTGTGCATGGCATCGGTGTAGTCGTTGGCCGACAACTTGCCCTGCTTGTAGGACTGGCGCGCCAGGCGGATCGAGGCGGTCTGCGGGAAGGAGCCAATGGTGGTGGTCGGGAACAGCGGCAACTGCAAGCGTGCGCGCTGCACGTCGATGCGCCGGGCAAAGGGTGACTGGCGCTGGCTGTCGGCCTCGCGGATCGCGGCGATGCGGGCCTGGACCTGGGCCTTGTGGATACGCGGCGAACGCGCCCGGCTGGCCTGTACTTCACGACTTTGGGCCAAGGCAGACTGAACGCTGGCGGCCTGTGGATCGTTCAGCGCATCACGCAGCACGGCAATTTCGCCACACTTCTGCACGGCAAACGCCAGCCAGCTCTTCAACTCGGTATCGAGCTGGTCTTCACGCCCCAGATCCACCGGGCTGTGCAGCAACGAGCAGGAACTGCTGACCCAGAGGTTGTCGCCGAAACGTTCCTGGGCCACTTGCAGTTGCTCCAGGGCCTGCTCCAGCTCGCAGCGCCAGACGTTGCGCCCGTTGACCAGGCCCACCGACAGAATCTTGTAGGTCGGCAGGCGATCCAGTACCTGGCCCAATTGCTCCGGGGCCCGCACGGCGTCGATGTGCAGGCCGTCCACCGGCAGGCCGACGGCCAGGCCAAGGTTGTCTTCCAGGCCGCTGAAGTAGGTCGCCACCAGTTTTTTCAGCGGTGAGTATTGAAGGATGTGATAGGCGCGCTCGAAGGCACTTTTCCATTCCAGGGGCAGGTCCAGGGTCAGGATCGGCTCGTCGATCTGCACCCATTCCACGCCCTGGGCCTGAAGCCGCTTGAAGATTTCGCCGTACAGCGGCAGCAGGCGCTCCAGCAGCGTGAGTTTGTCGAACTCATTGCCCTTGGCCTTGCCCAGCCACAAGTAGGTCAGCGGGCCGATGATCACCGGTTTGACCTGGTGACCCAAGGCGTGGGCTTCGTCGACTTCGTCGAACAGCTGGTTCCAGCTCAGGCTGAACCCTTGGTCAGCGCTGAATTCCGGGACCAGGTAGTGGTAGTTGGTGTCGAACCACTTGGTCAGTTCCTGGGCGTATTGCGCCTGGCCATGCTCGCCGCCGCAGCAGCCGGTGGTGGCGCCGCGGGCCATGGCGAACAGGGTGTCGAGGGTCGGCAGGCCCTGGCCGTCCTGGGTGCTGGCAAAACGCTCGGGAATCACGCCGAAGCTCAGTGAATGGGTGAGCACCTGGTCGTACCAGGCGAAATCGCCCACCGGCAGCAAATCGATGCCTGCGGCTTTCTGCAACTGCCAGTGCCGGGCCCGCAACTCACGGCCGACGCTCAGCAAGGCGCTCTGTTCAAGGTCGCCCTTCCAATAGGATTCGAGGGCTTTTTTCAGTTCGCGGTCAGCGCCGATACGTGGAAAACCGAGGGTGTGGGCCAAGGCCATGAGGTGTTCCTCCCTGTAAAAGATGGCGCCATTGTCGACAGCCAGCCCAACATGAGACAAACTCAACCTTTTCGTGTTGATCACAAAATTTACTCATGGAGAACCTGGTGCTCGAAATCCGTCACCTGAAGACCCTGCACGCCCTGCGTGAATCCGACAGCCTGGTGGAAGCCGCCGAGCGCCTGCACCTGACCCAGTCGGCCTTGTCCCACCAGTTCAAGGAACTGGAAGAGCGCATGGGCATGCCATTGTTCGTGCGCAAGACCAAGCCGGTACGCTTCACCAGCGCCGGCCTGCGCCTGCTGCAACTGGCCGATGCCACCCTGCCCCTGCTGCGCGGCGCCGAGCGTGATATCGCGCGCCTGGCCGGCGGCACCGCCGGACGCCTGCACATGGCCATTGAGTGCCACAGCTGCTTCCAGTGGTTGATGCCGACCATCGACCAGTTCCGCGACGCCTGGCCGGAAGTCGAACTGGACCTGGCGTCGGGGTTTTCCTTTGCGCCCTTGCCAGCCCTGGCCCGGGGCGACCTGGACCTGGTGGTGACCTCCGACCCGCTGGAACTGGCGGGCATCACCTACGTGCCGCTGTTCACCTACGAAGCCATGCTCGCGGTAGCCAACCAGCACTCGCTGGCAAGCAAGGCCTACATCGTGCCCGAGGACCTGATCAACGAAACCCTGATCACCTACCCGGTCGAACGCGATCGTCTGGATATCTTCACCCGCTTCCTGGAGCCAGCGGACGTCGAGCCGGCGCAAGTGCGCACCTCGGAACTGACGGTGATGATGATGCAACTGGTGGCCAGTGGGCGCGGCGTGTGCGGCATGCCCCATTGGGCGCTGCATGAATACAGCTCGCGGGGTTACGTCAAGGCCAAGCGCCTTGGGGACAAGGGCTTGTTCGCCACGCTGTATGCGGCGATTCGCGCCGACATGCTGGATGCGCCCTACATGCGCGACTTCCTGCTGACGGCCAAGGACACCTCGTTCTCGACCCTGGACGGGGTCAGCGCCGTTCGCTGATCCGGGCATTTCCGGTGGCGCGGTGTGCGGCGGGTGCCGCTAAAGCTCGCGGGCTTCGCGGCACATATGGATTTTGTCGAAGTAGTCATCGCCGACCCGCACTGCCAGGGATTCGAGGCCTGACTGCATAAAACCGCAGCGACGATACAAAGCGATGGCCGCGTCGCTGCCGGCGGTCACGGTCAGCTGAATCAGGCGCACCTGCGGCTGCTCGCGCGCCTCGGCGAGAACCCCCTGCACCAGTTGGTAGCCCACCCCGCCTTGACGCCAGGCCTGGCTCACATACAGACCGAACAGGGTCGCCTTGTGCCGGGCGTGCGCCTCAAGCTCCAGGGCCAGGCCGACAATCCCCACCAGCACCTCGCCCTCGAACGCCCCCAGCAGCAGGTCCAACTCATCGTCCAGGCGCGCCGCCCACCAGGCCAGGGGGATCGCCGCACGGTCGCCGATGCTGGAGGCAAACGCCTGGGGATGGCGCGCGTAGGCTTCCAGGGACAACGCCCGATATTGCGCGGCGTGGCGCCCGTTCAGACGCTGGATAAGCACGTCGCTCACGGCGGGCTCAGGTTCCGCGACCCGGCGCGGGCAGCAGGCGCAAGACCGGGGCGGCCAGTAGCGTCAGCAATGAAGCGGCGGCGAAGATCAGGTCATCGTGGCGTGAAATCATGGCAATCCTCGGCGAGGGCCCAGGTCAGGCCGGGGGTGTCAGCGAGGCACGATAAAACGGTAGGATCAGATCCCTTGTCAATGGCGCCAGGTGCAGGTTGATATCACTGTGCGGGTCGACCCAGCACACCTCCTCGATTTCTGCAGCCGGGGCCACTTCGGCGTCGATCTCCAGCAAAAACACCTCGGCCTGCACCACGTAACCGGGCTCGTTGGCCGCGGGCGCCGAGAACTGGCCGAGAAAGCGCGCCTGGGCCGGATCCACCTGCAAGCCCAGTTCCTCCTCCAACTCCCGCGCCAGGGCGACGGCCGGTGATTCGCGGGCTTCGATCTTGCCCCCCGCCTGCATAAAGGCCTGGGTTCCGCGCTTGCGTACCAGCAGCGTGCGGCCATCCGGCCTGAGCAGGAGGCCGGCGGCGATGTGAATAATGGCGTTCTTGGAGTCGGTGCAGGCAGTCATGGGAGCGGGTCGGCCTTGAATGAAAGGCACAAGGATCCCACGCACGGCCCCTTCGCGTCACGGCGCCAGGGCTGGTTTTTCGCTGCCGGACTGCTCCTGGGCCACCCTGACAAATACGCTGTAGCGCGCGCCCTCCATGGTCTCGAAGGCAATCAGCTTGTCCACCAGGGGCAGGTTGAGCACCTTGCCGGCATTGAGCAGGAGCATGCCGTTGTCGGCGTTCAGGTTGCGCGCCAGCAGCATTCCGGCTTGCAGTTCCCGGGTGCCGAGAACCTTGACCGAGGGGTCGCCCAGGGTCACGTCCGTGAGGTAGACCGCGCACACCTGGACAAAGTCTTCGACCAACTGCGGGTCATAGAACTTGCCCGCGTACTTGCGGATAAACACCAGGGCCTCGTCGCTGTTCATCTGCCGCTCGAGGATCAGCCCGCGCTGCAATTCGATGAAATCCACCGCCAGCTTGAGCAAGCGCGAGCCAAAGGGGATGGCTTCGCCCTTGAGGTGATCGGGGAAGCCGCTGCCGTCCCAGTGCTCCTGATGGTGAAGAATCAGCCGGGCCGCATCCTGCATCGGCTCCAGGGTCATCAACAATGATTCGCTCTGCTTCGGATAGGTACGGTACAGCTCGCGGTCGTGGTGGTGCATCAGGTCCGCCGGGGACCTCATCATGCTGTCGCTCCAGCTCAACTTGCCGATGTTGTACAGCGCGGCAGCCATGGCCAGGTCCCGACTGCTGCCTTCGTCCAGGGCGTGCACCCTGCAGTAGGCGCGCACCAGCTCGATGATCTGGCGGTTGGTCTGCTTGGCCGGTGGCAGGCGCTGGTTGACCAGCAGCGAGAACAGCTCGGTGCCGGTGGCATAACTGTGCTTGAGCTCCTCATAGGCCAGGTCGAGCATGTCGGCGGTCTGCTGCAGCTCGGCGGTGCGGGCGGCGACGCGTTTTTCCAGCTGGCTATTGAGGGCCCTGAGTTCGCCGTTGCGGGTTTGCGCGAGGGTTTCCAGGCGCTGGCGCTCACGCTCGCTGTGCTGATGGGCCAGGGCCTGGCGCAGGGTCAGCAGCATCTCCTGGTCGTTCCAGGGTTTGCTCAGGTAGCGGTAGATCTGGCCTTCATTGATCGCCTTGACGATCAGCGCCAGGTCCGGATCGCCGGTCAGCAGAATGCGAATGGTCTGGGGATAGTCCTGATGAATGCGCGCCAGCAGGCTGGCACCGTCCATCTGCGCCAGGTGCGCGGCGCTCATGACCAGGTCGATCGGGTGCTGCGCCATCAGCTCCAGGGCCTGGGCGCTGCCATGGGCCAGGTAAAGGTGGTAGGGCTCTTCACTCAGCAGTTCAGCCAGGCTGGTGAGAACCGAATCTTGCTCGTCAACCAGCAGCACGCCGGACGCTGGTGTGGAAATGGCAACGCTGTGCTCACCCATGGCGACACCTCGGGTCAACATCGATGCACTGATCCTTATTGGAAGGGCAACAGCAATCCGTGTTGTTTGAGCTAAGCGTAGCCAGGTTTCGGCAAGCAATGATGGCTTTTTAATACCACTGATCCGCACGCCCGAGCGCACTGCTGCCACCGCAGTGCTCCCGGGGCAACTGGTTCAGGCGTTCTTGCCGCCCGAACCGAAGGACGCAAAACGCTTGTTGAAACCGGCGATACGGCCTTCGGACTGGGTCTTGCGCTGCTGGCCGGTGTACACCGGGTGCGAGGCGCTGGACACGTCCAGGGTCACATAGGGGTAGGTCTGGCCATCGCTGTGGGCCAGGGTGCGATCGGTGTCGACAGTGGAGCCGATCAAAAAGAACACATCGGCTGCGGTGTCGTGGAACAGCACGGTGCGGTAGGCGGGGTGGATTCCAGGTTTCATCTGTGGCCTCCGAGGGCTTGGCATGTGATTAATACGTTATACAGTAACATATAGCGCTCACCCAAACGAGAACCGATTGCAATAAGCGCCAAAGCAAATCGTCTATCCGACCACCGAAACCCGCAGGACAGACGCCAGCGGGTTGCCCCGAGACGGAGATCACTCGTAAGCTCCACCCTTCGCCAACACCGTGAAACACCCTGAGCGCCCCGACCGCGACAAGCTGGACACCCCGTTCCGGCCCCCGTTGTCTGCCTATTTCCACAGGCCCCGAGCCTGACTGGATTGATGAGTCCGAACCCAAGGAAACCGTATGAGCCTGTCACTCCTGAGCCGCTACGCCTTCTTTGCCGCCTGTGTGATCTTTACCCTCGCCAGCCTGCCCTTTCTTGAACACGACTGGCTGTGGCCGATCACCCTGGTCACTGGCCTGCTCAGCCTGCTGGGTATTTTCGACCTGATGCAAAGCCCCCATGCGGTGCGCCGCAACTACCCGATCCTGGGCAATATCCGTTACCTGGTGGAAGGCATCCGCCCGGAAATCCGCCAGTACCTGCTGGAGTCCGACAGCGACGCCCTGCCCTTCTCCCGGGCCCAGCGCTCCCTGGTCTATTCCCGGGCCAAGAATGAAAGCGCCGACAAACCCTTCGGCACCCTGATCGATGTGTACCAGTCGGGCTTCGAATTCATCGGCCACTCCATGCGCCCGGCGCCCCTGAGCGACCCCAGCAGCTTTCGCGTGATCGTCGGCGGCCCGCAGTGCACCCAGCCGTATTCGGCCTCGGTGTTCAACATCTCGGCCATGAGTTTCGGCTCCCTCAGCGCCAACGCGATCCGCGCCCTCAACCAGGGTGCCAAGCTCGGCAACTTCGCCCATGACACCGGCGAAGGCAGCATCAGCCCCTACCACCGGGAAAACGGCGGCGACCTGACCTGGGAACTGGGCAGCGGCTACTTCGGCTGCCGCACCGCCGACGGCCGTTTCGACCCGGACCGCTTCGCCGCGCAGGCCCAGAACCCGCAAGTGCGGATGATCGAAATCAAGATGAGCCAGGGGGCTAAACCCGGCCACGGCGGAATTCTGCCCAAGCACAAAGTCACCGAGGAGATCGCCGAGACCCGCGGCATCATGATGGGCGAGGACTGCATTTCGCCGTCACGTCACAGCGCCTTCTCGACGCCGATCGAGCTGATGCAGTTCATCCAGCAGCTGCGCGAACTCTCGGGCGGCAAGCCGGTGGGCTTCAAGTTCTGCCTGGGCCACCCCTGGGAATTCATGGGCATCGCCAAGGCCATGCTGGAAACCGGCATCCTCCCGGACTTTATCGTGGTCGACGGCAAGGAAGGCGGCACCGGCGCGGCACCCGTGGAGTTCACCGACCATATCGGCGTGCCGATGCGCGAAGGCCTGCTGTTTGTGCACAACACCCTGGTGGGCCTGAACCTGCGGGACAAGATCAAGCTCGGTGCCAGCGGCAAGATTGTCAGCGCCTTCGACATCGCCAGCGTGCTGGCCATCGGTGCCGACTGGGCCAACTCGGCGCGCGGCTTCATGTTCGCCATCGGCTGCATCCAGTCGCAGTCATGCCACACCAACAAATGCCCGACCGGTGTCGCCACCCAGGACACCCTGCGCCAGCGCGCCCTGGTGGTGCCGGACAAGGCCCAGCGGGTGTTCAACTTCCACCGCAACACCCTCAAGGCCCTGGCCGAGATGCTTGCTGCCGCCGGCCTCGACCACCCTTCGCAACTGGAAGCCAAGCACCTGGTGCGGCGCATGTCGGCCACCGAAATCAAACTGTTCTCGCAGTTGCATGTGTTCCTCAAGCCCGGCGAATTGCTCACCGGCGAGGTGGACGGCGCGTTCTACTCGCGCATGTGGCAGATGGCGCGGGCCGACAGTTTCGAACCCAATGAACAAGCCGCAGCTTGATTGACCGGATTACGTGTGCCCGCCCCGCAAGGGTCGGGCGCAGCGACAAGGATTGCCATGCTCAAAGTCATCGCTGAAGACTTCATCCTCCCCGAACACCTCGACACCGTACGCCCGTGGTACACCGAGCTGGTGGAAAAAACCCGCCAGGAACCGCTGTGCATTGCCTACGAGCTGTTTGTCGACCAGAAAGACCCCGGGCACTTTATCTTTATCGAGCTGTGGCCCGACCAGGCAGCACTGGATGCCCACTGCCGGACGGAGCACTTCACCCGGCTGGTGCCGCAGATCAATCAGTTCCAGGCCCGGGACTGCCGGGTGCTGCTGATGAACCCGTTCTGATACGCCCCCTTACGCTGACCGGACCACCGAAAGCACCGCCCCCCCTGCCCCTTTCGGAGTGACCCCATGCCGTTATTACCCTTTGACTCATTGGCCAGCCAACTGCCGGGCACCTGGCGCTCGCAAGTGCTTGGCCAGGTCGGCCCCGCACGCATCAAGGTGCTGCGCATGGACCCGCAGGCCTACATCGAAGAAACCCACGACTACAACGAAGGCCTGCTGGTCACCAGCGGCTGCCTGCAACTGACGGTGGCCGGCGAGCCGGTGACCGTGGAGGCTGGCCAGATGTACCTGGTGGAAGCCGGCGTGCCCCACGCGGTGCTGGCTGGCAGCCATGGCACCCTGGTGATCATTGACCTGTAGCGCGCAACCCTCGGCGCTACTCGGCAGGCAGCGGCCTGGGGCCCCAGATTGACTCCAGGGTCCGGCCGATCGCCAGCAGGCGCGCGTCGCTGCCCGGCAAGCCATCGATCTCCATGGCCACAGGCAAGCCGCTGTCCGCCCCCAACCCCACTGGCAGGCTCAGGCCGGGCATGTCGACCTGGCTGCCGGGGTCGGTGTTACGAATGATCCGGGCAAAATGCTGCGCGCTGCTGGCCTGTTCGTCAGCCTTGATCGCCACCTCGGGCACCGTGGGGAAGACCAGCGCATCCAGCTGGTGATCGGCGAAAACGCTGTGATAGAGCTCGCGCAAGGCCGGCAGGTGGCGAGTGATTGCCTCCTGATAGGCCTCGGCACCGGGCTGCAATTGCCCGTCCGGCCCCGGCACCCGCCCGGGCACGATCATCCGGGTAAAGATGGCCTGGACATCGGGGCTGGCGATGCCCTCGACCAAAGCCTCGAACGACACCCCGGTGGCCTGCTCGTGCAGATACGCGGTCAGCGCCTGGCGCGTCTCCATGATCACCACCGGCAGCGCGACCTTGGCATGCAATTGGGCCAGCCCGGGCATGGCCACCGGCACCAGCTGCACCCCGGCCAGGCGCAGTTTTTCCAGGGCTGCCCGGGCCTGGGCGGCGACTTCAGGGTCCAGGTCGGCCCAGTGGAAATCCGCCACCCCCAGCCTGATGTGTGACGCGGGCACAGGCGTTGCGGCCAGTGCCGGGGCGCCACTGAGGATGGCATCGAGCAGCACAATGTCGCCCAGGGAATTGGCCATGGGGCCAGGGGTGTCACGCCGCGGCGAGATCGGCGTGACGCCCTGGCCGCTGTAGCGACCCACGGTCGGGCGAAAGCCGACGCAGCCATTCAGGGCGCAGGGTTCGCGCGATGAGCCGCCGGTATCGGTGCCCATGGCGATCGGGATCAGGCGCGCGCCCAGCGCCGCCGCACTGCCTGAAGATGAGCCACCGGCAATCCGCGATGGATCGAATGCGTTGCGCACGCCCACCGTTGCCCCATGGAACGCCCGGTTGTAGCCACTCGCGCCAAATGACAGTTCGTGCATGTTGGTCTTGCCCAGCACAATCGCGCCGGCAGCCTGGAGCCTGTCGATCAGCGGCGCATTGTGGGCCGGAAAGAAACCGGCCAACGCTGGAGTGCCCGCGCTGTTGGCAAAGCCCTTGACCTGGATATTGTCCTTGATGGCGATGGGCACGCCGCCCAGGGGCAGGCAGCCCTGGCCCGCGGCCAAGCGCGCATCGGCGGCACGCGCCTGGGTCAGCGCGGCCTGCGGCGCCAATGAAATAAAAGCGTTGAGCTCGGGTCGCGCCTCGATACGGGCCAGCCAGAAAGCCACCACCGTCGCACTCGAGACCTGGCCCTCGCAGATCGCACGGGCCGTGTGTTCAGCGCTCAACGACAGCAGGTCCAGCGGCGCTTCGACAGCAGGCGTGGCACCGCTGGCCAACAGGCCAAGCGCCAATAGGCAGAGTCGGGTATTCATCAACGATCCTGGGCATCGGTCGAGCTCCACCATGGCGCTCGGAGCCCGCATTAATGCCTCGCCGGAGACCCGTCAGACATCCTCAGGATTGAGGAGGCGCGCCATGCCGTGCCCGCCACAGCGCCAGTTCGGTACGATTGCGGGCCCCGGTCTTGGCCATGGCGTTTTTCAGGTGGGTGCGCACGGTGGTGAAGCCGATATTCATCAAGCGGGCAATCTGCTTGTCGCTGCAGCCCTGGGCCACATGCCCCGCCACCCGCTGCTCGCGTGCCGTCAGCAGCGGCGCCGCAGCGGCTTCTAGCACCAGGGCTTGCTGCAAATAAGGGTTCAGCGCATCCAGCAGGCACACTTCGCGCTGGCCGAACGCCGGCTGACCAGCGCCGCGCCAGACCCGGAAATCCCCCAGGTCGCGCTCCTGATCGAACACGAACAGATTGATCCCATGGTGCATGCCACAGGGCTGGAGAAACTCACGGTAATGGGCCCCCTGCTCCAACTCCCGCCGGCTGATGACCTCATCGACCCGGGTCGCGCGCCGCCGAGCCCGCAATAACGGGGTGATCCTGTCGTGCAGGTGCACGCGTTGCTCGTAGTCGCGCAGGCGGCTGGCCTCGATATTGATCGCGGTGCCATGCAGCGACCGGTTCAGCCGGCTATCCCAGATATAGGAGGCGGCAAAATCGGCCCGCAGCAACTGCGCAAGGTCACCCAACACCTGCTCCCGTACGGATGGGCCTGTTCCCGCGCTGCGCAGGCGCCACACAATGCTCGCGAACAACTCGACTTCAGGACCGGTCATTTTTACGCTGTGCATCGCAGTACTCCCTGATCTGACATTGATGACCCTGCGCCGGGGTAAAGCTGCCCTGTGCCTCGGACTCGTCCGATTAGCCCCCGGGCGCTGCTCCGCCCTTTGCAATTGGCGAGCAATCACGCCACCCTGCGCGCCGCCGATAGGTGGCGCGCAACCTTTTGCGCCGCCCGCGACTCCTTATTAGACCTTCGCTCAAGAGCCCGACGCCATGCTTAACGGACGCGACCCGCGCATCGACTTCTTTCGTGGCCTGGCGCTGATCTTCATTTTCTGGGATCACGTGCCGCAGAACCCCCTGGCCCAATTTACCCTGCGCAATATCGGTTTCAGCGACGCGGCGGAAATCTTCGTATTCCTTGCCGGCTATGCGGCGGTACTGGCCTACGGCAAGGTCGTGCAGCGCGATGGCTACCTGGTGGCCTGCGTGAAAATCCTGCGCCGGGCCTGGGTCCTGTATGTGGTGCATATCTTCCTGCTGGCGCTGCTGATGGGCATCGTGTTCTTCGCCAACAGCCATGTGCAGACCCGCGACCTGGTGCAGGAAATGGGCTTGCAGTACTTCCTCACCCACCCGCAACAGGCGTTGATGGATGAGTTACTGCTGCGCTTCAAGCCCAGCCTGATGGACCCCTTGCCGCTGTATATCCTGCTGTTGCTGGGCCTGCCGCTGGTGCTGCCGATGCTGCTGCGCAGGGCGCAGTATGTGGTCGGGCTGTCAGTGGTGCTGTACCTGCTGGCGCCCTGGTTCCAGTGGAACCTGGCGGCCCAGGAAGGCGGCGTCTGGTTCTTCAACCCGATGGCCTGGCAGCTGCTGTTTATCCTGGGCGGCGCCGCGGCCATCCATGGGCAAAGGCCCGGGGTGGCTGAGCGGCGGCCACTGCGCCGGCAGCCGATGTTTGTCGGTGCTACGGCGTATCTGCTGCTCAGCGGATTGCTGGCCCTGTCCTGGAAATGGCCCGAAGTGCACGACGCGTTCATGCCCAGGATGCTCGGCGAATGGCTGTACCCGATCAGCAAGACCAACCTGTCGCCCTTGCGCTTGCTGCACTTCCTGGCCCTGGCCTATGTCACGGCCAGGTTGCTGCCGGATATCGGCTGGACGCGCCACTGGCCGGCGCAGCAGTGCGCGCGCATGGGGCGCTACTCGCT
Source organism: Pseudomonas sp. QD4 (assembly GCF_049199125.1). Classification (NCBI taxonomy): domain Bacteria; kingdom Pseudomonadati; phylum Pseudomonadota; class Gammaproteobacteria; order Pseudomonadales; family Pseudomonadaceae; genus Pseudomonas; species Pseudomonas sp. QD4. The sequence continues at coordinate 188,320 of NZ_JBLZOM010000004.1, forward strand.
GGAGGTGTTCTGTTTTGGCGTATTGCTGGCGCCCCTGGCGGACATGCTCAACGCCCAGGCGGACGATGCCCTGGCCATGCAGCTGTTCAGTGCTGTGCTGGGGGTCGCGCTGATGGTAGCGCTGGCATCCTGGCTGGACTTCAACAAGCGCCTGAGCCAGCCGGCCCACGCGGCCATCGCTTAGCCTGCGCAGGACGTTGGCGCCCTGCCCGACGGCCCTTTATCGGGCGCCATAAAAAAGCCCCGGTCACTGGACCGGGGCTTTTTCATTCAGGGACGCGCGGGTTACAGCGTCGAGCCTGCCGAAACCTGGCGGGCTTCAGTCGGTTGCAGCTTGAACACATAGAACAGCACCGTCAGCAGCACCAGGAACGCCGGCCCTACGTACAGCGCGACGCGGGTTTCCGGGAAGTAGGCCATCAGCCCCACCACCAGAACCAGGAACGCCAGGGCCAGGTAGGAACTGACCGGGTACAGCCACATGCGGTATTTCAAGGCCGCACGCTCGGCAACGCTCAGGCCTTTGCGGAACTTGAGCTGGGCCAGGAGGATCATGACCCAGGTCCAGATCGCGCCGAAGGTGGCAATCGCGGTCACCCAAACGAACACCTTCTCAGGCGCCAGGTAGTTGAGCAGCACGCCTAGCAGCAAGGCACCGATCGACAGCAGCAGGGCACGCCGTGGCACACCGTTGCTTGAAGTCTTGGCGAAGCCGGCAGGGGCCTGGCCGTTCTGCGCCAGGCTGTAGAGCATGCGCCCGGTGCTGAAGATGCCGCCGTTGCAGGACGACAGCGCAGCGGTGATCACCACGAAGTTGATGATGCCGGCAGCGGTCTTGATCCCCAGGCGCTCGAAGGTCATCACGAACGGACTGCCCTGGGTGCCGATTTCGTTCCACGGGTAGATCGACAGGATCACGAACAGTGCGCCGACGTAGAACAGCAGGATGCGCCAGAACACCGAGCCGATGGCATTGGGAATGGTCTTCTGCGGGTTCTTCGCTTCACCGGCGGTCAGGCCGATCATCTCCACACCCAGGTAGGCAAACATCACCATCTGCAGCGACATCAGCACGCCGCTGATGCCATTGGGCATGAAGCCGCCGTGGGTCCACAGGTTGGAAATGCCCAGCGCCACGCCGTCGTTGCCGAAACCGAAGGCGATGATGCCGATGCCACCAATGACCATGGCAATGATGGTGACGATCTTGATCAGGGCAAACCAGAACTCGAACTCACCGAAGGCCTTGACCGCGATCAGGTTGATCGAACCCATGCTGATCAACGCCGCCAGGGCCCAGATCCAGCGCGGCACATCGGGGAACCAGATCCCCATGTACACCGCCACGGCGGTGATTTCCGCAACGCAGGTCACCAGCCACAGGAACCAGTAGTTCCAGCCGGTGAGAAAGCCTGCCAATGGGCCCAGGTAGTCTTGTGCATAACGGCTGAACGAACCTGCGACCGGGTTATGCACCGCCATCTCGCCGAGGGCGCGCATGATCACCAGAATCGCCAGGCCACCGATGATGTAAGACAGCATGATGGCCGGACCAGCCATTTCAATGGCCTTGGCCGAACCGAGGAACAGGCCGACGCCGATACAGGCGCCAAGCGCCATCAAGCGAATATGCCGTTCGCCGAGTTCGCGTTTTAGCGGGCCGCCCTGAGCGGTCTCGCCTTGGGGCAGGTGATTGCCAACTGGCATAGGGATACAACCTCATCTTGTTATTGGATATGAGCCACCGAGTCTGCGAAGCACAGGCGGATAACCTGTACGAGCTCTACCGGCCCGACCTTGTGGATCGAACCGTCTGGCCGGACAAACCGGCGAGATCAGCGGGGCGAGCAGTATAAAAAGCTCCCTACAGGGCTTTTCACTCTATAAGTAGCTAAATTCAGCGAGAAATCTCGGCAATAACCCTTTTCACGGAGGAGCATTACCTGGAGATCTGGCCGAGAGTCATTTTTAAACGGCGCCGAGTATTGCACAGCAATGGTGCAGCGTCATGCCCCTACCTAGGCCGTATTTACCGGCGCGAAGGCTCTATCACAGGCCTCAGGCCGACGCTTCGGGGCTTAGTGGGCTCTCAGATCGGAGAGGCATGCCCCATGCTCAGCCTTTGCGACTGCTGCGCAGTCGAGCGCGAGCAAGCTCCCTCGCCACAAACGGCCGTGTCGGGCCTGGCTAACTGCAAGCGCTCAGTTGCCCGTAGCCACGTTGCGATGAGGGAGCTTGTGCCTTCGCCACAAGGCTGAAATATCTATAAACGAGGCATGGCCCCCACTTCGAGGTCAAGCTGCTAGCGTCCAGGATTCATTTGTTCAGAACCTGGAGGCAATGGAATGCCGCACCGTCCACAGTCCCATCGATTGCGCCACGGCCGGCACTCTGAAAACGGCCGGGCCTATCTCATTACCACCGTGGTCTACCGTCGACGCCCCTTGTTTTCCGACTGGCGCTTGGGACGGCTGGTGGTCGCCGAGCTGAAACGGGCTCAGGATTGCGGTCAGGTCGAATCGCTGGCCTGGGTGCTGATGCCGGATCACCTGCATTGGCTGCTGCAACTCGAAAAAGCCACGCTGCCCCAAGTGGTCCAGGCAGTGAAATCCCGTAGTACCCGTCAAATCAATCGACGTCTCGGTTCCGATGGGCCCTTCTGGCAAAGCGGCTATCACGACCGGGCCGTCCGTGACGGCGAAGACTTGCAACACATCGCACGCTACATCGTCGCCAACCCCTTACGGGCCGGCCTGGTGAAAAAGGTCGGCGACTATCCACTCTGGGATGCCTGCTGGCTATAAACGCTCGTTTTTAATCCCCCTTGTGGCGAGGGAGCTTGCTCCCGCTCGACTGCGCAGCAGTCGCAAAACCTGAGTACGCGGTGTGGTTGATAGGCCTTTGGGGCCGCTGCGCGCCCCAGCGGGAGCAAGCTCCCTCGCCACAGGGGGGTAGAAAGATCGCTTTGACAATTTTTTCAGCGGCGCCAAGCACCGACTAAGCTTCATGCAAGTCCGATCAATCTGCGTGAATGGATCAATCGACTATGGGCGCTTTATGGCAGACCGATTCAAGTAAACCCCAGGTGCCCACTGATCGTGCGGATGAAGCGCCCCCTGCCCAAAAGCGCCGTCCGCGGCGCCATGCCTGGCGCCTGTTCTGGTTATTGCTGCTGTTGACCCTGATTGCCCTGGGGTTTGCCGCAGCCCGCGAGATTCGCACTTCGAAGCTGCAAGCCCGTGAGTTCAGTCGATTCGCCAAGGACCTCAGTTACTCGGTACAACCCGGGGCCAGCGATGCGGTGCTGTATCCCGGCGCCGGGCCCTTTGACAAACGCCTGGGTTACAGCGCCATGGGCGAGTTTCTGCCGCGCCTGCTCAAACGCGGTTACCTGATTGAGTCCCAGGCGCGGTTCTCCCCCGCCTTGATGGACTACAGCGAGCAGGGATTTTTCGTGCCCTATGCCGAGAAGATTCAGGCAGGACTGTCGATCACCGACTGCCGCGCCGCGCCGCTGTATCAATTCAACTACCCGCAACAGCTGTACTCCAGTTTTGCCGCGATCCCGCCGCTGGTGGTGCACAGCCTGCTGTTCATCGAAAACCGCGACCTGCTGGATGCCAGCCAGCCCTTGTCCAACCCTGCCGTGGACTGGCCGCGCTTCGGCAAGGCCGCCTGGTCCCAGTTGGCCAAGCTTCTGCACCTGCCGGGGCAGACCGCCGGCGGTAGCACCCTGGCCACCCAGCTGGAAAAATATCGCCATTCGCCGGACGGCCTCACGGTCTCGGGCGGTGAAAAGCTGCGGCAGATGATTTCCGCCAGCGTGCGCGCCTATCAGGACGGCCCGCAAACCCTCGAAGCCCGCCAGCGAGTCGTGCGCGACTACCTCAATAGCGTGCCGCTGTCGGCGGTGCCCGGGCACGGCGAAGTGCACGGCATGGCCGAGGGGTTACGGGTCTGGTACGGCGCCGACTTCACCCAGGTCAACGCGCAGCTGGCGAGTACCGCCAGCGACCCGCCAAGCCTCGCGCAACGTGGCTTGGCTCTGCGTCAGGTGCTGTCGCTGATGATTGCCCAGCGCCGGCCCTCGCATTACCTGGCCAAGGGCCGCAGCGAGCTGGCCGACCTGACCGACAGCCATATCCGCCTGCTGGCGCAGAGCGGCGTGATCGACCCGGCCCTGACCGCCGCGGCCCTGGCCAGCAAGGTCAGCTACCGCGACTGGCAACAACAACCAACCCTGCAACCGATCGAGACCAACAAGGGCATCAGCGCGGCCCGCAGCCGCCTGGCCAACCTGCTCAACCGACCGCTGTATGACCTGGATCGCCTTGACCTGTCGGCCACCAGCACCTTGCAAAGTGACCTGCAACGCCAGGCCACCGACTACCTCAAGCACCTGGCTGACCCGGCCTTTGCCGGGCAGATCGGCCTGCTCGGCGAGCGCCTGCTGACCCCCGCCAGCACCACCCAGGTGCGTTACAGCTTCACCTTGTTCGAACTCACCGCCGACGGCTCGCGGGTACGGGTGCAGACCGACAGCACCGACCAGCCCTTCGACATCAACGAAGGCAGCAAGCTGGAACTGGGTTCCACCGCCAAGCTGCGAGTGCTCACCACTTACTTGCAGATCATCTCCGAGCTGCACGACCGCTACGCCGATCAATCCGCCGCGGCCTTGAAGAAAACCGAAGTCTCCGACCAGGATCGGCTGAGCCGCTGGGCCGTCGACTACCTGATCCAGAACAGCGACCGCAGCCTGCCGAAAATGCTCGACGCGGCCCTCGACCGCACCTATTCCGCCAGCCCTGGGGAAGCCTTTTTCACCGGCGGCGGGCTGCATCACTTCCATAACTTTCGCAACGAAGACAACGGCCGCAGCCCCAGCCTGCGCGACGCCCTGCGGGAGTCGATCAACCTGCCGTTCATTCGCCTGATGCGTGACCTGGTGCGCTACAGCACCTATGGCGGTCCCGAAAACAGCGCGCAGTTGCTCAAGGACGACGGCGACCCGCGGCGCCAGGAATACCTGGCCAGGTTCGCCGACCGCGAGGGCACATCCTTCCTGCTGCGGTTCTGGAAGAAGTACCGCAACAAGGACACCCAGGCGCGCCTGGATACCTTCCTCGACAGCATGCACCCCACCGCCATCCGCCTGGCCGCGGTGCACCGCTACCTGCTGCCGGACGCCAGCCAGGACAGCTTCAACAGCTTCGTGCGGTCCCATCTCAAAGGCGTCAAGCAGCCGGAAAAACTCACCGATGAGCGCCTGGACAAGCTCTACGCCAGTTACGGCCCCGGTGCCTACGACCTTCCCGACCAGGGCTATATCGCCAAGGTCCACCCCCTGGACCTGTGGCTGCTGGGTTACCTGCTGAACAACCCCGACGCCAACTTCACCCAGATCGTCAAGGCCAGCGAGTTCGAGCGCCAGGAGGTGTACAGCTGGCTGTTCAAGAGCCGGCACAAGAGCGCCCGCGACAGCCGCATCCGTACCATGCTGGAGATCGAAGCCTTCCTCGATATCCACCAGCGCTGGCAACAGGTCGGCTACCCGTTCGACCACCTGGTGCCGTCCCTGGCCACGGCCATCGGCAGCTCCGGCGACCGCCCGGCCGCCCTTGCCGAACTGGTGGGCACCATCCTCAACGATGGCGTGCGCCTGCCGACCCTGCGCATCGACAGCCTGCACTTTGCCGCCGACACCCCTTATGAAACCCGGCTGCTCAATGACCCCGACAAGGGCAAGCGAGTGATGCCTTCAGAGGTCGCCACCGCGCTGCGCGGCGCCTTGTCCCAAGTGGTGGATGCCGGCACCGCGAAGCGGGTCTCGGGCAGTTTCAAACTAGCCGATGGCACGCCACTGGCCATGGGTGGCAAGACCGGCACCGGCGACAACCGCATCGAGGCCATTGGCGCCGGTGGGCGGGTGCTGAGCTCGAAGTCGATCAACCGCACCGCGACCTTTGTGTTCTACATCGGCGATCACCACTTCGGCACCCTCACCGCCTTCGTTCCGGGCGCCAGCGCCCAGTCCTTCAAATTCACCTCGGCGCTGCCGGTGCAAGTGCTCAAGGGCATGGCACCGATCCTGATGCCCTACCTGCAGCCCGGCAGCAACAGTCAGTGCCTGGGCAGCGTGGCTCAACGCTGAGTTCTCCCCCGACAGCGCTGTAACAGGCGGCGGCGCTCGTCTCACATCCGTGCCGCGATTCCGACTTTTCAAGCACGGTGCAAGGCACTTGCCCGTCTTTTCGAGGCCATTGGGTCTCAGTCCTCGCCAACTTGCTCTCCGACCAACGGCAGCTCTGTGCTGCACAGAAGGGCTTGCGTCTTTATTAAGATATATCTTAAGTTATGTCTAAACCCGAAGAGAGAAAGAGAAAATGAGAGAGCATCATCCCCACCACAGAGAACATGGCGACGGCCATGACGGCTTCGAAAAACGCCCCGGTCGCGAGCGCGGCGGGCGCGGACCCCGGGTGTTCGCCCCCGGTGACTTGAAACTGCTGCTGTTGGCGCTGATCGCCGAGCAGCCGTGCCACGGCTACGACCTGATCCGCCAGATCGAGGGCATGTTCGACGGCGCCTACAGCCCCAGCCCCGGTGTGATCTACCCGACCCTGACCTTTCTGGAAGAAAGCGAAATGATCCAGGGCGATGCCGAAGGCGGCAAAAAACGCTACAGCGTGACCGATGCCGGTCGCCTGTCACTGCACGATCAGGCGATTGCCCTGGAAGGCGTGCGCATGCGCATCGACGTCAGCAAGCGCTCGCTGCGCGGCCATGACCGCCCGCCGCAGATCCACGAAGCGGTGCATAACCTGCGCCACGCCCTGCAATTGCATCACGGGCGCTGGAGCCCTGAAGAAATCCTGCGGGTCAGCGACCTGCTGAACAATACCGCCAGGGCCATCGTCGATGGCCCGGCCAGTCAACCTGCTCAGGAGCAAGCTGAATGACCGTCGATACTTCGCAAACCATTCACCGGGTCAGCCATGAAATCAAACGCCGCCGCCTGCAAGTGCTGCGGGTCGTCGACCTGACCCCGCGTATGCGCCGCATCACCCTGGGTGGGCCGGAACTGGCGGGGTTCGTCAGCCTGGGCAGCGACGACCACGTGAAGTTGCTGTTCCCGCAGAACGCCGAGCAACAGGCCGCCCTGGAAAACCTGGTACTGGGCGCTGGCAAGGACAACGGGCCGATGCCCGCCATGCGCGACTACACCCCACGTCGTTACGACCTGGAGCGTGGCGAGTTGGATATCGATTTCGTGCTGCACGGCGACGGCCCTGCCTCGACCTGGGCCGAACAGGCCAGCCCCGGCCAATACCTGCACATCGGCGGGCCCCGTGGCTCGATGATCGTGCCGGACATCTTCGACAGCTACCTGCTGATCGGCGATGAGACCGCACTGCCTGCCATCGCCCGGCGCCTGGACGAACTGCCTGCAGGGCGCCAGGTGCTGGCGGTGATCGAAGTGGCCAACGCCGCCGAACGCCAGACCCTGGAGAGCGCGGCGCAGGTCGAGGTGATCTGGGTTGAACGTGACAGCGGCCAGCAGGACCTGATCAGCACCGTGCGCCAGTTGCAGATCCCGACCGGCAAGCTCTACGCCTGGATCGCCACCGAAAGCAAGGTGTCGCGCCAGATCCGCCGCGTGTTGCTCGACGAACATGCCCTGAATGAAGAGTTCGTCAAAGCGGCCGGCTACTGGCGCCTTGACGGCAGCGACGACGAGTAACCCGCCTAGCCCTTGGGCTCGCGCCGCCCCAGCCAACGATCAACGCCCAGCAGCACCAGGGAAATCAGGACAAAACCCAGGAGGATCCCCAGGGCGTTGATAAACACCTGGGGATAACCCAGCTTGTCCACGTTGATGAACGGATAAGGGTAAAGCCCCAGCAAATCGCCGCGCAGCAACAGGTAAGCGAAATACAGCAGCGGGTAGATCGTCCACAGCCCGACATGCCCCAGGCGCAAGCTGCCTTTGGGCACACACCCCAGCCAATACAGCAGAAACAGCAGCGGCATCACGTCGTGCAGCAACTCATCGGCCAGCCACTGCCAGCCCTGGGGATGCCATAAGTGGCGCAGCAACAGGCTGTAGGCCAACCCCACCAGAAGCATGCTCGCGGCTATCGCGGTGCCGACCCAGGGTCGCAGTAAAAACTGCTGGCCCCTGGAGATCCGCAGGTTCAGGGCGCAGGTCAGCACGCTGGCTGCCAGGGTATTGCTGAGCACGGTGAAAAAACTGAAAAAATTCACCAGCCCACCCAGCAGGCTGGCTTCGGCGTTCCAGCGCGACAGCAGGATCAGGTACAGCTGAATCGTCAGCCCCAGCCAGCCGAGCACGGCAGCGCCGGCCATCAGGCTGCGCCGGTAGCGCGAGAGGCAAAGCGCTGCGGCAAGCATTACGCGGTCCTTAAAGCGGGCGTTTGGTGCGCTGCAGCTTCACGTACAGCTGCTCGACTTTCTCCCGGGCCCACGGGGTTTTACGCAGGAACGTCAGGCTCGACTTGATACTCGGGTCGCTTTTGAAGCAACGGATATCGATGCGCTCGGCCAGCCCCGACCATTCGTAGTGCTGCACCAGCGCCTTGAGGATCTGTTCCAGGGTCACGCCATGCAGCGGGTCGGTAGTGGTGACGGTCATGCCAGGCCTTTGAGCGAAGGGAAAAGGAAGCCGCGCACCTTAGCCGAGGCCATGCGCCCGCGCCAGAGCGCTGACCTAACTGTAGCCGCTGCCGAAGGCTGCGCTGGCCAGCACCGATGCCGTGGGCGTAACAGTTGAACGCAGACTAGGCCTTACAGAAAGCGCGAGGGGGATTTTCCAGGCAGCAGTAAAAGTTCCTGGCTTTTCGAAATAAAAGAGATGTTATATTGTATCAAATCATAATAACTCACCCGCACTCAGGACACCCCCGTGTCCAGCCTGTTTTCTGTCTCGAAGCGCTCTGCGCAACGCTTGCCAAGGAATGACCGATGTCTCTCTCAGCCCCCCGCCCTTCTCGCTCTCTGCTGTGGCGCCTGTCGCCGTTGTCCGCCGCCTTGCTGATCGCCTCCCAAGCCCACGCCGTGGAATTGCCGCCGCAAGTGATCACCGCCAACCCGCTGGGCAGCGCGCAATTGGCTGCGCCAAGCACCGTCCTGGAAGGTGATCAACTGACCCTGGAACAAAAAGGCAGCCTCGGCGAAACCCTGAACAAACAACCCGGCGTGTCGTCGTCGTACTTCGGCCCCGGCGCCAGTCGCCCGATCATTCGCGGCCTGGACGGCGATCGCATTCGGGTCCTGCGCAATGGCGTCGGCGCCCTGGATGCCTCGTCGCTGTCTTATGACCACGCCGTGCCCCTGGACCCGGTCAACGTCGAACGCATCGAAATCGTCCGTGGCCCGGCGGCCCTGCTCTACGGCGGCAGCGCGATTGGTGGGGTGGTCAACAGCTTCGACAATCGAATCCCCACCGCCGCCATCGAGGGCATCCACGGCGCCGGTGAATTGCGCTATGGCGGCGCCGATACTACCCGCAGCAGCGCCGGCAAACTGGAAGCCGGCGACGGCACCTTCGCCCTGCACCTGGACGCCAACTCCCGGCAGTTCAATGACCTGAAAATCCCCGGCGACGCCCGCAGCCGCCATGCGCGCCCCAGCGAAGACGGCGCCGCCAAGAACGGCCGCCTGGGCAACAGCGACGGGCGCCAGGACGGCGGAGCCATCGGCGGTTCCTACACCTGGGACGACGGTTATGCCGGCCTGTCCTACAGCAACTACGACTCCAACTACGGCTCCCCGGCCGAAGAAGACGTACGCATCCGCATGAAGCAGGATCACTACGCCTTCGCCTCCGAGTTGCGCAACCTGCAAGGCCCGTTCAGCTCGGTGAAACTCGACGCCGGGTACACCGACTACGAACACCGCGAGATCGAAGGCGGCGAAACCGGCACCACCTTCAAGAACAAAGGCTATGAAACCCGGGTTGAAGCGCGGCACCTGCCCCTCGGCCCACTCAATGGCGTGATCGGGGCACAAGTCAGCCGCAGCGAATTTTCCGCCCTGGGTGAGGAAGCCTTCGTACCCCAGACCGATACCAACAGCGGCGCGCTGTTTATCCTCGAAGAGATGCAAGCCAGCGAACGCCTCAAGCTCAGCCTCGGCGGGCGCCTGGAGCACACCACGGTCGACCCGGACGGCAAAGGCAACGAGCGCTTCGCCAACGCCAACCGTTCCAGCAGCTTTACCGCCGGCAGCCTGTCATCCGGCGCGGTCTATACACTGACGCCAATCTGGTCCCTGGCCGCCACCCTGGGCTACACCGAGCGCGCCCCGACGTTCTACGAGCTGTACGCCAATGGCGCCCATGTGGCCACCGGTACCTATGAAGTCGGCGACGCCAAACTGTCCAAGGAAAAAGCCGTGTCCAGCGACCTGGCCCTGCGTTTTGACAACGGCACCCACAAGGGCAGCTTCGGGGTGTTCTACAGCCACTTCTCCAATTACATCGGCTTGCTCGGCAGCGGTCGCACCCTGAATGACGAGGGCGAGGAAGACGCCGACGGCATCCCGGAATACACCTATTCCGGCGTGCGGGCACGTTTCGTCGGGTTCGAAGCCCAGGATCGCTGGCAGCTTGGTGAAAGTGCCTACGGTAAGTTCGCCCTGGACCTGTCAGGCGACTACACCCGAGCCACTAACCTCGACAACGGCCAGGCCCTGCCACGGATCGCCCCCCTGCGTTTGAACAGCGGCCTGTTGTGGGAACTGGATCGCTGGCAAGCACGTCTGGATGTGGAGCACGCCGCCGGCCAGGGTCGCGTCCCGGACAACGAAAGCGGCACCGATGGCTACACCACCTTCGGCGCCAGCGCCGGGTATCGCTTCGATATCGGCAGCAGCCAGTGGCTGGCCTTTGTCAAAGGCGAGAACCTGACCAACCAGACCGTGCGCTACGCCAGTTCTATCCTGCGCGACATCGCGCCGGCGGCCGGGCGCAGCGTGGAAGTGGGCTTGCGGACCACCTTCTGAACCTGAGGCAGCAGGGCTCACTGGCGACGCCTGCCTGATGGATCGCGGTGGCTGCATAGGCGGCCACTGCATGCCGGACGCGAGCACGCTCCCCCGTCACAGGGGAGCGGTGGCTCAGTAGTAACGGCGGGGATCGGTCTCGATCAGGCTCGCCAACTGGGTCAAGGCAAAGCGCAATTCACCCTGGGTGGTGGGCGACATCAGCACCACCCGCACGCAGCGGGAGTTGCCCCCGCGCTCGGCCTCGAACTGGCTGCCACTCAATACCAGCACGCCATTGGCCCGGGCCAGGTGGGTGAACTCGTCCGCGCTCCAGGGCTCGGGCAGGGTCAGCCAGATGTGGTAGCAGTGAGGCTGGGTCTTGAGTTCAAACCCTGCAAACACCTCCCGGGCAATGGCCTGGCGCGCCGCCGCTTCAGTGCGCTGGGTCTGCACCAGCTTGCGGTCCAGACCTTCGCTGATCACATTGCTCGCCAGCTGCGCGGTCAACGGCGACGGCATCCACACGCTGCTGCGCACCATGGAGGTCAGGCGCGACAGCAGTTTCGGCGGGCTGTACAGGTAACCGACCCGCAGGGCCGGCATGATCGCCTTGGACAGGCTGGTCAGGTACACCGAACGTTCGGGGGCAAAGCTGGACAAGGGTTTGATCGACGGGTCGGTGGCCAGAAAGCCATAGATGTCATCGTCCAGGATGATGAAGTCGAACTCCTCGGCCAGTGCCGCGATCTGCGCCCGACGCTGCTCGGACATGATGGCCGCCGTGGGGTTCTGGCAGGTCGCGACGCACACCAGCATCGCCGGTTTTTCCCGCAGGCAGAGTTCACGCAGAGCCTCGGGGATGATCCCCTCCTCATCCATTGCCACCCCGCGCAGGCGGCGCTCCAGGCCATGGGCCAGGGAGATGATGCCCGGATAGCACAGGGCCTCGCAGAGCACCAGGTCTCCGGCGTTGGTCAGCGCGCTCATGGCTACCATCAAGCCGTGCTGGGCACCAGCGGTGATCACCACCTGCTGCCATTGGGCTTCGGGCAGCGCATGGCGCAACCACTGCGCACCGGCCTCGCGATGGGCCGGGTGGCCGCCGTCCGGCGCGTAATCCAGGGCCCGGCCGAAGTCGGTGCTTTGGGCCATGCCCACCAGGGCGCCGCGCAGCCAATACTCCAGGGTCTCGCTGTAAGGCTTGATGATCGACAGGTCGAGCAGTTCAGGCTGGCCCAGGGCCAGGGTCGGCGCCTCATGGCTGAGGGGCAGGGACAGGGGCAGAGCCAGGGCTGGCTGGGCCTGGACATAAGTGCCGCGCCCCACTTCCCCCTGCACCAGCCCACGCCGCTGGGCCTCGCTGTAGGCGCGGCTGATGGTGCCCGGCGTGACATTCAATGTGGCGGCCAGGTCGCGCAGGGTCGGCAACCGCTCGCCGTCGCTCAAAAGGCCGCTGTTGATATCACGCGCCAGGGCATCGGCGATCGACAGGTAGACCGGCTGGTTGAATTCGCTTAACTGGGGAACCCACATGGATGATTACGACCACTGGCAGCACTGGATAGCGGCGGAGGATATCACAGCGATACGCCAGGGCATCCAATCGACTCAATTTGTTTTAAATTTCTATAAACCTCAAAACAAAATCCGGTCACGCGACTTATAAATAAATTTCAATAAAACATTTAACCTTTTAAATACAGACACTTACTCAATAAATCACACATCACGAACCAAGCCTGCAATGAGAAACAATTGAATCGATTCAATTGTTTGAAATACACTCGCCACCGATCGAATCAATCGGCCGACGCCGCCCCCTTCGCATGCAATGCGCTGCCCACCCAGCGCCCAGTCGAGACGCCATGAGCACACTCAGAAAGGACGTATCACTCTCCGCGATCATTGCCGGCCTCATTGCCGTGATCATTTCCTATGCCGGCCCCTTGATCATCGTGTTCCAGGCCGCCAGCCAGGCCCATCTGCCCAGCGAGCAGGTGTCGTCCTGGATCTGGGCCATTTCCATCGGCAGCGGCATCACCGGGCTGCTGCTCAGCTGGCGCCTGAAGGTGCCGGTGATCACCGCCTGGTCGACCCCTGGCGCTGCGTTGCTGGTATCGATGCTGCCCACGGTGTCGCTGCCCGAGGCCATAGGCGCCTATATCGTCGCGTCCCTGATCATCGCCGTGGTTGGGTTCTCGGGGGCTTTCGACAAACTGATGAGCCGCCTGCCCAAGGCCATTGCCGCCGCGATGCTGGCGGGGATTCTGTTTCGCTTCGGCGCCGAATTGTTCACCTCGATCAAGCTGCAACCGGCCCTGGTCCTGTCGATGATCGCCGCGTACCTCTTGTGCAAGCGCCTGTCGCCGCGCTACGCGATTCTCTCGGTGCTGATCGTGGGCTGCGCGGTGGCCGCCGGCCTGGGCGAACTCAACAGCAGCTCGATCACCATTGCCGTGGCCCAGCCGATCTTCACCGCGCCGCAGTGGAGCTGGCACGCGATTATCAACATCGGCCTGCCCCTGGCACTGGTGACCCTCACCGGGCAATACGTGCCGGGCATGGCGGTGATGCGCACCGCCGGCTACACCACCCCGGCGCGCTCGATAATCTCGTTCACCGCCATCGGCTCGCTGCTGCTGGCGCCGTTCGGCTCCCACGGGATCAACCTCGCGGCCATCACCGCCGCCATCTGCACCGGCCGCGAAGCCCATGAAGATCGGGACAAACGCTACATCGCCGGGATCGCCTGCGGGGTGTTCTACATCCTGATGGGGATTTTCGGCGCGACCCTGGCCTCGGTGTTCTCGGCCCTGCCCAAGGAGTTGATCGCCTCCCTGGCCGGCCTGGCCTTGTTCGGTGCCATCAGCGCCGGGCTGACCGGGGCCATGGCCGATGAAAAACAACGGGAAGCGGCGTTGATCACGTTTCTGGTCACCGCCTCGGGCATGAGTTTCCTGGGCTTGGCGGCGGCGTTCTGGGGCCTGATTTTCGGCCTGGTGGCGCACTTTGTACTGAGCTATACCCGCGAGCGCAAAACCCTCGAGGCCGGCCAGGCCAGCCGTTCGTAACCCGCCGTGCCAGGCGCCAGGGCCAGCAGGCCCCGGCGTACTGTTACCGAATCCGAAATGATCCATGTCAAATAAAGCGCTTTCTCTCTTCAGGACGGCGCTTTATCCTTCCTGCCTCAAAGCTGAACCGTTTCATCTTCCTATTTAAAATCAGCAGCATGGGGCGTTCGATCCCGCGTGATCGACCCGGCATCGCCGCTGCTTTATCTGCCCATTCCTAAAAAAAGACCACGCCCGAATTCTATGCCTGACGTTCATCACTCCAAAGACAGCGCTGTCCGAACACCCCTGGCCGGCACCAAAGCCATCACCCTGCTCGGCGCCCTGGGCCTGGCCACCTGCGTCCAGGCAGCGCCGGCCTTCGACAGCGAATCACCGTGGATGCTGGGTGACTGGAACGGCAGCCGCAGCGACCTGTCCCGGCAAGGCTATGACTTCAAAATCGATTACGTCGGCGAAATGGGCTCCAACCTGCACGGCGGCTACGACCACAATCGCACCGCACGCTACAGCGATCAGTTCGCCTTCGGCAGCCACCTGGACCTGCAGAAGATCCTCGGCTGGGACGACGCCGAGTTCCAATTGACGGTGACCAAGCGCGACGGTGACAACATCAGCAACGACCGGATCAACGATCCCCGCGTCGGCGGCTTCACTTCGGCCCAGGAAGTCTGGGGCCGTGGCCAGACCTGGCGCCTGACGCAGATGTGGTACCAACAGAAATTCTTCGACCAGAAACTCGATATCAAGGCCGGCCGCTTCGGCGAGGGCGAAGACTTCAACAGCTTCCCCTGCGATTTCCAGAACCTGGCGTTCTGCGGCTCCCAGGTCGGCAACTGGGTCGGCGGCATCTGGTACAACTGGCCGGTCAGCCAGTGGGCGCTGCGGGTCAAATATCACCTGACGCCCGAGCTCTATGCCCAGGTCGGCGCCTATGAACAGAACCCGTCCAACCTGGATCGCGGCAACGGCTTCAAGCTCAGCGGCAGCGGCACCCAGGGCGCCGTCCTGCCGGTCGAACTGGTGTGGACGCCCACGCTTGATGGCCTGGCCGGGGAATACCGCGCCGGCTACTACTACAGCAGCGCCAAGGCCAGCGACGTTTATAAAGACAGCCACGGCCAGCCCGCCGCCCTGAGTGGCGAGGCCTATCGCAGCAGTTCGAGCAAACACGGCCTGTGGCTGGGCGCGCAGCAGCAACTGACGAGCCGCGCCAGTGACCACTCCCGGGGCCTGAGCGTGTTCGCCAACGCGACGATGCACGACAAGAAGACCAACGCCATCGACAACTACGTCCAGGCCGGCCTGGTCTACAAGGGCCTGTTCGATGCACGGGCGCGGGACGACATCGGCTTTGCCCTGGCGCGAGTCCACGTCAACCCGGCGTACCGCAAGAACGCCGAGGCCAGCAACCAGGCCCACGCCGTCTACGATTACGACAACCCCGGCTACCTGCCGCCCCAGGACACCGAATACAGCGCCGAACTCTACTACGGCGTGCACGTCACCAATTGGCTGACCGTGCGCCCCAACCTGCAGTACATCCGCCACCCCGGCGGCGTCAGCCAGGTCGACGATGCGCTGATCGGCGGGATCAAGATCCAGAGCTCGTTCTGAGGCCCGGCCAGCGGCGCACTGCGCTTAAAACTGCTTTTCCACGATTTTCACCTGAACCAAGCCCGCGCCTGATCGTCATCTACAGTGAACATGCGCGGGAAAACTCTTAACGTCACGGAGAACCACACTATGAGCACTGAGGGTGCTTCAAGTCCTAGCCGCCTGCTGCCGAGCCTGCTCGGTATCCTGCTGCTGCTAATGGGCCTGGCCATGCTGGCCGGGGGGATCAAGCTGAGCATGCTCGGCGGCTCGCTGTACTACCTGCTGGCCGGTATCGGCCTGATCATCACCGGCGGCCTGCTGCTGGCGGGACGTCGCGCCGCGCTGGGCCTGTACGGGCTGGTGCTGTTGGCCAGCAGCGTCTGGGCGCTGTGGGAAGTCGGCCTGGACTGGTGGCAACTGGTGCCGCGCCTGTCGTTGTTCTTTGTCCTCGGCGTGGTCCTGCTGTTGCCGTGGTTCCGCCGTCCGTTGCTGCGCCATGGCGCAGCTCCGCTGGGCACCGCGCTGTTGAGCGTGGCCGTGGTCGTGGCCGGTGGCGCTGCCCTGGGCAGCCAGTTCACCCAGCCGGATGAAATCGCCGGCGACCTGGGTCGCGACAGCACCGAAGTGGCCAATGCCGCGCCCGCCATCCCCGATGGCGACTGGCAGGCTTACGGTCGCACCGAATTCGGCGATCGCTACTCGCCACTGAAACAGATCACCCCGGGCAACGCCGGCAAGCTGCAGGAAGCCTGGCGCATCCGCACCGGCGACATGCCAACCGCCAAGGACCCGGTGGAAATCACCAACCAGAACACCCCGCTGAAGGTCAACGGCATGCTCTATGCCTGCACCGCCCACAGCAAGGTGCTGGCGCTGGACCCGGACACCGGCAAGGAAATCTGGCGTTTCGACCCGCAGATCCAGGGCCCCAACGGCGATGATTTCCGTGGCTGGGCGCACATGACCTGCCGCGGCGTGTCGTACTACGACGAAGCCAATTTCAATCAACCTGGCGCCATCAGCACCCCGGCCACCCTGTCCACAGCCGGCCAGGCGATTGCCACCAGTTGCCCGCGTCGTCTGTTCCTGCCGACCGCCGATGCGCGCCTGATCGCGCTGAACGCCGACACCGGCAAGGTCTGCGAAGACTTCGGCAACAAAGGCGTGGTCGACCTCAAGGCCGGTATCGGCCCGTTCACCCCGGGCGGCTACTACTCGACATCGCCGACCGCCATCACCCGTAACCTGGTGATCATTGGCGGCCACGTGACGGACAACGAGTCGACCAACGAGCCTTCTGGCGTGATTCGCGCCTTCGACGTGCATGACGGCCACCTGGTGTGGAACTGGGACGCCGGCAACCCCGACGAAACCACTCCGCTGCCTGACGGCAAGACCTACACCCGCAACTCGCCGAACATGTGGTCCCTGGCCAGCGTCGACGAGAAACTGGGCCTGATCTACCTGCCCCTGGGCAACCAGATGCCTGACCAGTGGGGCGGCGACCGCACCCCGGGCGCCGAGAAATTCAGCGCCGGCACCGTGGCCCTGGACATCGACACCGGCAAGCTGCGCTGGAACTACCAGTTCACCCACCATGACCTGTGGGACATGGACGTGGGCAGCCAGCCGACCCTGGTCGACATGAAAACCGCCGAAGGCGTCAAACCGGCGCTGATCCAGCCGACCAAGCAAGGCAGCCTGTATGTGCTGGACCGTCGCGATGGCACGCCAATTGTGCCGATCCGCGAAGTGCCGGCCCCGACTGGCGCTGTCGAGGGTGACCACACCGCACCGACCCAGGCCCGTTCGGACCTGAACCTGCTGCCACCGCCACTGGATGAAAAAGCCATGTGGGGGGCTACGCCGTTCGACCAGATGCTGTGCCGTATCCAGTTCAAGGAACTGCGCTACGAAGGTCAGTACACCCCGCCGTCGGTGCAGGGCAGCCTGATCTACCCGGGTAACGTCGGCGTGTTCAACTGGGGCAGCGTGTCGGTGGATCCGGTCCGCCAACTGCTGTTCACCAGCCCGAACTACATGGCGTTCGTCTCCAAGTTGGTGCCGCGGGCCGAAGTAGCTGCCGGCAGCAAGCGCGAAAGCGAAACCTCGGGCGTGCAACCCAACACGGGCGCACCGTACGCGGTGATCATGCATCCGTTCATGTCACCCTTCGGCGTACCGTGCCAGGCCCCGGCCTGGGGCTACGTGGCCGGGATTGACCTGACCACCGCCAAAGTGGTGTGGAAACACAAGAACGGCACCACCCGCGACAGCTCGCCGATCCCGATCGGCCTGCCAATGGGCGTGCCGAGCATGGGCGGTTCGATGGTGACAGCCGGCGGCGTCGGCTTCCTCAGCGGCACCCTGGACCAGTACATCCGCGCCTATGACGTGAAAAACGGCAAGGAACTGTGGAAATCGCGCCTGCCAGCGGGCGGCCAGGCCACGCCGATGAGTTACACCGGCAAGGATGGCAAGCAGTACGTGCTGGTAGTCGTGGGCGGCCACGGCTCCCTGGGTACCAAAATGGGCGACTACATCATTGCCTACAAACTGCCGGAATAAGCTTTACCGGCAGGCATGAAAAAGGCGGCTACCATCGGGTAGCCGCCTTTTTTTGTGCGCCGAGCGCCTCCCCATTTGACCGACCAACACCTGTAGCCGCTGCCGCCAGGCTGCGCTGGCCCGCGGGCGCCGTGGAGTGTCAGGTAGATCACGGTGTGTGTGAGGGCCAGCATCCGAACGCGGCCCGAGCCTGGCGGCAGCGGCTACAGGGGCCGGATGGAAAATTC
Organism: Pseudomonas sp. QD4; assembly: GCF_049199125.1. Lineage (NCBI taxonomy): Bacteria > Pseudomonadati > Pseudomonadota > Gammaproteobacteria > Pseudomonadales > Pseudomonadaceae > Pseudomonas > Pseudomonas sp. QD4. The sequence goes on from NZ_JBLZOM010000004.1 coordinate 206,792, forward strand.
CTACAAAACGCGTCCACTTCCATCACCTTGTCCCGGAGTGCCTCGGGCTCTATGGTCTGGTCTGTCACTGCCAATTCAGTGGCAGGGCGTAGGAACCCTTTTGATGACCCTTGGCGCGTACGCGTCCCGACTGATTGCGGCACCCTTGAGGTGTCCGTAAGATCAGCCGCGGCGGCCGTGCGCGGGCACGTTTCGACGTGGCCGAGTCCCTGGGTATTCGGTTCCTACCCCGCGTACGGCTGCCACCCAAGCCCGTAGGAAGGCCGCTGGCGGCTCAGACCCCTACCCGGAGCCAGTTCAATGAAAAAAATCGTTCCCGATCCACCCGTGCAACCCACCTCACACCGTCGCTACATGCCCCTCACCAGCAACGACTGCACCATCCCCGCCTTGCTGGCTGACACCGAGGCCCCGTTGGATGTGCTGCATGAAGCCGCCACCCATCGCATTCGCGCGGCCACCCAGTTGCTGGAGAGCATCGCCAGCATCGACGACCTGCATAACCACCCGGCCCTGCTCCAGGATTTCGCCCAACTCTGCGTCATTCCCCTGCGCGATGGCTGTGACCTGCTGGACGTGCTCGGCCGCCGCCTGCAGCACCAGTTGCTGACCTGAACCCCCGGCCCGGCTGCATCCAGCCGGGCCCATCAGGCGCTCTGCCTCCCCCCCGCAGGCGCCGTAATTGCAAAGCGACACTAGCCCATTTGTGCTAATCGACCTTCCCCTGCCTCGGCGCTAGAGTGCCGACCACTCGCCCCGTTCTCTTCAACACCGCCGTCCAGCGGTAAGGGGAGCGGCTGCGCCGTAGAAAACACAACAAAACAGCAAGGAAGAATCATCATGAAGCTCCACTCCAGCGTCCGCCCCCTCGTCCTGTTCAGCGCCCTGGCATTCGCCCTGGGCGGTTGCGCCATTGCCAAGCCGAGCAATGACGACCTCAAGAACCGCGCCCAGACCACCATCGGCAAGCCCGTCTCCACGGTCTCGAACGTGCGGAGCGACGCCTCCCAGACCTACTTCACCGCCAACACCAGCAACGGCGGATACGAGTGCGTATTGCCCAGCGGCGGCATGGTCGCCTTCGCCACCATGGGCGGCGCAGTCGCGCTCCCGGCCCAGTGCACCAAGCAGTGAACCGCTAGCCCCTGGCCAATCAGGTTCGCCGCGACGGGCTGCCCCGGTGTAGCAGCAGGGCAGCGTCGGGCGAGCACCGCCCCTTCTTGAAAAGGTCCTGAGTTGATGAAACCCCGTCTCTTCATGGTGACAGGCCTGGCCCTGCTCGCCTGTACCCTGACTGCCTGCGCGCCACGCCAAGGGCGAACCCTGGACGAATACCCGCCAGTCAAGACTCCCACCGTGCAGTACCCCGACGAGCCCTTCGACACCCAGGCCGCGCGCGCCGCCCTGCAACCCGGCACCGCAACGCTCACCGGCAAGTTCTGCATCGTCGGCAACGACGGCATCGAGGACAGTCGCGACGTCAAGATCTATCTCTACCCGGTCACCCCGCACTTGCAGGCCTGGCATAAGTTGCGCTCATCCCAGCCAGAAGGCGCGCCGGTGAGCATGCTTCCCGAGGCCGTGGCCGTACACCGGATAACCCGAACCAACGGCAACGGCATCTTCCAGTTCACGGGTCTGCAACCGGGCCGCTACTTCGTCCAGGGCCAGGACATGGTGTACGGCACCAGCCGCTGGAACGAGTACGTGGGCACCGGCCAGAGCAACACCAACTACGGGCCGGTGACCACCCACTACTACACCGAGCGCAGTTCGACCTCTTCGTCCTCGGGCATGCTGGATGAATTCGTCGAACTGGCCAGCGGCGAGAACAAGAAGCTGACCATGACCAACTATCCCCTGCTTATTCCGTGCCGGACCTGGTAACCGCCTCTGGCGCCGCAACCCTGTGGGCAGACGCCAGCGGCGTCTCGCGCAGGGCGCGCAAGGTCGCCCGCAGCTCCACCGGGTGTACCGGTTTGGACAGGATGGCGATGTTGCGATCATGCAGCGCGGCCTGGATTTTCTCGATGTCATGCCCGGTGATGATCAACGCCGGCACGGCCCAGCCCCGCTGCTCGCGGATGCTGTCGATGCACTCGATGCCCGAGGCACGGGTGCCCAGGTCATAGTCGGCGACGATGATGTCGCAGTCGGTCACCAGGTCTTCTGCCGCCGTTTCCGCCTGGACCACACAGCCCCAGCGCTCCAGCAATGCCGAGGTGGCCAGCAGCACGTTGCGGTCATCTTCGACCAGGCACACCCGCAGCCCGGTCAGCAAACCACTTCGCAACGCATCATCGCGGCTGCGCAGCCGCTGCGGCGCGGCGGCCTGCAAGCCGTGCAGGCTGACTGCGGTACCACGATCGAGGCGCGACTTCAGCGTCACCTCCAGCCCGACCAACTGCCCCAGGCGCTTGACGATGGACAGGCCCAGCCCCACCCCTTCGACGTCCTTGTCCCGCAGCTGCCGGACCCGGTAGAACTCGTCGAAAATCTTCGGTAAATGCTCCTCGGCGATCCCCCGGCCCTGGTCGTAGATGACGATGGCCACGCCGTCGCCGTGGCGGCGCACGCCGATCAACACCGGGCGCTCCGCCGCGTACTTGAAGCAATTGGACAGGACGTTCTGGACCATGGTGGCGAGCAGCCCCGGGTCGGCCCGGACCCACTGGGCACAGGGACGCAGGCGCAGCTCCACCCCGGCCCAGCGCGCGGCCTCGGCGTTCTGGCGCACCAGGTCACCGAGGAACTGCCCCAGGTGCACGGTTTCGTATTTGGGCAGGACCCGGCCGTTGTCCAGGGTGTAGAGGTCGAGAATCGAGCGGAACAACTGCGACACATTCAGCAGCGAGCGATCGATGTTATCCACCAGGCGCCGCTCATCGACCCCCAGGTTGGCTTCGCGCAGGCAGGCAGTGAACAGGCCGATGGAGTGAATCGGCTGGCGCAGGTCATGGCTGGCCTGGGCCAGGAAGCGGGACTTTTCCAGGTTGGCGGCAATCGCCTCTTCCGACGCCAGGCGGGTGCGTTTGAGCAGGATATGGGCGTACACCGGAATCACCGTACTGGTGATCATCAGCATCAGCACCATATAGGGCTGGGCCTGCCAGAACGGGGTCAGCAGGAACACCATAAACAGCGCGAACAGCGCCAGAACCGTGGCGATGGCCAGGTAACGCGAGCCGAAGCGCATGCCATTACCCAGGTTGACCCAGACCATCACCGCATAGATCGGCAGCGCCCCCTCCCCGCCCACCACCAGGCCGTAAGAGGTGCCGGTGTAGTCGTAGACCATGCCCAGGATGCGCCGTGCCGGGTAGTGCCCTGGCCAGCGGGCAATGGCCATGCGCAGGGCAATCGAGCCGAGCATGAACAAGAAGATGTAAATGATCACCGGCACATAGGTCTCGACGTTCTGCCCCGGTAGAAAACCGATCAGCCCGACATAAACCAGGGCACAACCGGCGACGATAATGCGCAAAGTGGCTTGATCGAGCTCGCTGTCTTTTTCAACTTTCATGCACTCACCTCCTTGTGTAATCCGCGCTGTCGTGGTCTTTTCCTGTCCCTGCCGAACTCGACAGGCGGACAGGTACAACGCCGGGACGCCAAGGTAGCATGCCCCCAGGATTGGGTGACTCAAGGAGCTTCAACACATGACATGCCGGATTATCGTAGCCGACGACCACCCGTTGTTTCGCGAAGGCATGCTGCGCACCATCCAGCGCCTGCTGCCCGAAGCGGTGCTCGAAGAGGCCGGCGACCTGGCCTCGGTACTGGCCCTGGCCAAAAGCGGCGCGGAGCTGGACTCACTGATTCTCGACCTGCGCTTTCCCGGGCTGAGGTCGGTGAGCATGATTGCCCAATTGCGCCAGCAACTGCCACGGACCTCGATCATCGTGGTGTCGATGGTCGATAACCAGGACCTGATCGGCGAAGTCATGGCCTGCGGCGCAGACGGTTTTATCGGCAAGAGCATCAGCCCCGAGGAAATCGGCCAGGCGATCCTGGCCATTCGCGAGGGCGAAGTGGTGGTCAAGTACGCCCCGTCAGGCCTGCTGCTGCCGCTGGAAGCCAGCGACGAGTTGAGCCAGTTGACCACCCGCCAGCAGGAAGTGCTGCGCCTGATCGCCCAGGGCCAGACCAACAAAGAGATCGCCCGCGAACTCGATATTTCGCCCTTCACCGTGCGCATTCACGTGTCCTCCCTGCTGCACACCCTGAAGGTGTCCTCGCGCGCGGCGGCAGCGGCAAAATTTGCCGAAGCCTGGCAAGGGGCCGACAGCTCCCCGGTAGAACCGACGCCCTTGAGTACCCGCCCGATCGAGCCCGCGCCAACGCCCAAGCCGCTCCCGACGCAAGCATTTGCCCAGCTGGAACACTGGCTGGGCGACTCACCCAGCGCCCCCTGGAATGAGTACATCACCGAGCAGGTGGCCAAAGGCGTGCTGCACGGCTTCTCGCCCGCGCAATGGCAGCAACTGGCCGATGTGCTGCCGGGCAAACCCGAGTATTGGCAACAACGCTGCGCCGTAAGCCTCGGGGAAAACCGCTCGGCGCCGGCCATCGCCCTGCTCAAGAGCCTGTTGCAGGACTCGCCCTACCTCGATGTGCAGGTCACGGCCATCCATGAACTGGACTGGTCAGAAGCCCCTATCGAAGCGTGCTACGCGCCGCTGATCGAAGCCGTCATTCAGAGGCTTGCCGATGAGCAGATTGAACCCGAATTGAACAACCTGCTGGCCAAGGCCGCTGCGCTGTGAGCCTGCCACAGAGCGACGCGTTGATCCTGAAGTTGCAGCACTGCATCGGTGACTCCGAGGCGTCCAACTGGACCGAATACAGCACCCAGCGGGTGGCCAAGACCGTGCTGTGCGACTTCACCGCGGTGCAATGGCAACGGCTCGAGCAGATGCTGCTGCAGCAGGCGCAGTACTGGCAACAGCGCTGCGCGGTGTGCCTGGGCGAAGACCGCTCGGCAGCGGCCATTGCCCTGCTCAAACGCCTGTTGCTGGAGTCGCCCTACCTTGATGTGCGAATCCTCGCGATCTACGAACTCGACTGGTGCGAACCCCCCATGGACAACCGCTACCGGGCGAGCATCGAGCAGGTCATCGCCAGCCTGCCCCCGGCCGAGGTCGAGCCCGAGCTGACCAGGCTGCTGGCCAAAACCGAGGCCGGCGTCCTATGAGCGCCGCCCACACCCAACAAGTGCCCTCCATCGACCAACTGACCCAGGCCCAGCACAGCACGCTGGACAACTGCCTGCTCGATCACCTGCTCTGTTCCTCAAGGCTGGAGGGCGCCACCTGCCTGCACCTGTTGCTCGACGACTTGCTGATCCCCACCAGCGGCGGCACCGAGATGTCCAGCCTGACCATCGACTGCGACGTCGACCCGGACAACATTGCCCCGCATCTGCTGGGCGTGCCTGGAATCACCTTCGAGTTCATGGACGAGCAGGTCACCCTGCCCACCGTGCACGCCATCCGCTACCTCTGCCACTGGTGCGAGACCCAGGTCGAGGAAGACCGGCAGAATATTCTGGCAAAGTGCCATGCACTCAAGAATCACTACCAGGCCTGAGCCGCCTGCCTCACCCTTTGCAAAGGAAGCCAACAGTGTTCGACCTGAGCCTGCTCACGGGAAATATCCGCTTCGACGACTTGTCGTCCCTGTCAGACCAGCCACTGGCCCGCCAACTCGACGCGCTGAAGGAGGACCTGCTGCAAGTCGAGTACGGCGAGCACTGGCTGCTGGACGTGGGCTGGTACCCCGAATTCGCTGAGCACGGCGCCTTTCGGGTAGCGGTGATCAAGGATCAGGACTGGCAGCAACCGCTGTCGAGCGAACAGGCCCACAGCCTTGGACAACTGCGCGACTGCCTGGCCCGTGCCCAGGGCATGCTGCACGCGCTGCACCACCGCCCATGATCGAGAACCGCAGCATGAAGCACCGCCCCCTCTACCCGCTGCAACCGTTGCGCATTAGCGGTGGGTGGCAGATCACCCTCAACACCTTCCATCAACTGCCCTTCATCCCGGAGACCCTCGAATGGTTCGATGCCTCGGTGCTGATCGGCGGCGTGCATCGCCAGGGCCAACGCTGCTTTGACTGCGCCTTCCTGCCCGAAGACGACCCCGGCGGCGAGTTCGTGCTCAGCTTGATGACCTACCCCCAGGACCGCTCGAACACGGCGCCAGGCCAGGAAGAGTTGCTCGAGGAATTCAAGACCCGCGACACCGCGCAGCTGATTGCACGACTCGAAGCCTTCATGCTGGACACCACCCAGCAGGCCGACCCTGACTCGGGCCACGGGGCAATCGCGCCCTTGCAGGCCATCCGCCTGCCAGGAGGCTGGGAGATCAGCCATCACCAACTGCCGCAGGTTGCCTTTGGCGCCGACACCCTGCCCGCCTTCAACCACCCGTTGCTGCTCGCCGGTGCCGGCCGCGAACACGGCTTTACCCTGGGTTTTGAGCCCGCCCCCCAAGGGCTCGGCGAATTTGTGCTGCGGGTTGAGCGCTTCAAGCGCAACCGCCAACGCCAGGCCTACAACCGCACCCCGGCGGGCGAACTCAGGACCCCGGACCCGCACCGGGCACTCGACGCCATCGAGCAGTTCGCCCAGGGCCTTGAATGGCAGCTGGCGGGGCCCGATGCCTGCCTCTTGCCCACCCACTCGGAGCCCGGCCCATGAAGCAGATTGTCGTTCCCTTGAGCCCGGCGGCGATGCACCGCCTGGACCTCGATCAGTGCCTGCCCGGTGATCTGGAGCAATGCTCGCTGAGCGCCGAACACTATCAACAGCTGTGGGACTCGGGCTTGATCGAGCGCCTCAATCGGCAGTTGGGTTGCCTGATCGACGAGCATGAAGACGCCAGCATCCAGGGCGCCGAGGCGCTGGCCACGGCCCAGGCGCTGATCGAGCAAACGCCTCTGGCGCCCGCGCTCAAGACCTCATTACTGCAACTCACAACCCGCGCCCGCGCCAAGGCCAGCGGTCTTTTTTTCTACTTTTAAATGCCCCCTGGATCGCCATGAGCCCAGCCAAACCCAAATCACCCAAAAACCCGCCCTCCCTGCGCGAAGCCAATCAACAGATCGTGCTGTCGGGGGCGGTAGCCCTGGATATCCTGCGCGAGCTGGAATTCATGCTGATTTCCCTGCGCAAGATGTCAGACCATGCGATTTTCAACCCCGAGTTCGATTTCGACACCGCCACCGGCAACTTCGTGATCGAGGGCAAGTTGCGCGACCGCCTGGCCAAGGTGCGCGCGCTGTTGTCCGAGCCCTTTGACGGCACCCTGGGAGACGACGATATGGGCGATATCGAACGTTATGTCGAGGACCTGGAATTCTGGAAACCGAGCTGAGCCCGCCGACTCAGACCGATAGCCGTGTTTTGCCCAGCCAGGCCTCGAACGCCCGGGCTTCCAGCGGCCGGCTGATCAGGTAGCCCTGGGCCGTATCACAGTGCCAATGCTTGAGCAGGCGCAGGCTGCCTTCGAGTTCGACGCCTTCGGCCACCACCTTGAGCCCCAGGTTGTGGCTCATCTCGATGGTCGAACGCACGATCACCGCGTCACCGCTGGTTTCATCCAGGTTGCGGATAAAGGACTGGTCGATCTTCAACTCCTGCACCGGCAGGCGCTGCAATTGGGCCAGGGACGAATAGCCGGTGCCGAAGTCGTCCACCGACAGGCTGATGCCGCAGCCGCGCAGGCGTTGCAGCACGTCAAGGGCCTGTTCCGGGTTGCGCATGATGGCGCTTTCGGTGATCTCGAACACCAGTTGCTCCGCCGACACCCGGTAACGCGCCAGCAACTCGTCGACCATCGACGCCAGGCCATTGCCCTCCAGGTCTTCTGCCGAGATGTTCAGCGACAACTGCACCGTCAATGCCCGGCGGTTCCACTCGGCCAACTGGCGAATGCCCTCCTCGATCACCCAATGGGTCAGGCTGCTCATGCTTCCGGTGCGCTCCGCCAAGGGGATGAACTCGGCGGGCGAGACCACCCCGAACGCCGGATGCCGCCATCGCAACAAAGCTTCGGCCTGGCTGACCTCTCCGCGACGGATATCGAGCTTGGGCTGATAGTGCAGGAACAACTCGCCTTCGGCGGCGGCGCGGCGCAGGTCGCGAATCAGGGCAATTTGGCGTTGATGCGCCAAGTCGCGGTCCTGCTGGTAGACCTGCAGGTAACCTGGCTGAGTCGCGGCGTCGTGGCGGGCGATGGCGGCGCGGCTGATCAGTTCTTCGGCGGACTCGCCGTCAGTGGGGTACACCGATACGCCGATGCACATCTGGCGCTGCACTTCATGGCCATGGATCAGTTGCGGCGGGTTGAGCAAGGCATGCAGACGGTCGGCCAGGGCCACGGCGCCATCGACCTGGGTGTTTTCCAGCAACAGCAGAAACTCGCTGGCGGTCACCCGCGCCGCGGTGTCGCCCTGGGACAGGGAGCCCAGCAGCAGCCGGCTGACCTCCAGCATGATCTGCTCCAGCCCTTCAGGGCCGAAGCTCTCGTTGATCGCCCGGTAGTTTTCGATCCCCAGGTACAACAGCACCACGCTGCGCCGGGCGGCAATCGCGCTGCCCAGGCGCTCCATGGCCAGGGCGCGGTTGGGCAAGCCGGTGAGCGAGTCATGCAGGGCGTTGTGCGCCAGTTGCGACTCGCGGGTGGCGATGGCGCTTTGCATGGCGTTGATGCCGTCGGCCAGCAAGCCGAACTCGTCGCTGCGCTTGAGCACCACCGGCGTCTGGTAGTTGCCGGCACCGATGCGTTGCGCCGCCTGGGCCAGCACTTCAAGCGGGCGGGCCACGCGGCGGGCCATCCACAGCGCCCCACCGAGGGAGACCAGCAGCGCCGCCAGGGCGATCCAGAAAAACTCCCGATCCAGCGGCGCGAACGCATGCAGCGCCTGCTCCAGCGGGCTCTGCAACAACACCAGGACCCGCGGATCCTGAGGGTTGCCGGTGTTGGCCAATTGCAGCGCCTGATTGAGAAAACGCTTGCCCTGGATCTCGCTCAACTGCGGCCGCAACTCCCAGAGGGAATCGCGCAGGGCCGCCGTGATCGCACTCCAGAACAGCTCCGGCTGGGTGGTGAACAGCTCGCCGGCGCGCTCGTTGTCCAGGGTCAGGAATGACACTTCGAGGTTGCTCATGGAGCGCAATTCGCTGGCGAACAGGTCGTCCATGCGAAACCCCATCACCACCCGGGCAATGCGCAGCGGGGTCAGCACCTGGCTCTGCACCAGCAGGTAGGGTTGGCCCTTGAGGGCAACGATCAGCATGCTTTTGTTTTCACGTCGGGCCTGACGCAAGGCGCCATCGTAGGGAAAAGCCAGGCCCGGCTCGACCGCCGCCAGGGTGCTGGCCGTCACTTGGCCATCGCTGGCCAGCACGAACAGTTCACTGGAACGAATGCCCGTACCGTGGCGGCGCAACGCTTCGAGAATGCCCTGGGGCTCGCCGCTGGCAACGGCCTGGCGAAACGCCGAATCCACCACCAGCCAGTCCACGCCGTACTGCAAGCGGCGTCCGCGCAACTCCAGCAAGCGCTCGAACACCTGGGTGCCGGTGGTCATCTGCACCTCGGCCTGGTTTTCCACGGCGCGGGTGGTGGCGGTTTTCATCGCGAAATACACCGCGCCGATCACCAACAACAGCAATAACGCCAGGGTCCCGGCAATCCGTGCCTGGAAGGTGTGGCGCCACCTCATGACCCGGTGCTCGCCAACGCCGTCTCCAGCAAGGGCCGCGGGATCCGCCACGAGCTTTGCCTTGAGCTGAAAAATCCTTTCTTCATACCCATTCCTCTACCAAGCCGAATACGCGCGTCAATTAAATGCCATTTTCCTAACAAGCACGTGAAGTGCTCAGATTAGTCTGAGGCAAGCAGAAGAGCACGCAATAAAACAAGGGATTAGACAGCCATTTTATTGGCGATGCCAAATTCCCGGCACTCGCCCATCCGGCGCAATCAGCCGATCAACGCTCGATCACCTCGCCGCGCATCGGTGCCAAACGTGCCAGCAGGCGGTTTTGCGCCGGCACTGGCACGCCCTGGGCTTCCATGGCGGCGATCAGGTCTTCGACCAGGGCGTTGAAGTCGCTGCGGCTGACGTTCTGGCCTTTATGACTTTCGGCCATGCTGTCGCCGGTGTAGGTGCACGGACCACCGGCCTCGACGCAGAACTGCTCGATCAGCTTGTTGCGCAGGCGCTGGATATCGATCTTGCGAAAGCGCTCGACGATCCGTGGGTCGCGGGCAATGTTGAGCAGCGTGCCTTCGACGATCCGGGTGATGCCCGGGCGCTCGCCCAGGGCCCGGTACAGGCTGTCGTCACGCGCCGGCTGTTGCGCGCAGGCGCCGAGAAGCACGGCCAGGAACAGCACGGACAGGCGCATCAGAAACTCCCTTGCAGCGACAGGTAGGGGCCGTTCTGGTGATCCAGCCCGGCGATCTCGCCCAAGCGCGCATAGGCCAGGACCAGGGACAGGTGCTTGTTGGGGAAGTAACCGAGAAACAGGTCGGCCCAGTCACTCTCGCCGGCAAACGACAGGTTGTCGGGCTTTTGCCGGTACTCCAGGCCCAGCGCCCAGCGCGGGTTGAACAGCACCGCCAGCGAGCCCTCCTTGAGCAGGCTGCGGCTGTCGCGCCGGTCGCCGCCAAAGCCCAGCAGCCCGGTTTCATTGGCCCGGCTGTAGCGCACGCCGCCGTTGAGCAGCAGGTTGTAGCCAAACGCCGCGCCCAACAGCAGGCGGCTGGCACTCAGGTAGCCCTCGGTGTCGCGGTCGCGCTGCGCACCCACCAGGCTCGGGATCAGGAAGTTGCGCTGATGTTTGTACTGCACCCCCAGGGAGACCTGGGGCCACTGATCGTAGATCAGGTCGCCGAACAGCCGCAGCTTGAGCCCGAGGATGTCCTGTCCCAGGTTGTCTTCGGGCAGGTTGAGCGTGTGCACCAGGCTGCCCAGGTCCAAACGCTGGCGGGCGAATGACAGCTCCACCCGGTTGTCGTAGGCCAGCGCCAGGCCCGCCACGTCGAGGCGGTAGTCCGGCAGGTTGACCGTGGTCGCGAAGGCGCTCGCGCCCCATTCGCCCTGCTCGCCATAACCGCCGAGCACGGCCCAGGGCGTGATGCCGCCGCCGGCGGCGCCTTCGATGCTGCTGGCCCCGCCGGTGGCCAGTAAACGGCCGTTATCGGCCAGGGCCAGCGACGGCAGCAGGACGCCGAGGCCGGCCAGCAAAACAATCCAACGCATAGGCATGACGATTAATGCACCCATTCAGTCCGCGCAGTCAGGGGTAAGGCCACCCAGGCTTCGAACGCCTCAGCCGTGAGCGGGCGGCTGATCAGGTAGCCCTGGGCGGTGTCGCAGTGCCAGCGCTCAAGCAGGCGCAGGCTGTGTTCGTACTCCACGCCTTCGGCCACCACCTTGAGCCCCAGGTTGTGGCTCATCTCGATGGTGGAGCGGACGATCACCGCGTCTTCGCTGGTTTCGTCGAGGTCGCGGACAAAGGACTGGTCAATCTTCAGCTCCTGCACCGGCAAGCGCTTGAGGTGCGCCAGCGACGAATAACCGGTGCCGAAATCATCCACCGACAGGCTGATGCCGCACTCGCGCAAACGGTGCAGGACCTTCAGCGCTCGCTCGGGCTCAAGCATCACCGCGCTTTCGGTGATTTCGAAGATCAACTGCTCGGCCGGCACCCGGCAGGTTTGCAGCAAGGCCTTGACCCGCTCCACCAGGTCAGCGCCGAGCAGGTCCTGGGCCGAGATATTCAGCGACAGCTGCATGTGCAGGCCACGGCTGTTCCACTCGGCCAACTGGCGCATGCCTTCGCCGATCACCCAGTTGGTCAGGCTCTGGATACTGCCGGTGCGCTCGGCCAGCACGATGAATTCCGCCGGCGACACCATGCCCAATTGCGGATGCTGCCAGCGCAGCAAGGCCTCGGCCTGGCGTACCCGGCCCTGGCGCAGGTCGAGCTTGGGCTGGTAATGCAGCAGCAGCTCCCCGTTGCCGGCCGCGTGGCGCAGGTCGCGGATCAGGCTGACCTGGCGGCGGTGGGCCAGGTCCCGCCCATGTTCGTAGACTTGCAGGCGCCCGGGCATTTGCGCGGCGTCCTTCATGGCGATGGCCGCGCGGTCGAGCAGTTGCTCCGCTGACTGGCCGTCGGCCGGGAACGCGGCGATCCCCAGGCGGCAGTCCAGGGCCACGTCCTGGCCGCCGATGCGGCGCGGCTTGAGCAACGCTTGCTGCAACTGGTCGGCCAGGGCCACGGCCTCGTCGCTGCCGAGGTTCTCCAGCAGCAGCAAAAACTCGCCGGCGATCAGGTGCGCCACGCTGTCACCGGGACGCACGGCCTGCTGCAGGTGCTGGCCGACGTGCTGCAAGGTCAGGTCCACCAGCACCGGGCCACCGGCTTCGTTGATACTGCGCAGGTTGTCGACCCCCAGGTAGATCAGCGCCATCGGCCGCTCGGCGGCGATCGCACTGCCCAGGCGTTCCATGGCCAGTGCGCGGTTGGGCAGGCCGGTAAGCACATCATGCAAGGCGTTGTGCGCCAACTGCTGCTGGCGCTCGGCAATTCCGCTTTGCATCGAATTGAACGCGGTGGCCAGCAACCCCAGCTCATCGCTGCGCCGCAGCACCAGTGGCGTCTGGTAATCACCCTGGCCGATGCGCTCGGCCGCCTGGGCCAGGGCCCGTACCGGCTGCGACACACTGCGGGCCAGGAGCAACGCCCCGATCAGGGAGCCGACCAGGGCCACCAGGGCAATCAGCAGAATGCGCTCGTCCAGCGGCAGGAACACCTGCATCGCTGCGTCCAGCGGGCTTTGCAGCAAGGCGATGACCTGGTGGTCGTTTTCATCGCTGCCGCTGGCCAGGACCAGGGTCTGGCTGAAAAACCGCTGGTCCTGATGCTCGGCCAGCTGTATGCCGCGCCGCTGCACACTCTCGAGCATCAGGCTGACGATGCTCTCTTCCATCGCCGCTGGCTGAGTGGTGACCAGGGCCCCCGGCTGTTGCCGGTCGACCGTCAGGAACGAGACCTCGAGGTTGGTCAGCGACCGCAGTTCCGCGGCGAACTGCTCGTCCATGCTGAAGCCCATGACCACCCGCGCAATCGGCAGCGGCGCCAGTACCGGGGCCTCCACCAGCAAGTGCGGCTTGCCCTGGATCGGCACGATAAGCATGGTTTGCCGCGCCCGACGCGCGTCACGCAGAGCCTGGTCGAAGCGGAAGACGGAGCCGTCCGGGGCGTCGCTCAAGGTGCTGGCCAGGACCCGGCCCTGCATGTCCAGGAGCACCATGTCGCTGGCGCCGATGCGCTTGCCGTGGTTGATCAGCACCGAATGGATGGTCGGCGAGTCGCCGCTGGCCACGGCGTCACGAAAACCGAAATCGGCCGCCAACAGCTGCACGCCGTCACCCAGGCGCCGGCCGCGCACGTCAAGCAGGCGCTCGAAAACCCGCGAACCCACCGCCAGCTGTTCGTAGGCCTGGGTCTGCACCGCGCTGCCGGTGGCGGCCTTGACGCTGAAGTACACCGCGCCGATTACCACCGACAGCAGCAGGATCAGTACGCAGGCGATCCGCGCCTGAAAGCTACTGCGCAGTTTCACGGGCCGCTCGCTCAAACGCATCGCCGAAGGCGCTCGGTGCCGGGGCACCTGGCAAGCCTTCGGGCAAGGGTTCCAGGGTCATGGCAAAGGCCTTGTGCAAGCCCCCGGCCGGGATCTGCACCTGGCCGCCATCCTGTGGCTGCATCCCGTTGGCCTGGGGGTGCCAGAGGGTCAGCCGGTAGGACCCGACAGGCAACGCGTCCAGGTTCAGCGCACCCTGGGCATCGGTGACGCCGAAGCGCGGGTCGTCGGTAACGTAGACGTAGCCGAGCATCCAGTCGTGGATATTGCAGCCCAGGACCACCACCCCCGGCTTGTCGAACAGCACCGCGTCGGAGGGCGTGCCTTCGTACAGGCGCAACTCGAACTTCTTGGCCGGGGAAAAGGAGTAGACCTGATGGCGAATATTGTCGCTGTTGGGGAATTTCACCGGGGTGCCGGTGTGAATCGCCAACACATGGGGCGCGAACTGTTTGTCACGCTGGTCCATGTCGGCCTTGAGGGTGCCGGCGGGCTGGCCCAGGGGGCCCTGCAAGGTCACTACGGCGTCGCGCACCGGCTGCCCGGAGGGTTCGAGCACCTGCACCTGCAAGCTCGCGGCAGAGGCTGCAGCACTGAGCAGCCACAGGCCGACAACAGAAAGAATCGAGTGAGTCCTGGCCATGCAAATCCCGGTATTTAGATGAAAGCAGATGGCCGGCCTTGGCATGGGTGATGACAGCAGAGGCGACGCCGAGCAGCATGATGCCGCAAATAAGGCATTTTGCCACTACAGCAGTAAAAGAGCTGCACAACCGTCCGCCCAACAAAAAATGATACAAACGGTCAGCTCCCGTACAGCTTTTCGGCCGCATAAAGAAAAGCTGAAGCGGGGCCGTGCCATTGAAACCACTCGCCGCCTGCCCCATCTAACTCCCATACCCAATTGCGCAGGTGCCCCATGACCGACCAGCAAGAATTCCCTGAAGACCTCAGCGACTACGCCGACCCGGAAAACGCTGAGCACCCGGCCTCGTCAGGCACCGGCCTGGCATTGCCCGGGCAGAACCTGCCGGACAAGGTCTACATCATCCCGATCCACAATCGGCCGTTCTTCCCGGCGCAAGTGCTGCCGGTGATCGTCAATGAAGAGCCCTGGGCCGAGACCCTGGAACTGGTCAGCAAGTCCGATCATCACTCCCTGGCCCTGTTCTTCATGGATACCCCGCCCGAAGACCCGCGGCATTTCGATACCTCCGCGCTGCCGCTGTACGGCACCCTGGTCAAGGTGCACCACGCCAGCCGCGAGAACGGCAAGCTGCAATTCGTTGCCCAGGGCCTGACTCGGGTGCGCATCCGCACCTGGCTCAAACACCATCGCCCGCCGTACCTGGTGGAAGTCGAATACCCCCATCAGCCGAGTGAGCCGACCGACGAGGTCAAGGCCTACGGCATGGCCCTGATCAATGCGATCAAGGAACTGCTGCCGCTCAACCCGCTGTACAGCGAAGAGTTGAAGAACTACCTCAACCGCTTCAGCCCCAACGATCCGTCGCCGCTGACCGACTTCGCCGCCGCGCTGACCTCGGCCACCGGCAACGAGTTGCAGGAAGTGCTGGATTGCGTGCCAATGCTCAAGCGCATGGAAAAAGTCCTGCCGATGCTGCGCAAGGAAGTCGAAGTTGCGCGCCTGCAAAAAGAAATCTCCGCCGAGGTCAATCGCAAGATCGGCGAGCACCAGCGCGAGTTCTTCCTCAAGGAACAGCTCAAGGTCATCCAGCAGGAGCTGGGGCTGACCAAGGACGATCGCAGCGCCGACGTCGAGCAGTTCGAGCAGCGCCTCAAGGGCAAGGTCCTGCCGCCCCAGGCGCAAAAACGCATCGAAGAAGAACTGAACAAACTGTCGATCCTGGAAACCGGTTCGCCGGAATACGCGGTCACCCGCAATTACCTGGAGTGGGCCACCGCCGTGCCCTGGGGCGTGTACGGCCAGGACAAGCTCGACCTCAAGCACGCGCGCAAGGTGCTGGACCAGCACCATGCCGGGCTGGACGACATCAAGAGCCGGATTCTCGAATTCCTCGCCGTGGGCGCCTATAAGGGCGAAATCAGCGGCTCCATCGTCCTGCTGGTGGGACCGCCGGGCGTGGGCAAGACCAGCGTCGGCAAGTCCATCGCCGAGTCCCTGGGCCGACCGTTCTACCGCTTCAGTGTCGGCGGCATGCGCGACGAGGCTGAGATCAAGGGCCATCGCCGGACCTACATCGGCGCCCTGCCGGGCAAGCTGGTGCAGGCGCTCAAGGACGTCGAGGTGATGAACCCGGTGATCATGCTCGACGAGATCGACAAGATGGGCCAGAGCTACCAGGGCGACCCGGCCTCGGCCTTGCTCGAAACCCTGGACCCGGAACAGAACGTCGAATTCCTCGATCACTACCTGGACCTGCGCCTGGACCTGTCCAAAGTGCTGTTCGTGTGCACCGCCAACACCCTGGATTCAATCCCCGGCCCGTTGCTCGACCGCATGGAAGTGATTCGCCTGTCGGGCTACATCACCGAAGAAAAAATCGCCATCGCCAAGCGTCACCTGTGGCCCAAGCAGCTGGAGAAAGCCGGGGTGGCCAAGACCAGCCTGAGCATCAGCGACAACGCCTTGCGCGCGGTGATCGACGGTTATGCCCGCGAGGCCGGGGTGCGCCAGCTGGAAAAACAACTGGGCAAACTGGTGCGCAAGGCAGTGGTCAAGCTGCTGGATGATCCGAATGCGGTGATCAAGCTCGGCCCGAAAGACCTGGAGGCCTCCCTCGGCATGCCGGTGTTCCGCAACGAGCAGGTGCTCAGCGGCACCGGGGTCATCACCGGCCTGGCCTGGACCAGCATGGGCGGCGCGACATTGCCGATCGAGGCCACGCGCATCCATACCCTGAACCGGGGCTTCAAACTCACCGGGCAGTTGGGGGATGTGATGAAGGAGTCTGCGGAAATTGCCTACAGCTACATCAGCTCGCACCTCAAGCAGTTTGGCGGCGACGGCAAGTTCTTCGACGAAGCCTTTGTCCACCTGCATGTGCCCGAGGGGGCCACGCCCAAGGACGGCCCGAGCGCCGGGGTGACCATGGCCAGTGCGCTGCTGTCCCTGGCGCGCAACCAGCCGCCGAAAAAAGGCGTGGCCATGACCGGTGAACTGACCCTGACCGGGCACGTGCTGCCGATTGGCGGGGTGCGCGAAAAAGTCATCGCCGCGCGCCGGCAGAAGATCTTCGAACTGATCCTGCCGGAGCCCAACCGTGGCAACTTCGAAGAGCTCCCGGACTACCTCAAGGAAGGCATCACCGTGCACTTCGCGAAGAAGTTCGCCGACGTGGCCAAGGTGCTGTTCTAACCCCTGAGCGCCAGTGCCTGCGGCTGCCAGCTGTGATGCCACAGCCCGGCAGACGCAGGCGTGTCGGCCAAGAGGGCATTGTGGCCAACCTTCAGCCCCTGGCCACACCGCTTGCGGTCTTCAGTTATGCTCGCCGCTCGTCATGAATGATCGGAGCTTTCTGAGCCATGTTCCCTCCTCGTCTGCTTGCCCTTCTCAGCGTCGCCCTGCTGGCCGCCTGCGCCAGCCAACCCAAGCAAAACATCACGGTCGAAAACCAGAGCGAATGCCCGCTGCAACTGAGCACTGGCCAGAACCTGATTCTGACCCTGCCCAGCAACCCCACCACCGGCTATCGCTGGGCGATCCAGGACTCGGCCGGCGGCGTGTTGCGCAAGGTCAGCCCCGAGGTCTACAGCAACCCTGAAGACAGCGGGCTGGTGGGCAATGCCGGGCAATCCACCTGGCGCTTCCAGGCGTTTGCCAGCGGCACCGGCCGTTTGTTGCTGACCTACCAGCAGCCCTGGGCCCCGGAAGTGGCGCCGGTCAAAGCCTTCGATTGCGCGATAAAGGTCAACTGACATGGGCTGGCTGATCCTGGCGCTGATGGGCGCAGTCACCTTTATCTACGGCATCAGCGTGCATGCCGCCCTGCTCTGCCTGCTGGTCAAGCCGCTGCCGGTGCTGGCCCTGCTCGGCTGGCTGCACGACGCCCCACCCGGCGACTACCGGCGCTGGATCATCATCGGCCTGCTGTTCTCGGTGCTCGGCGATGTGTTGCTGGCCTGGCCCGGCGACCTGTTTGTGTTCGGCCTCGGCGCCTTCCTGGTGGCACACCTGGCCTACCTCAAGGCTTACCTCAGCGACTGTCGGCGTCCGGCCCTGCTGCCGTTGCTGGTGGCGATCGTCATTGGCGGCGCGCTGCTGGCGATCCTGATTGCCCATGGCCTGGGGCCGTTGCTGATCCCGGTGATTGTCTATGGGCTGACCATCAGCGCCATGCTCTGGCGCGCCCTGGCCCGCTTCGGCACCGCGGTGCCCAGGCGCTCGGCGCTGCTGGCCGGGGTGGGCGCCCTGACCTTCGCCTTCTCCGACAGCCTGATCGGTATCAGCCGCTTTGTGGTGGCGTTCGAGGCCGCGCCGTACCTGATCATCATCAGTTACTGGCTGGGCCAGTGGGGCATTGCCGCGTCGGCGTTCAGCCAGAAGCCGCGCTGAACGGCCACGCAGACGGCGCACCTTGTGTCGCCCGCAGGCACCTGAGGCCCTTTCGGGCCTTATCGCAGCCTGCGGCAGCGGCTACAATGCCGCCCCCTCTTTCACCATCCGCCGCTGGAACCGCCGTGAGCCAAGACCCCGATCGCCTTTTCGCCCAGCCCCTGGCCCAGGTGCCCGACTTCGCCTTTAACGAGGATGTGGTGCGGGTGTTCCCGGACATGATCAAGCGCTCGGTCCCGGGTTATCCGACCATTGTCGAAAACCTCGGCGTGCTCGCCGCGCAATTCGCCCAGCCCAATAGCGTGCTCTACGACCTGGGCTCGTCCCTGGGTGCGGTGACCCAGGCCCTGCGCCGCCATGTGCGGACCGACGGTTGCAAAGTGATCGCGGTGGATAACTCGGCGGCCATGGTCGAGCGTTGCCGGGAATACCTCAACGGCCAGGACTCGATGTTCCAGGAGTTGCTGCCGGTGCAGGTGATCGAGGGTGACATCCTGGCCCTGGAGTTCCAGCCGGCCTCGGTGGTGGCGCTCAATTTCACCCTGCAGTTCATTGCCCCGGAGCAGCGCACGGCCCTGCTCGGGCGCATCCGGCAGTCGCTGTTGCCGGGCGGTGCGCTGATCCTCTCGGAGAAGCTGCGCTTCAACGATGAGCAGGAGCACGCGCTGCTCACCGATCTGCATATCGCCTTCAAGCGCGCCAACGGCTACAGCGAGCTGGAAATCGCCCAGAAGCGCAGCGCCATCGAAAACGTCATGAAGCCCGACAGCCTCGAAGAACACCGCGAGCGCCTGTTGGCGGCCGGTTTCTCGAAAGTCGTGCCGTGGTTCCAGTGTCTTAACTTTGCCTCGTTGATTGCCTTGCCATGATCGATCTGTCCCCCCTCGCCCGCCGCCTGGCCGGTACGCCCCTGGCCGACTGGGCCAATACCTTGCAAGCGCAACTCGACAAGAAGATGGAAAAGGGCCACGGCGACCTGGAGCGCTGGCAGAGCGCCCTGGATGCGCTGCCGAAGATCCAGCCCAGTGAAGTCGACCTGCTCAATGGCCTGACCCTGGACACCGAGTGCGATGACGCCACCCGGGCACAGATGCGTAGCGCGTTGATGGGCCTGTCGCCGTGGCGCAAGGGGCCGTTCGATCTGTTCGGGGTGCACGTGGACACCGAATGGCGCTCGGACTGGAAATGGTCGCGGGTCGCCCCGCACCTGGACCTGGCGGGCAAGCGCATCCTCGATGTCGGGTGCGGCAATGGCTATTACATGTGGCGCATGCTCGGCGCCGGTGCCCACAGCGTGATCGGGGTCGATCCGAACTGGCTGTTCTTCTGCCAGTTCCAGGCAGTGCAGCGCTACCTGTCGCAGCCTGCGGTGTGGCACCTGCCGTTCCCGTTCGAAGACCTGCCGCCGAACCTGGAAGGCTTCGACACGGTATTTTCCATGGGTGTGTTCTACCACCGTCGCTCACCCATCGAGCATTTACTGGCGCTCAAGGATTGCCTGGTGAAAGGCGGCGAGCTGGTGCTGGAAACCCTGGTGGTGGCCGGCGACCAGCAGCAGGTGCTGGTGCCCGAAGACCGCTATGCGCAGATGCGCAACGTATGGTTCCTGCCCTCGGTGCCAGCCCTGGAATTGTGGCTGCGCCGGGCAGGTTTCAGCGAGGTGCGCTGCGTGGATGTAAGCGTGACCAGCATCGAGGAACAGCGCGGCACCGAGTGGATGAAGTACCAGTCCCTGAGCGACTTCCTCGACCCCAACGACCACAGCAAAACCATCGAAGGCCTGCCGGCACCAATGCGTGCCGTGATCGTCGCCAAAAAATAATTCACCTTGTGCCGAGGGCGCTTGCTCTCGCTGGAGGGCGCAGCCCTCCCGGTTTCGGCAAGCGCGGTCCGACTGAAGTCATGTGAAGGCTGGTTTGGGGCTGCTGCGCAGCCCGGCGGGAGCAAGCTCCCTCGCCACAGGTCACAGGGCCGGTTTGGCCCGGCGCGCCTTGAAGAATTCGCTCAGCACGGTGCCGCACTCTTCGGCCAGGACCCCGCCTTCGAACAGCACCCGGTGGTTGAGAAAACCCTGGCTGAAGAACTGTCCCTGGCTTTGCACGATGCCGGCCTTGGGCTCCAGCGCGCCGTAGACCACCCGGGCAATGCGCGAGTGCACGATCAGGCCGGCGCACATGCTGCACGGCTCCAGGGTCACGTAGAGGGTGCTGCCCGGCAGCCGATAGTTGTCCAGTGCCTGGGCCGACGCGCGGATCGCGACCATCTCGGCATGGGCGCTGGGGTCGCTGCCGCTGATGGGGCAATTGAAGCCCCGCCCGATGATCTCACCGTCCAGCACCAGTACCGCCCCCACCGGGACTTCGCCCAGGGCCGCGCCCTGTGCGGCCAGGACCAGGGCTTCACGCATGAAGTCCTGATCGCGGCTGCGGTCGATGATCCGGGCCGGACGAATCTGTCGCATCAGACGACCTCGATGGCGGCCATCAGGCCGGTTTCCATGTGGTCGATCACATGGCAGTGGAACATCCACACCCCCGGGTTATCCGCCACCAGGGCCACCCGGGCGCGCTCGTTCTTGCCCAGCAGGTAGGTGTCGGTGAAATACGGGATCACTGTGTGCCGGTTTGAGGCGATGACTTTGAAGCTCATGCCGTGCAGGTGGATGGGGTGCTGATACTGGGTCATGTTCTTCAATTCGAAAATGTAGCTTTTGCCCTTTTTCAGCGTAGCAATCGGGCGGTCGGCGCAGGTCTTGTCGGTGATGTCCCAGGCCTTGCCGTTGATCTGCCACAGGCTGGGCGGCTTGCCATTGTCCACGTTCACCGAAACCGAGCCAACCCACTCGAAGTTGAAGTTGAGCTTTTCCGCGTTCTCCAGGTCGGGCTCGGCAATCGGGTTGGCCGGCAAGGTCGGCGGCCAAGAGGTCGGGGCGTCGTTGTTGACCACCGAACGGAAGGTGCCCAGGCGCACCGGGCCATTGCGCAGCGACAGCTCTTCACCCGCCGGCGGTGCCTTGATCGCCAGGCAGATGCGCATGCCCGGGCCCAGCCAGTATTCCTTGCCCAGGGGTCGCGGTTCGATAGGGTTGCCATCTAGGGCATAGATCTGCGCCTCGACCCCGGGAATGTTGATCCGGTAGGTCAGGGTGTTGTCGAGGTTGAGCAGGCGTACCCGGGTGATCTGCCCGGCCGGCAGCTCGACCACCGCCTGGGACACACCGTTGATGGTCGACAGGCGCCCGGCCGTGCCGCCTCGGGCCGCCTCGCGGGGAATGCTGAAGGGCACGAAGGCCCCGACTTCATCGACATGCCAGCTTTTCAGGCTCAGGGTGCGCTCGTACTGGAACCCGGTGGGCTCGCGCTCCTCGATGATCAGCGGGCCGACCAGGCCACGCCCCAGCTCCTCGCTGCTGTTCACATGGGGGTGATACCAGTAGCTGCCGGCATCCGGCACGCGGAACTTGTAGTCGAAGAACTCCCCCGGCAGCACCGGCAGTTGCGAGACGTAGGGCACGCCGTCCATCTCCAGCGGCAGACGGATACCGTGCCAGTGAATGGTGGTGGCCACGGGCAGGTGATTGATGAAGCGCACCCGCAGCCATTCGCCCTGGCGCACCCGCAGCTCGGTGCCCGGCGCCGAAGGGCCGAACGCCCAGGCCTCGGTCTTGTGCCCCGGCACCAACTCGACATCCAGGGGCGCGGCGATCAACTGGTAATCGTGGCCGGCCTCGGCATCGGCCATTTTCCCCAGCCAATAGCGCGACGCCCCTCCTGCTCCCACGCCAACCACTACAAGACCGGTCAGACCACCGAGTATTTGTCGACGGGTAAAGGACATGGACTCAACTACCTCACGTATCTACGGCAGGCCTGAGCCCGCAAAAGGCGAATACGATACACCCGCAGTTGAGAAACAGTAAGGGCAGCGCGGCGACAGGACGCAGGGGCACAACACCGGCGAAGCGCTGTGCCAAGGTGACAATAAACACCGGATTAAACGATTCAGTCCGAACAAATACGCCCTTGGCATCCACTGATTGGCCCTGATCAATTGAACCTGACGCGTCGAGCCCCTAAAGTCATGCTCCCTTACCCGTTCAGAGGTCAGTCATGGCGGCATTGCGCCTGACCACATTGCATACGACTCAGGCCGTGCTCGACGCATTTCGCGGCACCGAGGTGCCCCCTGAGGTGCTGCTCGAAGGCAGCGGTATCCAGTTGTCGGACGTCGAGCTGCCCAATAGCCTGATCAACATCGGCCAGGAACTGCGGGTATTCGCCAACGCCCTGGCGTTTCGCCAGGACCTGGGGCTGGCCCTGGGGCGCTGCCTGCATATTTCGGCCTACGGCATGTTCGGCCTGACCCTGCTGACCAGCGCCAACCTGCGCGAGGGCCTGACCCTGGCGCTGCGCTATCCGCTGCTGCTGGGAACGTTCTTCCGCCTGGGCCTGGAGATCCGCGACGGGCTGGCCTGGCTGACCGCCGATCAGTACAGCGAATCGCCGGAGCTTGAGGTGTTCAACACCGACTTCTGCATGTCCTCGTTCCGGGTCACCTGCCAGGACCTGCTGGGGTGCACTCTGCCTCTGCGCGAGGCGCAGTTCGTGCACCCGCAACCGGATTACCTGGACGCCTACGAACAGGCCTTCAATTGCCCGGTGCACTTCAACGCCGGGCGCAACGCCATCGGTTTCGACCTGGAATGGCTGGACCGACGCCTGCCCCTGGCCGATCTGGTGACCCACGGCGGCATGCTCGAACGCTGCATCGAGCTCAACGAGGAACTCAGCGCTCGCCCCGCATGGATCGACCAGGTGCGGCGCATCCTCAGCGAACAGCTGCATGCCGTGCCGGACTTCGACAGCCTGGCGCGGCAGGTGCATTGCTCCCCCAGCACCCTGCGCCGGCGCCTGCGCGCCCAGGACAGCAGCTACCAGAAGCTGCTCGACGAACTGCGCTACAAGCAGGCCAAGCAATTGCTGGCCCAGCAGAACCTGTCGGTATGCCGCATAGCGGAGGCGCTGGGATTCAAGGAAACCGCCAGCTTCCGTCATGCCTTCCAGCGCTGGAGCGGCGTCGCCCCGGGCCGTTTCAGGCAGTTGGCCGGCCAGTCCGGGCCGTTAAATGACGCTTAAGAACCGTTATTGACCGTTAGCAACATTCTCTCCGATTGCATTCCGACCAAGAATGGACGCGCGGATCTCTCCGCTCATCCAAGACATGGAGTCGTCGAATGAAATCCCTGCACACCCTGTTTGCCAGCGCGGCACTGGGCCTTGCACTGACCGCCTCGCAGAGCGCCAGCGCCGCCCCCGAGCGCACCGTGAATATTTTCAACTGGTCGGAATACATCGCGCCCAACACCATCAAGGATTTCGAAGCCAGCACCGGGATCAAGGTCAAGTACGACATTTTCGAAAGCAACGAAGTGTTGGAAGCCAAGTTGCTGACCGGCAACAGCGGTTATGACGTGGTGGTGCCGTCCAGCAGTTTTGTCAGCAAACAGATCACCGCCGGCGCCTTCCAGCCCCTGGACCGCAGCCTGCTGCCGAACTGGAAGCACCTGGACCCGACCGTGATGAAGCTGCTGGAGCAGAGCGACCCCGGCAACCGCTACGTGATCCCCTACATGTGGGGCACCAACCTGATCGGCTACAACCGCGACAAGGTCACCCAATTGCTCGGCGAGGATGCGCCGGTCAATAGCTGGGACCTGGTGTTCAAAGAAGAAAACCTGAAGAAACTCAGCCAGTGCGGTGTGACCTTCATGGACTCGCCGACCGAAATGCTGCCCCTGGCCCTGCACTACCTCGGTCTGGACCCGAACAGCCAGAACCCCGAAGACTACCGCAAGGCCGAAGCCCTGCTGCTCAAGCTGCGGCCTTATATCCGCTACTTCCACAGCGCCAAGTGGATGGGCGACATCGCCAACGGCAACATCTGCGTCGCGGTCGGCTACTCCGGCGGTTTCCTGCAGGCGGCCAACCGCGCCAACGAAGCCAAGAACGGCGTGCACATCGAGATGCGCATTCCTAAGGAAGGCACCCTGATCTGGTTCGACACCGTGGCCATCCCTGCCGGCGCCAAGCATGTCGACACCGCCCATGCGTTCCTCAACTACCTGCTGGAACCCCAGGTCACTGCTTCCATCAGCAACTTCGTCGGCTACCCGAACGGCAACAAGGACTCCTTGCCTTGGGTCGATCAGTCGCTGCGCGACAACCCTGACCTGTACCCATCCAGCGAAGCCATGACCCTGCTGTTCCCGCTCAAGCCGTTGCCGGCCAAGGTCGAGCGTGTGCGCACGCGCACCTGGGTCAAGGTCACCAGCGGACGCTGAAGTGCCCATCCGCCTCGTACCCACGGGTACCGGGCGGCTCTATAACTATTGCGGTGCCCCGCGCCTGGCGTGCGGGCTCCCATGATTGAAGTCGTGCCCATGCCATTGCCTGTGTTGCCCCAACCTGCCCTGCACCTGTTGTCGATCGAGGCCCTGCTCGATGGCTTTGCCACGCTGCGCTTCACCCCTGTCGACCTGTTGCAGGCCCTGTTGGCGCGCATGGACCGTCTCGATCCCCTGCTCAATGCGGTCTGCGAGCGCCAGGACCAGAACGCGATGCGGGCAGCCCAGGCCTCGACCGCGCGCTGGGCGGCGGGCACCCCACAGGGCCGGCTCGATGGCATTGCCCTGCTGATCAAGGACAACACCGACATTGCCGGCTGGTATACGCGTAACGGATCCCGGGCCCTGGCTGATGCGGCACCCGCGACCCGCGACGCCAGCCTGGTGGAAAAGCTGCGCAGGGCCGGGGCGATTTTCATCGGCAAGACCACCTTGCCCGAGCTGGGCAGTACGCCCCTGACCGACAGCCCGCTGACCGGCATCACCCGTAACCCATGGAACCTTGAACTGCATGCCGGTGGCAGCAGTGGCGGCAGTACCGCCGGGGTCGCGGCGGGCTTCGCTCCGGCGGCGACCGGTAACGATGCGGCCGGCTCGATCCGCACGCCAGCGAGTTTCTGCGGGGTGGTCGGGTTCAAGCCCAGCCATGGACTGATTTCCGGCTATCCGAGTATCGACCCGGGGGGCATGGCGGCCGAAGGCCCGATCGCCCGCCATGTGCGCGATATCGCCTTGCTGCTGGAGTTGATGAGCGAACACGAACCGCGGGAGCCCTTCGCCTGGCCCCATGCCACTCCGGTTTTTTTACCGAACATCGAAGACGGCGTAAGCGGCCTGCGTATCGCCTTCAGCCTCGACCTGGGCTACGCGGCCCATGTCGACCCGCACATTGCCCGCGCCTGCCAGGCAGCCGCGACGCTGCTGGAGCAGGCTGGAGCGACCCTGGTCCAGGCGTCGCCGGATATCGGCAACCCGGCGCCGCGTTATCTGGACGCCTGGCCGGTCGAGGTTGCCCGGGCCATGGCCAGCGAGCTGCCCATCGAGCACCAGCACCTGGCCGGTGACTTTCTCCTGGACTGCCAGGCCCGAGCGCGCCGCACCGATGCCCTGACCTACGCCTGCGCGGTGGAAGAGCGCAATTCGGTCGCCAAGGGCTTGCACGACTTTCTCAGCGATTACGACCTGTTGCTGACACCGACCACCATGGTCGAGCCGTTCGCCATCGAGCACAGCATGCCGCCGGACTGGCCGGCCGAGGTCTCGATGATGTGGCAGCCGACCACGTTCCCGTTCAATTTCAGCCGGCAACCGGCCCTGAGCATTCCGTGCGGGTTGACGCCCGACGGCCTGCCCATCGGCTTGCAGATCATTGCCCGCTTCGGTCGCGACGACCTGGTGCTGCGCGCCGCCCGCGAGCTGGAGAAACGCACGTCATTGACCGTATTTGATACACCTGCAGGGCTGCCCGCAGCCACGCAGTGATCCAGGGGAGCAGCGGAAATCGGCCAGAGGTTGGTCGTGGTTCCGGGGCTCAAGCAGAGCGATTTTCGCGATAGCGAAACAGCAGAATGCGAGGAATAAGACAATGGAACATGGAATTTCCGGTTGCTGGTACCAACACACCCATTTTGAACATGACATCTACGTCATGATCCTGAAGGAGCCCGGCTCGCCGGACTTCGGGTGCGCCGACAGCAGCGAGACCTTCAGCTACATCGGACGGATTTCCGGGCAAGGCCAGCACACCTGCTTCTCGGTGCACTTTGCCTGCCCACCCTATGGGCACGACTACTCGACGAGCCAGGCCGCCCTGGACGCCGGGCTGGCCCATGGCCGAGCGGTGATCGATGTCTGGAGAAGCCCCCGCAGCACGCCGATGGAGCGCCCTCGCAAAAGCACTCCGCGCCGCTACAGCAGCCAGATCGACCAACGCTGTGAATAAACCCTGGCGGGCCTGGCCCCGGGCGAGCGAAACGCCCGCCTGTGGCCAAGGGCCCGGCCGGTGTTTCACCCGGCCCGCAGCCCCAGCAGCAAATGCACCACGCCACCGGCCAGGGGCATGATCCCCGGCACCCCGGCCGCCACCAGCGCCACGGGGTCCAGTTGGCTCGGGTCGCGCAGTTCCACGCGCACCCGGGTCAGGGCCAAGGGTTGTTGCGACTTGAGGTTGTCACTGCCGCCCAGGGCCGCCAGCACCGCCGGATTCAACCCGCTATCGCCCTGGGCTGGAAGCGCAACGCCCGCCGTCTCCGGAATCAGATCCGGCGTCAGGGCCTTCCAGAACGCTCGCTGCAATTTCTCGAACATATTCAGTTCTCCACAACCAATGAGGTAACCGCCGCGAGCGCCTGATGCCGATGCAAGGCCTCACGCACCTGCTCGGCGCTTTCCAGGTTCAGCACCTGCTCGGCAAGGGCCTGGCAATCCTGCAGCAGCGCCTCGCGAACCGTCGCCTTGATCGCCGGAATCAACGGCACGCTGACCGACAGCTCATCCACCCCCAGCCCCAGCAGCAGCGGCACCGCCAGGGTTTCCGACGCCAGGGCACCGCACACCCCAACCCATTTGCCGTGGGCATGGGCGGCCTGCACGGTGCTGGCGATCAGGCGCAATACCGCCGGGTGAAAGCTGTCGGCCTGGCTCGCCAGGCGTGGGTGGTCGCGATCCATGGCCAGGGTGTACTGGGTCAGGTCGTTGGTGCCGATGGAGAAGAAATCCACCTCGGGGGCAAACCGATCCGCGAGCAACGCCGCGGCCGGCACTTCGATCATGATTCCCAGCTTGGGCAGCGCCTGCAGCCCCAGCGCCCGGGCCTCTTCTTCAAGCATGTGCCGCGCCAGGCGCAGCTCCGACAGCTGGGTCACCATCGGCAGCATGATGTGCAGCCGCGCCAGGCCGGCACTGGCGAGTATTGCGCGCAATTGCTCGCGCAGCAGTTGCGGACGCTCCAGGCACAGGCGGATCCCGCGCATGCCGAGAAACGGGTTGGCTTCGCTGTCCATCGGCACGTAAGCCAGGGGTTTGTCGCCACCGACATCCAGGGTCCGCACCACCAGGTTGCGTTGCGGCCCCAGTGCATTGGCGATGGCGCTGTAGGTGGCTGCCTGCTCCTCATGACTGGGAGCGACGCTGCGCTGCTGGTACAGAAACTCCGAACGCAGCAGACCCACGCCTTCCCCACCCAGGCTGACGGCCTGCTCGGTTTCGGCCAGCGAGGCGACGTTGGCCGTCACCTCGATGTGGTGCCCGTCGCGAGTCACCGCGGCCAGGGTTGCCTGCTGCACATCCTGCTGATGGCGCTGCTGTTGCTGCTGACGTCGCGCCTGCAAGCGCTCGATCGCCGCCAGCTCGGGGTCCAGGTGCAGCTCACCCTGGTCGGCATCCAGCAACACCCGCGTACCGGCGGGCACGGCCAATACCTGTTCCGGCAGGCCACAGATTGCCGGCAAGCCCAGGGCCCGAGCGAGGATCGCCACATGGCTGGTGGCGCCGCCGCCCACGGTGGCAAACCCCAGCACTTTGCGGGTATCGAGCCCGGCGGTCTGGGAAGGCGTCAGTTGTTCGGCAATCAGGATCGCCTGCTCCGGCAGGACCCAGTCGCGGTCCTCCACCCCGAGAATCAGCTTCAGTACCCGCTGCCCGACATCGGCCAGGTCCAGCGCACGCTCGGCCAGCAGGCTGCTACCCAAACGAGTGAACAGCTCGGCGGTGGCGCGGGTCGCGCTGTTCCAGGCAAAGGCCGCGCTCTTGCCGGTCTCGATCAGCGCCTGGGCCTGTTCCAACAGGCTGGGGTCTTCCAATAGTTCTTGATGGGCCTTGAAGATTTCCGCCTGGACCTGGCCGCTGGCGTTTTCCCCCAGGCTCTGCAGGGCCTGGGTCGCCTCGCCCAGGGCACGCTGCAACGTTGCCTGCTCGCGGCGCGGGTCAGTGGCCGTCTCGATAATGTCGAGGTGCTGTTCAGCCACCTGCACCACCTGGCCAAACGCAGAACCTGCGGACGCACACACCCCACGCAGCAAGGTCTGCGACAGCGGCGCGAGCGGTGTGCTGGCCGGGGCAGCGAACACCGTGCTGACCGCCTCGCCGCAGCCGGCCAGCAGCAGTTCGGACAGCACCGCGATCGCCGCTTCGGCATCCGCCCCCACTGCGCTGACCTGCACCTTGTCGTCGTAGGCGGTCTGCAAGGCCATGATCGCCACCAGGGATTTGCCGTTGGCGCTGCTCTGCTGTTTATGCAAATAAATGCTCGCGCCAAAGGCCTTGGCCGCCTGGGCGAACACCGCCGCCGGCCGCGCGTGCAAGCCGTTGGGGTTGGGCAGGCTGACGGGCCTGGAAAACACCGCAGTGCCCGACTCAGTCTGCTCTGCCACATCTGCGCCTTGCTCGCCGGCATCAAGGCGCAACAACGGCTGGCCAGCCTCCACGGCAATCAGGCCCGGGGTCAGCAGGCTGAACGGCTCACCGCTTACCACCAGCATCAGGGTCAACAGGCTACGGGCGTTGAGGGCGAGGTAATCGGCATCGAACTCGATCAGCGGCTGGCCGGCCTCGACCCGCTGGCCTTCCTCCACCCGCCGGGTAAAGCCCTGGCCGGCCAGGTTCACCGTGTCCAGGCCAATGTGCATCAGCACCTGGACCCCGTGCTCGCTGGTAATGCTCAGCGCATGGCCGCTGTGCTGCAGGTTGCTGATAACCCCGGCCAGCGGCGCGCAGAGGGTCTGCGAGGTCGGATCGATGCACACCCCGTCACCGATCACACGGCTGGAAAAGACCGGGTCCGGCACCTGGTCCAGGGGCATCAGCACCCCGGACAGCGGTGCCAGCAGTTGCAATTGTTGGGTTGTGGCCATGACTTCACCTGCTGTTTGTTCGTATGGATGCCGATGGAGCGCGAGCCCCGCAGGCCTCGCTTATTTCCACCAATACTCGACCTGCAGACCGACGTTCGCCCCATGCCGCGCGGTGCCAAAGGCCCCGGTGTCGGAGAGGGCCGAGCCCGCCGCCAATTCATTGGCCGCGCGCTTGGCCGCCTCGTTCCAACTGGCATAGGTGTAGTAAAGGCGCACTTCCGGGCGCGCCCAGAAATCCGGGCCCTTGGGCGACCAGGTCGGGGCGAAGGTGAACTTGCTCAGCTTACGCGTCCCGCCGGGGGCCTCCACCTGATCGTGGCCCAGTTCGGTGACCAGTTTGAATTGCTCGGTAATGGCGTACGCCGGGCGGACTCCCAGGGAAATCCAGTTCTGGTCATTGCCGTCAGGGCGAATGTCTTTCTGGTAGACCGCTTCGACCTGGCCGCCAAAACGCGGGGTCACCTGCCAGTCGAAAAACTCCACCAGCCGGTAGCTCTTGTTGTTGTCGTCCAGGTGCACGTCGCCGGTGTAGCCGAGCCCGGTGCCCGGGCCTTCGCCGTACTGCAGGGCCAGCTTGTTCTTGCCGCCGAGAAAGTTCTTCTGCACGTGCTGGGCCGTGATCGCCCAGCCGCGGTGGGCATCGCGACGGTCGGGCTTGTCGATGTAGCTCAGGCCGAACTCGAGCTCGCCGCCGGGGTTGGTATCAAACCCGGAAACGTTGAAGTCGTGCCGATTGATGGCGTCCTTCTGGTACAGGTTGTCCTTGCGCGAAAAGGCGTAGCTGTATTTCAGATCGCCAATCAGCACATCCTCGATACCGCCGCCGGTGGCGCTCTGGTTCCAGTAGTAGAAGTCGGAAATATGGATATCGTTACGTTTGTAGTAACGCCGCCCGGCCCACAGCGAACCGCCGTTGAGGCTGGGCATGTTCGACCACTGGGCGTACATCTGCGGCATGCGCGCCGCACCGTTTTCGCCCTGGAAGGTCAGGTTGCGATCGTAGCGGTTGTACAGCGAAGCCATGCCATCGACGCTGAGCACCGAACCGTCGTCGAGGGTGTACAGATCCTGGCGCAGCTCCAGCTCCGCGTACTGCTCGCACTCGTTACCCAACCGGTATTTGGACTGGGCACCGGGCAACTGGAAGCAGGACTGCGAACTGCTGTTGACCGATGTCCCTACGCCGCTGCGCATGTACCCGGCAAACTCCAGGGCCTGGGCCGAGAACGGCAAGGCCAGGCACACGCAGGACGCAGCAAGGCCGCGATTTATTGTTGTTTTCATAAGCCACCCCATTATTTTTATTGTGTTTGGTTTGCCCCGGCAGGCGCTCGCTGGCAACAGCAAGCCCACGGCGTGCCAGGCACACCGGGTTCACTGGCCGGGGGATGTTGCTAGCGATCGATCAGGTGCAGGACGAACGATTCATAAGGTCGCAACGACAACTGCCGCGTGCGTGGCGGGCAATCGTCGTAGTTGCTGATCAGCAGCCGTTGCTGCGCCGCGTCGCCGATGGCCTGTTCCGGCAACTCGACATCGCAGTGGGTGCCGTAGAAGTTGTTCACCACCAGCAACCGCTCGCCCTCCCCCTCACGCAGGTAGGCCCAGACCCGAGGGTGCTCGGGTAGCAACTGGCAGTATTGGCCGTGCTGAATCAACGGTTCGCTGCGACGCAAGGCAATCAGCCCACGGTAGTGACGCAACACCGAGGCCGGGTCTTCGAGTTGGCCCTCGACGTTGATCTGCGCAGCATTGGCCGGAACGCCGATCCAGGGCTCGGCGCTGGTGAATCCGGCATTGGCCTGGCTGTTCCACTGCATCGGTGTGCGCCCGTTATCCCTCGACTTCTGCATGATCGCCGCCATGCTCGATGCCTCGGACTCACCGGCTTCGCGCTTGAGGCGATAGATATTGAGGGTCTCGACGTCTCGGTACTGGTCGATGCTGTCAAAGCCCGGATTGGTCATGCCCAGCTCTTCACCCTGGTACACGAACGGCGTGCCCTGGAGAAAGTGCAGCGCGGTGGCGAGCATTTTCGCCGACACCACGCGATGCTCGCCGTCATCGCCAAACCGCGAGACCACCCGTGGCTGGTCGTGGTTGCACCAGAACAACGCGTTCCAGCCGCCGCCGGCCTGCATCCCGGTTTGCCAGTCAGAAAGGATGCGCTTGAGTTCAAGGAAGTCGAAATCGGCACGCACCCACTTCTGCAAATTCGGGTAGTCCACCTTCAAGTGGTGGAAGTTGAAGGTCATCGACAATTCCTGCGAATCCGGACGCGAGTAGCGGATGCAGTGGTCAAGGCTGGTGGAAGACATCTCACCGACGTTGATCAAGCGATGCCCGGCAAAGACTTCGCGGTGCATCTCTTGCAGATAGCTGTGCACGTTTGGGCCGTCGGTGTAAAAGCGCCGACCGTCACTGCTGTCTTCGGGGAAGTTGGCCGGTTTGGAAATCAGGTTGATCACGTCCAGGCGGAACCCACCGACCCCCTTGTCGCGCCAGAAGCGCATCATCTTGAACACTTCGGCCCGCACCCTGGGGTTGTCCCAATTCAGGTCGGCCTGGGTGTGGTCGAACAGGTGCAGGTAGTACTGCCCGGTTTGCGCCTCGTATTCCCAGGCCGAGCCGCCGAACTTGGACTCCCAGTTGTTCGGCTGGTCGCGCCAGATGTAGAAGTCGCGATAAGGGTTGTCCAGGCTGCTGCGGGCCTGCTGGAACCAGGCATGCTCGATGGAGGTGTGGTTGACCACGATGTCCAGCATCAGCTTGATGCCGCGCTTGTCGGCCTCGCTGATCAGCAACTCGCAATCAGCCATGGTGCCGTAGCTCGGGTCGATGGCGTAGTAATCGCTGATGTCATAGCCGTTATCACGCTGCGGCGAGCGCAGGAACGGGGTCAGCCACAGGCAGTCGACACCCAGCCAATGCAGGTAGTCGAGCTTGTCGACCACCCCCAACAGATCACCGGTGGCCTGGCCTGAGTGGCTGTAAAAACTCTTCGGGTAGATCTGGTAGATCACCGAACGCTGCCAGTCTTGCATGGCGGTTTCCTCAAGAAATCGAATTCAATAAAACCTGTGCTGCCGCTTGCGTTCCGTGCCCCGGCACGCGGCGGCCATCAAGCAACGCGATACCCCGGGCGAATGATCTTCAGGCTCAAGGCGCAGGTCAGCGCGAAGGGCACGACCAGGGCGACGACCATGCCGATCACGAACATCGGGATGTACTGCGGGATGATCGAGATGAAACCCGGCAGGCCGCCGACCCCGATCGCCGAGGCCTGGACCTTGTTCAGCGAAAGGAAAATGCTGCCCAGCGCCGAGCCGATCAGCGCGGCATAAAACGGAAACTTGTAGCGCAGGTTGACGCCGAACATCGCCGGTTCAGTGATGCCGAAGTAAGCG
This sequence comes from Pseudomonas sp. QD4, assembly GCF_049199125.1. NCBI lineage: Bacteria > Pseudomonadati > Pseudomonadota > Gammaproteobacteria > Pseudomonadales > Pseudomonadaceae > Pseudomonas > Pseudomonas sp. QD4. The sequence goes on from NZ_JBLZOM010000004.1 coordinate 239,656, forward strand.
GAAATTGCCGAAGTCGACGCCATGCTGCGATCCCGTGCATTGCGGCTCATGGTGAACACCGCGAGCGCCGCGCTGCCCTGGGCCAGGTTGGACATGACGATCATCGGCCAGATAAAGGTGCCGCCCTGGGTGGAGATCAATTGCAGGTCCACCGCCAGGAACATGTGGTGCATGCCGGTAATCACCAGCGGTGCGTAGAGCAGACCGAAAATCGCCCCGCCGACCATTGGCGCCAGGTCGAACAAGGTGACCACGCCTTCGGTGATGAGAATCCCCAGGTGACGGGTCACCGGGCCGATGATCGCCAGCGCCAGCACCCCGGTGACCACGATGGTGGTGATCGGTACCACCAGCAACGTGATGGCATTCGGCACCCGAGCCCGCAGCCATTTCTCGATCACGCTCATGACGTAGGCCGCCAGCAGGATCGGCAGGATCTGCCCCTGGTAGCCCACCTTCTCGATCTGGAACAAACCGAGGATGTCGAAGTACGGCAGGCTCTGGCCGTCCAGCCCGGCCACGGCCTTGCCGTAGTTCCAGGCATTGAGCAGGTCCGGATGCACCAGCATCAGGCCCAGGACGATGCCGAGGATTTCGCTGCCGCCAAAACGCTTGGCCGCCGACCAGCCCACCAGCGCCGGCAGGAACACAAAGGAGGTGTTGGCCATCAGGTTGATCAGGCTCCACACGCCATCGAGCGTCGGGTAAGCCTCCAGCAGGGTCTGGCCCTCGATGAACATGCCCTTGGCGCCGATCAGGTTGTTCACCCCCATCAGCAGGCCCGCGATGATCAGGGCCGGCAGGATCGGCATGAACACATCGGAGAACACCCGCACCAGGCGCTGCATGGGGTTGATCTTGTCGGCGCTCCGTTGCTTCACATCGGCAATGGTGGCCGCGGCCAAACCCGTCAGTTGACGCAAGGCGGCGTAGACCTTTTCCACCTCGCCGGGGCCGATCACCACCTGGAACAGGCCACCGGTGAAAAACGATCCCTTGACCAGGTCGATCTGGTTCAACGTTGCGCTGTCTACCCGGCTCGGGTCCTTGAGGGCCAGGCGCAGGCGAGTGACGCAATGCGCGGCCTGCTCAATATTTTCTGCGCCACCGAGGCTGTGCAGCATCTCGCTGGCGATTTTCGAATAGTTGTGGCTCATGCTTGTTCGTCCGCTCTGGTTTTTTGTTATTGGCAGCACGCCGAAGCGAAAAGTACTCGTCTGTACGAGTTAAAGCAACAACTCGTACAGACGAGTTTGATTTTGTCTATTCTGAAACCGTCCCGCCCTGTTCCGCGCAGCTATCGGGTCGAGGGCCGATACCAGGCGTTCCAGGCGGTTTTCAGCACGCGTGGGCCCTGAGACAAGCCTGCCGCTGCTGGCGCGCCGCAGCCTGCGCCAGAGGCTCCTGGAAGCGCCTGCATGCAAGCAGCTGCACGGCCCGGCGGATGGACAAACCGGGAGCCTGCCCTTAAGGTTCCTGCCTTGAGCACAGCCCGGCATAGAGCCATCCCATGAGCAAATACAACCAGATCTACACCGATCTGCTTGCCAGTATCACCACCGAACGCCTGCAACGCGGCGCCCGCCTGCCTTCCGAAACCGAGTTGATGGACAGCTACCAGGCCAGTCGCGGCACCGTCCGCAAAGCCATCGAACAGCTCCAGGAACGCGGCTTCGCGCAAAAGATCCACGGTAAAGGCACCTTCGTGCTCTCGCCCAACCCGATCGAGTTCCAGCTGGGCGGCATCGTCAGCTTTCAGGAAACCTACCCGCGCCTGGGCAACGATGTCAGCACCGAAGTCGTGGAGTTCAGCCAGTTCCCTCTCGAAGGCGCGCTGGCCGAACACCTGCAAGCCGAGCCAGGCAGCCTGATCACTCGGATCAAACGGGTACGGCGCATCGACGGGAAACGGGTCATTCTCGACATCAACCACTTTGTCGCCGAACTGATTCCCGGGCTCGACCGGCAGATTGCCGAGCACTCGATCTACGCCTATATCGAGCAGACCCTGCAATTGCAGATCAGCTACGCCCAACGCACCATCGAGGCCACTCCCCGCAGCAAGGACGACCAGCAGCACCTCGACCTCGATGGCCAGAGCCATGTGATCGTGGTCAGCAACCAGACCTTCCTGCAGGATGGCCGCCAGTTCGAGTACACCGAATCACGGCATACCCTGGACAAGTTCTACTTCTCGGATGTCGCCCGCCGTTAGCCGATCAAGACCAGCAACTCGGTCTTCAGCGGCCCGATGCGCTGAGACTCCTTGTGGGTATTCACGTGTTGCGCCACCCGCGCCACTTCGATCATCGGCTGCTTGAGCACGTAGCCGCCCTTGGCTTGCAGCCAGCTCAAGACCTCCGCCAGATGCCAGAACGAAGCGCTGCCCTCATGCACCGCCAGCGGAAAGGTGGCGGCATGGGTGAGCATCAACTTGCGCATGTTCTGCCGGGAAACCCCGACCAGGTCGGCGATATCGCTCAAGCCGACATAATCCGGGCTCGCCTCCACCAGCCGCGCGCCGGGGATCAGGCGCTTGATATCACCCAACGCGCTGAACAACGCCGCTTGCGCACTCTCGGCCTCGCGGCAGAACTCCAGGGCCAGGCGCCCTGCAAGCCCGCTGCCCATCAGCACATCATCACAACCTGCAGCCCCCAGGCGCTCGATCAAGGCATCGACCTCGCAATCGTCGGCGGGCAACAGGTAAGTCAGGGTGAACAGGTATTCCATAATCATGACTCCCGGCCATGGGATACGGGCTTGGCGCCACGCATCTGGTTGAGGGTGCAGTTGTCGACCACCCGGCATAACGCCCGGGCGTGATTACCCGGGTTCTTCGGCGTGCACCAGATGCTGCTGATGCAAAACGCGCCGCAACGACAGAGCTCGCTGTTGTAGGGGCAATAAAGCTTGCCCCAGGCATGGCTGCCCCCCACCTCCACACGCCAGCCCTGCCACTCGGCGTAACGCAACGCCATCTCGATGTCTTTCTTGGGATGAATTGCACGAGCCATCCGTGGCCTCCAGTATCGCCAGCAATGAATGGTTGTCAACTGACAACCACAAAAAGATCAAACCTACCCGCTCGACGGACAATCCGCCGCCAGGCGCAAACAGCAGGGGTGAGGCTCAAAGGGTACACAGCAGCCCAGAGGCAGGCGGGGGCAATGTCTTTCCTGGTATTGCACGAACCCTGGAAAACCGCGTATTTCCAATACCTGGAAACACAAATGGCGATCCACCCCAGGTGAGATCGCCATGTGTACGTCAACTGAACGCGATCAGTCGACGAATCGGCTCAGGCGCTCCGCCCCGTCTTCGGTGACCCGAATCATGGCGCTCAACACCACACCATCGCCTCGGTCCTGAGCGAGCACGCTCCAGCCATCGGCCCTGATCCGGATAGCGCGGCTCCCGGCCTTGGCCAGCACCTGGACGTTCAATACCTGCCCGGCCACCATCGGTGCACTATTCCCGGCCGCGCGATAACCCAGGACCTGAGGCTCCTGGATCCGCTGCCGGCCCATGCCGTAGCCGCAGTACTCAGCCACCGCACTGAAGCCCTGGGCATCCAGCACATCCTGGATGGCGGCGCCGATATCACCCACCGGCGCCCCTGCTCGCACCTGCCTCAGCCCCTGCTCCAGCGCCTGCTTGGCACAGGCCAGCAAGCGCAGTTGCTCAGCGCTGGCGTCAGGCGTGGCAAAGGTCCAGGACTGCGCGCCATACCCCTTGCGCGATGAAACCATGACCTCGACCTTGACCAGCGCACTGGCCGGCAACAGTTTTTCCGAAGGGGGGACGCTGATCAGTTCAGCGTTGACCGACACCGGAACTGCCGCCGGGTAACCCTTGTAGCCCACCAGCGCAGGCAACAGGTCGCGGCTGTCCAGTTGCTGCAGCACATGCTCCTGGATCTCCAGGCGCGATACGCCCTCGCCAATCAGCGGCTTGAGCGACCGCAGAATCTCCGTCACCTCGGCCGCGAGCCGCCGCTCCTCGGCCACAATCTGCTCCTCCGGCAAGGCGCCGATCAGCTCAAAGGCCTGCCGATTATCAGCTGCAAAACGATCAAAGCGTGTCAGGGGTGGCGCCACCACTGCGCCGGGCGACTCCGGAGCTGTCCCCGCCAGGCCCAGGGTGTGCAGTACCTTGCTGAACAGACTCATCGCAACATCCCTATCCGCAGGCTGCCTCGGTGGACAGCCCGTATGGTTAAAAAAAAGGCCCCTGATCTTGCGATCAGGAGCCTTCCTTGCGAACTAGCAAACGCTCATCCGCTTCACGACGCTCTCACTTGGGTGAGACGACGGGATCATTCCCACTCAATGGTCGCCGGCGGCTTGCTCGACACGTCATACGTCACGCGGGAGATGCCTTCGATTTCATTGATGATGCGGCCGCTGACGGTTTCCAGCAGCTCGTAAGGCAGGTGTGCCCAACGCGCGGTCATGAAGTCGATGGTTTCCACGGCACGCAGGGCCACGACCCAGGCGTAGCGACGGCCATCGCCAACAACGCCTACGGATTTCACCGGCTGGAACACCACGAACGCCTGGCTGACTTTGTGGTACCAGTCGGCCTTGCGCAGTTCTTCGATGAAGATGTGGTCGGCGCGACGCAGCAGGTCGGCGTATTCCTTCTTCACTTCGCCGAGGATGCGCACACCCAGGCCCGGACCCGGGAACGGGTGACGGTAGACCATGTCATACGGCAGGCCGAGCTCCAGGCCCAGACGACGGACTTCGTCCTTGAACAGTTCGCGCAGCGGTTCTACCAGCTTGAGGTTCATCTCTTCCGGCAGGCCACCCACGTTGTGGTGGGACTTGATCACGTGGGCCTTGCCGCTTTTGGCGCCAGCCGATTCGATCACGTCCGGGTAGATGGTGCCCTGGGCCAGGTACTTGATGTTGTCCAGTTTGTTGGACTGGGCATCGAATACGTCGATGAAGGTGCGGCCGATGATCTTGCGCTTCTTCTCCGGGTCGCTTTCGCCAGCCAGATTGTTCAGGAACTGCTCTTCAGCGTTGGCGCGGATCACTTTGACGCCCATGTTCTCGGCGAACATGGCCATCACTTGCTCGCCTTCGTGCAGGCGCAGCAAGCCGTTGTCGACGAAGACGCAGGTCAGCTGGTCGCCGATGGCCTTGTGCAGCAGCGCGGCAACCACCGAGGAGTCCACACCGCCGGACAGGCCGAGCAGGACGTTGTCGGTCCCGACCTGGGCGCGAACCTGGGCGATGGCGTCTTCAGCGATTTTCGACGGGGTCCACAGCGCTTCGCAGCCACAGATGTCGAGGATGAAGCGCGAGAGGATGCGACCGCCCTGCTTGGTGTGGGTCACTTCCGGGTGGAACTGCACGCCGTAGTAGCCGCGAGCATCGTTGAACATGCCGGCGATCGGGCAGCTCGGGGTGCTGGCGAGGATGTGGAAATCCTCCGGCATCTTGGTGACCTTGTCACCGTGGCTCATCCACACGTCGAGGCCGAACAGGCCATCGGCGTCAACGTGGTCTTCGATGCCGTCGAGCAGGCGGCTCTTGCCGACCACATCAACCCGGGCGTAACCGAACTCACGCAACTCGGAACCTTCAACCTTGCCGCCCAACTGCTCGGCCATGGTCTGCATGCCGTAGCAAATACCGAAGACCGGGACGCCCAGGTCGAACACGGCTTGCGGGCAGCGAGGGCTGTTGGCTTCGTGCACGGACTCGGGACCGCCGGCGAGGATCACGCCTTTTGGAGCGAATTCGCGAATGGCATCCTCGTCCATGTCGAACGGATGCAGTTCGCAGTACACGCCGATCTCACGCACGCGGCGGGCAATCAGTTGGGTGTATTGCGAACCGAAGTCGAGGATCAGGATGCGGTGAGCGTGAATATCGAGGGCCATGATTCAGTCTCGTCTAAGTCAATCAGTAACAGTCGTGATTCAGAAACAACTCGGGGCTGAATAAAACAGCCCCGGTTGCTTAACGATTTGCTTGAAGCCTCAACCTACGCGGTAGTTTGGCGCTTCCTTGGTGATCTGCACGTCGTGCACGTGGGATTCGGCCATGCCGGCGCCGGTGATCCGCACGAATTCAGGCTTGGTGCGCATCTCTTCGATGTCGGCGCTGCCGGTGTAACCCATCGAGGAACGCAGGCCGCCCATCAGTTGATGGATGATCGCGCTCAGGGTGCCCTTGTACGGAACACGGCCTTCGATGCCTTCCGGAACCAGCTTCTCGGCACCCGCGGAGGAGTCCTGGAAGTAACGGTCGGAAGAACCTTGCGCCTGAGACATAGCACCCAGCGAACCCATGCCGCGGTAAGCCTTGTAGGAGCGACCCTGGAACAGTTCGATTTCGCCTGGTGCCTCTTCGGTACCGGCAAACATCGAGCCCATCATCACGCAGGAAGCGCCAGCAACGATGGCCTTGGACAGGTCACCGGAGAAGCGGATGCCACCGTCGGCGATCAACGGCACGCCGGTGCCTTCAAGAGCCGATGCCACATTGGCAATGGCGCTGATTTGCGGCACGCCGACACCGGCAACGATACGGGTGGTGCAGATCGAGCCTGGGCCGATGCCGACCTTGACTGCGTCGGCGCCCGCTTCAACCAGGGCCTTGGCCGCAGCGCCGGTGGCAATGTTGCCGCCGATCACTTGCACTTCAGGGAAATTCTCTTTGACCCAGCGCACGCGGTCGATCACACCCTTGGAATGACCGTGGGCGGTGTCGACCACCACCACGTCAACGCCGGCAGCCACCAGGGCCGAGACGCGCTCGCCGGTGTCCTTGCCGGTGCCGACCGCAGCGCCTACACGCAGACGACCTTGGTCGTCCTTGCTGGCCAGCGGGTAAGCCTTGGCTTTTTCGATGTCGTTGACGGTCATCATGCCTTTCAGGACAAATTTTTCGTCGACGATCAGCACGCGCTCGATGCGGTGCTTGTGTAACAACTCACGGACGTCGTTCTTGTCGGCGCCTTCGTTGACCGTGACCAGGCGCTCTTTAGGCGTCATCACTTCACGGACAGTGGCTTCCAGACGGTTCTCGAAACGCACGTCACGGGACGTGACGATGCCGACCAGGTCGCCATCGTGCAGTACCGGAACGCCGGAGATGTTGTGCATGCGGGTCAGTTCGAACAGCTCGCGAACAGTGGCTTCGGCCTCGATGGTGATCGGGTCCTTGACCACACCGGCCTCGTAACGCTTGACCTTGCGCACTTCGGCAGCTTGCTGCTCGATGGTCATGTTCTTGTGGATGATACCGATGCCGCCTTCCTGAGCCATGGCGATTGCCAGACGGGCTTCAGTGACGGTGTCCATGGCGGCGGAGACCAGTGGAATATTCAGCTCGATGCCACGGGTAAGACGGGTCTTTAGACTGACTTCGTTGGGAAGTACCTCGGAATAACCGGGGACTAGAAGAATGTCGTCAAAGGTGAGGGCTTCTTGGCTGATACGCAGCATCGCGGGGGCTCCCGGGCGGGAAATTGGAAGCGCGCCATTATACTCAGACAGCCCCGCCGGCTCAATGTAAAACTATGCCTAATATCGACGGGGTGATGGGTGGGGCAATTGTCGCGCTGCTACGTCTATATCAAGCGCAACGTCGTCCCCTCCCTCACCCCCTCCTCTAGCCCCGTTGCGCAGTTTGTCGGCGCTCGGTCAGCCCGGTATTACAACTCGACCTTCACCCAGCTCACCGGCACGTCCAGCCAATCGGCGAACTCATCGATAAAGTCCTGCTTGAACCCGGCCTCGGCCCAGTTGTTGAAGATAAAGCCCAGGTTGGAAAACCCGCATTCCTGAAGAAACAGGAAACCGTTGATGTCGTCTTCATGGCCGCACAGGGGGCAAGTGAAGTTATCGGTGCGCCCGGGCATCCAGTCCTCCAGGCTCTCGAACAGCGCCTCGCCGACTTCCTGGCGGCACTCGGCGCAACCGGCTTCTTCGAGAAAGCCTTTGGCCGGGGTATAGATGCAACGCGCGGTGATGATCTCCAGGCCGTTGATCGGCTCGCCAAACGGCAGCGCTTCCGGGTGCAGCGCCACCGCCCGCGCACCCGGGGCAATGGCATGGGCCATGCGATTGCCGGTACGGCCGCAGGTGCTCAGGGTCTCTTCGATAATGTTCTTGCGCACCAGCCAGCGCACGATCGCCCGCGCGCGCGGTTCGTGCACCGGCAAGGTGGAGATTTTCGGGACGATGATGCTTTGCGAATTCATGGGGTGAGGCCTGGAACGTCTGAAAGGAAAGAGCTGCGTCGTCAGCGTGGGCATCATCAGCGGCGAACCGGCACCCGCATCGAAGCGGGTGGCGGTGGGCCAATGACAAGCCTGCGGGCCGGCAGCTTAATCCCTGGACCCCACAGGTCAAGTGCTCAGGTAGCGACCGATAAGGGCCAGCCCGCTGGCCAGCACCAGCCAGGTCACCAGTCGGACAAAGGCCTCCCGTGAAAGCTTCATGGTGACCCGCCGGCCGATCCACAGCCCCAGGGCCATCGCCGGCAACAGACACAGGGCCAACACCAACAAGGGTAGCTCGGCATAGACCCCGGCGAGCATAAACAGGCTCAAGCGGACCACGGTGCTGCAACTGATCAGCGCACTCTGGGTCGCCCGCGCCGGATCCTTGGGCAGGCGGCTGTTGAGGTAAATGGCGTAGAGGAACCCACCGCTGCCAAACAGCGCACCGAACAAGCCGCCGACGATCCCCATGGGGACCGCCCAACCGGCTGCCAGGCGAGTTGGCCGGGCCTTGATCCACAAGCTGTAAACCGCGTAGGCGCTGATAAACAGCCCCATCATCAACAGCAACAGGTCGGACTTGAGGTTGAGCAGGAAGATCACCCCCAGGGTGCACCCCACCGCCATGCAGGGTAATAAACGCAGCAATTCAGGCTTGGCCACGTCTTTGCGCGACGGCAACAGGTTGCCGAAGGCCGCGACGAAATCCAGCAGCACCAGCAGCGGTACGATCTTCGACAGCGGCATGAACAGAATCAGGATCGGCCCCGCCACCAGCGCCGTGCCAAAGCCGGCAATGCCGAACACTATATAAGCCAGGACAATACCGACTCCGATCAACAACCAAGCCCAAGGGCTGAACGACCACTGACTCAACAACTCAAGCGCACTCATCAATTGACCCCTTATCCAGTTGCAGATGACTTTAGCCAGCGGCGAGCCTTGCGACTAATATCGTCCTGGACACTTACTCATCTCAAAAAGGCATGACTCGTGATTTCGACCCGCCAGTTGCGTTATTTCGTGGAAATCGCCGAATGCGGCAGCTTCAGCGCGGCGGCCGAGCGCCTGTTCGTGGCCCAGTCGGCGTTGAGCCGGCAGATCAAGGAACTGGAAAGCCACCTGCAAACCCCGCTGTTCGAACGCACCTCGCGCCTGCCCCGGCTGACGGCTGCGGGCGAAGCGTTTTTCCCCCGGGCACGCACGCTACTGACCGAACTGCACAAGGCCAGCGAACACGCGACCCAGGTCGGCCACGGGCAACTGGGCACCCTGCGCCTGAGCCACTCCAGCACCGTACCCATGAGCGGGCGCCTGCTGGGCGCCATCAGCACCTACCTGGAACACTGCCCCGGGGCCAACATGGACATCGTCAAGCTGTCGTCGGAGGCGCAGCTGGAGGAGCTGGCGCAAGGTCGCCTGGATATCGGCCTGCTGCGTCTGCCCGTACTGCGCCAGCGCGAAGGGGTGCAGATCATCCCGCTGTTCAACGAGCCACTGTTGCTCGCCGTGCCGCCGCAGCATCCCCTGGCGCTGGATCCTCCGCCCCGGGGCATCGACCTGGCGGATCTCAAGCAGCAAGCCTTTATCTCCATCCCCCACCCGCAACGGGGCGGCCTGAGTTACCTGTCGGCGGAACTCTGCATGCGCCAGGGCTTTTTCCCCAAGGCGGCGCGGGTGGTGTCGCGCAAGACCACCCAGTTGCAGCTGATCCAGGCCGGCTTCGGGATTGCCCTGCTGCCGCAATCGATGCGCGATATCGCCCCGGCGAACATTCATTTCCTGCCCCTGGCCGACCCGGATTGCCAAAGCACTGTCGCCCTTGCCTGCCGCCAACAACCGACGCCCCTGGTGGGGCAATTTATCGAGACCTTTCGCAGCGCCCTCTAGCCGCTGGCACAAGCCACTCAGGGTTTTGCCGATTTGCGTTGTTCCCTGGCGAGGCTCGCCTTTAAACTGCGCCCCATGATTAAAGATCCCTTTACAAGACTCGGCCTGGACCGCGAGGTCCTGACCGTCAGCCAGCTCAACGGCCGCGCGCGGGTGTTGCTCGAAGATGTGTTCAGCAATATCTGGGTCGAGGGCGAAATCTCCAACCTCGCCCGCCCGGCCTCCGGCCACGTCTACTTCACCCTCAAGGACAGTGGCGCCCAGGTACGTTGCGCGCTGTTCCGGCAGAACGCCGCTCGCGTGCGCCAGGCCTTGAAGGATGGCCTGGCGGTCAAGGTACGGGGCAAGGTTTCGCTGTTCGAAGGGCGTGGCGACTATCAGTTGATCCTCGATACCGTGGAGCCGGCCGGTGATGGCGCCCTGCGCCTGGCCTTCGATGCGCTCAAGGAAAAACTCAGCGCCGAAGGTCTGTTCAGCGCCGAGCGCAAACGGCCACTGCCGGCCCATCCGCAGCGCATCGGCATTATCAGTTCGCCCACCGGCGCGGTGATTCGCGACATCATCAGCGTGTTTCGCCGCCGCGCACCGCAGGTTGCCCTGACGCTGATCCCTACCGCCGTGCAAGGCCGCGAAGCCACCGCGCAGATCGTCCGCGCCCTGCAAATGGCCGATGCCCGGGGTTTCGACGCGCTGATCCTGGCCCGCGGCGGCGGCTCGCTGGAAGACCTCTGGTGTTTCAACGAAGAAGCCGTGGCCCGTGCGGTCGATGCCTGCGTGACGCCGATTGTCAGCGCCGTCGGCCATGAAACCGATGTCTCGATCAGCGATTTTGTCGCCGACGTGCGGGCTCCTACTCCGTCAGCCGCCGCCGAATTGCTGGCCCCGGACTCCAGCGACCTGGTACGCCGCGTCGAAAGCCTGCACCGCCGGCTGGTGATGCGCATGCGCGACCGCCTGGCCCGGGACCGCCTGCGCCTGGAGGGCATGGCTCGACGCCTGCGCCACCCCGGCGAACGCCTGCGTCAGCAGGCACAACGCCTGGACGACCTGGACATGCGCATGCGCCGGGCCTTCGAACGCAGCCTCAATACCCGCCGCGAACGCCTGATCCGCCTCGAAACCCGCCTCGCCGGCCAGCACCCCGGCCGCCAGCTGGCCATGCTGCGCCAGCGCCTGGAAAGCCTGGCCGAACGCTTGCCAAGGGCCATGCGCGAGGGGCTCAAATCCAGGCGCCTGCAGTTGCAGAGCCAGGTCCAGACCCTGCAGGTGGTCAGTCCCCTGGCCACACTGGGTCGGGGCTACAGCATTTTGCTGGACGAGCGCGGCCAGGCGATTCGCAGCGCCGAACAGACCCGGCCCGGGCAACGTCTTAAAGCCAAGCTGGGCGAAGGCGAGCTGCACGTTCGCGTCGAAGATAACCACCTGACGCCCGTTACCCTTTCTCTACTGGACTGATCCATGCCGCGCTTTCTGAGCTTCGCGCTACTGCTGTGCCTGACCCTCAACGCCCATGCCGACAGTTACATCACCCGCCTGCTGAACAAGCCGGTGCCTGGCGGTGTGGCCGTGGTCGACCTGGGCAGTGCCGCCCAGGCGCCCAAAGCCAGCTACGGAGGCAAACCGGTGCTGGTGGTCAAGGAACAGGACAACTGGCTGGCCATTGTCGGCGTGCCCCTGACCGTCAAACCAGGCACCCAGCAGATCACCGCGGGCGGGCGCAACCTGAGCTTCGTGGTCGGCAGCAAGAAATACCCGGAACAACACATCACCCTGAAGAACCAGCGCCAGGTCAACCCCAATCCGGCCGACCTCAAGCGCATCGACGGTGAACTGGCCGAGCAGATCCGCGCCTACCGCACCTTCAGTCCGAATACCCCGAGCAACCTGCTGCTGGACAAACCGGTCAACGGCCCGCTGTCGAGCAAGTTCGGGGTCCGCCGCTTCTTCAATGGCGAAGAGCGCAATCCTCACGCCGGGTTGGACTTTGCGGTTCCTGCGGGGACGCCGATCAAGACGCCGGCGGGCGGCAAGGTGATTCTGATCGGCAACTACTTCTTCAACGGCAATACGGTGTTCGTCGACCACGGCCAGGGTTTTATCAGCATGTTTTGCCACATGTCGAAAATCGACGTGAAGGTCGGCCAGCAACTGGCCCGTGGCGGCGTGGTGGGCAAGGTCGGTTCGACAGGTCGCGCGACCGGGCCGCACATGCACTGGAACGTCAGCTTGAACGATGCCCGGGTCGACCCGGCGATCTTTATCGGCGCCTTCCAGCCCTGATCGCCCCGGGGCCGGCTTGCCCAGTTGAATCGCTGGCAGGCTGGCCCGCATAAATTGCGCCACGGGAAACACTCACGCAATTAAAACCATTAATAATGGGCAATACCGAAACAAAATCTCGCTATCTTTCGAGTTTCGAGTATTCCTCTCAATTTTTTGCGGTCGCTTGCCATCTTTCACCCCAGTGGTTAGGGTTGGCCTCATGAAAACCTCTCACACCCTCATCCAGCGTCGTCAACATCGAAGCCTCTGCCTCGTCAGCGCACGACTGCCAGGCTGAATCGCGGTGCCTCGTCCCCCCTGCTTCAAAAACCATTGACCCACCGGCAGGCCGCCTCTTTTCGGCCCGGACAATAAGGATTTCCCCATGAGCATGCTCAAAGACCCGTCCTCGAAGTACCGCGCGTTCCCGACCATCAACTTGCCGGATCGCACCTGGCCGTCGAAGACCATCACCAGCGCGCCGATCTGGTGCAGCTCCGACTTGCGTGATGGCAACCAGTCGCTGATCGAGCCGATGGATGCAGTCAAGAAGCTGCGCTTCTGGAAAACCCTGGTCGCCGTGGGCGTGAAAGAAATCGAAGCCTCGTTCCCAGCCGCCTCCCAGACTGACTTCGACTTCGTGCGCACCCTGATCGAAGACGGGCACATCCCGGACGACACCACCATCCAGGTGCTGACCCAAGGCCGTGAAGACTTGATCGAACGCACCTTCGAGTCCTTGCGCGGGGCGAAGAAAGCCATCGTTCACCTGTACAACGCGACCTCCCCTTCTTTCCGCCGCATCGTCTTCAACCAGGACAAGGACGGGATCAAGGCCATTGCGGTCAACGCCGCCAAGCTGTTCGTCAAATACGCAGCCTTGCAGCCCGAAACCCAATGGCAGTTCGAGTACTCGCCAGAAACCTTCAGCGCCACCGAACTGGAATTCGCCAAGGAAGTCTGCGATGCGGTGATTGAAGTCTGGAACCCGACGCCGACCCACAAGGTGATCCTCAACCTGCCGGCCACCGTCGAATGCGCGACCCCGAACATCTATGCCGACCAGATCGAATGGTTCGGCCGCCATATCAACCGTCGTGACAGCGTGCTGATCAGCCTGCACACCCACAACGACCGTGGCACTGGCGTAGCTGCTACCGAATTGGGCCTGATGGCCGGGGCCGACCGTGTTGAAGGCTGCCTGTTCGGCAATGGCGAACGCACCGGCAACGTCGACCTGGTGACCGTGGCCCTGAACCTCTACACCCAGGGCGTCGACCCTGAGTTGGACTTCTCGGACATCGACGGCGTGCGCAAGGTGGTGGAAGAGTGCAACCAGATTCCGGTGCACCCACGTCATCCGTACGTCGGCGACCTGGTGCATACCGCGTTCTCCGGTTCGCACCAGGATGCCATCCGCAAAGGCTTCGCCCAGCAGAAGTCGGACGCCCTGTGGGAAGTGCCGTACTTGCCGATCGACCCGGCCGATATCGGCCGCAGCTATGAGGCGGTGATTCGCGTCAACAGCCAGTCGGGCAAGGGCGGTATCGCTTACCTGCTGGAGCAGGAATACGGCATCAACTTGCCACGCCGCATGCAGATCGAGTTCAGCCAGGTGGTACAGCGTGAAACCGACCGCCTCGGCCTGGAGATGACCGCGCAGCAGATCCACGCCCTGCTCCACAGCGAGTATCTGCAAGCCAACACCCCGTATGCGCTGGTCAGCCATCGCCTGCAGGAAGAGAACGGCCACAGCGCCGTTGAAGTCGAAGTGTCGAGCAAGGGCCAGGGCGAGACCAACCTGCACTGGCGCGGCAAAGGCAACGGTGCCCTGGAGGCACTGGTGGCCGGCTTGCCAATCCCGGTGGAGATCATGGACTACAACGAACATGCCATCGGCGCAGGCACCAACGCCAAGGCAGCAGCCTACATCGAGCTGCGGGTCGACGGTGAACGTGCGGTGCATGGCGTGGGTATCGATGAAAACATCACCACTGCCAGCTTCAAGGCTCTGTTCAGCGCCCTGAACCGCTCCCTGAGCCAGCAGGAAGCCAAAGCCGCATAAACCCCGGCTGCAACGCAAAAGGCCCCGAGGTGAACGCCTCGGGGCCTTTTTATTGGGCTTGATGACTCACAGCGAGGGCTCGGCCCTCAAGCATGCACATCAACGCTGAACATGGCCTGCAACAGTGCCGCCTGCAAGGTTTGCAGGGTGCTGCTGGTGACTGCGATCTGCGCCTGGATGGTCATCACGCGCTGGGCTTTCTGCTGTTCAGTGCCCTGACTGCGTTGCGCGCTGGCCAGTTCCTGTTGCTGCTGCGCCAACATCTTCTGCGTTTGCTCGATCTGCTTTTTCAGCTCTTCGACCGGGTCACCACCGCCCTTCACCGAATCGATACTGGCGCCGGCAGAGTCGACACGCAGCTCTTTGCTGCCCTCATCCGCCTCGTCCTCGACCGGCGCAAGTACAGTACTGTTGGCGGTGCTCGGATCAGCACCGTTGATCAGTACCTTGGGCGCTGAGACCGGGAAAGGGTTAACCGCTGTGACACCGATACTGGTCATGAATTGAATCTCCCTGGTTGAACCTGCTATCGACCTTCAGCGCCGAATCTTGATAGGCCGCCCATGCAAAAAGCGGCCGTTGCTCTCAGGTGAACACAAAGGTATCGGCGTCCAGGTTGGCCGGGAACCGGGTGCGATAGGCCGCCAGCTCTGCCGCATCCAGGCATACCTGGAATACGCCATCGGCGTCGCCGGCGCTGAGCAGCGTCTCGCCCTGGAAGTCCAGCACCTGGCTGTCACCGGTATAGGCAAAGCCTTTACCGTCGGTGCCCACACGGTTCACAGCCGCCACATAGCACAGGTTTTCAATGGCCCGCGCCGGCAACAGGCGATTCCAGTGCTGGCGCCGCGCACCCGGCCAATTGGCGGTGTACAGCAGCAGGTCGGTGTCGTGGGCATCGCGGCTCCACACCGGGAAGCGCAGGTCGTAGCAAATCAGTGGACGCACTCGCCACCCCTTGAGCTCGAACTGCACCTGACGCTCGCCAGGGGTGTAGTGGTTGTGCTCGCCGGCCATGCGAAACAGGTGGCGCTTGTCGTAGTGCCAGACCTCACCATCGGGCCGCGCCCACAGCAGGCGGTTGCGATGGCTGCCGTCGGCAGCCTGGACAATCACGCTACCGGTGATCACCGCATCGAGTTTCGCGGCCTGGGCGCGCAACCATTTACTGGTGGGGCCATTCTCGGCCTCGGCCAGGGTCTCGGACTCCATGGAAAATCCGGTGGTGAACATCTCGGGCAGGATAATCAGGTCCGCGCCGCGGGCCTGTTCAAGTAACCGCTCGAAGTGCTCGAAGTTGGCCTGGCGATCATGCCAGGCCAGGGTGGTCTGGATCAGTGCCACATTCAGATTGGGTAACGCACTCAAATCACGCATAGCTTCTCTGCCGCTTGACGCAGCGTCTCCTCGCGCTTGGCAAAACACAGGCGTACCAGACGCTGTTCCTGCGGCGGGCTCTGGTAGAACACCGACACCGGAATGGTCGCCACGCCGTGTTCACGGGTCATCCAGATCGCCATCTCGACATCACTCAGGTCCGGACGAATCTGTGAATAGTCCACCAATTGGAAATAAGTACCGGCCACCCGAGTAAAACTGAACCGCGAAGGGGCCAGCAGATCGCAGAACAGATCACGCTTGGCCTGGTAGAACGCTGGCAGTTCTTCAACATGTTCCGGGTGCTCGGCCATGTAGTCGGCCAAAGCGTACTGCAAAGGGGTCACGCCGCAGAAGCTGACATATTGATGCACCTTGCGCAGCTCGGCGCTCAGCGCCGGGGGAGCCACCACATAACCGGTTTTCCAGCCGGTAACGTGATAAGTCTTGCCGAACGAGCTGACCACGAATGCCCGCTGATACAACTCCTCATGGGCCAGCACACTGACATGGGGTACACCGTCGAACACCAGGTGCTCGTATACCTCATCGCTGACCAAGTAAATGTCGCGATCGCGAATCAGGGCCGCCAACTTATCCAGCTCGGCCCGTGAGATCAGCGCGCCGCTGGGGTTGTGCGGGCTGTTGAGAATGATCATGCGGGTGCGTGGGCTCAGCGCGTCACCGAGCTTCTGCCAATCGATGGCAAAGTCCTTCACGCCCAGTTGCACATGCACGCAACGGCCACCGGCCAGCTCGACCGAAGGTTCGTAGCTGTCGTAGCACGGGTCGAAGACGATCACCTCGTCACCGCGCTGGATCACCGCCTGAATGGCGCAGAAGATCGCCTGGGTCGCGCCAGGCGTGATGGTCACTTCAGTGTCGGGATCAACCTGCACGCCATAGCTGCGGGCGATCTTGGCCGCCACTTGCTGGCGTAGCGCCGGCAGCCCGGTCATGGGCGCGTATTGGTTATGACCGCTGGCGATATGCCGGCCAACGGCGTCGCGCAATGCCTGCGGCCCGTCGAAATCCGGAAAACCTTGAGACAGATTGAGCGCGCCGGTTTCGGCAGCGAGCTGGGACATTTGGGTGAAGATGGTGGTGCCGACGTTCGGCAACTTACTGGTGATCATGGGGATTCCCTGCTGAACACCCGGCTCTACGGCGGCGCGGGAGAGCCCGAGGATAGCCCAAACGCCGGCCATTAAAAAAGGGTCCATATAGGACCCTTTTTGACAGCAGCTGCGCGCTTCAAGTTTTAAGCGACACGCTTTGAAACTGACAGTGTGTCACTCGCCGCTGCTTACTTCTTATCGCGGCGTTTCTTGTCGGCTTTTTTGTGGTGAGTCATCAAACGACGCTTCTTGTTCACCTGACGGTCAGTCAGCGTGTTCTTGTTGCCTTCGTATGGGTTCTCGCCACCCTTGAACTCGATACGGATCGGCGTACCAACCAGCTTCAGGACACGGCGGTAGGTGTTTTCCAGGTAACGCACATACGACTTGGGCACCTTCTCGATCTGGTTACCGTGGATCACGATAATCGGCGGGTTGGCACCACCCAAGTGGGCGTAACGCAGCTTGATGCGGCGGTTGTTGACCATCGGCGGTGCATGCTCGCCTACCGCGTCTTCCAGGATCTGGGTCAGACGGTTGGTCGGCCAGCGGGTCACTGCGGACTTGAACGAGTTCTGGACCGACGCGTAGAGGTTACCCACGCCGGTGCCGTGCAGCGCCGAGATAAAGTGGATATCGGCGAACTCGACGAAGAACAGCCGACGTTGCAGCTCGATCTTCACAAAATCGCGCTCGCTCGGCGTCATGCCGTCCCACTTGTTGATCGCGATCACCAGTGCCCGACCGGCCTCCAGGGCAAAGCCCAGCAGGTTGAGGTCGTGGTCCACCACGCCTTCGCGGGCGTCCATCACAAAGATCACCACGTTGGCGTCTTTGATCGCTTGCAGGGTTTTCACCACCGAGAATTTTTCAACTTCCTCGTGGATCTTGCCGCGCTTGCGCACACCGGCGGTGTCGATCAGCGTGTACTTTTCCTCGTTACGTTCGAACGGGATGTAGATGCTGTCGCGGGTGGTGCCGGGCTGGTCGTAGACGATGACCCGGTCTTCACCGAGCATGCGGTTGACCAGGGTCGACTTGCCGACGTTCGGCCGGCCGATGATGGCGATCTTGATCCCGTCCTTTTCGCTCGGGCCAGGAATGCGCTTGGCTTCCTCGCCTTCGGCAACGATCTCTTCCTCGCCTTCTTCCGGCTCTTCTTCATCTCTCGGGAAATCGCTCAGGGCGATCTCCAGCATCTGGGTGATGCCACGGCCATGAGCACCGGCGATTGGAATCGCGTGGCCCATGCCCAACGGGGCGAATTCGGCGCGGGCCATTTCCGGGTCGATGTTGTCGACCTTGTTGGCGACCACGTAGGAGCGCTTGTTACGCTTGCGCAAGTGCTCGGCGATCATCTGGTCAGCCGCGGTGAAACCGGCTTTGGCGTCTACCAGGAACAGAACGACGTCGGCTTCTTCAATGGCCAGCAGCGACTGCTCGGCCATCTTTTCATCCATGCCATGCTCGTCACCGGAAATACCACCGGTGTCGACCAGAATGTAGGAGCGCCCTTGCCACTTGGCCTCACCGTATTGGCGATCACGGGTCAGACCGGACAAGTCGCCGACGATGGCGTCGCGAGTCCGAGTCAGGCGGTTGAACAAGGTGGACTTGCCGACGTTCGGTCGACCCACCAGGGCGATTACGGGAACCATGCGGCTCTCCACTGCGTTATTTCAGAAAATACAAAAGCCGCTGCGAGGCAGCGGCTGGTGCTCGGGGCAGCACGTTCAAGTGCTACGAGCCTTGCCAAGGCAAGGCCGCCTGGAGACATTGCTGCCCCCAAGCATAGTCAAACCATTACTTGATGGTCAGGGCTTCCAGTTTGCCGCTGTTGCCATACACATAAATCATGTCACCCACCACCAGCGGACGCGCACGCAGGCCGTCGCTGTCGATGCGCTGACGGCCGACGAAACGACCGTCAACCTGGCTCAGCAGATGCAGGTAACCTTCCAGGTCACCGACCGCCACGTAGCTGGAGAACACTTCCGGAGCCGACAGTTGGCGGCGAGCCAGAGAGTCATTGCTCCACAGGGCAGTGGTGGAGCGCTCGTCAACACCTTCAACGGTGCCCGACGACAGGCTCACGTACACGCTGCCAAAACCCTGGGCGACGCCGGCATAGCTGGAAGCATCACGCTGCCAGAGCGGACGACCGCTTTCCAGGTCCAGGGCTGCAACGCGACCCTGGTAGCTGGCGACATACAGGGTGCCGCCCGACAGCAGCAAGCCACCGTCAATGTCGACGACCCGATCCAGCTCGGAACGGCCCTGAGGAATAGCCACACGCTGCTCCCACACCGGCACGCCGTTGCGGATATCCAGGGCGACCACTTTACCGGTGGACAGGCCGGCCACTGCCAGGCGGTTGGTCACCACCGGAGCACTGGTA
Source organism: Pseudomonas sp. QD4 (assembly GCF_049199125.1). NCBI lineage: Bacteria > Pseudomonadati > Pseudomonadota > Gammaproteobacteria > Pseudomonadales > Pseudomonadaceae > Pseudomonas > Pseudomonas sp. QD4. The sequence continues at coordinate 259,010 of NZ_JBLZOM010000004.1, forward strand.
CCGCGCAGGGTCAGTACTGCAGGAGTGCTGTCATAGAGCCAGAGTTGGTTGCCGGTGCTGGCGTCGAGGCCAATCACACGGTCGTCCTGGGTTTGCACCACCACCACATCGCCATTGCTGGCAGGTGGGGCGAGGACTTCACTGGTCACGCGAGCGCGCCATTTTTCTTCGCCGCTGGACGCATCCAGGGCAACCACTTCGCCCTTCAGAGTGCCGATCATGACCAGGCCGTAACCCACGCCAACGGCGCCGGAAACAGGCAGTTCAAGGTCTTTCTTCCATTTGACGTCACCGTTCATGCGATCCAGGGACATCACCACGCCGGTAACGTCCGCGGCATAGATGGTGTCGCCGTCGATGGCCGGAACCAGCATGTTGTAGGTTTCGCCCTGGCCGTCACCGACCGAACGGCTCCACTGCTTCTGCAGGACCACTTCTTCTTTGAAGTCGACCAGCTCAGCCGGTGGCAGTTCTTTTTTGCTGTTGCTGCTGCAACCCGCGGCCAAAATGGCCAGAGCCAGCAATGCTGCATGTTTCCAACGAATCACGTCACGCATCCCCTTTGGCCAGGTCGTCCAGCTTGATTTGTAGGCCACCGACCGCCGCTTCATCAGACAGCGCAGCCTTGGCTTTTTGGTAAGCCGCGTGGGCTTCGTCGATCCGGCCCAGTTGGACCAGCAGGTCGCCCTTGAGCTCTTCACGAGTGGCCAGGAACGACTTGTCAGCATCGCCGTCGAGCAGCTTCAGTGCTTCATCGGCTTTGTTCTGTGCGGCCAGTACCTGCGCCAGGCGCTGGCGTGCAACTTCACCCAGGGTCGGATTCACAGGCTTGTCGGCAATCGCCTTGAGCTCGCTGGCAGCATCGTCCAGCTTGCCGGTATCGACCGCGACCTTGGCCACGAACAGGCTGCCGTATTGCGCGTAGGCGGTGCCGCCGAACTCGCTGTTGAGCTTGCCGGCCAGGTCCGCAACGCGCGCCGCATCAGGCTTGCCGTCAGGGGTCAGCGTGGTTTCAAGCAATTGCTGATAGAGCATCGAGGCGCCTTGCGACTGATTGCTCTGATACTTGTGCCAGGCCTGCCAGCCGAACACGATGACCAGCGCCAACAGGCCGCCAGTGACCAGGGGTTTGCCGTTGCGCTGCCACCAGTCTTTGAATTCCGTCAGCTGTTCATCTTCGGTACTCGACACCCCAATACTCCTTAATCGCTAAATTCGGCTGTTTGACAGCTTCAACCCTGCACGACGCAGGTGGCCAGGTGTGCAGCGAGCGCATCCCAGGCAATGCTTTGTTGTTCGCCCTGGCCACGCAGGGGTTTGAAACCTACCACTTGCTGGGCCAGTTCGTCGTCACCGAGGATCAGTGCGTACAGCGCACCGCTCTTGTCGGCCTTCTTGAATTGACTCTTGAAACTACCGGCGCCGGCGTTGATCTGCAGGCGCAGGTTTGGCAGTTGATCGCGAACCCGCTCGCTCAAGGCCAGGGCGGCCAGTTCGGCAGCCTCGCCAAAGGCGCAGAGGTAGACATCGACCTGACGGGAAATCTCGTCCGGGATCTGCTCCAGGGTTTCCAGCAGCAGCACCAGGCGCTCGATGCCCATGGCAAAACCTACGCCCGGGGTCGGCTTGCCGCCCATCTGCTCCACCAGACCGTCGTAACGACCGCCCGCGCAGACAGTGCCCTGGGCGCCGAGCTTGTCGGTGACCCATTCGAAAACCGTCTTGCTGTAGTAATCCAGGCCACGGACCAACTTGGGGTTGATCACATACGGAATGCCGGCAGCGTCCAGGCGCGCCTTGAGGCCTTCGAAATGCACCCGCGACTCTTCGTCGAGGTAGTCGGCCAGTTTCGGCGCATCCACCAATACCGCCTGAGTTTCCGGATGCTTGGTATCGAGCACCCGCAGCGGGTTGGTTTTCAGGCGGCGCTGGCTGTCTTCATCCAGCAACTCGAGGCGGGCCGAGAGGAATTCCACCAGCGCGTCGCGATAACGGGCACGAGCCTCGGCGGTGCCCAGGCTGTTGAGTTCGAGCTTGACCGCGTCACGAATACCCAGCTCGCCCCACAGGCGCCAGGTCAGCACGATCAGTTCGGCGTCGATGTCCGGACCGTCGAGGTTGAACACTTCGCAACCGATCTGGTGAAACTGGCGATAACGGCCTTTCTGCGGGCGTTCGTGGCGGAACATCGGACCGATGTACCACAACTTCTGCACCTGGCCACCGCCGGTAATGCCGTGTTCGAGGACCGCGCGCACGCACGCGGCGGTGCCTTCCGGACGCAGGGTCAGGGAGTCGCCGTTACGGTCTTCGAAGGTGTACATCTCTTTTTCGACAATGTCGGTCACTTCGCCGATGGAGCGCTTGAACAGATCGGTGAACTCGACGATCGGCATGCGGATCTGCTTGTAACCGTAGTTATCCAGCAGGCGCGCCACAGTGCTCTCGAAATAGCGCCACAGGGGCGTCTGCTCGGGCAGGATGTCATTCATGCCACGAATGGCTTGCAGAGACTTGCTCACTAAAAATCCTTAAATTCTGTTGAATCAGCCGCGCGCGATCACCGCAGCGTCAGCTTCGACCTTTTCGGCCGCTTTCTGGCGGATCAGCTTTTCCAGCTCATCCACCAGATTCTCATTCGTCAATTTCTGCGACGGCTTGCCGTCGATGTAAATCAGGTTCGGTGTACCGCCAGTCAGGCCGATATGGGCCTCCTTGGCTTCACCTGGACCGTTGACCACACAGCCGATGACCGCAACATCCAGCGGCACCAACAGGTCTTCAAGGCGCCCTTCCAGCTCGTTCATGGTCTTGACCACATCGAAGTTCTGCCGCGAGCAGCTCGGGCAGGCGATGAAGTTGATACCACGGGAACGCAGATGCAGGGATTTGAGAATGTCGTAGCCGACTTTCACTTCCTCGACCGGGTCAGCCGCCAGCGAGATGCGAATAGTATCGCCAATCCCGTCGGCCAGCAGCATACCGAGGCCCACGGCGGATTTCACCGTGCCTGAGCGCAAACCACCGGCTTCGGTAATGCCCAAGTGCAGCGGCTGGACGATTTCCTTGGCCAGCAGGCGGTAGGCTTCGACAGCCATGAACACATCGGAGGCCTTTACGCTGACCTTGAAATCCTGGAAATTCAGGCGTTCAAGGTGCTCGACGTGACGCAGGGCCGACTCAACCAGGGCTGCCGGGGTCGGTTCGCCGTATTTCTTCTGCAGATCCTTTTCCAGGGAGCCGGCGTTGACGCCGATGCGGATCGGGATCCCGCGGTCACGGGCGGCATCAACCACAGCACGCACACGGTCTTCACGACCGATGTTGCCCGGGTTGATCCGCAGGCAATCGACGCCCAGCTCAGCCACGCGCAGGGCGATCCGGTAGTCGAAGTGGATGTCGGCCACCAGCGGTACCTTGACCAGCTGCTTGATGCGACCGAATGCTTCGGCAGCGTCCATGTCCGGGACCGATACCCGCACGATATCCACGCCTGCGGCTTCCAGGCGGTTGATCTGGGCCACGGTAGCGGCCACGTCATTGGTATCGCTGTTGGTCATGCTCTGCACCGCGATCGGGGCATCGCCCCCCACAGGCACCGAGCCAACCCAGATTTTGCGGGACTCGCGACGTTTGATTGGAGATTCGCCGTGCATGACTTATTGACCTAACTTCAGGCGAGCGGTCTCGCCACTGGTGAACGGAGCCACATCGACCGCTTGTCCGTTGTAGCTGATTTGCGCGCCACGGGCGTAGCCCAGGCGTACGGCAAATGGCGGCTTGCCCGTCACGTCGGCGGTTTCGCCTTTACGCTTGAGGCCACTGAGCAGCACCTTGCCATTGCCATCAATGACCTGGGCCCAGCAATCAGCAATGAATTGAATCTGGACCTGACCCGAACCTGCCACCGGGGCTGCTGCGGGTGCCGATACGGCCGGGGCGGCAACCGTTGGGGCAGGCGTTACCGGCGCAGTCGGCGCGGCTGCTGCCGGGGCGCTGACCACCGGAGCGGGCGCGGTATGGGCCGGCGCTGCAACGGTTGGAGCAGAAGCAGCGGGGGCAGCGGGGCTGGCCGGGGCTTCAGCCGGGGTCTGAGCCTGTGGCAGGGCGAGGTTGGTAGCCCCCCCTTCAGCCTGACCTTCGACCACGGCCTGGTCTTCCGGCTCGTCGATCGGGTGAATCTGTGTGGTGCCATCGGCGCCTTCGACTTCGACGTGCTCCTGGCCGAACGACGTCAGGTCCTTGCTGCGCAGCGAGGTCTGATCCTGCCACCAGATAAAGCCACCGCCGACCACAGCCACCAGCAGCAACAGGCTGACGATGCGCAAAATGGTGTGGGAAACCCGGACCGGTTCTTCAATACGACCCAAGGCATGCACGCTGCTGCCTTGAGAGTCGGAGCCGGTGTAAAGGTCGAACTGCTGGACCAGGTTGGTCTGCTCCATCCCCAGCAACTTGGCGTAGGCACGGATATAACCACGGGAAAAGGTATGTCCCGGCAGCTTGTCGAAAGCACCGGTTTCCAGATTATTCAGCGAGCTCACGGTGAGATTGAGCTTCAGGGCCACTTCTGCCTGCGACCAACCATTGCTTTCGCGGGCCTGACGCAGGGTCTCACCGGGGTTTACGCGAGTCACTGCTAGAACTTCGGGATGCGCCGCTTTCATCATTGCTCCGACAGGTATTGCTGATATTCCGGCGTACCGGGATAGAGTCGTTTTAATTGCAGACCATAACTGGCGGCCTTGTCGCGATCTTCAAACACATCCGCCAGCCGAACGCCGAGCAATAGACTACGTGCATTTTGCTCGCTCAGCAGGCTAAAACGGTCGTAATAGTCGCGTGCGGGGACATAATGCCTGTCTTCGAAGGACAACTCAGCCATTTCCAGCAAGGCGTGCGGTTGTTGACGATTCAGACGCAGGGCTTTTTCCAGTTGCTGCTGGGCCAACTCACGCTGCCCCAATTTCTTTGCGGTCATGCCAAGGTTCTCGAACACGCGAGAACGCTCGGGGTACAGGGTATCAGCAGCAGCCTGTTCAAAGCGCTGATAAGCCTCTTTGTAACGTTTTTCTTCGAAGAGAAAGCTGCCGTAGTTATTGAGGATCCGAGCATCGGCAGGGCGCGAGGCCAAGGCCTTGCGAAAATGCTCGTCGGCCAGCTCCGGCTCCATCTCGGCCTGGAACACCAGCCCCAGGGCGGCATTGGCATCGGCGTCCGACTCATCCAGCTCCAGGGCTTTCTTGAGCGGCACCTTGGCACGTTCGGTCATGCCCTGTTGCAGATACCCCAAACCCAGTTGCACATAGGCCTGACGCGCTTCGTCGCGGCCCTTACTGGTGTTCAGCGGGTTGAAATCACCCGACAGAACGCAGCCAGCCGAGAGGCTGACAACCAGCAACAGCAGCGCAACGCGAAAGGTCATGGAGAGCCTCTCTCAAGTACGATTCGCGGCGCTTTGCGGCATATCGGCATCAGCGCTCAACTCGCGCACCGCAATATAGCGTTCGCTGCGACGGGTGCGGTCCAGCACCTGCCCGACCAGTTGGCCACAGGCGGCATCGATATCCTCACCACGGGTGGTGCGCACGGTGACGTTGAAACCGGCGTGATGCAGCTGGTCCTGGAAACGACGGATGGCATTGTTGCTCGGCCGCTCGTAACCGGAGTGCGGGAACGGGTTGAACGGGATCAGGTTGATCTTGCACGGAATGTTCTTGAGCAACTCGATCATTTCAACCGCATGCTCGACCTTGTCGTTGATGTCCTTGAGCAAGGTGTACTCGATGGTCAGCACGCGCTTTTCGCCCAGGGACGACATGTAGCGCTGGCAGGACTCGAGCAGCATCTTCAGCGGGTACTTCTTGTTGATCGGCACCAGCTGGTTGCGCAACGCATCGTTGGGAGCGTGCAGGGACAACGCCAGCGAGACGTCGATGTGCTTGGACAGCTCATCGATCATCGGCACCACGCCGGAGGTCGACAGGGTCACTCGGCGCTTGGAGATGCCGTAACCCAGGTCGTCCATCATCAGGTGCATGGCCGCGACGACGTTGTCGAAGTTCAGCAGCGGCTCGCCCATGCCCATCATCACCACGTTGGTGATGGCACGGTCGGCGGTCGCCGGGATGCTGCCGAACGATTTATTGGCAATCCACACCTGGCCGATGACTTCGGCGGCGGTGAGGTTGCTGTTGAAACCTTGCTTGCCGGTGGAGCAGAAACTGCAATCCAGGGCACAGCCTGCCTGGGACGAAACGCAAAGAGTGCCGCGTTTGCCCTGGGGAATGTACACGGTCTCGACGCAGCTGCCGGACGCCACGCGCACCACCCATTTACGGGTGCCATCGCTGGAGATGTCCTCGCTGACGACTTCAGGACCGCGAACCTCAGCAATCACCTTGAGCTTGTCGCGCAAGGCTTTGCTGACGTTCGTCATGGCGTCGAAATCATCGACGCCAAGGTGGTGAATCCATTTCATTACCTGACCGGCACGGAAACGCTTCTCCCCGATTGAGTCGAAGAATTTTTCCATTTCCTGTTGAGTCAGACCCAACAGGTTGGTTTTTACAGTCGATGTAGTCATGGATTCACCTTCACTCTTAAGCCAATGCTTAGCGAGTGGTTACTTCAGTAGCAGCGAAAAAGTAAGCGATTTCGCGAGCAGCAGCGGCTTCGGAGTCCGAACCGTGAACGGCGTTGGCGTCGATGGACTCGGCGAAGTCAGCACGGATAGTGCCGGCAGCAGCTTCTTTAGGGTTGGTAGCGCCCATCAGCTCACGGTTCAGAGCGATAGCGTTTTCGCCTTCCAGAACCTGAACGACAACCGGACCGGAAGTCATGAAGGCAACCAGCTCGCCGAAGAAACCACGAGCGCTGTGCTCAGCGTAGAAGCCTTCGGCTTCAGCTTTGGACAGTTGCTTCATTTTCGAAGCTACAACGCGCAGGCCGGCTTCTTCGAAACGGGAAACGATCTTGCCGATGACGTTTTTTGCAACAGCGTCAGGCTTGATGATGGAGAAAGTACGTTGAACAGCCATGGTGTAACTCCAGAAACGGTAATTTGCGAAAAATTAAACCCGCGAATTATACGCGGGTTTATAGGGATTGCCTAACTGCGTACAGCGCGGATTCAGTCCGCTTCTTCAATCCAGGCAGCCTGAATTGCTTCAAGAACTTTCTCGCCACCGCGAGCCGGATCGTCGCTGAACTCCGGCAGTGCCAGAACCCACTTGTGCAGATCGACAAAGTTTACATAGCGCGGATCCACTTCCGGCCGGGATTCGGCCAGCTGAATCGCGATTTCCAGCACATCAACCCATTTCAGACTCATGACTATTCCTTGAATCAGTGCGGCGCTTCGGCGGCATGGTTGAGCGAGTATTTCGGGATTTCGACGGTCAGGTCTTCTTCACCGACGATCGCCTGGCAGGACAGGCGCGACTGAGGCTCAAGCCCCCAGGCCTTGTCCAGCATGTCTTCTTCCAGTTCGTCCGCTTCATTCAGCGAATCGAACCCTTCACGAATCACGCAGTGGCAGGTGGTGCAGGCACAGACACCGCCGCAGGCGCTTTCGATCTCGATATGGTTATCGTGGGCCACTTCGAGAATCGAGGTACCGGGCGCAACCTCTACAACCAGACCTTCCGGGCACAGCACGGCATGTGGCAGAAAAATGATCTGCGGCATCAGTTATTCCTCGATTTCATTCAAGTTGCGCCCCGCCAGCGCCGCTTTCACCGTCGAATCCAGGCGTCGGGCAGCAAAAGCATCGGTCACTTGCGACAGACGCTTGGTCTGCTGCTCGATGGCGTAACCATCGGTACCCTTCATCAGTTCGGCCAGTTCCTGCATCTGCAACTCGATGACCATGCGCTCTTCGGCATCCAGCAGGCGCTCGCCATCAGCCTCCAGGGCGCCTTGCACCGCCTCGATCAGGCGCTGGGCATCAACCTGCTGCTCGCGCAGGACACGGGCGACCTTGTCGTCGCCGGCATATTGGAACGAATCCTTGAGCATCTTGGCGATTTCACCATCGGTCAGGCCGTAGGACGGCTTGACCTGGATGCTCGCTTCAACGCCCGACCCCAGCTCACGGGCCGCCACACTGAGCAGGCCATCGGCATCGACCTGGAAGGTCACGCGGATTTTCGCCGCACCCGCCACCATCGGCGGAATACCGCGCAATTCGAAGCGCGCCAGGGAGCGGCAATCGCTGATCAGCTCGCGCTCACCCTGCAGCACGTGAATCATCATGGCCGACTGCCCATCCTTGTAGGTGGTGAAGTCCTGGGCACGGGCGACGGGGATGGTGGTGTTGCGAGGAATCACCTTCTCCATCAGCCCACCCATGGTTTCCAGCCCCAGGGACAGCGGAATCACGTCCAGCAACAGCAGTTCGCCGCCGTCGCGCTTATTGCCGGCCAAGGTGTCGGCCTGGATCGCAGCCCCGATGGCCACCACTTGATCCGGGTCGATTTCGGTCAACGGCTCACGCCCGAACATCTCGCCGACGGCCTGGCGCACGCGTGGCACACGGGTCGAACCGCCGACCATGACCACTGCCTGCACATCGTCGAGCTCAACATTGGAATCACGCACCGCACGGCGGCACGCCTTGAGGCTACGCGCAACCATGGGTTCGATCAGAGCGTCGAACTGTTCACGAGTCAGCGCCGCGCGCCATTCGCCATAGACCACGTCCACCGAATCGGCGTGGGTCAGGGCTTCCTTGGCGGCGCAGGCGGTTTGCAGCAAACGACGCTGCGCGCCAGGATCGAGATCGGCCGACAAACCGGCACTGTCGATGATCCAGCCGGCAATCGCGTGATCGAAGTCATCGCCGCCCAGGGCGGTGTCGCCACCGGTGGCCAGCACTTCGAACACACCGCCGGTCAGGCGCAGAATAGAAATATCAAAGGTGCCGCCGCCCAGGTCGTAGATCGCCACCACGCCTTCGGCGTGCTGATCCAGGCCATAGGCCACCGCCGCTGCGGTCGGCTCGTTGAGCAAACGCAGCACATTCAGACCCGCCAGTTTGGCCGCGTCCTTGGTGGCCTGACGCTGTGCGTCGTCAAAGTAGGCCGGAACGGTGATCACCGCCCCTACCAACTCGCCACCCAGGGTCGACTCGGCGCGCTGACGCAGCACCTTGAGGATCTCGGCGGAGACTTCGACCGGGCTTTTCGGGCCCTGCACCGTGTCGATGAACGGCATGTGCGACTCGCCATCGACAAAGCGATACGGCAACTGCTCGCCCAATTGCTTGACGTCGGACAGACCACGACCCATCAAGCGCTTGACCGACAGCACGGTATTCAAGGGATCGCCAGACGCCGCCAGCCGGGCAGACTCGCCGACCTCGACACGATCAGCGTGGTAGCGCACGGCGGAAGGCAGGATGACCCGCCCATCAGCGTCCGCCAGCGGTTCGGAAAGACCACTGCGCAATGCAGCGACCAGCGAATTGGTGGTGCCCAAGTCGATCCCCACAGCCAGACGACGCTGGTGCGGTTGAGGACTTTGGCCGGGTTCGGCGATCTGCAGTAGGGCCATGGTAATCAGGTCTTATCTGTCTATCAGGCGTGCAACATGGGCAGCACTGGGTTAATCGTCGAGGCGCTCTTCTAACTGGCGCACTTCATACGTGAGCTTGTCGAGGAACTGCATGCGCCGCATCAGGCGTTCGGCCTGTTCGCGTTGCGCTGCATCATCCCAACAAGCTGCGAAGCTTTCGTTCAACTCATCCTGCGCGACTTTCAGACGCCGTTTGAACACCGCAACACCCGCCAGGTCGGCGCTGTCCTGCAGGTCTTCGAGTTCTTCGCGCCACTGCATCTGCTGCAGAAGAAACTCCGGATCATGCACCGTGACCTCCAGCGGCAACTCGCGACCGCCCATGGCGAGCAGGTAGCGCGCACGCTTGGGAGGGCTTTTGAGCGTCTGGTAGGCCTCGTTGAGGCTCGCGGATTGCTCGAGCGCCAGCCGCTGCTCACGCTCGGAAGCGTCAGCGAAACGGTCGGGGTGGACGCCGCGCGCCAACTCACGGTAGCGCGTAGCCAACTGCTCGAGGTCCAGGCGAAAGCTGGGCTGCAGTTCAAATAAAGCGAAATGACAAGGAGTACCCACAAGAAGCCTCAGATGTTGAAGCTTTCGCCGCAGCCACATTCACCGCGTACGTTGGGGTTGTTGAACTTGAAGCCTTCGTTCAACCCTTCCTTGACGAAATCCAGTTCGGTGCCGTCCAGATAGGTCAGGCTTTTCGGGTCGATGATCACTTTCTCGCCGTGACTTTCGAACACCTGATCGTCTTCACCCACCTCGTCGACGAACTCCAGCACGTAGGCAAGGCCGGAACAGCCCGTGGTGCGAACACCCAGACGAATCCCATCACCCTTGCCGCGCCCGTTGAGGGAGCGTCGCACGTGTTGAGCAGCCGCTTCTGTCATGCTGATAGCCATCGTGACTCCTTACTTGTCGCTCAATCTGTGAAAGCTGAATCCGAATGAATCAGATCAGGCCTTTCTTCTGCTTGTAGTCGCGAACAGCGGCCTTGATGGCGTCTTCCGCGAGTACCGAGCAGTGGATTTTCACTGGCGGCAGGGCCAGTTCTTCGGCCAGCTGAGTGTTCTTGATGGTTTCAGCCTCGTCCAGGGTCTTGCCCTTCATCCACTCGGTGGCCAGGGAACTGGAGGCGATGGCCGAACCGCAGCCGTAAGTCTTGAACTTGGCATCTTCGATGATGCCTTGCTCGTTGACCTTGATCTGCAGGCGCATCACGTCGCCGCACGCTGGAGCGCCGACCATGCCAGTGCCGACATCAGGGTCTTCCGCGTTCATCTTGCCGACGTTGCGCGGGTTTTCGTAATGGTCGATGACCTTTTCGCTGTAAGCCATGATTCTTAATCCTCACTCATCAGAGAGTCGCTCTTGGGGCCCTGCAAATCGCCGTAATCGATACGTTCGGCAGAACCCGCTGGCGGCGACTTATATATCAGTGTGCCGCCCACTCGATTTTCGAGATGTCGACGCCGTCTTTGAACATGTCCCACAGCGGCGACAGAGCGCGCAGCTTGGTGACGGCCTCGCAGACTTTCTGCGCGGCGTAATCGATTTCTTCTTCGGTGGTGAAGCGACCGAAGGTGAAGCGGATCGAGCTATGGGCCAGTTCGTCGTTGCGGCCCAGGGCGCGCAGTACGTACGAAGGCTCAAGCGAAGCCGAGGTGCAGGCCGAACCGGAGGATACTGCCAGGTCCTTGAGGGCCATGATCAGCGACTCGCCTTCAACGTAGTTGAAGCTCAGGTTCAGGTTGTGCGGTACACGGGCGGTCATGCTGCCGTTGATGTACAGCTCTTCCAGATGCTCGACCTGCTTGTAGAAGCGATCGCTCAGGGCCTTGATGCGCAGGTTCTCGGCAGCCATGTCCTCCTTGGCCACACGGAACGCTTCGCCCATGCCGACGATCTGGTGGGTCGCCAGGGTGCCGGAGCGCATGCCGCGCTCATGACCGCCACCGTGCATGGTGGCTTCCAGACGCACGCGCGGTTTGCGGCTGACGTACAGCGCGCCAATGCCTTTCGGACCGTAGGTCTTGTGGGCCGAGAACGACATCAGGTCGACTTTCAGCTTCTGCAGGTCGATATCGACCTTGCCAGTGGACTGGGCGCCGTCGACGTGGAACAGAACGCCCTTGGAGCGAGTCAGTTCGCCGATCGCGGCGATGTCGTTGACGGTACCGATCTCGTTGTTCACGTGCATGATCGACACGAGGATGGTGTCGTCGCGCAGTGCGGCTTCAACCATGGCCGGAGTGATCAGGCCATCTTCGCCCGGCTCGATGTAGGTAACTTCAAAACCTTCACGCTCCAGTTGGCGCATGGTGTCAAGGACAGCCTTGTGCTCGATCTTGGAGGTGATCAGGTGCTTGCCCTTGCTGCCGTAGAAGTGCGCGACACCCTTGATTGCCAGGTTGTCGGATTCGGTGGCACCGGAAGTCCAGACGATCTCACGCGGATCGGCATTCACCAGGTCAGCCACTTGGCGACGGGCGTTTTCGACCGATTCTTCGGCCTTCCAGCCAAACACATGGGAACGGGACGCCGGGTTACCGAAGTTTCCGTCGACCAGCAGGCATTCACTCATCTTTTGCGCGACACGCGGGTCAACCGGGGTGGTCGCTGAGTAATCAAGGTAAATCGGCAATTTCATGGACTCTCTCCTAAATCAGGCTGGCTGGCGTTCCGCTGGCTCTTTGGCTGTCATTCGACGGCGGACGCTTCGATCTTATCCAGGCGTGGCGCCTTGCCATTACAGCGGCGCTGATCCTGACGCTGGGCTACTTCTTGCACCTCACGGCGAGTCACAAGGTCAGCCAAGCTGATACCGCTCAGAAATTCGTGAATCTGCAGGCTCAGATCACACCACAAGTGGTGAGTCAGGCAGGTGTCGCCGGAATGGCAGTCACCCTGGCCCTGGCATTTGGTGGCATCGACCGATTCGTTCACCGCATCGATCACCTGAGCTACCTGGATTCCCTGCATGTCGCGCGACAGCTGATAGCCGCCACCCGGGCCACGCACACTGGACACCAGATTGCTGCGGCGCAGCTTGGCGAAGAGCTGTTCGAGATAGGACAGGGAGATGCCTTGGCGCTCAGAGATATCGGCCAGGGACACCGGGCCATGTTGCGCGTGCAACGCCAGGTCGAGCATGGCAGTTACCGCGTATCGGCCTTTAGTAGTGAGTCGCATGGACAATTACCACAGAGTGTTTCGGGATGAGGGCGAGTATGCAATACCCGAGTAATCGAGTCAACTATAAGACCAACTACTTTAGTCGGGTTTACCCGCAAAAGAGCGCGCGAATCATAGCAAAGTCTGCGGCGTAATGGCACATCCCGGCGCTGGCGGCCGACCTGCGGGAGATCAATGCACCATCAAAACGACATCATCCGCCCCGCCCAATCTAGCTCGCCGGCGATCCAGAGGCCGGTAATCCGAGGCCGATCGCCATCAACGCACACGCATCGACTTGCGGCAGCAGCCTTAGCCGACCTGACTGTCGCCCTTGTCCTTGACCCCGGCAAAGTCCTCTTCGCGCAGTGCCGGCAGATCCTGGGCGCAATAGTTGCTGCCCAAGTCTTTCAATGCGCCGCACATGCCTTCAAGGCGACCATCGACCGCCTGCAGGTGATCCAGCAGTTGGCCAATGGCGCGAGCCACCGGGTCCGGCATGTCTTCGCTGACACCGTAGGCATCAAAGCCCAGCTTCTCGGCCATGGCCTTGCGCTTGGCTTCCTGCTCATCATCGGACTTGATAATGATGCGCCCAGGAATCCCCACCACCGTCGCGCCCGCGGGCACGGCCTTGGTCACCACCGCATTGGAACCGACCTTGGCCCCGGCACCAACAGTGAATGGGCCCAGGACCTTGGCGCCTGCCCCTACTACCACACCATCTTCCAGGGTCGGGTGGCGCTTGCCTTTATTCCAGCTGGTGCCACCCAGGGTAACGCCCTGGTACAGGGTCACGTCATCGCCGATCTCGGCGGTTTCACCGATGACGATGCCCATGCCGTGGTCAATAAAGAACCGACGACCAACCTTGGCCCCCGGGTGAATCTCGATCCCGGTCAACCAGCGGCCGAAGTTCGACACCAGCCGCGCCAGCCACTTCCACCCCATGCCCCACAGAGCGCCTGACAGGCGATGGATCCAGATGGCGTGCATGCCCGGGTAGCAGGTGAGCACCTCAAAGGCATTGCGCGCCGCCGGATCACGGTGAAAAACACTCTGGATATCTTCACGCAAACGCTCAAACATCTTCATTCTTCCGCTTGATGAGCTCGCCACGGGCCGCTTTCTGGGTCTCCGTGAGGATGCCTCGCAAAATATTCATTTCCGCCCGGCTGACCGAGCTGCGACCGTACAACCGACGCAGGCGCGCCATCAAGTGCCGCGGTTTTTCCGGATCGAGGAAGTCGATGGCCACCAGCGTCTGCTGCAGATGCTCGTAGAACCGCTCCAACTCATCCATGGTCGCCAACTCATCGCTGCGCGGCGACGCCACTTCATCCTTCTCGACCTTGCTCGGCCGGCCCTCGGCCGCCAGCCAGGACATGCGCACCTCATAGGTCAACACCTGCACCGCCGTCGCCAGGTTCAGCGAACTGAACTCAGGGTCCGACGGGATATGCACATGGAAGTGACATCGCTGCAGCTCGTCATTGGTCAGGCCAGAGTCTTCACGGCCGAACACCAGGGCGATCTGCGCGCCCTGCCCCGCCTCTTCCACTACCTTCAACCCGGATTCACGAGGGTCGAGCAAGGGCCAGGGAATACGCCGATCACGGGCACTGGTACCAAATACCAGGGTACAGCCCGCCAACGCCTCTTCCAGGGTGGCGACGACCTGCGCATTTTCCAGGATGTCCGTGGCGCCAGAGGCACGGGCATCAGCCTCGTGGGACGGGAAAATCCGCGGCTCAACCAGCACCAGCCGCGACAGGCCCATGTTCTTCATGGCACGCGCAGCCCCACCGATATTCCCGGGATGACTGGTATTGACCAGGACGACACGAATGTTCTGCAGCAAGGGAGGCGCTCTCGGACACGGAAAGGGGAGCAAATCTTACAGAACAGCCAGCAGTCACGCCTCAAAAATAACCGGGAGCCCCGGATACACTCAGCGACGCGCACCTTTAGCGCCTTGTGCAAACGACCACTGGTCAAAAAGTGCGCACATTTACTGAGTCAGTGCCCCGCTCAAAATGAGGAAAGCGAATGTCGACCTTCATCTGCAAAAGTTTTCTGCTAGAATGCTCGGCTTTCTTTAACAACCTTAGGTGACACATCCATGCAGCCAATGCTGAATATCGCGCTGCGCGCCGCCCGCAGCGCCAGTGAATTGATTTTCCGCTCCATCGAGCGCCTGGATACCATCAAGGTCGACGAAAAAGACGCCAAAGACTACGTATCCGAAGTTGATCGCGCTGCCGAGCAGAAGATCATCGATGCGTTGCGCAAAGCCTACCCAACCCACGGCATCCTCGGTGAAGAAACCGGCCTGCACGCGGGCAGCGGTGAAGGCGAAGAATACCTGTGGATCATCGACCCACTGGACGGCACCACTAACTTCCTGCGCGGCATTCCTCACTTTGCCGTCAGCATTGCCTGCAAATACCGTGGTCGCCTGGAACACGCCGTTGTTCTGGACCCGGTTCGCCAGGAAGAATTCACCGCCAGCCGCGGTCGTGGCGCCCAACTGAACGGTCGTCGCCTGCGCGTCAGCGGCCGCACCAGCCTGGACGGCGCCCTGCTGGGTACTGGCTTCCCGTTCCGTGACGACCAGATGGACAACCTCGACAACTACCTGGGCATGTTCCGCGCCCTGGTTGGCCAGACCGCCGGCATCCGCCGCGCCGGTGCCGCCAGCCTGGACCTGGCTTACGTGGCCGCCGGCCGTTTCGATGCTTTCTGGGAGTCGGGCCTGTCCGAGTGGGACATGGCTGCAGGCGCCCTGCTGATTCAGGAAGCAGGCGGCCTGGTGAGCGACTTCACCGGCGGTCACGACTTCCTGGAAAAAGGCCACGTGGTTGCCGGCAACACCAAGTGCTTCAAAGCGGTCCTGACCGCCATCCAGCCGCACCTGCCGGCTTCGCTGAAGCGCTAAGCGCCAGCGACAAAAAAGCACCCTACGGGGTGCTTTTTTTATGCCTGAAAATACTCAGCCGATAAAAAAGCCGCCCCTGAGGACGGCTCTTTTATCGGCCCGAGCTTACTGCCCCGGCTGTTCCTGATTCTGACTCAGGATCAGCTTGCCTTCTTTATTGACCGGAATCTGGTTACCCGGATCACGATCCATACGCACCTGGCCTTGCTTGCCATCCAGTTCGTACTTCACGTCATAACCCACGACCTTGTCGCTGATGTCATTGACGGTGTTACAGCGAGTCTGAGTGGTGGTGTAGGTATCACGCTCCTGCATGCCTTCCTGCACCTTGTTACCGGCATAACCACCACCCACTGCACCCGCCACGGTGGCGATCTTTTTGCCGTTGCCGCCGCCGATCATACTGCCCAGCAAACCACCGCCAACCGCACCGGCCACCGTACCAAGGATCTGATGCTCATCCTTGACCGGGCGCTGACGGGTTACCGCGACGTCCTTGCAGACCTCGCGTGGAGTCTTGATCTGTTGTTTAACCGGCTGAACTGCCAGCACTTGCGCATACTCAGGGCCGCTTTTAACCAGGCTGTAGGTGGCAACAGCACCCCCGGCAGTCACACCGACAGCACCCAATACCGCACCAACCAGTAACGACTTGTTCACGTGAACCTCCTGACCATCACAAGCGGGACAAGCCCGCGCTTCTCCCAGCCTTGGAGTAATAAAAAAGGCGCGAGTTCAATACTCGCGCCTTTTTAGGTGACCGCTGGAAGATGATGACCGTTATGGGCGGTCGTCCACTTCCTTCTCGGTATTGGCAGGAGGAATCAGATCCTCGCTGCTCAGGTTCAGCCAGATCAGCACCACGTTGGCGATGTAGATCGACGAGTAGGTACCCGCCAACACACCGACAAACAGTGCGATGGAGAAGCCCCACAGGTTGTCGCCACCGAAGAACAGCAGCGCAGCAATTGCCAGCAAGGTGGAGATCGAGGTTGCCATGGTGCGCAACAGGGTCTGGGTGGTCGAGATGTTGATGTTCTCGATCAGACTGGCCTTGCGCAGCACGCGGAAGTTCTCACGCACCCGGTCGAAAACCACGATGGTGTCGTTGAGCGAGTAACCGATGATCGCCAGTACCGCCGCCAACACCGTGAGGTCGAAGGTGATCTGGAAGAACGACAGGATACCCACGGTCACGATCACGTCGTGGACCAGCGAGACAATGGCACCGACCGCGAACTTCCACTGAAAGCGGAACGCCAGGTAGATCAGGATGCCGCCCAGCGCCATCAGCATGCCGAGGCCGCCCTGGTCGCGCAGCTCTTCACCCACCTGCGGGCCAACGAACTCGACGCGCTTGACCTGTGCCGGGTTGTCACCGCCAACCTTCTGCAAGGCGGCTGCGACCTGATGGCCCAGTTGCGGGTCTTCACCCGGCATCCGCACCAGCAGGTCGGTGGTTGCACCGAAGCTCTGCACGATGGCGTCGTGATAACCCGATTCGCTCAGTTGCGCGCGAACCTTCATCACATCCGCCGGACGCTCGTAGGTCAGCTCGATGAGCGTACCGCCGGTGAAGTCCAGACCGTAGTTCAGGCCCTTATGGAACCAGCTGAACAACGCCAGAACGGTAAGGAGCAATGTGACGCCGAACGCAACGTTGCGCACGCCCATGAAGTTGATAGTACGTAACATGGCAGCCCCTTAAATCCACAACTTCTTGAAGTCACGACCGCCGAAGATCAGGTTGACCATCGCACGGGTCAGCCAGATGGCCGTGAACATCGAGGTAAAGATCCCGAGGGACATGGTCACCGCAAACCCTTTGACCGGGCCGGTGCCCATGGCAAACAGGATGCCACCGACCAGCAATGTGGTCAGGTTGGAGTCGAGAATCGCAGTGAATGCCCGGCCGAAGCCTTCGTTAATAGCCCGCTGCACGGTCATGCCGGCGGCGATCTCTTCACGTATCCGCGAGAAGATCAGCACGTTGGCGTCCACCGCCATACCCATGGTCAACACGATACCGGCGATGCCTGGCAGGGTCAGTGTTGCCCCCAGCAGCGACATCAGGGCCAGCAGCAGTACCATGTTCAGCGCCAGCGCCACGGTGGCGATGACGCCGAAGAAGCGGTAGATGGCGATGATGAACAGCGACACGAACAACATGCCCCACAGCGAGGCATCGATACCCTTGGTGATGTTGTCAGCACCCAGGCTCGGACCGATTGTGCGCTCTTCGGCAAAGTACATCGGCGCCGCCAGACCACCGGCACGCAGCAGCAGCGCCAGCTCGGAAGACTCGCCCTGGCCGTTCAGGCCGGTGATACGGAACTGACTGCCCAGCGGCGACTGGATGGTCGCCAGGCTGATGATCTTCTTCTCTTCCTTGAAGGTCTGGACCGGTACGTCTTTCTCGACGCCATCAACCACTTGCTTGGTGTAAGTGGTGGTCGGCTTCTGCTCGATGAAGATCACCGCCATGCTGCGGCCGACGTTGCTGCGAGTCGAACGACTCATCAGCTCGCCACCGTGACCGTCAAGCTTGATGTTCACCTGTGGACGACCGTGCTCATCGAAGCCCGCCTGGGCGTCGGTCACCTGGTCACCGGTGATGATCAGGCCACGCTCGATCAACGCTGGAGGACGATTGCCTTCACGGAATTCGAACGACTCGGAAGTCGCCTTGGAAGCACCCGGCTCTGCAGCCAGGCGGAACTCGAGGTTGGCGGTCTTGCCCAGGATCCGCTTGGCTTCAGCGGTGTCCTGCACGCCCGGCAGCTCAACCACGATGCGGTTGGCGCCCTGACGCTGTACCAGCGGCTCGGCCACACCCAGCTCGTTGACGCGGTTACGGACCGTGGTCAAGTTCTGCTTGATGGAGTATTCACGGATTTCCGCCAGCTTGGCCGGGGTCATCGCCAGACGCAGTACCGCCTGACCATTGAGGTCGGCCGGAACAATGTCGAAATCGTTGAAGTTCTTGCGGATCAGTGCACGGGCCTGTTCACGGGTCGCGTCGTCGCTGAAGCCCAGTTGAATGGCACCGTTGAGTTGCGGCAGGCTGCGATAGCGCAGGCGCTCTTTGCGCAACAGACTCTTGACGTCGCCTTCGTAGACTTTCAGGCGTGCATCGAGGGCTTTATCCATGTCCACTTCCAGCAGGAAGTGCACACCACCGGACAAGTCCAGACCCAGCTTCATCGGGTGCGCGCCGAGGTTGCGCAACCATTGCGGGGTGGTTTGTGCCAGGTTCAGTGCAACGACGTAGTCGTCACCCAGGGCCTTGCGTACGACGTCCTTGGCTGGCAACTGATCTTCTTTATTGATCAGACGCAGCAAGCCGCCCTTGCCATTGGCCGCGATAGTGGCTGCCTTGACGTTGATCCCGGCGTCGGTGAGCGCTTTGCTCGCACGATCCAGATCAGCCTGAGTGACCTGCAACGCGGTGCTCGCACCGCTGACCTGAATGGCCGGATCATCAGGGTATAGATTGGGAGCGGAATAAATAAAACCGATCGCCAGCACCGCCAGGATCAGTACGTATTTCCACAGAGGGTATTTGTTCAGCATCACGCCGCCCGCTTATAACGCGGGGCGCCTTGCGCGCCCCGTCGATTGGTAAAAGATGAATCAGATCGCTTTCAGCGTGCCTTTTGGCAGCGTGGCGGCGATAGCGCCCTTCTGGAACTTCATTTCGATGGTGTCGGACACTTCCAGAACCACGAAGTCGTCGGTCACTTTGGTGATCTTGCCGGCGATGCCGCCGGTGGTCACAACTTCGTCACCTTTTTGCAGGCTGCCCAGCAGGTTCTTCTGCTCTTTGGCGCGCTTGGCCTGTGGACGCCAGATCATCAGATAGAAGATGACCAGGAAGCCGACCAGGAAAATCCACTCAAAGCCGCCGCCCATAGGGCCTGCAGCAGGTGCAGCAGCGTCAGCCATGGCGTTAGAGATAAAAAAGCTCATTTAGCACTCCAGTTGCAAATATTGAATCTTGGGGTCAGAAAACTCAGTCCAAAGGCGGAACAGGGAGCCCGCGTTTGGCGTAGAAGGCATCGACAAAGGCGGCCAATGTACCCTGTTGAATAGCCTCGCGCAAACCAGCCATAAGTACCTGGTAATGCCGCAAATTGTGGATGGTATTCAACATGCTACCCAGCATTTCGCCGCACTTGTCCAGATGATGCAGATAAGCGCGGGAGAAGTTCTGGCAGGTGTAGCAATCGCAGGTCGGATCGAGCGGCGAATCATCATGGCGATGGAACGCGTTACGGATCTTCAGCACGCCAGTATCAATAAACAGATGCCCATTGCGGGCATTGCGGGTTGGCATCACGCAATCGAACATGTCCACACCGCGGCGCACACCCTCTACGAGATCCTCCGGTTTGCCAACGCCCATAAGGTAACGAGGTTTGTCTGCTGGCATCTGGCCCGGCAGGTAGTCCAGCACCTTGATCATCTCGTGCTTGGGCTCGCCCACCGACAGGCCGCCAATGGCCAGGCCGTCGAAGCCGATCTTGTCCAGCCCCTCCAGGGAACGCATGCGCAGGTCCTGGTGCATACCGCCCTGGACGATGCCGAACAGCGCGGCGGTGTTGTCGCCGTGGGCATTCTTGGAGCGCTGGGCCCAGCGCAACGACAGCTCCATGGAGATTCGCGCGACGTCTTCGTCAGCCGGGTACGGGGTGCATTCGTCGAAGATCATCACGATGTCCGAACCCAGGTCGCGCTGCACTTGCATCGACTCTTCCGGCCCCATGAACACCTTGGCGCCGTCCACCGGCGAGGCGAAGGTCACGCCCTCTTCCTTGATCTTGCGCATGGCGCCCAGGCTGAACACCTGGAAACCGCCGGAGTCGGTGAGAATCGGGCCTTTCCACTGCATGAAGTCATGCAGGTCGCCGTGCTTCTTGATCACTTCGGTGCCGGGACGCAGCCACAGGTGGAAGGTGTTGCCCAGAATGATCTCGGCACCGGTGGCGACGATATCCCGCGGCAGCATGCCCTTGACCGTGCCGTAGGTACCCACCGGCATGAACGCCGGGGTTTCCACCGTACCGCGGGGGAAGGTCAGGCGACCACGACGAGCCTTGCCATCGGTGGCCAGCAGCTCGAAAGACATACGACTTGTGCGACTCATTCTGTTTCCTCTGGGGCCGAATCCTTGGGAGCGGTTGGCGCAGGGTTACGGGTGATGAACATCGCATCACCGTAGCTGAAAAAGCGGTACCCATGCTCGACGGCGGCCTTATAGGCGGCCATGGCCTCGGGATAACCGGCGAACGCCGAAACCAGCATCAACAGCGTGGACTCGGGCAAATGAAAGTTGGTGACCAGGGCGTCGACCACATGAAACGGCCGGCCCGGGTAGATAAAGATGTCGGTGTCGCCACTGAACGGCTTGAGCACACCATCGCGCGCGGCACTTTCCAGGGAACGCACGCTGGTCGTGCCCACCGCCACCACCCGACCACCACGCGCACGGCAGGCCGCGACCGCATCCACCACGTCCTGGCCGACTTCCAGCCATTCGTTATGCATATGGTGGTCTTCGATACGCTCCACGCGCACCGGCTGGAACGTCCCGGCACCGACGTGCAGGGTGACGAATGCAGTCTCGACGCCCTTGGCCGCAATCGCTTCCAGCAAAGGCTGGTCGAAATGCAGCCCGGCAGTCGGCGCCGCCACCGCGCCCAGGCGCTCGGCGTACACCGTCTGATAGCGCTCGCGGTCCGCGCCTTCATCCGGACGGTCTATATAAGGAGGCAACGGCATATGGCCGACGCGATCGAGCAAGGGCAGCACTTCTTCGGCAAACCCCAGCTCGAACAGCGTGTCATGCCGGGCCAACATCTGTGCCTGGCCGCCGCCCTCGATGAGGATCGTCGAACCCGGCTTGGGCGACTTGCTGGAGCGCACATGGGCCAGCACGCGATGACTGTCGAGCACCCGCTCCACCAGAATTTCCAGCTTGCCGCCGGAAGCTTTCTGGCCAAACAGCCGTGCCGGAATCACCCGGGTATTGTTGAACACCATCAAGTCGCCCGGGCGCAAATGCTCAAGCAAATCAGTGAATTGACGGTGGGCCAGGGCACCCGTAGGCCCATCAAGGGTCAACAGGCGACTACCGCGACGCTCGGCCAGGGGATGGCGGGCGATCAGCGAATCGGGAAGCTCGAAGGTAAAGTCAGCAACGCGCATGATGGGGTTCGTCTAGCAGGGCCGGAAAGTTTAGCGGAAATAGCCAAAATTGACCATGAAAGCTGATTGACCAACGGTAATCACCTCTCTATACTTCGCCGCCATTGAGCCCTGATGGCGGAATTGGTAGACGCGGCGGATTCAAAATCCGTTTTCGAAAGGAGTGGGAGTTCGAGTCTCCCTCGGGGCACCAAACAGCAGTATCTGAGAGTCTCTAACAGCCTCTCAGACCCAAAGAAACCGGCCACTTGGCCGGTTTTTTTGTGCCTATCTATCTACCCCTGTCTCCCCCTATCCGTTGTATCCCTGTATCCCTGCTTGTATCCTGAGAAAAATACCGAACTTTGGGATACAAGGATGAAGCGCGCAGACATCAAGCGCCGCCCTCTCGCTGACACGACACTTGCGGGATTGGAGCCGGAATCAAAGGAGTACCGCGAGCTGGACGGCAGCGGCCTCTACTTCAGGGTTAAACCTGATGGCGGTAAGTCCTGGCAGCTTCGCTATAAACGTCCGACGGGCAACTGGGCCTGGATGGGACTTGGAGGCTATCCGGAGGTAAGTGGTGCGTTGGCACGAGACAAAGCTGCCGAACTGCGCAAGGTAGTGAGTAGCGGCGCCGATCCTCTCGAACAGAAGCGATCCGCCAAAGCAGCCATTGATGCAGCCAAGACACGCACCTTCAGAGCTGCTGCTGATGCCTGGCTCAAGGCAAAAGAAGAGAAGGGTCTTGCCCCTTCCACCCTCAATAAAATCCGTACCTATCTCGACAAAGACATTCTCCCTGCCTTGGGAGACAAACCTCTCGATGAGATCACTCGCACCGATTGCGCCGAACTCCAAGCCTCTATCGAAGCCCGAGACGCACACAACGTAGCGGAAAAATGCCGCACCTGGATCAATCAGATTTTCGGGAGAGCCATCGGTTTAGGCCTTACGGAAAACGACCCGGGAAGCCGTCTTAGGGATATCGCAGCACAGGCCCCTAAGACTCAACAACACCCGCATTTACTAGAACCAGAGTTAGGTTACTTTCTTACTGCACTGAAGAACACCCCAAGTAGGCTGACGGCCCGAACCGCTGCTTGGCTTTGCATCTGGACTGCCTCACGACCAGGCATGGTTCGCCTAGCCGAATGGAAAGAGTTCGACCTCGACAAAGCAACTTGGACGACACCAGCCGCAAAGATGAAGATGCGCAGAGACTTTGTGTGCCCACTACCACATCAAGCAGTTTCAGCCTTAAAAGAACTTCATTGCCTGACTGGCCGTAGTCGTTGGCTGTTTCCCGGAGTCGGCGCCAAAAACCCAACCATCAGTGAAAATACGATAAACAAAGTCTTCGCCACCATTGGATACAAAGGCCGGCTTGTAGGCCACGGTACTCGACATACTGCAAGCACATTACTTCGAGAGCATGGCTGGCCCAAAGAACATGTTGAAGCCCAACTAGCCCATAAAGAGGAAGGAATTTCAGGGGTGTACAACAAGGCTCAATATCTTGAGCACCGCATAACAATGATGCAGTGGTACGCCGACTACCTAGACGCCCTAGAGCGAGGGAACGTTGTCCAGGGTCAGTTCGACAAAGCCCAATGAAGGTGACTACCCTACCCCCACTCAAAAACCGTGTTACGCGTGTTACTCGTGTAACGACAACACTCAACCACTTGAAATCATTGGTATTTTTTTACGTCACACGTTCTACCCTATGTCCGTACACCTCGTGTAACGCGGCCTCGGCGTGTAACGGCCATTGGACCACCCCCTCCCTGCTGGCCCGGTCCCCAGATTGCGCACCACGCTGGATTGATGCTCCGCTATCGGGGCGTGGGGCAGCCTAATGGACGACTTGAACATTGAAGCTTTGGGACTCGAAATAGCGGGTGTGGACGTGCACTCCCTAATGCGAGATCTAGACGAGATTGAACTCGCTGTCAGTGAGTTAACGCTTTACGGTCAGTTCTATGAGCACTTCAAAGAAGGCTTTGGGCTCATCCAGCATGCCGTGCACTTTTGGCTTGAGGACGGCGCATACAACCAATGCGCGGAGTCGACCATACAGACCATGTTTCGCCAGCGAGACGTCATTGAGGAGCACTTCAGCTTTTCTGAAGCAACCTCATTGCCACTCATCATCAGGCAATTCGTTGGTACAGATCACCCCGCCAGCGACTCACAGCTAACCGCGACCTACGCACTTGTCCAGGCAGTGCAGGCTGTTGAAGTCCTCGCAAACTGGCTGTTCGACCTGGAATTAGGCGCCTATGACATTGAAGTCGACCTAGTCGAATTGTTGCGGAAAACGGACCCAAAAGAATACACAAAGCTGGTGGAGAAGGTTCGAGACAGAACTAGCGGCTTAGAAGTTAGAAGCCGGGAAGACTTCGCACTTTTCAAAGCAGAGGCCGAAAAGGGGTTAATGCTGGCATCTCTGTACAGGCAAATCGACGACTTCGAGGCTTCAAGCCCTGACTCCGACTTACACACCTGCACTTCTACGAGGCCGGTGCCCAGCTCCCGCCGATCAGCGAGGCGGGCTCCCTGGAGCAATGGCAGCAGCAGATCGGCGCCCTGTGCGTTGGCAATCACCGCTTATCGTTTGTCGTTAGCGTGGCCTTTGCGGGCCCTCTGCTGAACTTGCTGGGCCATGAGTCGGGCGGCTTCCACTTCTACGGCGACAGTTCTGGCGGCAAAACCACCCACTTGCAGGTCGCCGCCTCGGTCTATGGCGGGCCGCGCCTGGTGCGTTCGTGGCGCTCTACGGACAACGCCCTGGAGTCCATCGCCGCCGCGCACTCAGACGGGCTTCTGGTGCTGGATGAAATCGGCATGTGCGATGCCCGCATCATTGGCGAGACGGTCTACATGCTCGGCAACGGCACTGGTAAAGCCCGGGCCAATGATCGGGGCCAACCCCGTCATCAGGAAGGTTTCCAGGCCCAAGGGAGCGATTTCAACGTCATGCATGGGGATTTACCTATGCGCCGGCCCAGGGCGTCGTAGTGGTAACGAGCCTCGCTGCTCAAGGTTGTACCCTGCCAGGTTTGCGCGCGGATCAGACGGTTTTCGCTGTCGTAGTGAAAGCGTTGCATGCCTCCGGCCGCACTGCTTTTCTCGCTGAGGTTGCCCCAGGTGTCGTAGCTGAAGCGCAAGTCCTTGAAGGCCACGAGGCGATTGCCGACGCAAAAAGCCAGTGAGATCGACCAGCTACTGCCGCATCATTGAATGCCGGGCTGACCTGTGCAAGACGTATTCCCCGTACGCTTACACTCCGGCAGCACGCGACCCGAGTCGCAATGGGTCGACAGGCAGTAACCACTATGGTCGGCAGCAATGTGCTGGGCTATGTCCAAAGTGCTGCGCCGTTGAAAGCGAGCACACACCGGACTCCAACTCCTTCGGATAACGCCGTAAAGGTCAGCCAGCCACTAATGACTGAGTGCACATGCACGATGCCATCTTTGTGCGACCACTACGATATACCAAATGAAATTATCGGCCTTTCATGTGTGCCACCAATATTATTGAATCCCAAACTGAAGTTGGGGGTCAGCATACTGGTGATATATTTTATCCTCCTAACTTGGGAAGCGCCCTTGCGTGTAAGTCCTCCAAAGATTTTCAATAAAACCAATGTCAACTCCATTCTGGAATGCCTGCGCAATCAGGCCCAGATCGTCCGATACATATGCTGCGAGATCAGAGTTTTTAGTTATTTGATAAACCTTCTTGAACGCAGCCTCTCTTATTTCCTTAATTGATACATCTTCAGGCGGGCACGACGAAATTATTTTTTCATAGCTAGTGCTCCATGCAGTATCAAACTCTATGGAATCCCTTGAGTCTAATTCAGCATCCCAATCGGTGTTTTTCCGAAAGACAAGCTCAAGAAAAACACCATCATTTATCTTAGATAAAATCTCACTTGTAGTTGTCATCTTAATCCTGCCTCCTTTAACCAGTTCTCTATTAGGTCTACAGCTTTAACTGGTGTGACGTTTTCACCCAAAACATGAGTACCATTCGGAGAGCGCACATCGACTTTTATGTCATTCAGATCTTTGTAAGCATTCCGATACGCAGCAAAAAGCTCATCATCTGTGCCCTTGAAAGCACCTTGTCGAGGACCAATAATGGGCCGCTCCGCGTCGTGCATTCGCCAGTGATCATGTTCCGCATTAGCCCCTCGAGGGAATAAGGTAGGTCTAGTTTTATCTGATCTGCTAACCTCGAAAGGTCTACCCACAGTTTTCCTCGATCAATCGTCGTACCGCGCGTCAGCCTCACGGGCAAGGGCCATTTGGTGGTCATGGCATGGCCTGCAGATCTCGTACTTGCGGCAACACCCTTCCTCGGGGTCGCGATAGTTGACCCGCTTTTCAACCTGCTGCTTACAGAACTGGCAGATCCCAGGATTATTCACACGAGTATAAAAATGCTCGCTGTGGCCCTCTTCGTCGAACTGAGGGAGTGGGTAACGATCACCTGAGTCGTCGGTGATGTACTCCCCGGTTTCATCCGTCACGATGCGGTGAAATTGCTCACGCGGATGCCCTTTCGGAGTACACCACAGGACACCAGGTCGTTCAGCGAATGGATCAATGTTCGGCGCCTTGTCTACCAGCTCGTCAATGCTGATGGTGTTGGCCTTGGCCCAACGAAAGACAGGCACCCACTCACTGGTTTCGTAGCGGTACGTCCAGAGAGCATCCGGCCAATATGGCAAGCTGAGCAGCGCTTGCTCACTGCAATGCGAAGTCTGGATGTAATGCTCCATGCCGTTCTCGATGAATCCGAGGCTGGCCGAGTCACGCAGATCCAACAGCTCAATAATCTGGCGAGTGGTGTAGTCGCGCTCACTGCGGGGCTCGATACGCTTGTTCATGCCTGCCGTTCTCCATGTTCCTGGGCGCGAGCACCGCGCCACTCTTTACGCCTCGACCCAGCGCGTGGCTGGGCTTGTGGTTTTCCGTTGTTCGTGGAGCTGGTGGTGGACGGGGTGACTTGTCGCCCTGGATGGCAGCAGCCAGCAAGCCCATGGGAGCGGTAGCCGATTGTCCTTTGAACGAATCAGCGGTCCCTACCAACGTCTCCTCGCTGTCTGTCAGGATCAACTACAGGGGCTAGTTCTTTGGCTTTAGCGACGAGAAGCTTGATGTCCTCCTCGGTGTTACCTTCAACCTCTATATCCCCAACCTTCAAACGCAGCTTGCGTCCATTTTTTCTGCCTACCCATGCAACAACCGCAGCTGTAAGAAAAGGCACGATGGCTTGAGTCATCGGAATTATGAATTCACCCGTGAGGCCGCCTGTAGCCCCTACGCTGTCAAATACAGCAAGGCGAGGACTTATAGCAGTCCCCGAAGCGTTTACTGCATCCCTAAACTCACGCAGTTCGCCTTGGTAATCCGCTCCGAAGCTGGCCGCATCATCTTGGGAACGCACTAAACTAATGGAAACTTTCAGAGCTTCATTCATACCCGACTCCTTTCTTATCGTGCCAAGGGAGCGAAAGCGACCCTCTACTACTGACCTTGCCCCACGTTTGACGGCGGGGCTTGGGGGTTCCTGGGCGACCTTTCCCATCGAAACGCCTTCAAAGCCGTTCCAGAAGGCCAGCGCAAGACCGCTTGCGCTGTGGGGATCTGTTCCCCATCCGTTACTTTAACAACTGTCAAACATGCGGGTGTTCACGACCACAGGCATCAATAAGCTGCTGCTTAAAATCTCTGTACTCTTCAAGGCTGATGATTTCCGCATCGGCCAATGTGGAGATGATCCCGAAGGCCACACCGTAGTAGTACCCATCATAAGGCACTCCATCTAACTGGCGCTCAAAACACCCATTTATCAGGCTGTTGATGCGTGGTAACTGCATATTACGAATTGCATTTTTCATCTCATTCATTTTGAAGATTTTTCCTACCCAACTAAGCCGTTCTCATGAACATGGCAGTAACCGCCTAGCAGAGCTACCCATCTGCTGGGTGAATCGATAGCATTCCCCCCTGTAATAATATTTCGGCAGGGATTGCCTTCTACTGTGGCATCTGCACAGTAGACGCAATAAGAAGAACGATACCAACTGAGGTACTGACTTTTTGTCACACCGTAATATTTAGCGGTGTACTCCACCGGATCACGGGAGTAAGCAACAACGTCTTCGGCGGGCAGCGGGATGGATTTACTTCCATATGGACCTGCATGAGTCGCCTGAAAAGTCACTCCTTTCTCAGCCAGGTCCCCAATAAATAACTCGTTACTCAAAGTAATTTCCTCGTCAATTAACTACTTCAAGAAGGAACGCGTATGAGACTCTCGGCCAGTACGACGCTCAAAATCCTTCCGTTTGGCCACGGCCAACAGGTAGCACTGTGTGCATGCCGCATCAGGCGCTGCAGCCTTGATCGCAGCAGTGGAGCGTAGTACGTAGCATCCACATACGCATTTACAAACCCATCGAGCTTTTCTGTCGGCAGAAATCCCGATTACAACCAGCCGTCCCAGCCGAATGGATGTGAAGTCTTTGAACGAGGGATTCAATAACTGAGCCTTAGTCGGCGCCGTTATCGGTAACGGTAGATCGGAGTCCTGGTCAGTCTCATTCGCCCTGAACTCAAACGACTCACCGCCTGAAATCACCCGAGCGGCAGTAGCATCAACTGGTATTTCGTTCCCTAATTTCAACTCTGATTCCTCGCGTTTTGCTATCCATGGCATTCAAACGTAAAAAGAGTCGTCGATATCACTATGCCAGCGCAAGTTCAAATGCACGCCGAACTGCCTGCATATCCACCGTTAGGTAAGGCTTGCTGTGATCCAAGCATGCATGCCCTAGCATGGTCTGCACTATCTCGACATCGCCGGTGGCGGCCAAGATTTTTGCAGCAAGCGAGCGCCTGCCACTATGCGAGGAGCCCTGTTTGATACCCGCTTGTCGGTATAACCTGCTGATAGTTTGCTGCAATGAATCACAGGCTTGGTACACCTCCGGCCCGCTGTCCAGCTGGCGATGTTTGAATGCCAGTTCAAAGGCTTGCCCTTTGTGTGTCATGACCAGCTTTGAGCCTGGCCGGAATCCTCGATACTCATCTATGCCTGAAAGCCCCCAGCGGCGCCGAGCGCGCACGCCAAACCACGCATCAAGCGCGGCAAGGCATCGAGCATGAGTCAGATACACGTTTCGCGGCCGACAGCCTTTGGTGATGTCTGCGCGCAAGTAGACCTCGGGCTTGATAGCACCGCTGGCATACAGCACGTCGCCAATCTCCAGCAAAGCCAACTCGGTGACACGAATGCCGGTGGTATGCGTGAGCCACAACAACATCACATCACGCTCCGGCATGCGGCCAGTGACAGAGGCTACGCGGATCAGGTGTTTGAATTGTCCAGGACGAAGGGATGCAGCACGGTGAGGATTCATAGGGGTGGGCTCTCTGTCAGGATTAGACGGGAATCAGGATCAATCCAAAGAGAGTTGGCAGCAGGCCTCCAGCAAAGCCTACCACCAGTGATTTCGCAATGTTCACGGAAAACTCGGGCTAAAGACGTTACACAGTTCGCTATCGTTACACCGCACACTCTGCGCGATACAAAACGGTGTGACCTTGTTTTTTCACAACAAAATCAATAACTTGCTTATAAACGTCACACCTGAAACACCAGTTACACGTCTTTTAAGATGTCCACCCCGCCCCCCATCGGCAATGAGCACCATCAGCGAAGAGATTCCAGCAGGAGCCGGGGGACCCTGAGCAAATGAGACACATACGGGGTCGGAAACCCGCGGGACTGTGTTAGCGACAGGGTGCCCAGCTTAGTGAACTGGTGAACCGGGTGAACACACAGTTCACCAGTGCAAATGCACAAGGTCTTGAGAGGTTGCCGGGGACCCTGAGCAAATCTGAAAGACACGGTGCAGATAACCCGCCGCACCTGGTTAGCGGCTGGGTTTTCTACGTTGGTTGACAGGTTGACGTGGTTGACACACTCACTCAGGTTGACGGTATCCAAACGTTCGGGATCTACAACACCAATGCTCACCTTTACCGATCAGGTAACGATGACCTTTTCCCCCCTGAACATCCTTTCAATTTCAACGTTGAAATTTCAGTAAGCGGTGAAAACTTTCGCTGACACGATCACGCGGGTTTCCGACCCCGTATCCCTGACATTCCTCCAGGGTCCCCGGCAACATTCTGAGCCTCTACTCTGATCGCTCACAGCTTCAGAAAACTGCAAGTCTCCAACGTTGCTTTTGCTGTCTCATCTAAAAAGCGATCAAGCACGGCACCTCGTTGTCGGACGCGCTCAACCCACTCCCTCGCCAATTTACGGTAGGCATTGTTGTGTTCCCTCTCCCAACCTTTATCCGTAATACTTCCAGTCAGAAACACACGATCAATTGAACTATCCTCAAAGCGCGCATGGTGATGAATCGAATTCCGCTCTCTTAACTCTGCATCGAAAACCTTATCGAAGGTTTTTATGAAAAGCCCTATTTCCAGAGCATGATGTGGAGCCACCGCAGTTATCGCCTTGAAGTATTTCTTAAAGCGCTCTTTGAGCTCATAGAAACGGCCAAAATACATTTCACAAATATTTGTAACGTGAGCACTGCGAGAAATTGGTAATCCCCTGAAAGGGTATCTACGAAAATAGAACTCACAGTCTTTTAGAGAGTTTATGGTTTGCTCAAGGCCTAGGTACTGGAAAACAACCGCATGCTGCCTTTCAACATCATCTGAAAAAACAAACTCTTCCTTAAAAATACCGTTTTCTGGCAATGGAAGATCTTCAGCAAGTAGAGTGCGTTTAATCCTTTCGTGCTTCCACTCCCTCCAACCCGGGTAGCTCTCCAGACACTTAATCCACACCACCACCGCATTAGACATCTGGCGGCAATTCGTTAGCTCAATACCTTCACTGTGCTTACCCAATTCTGAGCTCTGCATGACATATCCATGGAGGTTAGTGACAGACCTACAATAACGGATATAGGCAGGCTATTCGCAACCGCATAATTTTCAAAAACGATTCATGAGCCATGCGCAAATGGTGCGTCATGGGATAGAGGGAAATGACTTGTGCTTCGAGTGAGCACACAGCTTGATGGTCCCAACAGACGCCAGCTTGTATCCCTACCTGTATCCCTAATCGTATAACCTCGCTACAAGGCACGGTTTATATGGAACACTCGAGTCTCCCTCGGGCACCAAATTAAAAAAGACCTTGTTGATCAAGGTCTTTTTTTTCGCCTGCAGAAAAGTGATGATCGCCGCCCGATCACCACAGCAGAGGACCCCGCTCCATGGAATCGACGCTGGAAACCGTTGCGCTGTTTGCCCTCAAGCTGGCCCATGAGACGGATGATGCAAGCCCGGTCTTGCGTGATGACCCGATCATGGCCGCGTATGAGCGGGAAGCCTTTGGCTTGCTGGTGCGCAATGGCGATATCGCGGCCATCCAACTCAAGCTGGGGCAATGCGTGGCTGTGGCGCTTACCGCGTTGGGCGGTGCGCAGAGTGTCATGGGCCGGGAATTGCAAAAGCTGGCGACCGAGGTCGACCAGGCGCAGACCCTGGAGACGCTGCACGCTCCCCTGCTTGCACTCAGGGATTACCTGAAAGACATTCAGTAACGGATTTCCACCACAAGGACTGGACCATGATCGACTTCAATAACAAAGGCTTCTTCAAGCTCAAGCAAAACGATGAATACGCCGAACGCGTGACCTCCCTGTTGCTGGAGGACGAGCAAGTCATCGATTCCTACAAGTCCATGCGCGACGGGGTGGTCTTCACCACCAAGCGGATCATTGCCGTGAACGTGCAAGGGATCACCGGCAGCAAAAAGGACTTTACCTCCCTGCCCTACAAAAACATCGTCGCCTACTCCGTGGAAACCTCGGGCACCTTTGATCTGGATTCGGAGCTGGAAATCTACTTTTCAGCCCTGGGGAAAGTGAAGTTCGAGTTCACCGGCAGGACCTCGATGGTTGAGATTTCCAAGCTTATTTCCAGGCACGTGCTCTGACCTGACCGCGCAGCATCAGCCCTGCGCCCATCAGCAACAGGCAAGCGGCGCCAAAGATGTAGGCGCCGTAGATGTCGATGAACAACCGTTGCTGGCTGGCCACGGCCTGCGCCAGGTTGAGGGTCTGGGACGCCATCAATGTGCCCAGCAAGGAGGCGATGGCCAGGACCGGGGTCAGCGTGGCCGAAACCCGGCCCATGAAACCTTCCGGCACTGCCTCCTGCAACATCGGCCCCTGAACGATGGCGAACACCGAAAAGCTCAGGCCGCAGACCGCCATGATCAGCCATGCCAGATAAAACGGCGGGCTGAGGGCGTAGCCCAGATAACCCAGCCCCAGGCAGAACAGCGAGGCGCTGAAAGCCTGGCGGATGCTCCATGAGCGCAGCAGCGGTCGCACCAGCAGCGCGGCAATCAGGCCTCCGATGGGGAATGCGGCGAGGATCAGGCCGTACTCCGAGGCGCTCAAGCCCAGGGTCTTGAAGGCGTACAGCGACAACACCACGTTGTTCACCCCCAGGGAAACCCCGTACAGCGCCATGCCGATCAGCAGGGTTCTGATAGCAGAGTGACCCCAGGCAAACCTCAGGCCCGCCGCGACCCCACCCCAGAATGAAGGACGCTCGGTTTGCGCCGCCAACCGCCGACCCAAGTCTCGGGTCAGGACGATGCACAGCGCGGAGCCGGCAAAGGCCAGCACATTGATCAACAGTGCCCAGAGTGGCCCGACCAGCACAAACAACGCCGGCCCCAGGGATGCGCAGATGACGGAGATGCCGGTCAGGGAAAACATCGCCTTGGCCGACGCCTCGACCCGGCGCTCGGCCGGGAGCACCGCTTGCATCACGGCCTGGCGCGAGGGGTTGAAGAACTGCGCGGCCACGCTGTTCACAAACAGCAACAGCAGCACTCCAAAGAGCACTTGCCCCTGGTCGAGTTGAAACAGCCAATAGGCACTTATAAAGAGTAGAAAGTGGATGACCCTGGCCACGTCCGCCGAGATCATCACGTACAGCGGAACCAGGCGGTCCACCCACGCCCCCGCCAGGGGCGCCACCAGCACCCGGGGGATCGCCGACGCTGCCACGGCCATGCCGACGGCGCTGGGCAGAAAGGCGCTGTCGCGATACAGGTCGGTCACCAGCCAGACGATGACCGTGCTTTCAAACACGAACTCGCCGAACGAAGACAGCGCCTGGCCCAACCACAGCAGGGAAAAGTTTCTGCTGATGAAAAAATCTGCGAAGCGCTGTTTCACAACCAGGACACCTTAGGCTCATCCGTGCATTCAGGTGCAGCCAGCGCGGGCTGATCCATGAAAAGAAGGGCCCGGCGAGTTGCCGGCCCCCTTTGTGCAGCAACACCCTGAGGGGAAAGTTGATCGAAAGCAATGCATTGACGCCAGTGACAGCAGCGGCCGGCCTTCGATCCGACCGCCCCCCCTCTTACATCTTCATCTTGTAAGGCTTGGACTTGGCCACCACCTGGAACTGCCGAGTCTTTTCGTCCCACACCACAACACCGTCGGACTGCACCATGTCGGTCCCGGCGTAGCCCAGGCTCGACATGAAGATCATATTGCTGGTGGGCCGGTACGCCTTGCCGCCGCTGACCTGGGGCAGGTCGCTGCCTTCGCTCGGGAACTGCATGGGTGACTTGTAGATCTTGCCGTCATTGACGTCGACAAAGGCCGTGCTCTGGCAGCCGGTGCCGCAACTGAACGAGGTCACGACAAAATGCCCGGCGAAGTCCGCCTGGCGGCCCACCGCCCATTGCACGGCGTCCTTGGACTTGAGGTCCTTGGCGTAGGCCGGGTTCGACTTCCAGTCGACCTTGGCCAGCGGCTTGCTGGCTACGGCGGAGGCGGGATACGCCTCGAACGTGAAGCGCTCATCAGCACCCGCAGTCGCTGCACTGACCATGGCACCCGCCAGCAGCCAACCGCACAGAATCCTTTTCATTGTGTATCCCCGTAGCACGTTGAGAAACGCAGGAGCCGCTTCATTTCAGAAGCCACGATAATACCAAAATGATATTGATCAACGTCAGCATCGCAAGGCAGGTGCCGCGGGGAACAGCAGGGCGCGGCCTGGGCCACCAGATAGGATTGGGATCGGCTCAATGGCCGAAGTACAGCTTGACCTGCTCGCCGACCACGTTGAACCCAATGGCGCGAAGCCGTTTGTACAGTGGCCCGGAGGAACTGGTGAAGGTCAGGGGGATCTTGCCCCGGGCATGGACGGCGGTGCACAGATCACCCAGCAGGCGGTCCGCCACGCCACGGGCACGATGCCGCGACTCGACGTAAATAAAGCCCAGTTGCTCATGAAGCTCGTCACTGGTGATCAATGCCGCGCAACCACCCACTTTCCCGTCGACCTCGATCACGAACAGGCAGCCCCGCGCCAGCAGGCGGGTCACGCTGTGGTGCGCCTGCTCTCGGCTGCACACCAGGGCCAGCTGCGCATTGCACTCCATCTGGATCTGGTAGTCGATCAGTACTTCAACATCGTTCAAGCGGGCCAGACGGGTTTTCAGCGTGTCGTCCTGCTCGACCCGGCACGGTTTGAGTTGCTTGAGCAGCACTTCGTTGCGCTGGCCGAGAAAGGGCTTCCAGGTCTCCGGCCACGCCCGGGTCAGCGCCTTGGTCGCCGCTTTCGGCCCCAGGGCCATATGCGGGCTCTGGGCCAGGATGCTGACCGTATCGAGCAATTCCGGGGAGACCTCGCCGGCCGGCAGAATCAGCGGCATGGCAAACGGCGGCAAGGCCGGCAGCAATGCAATCGCACCGACCACCTCGCCGTTACGGCGCTGGACATGCACGTTCAAGCCATCGGGACGATTGCGCAGCACGCCCGAAAAGAACAGCAGGCCATCGCCGTCCGCCGCGGTGCTGATGAAACCGAGCAGTTCCTGATAACGATGCTCTGCGAGGTACTCGATCATCACGGTGTTAATCACTCTGCATGATTGAATGGGCAACCGGGCCAGCGTGGGTCGCCGACTCCTGCGGGGCACGCCCGGGGTGCCGGACGGCAACTTCTCCACAGCCCCATAAATCCCCATCAAGTGGGTGCTGGCTAATAACAAATACGGCGCAGCCCCATAACCACTGCGGCTCGTTAGTCCATTAACGGGCTGGCGAGCCGGGTGGTTAAATCAGTTGGAAAACGCTCTGGGCGGACATTCGATATCCAGGGCCGAACGGGTCTGGTGATCAATTTCAATCCAGAAGGCAATCACGGGTTTGTCATCAATTAGTTGCGGCGCGGCAATACGGTGAACATTGACCCCCATGCGCTTCAACAAACGCTCATTGCCCACGGCCGATACAGCGATCAAACGTTCGGCGCCCAGGCTTAATGCCGTCACCAATACTTTGCGCACCAGGGCGACAGTATTGGCCCAGGCCTGGGTGGCGCTGGTAGTGCCTGTTTTTGAAGGGGTAATGGCGAAACGGGAGAGCTCCCAAGTCCGCGGATGGTTAGGGAGACTGGCGCCTCCCATCAGATGGACAAAGTGTTCCGATAACAAGTAAGGCTTGGTAGTGGGCAATAAGCGCGCACAACCACGAACACTGTTATCGGGATCCAGGACAATAGCGTAAACAGTATCGGGGCGATCAAACTCATCTTGTTCAAAACCTTCAGGACAACTAAGTGGCCACCCCATTTTCTTCACAAAGATTTCGTAACGATACTCCGCGAGTCCATTCATCACACTTTGATTTATTTCACTACTCATTCCCGCAATCAAACGCAACATAACCCCCTCCAATTGGCCAACCCACCAATTAGAGATACAACCCCCCTATTTTCATAGCTGCCCATTCGGGCAGGTCAGGGCCTCAAATCAAGGACACTGCCGCTCCCAGGCCAGGCACGACAGCCAGCTGATCATCAGGTTGTGGGAGATGTTGCTGCCCATGTCATAGCCATTGGCACAGCGCAGCATCAGGTTGCTGCGCAGCCCTTCGGGCCCGAGCAAGGGACGCCGGCGACCGGCCAGGCGAAACCAGGTCCAGCCGATACTGATGCCGGGGGCGGCGTGGCTTTTCCACTCGCAGTAACCGGCCGCGGTTGCGTTGACCCCCAGGCCCTGGAGTTCATCGCGCAGTTCGTCATCCTCCCAGGACATATGATGAACAAAGCGTGTCTCCATGAACTCTTTAACTGAAACTCTGATAAAGCCATCCACCATTAATGTCATAAGTCCCTCTGGCATTGTTTATCGCATGTTTAATAAGAACAATAGAAAACCCTATAAGCATAAAGTACAATTACGCCCTACACCTTATGCCGCGGCATTACAGCATATTGCCGGATCCACGGATGTGTGACAGGAAAAACAACCATGCTTTTGGCTGATTGGCGCGAAGAGTTTCTAGCAGTGTGTACAGAGTCGACATCCGAACTGGCATTGTTTTCCAGCTTGCAAAGTATCGCGGAGGATCTGGGTTTTAAGTCGTGCTCTTATGGTATTCGACTGCCTCTTCCCATCAGCGCCCCTTCGTTCCATTTGCGCTCCTCCTACCCCAAGGCCTGGGAGGAGAGCTACATCAGCAATAACTACTTCTTTCTCGACCCGACGGTGCGCCATGCGCTGAGCACTCACCTGCCCCTGGCCTGGGCGGCGCAGGACAGTGTCCAGGACGGGCCCTTCTGGGAGGAAGCACGGATGCACGGCCTGTCCCACGGCTGGTGCCAAAGCACGTCCGGGCGCTTTGGTGATATTGGCCAACTGTCCATGGTGCGCAGTCACGGCATCATTTCGGCCAAGGAACTGGCCCATCAGGAACATAAGCTGATGTGGCTCACCAGCCTGGTGCATTCGACCATGCGCAACTTCCTGCTGCCGGAGCGCTTGCCCGAATCCCAGGCTGGGCTGACTGATCGCGAGAAGGAGGTCTTGCGGTGGACAGCGTCCGGCAAGACCTATTCCGAGATCGGCGACATTTTGACCATCGACGCCCGCACCGTGAAGTTTCACATCGTCAACACCCTGAAAAAGCTCAACGCAGCCAATAAAGCCGAAGCCGCCGTCAAGGCCACCATCCTCGGCATGCTCTGACCGCCCCTTCCCCCAGGCCCACCGGCCAGCTTGCGGCAGAGGGG
Source organism: Pseudomonas sp. QD4 (assembly GCF_049199125.1). Taxonomy (NCBI): domain Bacteria; kingdom Pseudomonadati; phylum Pseudomonadota; class Gammaproteobacteria; order Pseudomonadales; family Pseudomonadaceae; genus Pseudomonas; species Pseudomonas sp. QD4. The sequence goes on from NZ_JBLZOM010000004.1 coordinate 296,039, forward strand.
CACGATCAGCCGATCGTGCCGCTCGAAGCGCTGCGCAGCACATTCCCACACGCCCTCCAGATAAATCCCTCGCCCGTTACAGATTCTTCCCCGGCAAACCTTGATCAGGGTCAAAAACCAGCGCCATCACGCTCCTAAACTGTGACCAAGACATCAGAACTAGAAAATAGGTCCTCCATGAGCGAAGAATCCACCGTACGCCCCTTGCCCGCGCCTTCTGCCAAAGCTGCCAAGCCGGCCATCACCGCCAGCACCAGTACGCCACGCAAACCGGCCACTGCCCGCCCACGCCGGCCGCGCACCACCAAGGCGGCACCAGTCAAAGTCGCCGAAGCCCAGATCAGCGCCATCAGCCAGAAGCCGATTGCCCTGCAAGTCGCCAGTGCGCCCCGTGGCTCCAATGAAGACAGCGTGTCGGCGGCACTGCCCGCCACCTACCCGTACCGCAGCCGGATGCGCCGCGCCGAGTATGAAAAAGCCAAGCACGAGTTGCAGATCGAACTGCTCAAGGTGCAAAGCTGGGTCAAGGAAACCGGGCAGCGGGTGGTCGTGCTGTTCGAAGGCCGTGACGCTGCGGGCAAGGGCGGCACCATCAAGCGCTTTATGGAGCACCTGAACCCACGGGGCGCACGGATCGTGGCCCTGGAAAAACCGTCCGACCAGGAAAAGGGCCAGTGGTACTTCCAGCGTTATATCCAGCACCTGCCCACCGCCGGGGAAATGGTGTTCTTCGACCGCTCCTGGTACAACCGCGCCGGCGTCGAGCGGGTCATGGAGTTCTGCTCGCCCCTGCAGTACCTGGAGTTCATGCGTCAGACCCCGGACTTGGAACGCATGCTGTGCAACAGCGGCATCCTGCTGTTCAAGTACTGGTTCTCGGTTAACCGCGAAGAACAACTGCGGCGCTTTATCTCCCGGCGTGACGACCCGCTCAAGCACTGGAAGCTGTCGCCGATCGACATCAAGTCCCTGGACAAGTGGGATGAATACACCGGCGCCAAGCAGGCGATGTTCTTCCACACCGACACCGCCGATGCGCCGTGGACGGTGATCAAGTCGGACGACAAGAAACGCGCGCGTATCAACTGCATTCGTCACTTCCTGCACTCCCTCGACTACCCGGGCAAAGACCTGCGCGTGGCTCATCATCCCGACCCGCTGCTGGTGGACCGAGCCTCGCGGGTCCTGGAAGAAGACGAGCGCGGCTCGAACAAAACCGCAGGCACCGCCGTCGAACACCTGGCGATGCCGGCCTGAGCCTGATGCGCCACCAACCGGTGGCGCACCGGGAGCTGTTCACCCGCCCTTGACTCTGTCCCTAGGGACAAGCCGCACCCTGCCTTATCTGTTTCAGCTTCCGCCGTGGCGGATAAGGCCAATAAATGAACACCCTCGCAATGGTCACCGGTGCCAACGGGCACCTGGGCAACACCCTGGTCCGGGCCCTGCTCGCCCGGGGACAAACAGTGCGCGCCGGGGTTCGCGACCCGGATCGCAGCCCGGCCCTGGGCGGGCTCGACTGCCAGCGGGTATACGCCGAACTGCAAGACCCGGACTCCCTGCGCCAGGCCCTGCAAGGGGTTGATGTGCTGTATCAGGTGGCGGCGGTGTTCAAGCACTGGGCCAAAGACCCACAGGCGGAAATCGTCGAAGTCAACGTGCAAGGCACGCGCAACATCCTGCGTGCTGCCGCCGAGGCCGGGGTCAAGCGGGTGGTCTATGTCAGCTCGGTGGCGGCGGTCGGGCACAACGGCCAGCCCCTGGACGAAGGCACCTGGAACAGCGACCAGCGCAACCCCTATTACCGCTCGAAGATCCTCGCCGAACGCGCTGCCTGGGAATGTGCCCAGGCCCATGACCTGTCGCTGGTCACGGTGCTGCCCTCGGCCATCATCGGCCCCCATGCCACACGGCTCACCGACACCATGGGTTTTCTCGCCGCCGTACTGGTACGCAAACTGGTGCTCGACCCCCACTTCCACTTCAACTTTGTCGATGTGCGCGATGTCGCCGATGGGCTGATCCGCGCCGCAGAGTATGGCCGCCCCGGCGAGCGCTACATCCTGGCCAACCGGCACGCGTCCTCCCTGGCTGAGGTGATCGAGGCCCTCAATAGCCTGAGCCCAGGTTGGCGCCTGCCGCGCCGGGCGCCCAAAGCCTTGCTGCTGCTGATCGCCTGGCTGCAGGAACAGCGCGCTCGGTACAGCCAGCAACCGGCCGAACTGCTGCGCAGCCAGGTGCAGATGTTTTACGGGGTGCGCCAGGAATACTGCATCGACAAGGCCAGCACCGAGCTGGGCTACCGGCCGCGCTCACCCCACGACGCCCTCAGGCAGGCATTTGCGCATTTAATGGCGCGCTGAAATCGGCCGCTGGCGCGAACTGCTGGTTGATCTGCCGTTGCAGCTCGCTCAGGCGCTGCTCCTGAAGTTGCAAGGCGAGGATCTGCGCCTGCAACTCCAGGCGCTTGGCCTCGATGCCCTGGTTGGCCAGCCCCAGGGGAAATGGCGCCTGATGCTGCTTGGCCGCCAGCAACTGGCTCATTTCCCCGAGCTTGAACCCCACGGACTGGGCACTGCGGATCATCCGCACCAGGGTCAGGTGATGGGCCGTGTACAGCCGGTAACTGCCACGGCGCTGCGGGGCCAGCAGGCCCATCTGCTCATACAGGCGTATCGCCTTGGGGGTGCACCCCGCCAACTTCGCCAGCTCACCTATATACATCGCCGTCTCCACATTGCCCGACGCGCAGCTTACGGGCACTGCCCGGGGCGTGTCTTGCCTGGCGCATTCACACCGGTTCGTTCAGCGCCGGCGCCTTGTGCGGCGGTTTGATCGAGCCGATGTACACCGCCACCACCGTCAGCAAGGCGCCACTGATTTGCAGCGCCGAGCTGGCCTTGCCGAGAAAGGCCACATCGATGAAGTAGGTGATCACCGGCTCCAGCAACAGAATCAAGCCGGCCAGCCCGAGGCTGATGGCGCCGATGGAGCGGTTGACCAGCAACCAGCCGACAAACTGCACCAGCACCCCATAAATGATCAGCATCAGCAGCGTCTGCCGATCAGCGATTACCAGGCTTTCGCCCATGGCCAGGGCATACGCCAGCAGCACCAGGGCTGACCACAGGCTGAGGTTGAGCATCTGCGCAATTTTGTCGCCGCCACCGTCCGGCAAGCCGGTGTTGACCTTGAGGAAATACACGCACACCGCATAGGCCAGGCCCGACAACACGCCGTAGACCACGCCCTGGATACCGACGCTGCTGCCCATTTCCGGCAGCAGCAACATATACAGGCCGACAAACGCCAGGCTGATGGACAGCACAAAGTACAGCGAGGGTTTTTCCTTGAGCAGTGAAAACCCGAGCAGGGTCATGAAGAACACCTGGCAGTTGGTCAGGATCGAACCGATGCCCGGGCCGACGATGTAGATGCTCTGGTGCCAGAGAATCAGGTCCACCGCCAGAAACACCCCGGCCAGCGCCGTGTACAACCGGGCCTTGCGGCTGGGTAGACGCACCGGGACCTTGCGCAGCTTGAGCAACAGGTAAAACAGCACGGACGCGAACAACATCCGATAGAAGCCGGCGCCGCCCGCCCCGATATGGGCGAAGGCCACGGCCAGGGCAGAAAGGCTGAGCATCAAGCCCCCCACCGTCAACTCAAGTACAGCCCTGTTGGTCGACATACGCGACTCCATGAAGGGTTAGGCAAAATGCTTCAGACCCGCAGCCGGCTGGCTGCGCGGCGCTCAACGCTCGTCTGCGGCCAGGCGCAGCCATTGCTGCACGGGGGCGCTGGCCAGTACGGCGTCGACATAGTCCTGCAAGGCATGCGGCACCTCGATGCCATAGCGCCGCAAACGCAAGACTACCGGTGCGTAGAAGGCGTCGACAATACCAAACCCGCCGCACAGGAACGGACCGCCACTCAGGCTGCGCAGTTGTTTCCAGAGGGCAAAGATACGCTGCAGATCGGCCTGGGTTTCGGCCGCAAGCACGGGCGGCGGCTCCCCGGTATTGACCCCGAACGACAACTGGGTACGCAGCGCGACAAACCCCGCGTGCATCTCGGCGCAGGCCGCACGGGCCAACGCGCGCAGGGTTTTATCGGCGGGCCACAGCCCGGCGTCGGGGCAGGTTTCGGCCAGGTACTCGGCAATCGCCAGGCTGTCGTTGATCGCCAACTCGCCCTGGAACAGCACCGGCACCTTGGCCGACGGCGAATACTCGAGAATCGCCTGGCGCGTATCCGCCTGGTCCAGGCGGACCTTGATCACCTCAAAGGACACACCGGCGCTGACCAGCACCAGCCAGGCACGCAGCGACCAGGAGGACTTGCGGTAATCGCCTATCAACAATTGCGTGGGGTTCATTGGATCTAGCTCGCATTACGGGATGGGTGCTAAATTTATCCGCCGTTTTATCCACCGTATTGCACAAAACTGGACAGGCTCATGGACCACCGCCCCACGCGCAAAGAGCCTGCAACCCCGGCTGGCGACTTCTCCCAGTTCTGGCGCATTGCCGAAGGCGACTGCGAGCTGCTTTCAGCGCGCTACAGCCAGCAGACCTTCGGCCGCCATTCCCACGAGCGCTACGCCATCGGCGTGATCAGCAGCGGCGTGGAAAAACTCTTCTACCGCGGCGCCCATCACCTGGGCGGCGCCGGCAGCGTGGTCACCATCAGCCCCGGCGAGATCCACGACGGCGTGCCCGGCAGTGCCGACGGCTGGATGTACCGCATGCTCTACATCGACCCGGCCTGGCTCAATCGGGTGATCTTCCAGGGACGCTTTGCAGCGGAGCACATCCACCTGTTCCGCGAGGTGATGCGCCAGGATCCGACCTTTGCCCAATGGTTCTTGCAGCAGCACCAGGTTCTGGAACGGGCAAACCCCACCCTTGAGCGCGAGACCATCCTCCTGGAGCTGGTGGCACAGCTGTTCCAGCGCTGCGGCGTGGCCGTGAACCTGGTCGATGGCGCCGAGCGCGATGCGGTCCGACGCATCCGGAAAAAACTTGACGCGGATTTCGATAAAAACATCCCCCTCGAGGAACTCGCGCAACTGGTCGACCTCGAACCGCTGTACATGATCCGCGTGTTCAAGAACCAGCTCGGTATTTCGCCCCACAGCTACCAGATCCAGAACCGCGTGGCCCAGGTGCAGAAGCTGCTGCGCAGCGGCGCCAGCCTGGCGCAAGCGTCCCTGAGTTGCGGTTTCTTCGATCAAAGCCATATGGCCCGTGCCTTCAAGAAAGTGGTCGGGGTGACCCCCGGCAGCTTTCGCAACAGCCGCGCCTGAATTGCCCCCAGGGCCAACGCCCCCAGAAAGGACTCCCCATGAGCAGTACCCCGGACTTCAAGCAACTGCCGACCGGCGCCGTCGCCTTCCCCGAACCGAGTGCCGTGTTCGTCGCCGACCAACAAGGCCTGGCCCGCCACCTGCACCCGCTGTTAAGCATCGACGCGAGCATGGTCAACCCCGAGTGGTCCGGCCAGCTGCACCTGCTCAGCCCCCTGGAGCCCTACGAGGGCCTGGTGGGCGAGCTGACCGAGGATTGGGAACTGCACAGCGAGCTGCTGAAAACCAACTGGATCGGCTTCAAGCTGGAAGAAGGCCGCTACCGCCTGTGCGGCGATCCACGCTACTTCTTCCTCGATGAAGGCAACACCCAATTGCACGAAGGGCGACCGGACCTGCAGGAGGAGCTGCTGGAACACTACGCCGAACAGCAGGCGGCCTTTGAAGCCAACCGCCAGTTCTATCGCGAACACGGTCACCTGGCCCGCACCGACTGGGGCAGCGACCCGGTGGAGTTTATCGATACCCTGGGCGGCGAGCTCGACGGCCGCGCCAACTGGGTGGAAACCGTGGAATTCCCCATGGACGTGGTCGAAGTCGACGATGACAGCGGTGATTCCAGCGTCTGGCCCCTGAGCCCTGCTGGACGCCGCTTCCACCATGTCCTCAGCGTCCCCGGCTGGCATTACCGCAGCGCCGGTGCGGACCGCATCGTCATGTTCTACGAACCCGTCGACGGCCTGGTCCTGTTCACCTTCGACTGGTCCTGACCTGTCGCCGCTGCCGAACACGCCCCGCGCCTTCGGCAGCGGCTACACCGGTAACGTCACCCGTGCTTCCAGGCCGCCGCCTTCGCGGTTGTGCAGGGTCAACTGGCCGCCGTGCTCGCGCACGATCGCCCGCGCCGACGACAGCCCCAACCCCACGCCGCCGGTGCTTTTATTGCGCGACTGTTCCAGGCGAAAGAACGGCTCAAACACCTGCTCCAGGCAATCCGCGGCAATCCCCGGCCCCCGGTCCAGCACGCGGAGGGTCAACTGCTGCGCCCCCTGTTCCAACACAATCTCCGGCTCGCCGCCGTACTTGATCGCGTTGTCCAACAGATTGCTCATCACCCGCCGCAGCCCCAGGGGCCGGCCGCTGTACACCAGGCGTGGCGGACCGCTGAAAGCGATATCAATGGCCTGGTCGCGGTAATCGTCGATCAGGGTTTGCACCAGTTCCGCCAGATCCAGCGGGGTCGCCTGCTCCAGGCGTGCGTCGTCGCGAAAGAACTCCAGGGCCGAATTGATCATGGCCTGCATCTCGTCCACATCACGAAACAGCCGCTGCTGTTGTTCCGGGTCTTCGATAAATTCCCCGCGCAAGCGCATGCGCGTCAGCGGCGTCCGCAAATCATGGGAGATGGCCGCGAGCATCTGCGTGCGGTCTTTGATGAAGTGCTGCAATTGCGCCTGCATGGCATTGAACGCCAGGATTGCCTGGCGAATTTCATGGGGCCCCACCGGTTCGATCGGCGGCGCGCGAAAATCCACGCCAAACCGTCGCGCACCCTGGGCGAACTGTTGCAGCGGCCTGGCCAGGCGGCGGGTGGCCAACAGCGCCACCAGGCCAGCGGACATCAGCACCAACAGCATCACGATCAGGTTGCGCGGCCCCTCCTCCAGCCCCCAACTGCGCGAAGCCGAGGAGAACATCAGCCAGGAGCCATCGCTCAATTGCAGCAGCAACGCATAGCGTCCGCCAGGGCCGGGCCAGTCACTGGGTTGGTAGGCCTCAATACGCGCCTCCGGCGCCTTGAGCAAACGACGCAGGCCTTCGGAATCCTGGTGGTACTCCGGGTCGTCGACCACTGGCACCTCGATCCCTTGGCGCGTGGCGTACCAGGCCACCGTCACGCCCCCATCGCTGACCGCCTGGGTCAGGTGTGAACGATTGGCCGGCTCCGAGGCGTCGAGCAGATTGACGATGGAGGCAATCCTGTCCACCAGGCCGGACTCGCTCAACGGCGGATACGCCCAGACCCCGGCCAGTTGCACGAACAGCGCGTTGAACGCCAGGGCTGTGAGCATGGCCATGATGATGGTCAGGGCGATCCAGCGCTCCACGGTGTCCCGCAGGCGGTAACCCAACGCCGCCTTGAACCCCTTCACTGGCGGGTCACGCTGGGGGTGAACAGGTAGCCACCGTTGCGCACCGTGCGAATCATCGCCGGACGCTTGGTGTCGAACTCCAGCTTGCGGCGCAGGCGGCTGACCTGCACATCGATGCTGCGATCAAAGGCGTCGTGAGCGTGCCCGCGCGCCAGGTCCAGCAACTGCTCGCGGCTGAGGATGCGTTGCGGGTGCTCGACAAACACCAGCAGCAGGTCGAACTCGCCGGCCGAGAGCGGGATCATCACCTGATCCGGCGAACGCAGTTCGCGTCGGGTGACGTCCAACTGCCACTCGGCAAACTGGATCAAGGGCCGTGGCACCTCGCCGAGCAGCGGTCGGTTCTCGCCGGCACGGCGCAGCACGGCACGTACCCGGGCCAGCAGTTCGCGGGCGTCGAAGGGCTTGCTCAGGTAATCGTCGGCGCCCATCTCCAGGCCCACCACCCGGTCGCTCAATTCCCCCATGGCAGTGAGCATGATCACCGGCGTCGCGTGCAGCAGCCGCAGGCGTTGGCACAGGGTCAGGCCGTTGTCGCCAGGCAGCATCAGGTCGAGGATGATCAGGTCCGGCACCTGCTGCGCCAGCGCCGCCCACAGCGAGGCGCCATCGGTGGCGACCGCCACCTGATAGCCGTGCTGGACAAAAAACTTCTTCAGCAGCGCGAGGACCTCAAGGTCGTCGTCCACGATCAACAGACTGCTCACCAGCGGGCATCACTTCAGGTCGGAAAGAGCCGCTATCTAAAACCATTCGGCCCGCTCCGTCATATATTTCAACCCGGTAACAAACCGTCAGCGGCGCAACAAAGCAGACATCTTTGCGCAAGGTGCGGCTGCCAGGATCGGCGCACTTTCCTGGAGACTGCGCGCTCATGCCCTCACTGACTCACTCCCTGGCCCCGGCCCGTCACGCCGCCCTGCTGTTGACCCTGGCTTACCTCACCGGCTGTAGCAGCCATCCGCCAGCCGGCAGCGATCCCTGTGTCCAGAGCGCCACCTCGGTGTACGACCCGGCCGAGCCGCTCAACCGTGGCATCTTCGCCTTCAACCGCACGCTGGATAAATACGCCCTGGCCCCCGTTGCCCGGGGCTACCGGCAGTTGCCGGATGTGATGCAACAGGGTGTGCATAACTTTGCCAGCAACTTCGGCGAGCCCAAGGTCCTGATCAACGACCTGCTGCAGGGCAACCCGCAGCGCTCGATCAACACCCTGGGGCGCTTTGCGGTCAACAGCACCGTGGGCGTGCTGGGCCTGATCAACGTCTCCGACCCGATCGGCATCCCGCGCCACACTGCCGACTTCGGCCAGACCTTCGGCGTGTGGGGCATCGGCAACGGCCCCATCGTCGAACTGCCGCTGCTGGGCAACGGCAACAGCCGCGACTCGGCGGGCAAACTCCTCAGCTTCTTCGTCGACCCCTTTGGCGATCACAGCGACACCGTGCAAACCCTGGGCACCGTGGCCACGGTCGGCGGCATCGTCGACGAACGCGCCGCCCTGCTGCCGTTGACCGACAGCCTGGAAAAACTGCCGGACTACTACAGCGCCCTGCGCAACGTGGTCGCGGAACACCGCACCGCCTTTATCGAAGAAGGCAAGCAAGGGGCCACCGAGCCCGCCCAGCACCGCTGCCCCGGAGCCAACGCCGATGACTTCTGAACGCCCCTGCCTGATGCTCCTGCAACGGGTGGCCAAACACGCCGACGCCACCCTGCACTGCCGCGAAATCAGCCTGCAACTGGCGGCCGACTCGCAGCACCTGATCCTCACCCGCTACAACGAACGCTACAGCCCCGAAGGCATGGAATGGGTCGAACGCCGCCACCGCGTCAGCATCACCGACCTGATGCGCTGGGTGATCGAACACGGCCAGGCGCTGGAACTGGAACACAGCAACGAACCGCGCCGGGTGTCGGCCTAAGAGGGGCTCGGGCTTCACCACTGGGCGAAGGTGACCCCACCGGGGATTTTGCTGGAGGTGGTCATAGGGCACCTCCGAAGATTTTCGGCAGGCCAGGGAAGGAAGTCAGCGGCAAAAACCCATGCGTTCCTGTGTATAGAGCCAGCATGGATTTGTGGCGCCTATGCGCCCAGTGTTTGCGGGTTCACGGGCCCGGCCGCTGAATTAACAGCGGAACATCAAACCTAGTGCGGGCTTCACACGGCTAAATCGAGGCTTTGACGCTAGATATTTCACGCCTCTTCAGCCGACGACGCCTTTGTCCCCCGTCGAACTTCCCGACACACCACCGCACTCACCGCCAGACACCCCGCCGCCACTGAATACACCCACACCGACGGCGCCACCGGCAATAACACCCCGGCCAACAATGGCCCGATCCCGGCGCCGATATCGCGCCACACGGCGTTGGCGGCCAGGGCGCGTACCCGCCCGGGGCCGGGGTGGCATTCGGCAACGACGGTGACCACCAGCGGCAGTTGCAGGGCGCGCAGGATCAGGACCAGGGCGCCGCCGACGATCAGCCAGTGCCAGCCGAAGCCGATCAGGGCGATGGAGGTGAGCAGGGAGAAGACGATAAGCATGCGGGTGGCGCCCCAGCGTTGTGCGGCGAGGCCGCCGAGGGGGCTGAGGAGCATTTCCGAAACGTAGCGCAGGGCCAGGAGTACGCCGGCGACCACCACGGCGTCGCCAGCCATCAGGTGTTCGGCTTGCAGGGAGAGGCCGATGATAAACAGGCCATCGAGCACCAGGCCTTCGATAAAGGACCAGACGGCGACGCTGTCGGGACGTTGAAAGCGCCGCGGCGAGCTGGCCAGGGGGTGGGGTTTGGCCGGCAGGCCGAAAGACAGCCACAGGCCGAGCAGCGAGGTGGCGGCCATGACCAGGAAGATCAGGCGCGGGCCGTACTCCACCGTCAGCAGCGCACCCAGGGGCAGGGCCAGCATCGGCCCGGTGGCGATCAGCGCTCGGGAGCGGCCGGTGCGGCGGGCTGCGCCGCTGGGTTCGGCGGTGGCCATGACTTGGGTCGACAGGTTGAGCGCGGCATAGGACAAGCCCCAGCCCAGGCGCAACACCAATAGCCACCAGAACCCGGACAAACTGGCGTAGCCCAGGGCACAGAGCGCGGCGGTGCCGGCGGCCAGCAGGCAGATCGGGCGGTCGCCGTGGCGCGCATAGAAGCGCATCACGTAGCTGTAGCCAAAGATCCTGATCAAGCGGTTGGCTGCCAACAGCAGCCCGGCTTCGGCCAGGCTGACGCCAAAGGCTTCGTGCTGCATCGGCAGCAGCAGGTACAAAAGGGTGTCGCCGGGCAGGCAGAGGCCGAGGATCGACGCGGCGCGGGCTGAATCTCGATCAGTGCTGCGGGTGCTGCTGGGGATGGCATCGGGCATGGGCTGGGCAACCGGGCAAAGGCGGCCTTCAGGGTGGCGGCAAGCACCCGCGCTGACAAACGCTTTAATTGCGCCCTATATGTGACTAAATTAGACCCATGATTGCCGACCTCCCCCCGTTGAATGCCGTTCGCGCCTTTGCCGCCGCCGCTCGCCACGAGAGCTTCAGCCGCGCGGCCGAGGAGCTGCACGTGAGCCACAGCGCGGTCAGCCGCCATATCAAGTTGCTCGAAGAGCACCTGGGGGTGCTGCTGTTCGAGCGCCGGGTGCGGCAGTCGATACTGACTCCCGCCGGGCAGGCGTTTTATGAGCAGGTCAGCGTGGCCCTGACTCAGATCGCCAGCGCCGCCGCGTCTTTGCGCCAGGGTGCGGCACTGCGCAAGGTGACGCTCAATGTGCGGCCATCCTTTGCCGTGCGCTGGCTGATCCCGCGCTTGCCGAACTTTATGGCGCAACAACCGCAGATCCAGCCCGAAGTGGTGACCAGCACCCAACACCCCGACCCGGCGCGGGAAACCTTTGACCTGGTGATTCGGCGCGGACGGGCCGGCTGGTCGGCGGCGCTGCAACCGCAGCGGCTGCTGGAGGACGAAATGCTGCTGGTGGCTGCCCCCGCACTGCTGCACAACACCCCGCTGGCCAGCGCCCGCGACCTGGGCCGACACACCCTGCTGACCAGCCGCACCCGTGCCACCGACTGGAGCAAATGGACCGCCCACTGCGGCCTTGCGCCCCTGGGCAGCCCGCCTACTCTGCAGTTCGACCATATGCATTTTGTCCTGCAGGCCTGCGTCGATGGCCTGGGCCTGGCCCTGTGCCCGGCCTCGCTGTTGGGCAAGGACCTGGCCAGCGGCCGCCTGGTGTGCCCGTTGCCGACCTTGCACCAGCCGCTGCCGCGCTATTACTACGCGCTGTCGCCGGAAGCCGGGGCTGATGCCGAGCTGTTTATCCAATGGATGCGCGCGCAGATCGAGCAGGACGCACTGGATAACGTGGCCCAGGTGCCGGTAGCGCCTTGATGCCGCGACCCGGCTGACAGCAATCAGCGACCTGCCCGGCACCACGCACAGCTTGATCTGACAATTCTTCGACATCCTCTACGGTAAGATTCACGCCTGTGTTTGCCCTGTGAGCCCCGATCGTCCATGCCCCTGACTGCACCTGTTACCACCGCCCTGCCCCCTGTGCTGGCCGGCCCGCTGCTGCGGCGCCTGCAACCCACGCGCCTGGTGCTGTGGCTGGTAGGGTCGCGGGCGCTGCCACTGTCGCTGCGCTTGCAGGTCGCCGCGGGCGAGCCGGCGCAGAACATCGCCCTGGACGCCCGGCAGTGCCAGGTGATCGCCGTCGGCCAACAGGCGTTCATCCACCTGATCGACGTCACCCTGGAGGCAGCCCTGCCCCAGGACGTCGCCATCGGCTACGACCTGCTGCTCGACCACGGCGATGGCTCCAGCTCCGGCATCGCCGACTGGGCGCCGCACCTGCTGTACGGCCAGGCGCGCGGCCCGGAGTTTGTGCTGCACAGCCGCCTCGGGCAGTTGCTCCACGGCTCGTGCCGCAAGCCACACCACCCGGCCAATGACGGTTTGCTCTGCGTCGACCGCCTGCTGGCCGAGGCCCCGGCGCCCGAGCAGCGCCCAGCCCTGCTGATGATGAGTGGCGACCAGGTGTACGCCGACGATGTGGCCGGGCCGATGCTGCGGGCGATCCATGCCCTGATTGCACGCCTCGGGCTGTTCGACGAACACCTGGAAGGCGCAGTGGTGGATGACAGTGCCGCGCTCTACGGCCACCGCGCCAGCTACTACCACCGCGCCGAATTGCTGCCGGCGCTGAAAAGCAACGAGACCCTGCGCGAACGCTTTTTTGGCGGGGTGAAAAAGCCGATTTTCACCAGCAGCAGCGCCGACAACCACCTGGTGACCTTCGCCGAAGTGCTGGCGATGTACCTGCTGGTGTGGTCGCCGCTGCCCTGGACCCTGATCGCCCCGTCACCACCGCAGTTGCTGCCCGCAGAGCAGGCCCGCTACCGACGCGAGCAGCAGCATATCGACGGTTTCGTGGCCGGCCTGGGCGGCGTGGCGCGGGTCATGGCGCACCTGCCGTGCCTGATGATTTTCGACGACCACGACATCACCGATGACTGGAACCTCAGCGCGCAATGGGAAGAAACCGCCTACGGCCACCCGTTTTCCAGACGCATCATCGGCAACGCACTGCTGGCCTACATGTTGTGCCAGGGCTGGGGCAACAACCCGGACGCGTTTCCCGCGCTGCTCGAACAGACCCGGGCCCTGAGCAGCACCCCACAGCAAGGGCACCTGAACGCCGCCGCCCAGGATCAACTGATCGATGAGCTGCTGCGCTTCCAGCACTGGCATTACGTGCTGCCGACCACCCCGGCGCTGGTGGTGCTGGACACCCGCACCCGGCGCTGGCGCAGCGAGTTCAACCTCGGCCAACCCTCGGGCCTGCTGGATTGGGAGGCCTTGAGCGAGCTGCAACAAGAGCTGCTGGACCACCCTTCGGCGATCATCGTCTCGCCGGCGCCGATCTTTGGCGTGAAGTTGATCGAGACCGTGCAAAAGGTCTTCAGCTGGTGCGGCTACCCGCTGCTGGTGGATGCGGAAAACTGGATGGCTCATCGCGGCTCGGCCCAGGTGATCCTGAATATCTTCCGCCACTCGCGGACCCCGGGCAGCTACGTGGTGCTGTCGGGGGACGTGCATTATTCATTCGTGTACGAGGTGCTGATCCGTCACCGCAAGAGCGGACCGAGGATCTGGCAGATCACCAGCAGCGGCATCAAGAACGAATTCCCCCCGGCCCTGCTGGAATGGTTCGACCGCCTCAACCGCTGGCTGTATTCGCCGCGCTCGCCACTGAACTGGTTTACCAAGCGCCGACTGATGCGGGTCATCCCGCACATCCCCGAACGTGCCGAAGCCGGTGAGCGGCTGTGGAACTCAGCGGGAATCGGCCAGGTTTTTTTCAATGAACAGGGACAACCGCAGCAGATTTACCAGCACAATGCCGACGGCTCGGCGCCGACGCGGATGGTCGCGCCGGATGAGCCATCCAGCCGCTGAGCCGGCCCGGTAAAACACCTTCGCCCCTGCCCCTTGCGAGCCCCGCTGCTGATGAAAATCCTCTTCACCACCCTGGCCCTGCTGTTGCTCGGGGTACTGTTCACCGGCACCTACCAGACCATGGAGGACGGCTACGCCGAAACCCGGTTCTTCATCAAGAAGTCGCCGACCCTGCGTATCCGCTTCGAGAATATTTTTGCCTACGAGGCAGACGACAAGTCCCTGGTCGAACTCGACCACGAGCAACGCCAGCAGGTGATCGATTACTGCCGGTATCGCCTGGGCATCGTCACTCAGTTGCAGAGCCAGGAGCAGCTGGAGCGGTGCAAGGCGCGATAAGGCTCAATCACGCCTCGACTCTTCAGTCGCAACGCCGGACATCCGCTGCGGCGCGGATGTCGGGGTGAAATCAGCCGGCGCGGTGCACTGGCTTTATCGCAGTCAAAAACTCATTGACCACTTTCAGAACCCACTCTTTGGCCTTTTGAGTATTGGCCAACTGCGCTTTGTCTGCGTCCTCGACAAAGCCTGGGATATGTTCGGGAGCAAGTTTGACGATAAAAGCGGCGGCATCATCGGCGGCAGATCTCTTATTGAACTCGTGCTCCAAACGCGCCATGGAAGCCGCGAATATTGAACTTTTCATCAGTTGCTGACTGCGCTCCGTCAGTTCAGCGATGTTGTTTGACTGATTGATGATCAGGAATATATCGAAGGCATCTCGCAAGCGCTTTCCAAAACCAACCGAGCGTCCCTTGGACGAAAGGAAGCCGGCTTCGGTGGCGAAAGGCACCTTCAGAAAGGTTTCCGTTCCATCCATGGCCAGCCCCGATACCACCTGATACCTGGCTTCTTTTTCAGTGAAGATCACATCCGTGCCCGGGGTCGCGATGGACTCATAACGCCCCCACTGCATAATCAGGTCGGCTGAATCATCCGCATATTTCCTGTGCAGAAAATCCACATGAAAAATCATCGGTTCATTGTTGACCACCAGCTTTCTGTACACCTGGAACGCGTTCTTTGGCGCCCGCATATACCCCGAGTCCTTAACCATTGAGTCCAGAGCCCGAATAACATGCTCTTTGCTCAGCGCCGCATTCAGAATGATGTCGACGTCATACGTGCCCGTATGACGAATGGGCTTGGCGTTGAACAGGTAAGGGATCCAGCCGCCAATCACCGCATAGTCGATGGTTTCACGATTGAGCAACCCGGCCACTTCCAACAGCATGGCCTGCGCTGCTTCCTGTTCGCTTGCAAAGCTATACGTCATGTTCAATCCATCCTTATTGAATAGGGCTTATTGCTGCAGGGGCTGGCACCAGGCGCGGATCTGCTCACTGCATCAAGGCCGGGCATCGGCGCTGCAATAGTCGGCTTTTTCCAGCTTCACTTCGTCCGGCAGGGCATTGCCCTGGCCGTCGATCTTGCGCAGCAGCGCCAGGCATTGCTGCTGGGTGTCATGGATAAACACCAGTTGGTAGTTGACCCCGGCTTCGGGGGTGAAGCGCACCGACTGCGCGCAGCTGTAGATCAAGTCGCTGTTTTTGGGGCGCTCATTGTTGCTGAACATCAGGGCGAACGGCCGGTTGGCGGGTATTTTCAGCTCGTTGGCGCCGAAGTCGTCGCTGCGCCGCAGGCGGTCGGCCTCGGCGCTCATGGGCATGCCCAGGGAGCGGAAGTTGGGGTTGGGGCGATTGCCGTGGGGACGGACCATCAACCCCGAGTCGGGCTTGCGCCAGTCGATGCAGTCGCTGCTGGGCACGCCGCGAACAATGCCTTTGGCGATGATGCGGATTTGCGCAGTGGGCCCGCTGCCTTCCGGCAAGCGATAGCTGACGGTGGTGGCCTTGAGTGTCGACAGGCGGGTACAGCCACCCAGGCCCAGGCCCAACGCCAGACAGAGCAACAACAGGGATGTGGGTTTCATCGTTCGTCCTTGAGCATGGCGGACGGCTGCCAAGGGGTGGCAGCCATTGAAAAAGATCGGCAATCCTACCTCAGGGCCACAGGCCGCTGAGGAGTTTTTACCGGGGCACCGATTGCCGGCGCCTGCTCTTTCTTTCGCCAAAGGCGCGGACGGCGTTGCCTGTCAGGCAGACGCCGGCACGGGGTGACACGCGGTGAGCGCAATCAGTAACGCGCATCCACCGGCTTTTTATCCTTGGGCCAATCCTTGACCTTGTCCGGGAAGTCGGGACGCGGCTGGTGGGAGAAGTATTCGGCCACGTCCAGCGCTTCCTGGTCGCTCAGGCCGCCCTGGCCCAGGGGGAATTTTTCATGGAAGCCGATGGGCATGTTGCGTTTGACAAAGGCCGCGGCGGTGTTGGTGCGAGCCATGCCGGCACCGATATTGAACGACTGCTCGCCCCACAGCGGCGGGAAGATCAGGCTGCCGTCGGCGCGTTTCAGGCCTTCACCGTCGGCGCCATGGCACACCGCGCACTGCTTGGCGTAGACCTGCTGGCCGCGTTCCGGGTTGGGGGTCAGCGACGGGTCGATCTTGCCGACACCGCGCCCGGCCACTTTGTCTTCGGGCTTGGTGTTGTTTTTCATCCAGTCGAAGTAGGCCACCATCGCCTGCATGTCCGTGCCCTGCACCGGCAGCGGCTTGCCGTTCATCGAGCGACGGAAGCAACCGTTGATGCGCTCTTCCAGGGTGATGGTCTTGCCGGCCCGCGGCGCATAGCCAGGGAAGAACGCCGAAACTCCGACAAAGGGCGAGCCGTCGGCCACGGTGCCGGCGTTGAGGTGGCAGCTGGTGCAGTTCAGGGAGTTGCCGACGTTGTCCGGCAACAGCGCCTTGGTTTCCAGATGCAGGCGCATGCCACGCACCACTTGCTCGGCGTTGGGTGCGGCCAGCAGATTGGCCAGGCGCGGGGTTTCGAACAAGGTGCTTTCAACCGTCGGGCTGAGCTGGGCACGCATGGCCTTGACCTGCGCGGGGCTGATGGCCGAGCCGGTGTTGCCCCAACTGCTGCGGACAAAACTGAGGATCTCGGCAATCTCTTCATCCGCCAGCTGGGCAAAGCCCGGCATGGTGTAGACCCGTGGGTGGGCCGCGGTTTGCGCGGTCTGCCAGCCGGTCAGGGTGATGTGCAGCAGCGAGGTCGGGTTGGCCGAGGCGATGCTCGGGTTACCCGCCAGCGCCGGGAACATCTGCGGCACGCCGCCACCGTCCTGGCGATGGCAGTCGGAGCAGAACTGCGCATAACCCAGGCCGCCACGCGAACTGAACAGGTTGCTCGGTGGCGCGGCCGGGGTCAGTGGCTGGGACGGCATCGGCAGGTCGTCTTTGCCAGCCGGCAGGGACTTGAGGTAGGCGGCGATCGCCGTCAGGTCTGCATCGGAAATATGCTGGGTGCTGTGGTTGATCACATCGGCCATGTTGCCGGCCACGGTGGCGAAGCGGTTCTGCCCGGTTTTCAACAGTTGCACCGTGTCTTCCACGGTCCACAGGTTCCGCAGGCTGAGGGCGCGCCACTCTTCCACGGTCTCGCCGGCCAGGTAATGCTCGCCGCCGGACTCGTTGTCGCTCATGGCCTTCTCCTGGAAGGCGATGCCGCGCGGCGTGTGGCAGGAGCCGCAGTGGCCCAGGCCCTGGACCAGATAGGCGCCACGGTTGAGCTGGGCGTCTTTTTTCGGGTCAGCTTCGAACTCTTTGTTGTCGACAAACACCAGGTTCCAGAACCACAGGCCCCAGCGCTGGTTGAAGGGGAAGCCCATGTCGGCTTCGAGGTTGGCTTGCGCCACCGGCGCCACGCCGTCCATCAGGTAGGCGAAGAGCGCACGCATGTCCTCTTCGGTCATCTTGGCGTAGGACGGATATGGCATCGCCGGGTACAAATGGCTGCCGTTGGGGGTCACGCCTTCGCGCATGGCGCGGTCGAACTGCTCGAAGCTGTAGCGGCCGATGCCGGTGTCCGGGTCGGGGGTGATATTGCTCGAGTAGATGGTGCCCATGGGGGTTTTCAGTTCCAGGCCACCGGCCATGATCGCCCCGCCCTTGGCGGTGTGGCAGGCGATGCAGTCGCCCAGTTGCGCCACATACAGGCCGCGCTCGACCAGGGTTGGTTCAGCAGGGGGGGTGGTCTGGACAGTAGCAGGTGCCGGTATCGGCTCATTGCCTTGGACGGAGTGAACGCAGAGCAACGCCGCGCCAAGAATGGCCAAGCGTGACAGAGAGAAAGCCATCAGGTTATTCCTTTAAGAACTGCCTGGAGTGGTCTCCTCGGCAGTTATCGGCATCTATTTTTATGGGTATCACCGGGCACGTGTCCACACGGACCGGGGCGCACAACCTCACGGAGTTGCGCATAAAAGTGTTTTACAGGCATTTCTCTGATGGCAGTTTGATATGGATCAGCTGCCGTGCACCTGGGGTGAAAAAGCGCCGTTCGTGGCTCCAGCGCAGCACTTGCATTCCGCAACGGCGGCGCCCGCGTTACCCTGGCGCTCGCCGTCCGATCATCGTCGTGAACAGGGAACCGTATGCCGACCAGTGCTGAAGCGTTTTGCCAACGGGCGATTGCCTACCTCAAGGTCCAGGCGCCCGCCTCGGACGTGATCGAACTGACGCTGTCTCCCGCCGACAGCCCAATCCTCCAGCCTTTTGCCCAGGACCTGCTGGTGGCGTACCTGGTGGATGAAGGCGAGTCATTTGCCTATGTGCAGCAACGGCACCTGGATCAGGCCGGCATCAGCCCGCAGGCACTGCACCTGATCGGCCTGCGCAACCTCGCGGCCCTGGCCGAGGAACGGGCTGACGTCCGGGCCCACGGCGAGCTGTTTGCGGTGCTGCTGGACGGCCATTTTGAGGCCAGCCTGCTCCTGCTGGATGAATTCTGGTCGCAGTGGTACGCCCAACTGCTGCCCAACGGCGCCATCGCCGCCCTGCCGGCGCGGGATGTGCTGGCCTTTACCGACGCCGCCAACACCACCGGCATCGCGCAACTGCATCAACTGTGCGAACGCCTGCAGGGCGACATCAGCCACCCCCTGACCTCGACCCTGTATCGCCGAAACCACTTCACCTGGGAGGCGCTGCATGAAACCGCCGATCTGTGACCTGTGCCACAACGACTTTCGCTGCGAGTACGGTCATCGCGGCACAGGCGGCGGCGCGGTGTCATTCGCCGACTTCCGCGCGTTGCCCGAGGGCGCCGCGGGCCAGGCGCACGGCTTGGAGTGGTTTTGCGACGAGCACCTGTCCAGCGCCCAGGCCCTGGCCCATCTGCCCCATGCAGTAGCCATGGAGCAATTACGAGCCGAGCATGGCCCCTTCCCCGAGTACCCGCCGTTGCCCGCCCTGAACCCTGCGCTGTGGGTCATCGATGTCGGGCCCCAGCCAGCGAAAGTGTTCAGCCTGCTGCGCCAGGCGACGCGGCTCAGCCCGCAGGAAGCCAAACAGCGATTGGCCGAAGGCGTGTTCCAGGTGCTGGACGCCTGGCCGGCAGCGCTCGAGGTCTGGCAGCAGGCATTGGTCGAAGCGGGGGCAACGGTCGAGATTCGTTACCCGTCGTCGCGTAATATCCAGCTGTTTTGCCGTTGAGTTGGGCACGCTGAGCCCGCGCGAAATCACCTCAACCTTCAGGAACAGGATGCGCCTTGGACATTGCCCGGTTGTTGAAAAAGCGCCAGTTGAACGTGCAGGAGCAAAACGCCCTCGCCGCCCATGCCTTGACGACGTGCGCCTTGCACTGGCGCCAACAGGGCCTGCCGCCGGCGCTGCGTGAGGCCGGCGCCGCCCGGGGCGTCGACTGGGCGCGCAGCATCCTGCTCAGTCTGGAACTGGACTTCCCCGGCATGCCCGGCCTGTGCGGCGAGCTGATCGACCAGAACGGGCGCTTTATCGAGTTCGAACTGGAAAGCCAGCCGCCGCATGAGCAATTGCTGAGCGTGGAACAGTGGCAGGACATCACCCAGCAGCAGGACTTCGCCCGCCATGTCAAAGGCATCGGCATGGGCCGAGGCGCCATTGCCCGGGAGGTCTGGCGAACGCTGGTTCCAGGTGCCCTGCGCAACCGTTACAAGGCGGCCTTTGTCCTGGCGCTGGGCAGCACAAAATCCCTGGGCGACAGTGGTTGGGAGTTTGCCCCACCGCTGCCCATCGATCCCCGTGTGGCGCAGCACTTGGTGCGGCGCCTGCACTTGCAGGCCAAGGAGAATTACCTTGGGATCGAGGAATTCGAGGGCGAGGACATGCAAGCCTCGGTGATCCATGACGAGGCGTTCGGCATCGCCGAGATTGCCTTCAAGACCTACAGCGAGGCCGCCCTGAAAGCCGTGACCCACGCCTGGCACAGCGAGCCTACGGGCAGTACCGAACTGTTTGTGCCGTCCCGGGAAGCCGAGGCGGATTGAAACAGGTGGTCAACGCCTGACGGCCCCCAACTCACTGAAGGTTTTGCACACACGCCATGTATGTCCTGCAAGCACTGATCGCCCCACCTGTGGTCTTCACTGACGCCTTGTTCAACGCCTGCCCAAGCATCGAGTTGCCCCAGGGGCTGGCGTTGCTGCCGCTGAGCCACGCGCTGCTGGAACGCTTCGGGCTGCCAGTGCTGCCCATGACCGATGGCGAATACCTGCCAGAAGCCTTTATCCAGCAACTCGCCGTGGCCGCTCGCCCCGCGCCGCTGGTCTATGTGGAAGCCGAACACTTCGCGGGAGGTGGGTCTCAGGCTTGTCTATTGTTCAGTGACGGAGGGCTGCGTGAGAGCCGGGTGGCGCCCGACGCACTCAATGCTGCCCTGGGGTTTCTCGGGGTCTGCGCAGGCGAAAAAGACGTCGATGGCTTTGCTGCACTGGGTTTGGGGCGCCATCGACATACGGAGGAGTGGCTGCCCTGAAGGCTCCCCTCAAGGGTTGGAGCCACTCGCTCAAGGGTCAACACCGTACCTGTCGCGAGGAAGCTTGCTCCCGCCTGGCCGGAGCTGACACACCTGTGCGCTGCGGCTGCCGATACCGGGACTGCTGCGCAGTCCAGCGGGAGCAAGCTCCCTCGCCACAGGGGGACGGTTGTTCGATCTATTGGGCAGCACTTTATAACGGCTCATGGGCCTGCTTGGCCGGTTGATCCCTGTCATTCAGAAAGCCATTGCTTGGTCTATGGTCATCAAAGCCGTTCAAGGGGCAGCGCCACTGGTTCAAGGACCCACACCGGACCTGTGGCGAGGGAGCTTGCTCCCGCTTGGCCTGAGCTGACACACCTGTGCACTGCGGCTGCCGATACCGGGACTGCTGCGCAGTCCAGCGGGAGCAAGCTCCCTCGCCACTGGGGGCCGGTTGTTCGATCTATTGGGCAGCACTTTATAACGGCTCATGGGCCTGCTCGGCCGGTTGATCCCTGTCATTCAGAAAGCCATTGCTTGGTCTATGGTCATCAAAGCAACGCCGTTCAAGGGGTAGCGCCACTGGTTCAAGGCCCCACAACGGACCTGTGGCGAGGGAGCTTGCTCCCGCCTGGCCGGAGCTGACACACCTGTGCGCTGCGGCTGCCAATACCTGGACTGCTGCGCAGTCCAGCGGGAGTAAGCTCCCTCGCCACTGGGGCGGGTTGTTCGCCCTGGCAGTTGGCGACCCAGGCCAAAAACCCGGGAACTTCCCCCACCGCCAGCCACTCACTTTTCTGACCATCGCTGATTGACCACAAGGCCTGCCCCTCATGTTTGAACACCTCGACCTCAACGCCCTCCTCGCCACATACGGTTACTGGGTGGTGTTTATCGGTTGCCTGCTGGAGGGCGAAACGGTGTTGATTCTGGGCGGCATGGCGGCGCACCAGCAGGTGCTGAAACTGTGGCCGGTGATTGCCTGGGCCAGTGTCGGCGGGATGCTGGGGGACCAGATGCTGTTCTGGAGCGGGCGTTACTTCGGCGCGCGGCTGTTGCCCAAGCTCAAGCGGCACCAGGCGGCGATCGAGCGGGTCCAGGGCTTGATCGAGCGCTACCCCTCGACCTCGGTGTTTGCGGTGCGATTCCTCTACGGTATGCGTCTGGTCGGGCCGATGGTGATCGGCGCCAGCCGGCTGTCACCGTGGCGCTTCACCCTGTTGAACATGCTCGGCGCTGCGGTCTGGGCCACGCTGTTCGTCACGGCCGGGTACTGGGCCGGTGAGGCGCTGGAACACTTTCTGGGCAATCTCAAACCCTATCGTTTGCCCATCTTTATCGGGGTGGTGCTGCTGTTTGTCGCCGCGGCGCTGATTCGCCACCGGCGGGCCAAGGCTCGGCAAGCGGCCTGAGCCTGGCACCACGGCGCACCCGACCGCCTGGGCGGACGGGCACACACCCGGACCTCAGCGCACCGGCGGTGCGTACTGAATCCCGCCGTTGTTCCACAGCGCATTGAGCCCGCGCTTGATTTTCAGGCGGCTGCCCTGCCCCACGTTGCGCTCGAAGACTTCGCTGTAGTTACCCACCTGTTTGACGATCTGCACCACCCAGTCGCGGGGCAGTTTCAGGTCCTTGCCGTACTCGCCATCAGCCCCCAGCAAGCGGGCGATGTCCGGGTTCTGGGTGGACTTGGCCTGGGCTTCGACGTTGGCCGAGGTGATGCCCATTTCCTCGGCGTTGAGCATGGCGAACAGGGTCCACTTGACGATGCTGAACCACTCGGCGTCGCCGCGCCGGACCAGGGGGCCGAGGGGTTCCTTGGAGATGATTTCCGGGAGCACGATAAAGTCGTCCGGGGTGGCCATTTTCAGGCGCTGGGCATAGAGCCCGGACTGGTCGGTGGTCAGCACGTCGCAGCGCCCGGCCTCCAGGCCCTTGGCGCTTTCATCGGCGGTGTCGAAAGTGATGGGGGTGAATTTCAGGCCGTTGGCGCGAAAGTAATCGGCCACGTTGAGCTCGGTGGTGGTTCCGGCCTGCAGGCACACGGTGGCGCCATCCAGCTCCTTGGCGCTGGTGACCCCCAACTTGTTGTTGATCAGGAAACCGATGCCGTCGTAGTAGGTCACGCCAGTGAATACCAGGCCCATGCCGGCATCCCGCGAGCTGCTCCAGGTGGTGTTGCGCGAAAGAACGTCGATCTCACCGGCCTGCAACGCGGTGAAACGCTCTTTGGCCGTGAGCTGGCTGAACTTCACTTTCGAGGCATCGCCAAACACGGCGGCAGCCACGGCGTGGCACACGTCGACGTCGAGACCGACCATCTTGCCCTGGGCATCCGGCACGCCGAACCCCGGCAGGCCGTCACTGACGCCGCACTGGATAAAACCTTTCTTGTGGATGCCGTCGAGGGTCGCCCCCGCCTGGGCGGTGGCCGTGGCACCGAGCAAGGCGGCAGCGGCGAACAATGCGAGGGTGGATTTAACTGGGTTCATGCAACATCTCCATTTTTCTTCTTGTTCGGCACGTAAGTCCTGAGCCGGGTAGGTTCACCGGCCGCAACGGCGCTGTGGCTCGTCGCGTGCCCGCAAGCGCGCAAGGGTGGTGCGGTGCTCATCCTTCAAACCGGATAAGGCTTGAAATCTTCGAGGCCGGCCAGTATTAGTCGGTTGCCGCCGGTTGAACAAACGATGTTTCGGCAACAGCCCGTTCCGCCCAGGAATGAACTCCCGCCCCCCGCACCAGGACAGCCTGTGATTTCCAAACGCCTGACCCCCTCCATGACAGCCCTGCAATGCTTCGAAGCCGCCGCCCGCCACCTGAGTTTCACCCGCGCCGCCGAGGAGCTGCACCTGACTCAGAGCGCGGTGAGCAAGCAGGTGGCGCAACTCGAGGAGATGCTCTGCCAGAACCTGTTCGAGCGGGTACGCCAGCGTCTGTTCCTGACCCCGGCCGGTTCGCTGTACCTGGCCGAGGTGCACAAGATCCTGACCCAGGTCGACATTTCCAGCCGCTACATCCAGACCTATGGCGGCGAAACCGAAGTGCTGCGGATCGCCACCCAGCCGACCTTCGGCGACCGCTGGCTGGTGCCCAGGCTCAAGCATTTCGCCCAGCGCCACCCGCGCATTCACCTGGAGATCCGCAACGAGCTGGAGCCCTTCGATGTGTTGCAGGCCAAGGCCGATATCGCCTTTTTCTACGGCCAAGGGTCGTGGCCGGGGGCGACCTGCATCGAACTGTTTCGCGAAGCCGTGGTGCCGGTGTGCGCCCCGGACTTTGTCGCCGAGCACAGTTCGCCATCGGCGCAGCACACCCTGCTGCAATGCACCTCACGCCCCGAGGCCTGGCACCAATGGTTCCTGGCCCAGGGCCTGCATTCGCAGAACAGCTATCACGGGCCGCGCTTCGACACTTTTTACATGTGCATCCGCGCGGCCCAATGCGGTTATGGCGTGGCGCTGATCCCGCGGTACCTGGTGGCCGACGAACTGGCCCAGGGCACCCTGGTGATTCCCTGGGACTACCCCTTGCCCAGCAGCGGCGCGCACTTTGTCGCCCACGCCGAACACACCGCGCAGATCCCCAAGGTCAAGGCCTTCCTCGACTGGATAGTCGAAGACGTGGCGCGGGATGCGGCCACACATTCGGAAATTTCATACTGACCCGGCGACTTTATTTCGTTTGCGACAAGCACCGGCTGTTGGCTTAGATAGCGCCACGTTCCAGGCAACCAGAGCCCCTCAGCATGAGCAGCGAGACCATCAGCCGTTCGATTTCCATCGTCCATCCGATCCTTCTCAGCCACGGCAAAAATGCCGAGGTCTGGGATGGCGACGGCAAGCGCTACATCGATTTTGTCGGCGGCATTGGCGTGCTCAATCTCGGGCACTGCAACCCGCGGGTGGTGGCGGCGATCCGGGAGCAGGCGGGCAAACTCACCCATTACGCGTTCAACGCCGCCCCCCACGGTCCCTACATCGACTTTATGCAGCGCCTGGCAGACTTTATCCCCGTGGGTTACCCGGTCAGCGGCATGCTCACCAACAGCGGTGCGGAAGCGGCGGAGAACGCCCTGAAAATCGTGCGCGGCGCCACTGGGCGCACGGCGATGATCGCTTTCGACGGCGGCTTCCACGGCCGCACCCTGGCCACCCTCAACCTCAACGGCAAGGTCGCGCCCTACAAGCAGAAGGTTGGGGTGCTGCCGGGCCCGGTGTATCACCTGCCCTTCCCCAGCAAGGACAATGGCGTCAGCTGCGCCGAGGCCCTCAAGGCCATGGAGCGGCTGTTCAGCGTGGAAATCGATGTGGCCGACGTCGCCTGTTTCATCGTCGAGCCGGTCCAGGGCGAAGGCGGCTTCCTGGCCCTGGATGCGGAGTTCGCCCGGGCCTTGCGACGCTTCTGCGACCAGCATGGGATTGTGTTGATCGTCGATGAAATCCAGTCCGGATTCGGCCGCACCGGGCAGCGTTTCGCCTTCTCGCGCCTGGGCATCGAGCCGGACCTGATCCTGCTCGGCAAAAGCATTGGTGGTGGCGTGCCCCTGGGGGCGGTGGTCGGGCGCCGCGAGCTGCTGGACAACCTGCCCAAGGGCGGCTTGGGCGGCACCTACTCCGGCAACCCACTGGCCTGCGCGGCGGCCCTGGCCACTCTGGACGAGATGAGCGATGAACACCTGCAACTATGGGGTGAGCGCCAGGAGCAGGCGATTGTCGAGCGCTACCAGCGCTGGCAGGCGCAGAAAATTTCGCCTTACCTGGGACGCCTGACCGGGGTCGGCGCCATGCGCGGTATCGAGTTGGTCACCCCTGAGGGCGCACCGGCGCCCGAGCAACTGAGCGCGCTGCTGGCCAGCGCCCGCGAAGCCGGCCTGCTGTTGATGCCCAGCGGCAAGGCGCGGCACATCATTCGCTTGCTGGCGCCCTTGACCATCGAGCCCGAAGTGCTCGAAGAAGGGTTGGATATCCTTGAGGCCTGCCTCGCCGGCCTGGCGTAGGTCAGAGGCCCTTGAGCAGGCTGCCCCGGGTGACGCGCCGGGGCTTGCGCCTGATCAGCCCCGGCACGCCGCAGATCACAAACAGCAGGCCCAGGCCGCCGATCACAACCGGCGTGGCCCACAGGGCCCAGGGGTCATCGATGATCGCGCTATTGGCCGGACGCTCGGGGGAATACAGGACCCGCACCGGCTGGCCGATCTGGTAACCGAAGATAAAACCGCCCTGGGGGTAGGAAATTTTCTCGCCAGCGATGCTGGTGAAGTCGATCTGCGGGTGCGCGCCGCCCGCGTTCAGTTCGCTGACCAGGCCCTGGGCCACTTTCGCCTCGGAGACAAAGTCATAACGGTCGCTGGCGACCTTGCCGGCGATCAACAGCAGGCCGGCGCCGATCAGGGTGATCAACAGGCTGGAGAACATCCCGCCGGAGCGCGAGTGAGGGGCGTAAGCCATAAGCGGTCTCGATACTCATCCGTTGAAGAGGCGGCCACCATAGCAGAACCCTACGGGGTGAAAAACCGCCCGGGCCACCCGCCACGAGCGGGTGCCATGCAGCAATTGGGCTGCGGGCCTGGCCGGAAGTTCCACCGTCTTCAGCCGCCGATAAAGCCGCAGTTCACAGAACAGGCCTCCCCCGCTAAGGTGGGCCGCTGACGTTAGGCAAGGCCGTGGCCAGGAGTAAACACATGCAAATCCACCCGATCCTCCCTGAGGAAATCGAAACCGTACGGCTGTTTCTCGGGGCCAATGGCTGGGGCCACCGCATCGGGTCGCCCTCGCACTTTGCGCAATTGATCGCCCACTCCCAGCACACTGCCGTGGCGTTCAAGGATGGACAGGTGGTCGGTTTTGCCCGTGGCATCAGCGACGGTCTGTCCAATGGTTACCTGTCGATGGTGGTGGTCGCCAGCGAACACCGGGGCCAAGGCATCGGCCGTGGGCTGGTGCAGCAGATCATGGGCGACGACCCGCAGATCACCTGGGTATTGCGCGCCGGCCGTCCCGGTGCCGAGGCGTTCTTCGAAAAACTGGGGTTTGCCCGCTCGAACATCGCCATGGAACGCCCGCGACATCCTGCATAATCCCTGCCCCACTCACCGCCACCGTGCAAGGAAGCCCCATGTCCGACCTCGATAACACCTCCGACACCTGGCCACCTGCCGATTGCCCGGCCTTGGCATGGCCGGCGCTGCCCGATCCGCAGGCGCACCTGGCCTGGTATCAGGCCGTGATCAAGGCTTACGCCGCCCTGTGGGAGGGCCATGTCTCGGCCCCCACCCTGACACCGGTCGCTGAAGGCGCCATCCAGGCGCTGGAGCAGCAACTGGGCTGCGCCCTGCCCGCGCCCCTGCGTCAGTACCACCTGCAACTGGGGGCGCTGTCCCTGGCCGAAACCCTGTGCAGCGTGCAGCACGGCCCGGTGTGCATCCAGCCGCTGCTGGCGGCCTATCCCGGCATCACCGATATCTATGAAGACAACCTGGACCTGCCGCTGGTCGAGGCCCTGGTCGCGTTTGGGGATTACCTGGGCAACGGCAATATGTTCTGTTTCCACCGCCAGGACGGGGCGGTCTACTACTTTGACCATGACACCGAGCCGGCCCTGACGCGGTTTTTCGATTCAACCCAGGACTACCTCGACGCCCTGATGCTGCGCTGCCTGGCTGAGGTCCACGACGACGATGACGCCGGCGAAGCGCTGCTCGGTGCCCGCTATGGCGAGAGCCTGGTGCGCAAGTGGCTCTACTGATCAAGGCTCAATCGGTGGCCTTGTCCACCGCCAGGCCGATCAGCACCAGGGGCAACAGGGCAATCACGAACACCGTGGTCCAGGCGCCGATGTAGGCATCGTCGAACTTGTCGCCCAGGCTGCGTTTCGCCTTGGGCGCCTCGGCGCGTTCCAGCTTGGCGTCCAGACCACAGGTGTAACTCCCGGCCGGCTCACCGCCCGGGGCCTGGCAGGCATCACTGCTCAGGCTGGCATAGCGATCGCCGACATTGCGCGCCCGCCCAGGGACGAAGCAATGATCGAAAGGCTGGTGGCGATACAGAGCGTGCGGTTCATGACTCGTTCCTTGAGTGCGGGGTGACCTGGAGCCGGGCTCGGGGAGAGTAAGGTACACCGGGTGGCAAACGCCATATGATGTGCGCCGTCACTGTTATCAGCCCTGCGAGCCTATGAACCCAATGTCCGAGCTTCCCTGCTACGACGGCAGCTGCCTGTGCGGCGCCGTGCGCTATCGCCTGCACCAGGCGATCAAGGCGGTCAGCCACTGCCACTGTGGCCAGTGCCGCAAATCCCACGGCGCCGCCTTTGCCTCCTACGGCAGCGTGCGGCGCGCGGCCCTTGAATGGCTCGGCGGCCAGGACCAGCTGCGCGCCTATCGCTCATCACCGACGGTGCTTCGCGAATTCTGCGGGGTGTGCGGTTCAAGCCTGTTCTGGTCGAACAGCGCCGGCGACTTCCCGGACTGGGTCTCGGTGGCCCTGGGGACCCTCGACAGCGAGTTAGTAGCGGCGCGCCAACAGCATATCCACGTCGACTCCAAAGCCTGCTGGCTGGACATCACCGACACCTGGCCGCAAATACCCTAGCGGCCAGCGACGGGTCAGGAACCGCCTTTGACCAGCGCTGGCTGCTCCTGGTAGCGCTGCGGGTACAGCTGTTTCAGGTGGGCAACCTTGGGCAGGTCGTTGACCACGATATAGGGGTACGCCGGATGCTCAGTGAGGAAGTCCTGATGGTAATCCTCGGCTGGGTAGAAGCCTTTGTCGTGCTCCAGCCGGGTGACGATGGGCTTGCCGAACACATGGGCCGCGTCGAGCTGGGCGATATAGGCCTGGGCCACCCGTTGTTGCTCAGGGCTTTGCACAAACAGCGCCGATCGGTATTGCGTGCCGCTGTCCGGGCCCTGGCGGTCGAGTTCGGTGGGGTCGTGAGCCACTGAAAAGTAAATCTGCAACAGGCTGCCGTAGCTGACCTGGGTCGGGTCGAAGGTCACCTGCACCGATTCGGCATGCCCGGTATCACCGTCGCTGACCCGTTCGTACCGGGCGGTATCGGCCGCGCCCCCGGCATAACCGGAAACCGCGCGGTGCACCCCTTTCACATGCTGGAATACCCCCTGCACGCCCCAGAAACAGCCCCCGGCAAAGACTGCGGTTTCGCTGTGGGCCTGGGAGATTTCATCCAGGGCCGGGGCCGCGATGACCACCGGTTCTTCACTGCGGCCAAAGGAAAAAGCCCAACACTGGCCGACCACCCCGGCCATGGCCAGGCCCAGTAACAAGCGTTTGAAAGACGTGTGCATGGCGCATGACTCCTGACAGAAAGGTACGGCGGCTCAACCGAAAGTGAAGGCGTAGGCCGAGACACCCGGGTCGAGAAATTCAATGCTGAAAGTGCGATCGCCCACCGCACCCGGCTGGCGCAGCAGTTGGTACAAACGCTGTTCGGTGACGCTGCCGCTGCCATCCGGGGCGACGTCGACACCGTGGGCCGCGCCCGGGGCCTGGCCATCGATCGTCACCTTGAAGCGCACCGGCTTGCCGTCGGCGCCCGGGCCGAGCACCAGGTGCAGGTCACGGGCATGGAAGCGATAGACAATCCCCGCCCCGGCAGCCGAAGCCACCGCGCGTTCGGCGCCCACTTGCCACTGGCCGTTCAGGCCCCAGTCGTTCAGGGTCAGGCTGGCGGGGGCCTGGTAGGCCGCCACCGTGTCGGGAGCCAGGCTCGCCTCGGGCACAAAATGCTCGGAGCGTTGATAGCCGACGTAGGTTTCCGGCGAAGCCACCGTGCTCATGTCGGGTGCCTGCTGCACGCCCCGGGCATCGGCCTGGATCAGGCCGCCGTTGACGTTGCCGTTGCCGGCTTCACGCAACAGCTGCTGGATCACCCGTTCCGATTCGGCATAGTCGCCCTCGCCGAAGTGGTGATAGCGGATCCGCCCCTGGGCGTCGGCAAAGTAGTGGGCCGGCCAGTATTCATTGTTGAACGCGCGCCAGATCCGGTAATCGTTGTCGATCGCCACCGGGTAGGTGATGCCGAGATTTTTCATGGCTTTGGTGACGTTGCCGACATCGCGTTCGAAGGCGAACTCCGGCGCGTGCACGCCAATCACCACCAGCCCCTGGTCGCGGTATTTCTCGGCCCAGGCTTTGACATACGGCAGGGTCCGCAGGCAGTTGATGCAGGAGTAGGTCCAGAAATCCACCAGCACCACTTTGCCCTTCAAGGCTTGCGCATCCAGGGGCGGCGAGTTCAGCCATTGCACCGCACCGTCGAGCGCCGGCAACTGGCCCTCGATGGGCAGCGCGGGGTCCTTGGCGGTCGCTTTCATCGCGCCACCGGCGGCCATCATGCTGCCGCCGCCAGCGTCCCGGGGTGGCAGGTTTTGCGCCATCATCGCCCCGCCGCCGTTCGCCGATTTGCCCGCCAGGCGCCCAACCAGTGCCTGCTCCAGGCTGCCGGTGGAGGCCGTGGAGACTTGCGCCAGAATCCCAGTGTCCAGGCCCAGGGCGATGGCCACAACCCCGACCAGCATCGCGGCGCCCAGGCCGCGGCGCAGCCATTCACCGGCGCCGATCGTGCGCTTCATCGCGGCGTAGACCTTGCCGCCCAGCAACAGGGCCACGGCCAACGAGGTGGCGGCACCGGCCGCATAGGCCAGCAGTAACAGGCTGGTGCCCAGGTTCGCCCCCTGCAGGGCCGCGCCGGTCAGCAGCAAGCCGAGAATCGGCCCCGCACACGGCGCCCAGAGCAGGCCTGTGGCAACACCAATCAGCAACGACGCCCCAGGCCGTGGCCGGGCATCGTTGCCCGCGGCTTGCGACAGCCGGCTGCCGGCTGCCACCAGGGGCCGGGTCAGGCGTTCGGCCAGGTGCGGCAGCAGCAGCGTCAGCCCGAACAGCGCAACGCACAGCAATGCGAGCCAACGCCCGTACTGATTGACGTGTACCACCCAACTCCCGCCCACCGCCGCCAGGGTGGCGACCAGGGCGAATGTCAGGGCCATCCCCACCAGCAGCGGCAGGCCACTGCGCACAAACGGCTGCCCGGTGCGGGCGAAGACAAAGGGCAATACCGGCAGAATGCACGGGCTGACGATGGTCAGCACACCGCCGAGATAAGCGAGAAGTAGCAGCCACATGGCGACGACCTTTTTTCAGTGAGTAGAAGAATGTGTCCAGGGTTCACGCCGCGTGCGGCGCGAAATTCATTGCCACGCCGTTCATGCAGTAACGCAGGCCCGTGGGCCGCGGGCCGTCGTCGAAGACGTGCCCCAGGTGCCCGCCGCAGCGTCGGCAATGCACTTCGTTGCGCTGCATGCCGAAGCTTCGGTCGCTGCGGGTCGCCACGGCCTGCTCCAGGGGCGCCCAGAAGCTCGGCCAGCCGGTGCGGCTGTCGAACTTGGTGCGGGAAGAGAACAGCTCCAGGGCGCAGCCGGCACACCTGAAGGTGCCGTCACGGTGTTCGTCATTCAGCGGGCTGCTGTAGGCGCGCTCGGTGCCCTCCTCGCGCAGCACCTGGTACTGCCCGGCGCTGAGCAGGGTGCGCCATTCGCTGTCGCTGTGGCTGACCTCGAACACCTCATCCGCCCGGGCCTCGCTGATCAGCACCGGGCTGCCGACCAACCGGGGCAGAACCCCAATGGCCAGGGCCGCTGCACCGAGGCTGCCACCTACCCGCAGAAACTGTCGCCGTGAAAACATGAGCCTCTCCCGAAAAATCACCGTGGTTCGCGTTCAACACAGCCTAGGCTTGAGGTGGTCGCCAAATCCTCACGCACAGTTAAACAATTCGTGATAACTCGAGGCGCGCAAACCCCGCACAATAAGCGCCTTACGCAGCGAGGCCCGGAGTACCGATGGAACAGCCCAAACGCGTCCTGGTGGTCGAGGACGACACCCACATCGCCGACCTGATCGTCTTGCACCTGCGTGACGAGCAGTTCGAGGTGGTGCACAGCGCCGACGGCAATCAGGGCCTGCGCCTGCTGGAACAAGGCGGCTGGGATGCGTTGATCCTCGACCTGATGCTGCCCGGGGTCGACGGCCTGGAAATCTGCCGCCGCGCCCGCGCCATGACCCGCTACACCCCGATCATCATCACCAGCGCCCGCGCCAGCGAAATGCACCGCATCCTCGGCCTGGAACTGGGGGCCGACGACTACCTGGCCAAGCCGTTTTCCATGCTCGAGCTGGTGGCGCGGGTCAAGGCCCTGCTGCGCCGGGTCGATGCCATGGCGCGCAACCTGAAGATGGACGCCGGCAGCCTGGCCCTGGACGGCTTGGCCATCGACCCGCTGACCCGCGACGTGGCGCTCGACGGCCGGCGCCTGGACCTGACGCCGCGCGAGTTCGACCTGCTGTACTTTTTCGCGCGCCAGCCGGGCAAGGTGTTCTCGCGCATGGACCTGCTCAACGCAGTGTGGGGCTACAGCCATGATGGCTACGAGCACACGGTCAATACCCATATCAACCGGCTGCGGGCGAAGATCGAAAGCGACCCGGCGCAACCGACGCGCATCCTCACGGTGTGGGGGCGCGGCTATAAATTCGCCGCGAGCCAGGAGCCCGCATGAAACTGACCCTGACCCAGCGCCTGTCCCTGGTCTTCGCCCTGCTGTTGCTGGTGTGCTGCGGCACCTCGGCATGGCTCCAGGTGCGCGCCAACCAGATGCATGAGCTGGAGGTGGTGCAGGGCCTGTCCCGCGACCTGGCCCAGCACATCGCCCGCGACACACAGTTGATGGATGCCAACGGCCTGATGCCCAGTGCCCTGCGCGAGCTGTTCAGCCAGTTGATGCTGGTCAACCCCAGTGTCGAGGTGTACCTGCTCGACCCCACGGGACGGATCGTCGGCAATGCCGCCCCCGAGGGCCGCCTGCGCCGGGAACAGGTGGACCTGGCACCGGTACAGCGCCTGCTGGAGGGCGCGGCGCTGCCGATTCTGGGCGATGACCCGCGCAGCCTCGATGGGCGCAAGGTGTTCAGCGCTGCCCCGCTGAAGGTCAACGGCCAGCCGGCCGGCTACCTGTACGTGGTGCTGCTGAGCGAAGAGCACGACCGCTTCGCCGAACGCGGCGCCACCAGCGCGGCCTTGAACATCGCGTTATGGTCGATCGGCCTGGTGGCCCTGCTGTGCCTGATCGCCGGGCTGGCGGCCTTTGCCCTGATCACCCGACCGTTGCGCAAGCTGACTGACACCGTCAGCCAGTTCGACATCGATGGCGCCCCCAGCGCCCCGGCCACGGACACGACCCCACCGCTGCCCGCCGAGGGCCACGATGAAATCGCCGTGCTCGACGCCACCTTCCGCCACATGCAGAGCCGCCTCAGCGAGCAGTGGCGTTCCCTCACCCGCCAGGACCAGGAGCGGCGCGAGCTGGTGGCCAATATTTCCCATGACCTGCGCACGCCCCTGGCGTCGCTGCACGGCTACCTCGAAACCCTGCAACTGAAGGACGCCAGCCTGGCCCCCGAAGAACGCCGGCGCTACCTGGGCATCGCCCTCGACCAGAGCCGCAAGGTCGGTGGCCTGGCGCAGTCGCTGCTGGAGCTGGTGCGACTGGAGCACGGCTTTGTGCAGCCGGTGCTCGAACGCTTCCCCCTGACCGACCTGGTACAGGACATCTTCCAGAAGTTCGAACTCAGCGCCGAGGCGCGCCATGTGCAGCTCAAGGCCAGCTTCGCGCCCAACGTCGGCGCGGTCTGCGCCGACCTCGGCCTGATCGAGCGGGTGCTGACCAACCTCTTCGACAACGCCCTGCGCCATACGCCGGAAGGCGGCGAGATCGAGATCGGCCTGGTGCCCCAGGGGCCGATGGTGGAGGTGACCCTCAGCGACAGCGGCCCGGGCATCGCCGCCGACCTGCGCGAAGGGCTGTTTCTGCGCCCCTTTACCATCGGTGGGGCACGTCGCGATGGCGGCCTGGGCCTGCGCATCGTGCACCGCATCCTGCAATTGCACGGCCTGGAAATCCGCCTGATCGACCTGCCCGGGCGTGGCGCCAGCTTTCGCTTCAGCTTGCCGGTGGACCTCGCCACGGCGCAGCACAAGGCCACGCGGGCGCAAGGCTGAACCCGGCAACCACGAGGGCTTTTCGGCGGGCAAAAAAAGCCGGCAGTCCCCCCAGCGAGGACTCCCGGCAAAAGCGCCTGACATCAGTCGGCGGTGTTACCCCATCATTGCAAGACTTGAGCGCAGTCCCACATCACGCTGGATTTGCGGCGCAGGTACTCGGCGAAGATTTCCTTCGCGGCTTCCGGGTCGATCTGAATCTGCATGGCGTCGACAAACTCGTTCACCGCCGCCACCGCATGGGCGAAGTGATTGCTCTCGGTGCCGCCGGTGTGCACCGTGACCCAGGCCACGGTGGCACGGGCCCTTTCCGCCGGCACGCCCATGTCGCGAACGAACCACTGCTTGTACAGCGGGTGGATGAATTCCACTTCGCCATGGGTGTAGACCTCATGGATCAGCGTGGTCAGCAGCCCTTGCAGCAGGTCGCGATCGCGCAGGCGGCGGGCGTCGGTCCAGTCCTTGAACGACTGCGCCGACGGCAGGCAGTTTTCCTTGAGCAGCCACTGGTCGTCGCCACAGATCGGCGTGGCCATGTTGTAGAACAGGTCCGAGTGCAAGGTGTTGCCCAGGGCGCCCAGGTCCTCGTCGGTGATGCGTTGCAGGCTGCCGCAGGCCCGATAGAGCATTTCGGCGGCTTCGGAGCCCTGTTCCGAGCGCGCCAGCAAGGTGATGCGATTGGCCAGGCCGGAGACGCTGGTGGCCGAGTTGTTGGTCTTCGACCAACTGGCGAAAAAGGTCCTCAGCGCGGCCGGTGACTGATGGCGCGAGGTGAGTTTTTCAAAGGCATTTTCGATATCCACGAGTGCACTTTCTTCACTCCAGAACGCCTCGAACAGGGCATGTTTCAAGACACTGGCTGGCATATCGTTCAAGACCGGTTCAACGATCTTCAACAACTGACTTTGTTGGGTCAGTACGTTACTCATGGTCACCTCACATATTCCTTATTGGATGATGAATCGGGTTGGGGAATGGGCCCGGTCGAGCCACGTCCATTGGCATCGCGAGCGACCGGTGTTGCGGTTGTTCCGGGCTTCCAGCCACTGACCGCGATCATCAGCGACAGCAACTGGAAGCCGATGATCAGCGCCACGCAGCCGGGCCAGCCGAAGCGGCTCCAGATCATGGCCGGGACGACGGCGCCGAAGCTGCCGCCCAGGTAGTAACAGGTCAGGTACAGCCCCACCGCGCCGGCCTTGTTGTGGCGGGCGGTGGCGGTGGTAAAGGAGTTGGCGGCAGCCTGTGCCAGGAAGACCCCGGTGGAGCTCAAGGCCAGGCCGAGCACGATCAGCCACAACGACGGCAGCAGGGTCAGGGCCGAACCGCAGACACCCAGCAGAGCCGCGCCCACCAGCAGCTCAGATTGCGGTCGCGATTTGCTCAGGCGCCCGGCGATCGGGATCACCACCAGGGCCAGCAGGAACACCGCATAGATTGCGCCCAGGGCCGCGGTGCCCAGCTCAAACGGCGCCTGGCTGAGGTAGAGCCCGGCGTAGGTAAAGGTCGCCACTTGCGAAAACAGCACACAAAAGCCCACCCCATAGGCGGCCAGCAGCGGCTTGCTGTACAGCTCGCGTACCGCCAGCAGGCGACTGGGCGCGACCTTGGTCAGCGGGCGCGGATTGGGCGGCAGCAGCACGCCGATCGCCAAGCCGATCAGCAGGCTCGCGGCGGCCAGCAGCTCGAAGGCTTCCCGCCAGCCGGCGTATTCGGTGACCACCCCAGTGACAAAACGCCCGGCAAAGCCGCCGAGCACGGTGCCCGCCACATACAGACTGGTCACTTCGGTGACGCTGCCGCCACTCCAGCGATCGCCGATATAGGCCACGCTGGTGGCGAACACCACCGGAATCAGCATGCCTTCGGCAAAGCGCCAGACCAGCAGCTCGGTAAAGCTGCCGGCATAGGCCGCGAGTACGGCAGGCAGGGCCAGGAGCAAGGAGGCGCCGACAATCACCGAGCGCTGCTCGAAACGACCGGTAAAGCGACTGACAAAGGGGGCGGTGATGGCCACGCCGAGGGTGGTGACGGTGATGCTCCAGCCGGCCTCGCGGACACTCACCTGAAAACCCTGGGCAAATTCCTGGAGGATGCTTTGGGTGGCGTACAGGTTGAGGAAGGCCGCACAGCCACACAGAAACAGGGCGATGCGTGCACAATGCAGGCGCGAATTCATGAAACCGCTCGTTTTATGACGAAGGGCCTTTATAGAATGCGCGACAGGTTGCAAACCAATACCGATTTCGGACCGATCAATACCTAAGGATCAGGATGCTCGACCTACGCAGGTTGCGTTACTTTTTGACGGTCGCCGAAGAGCTGCACTTCGGCCGCGCGGCCCTGCGCCTGCACCTCGCCCAACCGCCCCTGACCCGGCAGATTTCCGCCCTGGAGACCGAGCTGGGCTTTCGCCTGTTCGACCGCACCAGCCGCACCGTGACCCTCACCGCCCAGGGCCGTTACTTCCTGCCCTATGCCCGTGCGGTGCTGGAGCAGGTCGACCTGGCCGAAGTCATCGCCCGCAAGCTGAGCGTGGGCTCGGCCGGGCAACTGTCCCTGGGCTACGCCAGTTCGGTCGCCCTGTCGGATATCTTCAGCCAGGCAATCCAGGCCTTCGCCCAGCGCTTTCCCGCGGTACAACTGACCTTGGTGGAAGGCGCCTCGGGCAGCCAGTGGTCGCAGATTGTCGACGGCCGCATCGATATCGGCCTGAGCCGCCTGACCCCACCCCATGGACAGACCCAGGTGCAGGCCCTGTCCCTGGGTGACGAGCCGCTGGTGGCCGCACTCAGCAGCGATGACCCGTTGGCCAGCCTGGAGCAGGTGAGCCTGGCGCAACTCAGCGCGCAGCCGTTGATTCTGTTTCCCGCCGACTACGGCTCCGGGCTCAACGAGGCCATCGAGCAGCTGTACCAGCGCAATGGCTTGGCGCTGACACCGGGCCCGGCCGGGCGCCAGATCACTTCGATCATCGCCCTGGTGGCGGCCGGCCAGGGCGTGGCCCTGGTGCCCGAATGCACCCGGACCCTGGCCAAGAAAGGCGTGGTCTACCGCCCGCTGACCGACCCCGACGCCACCGCGCAACTGCTGATGCTGACTCGCAAGCAAGGCCGCAGCCAGTTGGTCGAGGCGTTTATGGCGGTCATCGATGAACTCCTGGGCCCATCTAAGGGTTTTGGGGCCGACGGGGGTCGATGATGGCCCATTAAATTCGGGATCGGATCCATCATCCTTTGCCCCAAGGGGCCTGTTCAGCCGTGACAACACCGCCCGGGTCCAATAGATTAGGCGACCTGAAAATGCCCGCGGGCTTTTCACGCCTCAAACCTGGTTAAACGAAGTAGTGGATTTTCAATGCCTGACTCCAACACCGAAGAATCCGTGATCGCCTTGTCCAGCAAGGTTGAATACGAAAACGCGATCAATCTTTCCCAGCATGTGGCCCAGGCCAAGACCATCAGCGAGATGGTCCTCGACGCCTTTCACAGCTCGAAAGAGAGTGATCAGATTCGTGAGCTGCGCACCGCGATTCGCCAGGCCCACGACCGTTTTGACGACGACAAGGCCTACGAGCTGATGGGCGAGCTCAAGCAGCTCAAGGACGCCGAGGCCGCCGACGCCAGCGCCCTGGAAGACCTCAGCGCACGCTTCCCGATCAGCCGCATCCTGTCCAGCTACAAGGACGACCCGAGCTTCCAGGAACTGGTCTACAGCCTGGCCCTCAAGGTGCTGAACCAGACCCACCAGGCCATCAGCAACCCGAGCGGCGGCAAGGGCAAGGCCGCACGGGCCAAGAAAGAAATGGAAGTGTTCGCCATCAGCAAGGACGGCATCAGCGTCACCCTGCCGATGCGCCCGCGCTCCAAGGCCAACGTCGACCGTGAAGCCTTTGAGTTCCTGGGTTTCAGCTTTGTCGGTGAAGGCGATGAAGCCGAGCTGGAAAGCGAGACCTTCCTCGACAAGGACGGCAACGAACAGCCGGCCACCCGTAAAGGCATCGTGACCGCGATCCAGCAGCAGACCGCCTTTGAAGGCTACAGCGCACAGCAGCAGTAACCGCGCCCGCTGTAATAGAAAAGCCCCTTCACGGGGCTTTTTTGTGGGCGATCGATGGGCCGTTCAGAGTCAGAACAGGTAACCGAGAAAAATCCCCGCCCCCGCCCCCGCTTGCACACCGGCATTCATCCCGACCATGACCACCGCGCCCTTGGCCGATTGCAGCAGCTGGCGGTTGACCAACTGCGCGGCGATCAATGACGTCGCCGGGTTGCTGCTGAGGGCCAGGTACAGGGCCAGCAGCTTGGGGTCGAGGCCGAACAACAGCGCGGTGGCCGAACCGCCGACCACCAGGCCCGCCGCCACTTCGGTGTAGACGCAGGGGCCGGTGATGTCATCGCTGGTCAGGTCCCGGGTCTTCAGCGCATCGCTGACAAAGACCTTGCCGGTGCTGGGGAACGCTTCTGCCGCGCCCGCCGCGGCCACACCCGTGCCCTTGATCTTGATGTTGATCTTGCCGATACGCGGCAGCCGTGCACCGATGCCAACCCCCACGCCCACGCCGCCGTAGCGGAAGCTGACGTCCTGGCCCTGGGGCGAGCGCAAGATGATCGAGCCGCCACTGCCGGCGACCAGGGCCACCGTCAGGCCGCCTCCGCTCGCGGTCGAGTACTGCCACTGGCTTTCATTGACCGGTATCGGGATGGAGATGCTCATGGGTTCAAAGTCCTTTCAGAGAGCGTGCAGGGTCTTGGCCCTTGCGCTTGAAAATGCCCGTCAGGCCGGCACCGAGGAAAATCAGCCCGAGGCCGCCCAGCACCCCAGGCGTGGCCCAGAGCGCCATGGGGTCATCGACCACGGCGCTGTTGGCCGGGCGCTCGGCCAGGTAATGCACCTTGACCGGCTGGCCGGCCTGGTAACCGAAGATAAAGCCGCCCTGCGGGTAGGAAATAGCTTCGCCCTGGGCCGTGCTGAATGCGATCTCGGGGTGCGAGCCGCCAGCGTTCAAACCGCTGACCACGCCGTCGGCGGTCAAGGCGTTGTCGAGGAATTCCAGGCGATTGCTGAGTATGTAGCTGGCGATCACCAGCAACACGATACCGATCAGGCTGATGAGCAGGCTGCGCAGAATGTGCAGCCAATGGGACTGAGGGGGGTGAGCCATGGGCGGCCTCGTTCTTCTTCCGTGAAATAAGGGAGGCCACGTTAACAGCAACGTCACCGAGGAAAAAATCCCTGCCGCGACGCTGTGAGCCACTGCTCAGAAATACGTCAGGAGCCGGCCTGGCACGGGCAACACTGGCGAAGGTGAAAAAGCCGCGCGCAGAGCAGGAAAAACTTTGTCTGCAATCGGCGCCGGAAGTTCCGGAGGCGGGGCACAACAGGCGCAACGCTTCTGGGCGCCAAGCCCTCTCCCCCGGTAATCCCCCCGCAGCCTGATCATCTCAAGCCAGTGGATCAACACTCACCTGGCGGGGCGCTGCCTAAGTCCATTGGCTCGCCCTCGATCAACCCTTCACTGCAGATTGAGTTTGCCTTTCAGGGCCTCCATGACCGCGGCCTTGTTGCCCAGGTACTCATTCAAGCCCTTTGCACGAAGGTTGCAGGCATCGCAATCGCCACAACCACTGCCGAGCACGCCGTTGTAGCACGTCAGCGTCTGCTGGCGAATCAGCTCCAGTTGATGGTGGTAGTCGGCCAGGGCCCAGGTCTGCGCCTTGTTCAGCCACATCAGCGGTGTCTCAAGGCGCAGTTTGTAGTCCATGCCCAACTCGAGGGCCTTGTTCAGCGCCTTTACAAACTCATCCCGGCAATCCGGGTAGCCGGAGAAGTCGGTCTCGCAGACCCCGGTAATCACGCATTCGGCCTGGACCTGATAGGCATAAATCGAGGCCAGGGTTAAAAACAGGATATTTCTTCCCGGCACGAAGGTGCTGGGCAAGCTTTCGCCCGAACTGTTCACGGTCGGAACCGGAATATTGTCCCGGGTGAGGCTGCTGATCGCCAATTCGTTGAGCAGCGAAGCGTCCAGCACTTTGTGGACGGTGGCCCCCAGCTGTTTTGACAGTTGCTGCGCGGCGTCGATTTCTGCGCGGTGACGCTGGCCGTAATCAAAGGTAATGCAGTGCACTTCATCGTAGAGCGGCAATGCGTGGATCAAACAGGTGGTTGAGTCCTGCCCGCCACTGAATACAACAACGGCTTTTTTCTTCATCATTCTGCTTCCTGCATAAGTGGAATCACGTCGGTAGTTTAAACGGCGCACTCTATAAAAAGCCCCGTGCTTCTTTCGAAGACGGGGCTTTTTTCCGGGGCTTGCGGATCAGCCCCTGGCGGCGCCGCCGGCCATGCGCCGCAGGATAGCCCTGTCACCTTTGACGCAGTGCAGGATCAGCGCCGCCACATGACCAACGATCAGCAGCAACAGGGTCCAGCCCAACAGGCTGTGGAAGTTGTTGCCCAGCTCGGTCATCCACTGGATTTTCGGCCCCTCGAAACCACTCATCACCGGCACGCCAAACGCGGAAAAAGCGCGACCCGAGCCGTACTGGCGCAACAGCCCGAGAAACGGAATGGCGAACATGGCCGCATACAGCAAGCCATGCCCCACAGTCGCGGCGAGGTTGACGCTGGGCGGGCGACGATGGCGATTCAACAGGCTCCAGAGCAGCCGCACCAGCAGCAGGCCCATCAGCAGCAGGCCCACTTGCTTGTGGGTCGGCCAGAGAAAGGTGTCCAGGGCCGAATCGGCCAGCAGGTAGTGGGCACCGGTGGTGCAGTAGATCCAGGCAAAGGCCACTGCCATGGCCCAGTGCAGTCCGCGACTGACAGCGCCATAACGCGCGCTCGAGTCGAGCATTTCGATACGGTTTTCCATTACATCCACTCAGGCTTCATCAACAAACGGGCAATTTTACCCAGCCAGGGAGTGGGACAGGTCCGAAAACCTTTAAAGGATATGTAACGGGACATCTGCTGCATGAAAAAAGCCCCGCACTTCCTTCGAAGGCGGGGCTTTTTTTACAACGTCTGCAGCTTAGGGCGCGTACGTCAGCAGCAACGCAGCGGGCGCTTTGAAGTCCAGGGACATCATCACGCTCAAGGCGGTAATGGTGAAGATCGAGAACACGAACAGCTTGCGTGCCCAGACCGTGTCATCCACCGCCTTGTAGCCGGTCCAGGCCATGTACAACCAGTACATGCCCATGGCCGCGGCCACCGCCAGGTAGCTCATGCCGGCATAACCACTGAATGTGAGCATCAGGGTCGCCACCAGGAACGCCAGGATGTAGAGCAGGATGTGCCGCTTGGCCACCAGGATCCCGCGCTTCACCGGCAACACCGGAATCGATGCCGCCAGGTAATCGTTGAAGCGGAAGATCGCGATGGCGTACGAGTGCGGCATCTGCCACAGGCTGAACATCACCAGCAGGGTCAAGGCGGCCATGTCGAAGCTGTTGCTGACGGCGACGTAACCGATCACCGGCGGCATGGCTCCCGACAGACTGCCCACCAGCGTGCCGTGAACCGAGCGACGCTTGAGGTACAGGCTGTACAAGCCGACATAGATGACAAAACCGATGACGGCAAACAACGCTGCCAGCGGATTGGCCACTTTGTACAACAACACCACGCCCGCCACACCCAGGACAGTCGCATAGACCAGCGCCAGCTTCAGGGAGATCAAGCCCTGGACCAGCGCGCGGTTCTTGGTGCGTTCCATCTTCAGGTCGATGTCACGGTCGATGCAGTTGTTGAACACGCAACCGGACGCTACCACCAGAGAAGTGCCGATCATGGCCGCCAGGAAGATGGCCAGATCGACATGCCCTTTCGAGGCCAGGAAGAACCCGCCTGCCACAGAAAGCACGTTACCGAAAATGATCCCCGGTTTGGTGATTTGGATAAAGTGCTTGAGCGACATCGGGTCTACCTCACTTCGCCATCATGACGGTGTGGATGCTGAACATGATCCACAAGGACAGACCCACCAGCAGCACGATCACCAGTGCGGCGAAGATAAACGCGACAACGTTGTTGCGCTGGGCTTGCGAACGGTCCAGGTGCAGGAAGTACACCAGGTGCACCAGCACCTGGATCACGGCGAACGCCAGGATGATCCACAGGGTCATGGCTTTTGGCAGCGATGGGTACATCACCAGGCCAAACGGAATGACAGTCAGGATCACCGACAGGATGAAGCCGATGGCGTACGACTTGACGCTGCCATGGCTGGCATCGTGGTTGTCATGGGCATTTGCATTAGCCATTACAGAGTCCCCATCAGGTAAACAACGGTGAACACACAGATCCAGACCACGTCCAGGAAGTGCCAGAACAGGCTCAGGCAGCTCAGACGGGTCTTGTTGGTCGCCGTCAGGCCATGCTTGTGGACCTGGTACATCATGATCGCCATCCAGATCAGGCCGCTGGTCACGTGCAGACCGTGGGTGCCGACCAGGGTGAAGAACCCGGACAGGAAGCCGGAACGGCTAGGGCCGTAGCCTTCGGAGATCAGCAGGTGGAACTCGTTGATCTCCATGCCGATGAAGCCCAGGCCGAACAGGAAGGTCATGGCCAACCAGCCCAGGACCTGCTTCTTGTTGCCCCGGAAGAACGCCAGCATGGCGAAGCCGTAGGTGATCGAACTGAACAGCAGCAGAGCGGTTTCGCCCAGTACGTATGGCAGTTCGAAGATGTCGTGGCCCGACGGGCCACCCGCTACGTTGTTTACCAGTACCGCGTACACCGCAAAGATCGACGCAAACAGAATGCAGTCGGTCATCAGGTAGAGCCAGAAACCGAATACGGTCATCTCGCCCGAGTCGTGGTGATGGTCATCGTGCCCATGTTCATCGACATGGGCGTGTCCAGCATTGGTCACTAAGTTCGACATGGTTTAAGCCTGTTCCAACGAGGTTTCAACACGGTTGGCCGGGATCTTCTTCTCGGCTACCAGGCGAGCGTGCTGCTCGGCTTCGATGCGTTCGATCACATCGACCGGCACCATGTAGCCTTGATCATCACGGGCAGCGTGGATCGCGAAATAGATCACGGTGCCGGCCAGGCTTGCGATCGCCAGCCACCAGATGTGCCAAATCATCGCGAAACCGAACACCGTCAACAGCGCCCCCATGACCACACCGGTAGCGGTGTTGTTAGGCATGTGGATCGGCTGGTAGCGGCTTGCCTGCTCGTAGGCGGTACCGTTTTCCTTGGCCTCGGTGAACGGGTCGATACCGTCAGCCTTGGGCAGTACTGCGAAGTTGTAGAACGGAGGTGGCGACGAGGTCGACCATTCCAGGGTGTGAGCATTCCATGGGTCGCCGGAGACGCACATGTTCTCTTTGCGATCACGGATGCTGACGTAGAGCTGGATCAGCTGGCAGGCGATACCGATCGCGATCATCACCGCACCGACCATGGCGACGTACAGGTACGGCACCCACTCAGGGTTGGTGGTGGCGTTCAGACGACGGGTCATGCCCATGAAGCCCAGTGCATAGAGCGGCATGAAGGCGACGAAGAAGCCCGAGATCCAGAACCAGAATGCTGCCTTGCCCCAACCTTCGTGCAGCTTGAAGCCGAACGCTTTAGGGAAGTAGAAGCTGAAACCGGCGATGTAACCGAATACAGCACCACCGATGATCACGTTGTGGAAGTGAGCGATCACGAACAGGCTGTTGTGCAGTACGAAGTCAGCACCCGGGATGGCCAGCAGTACGCCGGTCATGCCGCCGATGGCGAAGGTCACCATGAAGCCCAGGGTCCACAGAACCTGGCTGGTGATGCGCAGACGGCCGTGGTAGATGGTGAACAGCCAGTTGAATAGCTTCACCCCCGTCGGGATCGAAATCAGCATGGTCGCCAGGCCGAAGAAGGCGTTGACGCTGGCCCCCGAACCCATGGTGAAGAAGTGGTGCAGCCAGACCATGAAGCCCAGGATCGAGATCGCGCCGCTGGCGTAGATCATCGAGTGGTGGCCGAACAGGCGCTTGCCGGAGAACGTCGAGATCACTTCCGAGAACACGCCGAATGCCGGCAGGATCAGGATGTAAACCTCAGGGTGGCCCCAGGCCCAGAACAGGTTGACGTACATCATTGGATTGCCACCAAGTTCATTGGTGAAAATGTGGAAATCCATATAACGGTCAAGGGTCAGCAGTGCCAGGGTAGCGGTCAGAATCGGGAACGAAGCCACGATCAACACGTTGGCCCAGGTGCAGGT
Organism: Pseudomonas sp. QD4; assembly: GCF_049199125.1. NCBI lineage: Bacteria > Pseudomonadati > Pseudomonadota > Gammaproteobacteria > Pseudomonadales > Pseudomonadaceae > Pseudomonas > Pseudomonas sp. QD4. The sequence goes on from NZ_JBLZOM010000004.1 coordinate 340,091, forward strand.
CCAGGTGAAGATCGGCATGTCCATCATCTTCATGCCAGGGGTACGCATTTTCAGCACGGTGGCCAGGAAGTTGACCCCGGTTAGCGTCGTACCCAATCCGGATAGCTGTAGCGCCCAGATGTAGTAGTCCACACCCACGCCAGGGCTATACGCCAGGCCCGACAGTGGCGGATAGGCAACCCAACCGGTCTTGGCGAATTCGCCGACGCCCAGGGACAGGTTGATCAGCACAACACCGGAAACCAGCAGCCAGAAGCTCAGGGAGTTGAGGAACGGGTAGGCAACGTCACGGGCGCCGATCTGCAGCGGCACGACAAGGTTCATCAGGCCGGTGAAGAATGGCATCGCCATGAAGATGATCATGATCACACCGTGGGCGGTGAAGATCTGGTCATAGTGCTCAGGTGGCAGGTAGCCAGGCGAACCCTCGGTGGCCATGGCCAGCTGGGTCCGCATCATGATGGCGTCGGCAAAGCCGCGCAGCAGCATGACCATGGCGACGATGATGTACATCACGCCGATTTTCTTGTGGTCGACCGAGGTCAGCCACTCGGTCCACAGGTAGGTCCACTTCTTGAAGTAGGTGATTGCCGCGAAAAGCGCCAGACCACCGAGCGCGATCATGGCAATGGTCACCATGACAATCGGCTCGTGGAACGGTATCGCGTCCAGACTTAATTTACCAAACATCGTTTACTCCTCTGCCCCGGCAGCTGAATGCGAACTCGCGTCCATCCCTTGCGTACTGGCCACTTCCTTCTCTTTCTTCTCGTGCTTGACCGGCGCGCCTGGTTTCATGCCCTCATACTTGTCGATGATGAGCTGGAACAGGTTCGGGGTGTACGAGGAGTAGAGTTCAACAGGGTTGTTCTGGCTCGGCTTGGAAAGGGCTTCGTATTCAGCTTGTTCAAGCTGTTTAGGTGCCTTTTTGACTTCACTTACCCAGGCGTCGAATTCTTCCTGGGAAGTCGCGATCGCTTTGAATTTCATGCCGGTGAAACCAGCACCGCTGTAGTTGGCGGAGATACCGTCCATTTCAGCGTTCTGGTTGGCAATCAGGTGCAACTTGGTCTGCATGCCGGCCATCGCGTAGATCTGGCCACCCAGACCCGGGATGAAGAACGAGTTCATCACGGTGTCGGAAGTCACGCGGAAATTGACCGGGGTGTGTGCCGGGAACACGATCTTGTTGACGGTGGCGATCCCTTGCTCGGGATAGATGAACAGCCACTTCCAATCCATCGCAACCACTTCGATGGTGATCGGCTTGACGTCAGATTCCAGCGGACGATAAGGGTCCAGGGCGTGGGTCGACTTGTAGGTCACATAACCCAGGGCAATGATGATGAGCACCGGAACCAGCCAGACCGCGATTTCGATCTTGGTGGAGTGCGACCACTTCGGCGCGTAGACGGCGTCCTTGTTGGAGGCGCGGTATTTCCAGGCGAAGGCGAAGGTCATGATGATGACCGGCACAACCACCAGCAGCATCAGAATGGTTGCAGTGATGATCAGGTTTCGTTCATCCAGACCAACCTGACCCTTGGGATCGAGCAAGGTCCATTTGCAGCCTCCCAGCATCAACATGCCGAGTAGCGGCAATAAGCCTAGGAATCTGGGGTACCTTTTTTTACTCATCTCACGACCTCTAAAGCAGCTTGCGCAATGCAGTTGGGTTTTGATCGCCAACACTTCACCCTGCCAAGGGTTGGCATTTTTTCTTCAATTGAATAAGGGCCTGCCCATCGCGTTAGACGCTGAACGACAAATCCTGGGCCAGCAGTGAGTTCTTATTCGATTTCGTGGTCAAAGGCCTTGTTACAGACCAATTCCATTTGGTGCGGAAGTTTGGAAGGTGCCGACACCTGGCGTCGCATGGAGCAATCAAACCGCCCCTCGACCGCACTCGTGTGCTCAGGGATGAGCAGCGCCGGAAATTCAGTGCGGGCGATTGTAGATATGTCAGGAGGCATAAACCATGTCTCATCTCGAAATAATTAATATCGACCGGTGCAACAATCGAAGCCGATTATTGCGAAAGCCCGCAATCATATCGATTTTCATTCTCAACAAAAAGCCTCAAAACAGACTCCCCGCAATCCCCGGGTCCAACCTCGCCGCCCCCCGCTACCCGGCGCTATCCCTTATGGAATGAGGGTCGGACGCAGTGCATCGATAGCAGGCTATGGTTGTCGTCACGGGTCCTGCCAATACGAATTGACAGATATTTCCCGCTCCCTGGACCGCAGTTCATGCTTCCCACCCCAAGGCTGAAACGCTCCTCGCCGCACAAGACTGTGACAACATGTCGCACTTTTGCCGCACCGCGGATTGCCTCAAGTCACAGCCCCTGCATCCTTTGCCAGAACCCATGAAAAAGCCCCGGCCCCCAAGCAGGGACCAGGGCTCTTTTACCGCGTCAGCTACGTGCTTTGCGATTGCGCGTGACACCTAGCGGCACCAGCACCACCGTCAGTACAAAAGCCACCAGCGCCCACTGCGCCAGGGACAGGCCCAATATCGGCGGGTACGGGGTGGAACAGAAACCGTCGACCTGAAAACCCAGGGGAAAGATCGCCGCCAGCGGCAGGCTGTCGACGATCGGCTGCAGCACGTCGATGCCGCAGCTGACCGCAGGGTAGAACTGGGTGTAGACGTGGTGCCCGGCGACCGCGACGCCGGCCAGGGCGCAGATCACCACCAGCACTTCAAACAGGGTGATGCTGCGCCGGGTGCGCATGGCCGCGCCAATAAAGGCGAACAAGGCGATCAGCAGCAACGCATAACGCTGCAGGATACACAGCGGGCAAGGCGCCTCGCCCAGTACCACCTGCATGTACAGCGCGCCGCCGATCAGCGCCAGGCAGATAACCCCCAGCAACACCAGAAAGCGTCGTTCACGCCCCAGGCGCAATATGTCGTCACTCATCCCCAATTCCTTTCCTGTGTGTGGCTCGGCGGGCGTCAGCCGGTGTAGCAGCCGGGTCGAACCGAGTCGTATGTGATTGTCCATTGGCCGCAGTCCGGCCGCTGTGGAGCTGACAGGCACCGGTGGCCCGGAAGTCTACACGCTGATCATGACCTTTGAATGCATTGAAGCGTTCGCACCAAGGCCTGCGCCCCGGGAACGATCACTCGCTCGCCGGGGTTGTCGCAACGTGTCCACAGGTGCAAAAAACCAGGTTTCAGGCCAGCAGCTTAGCCGTCAGATCGCCCCAGCCAATGGCCGGGGACCAACAACAGCAATACTGCCCTGAAAGTGATGACGCGCGAGACCCATGATCAGCCTCGGCTAATTGACGCTCAATAGGTTAAGTACGAATTAACCCTTGAACAAAATTCAACGCCCAGAGGCGAGGTGCAGCAGCGCCAATGGTGCTGCCACGGCCCCGCCCCGGGGGTGTCATTCCAGCGCTGCGGCCGGGCCGAAGAACTCGTAGCGGCTCTGTTGCTCAGGCACGCCCAGGGCCTTGAGGTGGCGCTTGATCGCGGCCATGAAGCCCTTGGGCCCAAGGAAATAGGCATCCAGGTCGCGCTGCTGCGGCAACCACTGGCCCAACTGCTCCTGGCTCAACAGCCCCAGTTTGTCCGCCGCCGGGCTGACTCCGTCGTCTTCGGCATAGCAATAGAAGCGCTTGAGCTGCGGATGACGCGCGGCCAACTCATCGACCCACTCGCGAAAGGCATGCACCCCGCCATTGCGCGCGCAGTGGATAAAGTGCACCGGGCGTTCGGTGGCCAGCGCCGCTTCCAGCATCGGCAGGGTCGGGGTGATCCCCACGCCGCCACTGATCAGCACCAGGGGTTTGGCGCTGGCGGCCAGGGTGAATTCACCCGATGGCGGAAACAGCTGGATGCGGGCGCCGACCTGGAACTGGTCATGCAGGTAGTTCGAGGCCCGGCCGCCGGCTTCTCGCTTGACGCTGATCCGGTAGTGCCCGGCGTCGGACAGGGCCGACAGCGAGTAGTTGCGACGAATCTCTTCGCCCTCCAGGAACAGCTGCACACCAATGTATTGCCCCGGCTCGGCGGCCAGAATCGCCCCGCCGTCCGCCGGCTCGAAGTAGAACGAGGTGATTTCCGCGCTCTCCTCCACGCGCCTGGCCAGGATGAAGTCCCGCGCCCCGCGCCAGCCACCCGGAGCGGCGGCTTTCTGGTCGTAGATTGCCGCCTCGGCCCCGATCAGGATGTCCGCCAACTGGGTATAGGCCGCGCCCCAGGCAGCGAGCACCTCTGGCGTGGCGATGTCACTGCCGAGCACTTCGTGAATGGCGCGCAACAGGCAGCTGCCGACAATCGGGTAGTGCTCCGGCAGAATCTGCAGGGCCACATGCTTGTTAATGATTTTGGCCACCAGGTCGCCCAACTGATCCAGTTGATCGATGTGGCGGGCATACATCAGCACGCCGTTGGCCAGGGCCCGGGGCTGGTCGCCGCTGGCCTGGTGCGCCTGGTTGAACAAGGCGCGAACTTGCGGGTATTCGGCGAGCATCATCCGGTAAAAGTGAGTGATCAAGGCTTCGCCACCGCTTTCCAGCAGGGGCACGGTGGCTTTGATAAGGGTACGATCTTGCACGCTGAGCATAAGGGCAACTCCTGAGCTTTTTTAATGACTAGCTGGTTACCCTATGCAGATCAGTTTTCATGCCAATAATAAAAGTCTTAAAAATCAATAAATTAAAGTAATTATAGTCATATCGACACGCAACGCTTTATAGTCATTAAGACCACATGGAGTCACTATGACTGCAAAATCCCTGCTCACTGCCCTGCTGCCCCTGGTGGCCGACCTGTCTCGCGAATTGCCCGAGGGCGAGCGCTATCGGCGCCTGCTCGAAGCCATGCGCGCCCTGCTGCCTTGCGACGCGGCCGCGCTGTTGCGCCTGGACGGCGATTGGCTGGTGCCCCTGGCGGTGGATGGCCTGAGCACCGACACCCTGGGCCGGCGCTTCAAAGTCAGCGAACACCCGCGCTTCGCTGCCCTGCTCAGCAGCCCGGGGCCGACCCGATTTGCCAGCGACAGCGAGCTGCCGGACCCTTACGACGGCCTGGTCGAAGGCCTAGACGAACACCTGGAAGTGCACGACTGCATGGGCTGCCCGCTGTTTATCGACGAGCGCCCGTGGGGTCTGCTGACCCTGGACGCCCTCGACCCGCAACGCTTCCAGCCGGTCGAACTGGACGCCCTGCAAGCCTTCGCCAGCCTCGCTGCGGCCACGGTGAACGCCGCCGAACGCATCGAACGCCTGGCCCTGCGCCTGGAAGATGAACATCAGCGCGCGGAAGTCTATCGCCAGGCCAGCGGCCAGAACCGCGAGATGATCGGCCAGAGCAAGGCCCACAAGCGCCTGCTGGAAGAAATCAACCTGGTGGGCGGCAGTGACCTCACGGTGCTGATTACCGGCGAAACCGGCGTCGGCAAGGAACTGGTGGCCCAGGCGATCCACGCCGCCTCGCCCCGGGCCGACAAACCGATCATCAGCCTCAATTGCGCCGCCCTGCCCGAGACCCTGGTGGAAAGCGAGCTGTTTGGCCACGTGCGCGGCGCCTTCACCGGCGCCACCCAGGATCGGCGCGGCAAGTTTGAGCTGGCCAATGGCGGCACGTTGTTTCTCGATGAGGTCGGCGAGCTGTCGCTGACCGTCCAGGCCAAGCTGCTGCGGGTGCTGCAGAGCGGACAATTGCAACGCCTGGGCTCGGACCGGGAACATCAGGTAGACGTGCGCCTGATCGCCGCCACCAACCGCGACCTCGCCGAAGAAGTGCACAGCGGCCGCTACCGCGCCGACTTCTACCATCGCCTGAGCGTGTACCCGTTACAGGTCCCGGCCTTGCGCGATCGCGGGCGGGATGTATTGCTGCTCAGCGGCTACTTCCTGGAGCAGAACCGCTCGCGCATGGGCCTCGGCAGCTTGCGCCTGACCAGCGCGGCCCAGGCCGCGCTGTTGGCTTACCAATGGCCGGGCAACGTGCGCGAACTGGAGCACCTGATCGGTCGCAGCGCCCTGAAAGCCCTGGGCAGTCGGGGTGAGCGACCGAAGATTCTCAGCCTGGACGCCGTCGACCTCGACCTGCCCGACGTCTCCACCCCATCGGCATCGCCGCTGCCGACAGGCACCCTGGCGGCCGGGCCGGGCGCCACCGGCGACCTGCGCCTGGCGACCGAAAACTACCAGCGCCAGCTGATCACCGAGTGCCTTGAGCGTCACCGGCACAACTGGGCGAGCGCCGCTCGTGAGCTAGGCTTGGACAGGGCCAACCTGGGGCGCATGGCCAAGCGCCTGGGGTTGAAATAACCGGGTCTCGGCTACGGCGGTCGGTAAAGCCGTAATCGGGTTAAAGCCAGCCCTGAACGCGTCGATAACCCGTTACCGATAGCTGTTCGTGGCTCTAACCGCGACACCACCTTTTCTACAGAAGGTTTTTATGTCTTCCAACAAAGCCCGCGCAGACTCACTTTCGCTCCTGCTGTTTACCTTGCGCAGCGGCAAGCTGATGGCAATCAACCTGCTTAAAGTCAGTGAAATCATCCCCTGCCCGCCGCTGACCAAGCTGCCGGAGTCGCACCCCCACGTCAAAGGCATCGCCACCTTGCGCGGCGCTTCGTTGTCGGTGATCGACCTGAGCCGGGCCATCGGCGAGCGGCCGCTGGAAGACCCGGACGGCGGCTGCCTGATCGTCACCGACGTCAGCCGCTCGAAACAGGGCCTGCACGTGCAGGCGGTGAGCAAGATCGTGCACTGCCTGACCACTGATATCCGTCCGCCCCCTTATGGCTCGGGCGGTATCAAGTCCTACATCACCGGGGTGACCCAGGTCGACGGGACCCTGGTCCAGGTGCTGGATATCGAAAAGGTGATCCACGGCATCGCCCCGGCGCAGATCGAAATGGCCCCGACCGAGCTGAGCATGGAAGACGCCGAAGTGCTGGGTAACGCACGAATTCTGGTGGTCGACGACAGCCAGGTGGCCCTGCAGCAATCGGTGCACACCTTGCGCAACCTCGGCCTGCAATGTCACACCGCGCGCAGCGCCAAGGAAGCCATCGACTGCCTGCTGGACCTGCAAGGCACGGCGCAGCAGATCAACCTGATCGTCTCCGACATCGAGATGTCGGAGATGGACGGCTACGCCTTCACCCGCACCCTGCGCGAAACCCCGGACTTCTCCCACCTCTACGTGCTGCTGCACACCTCGCTGGACAGCGCGATGAACAGCGAAAAAGCCCGACTGGCCGGGGCCAATGCGGTATTGACCAAGTTTTCCTCGCCGGAGCTGACCCGCTGCCTGATCGAAGCGGCGAAGACGGTCGCCGCCCAGGGCGCCTGAGCCTTGGCGAGCGGACATTGCCTGTTGTTGCGGCGTGACCTGGGCACGCCGCTGCCCGCCGCGAGCTGGCCGGCCACCATTCGCCTCGGCCCGTATCAGGCGTCCCTGGCGGCCGGGGTGTATCAACTGATGCAAGAGGGGTACGCCGACGGCGGCGATCTGCCCGAGCTCGACACCTGGCGCAGGCACTTTGAAACCGATGCCGAATATGACCCGGCGCTGTGCTTCATCGCCCACGACGCCGAAGGCCTGGTCGGCGTGGCCCAGTGCTGGACCAGCGCCTACATCAAGGACCTGGTGGTGCACCCCCGCGCCCGGGGTCAGGGCATTGGCCGGGCCTTGCTGTTGCATGCATTCGAGGTGTTCCGCCAGCGCCGCGAGGGTTTCGTCGACCTCAAGGTGCGCGAAGACAACCTGCTGGCCCGCGAGCTGTATGCCAGCGTCGGCATGACCCTGGTCCGCCGCGAACCGCTGCCCACTGCGCTACCCGCCCTGCCCTAGTCGCTGGCCGGCGCCGGGCAGGGGCCATCACTTGGCCGCGATTTTCATCGGCGCCGCCTCAGGCATACTCCGGGGAACCGCCAACCCAGGGAGCCCCCCGGCATGAAAACCATCACCTTGAGCGCTATCCTCCTGACCGCCCTCGCCGCCCAGGCCCACGCCTCCAGCAGCGAGGCCTGGGCCGCCCTGGACAAGGCCGTGGTCGCCAGCTGCACCCAGGCCAGCGGGCTGAAAAAACCGAAAGCGGTCGGCACTGCCGCGCAATTCGATGACCGGGTGGGCTATGTTGCCTTACTCCTTCAAGGCCAGTACCCGCAACCGCACATGAAGGGCCAAACCGGCACCGAGCTGTGCCTGTACGACAAGCAGCACAAAACTGCCTACGTCACCGAGTGGGACTCGATCCGCCCCGCCCTGCCGCGTAAATGAATGGCGCATAACTTGCTTCATGACTGGCTTTACGGTGTCCACCGCGCCCTTCCTGGCGGGCACCCGGGCCGATCAACCATGGCTTTTTTCGCACAATGAATACATCGTTTTCCTGCGTCGGCTGCGGCAAGTGCTGCACCGACCATCACGTGCCCCTGACCCTCGCCGAAGCCCGCCAATGGGCGGCTGACGGCGGTCAGGTGATTGTTCTGGTGGAGGGGTTTCTCGGCAACGGCCTGGGCCTTCCCGCCCCGCAACGCGAGCATGCGCAACGGCGTTCCTGCGTGGTCCGCAGCGGCACTGCCGAAGCCTATGTGGCCATCACCTTCGCCGCCTACAACGTCGGCCCGTGCCGGAATCTTGACGAAGACCAGCTGTGCCGCATCTACCAGCGCCGGCCGCTGGTGTGCCGTATTTACCCGATGGAGATCAACCCCCATATCCCGCTGCTGCCCCAAGCCAAGGAATGCCCGCCTGAATCCTGGGAACAAGGGCCGGCGCTGATCGTCGGTGGCGAACTGGTGGACCAGGAGCTGATTGAGCTGATCCGCCGCTCACGCCAGGCCGACCGTGACGATATCCGCAGCAAGGAAGCGATTTGCGCGCTGTTGGGAATTCGCACCACCGCGCTCAAGGGCGATGGTTTCACCGCCTACCTGCCGGAAATGGCGGCCCTGGCCCAAGCGATCGACCAGGTCCAGGCCCGGCCCCTGGCGGCGGCCGGCACAGCGTGGCTATTCCATGTCTCGGGCGACGACATCGCCGGCCAGGTGCAGGCCGCCGGGGCGCAGGTGGCGACCGAGGCGCCGCTCAACTACGCGTTTATTTCCCTGCGGGCGGCGTAACCGCCCACCCGGCAGACACCGGCTAGCCGCGCTTGTGCCAGAACTCATGGGCCAGCTGTTGCAGGTCCCCGGCCAGCGCCGCCACATCCCCGGAGTTGATATGGCTCTGCTGGCCGGCGCTGACGGTGGCATCACAGGCATTGCGGATGCCGCTGATATTACGGTTGATGTCTTCGCTGACCGCGCTCTGCTCTTCCACCGCCGCCGCGATCTGCAGGCTCATCTCGGTAATCTGATTGACCCGCTGGCTGATGCCGTCCAGGGCCACGGCGGCGCGCTGGGTCTGATCGACACTGTTCTGCGCATGCTCGCTGCTCTGCAACATCACCTGCACCGCATCCCGGGCACCGTTTTGCAGGGTGCTGATCATGCGCTGGATTTCATTGGTCGAATCCTGGGTGCGCTGGGCAAGGCCGCGCACCTCATCGGCCACCACGGCAAAACCGCGCCCCTGTTCACCGGCCCGGGCCGCTTCGATGGCCGCATTCAGGGCCAGCAGGTTGGTTTGCTCGGCGATGCTGCGGATCACGTCCAGCACCCCGGATATGTCGCTGCTGTGGTTTTCCAACTGGTGAATCACCTCGGTGGCCCGCACCAGTTCGCTGGCCAGGAGCAGTACCGCGCTGCGGCTTTCGCCCACCAGATGATGGCCGGCACGGGTTTCGCCCTCTGCCTGATCCGCGGCCTGGGACGCCTGCTGGGCATGATTGGCGACCTCGGCGACGCTGGCGGCCATCTGATGGATCGCCGCCGCCACCTGGTCGGTTTCCGCCTGTTGTTCCAGGGTGCTGCTGTGGCTGCTGTGCAAATGCTCCACCAACTCGGCCGCATGCCCGGCCAGCCGCTGGGACGCATCGCCGATCCGCCCGACCACTGCACCGACCTGGGCTTCCAGCATGTGCAGGGCGAACCCGATCTGGCCAAAGGCATCACTGCGACCGGTGTAGATGCCTTGGCTCAAGGGGTTATCGGCAATCTGCCGGGCACGGGCGCTCAGTTGATCCAGGGGTTTGAGCAGCAGGCAGATACCCAGGGCACTCAGGCCGCAGCCCGTCGCCACGGCCAGGCCGTGAGACCATACGGAAGGCGGCATAAGAACGGTCGAGGCAAGGAAGCTGGCCATGGATGCGCCACTGACCAGGGCCCAGAGCTTGAGCTTGACCCCCAGCGCCGGCAGCCGTCGCCATAACGGTGAACGCGGGCTGCGCAGTTGGGCATAGGCCGCTTCGGCGGCATCGATTTGCCGAACCGTGGGCTTGGTGCGCACCGACTGATATTCAACCGCCTGACCGTCGCGGGTCACCGGGGTGACGTAGGCGCTGACCCAATAGTGATCGCCGTTCTTGCAGCGGTTCTTCACCAGGCCCATCCATGAACGACCGGCCTTGAGGGTTTGCCACATATGGGCGAACGCCGCAGACGGCATGTCCGGGTGACGCATCAGGTTATGGGGCGAGCCCAACAATTCGTCTCGATCGTAGCCGCTGATTTCGATGAAATCAGGGTTGGCGTAAGTGATGGCGCTCGTCAGATCGGTGGTCGACAGGATGTTCACATCAGGGGCGAAGTCCACATTTCGCCCGGTAACTGGAAGGTTGATCTTCATGGAGAGCGCGCTCGGATTGTTGGGATAGAGTCGGCAGGGCTGCTGACTCTAAGCGCACTGATCCCACAAATACTGATCCAGCTCACGTTTGTATCATTTAGCCATCATTGCCGCTAAGAAGCGCAAATATGACCAACTCGGCAGGCATCGCGCGATCAGCGCTTGCCCATCGAGCGACGGGTGCCGGGAGGCGCTGCACCGGGAGTCTTGGTGTGGCCATTGGTAGCGCCGCCCTTGTACCAGGGCTGATTGGCATTTTTGGCCTGGGCAAACTCGGAAGGCTTGAACGGAAACTTGAACGCGGCGATCGCCGGTTTGTCTTCGGTGTCAACGGTGGTTGGCTCGACAACCTGGTCGTCGCTCACAGCGTCGGACACAGGCGGTTGTGTAGGGGAATTCATGGAAGCTCCGGAGAGGTGAAATGGCCGGGGACAGGCCACAGACGGCGGCAGTATACCTGTGCGTCTCAGATCTTTAACCTGACAAGACACGAATGGTCAGCCATTACTGACAGCGCTGTCAGTTAGCCGTCACCTTGCTGACTGGGTTGGCCGGCTATAAGTGAGGCACTGATACTGGCCCCTCCTCCCGATCCCATTGCCCCGGCGCTCTATCCCATGCGGAAACCCAAAAGAACAGTCGTGATCCTAGGCGTCGTTGTCGTACTGGTTGCCGGTGGGCTGTGGCTGCTGAACAAGCCGGCCGCCCACAAACTGGCGGCCCCCACCGCGATCCCGGTGCGGGTCGTCGAAGTGGTGCAAAAGGACGTACCGCGTCACACCAGCGGTATCGGCTCGGTGCTGTCGCTGCACAGCGTGGTGATCCGGCCCCAGGTCGACGGCATCCTGACCAGGCTCCTGGTCAAGGAAGGGCAACTGGTCAAGGCCGGCGACCTGCTGGCGACCATCGACGACCGCTCGATCCGCGCCAGCCTCGACCAGGCCCGGGCGCAACTGGCGGAAAACCAGGCGCAGTTGCAGGTGGCCCAGATCAATCTCAAGCGCTACAAATTGCTGACGGTGGATGACGGGATTTCGAAACAGACCTATGACCAGCAGCAAGCCCTGGTCAACCAGCTCAAAGCCACTGCCCAGGGCAATCAGGCCGCCATCGACGCCGCCCAGGTCCAGCTTTCCTACACCCAGATACGCTCCCCGGTCACCGGCCGCGTGGGTATTCGCACCGTGGATGAAGGTAACTTCCTCCGCATGAGCGATACCCAGGGTCTGTTCTCAGTGACCCAAATCGACCCGATTGCCGTGGAGTTTTCGCTGCCACAGCAAATGCTGCCGACCCTGCAGGGCCTGATCAAGGCCCAGGACCCGGCGGCGGTCAAAGTCTTTATCGGCGCCGACAGCACCAGCGGCGACCTGCTGGGCGAAGGCCACCTGACCCTGATCGACAACCAGATCAACGCCAACACCGGCACCCTGCGGGCCAAGGCCGAGTTCGCCAATGACCAGCAGAAGCTTTGGCCCGGGCAACTGGTGACGATCCAGATCCAGACCGCCCTCGACAAAAATGCCCTGACCGTACCGCCCACGGTGGTGCAGCGCGGCCTCGACCAGCACTTCGTGTACCGGGTACAGGGCGACAAGGTGGAAGTGGTGCCGGTGCAGATGCTCTATCAGGACAGTGGCCTGAACATCATCCAGGGCGTGCAGGCCGGGGATGTGCTGGTCAGCGACGGCCAATCCCGGCTCAAGCCGGGCTCCCAGGTGCAGGTGCTCGGCGATCCGCCCCAGGTGGTGCAAGCCGCTGACGCGGAGCTCAAGCCATGAAGGGCCACGGTTCGGTCTCAGCCTGGTGCGTCGACCATCCGGTCGCCACCGTCCTGCTGACCTTCGCCCTGGTGCTGGTGGGCTTGATCGCCTTTCCGCGCCTGCCCATCGCGCCGCTGCCGGAAGCCGAGTTCCCGACCATCCAGGTCTCGGCCACCCTGCCCGGCGCCAGCCCCGACACCATGGCCTCGTCGGTGGCCACGCCCCTGGAAGTGCAGTTCAGCGCCATCCCCGGCATGACCCAGATGACCTCGAGCAGCGCCTTGGGCTCATCCCTGCTGACCTTGCAGTTCACCCTGAATAAAAGCATCGACACCGCGGCCCAGGAAGTTCAGGCGGCGATCAACACCGCTGCCGGCAAACTGCCCAAGGACATGCCGACCCTGCCGACCTGGAAGAAGGTCAACCCCGCCGACAGCCCGGTGCTGATCCTCAGCATCAGCTCGACCCAGATGCCCGGCACCGAACTCAGCGATTACGCGGAAACCCTGCTGGCACGTCAGATCAGCCAGATCGACGGTGTCGGGCAAATCAACATCACCGGGCAGCAACGGCCGGCGATCCGGGTCCAGGCTTCAGCCGACAAGCTGGCAGCCATTGGCCTGACCCTGGCCGATATCCGCCTGGCGATCCAGCAAACCAGCCTCAACCTGGCCAAGGGTGCGTTGTACGGCGAATCGAGTATTTCCACGCTGTCGACCAACGACCAGTTGTTCCACCCCGAGGAGTACAGCCAGCTCATTGTTTCCTACAAGGATGGCGCGCCGGTGCACCTCAAGGATGTGGCGCGGGTGGTCAGTGGCCCCGAGGACGCCTATATCCAGGCCTGGTCCGGCGACCAACCGGGGGTCAACCTGGTGATTTCGCGCCAGCCGGGTGCCAATATCGTCGAGACCGTGGACCGGATTCAGGCCGCCCTGCCGGGTCTTGAAGCCATGCTTCCGGCGTCGGTCCAGGTCAAGGTGCTGATCGACCGCACCCAGACCATTCGCGCCTCCCTGCACGAAGTGGAGATCACCCTGCTGATCGCGGTGCTGCTGGTGGTCGCGGTGATGGCGCTGTTCCTGCGCCAATGGTCGGCGACCCTGATTGTCTCGGCCGTGCTGGGGGTGTCGCTGATCGCCAGTTTTGCCCTGATGTACCTGCTGGGGTTCAGCCTGAACAACCTGACCCTGGTGGCGATCGTGGTGGCCGTGGGCTTTGTGGTGGACGACGCCATCGTGGTGGTGGAGAACATCCACCGCCACCTGGAAGCCGGCGACGGCATGCGCGAGGCAGCGATCAAGGGCGCCGGCGAGATCGGCTTTACTGTGGTTTCCATCAGCTTCTCGCTGGTGGCGGCGTTTATTCCGCTGCTGTTCATGGGGGGCGTGGTCGGGCGCCTGTTCAAGGAATTCGCCCTGACGGCCACCAGCACCATCATGATTTCGGTGGTGGTGTCCCTGACCCTGGCCCCCACTCTCGCGGCCCTGTTCATGCGTGCCCCGGTGCATGAGGCACATGCCAAGCCGGGGTTCGGCGAACGCCTGCTGGCCCTTTATGAACGCGGCCTGCGCCGGGCCCTGGCCCACCAGAAGCTGATGCTGGGGATTTTCGCCCTGACCCTGGCCATGGCCGTGGTCGGCTACATCTTCATTCCCAAGGGCTTCTTCCCGGTGCAGGACACCGGTTTCGTCCTCGGCACCACCGAAGCCGCTGCGGATATCTCCTACCCCGACATGGTGAAAAAACATCAGGCACTGGCCGAGATAGTGGCGGCTGACCCGGCAGTAGCGGCCTTCTCTCATTCGGTCGGGGTCTCGGGCAGCAACCAGACCATCGCCAACGGCCGGTTCTGGATCGCCCTGAAAAAACGCAGCGAGCGCGACGTGTCCGCCAGCGCCTTTATCGACAGGATCCGTCCGCAGTTGATGAAAATCCCCGGGGTCGTGCTCTACCTGCGCGCCGGCCAGGACATCAACCTCAGCTCCGGCCCGAGCCGCGCCCAGTACCAATACGTACTCAAGAGCAACGACGGCCCGACATTGAGCACCTGGACCCAGCGCCTGACGGAAAAACTGCGCAGCAACCCGGCCTTCCGCGATATTTCCAACGACCTGCAGCTGGGCGGCAGCATTACCCATATCAATATCGACCGGGTCGCCGCCGCCCGCTTCGGCCTGACCGCCAGCGATGTCGACGAGGCCCTGTACGATGCCTTCGGCCAACGGCAGATCAACGAGTTCCAGACCGAGATCAACCAGTACAACGTGATCCTCGAACTCGACACCCGCCAGCGCGGCAAAGCCGAGAGCCTCAACTACTTCTACCTGCGCTCGCCCCTGAGCGGGGAGATGGTGCCGCTCTCGGCCCTGGCACGCTTCGATGCGCCGACCATCGGCCCGCTGTCGATCGCCCATGACGGCATGTTCCCGGCCGCCAACCTGTCGTTCAACCTGGCCCCTGGCGTGGCCCTGGGCGATGCGGTGATCCTGCTCAACCAGGCCAAGACCGAAATCGGCATGCCGGCAGCCATCAGCGGCAACTTCCAGGGCGCGGCCCAGGCCTTCCAGAGTTCCCTGGCCAGCCAGCCCTGGTTGATCCTGGCGGCGCTGGTCGCGGTGTACATCATTCTCGGGGTGCTCTACGAGAGCTTCGTGCACCCGCTGACCATCATCTCGACCCTGCCCTCTGCCGGCCTGGGGGCGCTGATGATGCTCTGGCTGCTGGGCCAGGACTTTTCGATCATGGCCCTGATCGGGCTGGTGCTGCTGATCGGCATCGTCAAGAAAAACGGCATCCTGATGATCGACTTCGCCCTGGACGCCCAACGCCGTGGCGGCCTGCCCCCTGAAGAGGCGATCTATCAGGCCTGTATCACCCGCTTCCGGCCGATCATCATGACGACCCTGGCCGCCCTGCTCGGCGCCCTGCCGCTGATGCTCGGCTACGGCACCGGCGCCGAGCTGCGCCAGCCACTGGGGATTGCCGTGGTCGGCGGGCTGCTGGTGAGCCAGGCGCTGACCCTGTTCACCACTCCGGTCATATACTTGTGGCTCGAGCGGCTCTTCCATCGGCCCAAACCAGCCCCGGTGCTGGCGACCACTACCTGAGGCGGGGTCATGCGCGTTCTGATTATCGAAGATGAAGAAAAAACCGCGGATTACCTGCACCGCGGCCTGACGGAACAGGGTTACACCGTGGACCTGGCACGCGATGGCGTCGAAGGCCTGCACCTGGCCCTGGAAAGCGATTACGCGGTGATCGTGCTCGACGTGATGCTGCCGGGCCTCGACGGCTTCGGCGTATTGCGCGCCCTGCGCGCGCGCAAGCAGACCCCGGTGATCATGCTCACCGCCCGCGAGCGGGTCGAAGACCGGATCAAGGGCCTGCGCGACGGCGCCGACGATTACCTCGGCAAGCCGTTTTCCTTCCTCGAACTGGTGGCCCGCCTGCAGGCGCTGACCCGTCGCAGCGGCGGCCATGAGCCGGTGCAGGTCAGCATCGCCGACCTGTGGATCGACCTGATCAGCCGCAAGGCCAGCCGCGCCGGAACCCGCCTCGACCTGACCGCCAAGGAGTTCTCGCTGCTCAGCGTACTGGCCCGGCGCCAGGGCGAGATCCTGTCGAAAACCGCGATTGCGGAAATGGTCTGGGACATCAATTTCGACAGCGATGCCAACGTGGTCGAAGTCGCGATCAAGCGCCTGCGGGCCAAGCTCGACGGGCCTTTCGAGGAGAAACTGCTGCACACCATCCGCGGCATGGGTTACGTGCTGGAGAGCCGCGGTGTCCAGTAACAGCATCGCTCTGCGCCTGAGCGGCATGTTCACCTTGGTGGCGTTACTGGTGTTCGTGCTGATCGGCGGCGCGCTGTACCAGCAGGTGGACAAGGGCTTGGGCCTGTTGCCCGAGGCCGAACTGGATGCGCGCTACAGCGTGCTGGAGTCGGCGCTGACGCGCTATCGCACCCCCGAGCACTGGGCCAAGATCAACGCCAAGCTCAAGCTGCTCAGCGAAGAAGACAAGCGCATTCGATTCTGGGTGGTCAGCGGTGACGCCCACTACGAGTACGGCGACCCGGATGCACAGGTCCGCGAACTGGCCCTGGGGCCCCTGGGCATGCGCGACCTGAATCTGGCCGAGCACCCATACCCGCTGAAAGTGCTGGTCAGCCAGTTACCGGCCAAGGACCAGCGTCCGCCCCTGCGCTTTCTGATCGCCATCGACACCGAGACCTTTTACCAAACCCAGCACCAACTGCTGATGGCCCTGATCAGCCTGGCCATTGTCGGCGTGTTGCTGGCGTCGGCATTGGGTTACTGGGTGGCGCGGATCGGCCTCAAGCCCTTGATCAAACTGTCCCAGGAGGCCCAGCGCCTGGCCCCGCCACGGCTGACCGGACGCTTGCAACTGTCACCACTGCCGCCGGAGTTGAGCCAGTTCGTCAACTCCTTCAACTCGACCCTGGAACGGGTCGAGCAAGCCTATTCAAGGCTTGAGTCGTTCAATGCCGACGTGGCCCACGAACTGCGCTCGCCCCTGACCAACCTGATCGGCCAGACCCAGGTGGCCCTGACCCGGGGACGTTCGGCAGAGCATTATTTCGAGGTCCTGCAATCGAACCTGGAAGAGCTCGAGCGGTTGCGCTCGATCATCAACGACATGCTGTTCCTGGCCAGCGCCGACCAGGGCAGCAAGGCCACCAAACTCACCGCCACCTCCCTGGCCAGCGAAGTGGCAACCACCCTCGACTACCTGGATTTCATCCTCGAAGACGCCCAGGTCAAGGTCGAAGTCAGCGGCGACGCCCTGGTCTCGATCGAAATCGCCCACCTGCGTCGCGCCTTGATCAACCTGCTGAGCAACGCCGTACAGCACACCGCCCCCGGCCAGATGATCCAGGTGCGGATCGAGGTTCAGGAACACCAGGTGGCAATCGCCGTCAGCAACCCTGGCCAGGGCATTGCCAACGAACACCTGCCGCGCCTGTTCGAGCGGTTCTATCGGGTCGACGCCTCGCGCAGCAACAGCGGCGCCAACCATGGCCTGGGGCTGGCCATCGTCAAAGCCATCGCCCTGATGCATGGCGGCGATGTGTTCGTGCGCAGTAACGCGGGCATCAATACCTTTGGCATTTACCTGCCGGTCTAAGCCCCCCGCCCCAGGGGCCGACGCCGCTGCCTTTACAGAAAAACCACAGCCACTGTTGTTTTTTCAGTAACAGTCCTTATCCTGTTCAGCTCTTTTTCCGAGCGCCTCAGCCCTATATTTTTGTCGCACCGAATTTGACTTGCTCTGCAAGAAGGTCTTCAGAAATGTCCAACGTCATGGGTATTGCCAGCGCATTTGTTTTGTCTTCCCTGTTCGTCGCCCCACTGGCGATGGCCGAAGAGTCCCAGGCATTCGCCGCGCGCAACGCGGCACGTGCAGAGGCCTTCCAGGAAGCGCAAGTGGCCCTGGCCGCCCAGCAGAAAAACGCCGAACAAGCCCAGAAAGTAACGGCCGAGCACAGCCAGGCCGACTCGCAGAAAGACAGCTGATCCGCATTACCGACTCGTTTCCCTCGACAATTTCTCCGCTTGTAACCCCGGAGTGAGTTGTCTTAAAGCCGCTGCCTTCAGCGGCTTTTTTTTGCCATCAGAATGCGCCCATGGAGGGCGTATTCCACAGAACAAGCAGCACCGAATCCACAATAAAAAATGACCGTTATCCACCTCAAGGAGCTCCATCCCGATGCAGACACCCTTCATTTTCACCCCGCTATTCATTGCATTGGCTGCAACGATCTGCAGCCAGGCCCAAGCCGCCGAAGCGCCGCCGGCCGAAGGCTTTATCGAGGGCTCAAGCCTCAAGCTCAACGCTCGCAACTACTACATGAACCGCAATCGGCATCAGCAAAACGATGACAACATCGAATGGGGCCAAGGTTTCCTGGGGATTTTCGAATCCGGCTATACCCAGGGCACCGTCGGTTTCGGCATCGATGCCAATGCCATGCTCGGGTTGAAACTCGACGGCGGTGGCGGCACGGACGGCTCGAGCATCCTGCCCATCAGCGATGGCAACGGCAAAGCGCCGGGGTCGTTCTCGACGGCGGGTGCGACCTTGAAAATGCGCGCCTTCGACACCGAACTCAAAGCCGGTGACCTGTTCCTGAATAACCCGGTGATCGCCGGCGGCCAGAGCCGGATGCTGCCGCAGACCTTTCGTGGCGTGAGCCTGAGCAATCACAGTTTCGACGGTTGGCTGATCGAAGGGGGCCAGGCCAGCTTTACCAAGCCCTACAACCAGAGCGGACACAAACGCATCGGCACGTCCTATGGTTCGCTGCGCGATGGTGATGAATCCTTGCACCTGAACTGGATCGGCACCGCCTGGAGCGGCGTTCCAGGCCTGACCAGCAGCCTCTACGCCTCCGAGCTCAAGGACATCTGGAACCAGTACTACTACGACCTGGACTACACCTACGCGGTGAATGAGCTGGTCAGCCTCAACCCGGGCCTGCACGTCTACCACACCCAGGACACCGGCCAGGCGCTGCTGGGCTCCATCGACAACAACACCTACAGCCTGCACTTCACCGTCGGCGTGGGTAACCACAGCGTTACGGCGGCCTACCAGCGGGTCAACGGCAACACGCCGTTCGACTACATCAGCCAGGGCGACAGCATCTACCTGGACAACTCGCAGCAGTATTCGGACTTCAACGGCCCCAACGAACGTTCGTGGAAGCTCAAGTACGCCTATGACTTTGTCGGCCTGGGCCTGCCGGGCCTGACGTCGGCGGTGTCCTATTCCCGGGGTGAGCTGGACCTGACCAAGGCTGATCCCGAGAGCCGCGGCTATGCCAGCTGGTACAGCGCCGATGGCAAGCACGCCAAACACTGGGAACGCGATATCGACCTCAAGTACGTGGTGCAAAGCGGCTCGGCCAAGGACCTGGCGCTGCGCCTGCAATGGGCGACCAACCGCGGCGGCAATGGGTATGGCGAGCTGGATAACGACACCGATGAGTACCGGGTGATCGTCGACTACCCGCTAAATATCTTCTGAACACCTAAAAAACCGGAGGCCAGCGTCATTGCTGGCCTTTTTTTTGCGTGTGGCTGGGCAAACGCCAAGGCAATGACGGCTCTCTGTCACTCTGCTAGCGGCCTCCTTCCCCGTCCGCCAGCAGAAGCCAGAAACATGCGTGCACACAGTGCGACTCCTTCACGCCCGCCCCCCAGCCAATCCGAGTGGATGCTGCTGGCCGGCAGTTCCCTGACGGTCATCGCCATCCTGTGCATCGTGACCTACCTGCTGATCCGCGAACACGGCAGCGCCAAGTTGGTCGCGGTGCGCTCGGCCACGAACATCGTGCAATTGATCGATGCCGACGTGGAGCACAACGTCGAGCTCTACGACATCTCCCTGCGTGGCCTGATCGAAGCCACCCGCCTCAAGGACCTGGCCGGGATTCCGGCCGACGTGCGCCACCGGGTATTGTTCGATCGCGCCACCACCATGCCGCACAAGGGCGACATCCTGCTGCTGGACAACAAAGGCGACGTGGTGGCCGACTCAGCCTCGGTCGTACCGCGCACAGACAATTTCGCCGACCGCGAATACTTTCAAGTGCATGTCGACAACCCAGACCCGCAGATGATGATCAGCCGCCCGTTCCGCAGCCGCAGTGCCGAACAGGATTGGCGCATCAGTTTCAGCCGTCGCTTGTCGTCCGAGCAGGGGGAGTTTCTCGGGGTGGCCGAGGCGGCCATGCGCCTGGATTACTTCAATGCGCTGTTCAAGACCCTGAGTGTCGGCCGTAATGGCTCGGTGAACCTGATCAGCAGCGACGGTTTTCTGTTGGCTCAGCAACCGCCCCTGGGCGACGACCTGATCGGCCGCGACTTCAGCAATCGACCGAACTTCATGCGCATTCTCAAGGAAGGCAACGGCAGCTTCAGCAGTGTTTCCAGCGTCGACCACAAGGCCCGGCTGTACACCTTCTCCCAGGTCGGCCAGTTGCCGCTGATCGTGATTGTTGCCCTCTCCACCGACGAAGTGTTCGCCGCCTGGCGCCGTACTGCCCTGGTGGTCAGCCTGGCCACCGGTATTTTGTGTATCGGCTTGCTGTGGCTGACCTGGCTGCTGCGCCGCGAACTGCGCCTGCGCCAGCGCGCCGAACGAGAGCTGGAGCAACTGGCCGCCACTGACGGGCTGACCGGGCTGGCCAACCGCCGCGCCATGGACCAGACCCTGGCTCGCGAGTACTCAAGGGCCCAGCGTTCAGGCAACAACCTGTCGCTGCTGATGATTGATGTCGACCACTTCAAGGCCTTCAATGACCGCCACGGCCACCAGTTGGGCGATATCGCCCTGCGTGCGGTGGCCGATGTGATCGGCGGCGGCGTGCGCCGTCCTGCAGATCTGGCGGCACGCTATGGCGGCGAAGAGTTCGCGGTGATCCTGCCGGAAACCACCATGGCCGGCGCCTGCGCCCTGGCCGAGCAGATCCGCGCCGGCATCGAACAGTTGGCGCCGGTGGGCCAGAACGCCACGCCGCTGACGGTGAGTATCGGGGTCGGCACCTGGTCGGCGGGCCAGGACATCAGCCCGGAAAACCTGCTGCGCAACGCCGACAAAGCCCTGTACCAGGCCAAATTCCATGGCCGTAACCGGGTGGTGGCCGACCTGGCCGCGAGCAGCCCGACGTCTGCGGCTGCCAGACTCTCGATGCCTGACTGACGGCCATAAAAAAAGGCCACCCGAGGGTGGCCTTTAAAACAAAAGGAAAGAGAGTGTTACTTACACGGCCGCAACCGGACGCATGTAAGAGATCGGTGCAGTGCTGGCATCTTCGAAGGTCACGACTTCCCACGCATCTTTCTGTGCAATGAGTTTGCGCAGAAGCTGGTTGTTCAGTGCATGGCCCGACTTGAAGCCTTTGAACTCACCTATCAGGCTATTGCCCAGCAGGTAGAGGTCACCAATTGCGTCGAGGATCTTGTGCTTCACGAATTCGTCTTCATAGCGAAGGCCGTCTTCGTTCAGTACACCATCCGCGTCGACCACGATGGCGTTTTCCACGCTGCCGCCGAGTGCGAGGTTGTGCTTGCGCAGGTACTCGATATCACTCATGAAACCAAAGGTACGGGCGCGGCTGACTTCTTTTACAAACGAAGTGCTGGAAAAATCCACGCTTGCACTTTGGGTGCGGTCACGGAAAACCGGGTGATCGAAATCGATCTCGAAGCTCACCTTGAAACCGTCGAAAGGAACGAAAGTGGCGCGCTTGTCGCCGTCTTCCACTGTCACTTCGCGCAGGATACGAATGAACTTCTTGGCTGCGTCCTGTTCTTCCAGGCCGGCAGATTGAATCAGGAATACGAAGGGTCCAGCGCTACCATCCATGATTGGGACTTCGGACGCGGAGAGCTCGACGTAGGCGTTATCGATGCCCAGGCCGGCCATGGCCGAGAGCAAGTGCTCCACCGTGTCCACTTTGGTGTCACCGTTGACCAGCGTGGTCGACATAGTGGTTTCACCAACGTTTTCCGCGCGAGCAGGAATCTGCACCACAGGGTCCAGGTCGGCACGACAAAACACAATGCCGGTGTCTACAGGCGCAGGCTTGAGGGTCAGGTATACCTTCTCCCCGGAATGCAGGCCTACACCTGTGGCACGGATAATATTCTTCAGGGTGCGTTGTTTAATCATGGCTTGGGCCGCTTCAGCGCAAATTGCGAACTGGTATCAACAAAGGCTGGCGATAATAGCAGACCAGACCTTTGCTGAACACCAATCACCCTAATACCCCTGATACATTCCATCAATCGGCCTGGCGACGCAGGAATGCCGGGATGTCCAGATAGTCCAGATCATCTTGCGGATTCAGCTTCGCCGCGGTAGCAGCGCTCGACTGAGCTTGATTGCGCATCACGGTTGGACGATCCAGGTCGCGGTAGTTCACCGACGGCAGCTCCTGACGCGAAGGCGCTGGTTGAGCCTGCGAAGCCATGGAGGTTTGCACGGTGTTGTCGATCACCTTCATCGGCTTCTCGATTTTCGCGCCCAGACCTGTGGCAACCACAGTCACGTGCAGCTCGTCGCGCATGTCCGGATCGATAACAGTACCGACCTTGACCATGGCGTGCTCGGAAGCGAAGGCTTCGATGATGCTACCCACGTCGGAGTACTCACCCAGGGACAGGTCAGGACCGGCGGTGATGTTCACCAGGATGCCGCGTGCACCTTGCAGGTTCACGTCTTCGAGCAACGGGTTGCGGATCGCCGCTTCGGTGGCTTCACGTGCACGGTTCGGACCGCTGGCGCAGCCAGTGCCCATCATCGCCATGCCCATTTCGCTCATCACGGTACGCACGTCGGCAAAGTCGACGTTGATCATGCCCGGACGTTTGATGATGTCGGAGATACCGCGAACGGCACCGGCCAGTACATCGTCAGCCTTGGCAAAAGCCGACAGCAGGCTGGCGTCCTTACCGAGGATGGTCAGCAGCTTCTCGTTGGGGATGGTGATCAGCGAGTCGACGCTTTCCGACAGCAGGCGGATGCCTTCATCGGCGATCTGCATGCGCTTGCGACCTTCGAACGGGAACGGACGAGTCACGACAGCGACCGTCAGGATCCCCATTTCCTTGGCCACTTCGGCAATGATCGGCGCAGCACCGGTACCGGTACCGCCGCCCATGCCAGTGGTGATGAACACCATGTTGGTGCCCGCCAGAACCTCGGCAATGCGCTCGCGGTCTTCCAGAGCGGCCTGACGACCGACTTCCGGATTTGCGCCAGCACCCAGGCCCTTGGTCACGCCGGTGCCCAATTGCAGGATGGTCCGCGCGCCGATGCTTTTCAGCGCCTGGGCATCAGTGTTGGCGCAGATGAACTCGACGCCTTCAATGTTGCTCTTGACCATGTGATTGACCGCGTTGCCGCCGCCACCGCCAACACCAATAACCTTGATTACCGGGCTTTGCGGGATGTTGTCTACGAGTTCGAACATTTTCCCTCTCCTTTCATTTCTCTAGTTTTTTCGCCTACTGCCTACTGCTTTGTTGCGTGCCGCTTGAAACGTGTCGCTTGAAACCACTGCTTAGAAATTGCCTTGTACCCAGCTCTTGATGCGATCGAGCAAGGCGGCCTTGGGTTCTTCATTGCTGTAGCTGTCGCGGCTGCCGATGCCGGAGAACGAAATCCCGTCGGACTGTTTCTGCAGCCCGTACAGCAGCAAGCCGACGCCGGTGGAATAGATCGGGTTGCGCACCACGTCGGACAGGCCCTTGACGGTATGCGGCACGCCCAGGCGGACCGGCATGTGGAAAATCTCTTCGGCCAGCTCGACCGCGCCTTCCATCTTCGAGGTACCGCCGGTCAGCACGATGCCGGCCGGGATCAGGTCCTCGTAGCCGCTGCGACGCAGTTCAGCCTGGATCAGGGTGAACAGCTCGTCGTAGCGCGGTTCGACCACTTCGGCCAGGGCCTGGCGCGACAGCTCGCGCGGCGGACGGTCGCCGACACTTGGAACCTTGATGGTTTCACCGGCACCGGCCAGCTTGGCCAGGGCGCAGGCGTAGCGGATCTTGATTTCTTCGGCGTACTGGGTCGGGGTACGCAGCGCCATGGCGATGTCGTTGGTCACCTGATCGCCGGCAATCGGGATCACTGCGGTATGCCGGATCGCGCCTTCAGTGAAGATCGCGATGTCGGTGGTACCGCCACCGATGTCCACCAGGCACACGCCCAACTCTTTCTCGTCATCGGTCAGCACCGAGTAGGCCGAGGCCAATTGCTCGAGAATGATGTCGTCGATTTCCAGGCCGCAGCGACGCACGCACTTTTCGATGTTCTGTGCCGCATTGACCGCGCAGGTCACCACGTGCACCTTGGCTTCCAGGCGAACGCCGGACATGCCCAGGGGCTCACGTACGCCTTCCTGGTTATCGATCACGTAATCCTGCGGCAGGGTGTGCAAAACCCGCTGGTCAGCCGGAATCGCCACGGCCTGGGCCGCATCGAGAACCCGCTCGAGGTCGGCCGAGCTGACTTCACGATCACGAATCGCCACGATGCCGTGGGAGTTCAGGCTGCGAATGTGATTGCCGGCCACACCGACAAACGCCGAGTGAATGCGGCATCCAGCCATCAGTTGCGCTTCTTCGACGGCGCGCTGGATGGACTGCACGGTGGACTCGATATTCACCACCACGCCCTTCTTCAGGCCGCGGGACGGATGGGTACCGATACCGACGATTTCCAGCGTGCCATCGGCCCCGACCTCACCCACCAGCGCCACCACTTTGGAGGTGCCGATATCGAGACCGACGATCATTTTGCCGCTTTGCACATTTGCCATGGTCCTGCCTCTTCTTAATTCTTCGCGACGGCGGGTTGGGCCGTCGTGGGCGCTACAGGTTCCCGCCAGCCGACGGCCAGGCCGTTGGCGTAGCGCAGATCGATGCGCGCAATGTTCGTAATCTGTTCTTTCAGCGTTTTTTCATAAATGGCAATAAAGCGGCGCATCTTCTCCACCAGATGATCGCGGCCCAGCAACAACTCGATACCCGGGCCCGCACTGCCGGCCCCGGTCGTCAGGAACCAGCTGCCGCGCTCACGCAGCTCCAGACGAGCGATCGAGAAGCCCATCGGTCGCAGCATCTGACTCAACACCTGATACTGCTGCATCACTTGCTGCTGGGCCCGCTGCGGGCCGAACAACTGCGGCAAGTGTTCGTAGTTGGCCAATTCACGCGGCGTAAACGCCTGGCCCTGGTTGTTCAACAACGCCTCGTCGCCCCAACGGGCCACGGGCAGTTGCTCCTCCAGGCGGATAACCACCTGGTCCGGCCAGACGCGACGTACCTCGGCATGTGCGATCCATGGCATCTGCTCCAGCTCGGTACGCATGCTGGCCAGGTCAATGGTGAAGAAGCTCGCCGCCACGTAAGGCGCGATCCGCTGCTGCACCGCTTGCTGGCTGATGTAACTCAGGTCGCCCTGGACCGCGACCTTGGTGATCGGCCGGTCCGCATAAGGCAACAGGCGCTGCGCGCCTTCGTAAGTGCCAAAACCCAACGCCACCAGCAGCACCGGCCAGAACAGGGCCTTGAGGAAGCCGAAGTTGGCTTTGGGCAGGCGCACCGACATCGGCTCTTTAGCCACCATTCGGCTGGCACCCCGCGGCACCGGCTTGCGGCCGGGTGCGGGTGGCTGATGACGTAGCGATGCGCCTTGCATGGACTTAACCTCGCGCCTCTTCGTGACTGGCAACGCTCGCCGCCAGGATCGCCAATACCAATTGCTGGAAATCCAGGCCGGCCGCCCGAGCCGCCATCGGCACCAGGCTGTGATCGGTCATGCCAGGAGCCGTGTTGACCTCCAGGAACCAGAACTGCCCGTCGGCGTCCTGCATCACATCGGCACGCCCCCAACCGGCGATACCCAGCGCCTCGCAGGCTTTCGCCGTGAGGTCCATGAGCTCTTGTTCCTTGGCGCTATCGAGACCGCATGGGATCCGGTACTGGGTATCGGAAGCCACGTACTTGGCGTCGTAGTCGTAAAAAGTGTGGGGCGTGCCCAGGGCGATGGGAGGCAACACCTGGTCACGCAGCGTCGCGATGGTGAACTCCGGACCTTGAATCCATTGCTCAACCAAGACTTGCGAATCGTAGGTACTGGCCGCTTTCCATGCGTCGATCAACTCTGACGCGGAAGTCACCTTGGCCATACCGATACTGGAACCTTCATGAGCCGGTTTGACGATCAAAGGCAGGCCCAGTTCCGCCACCGCAGAAATACAGTCGGCTTCGCTGCTCAGCACGCTGTGGCGCGGAGTCGGAATACCCAGGCTGTGCCACACCTGCTTGGTGCGCAGTTTGTCCATGGCCAGAGCCGACGCGAGGATGCCGCTGCCGGTGTAAGGAATGCCCAGGCACTCCAGCAGGCCCTGCATGCTGCCGTCTTCACCACCACGGCCGTGAAGAATGATAAAGGCGCGATCGATCTTTTCGTTCAGCAGGCGCTGCAGGAAGTCATCACCGACGTCGATGCCGAACGCATCGACACCGGCGCTTTGCAGGGCCTGGAGCACGGCATTGCCGGACTTCAGCGAGACTTCGCGCTCGGCGCTCTTGCCACCGAACAGCACGGCGACGCGGCCGAAGGCTTGCGGCTCGATGGTCGAGAACAGGTTGGCGTAGGCGGCGGTCATTTCGACTTCCCCTGTACAGCAGCCACAGCACCGGCAAACAGCGGGCTGCTCAATAGTTTCGGCGCGAGGCCGCCGATATCACCGGCGCCCTGGCACAACAGAATGTCGCCGGCACGCAGCAACGGCTTGACCAGCGGCGCCAGGTCGACGCCACGCTCGATGTAGATCGGGTCCAATTGCCCACGCTGACGAATGCTGTGGCACAGCTGACGGCTGTCGGCCCCCGGGATCGGCTCTTCGCCGGCCGGATAGACTTCCATCAGCAGCAGTACGTTGGCGTCCGCCAGGACCTGCACAAAGTCGTCGTACAGATCACGGGTCCGGCTGTAGCGGTGCGGCTGGTAAACCATCACCAGACGACGCTCAGGCCAGCCACCACGCACGGCCTTGATCACGGCGGCCACTTCAGTCGGGTGGTGACCGTAGTCGTCCACCAGCATCACGTTGCCGCCTTCTACCGGCAGCTCACCATAGACCTGGAAGCGACGACCCACGCCCTGGAAGCCCGAAAGGCCCTGGACAATGGCTTCATCGCTGACGCCTTCGTCGCTGGCGATGCAGATGGTCGCCAGGGAATTGAGCACGTTGTGGTTGCCGGGCATGTTCACCGACACATCCAGTGGCGCCCGGTCGGGACGCAGCACGGTGAAGAAGGTCTGCATGCCTTGCTGGCGAACATTGATCGCCCGCACGTCGGCGTCTTCGCTGAAGCCGTAGGTAACGGTCGGACGCTTGACCAACGGCAGGATCTCGCGAACCACCGGATCATCCAGGCAGACCACGGCCAAACCGTAGAACGGCAGGTTGTGCAGGAACTCGACGAAGGTTTTCTTCAGCTTGTTGAAGTCGCCGTCGTACGTTGCCATGTGATCGGCATCGATGTTGGTGACCACGGCCACCAGCGGTTGCAGGTGCAGGAAGCTGGCGTCGCTTTCATCGGCCTCGGCGATCAGGTAACGGCTGGTCCCCAGTTGTGCATTGGTGCCTGCTGCATTCAGCCGGCCACCGATGACGAACGTTGGGTCCAGGCCGCCAGCGGCAAACACCGATGCGATCAGGCTGGTGGTGGTGGTCTTGCCATGAGTACCGGCCACGGCGATGCCGTGGCGATAACGCATCAGCTCGGCGAGCATTTCGGCCCGTGGCACCACCGGGATCCGACGTTCCAGGGCGGTGGCGACTTCCGGGTTGGAGGTGTTCACGGCACTGGACACTACCAGCACATCGGCACTGGCGGCGTTCTCGGCACGGTGGCCGATAAAGATCTGCGCACCGAAAGACTCCAGGCGCTCAGTGACCGGCGACGCCTTGAGGTCGGAGCCGGAGACTTGATAGCCCAGGTTCAGCAGCACTTCGGCGATCCCGCACATGCCCACGCCGCCGATACCGACGAAGTGAATACGACGGATGCGGCGCATTTCCGGCTGATGCATGGCTTTCTGGTTCTCAACCATGGGCCACCTCCAGGCAGATATCGACCACATTGCGGGTAGCATCGGGTTTGGCCAGGCGACGCGCGGCGTCGGCCATGTTGTTCAGTCGTTCCGGTTGCATCAAGACCTCTGTCAGGCGTGCGGCTAGATCCGCAGCACCAGTCGTTCTTTGCGGCATCAGGAAAGCAGCGCCTTCACGAGCCAAATAATCGGCATTGCGAGTCTGGTGATCGTCGATCGCGTGGGGCAAGGGCACCAGCATCGAGGGCAGACCGGCGGCAGCCAGTTCACTGACGGTCAGCGCACCTGCGCGACAGACCACCAGGTCGGCCCAGCCATAGGCTTGGGCCATGTCTTTGATAAAGGGCTGCACTTGCGCCTCGACGCCAGCGACGCGATAGCGCTCTGCAGTCACTTCATCATGGTTTTTGCCGGCCTGATGAAACACCTCCGGACGCAGCTCGGCCGCGACCAGCGCCAGGGCTTCTGGCAGCAATTTATTCAACGGCTCCGCCCCCAGGCTTCCGCCCAGAATCAGCAACCGCGCCTTGCGTCCGGCCAGGTCCTGGCGCGGGGTATCGAGGAACAGCTCGCGGCGTACCGGATTGCCGGTGGTGCGCCGGCTGTCGGAGGCAGCAAAGGTGTTCGGGAAAGCTTCGCAGACTCGGGCAGCCAACGGCACCAGCAGCCGATTGGCGGTACCGGCGACGGCGTTCTGTTCGTGAACAATTACCGGCACGCCGGACAGTTTTGCCGCGACGCCGCCAGGGCCAGTCACATAACCACCAAAACCCAATACACAGACCGGCTTCAGTTGAGCAATGATTTTGCGGGCCTGGAACACAGCCTTGATCAGCACGAACGGGGCCTTGAGCAGGGACAACTTGCCCTTGCCTCGCAGACCGGTGACGTTGATCAAGTGCAACGGCAAACCGGCGCCGGGTACCAGTTCGTTTTCGATGCCACGCGGGGTCCCGAGCCAATGCACGGTGTAGCCACGGGCTTCGAACTCGCGGGCACAGGCCAGGGCCGGGAACACGTGGCCGCCGGTGCCGCCGGCCATGATCAGCACATTAGCGCCCATGGCTTGGCTCCTCGGCGAAGTCGCTCTCGCTGAACTCCATCTCCTCGCTGCCCAGGTGGGTTCGACTCTCCCACTCGATGCGCAGCAGCAAGCCCAGGCAGGCGCAGCAGATCACCAACGAACTGCCGCCATAACTGAGGAACGGCAGCGTCAGGCCCTTGGTCGGCAGCAGGCCGACGTTTACCCCGATATTGATCAGGAACTGACCAATCCACAGGAAAGCCAGGCCATACGCCACATAAGCGGCGAAAAATTGCTTGGCCTTCTCCGCCCACAAACCGATGTACATGGCGCGCACGCAAACGAATACAAACAGCCCGACGGTAGCCAGCGAACCGACCACGCCCAGCTCTTCGGCGAGTACCGAGAACACAAAGTCGGTGTGGGCTTCAGGCAGGTAGAACTGCTTCTGCACACTGTTGCCCAGCCCGACACCCAGCCACTCACCACGACCGAAGGCGATCAGCGCCTGGGTCAACTGGTAACCGGAACCAAACTGGTCGGCCCAGGGGTCGGTGAAGGTAATCAGACGGGCCATCCGGTAGGGTTGGGCCTGGACCAGAATGGTCACCGCCGCCACTGCCAGCACCACCATCAAGGTGAAACGGAACAGGCCCACGCCGCCGAGAAAGAGCATGGCCGCGGCCGCCCCCATCATGACCACGGTGGCACCGAAGTCGGGCTCCATCAGCAACAGGCCGGCCATGGGCAGGAGGACGATGAACGGCTTGAAGAAGCCCATCCAGCTTTCGCGCACTTCCTTCTGCCGCCGCACCAGATAACCGGCGAGGTAGATCACCACAAATACCTTGGCGATTTCCGAAGGCTGCACGTTGAAGAAGCTGAAGCCGATCCAGCGCATCGAGCCGTTGACCTCACGGCCAATACCCGGCAACAGCACCATCACCAGCAAACCAAAGGCACCAATCAGCATCAGCCAGCCCAGGCGCTGCCAGGTGGCGATCGGAATCATCATGGTCACGATGCACGCGCCCAGACCGATCACCAGGTAAATCAGGTGGCGAATCATGTGATACAGCGGGTTGCCCGATTGCACTGCGGCTACTTCAGACGAGGCCGAGGTGATCATCACCAGGCCCAGGCCGAGCAAGGCCAGGCAGCCGGCGAGCATCGGGAAGTCGAGGTCGATACCGCGCCCGGTAATGATCGGCGACGGATAAGGCTTGATGATGTTCCCGAGGTTCATGCCAAGCCCTCCACAGCCTGGGCAAACAGCTGCCCACGCTCTTCGTAGTTCTTGAACATGTCGAAACTGGCGCACGCCGGCGACAGCAGCACCGCATCTCCAGGCTCGGCCAATGCGCGGCTGCGCTCGACCGCCTCGAGCAACGACTGCACCCGAACCAACGGCACCGCGTCGCCTATCGCTGCGGCAATCAATTCACTGTCACGGCCCATCAACACCACGGCCCGGCAGTTGGCGGCGACCGGATTGCGCAGGTCCTTGAAGTCGGCCCCCTTGCCATCGCCACCGGCAATCAGCACCAGCTTGCCGCTGATGTCCGAGCCCAGGCCTTCGATGGCCGCCAGGGCGGCACCGACGTTGGTGGCTTTGGAATCGTTGTAGTAGGCCACGCCGTCCAGGTCTCGTACCCACTGGCAGCGGTGCTCAAGACCGGCAAAGGTCCGCAGGCTGGCGAGCATGGCATCGAAGGGCAGGCCAACCGCGTGCCCGAGGGCCAGGGCTGCCAGGGCGTTGGACTGGTTGTGTGCGCCACGGATTTTCAGCTCGCTCACCGGCATCAGGTTCTGCAAGCCGAAGGCTAGGTACTTCTCGCCCTGCTCTTCACGCAGGCCGAACGCCTTGAAATCGGGCACGCCCAGACCGAAGGTCCAGCATGGCAAACCTTCGCCGATCAATGGCCGGGTCAGCGCATCCTGGCGGTTGAACACCACTTGCCGCGCGCCACGGAAGATCCGGTGCTTGGCCAGGTGATAGGCCGGCAGGCCGCTGTAGCGGTCCATGTGGTCTTCGCTGATGTTGAGCACGGTGGCCACTTCGGCGTTGAGCTGGTCGGTGGTTTCCAGCTGGAAGCTGGAGAGTTCCATGACGTACAGCTCGACGTCGTCGCTGAGCAGGTCCAGCGCCGGAGTGCCGAGGTTGCCGCCCACGGCTACGCGTTTGCCCGCAGCAGCAGCCATTTCGCCGACCAGGGTGGTCACGGTGCTCTTGGCATTGGAACCGCTGATGGCGACGATCGGCGCCTTCGCGTTACGCGCGAACAGCTCGATATCACCGGACAGCTTCACACCGCGGGCAGCCGCCGCTTGCAGCGCCGGGGTCGCCAAGGCCAGGCCGGGGCTCACGTAGAGCTCATCGGCGCGGCACAGGAACTCCACATCCAGCTCGCCACAACGCACTTCCACCTGCGGGTAGTCACGGCGCAGCGTGGCCAGCTCCGGTGGATTTTCCCGCGTATCGGCCACGGCAAACGCCACGCCCCGGCTCGCCAGGAAGCGAACCAGGGACATGCCGCTCTTGCCGAGGCCGACAACGATGCGGAAGTGGTCAGAAGCGATCAGAGACACTCGTTCTACCTCAGCTTCAGGGTGGCAAGGCCGATCAACACGAGAATCACGGTGATGATCCAGAAACGGACGATCACACGCGGCTCGGGCCAGCCCTTGAGTTCAAAGTGGTGGTGAATCGGCGCCATGCGGAATACGCGGCGACCGGTCAGTTTGAAAGAAGCAACCTGGATCACCACCGACAGGGTTTCCATCACGAACACGCCGCCCATGATGAACAGGACGATTTCCTGGCGGACGATCACGGCGATGGTGCCCAGGGCCGCGCCCAGCGCCAGTGCGCCGACGTCGCCCATGAAGACTTGTGCGGGGTAGGTGTTGAACCAGAGGAAGCCCAGGCCCGCACCGATCAACGCACCGCAGAACACAATCAACTCACCGGCGCCCGGCACGTAGGGAATCAGCAGGTATTCGGCGAATTTCACGTTACCCGACAGGTAGCAGAAAATGCCCAACGCGCCGCCGACCATGACGGTCGGCATGATTGCCAGGCCATCGAGGCCATCGGTCAGGTTGACCGCGTTGCTCGAACCGACGATCACGAAATAGGTCAGGACCACAAAACCGGCGCCCAGCGGGATGCTGATGTCTTTGAGCATCGGCAGGATCAGCGTGGTTTCCACCGCACTCGGCGCCGTGACATACAGGAAAATCGCCGCGCCCAGGCCGAACACCGATTGCCAGAAATACTTCCAGCGGCTTGGCAGCCCCTTGGAATTCTTCTCGATCACCTTGCGGTAGTCGTCGACCCAGCCCACCGCGCCGAACAGCAGGGTCACGATCAGCACCACCCATACATAGCGGTTATGCAGGTCGGCCCACAGCAGGGTGCTGATACCGATGGCCGACAGGATCAGCGCGCCACCCATGGTCGGGGTGCCGGACTTGGACAAATGCGACTGCGGGCCGTCATTGCGCACCGACTGGCCGATCTGCAGGCTTTGCAGGGTCCGGATCATCCATGGCCCCAGGAACAGCGACAACGACAGCGCGGTCAGCACACCCAGGATCCCGCGCAGGGTCAGGTACTGAAAGACCGCGAAGCCTTTGTGGAACTGTTGCAGATACTCAGCCAGCAGCAGCAGCATTAATGTTTCTCCGTACTTGAACCGCACAAAGCCGCGACGATGTTTTCCATCACCGCGCTGCGCGATCCCTTGATCAAAATGGTGGTATTTGGGTCTTGCTCGACGTTCAGTGCCGCAATCAGATCGGCCTGGCTGGCGAAGTGGCGAGCGTGCTCACCGAAGGCGGAGACGGCATGCGCCATCAGCGGCCCGACCGCGTAGAGGGCCGACACTTTGCCGGCAGCGTATGCCCCTACATCGCGGTGCCCCTGCTCCGCCCACTCGCCCAACTCGCCGATGTCTCCGAGCACCAGGACGGTGCGGCCGGAAAAGCCGGCGAGTATATCAACGGCGGCGCACATCGAGGTGGGGTTTGCGTTGTAAGTGTCATCAATGACCCGCATACCGTTTTTCGCCAATTGCGCGACGGTACGGCCCTTGACCGGCTGCACCGCATTCAAGCCGGTGGCGATGCCAAACAGGGAAATATCCAGGGCATGCGCGGCGGCGGCGGCGGCCAGGGCATTGGCCACGTTGTGTGTGCCCAACAGATTCAATTGCACCCGCTCCTGCCCCTTGGGACTGTGCAGGGTAAAGGCCGGGCAACCGCGGGCATCCAGGGCTACATCACTGGCGTGCAGGTCGGCGGCGCTATTGTTCAGGGCAAAGCTCAGCACCTGGTGACTACCGGCGCGGGCCTTCCAGATCGGGAATGCCTTGTCGTCGAGGTTGAGCACGGCGATGCCGGAAACATCGAGCCCTTGCAGAATCTCGCCCTTGGCTTCAACGATTTTTTCCGGGCCGCCGAATTCACCAACGTGGGCCGTCCCGGCGTTGTTGATTACGGCCACCTGAGGCTGGGTCATGGCCACGGTGTAGGCAATCTCGCCAATCCGCGAGGCACCCAGCTCGATCACTGCCACCGTGTGTTCCGGGGCCAGTTCCAGCAGGGTCAGCGGAGCGCCGAGGTCGTTATTCAAGTTGCCACGGGTCGCCAGCACGGGCCCGCGGGTACGCAGGATACTGGCCAGCATTTCCTTGACCGTGGTCTTGCCGCTGGAGCCGGTAATGGCCACCACCGGTTTATCGAAGGCCGCACGGTTGAGTGCCCCCAACTGCCCCAGTGCGAGGCGGGTATCGCTGACCAGCAACTGCGGCAAGGTGCTTTCAGGCACTTCGCGTTCGACCAGGGCGCCGACTGCACCTTTGCTCGCAACATCGTTCAGGTAGTCATGGCCGTCGAACCGCGGACCGGTCAAGGCAATAAAGAGCTGCCCCGGCTTGATCGCCCGGCTGTCGATACTGACGCCATCAAAACTGCAATCCGCAGCAACCAGGCGCGCATTGAGTGCGGAGCTCAACTCACTGAGTTTCAGAGCCTTAAGCATGGGCCACCTCCCATGCAGTCAACGCCCTGTCAGCCTCGACCAGATCGGAGAAGTCATGGCGCTCGCCCTTGATTTCCTGATAGTCCTCATGGCCCTTGCCGGCCAGGACCACCACGTCGTCCGCCGAAGCACTGGCGATCAACTTGGCAATGGCCTGTCCACGTCCCGCGACGAAATCGACCTTATCCACCGCACTGAAGCCGGCCCGGATATCGTCGAAGATCAGCGCCGGGTCTTCGGTACGCGGATTGTCGTCGGTCACCAGTACACCATCGGCCAGGCGCTCGACCACTTGCGCCATCAGCGGACGCTTGCCGCGATCGCGATCGCCGCCGCAACCGAACAGGCACAGCAGACGTCCCTTGGCGTGCGGGCGCAGGGCCAGCAGGACTTTTTCCAGGGCATCCGGGGTATGGGCGTAATCGACCACGACCAGCGGTTGGGTGCCGCCACCCAGGCGCTGCATACGTCCGATCGGACCTTCAAGCTTGGGCAGCACGCGCAGGATTTCGTCCAACGCATAATCCAGGCCGAGCAAGGCACCGACCGCAGCCAGTACGTTGCTCAAGTTGAAGCGCCCAAGCAGGGTGCTGCGCAAATGGTGCTCGCCTTGCGGGGTGACCAGGGTTGCGCGTACGCCGTCGTCGTCGAACTGCGCGTCTCGGCAGTACAGGTACGCCGAGCTGTCTTCAAGGCTGTAGGTGATCAATCGCGAGTCGTGTTTTTCAATCGCCAGTTGCCGACCGAACTCATCGTCGAGGTTGATCACCCGGCAACGCAGGTCGGACCAGCCGAAGAGCTTGGCCTTGGCCTCGCCATACGCCTGCATGGTGCCGTGATAATCCAGATGATCGCGGGACAGGTTGGTCAACACCGCCACGTCAAACGCCAGCGCGGTAACCCGCCCCTGGTCCAGGCCATGGGAAGAAACCTCCATGGCTACCGCCTTGGCACCGGCCTTTTTCAGGTCGGCCAACGTCGCCTGCACGGCAATAGGGTTGGGCGTGGTGTGCATGCCGCTTTGCAGCGCACCATAAAAGCCGCTGCCCAGGGTACCGACAATCCCGCAGTGCTGACCCAGCAGGTCCAGAGCCTGAGCCACCAACTGGGTAACGCTGGTCTTGCCGTTGGTCCCGGTGACCCCAATCAGGTTCAGGTGGCGGCTCGGATCGCCGTAAAAGCGCCCGGCAATATCCGACAACTGCGCCGCCAGGCCCTTGACCGGAATCAGCGGCACATCGGTGATCGGCAACACGGTGGCGCCTTCCACTTCATAGGCCACGGCAGCTGCACCACGCTTTAACGCGTCGGCAATGTGCTCGCGCCCGTCGAATTTCCCGCCCGGCACGGCGAGGAACAGGTCCCCGGCACGTACGTTGCGGCTGTCCAGCGACAACTCACGGATCAACAGGTCGCGACCGGCGTGGGCAAAAATCTTGTTCAGGCTAAGAGACATCAGCCGCGCCCTCCTTTGGCAGGTGCTGCATCGGCTTGCTGTGTAGGGGGCAAGTTGTCCGGGGTGATGTTCATCAGGCGCAGGGTGCCGGACATCACTTTGCTGAACACCGGCGCCGAGACCAGGCCACCGAAGTAGCCGGCCTTGCTCGGTTCATCAATCACCACCACGATCGCGTAGCGCGGGTCGCTCATCGGACCAAAGCCGGCAAACAGCGAGCGGTAGGAGTTTTCGGCATAGCCCTTGGTGCCAACCGATGTCTTACGTGCCGTACCACTCTTGCCCGCGACGTGATAAGCCGGGACCTGGGCACGGAACACGCCGCGCGGGGCCTCGATCACTTGCTGCAACATGCCTTGCATGGTTTTGGCGACATTTTCCGGAATCACCTGGGTGGTGTCCGGTGCCTTGTCAGTTTTGATCAGGGTCAGCGGTGCGATTCGACCGTTGTTGGCCAGCGCCGAGAACGCGTGAACCAGTTGGATCGCGGTCACCGACAAGCCGTAGCCGTAAGACAGCGTGGCCGTCTCGGCCTTGCGCCACTCGCGGTAGTTCGGCAGGTTGCCGACACGCTCACCCGGGAAGCCGAGGCCGGTGTCCTGGCCGAGACCGATCTTCTGCGCCAGGCGGAAAATGGTTTCGCCGCCGATATCGAAGGCGACCTTACTCATGCCCACGTTACTGGAATTGATCAGAATCCCGGTCAGATCGAGCACCGGGCCTTCAGTCTTGGAAACGTCGCGAATGGTGTATTTGCCCAACTGCAACGTACCGGGGTACACCTCGACGGTATCGCTGGGCTTCCAGCGACCGGTCTCCAGGGCCGCACTCATGGAGATCGCCTTCATGGTCGAGCCGGGCTCGAATACGTCGATCATGGCGCGGTTGCGCATCATCGCCGGCTGCAGGTTGCGACGGTTGTTCGGGTTGTACGTCGGCTGGTTGACCATGGCCAGGATCTCGCCGGTCTTGACGTCCATGATCACCAGGCTGCCAGCCTTGGCGCCGTTCTCGACGATGGCATTGCGCAGTTCGCGGTTGGCCAGGTATTGCAGGCGCAGATCAATCGACAACGCCAAGGGCTTGCCGGCCTTGGCGTTTTTGGTGACCTGGACATCCTTGATCAGCCTGCCACGCCGATCCTTGATGACCTGTCGTTTGCCGGCGACCCCGGCCAGCCATTCGTCATAGGCGAGTTCGACACCTTCACGACCGCGATCGTCGATGTCGGTAAACCCGACCATATGCGCAGTGACTTCACCGGCCGGATAAAACCGGCGGAACTCTTCGATGCCGTAGACCCCCGGCACTTTAAGGTCCAGCACGACTTGGCCCTGCTCAGGCGTCAAGCCACGCACCAGGTAAATGAACTCTTTATTGGCCTGTGCTTCGAGGCGCTCGGCCAGGGCTTTTGGATCCTGGCCCAGGGCTGCAGCCAATGCCGGCCACTTGTCCTTGGCCGCCTGCATTTCCTTGGCGTTGGCCCAGAGGGTGGTGACTGGCGTACTGACAGCCAGAGGCTCACCGTTGCGGTCGGTGATCAAACCACGGTGGGCGGGAATCGGAATATGCCGGACGCTGCGCGCATCGCCCTGGCCCTTAAGGAAATCACGGTCGACCACCTGCAGGTCGACAATGCGCCAGGCGATTGCCGACACCATCACCGCCAGCAGCCCCAGGACCACTCGGAAACGCCATGGGTAGAGCGCGCCCTCGAGTTTCATCATGGCGCCACCATCCGCACTTCAGCAGCACCGGGGATGTGCATCTTCAACTGTTCGGTGGCCAGCACTTCAATGCGGCTATGGGCCGTCCAGGTACTTTGCTCGAGAATCAACCGGCCCCATTCAGCCTGGGCCTTGTCGCGCACGCTCAGTTCACCGTACAGCGAGTTGAGCAACTGACGGTTCCAATGCGCGCTGTAAGAGACAGCGATAGCGGAGACCAGCACCCCGATAAATAGCAGGAGCATGAAAAAGCTCCCGCCCGGGAGCGGTTTAGCGAAGAGCTTGCTCAACGGAGCTTCTCCGCCACGCGCATGACCGCACTGCGGGCACGCGGATTGGCTTTGAGTTCAGCCTCGGAAGCGAATTGCGCCTTGCCATGGACCTTGATCTTGGGCACGAAGGCTTCGAAACGCACCGGCAGGTTACGCGGCAGGTTATCGGTTTCACCCTTCACCAGGCGGCGCATGAACAATTTGACGATACGGTCTTCCAGCGAGTGGAAACTGATCACTACCAGGCGACCGCCCACTTCAAGAGACTCCAGCGCCGCCTCGAGGCCGGCTTCCAGGTCGCCCAGTTCGTTATTGACGTGAATGCGCAAACCCTGGAAAGCGCGGGTGGCCGGGTTCTTGCCCTTTTCCCACGCCGGGTTGGCGACTTTCAAGACTTCGGCCAGGTCGGCAGTGCGCTCGAATGGCTGGATTTCACGACGTTCGACCACGGCGCGCGCCATACGACCGGAAAAGCGTTCTTCGCCGTATTCCTTGAATACGCGGGCGATTTCTTCAACCGGCGCCGTGGCGATGAACTGCGCAGCGCTGACGCCACGAGTCGGGTCCATGCGCATGTCCAACGGGCCATCATTGAGGAAACTGAAGCCGCGCTCAGGGTCGTCCAACTGCGGCGAAGACACGCCAAGATCCAGCAGCACGCCGCTGACCTTGCCTGCCAGGCCGCGCTCGGCGACTTCCGAACCCAGCTCGGCAAAGCTGCGCTGCACAACGACAAAGCGGCCGTCTTCGGCCGCTAGCGCTTGCCCGGTGGCAATCGCTTGGGGATCCTTATCGAACCCGAGGAGCCGACCATCCGGCCCGAGCTTGCTGAGAATCAGCCGGCTATGTCCGCCACGTCCGAACGTGCCGTCCAGATAGCAGCCATCAGGACGTACGGCGAGGGCCTCGACGGCTTCGTCAAGCAGTACGGTGATGTGGTTAAAGCCGCTATCAATAGTCACAGGATCAAATCACGCAGTTCATCAGGCATAGAGCCCGGTTGTTGAATAGCAGCCAGGTCCGCTGCAGAAACAGCATTCCAGGCATCCTCGTCCCACAATTGGAACTTGTTCAGCTGGCCAACCAACATCGCGCGCTTATCCAACTTGGCATACTCACGCAGACGAGGCGGCACCAGGAAACGACCGCTGCCATCGAGTTCAAGGTCAACGGCATTACCAATCAGCAAACGTTGCAAACGACGGTTTTCTTCGCGAAGCGAAGGCAGTGCGCGCAGTTTGGTTTCAATCAGCTCCCACTCGTCGAGTGGGTAAACACATAAACAGGGATCAACGGCGTCGATCGTGACGATTAACTGCCCGGAACTTCGCGATTCAAGCTCGTCACGATACCGGCTCGGCATGGCGAGACGGCCTTTTGCATCGAGACTGATAGCGTTAGCTCCGCGAAACACGTCAGCGTTTCTCCAAATTTTAGCGTTTTACGCCCAAAAAACCCACTTCATGCCACTTTCCGCCACTTGCGCACACTATAGGAATGCGCCCACCACACCGTCAAGGCGCGGAGCGACGGAAAAGCCTTATAGAACGGAGATTTAGGAGACTAAAAGAAGGGGCAACGAGAATTTGGATGAGGTTTTGACCCATTAACTTGAAGCAGCTCAATGCGCTGCACTCAGAAGTTAAAGTGATTTGTTAAGAGTAAGATTTTTTCGGTATTACAAAAGCGCTTCTGCCAGTGATTCCAGCAGGGAGGGAAAAGGTGGAGAGTCGATCTGTAAGCCGGGTTCTGTCGAGGACAGTCATTCCTCTACGATGGCCATCACTGGACATCTTTAGCAACCTACCCGGTTCCAGCGCGGGCCACGCCTTGGAACCCTATTTGGTCTTGCTCCGAGTGGGGTTTACCTAGCCACGAACTGTTGCCAGACGTGCGGTGCGCTCTTACCGCACCTTTTCACCCTTACCGGCACCGAAGTGCTTAGGCGGTTATTTTCTGTGGCACTTTCCGTAGGCTCACGCCCCCCAGGCATTACCTGGCACTCCGCCCTATGGAGCCCGGACTTTCCTCCCCCCCCTAATTTTCATAGAGGGCAGCGACTGTCCAATCGACTCTCCGCCGCGCAGGTTAACGGCAGAGAAGCCGAAGAACAAGCGCTAAAAGCCTTTTGCCACTCTGCACCGGTGTTTATTCGCCCTTCTGTTTATCAAGGGCAATTTGGTACAGCACATTCTTGCGCTCGCCGGTGATTTCCGCGGCCAGCGCGGCGGCTCGCTTGAGTGGCATCTCCTTGAGCAGCAGGTCGAGAACTCGCATGGCCTCTGCACTGATAGCCTCGGCACTTTCAGGTACCGTCCAACCCGCCACCAGCACAACGCACTCCCCGCGCTGCTGATTACTGTCAGCCTCGACAAAACCACGCAGCTCGGCCAGCGGCAACCCCTTGAGGGTTTCGAAGGTCTTGGTCAGTTCCCGCGCCAGCAATGCAGGCCGCTCGGCACCGAAGACCAGCTCCATATCCTGCAGGCATTCAAGAATCCGATGGGGCGCTTCATAAAAGATCAGAGTTCTTGGCTCTTCCTTTAACAGCTCCAACCGGGCGCGACGCCCCACGGCCTTGGCCGGCAGAAAACCCTCGAAGATAAACCTGTCGGAGGGCAGCCCGGCCGCGGAGAGCGCAGCAATCAGAGCACAGGCTCCCGGAACTGGCACCACGTTGATCCCCGCTGCTCGCGCCTGGCGTACCAGGTGATACCCCGGGTCGGAGATGAGCGGCGTGCCAGCATCGGAAATGAGCGCCACGTTATCGCCCGCCAGCAAACGGGTGATAAAGCGACTGCCCTCGTCACGCTCATTGTGTTCATGACACGCCGCCAACGGCGTGGAAATACCGAAGTGCTGCAGCAGTCGCAGCGAGTGCCGGGTGTCTTCGGCCGCAATCAGAGCAACCTCGCGCAGCAGCTTCAGCGCCCGGGCACTGATGTCGTCCAGGTTGCCGATGGGCGTCGCCACCACATAAAGCGAGCCAGCAGCGGAATTCAAAGGACCTGGAGCAGTCAAAGCGCACACCTCTTGTTCGGCAAAAGCGCCATTGTAGCGCGTAGATGCCTGTGTAATGCGCCTGACAATCCCGGCATTACCCAGTCCTTTTGCGTCGTTTCTGGAGCACTGCAACATTTGCACGACCTAAATAGCCGGTTTATCGCCAGTAACATCGCGCCCCGGCCAGCGCTTGGGTACAATTCCAGGCTAATTTGATCGAGTATCGGGAACACTTACATGATCGCTTGCTTGCGGCTGTTTACTGCCCTCTGCCTGGCTACCCTTCTGGTGGCTTGCGCCAGCTCGCCCTCGTCCAGCCTTGGCGAACTTCCACGGACTCCGGACGCCAGCATCGAGCAACTGCTCGAACAGGCCGCCAACAGCAAATCACCCGACAAGGCCGCCCTTCTGCGCCTGAGTGCTGCCGACCTGGCCTATCGCCAGGGCAACGCCGGCCGTTCGGCACAGATTCTTCAGCAAGTGCCTATCGAACAACTCAAACCGGGACAGCAGGTCTTTGCCAGCACCCTTGCAGCAGAACTCGCGATGACCCGCAACCAGCCCAAGGCCGCCCTGGCAGCCCTGAGCCACCCAAGCCTGCAACGCCTCGGCGAATTGCCAGTCGATCAGCAGGTACGCACCGGCACCGTACATGCTCGCGCATTCGAAGCTGACGGCCAGACACTCGCCGCCGCCCGCGAGCGTGTCGTGATTGCGCCCCTGCTCACCGGAGAGGCGGCCAGCAAAAACCATGAAGCCATCTGGGCACTGATCGCCGCCCTGCCAACCGACCAGTTGCAATCCGCCGGCAACGACGACCTCGCCGGGTGGATGAGCCTGGCCCTGGCCGTAAAATCCGCCGGCACCCTGGAGCAACAGCAAGCCGCCATCGATACCTGGCGCGCGCAGAACCCGAAACACCCCGCCGCAATTCAATTGCCGCAACCCCTGATCAAGCTCAAGGAACTGGCCAGCCAACCGCTGTCGAAGATTGCCCTGCTACTGCCGCTGGATGGCCCCTGGGCCGCCTCTGCCAAGGCGCTGCGCGAAGGCTTCATGGCTGCCCACTACCAGGCTCAACAAGCTGGGCAAAATCCGCCAAGCATCGAGTTCTATGACAGCTCGCGCCAGACCTCGCTGGATGACTTCTACCGCAAAGCCCAGGCGGCAGGCGTGCAACTGGTGATCGGCCCGCTGGACAAACAGCAAGTCAAGCAACTGGCTGCTCGCCCGCAATTGCCCATCACCACCCTGGCCCTGAACTACAACGATGGCGATCAGGCCCCGGCTCAGATGTTCCAGTTTGGCCTGGCCCCCGAAGATGAAGCACGCGAAGCTTCGCGCCGCGCCCGTGCTGACGGCCTGCATCGTGCCGCCATCATGATTTCGAAAGGCGATCGCGGCGAGCGCATGCTCAAAGCCTTCCGCCAGGACTGGGAAGCCAACGGCGGCACAGTGGTCGGCGTCGAACGCGTCGACAAACCTGTCGCCCTGGCCCAGCAGATCGCTGACCTGTTTCACCTGCGCCAAAGTGAAGGCCGCGCCAAGAGCCTGCAAAATACCGTAGGCACTCAGGTGGCAGCACAGCCGTCGCGGCGCCAGGACATCGAGTTTATCTTCCTCGATGCCACCCCACTGCAGGCCCAACAGATCAAACCTACGCTGAACTTCCAATACGCAGGCGATGTGCCAGTGTATGCCACCTCGCAGGTTTTCAGCGCCAGCGGCGATCAGGATCAGTACAACGACATGAACGGCGTGCTGTTCTGTGAAACTCCGTGGCTGCTGGACGCCAACGATCCGCTGCGCAAACAAGTGACCGCACAATGGCCACAAGCAGGCGGCAGCCTGGGACGCCTGTTCGCCCTGGGCGTAGACGCCTATCGCCTGGCACCTCGCCTGGGTCAACTCAAGGCACTGCCAGACAGCAGAATCGAAGGTTACAGCGGCAGCCTGAGCATGAGCCCCAACCAGCGAGTCGAACGCCAGCTTCCCTGGGCACAATTTGTAAAAGGCCAGGTTACCCGCCTGCCCGATACTCCACGCTAATGCTCCAACGATCACGCCAGCAAAGCGGACGAGATGCAGAGAGCCATGCGCTCAGGCATCTCCAGCAACAAGGGCTGCGCCTGCTGGCGCAGAACTGGTTGTGCAAACGCGGCGAGCTTGATCTGGTCATGCTTGACGGCGATACAGTAGTATTCGTCGAAGTCCGCTACAGACAACACACGCAATGGGGTGGCGCACTCGGCAGTATCGATGCGCGCAAGCGGCAAAAACTGATACTCGCCGCGCAGTTCTTTCTGCAGAGCGAGCCTCGCTGGTCCAACCACCCCTGCCGTTTTGATGTGGTCGCCATAGACAGCGCCCCAGGCGCCGAACCCGAATTGAACTGGCTACGCAATGCCTTTGACTGCTGACCCAAGCTCTCGGGCACAGCCCATTTTCACCCAACACTTTTGCTCTTTGCTTTGCGAGCTGCACATTCACG
Organism: Pseudomonas sp. QD4; assembly: GCF_049199125.1. Lineage (NCBI taxonomy): Bacteria > Pseudomonadati > Pseudomonadota > Gammaproteobacteria > Pseudomonadales > Pseudomonadaceae > Pseudomonas > Pseudomonas sp. QD4. Next base: position 383,244 of record NZ_JBLZOM010000004.1, read on the forward strand.
TGCCGGAAAGCCGCGCCACTTAAGGTCACACAGATGGACATGCAATCCCGAATTCGCCAGCTTTTTCAGGCCAGTATCGACACCAAGCAACAGGCGATGGACGTACTTGCACCGCACATCGAGCAAGCCAGCCAAGTGATGGTCAATGCCCTGCTCAACGAAGGCAAAATGCTTTCCTGCGGCAACGGCGGTTCTGCCGGCGATGCACAGCATTTCTCTTCGGAGCTGCTCAACCGTTTCGAACGCGAGCGCCCGAGCCTGCCGGCCATAGCACTGACGACCGACAGCTCGACGATCACCTCGATCGCCAACGACTACAGCTACAACGAAATCTTCTCCAAACAGATCCGCGCCTTGGGCCAGCCCGGTGACGTATTGCTGGCGATTTCCACCAGCGGAAACTCGGCGAACATAATTCAGGCAATCCAGGCCGCACATGATCGCGAAATGATTGTCGTAGCAATGACCGGACGTGACGGCGGCGGCATGGCCTCGCTGCTGCTGCCCGAAGACGTTGAAATCCGCGTCCCGGCCAATGTCACCGCACGTATCCAGGAAGTCCACCTGCTGGCGATCCACTGCCTCTGCGACTTGATCGACAGCCAACTGTTCGGGAGTGAAGAATGACCGTTAATCGCCTTAGCCTACTGGCTTTGACCTTGTGCCTCGGTATCAGCGGGTGCAGCTCGGTAATCACCGCGAGCCGTGACACCCCCATCGAGGACGACCGTGGCACCCGCACCTTCGGCAGCAAGATCGACGACTCGCTGATCAAGACCAAGGTTGAAGTCAACGTCGCCCAAGCCGCCCCAGACCTGAAAAACGGCGCATCGCGCATTGGCGTGACCAGCTTCAACGGCGTGGTGCTGCTGGTTGGGCAGACCCCGCGCGAAGACCTCAAGGCACTGGCCGAACAGGCCGCCAGCAGCGTACAGCGCGTGAAGAAAGTGCATAACGAGCTGCAGGTCATGCAACCCATCACCCTGCTGGCCATCAGCAACGATGCGCTGCTGACCACCAAGATCAAGGCGCAGATGATGACCGACAGCAATGTCCCGGACTCGCGCATCAAGATCATCACCGAGAACGGCATCGTCTACCTGATGGGCCTGCTGACCCAACAGGAAGCCTCGCGCGCCAGCGATGTCGTGCAGGGCGTTTCCGGGGTTCAGAAAGTGGTGAAAGTGTTCGAGTACATCGACTGACGCATAAGCGACAGGCACAAAAAAGGCGATCCATCTGGATCGCCTTTTTTATTACCGCTGTATTACTTCACCACTTTCAAGCTGGGCCGACCGCTGGGGCGCGGCGGCTCGCTGTCTGGTGGCGGCATATCATCGTCCGCTTCGATCTCGTCGTCGCCATCCTCATCCAGAGGCGACTCCAGGTCGAACACCATACCCTGGCCATTCTCCCGAGCGTAAATGCCTAGGATGGCTGCTATAGGCACGTACAGGGTGTGCGGCACGCCACCGAAGCGTCCTTCAAAGCTCACCGCGTCGTTATCCATGTGCAGATGACGCACGGCACTCGGCGAAATGTTCAGGACAATCTGTCCATCACTGGCAAAACCTTGTGGCACCTGCACCGCTGGGTAATCGGAATTGACCAGCATGTGCGGGGTGCAATCGTTATCCACAATCCACTCGTAGAGCGCGCGGACCAGATAAGGTCGACTGGAGTTCATAGCGGCTCCTTAAGCCTTAGCGCATGTCGCGTTCGACACCAGACAGACTCGCCTGGAAAGCCTCACGCGCAAACTGGCGCTCCATATAATCAAGCAGCGGCTTGGCTGGCCGCGGCAATTCAATACCCAGGATCGGCAGCCTCCAGAGTATTGGTAATAGGCAGCAATCCACCAGGCTTTGTTCCTCACTGAGGAAAAACGGCTTGTCCGCGAACAGCGGAGAAACCCCGGTCAGGCTCTCGCGCAGCTCTTTACGAGCCTGCACGCGAGCCGCTTCCTTGCTGCGTGAATCCAGAATCAGATCCACCAAACCACACCAATCGCGCTGAATGCGATGAATCAGCAGACGACTATTGGCACGAGCCACCGGATAAACCGGCAGCAAAGGCGGATGCGGGTAACGCTCATCCAAATATTCCATCACGACGGTCGATTCCCACAACGCCAGGTCACGATCGACCAGGGTGGGCAAGCTCCCGTAAGGGTTCACTTCGATCAGCTTCGGCGGCTGACGGCCCGCCTCCACACTAATGATCTCGGCGCTGACACCCTTCTCTGCGAGCACAATGCGTACTCGGTGGGAATAGTGGTCGGCGGGGTCGGAGTAACAGGCCAACCGATTGGTCACGCCCATGGCGATCCTCCTCGCTTGTTGAAATTATCGGGAGCAGAAAAACGAGCGCGCCCAGAGGGCGTCTCCCGTAACTCCTGGATGACCCAGACCGTTACACCTTCAGAGACGCCCTTGGGCGCGCACGATTAACAGCAGTTGCTTACAGCTTTATCAATGAACGTCCTTCCAGTATTCGCGCTTGAGCAAGTAGGCGAATACGAAGAAGAAGGCCAGGTACAACAACACATAAGTGCCGATACGCTGATGCTGCAGTTTTACCGGGTTGGCCGAGTAAGCCAGGAAGGTTACTAGGTTTTTGACCTTCTCGTCGAACTGCTCTTCTGTCAGCGCACCTGTTTTCGGCACGATGGTCAGTTGATCACAGGCTTCGTGAGTCAGCGGGGTCCCGGTCAGCGGGTCATATTGCTTCTTGCCGTCTTCGACAATCTGCACCTGTTTGCAGCCGACGACCTGGCGACCTTGCAGGCCAACCAGCACGTTAGGCATGCCGACGTTCGGGAACACCTTGTTGTTCACACCCCAAGGACGCGCCGGATCTTCGTAGAACGATTTCAGGTAGCCATAGAGCCAGTCGGTACCGCGAACACGAGCCACTAGGGTCAGGTCCGGCGGCGCCGCACCAAACCATGCCTTGGCATCGGAAGGCTGCATGCCGATGCTCATGTGGTCACCGATTTTGGCACCGGTGAACACCAGGTTGCTCAGCATCAGATCATGGGGGATACCCAGGTCATCCGCGACGCGCTCATAGCGTTGGAACTTGGCGCTGTGGCAGCCCATGCAGTAGTTGGCGAACGTACGTGCGCCGTCTTGCATGGCCGCTTTGTCCGAGACGTCGATATCGACTTTTTCCAGCTCAGGACCATGCTCGGCCGCGAAGGACAACATAGGCAAAGCAGCAAGAATCAGTACAGCAAATAGCTTTTTCATCAGCCAGTCACCCTTTCCGGAACCGGTTTGGTCTTCTCGAGCCTGGTGTAGAACGGCATCAGAATGAAGTAGGCGAAGTACAGGAACGTACATACCTGCGACAGCAGCGTACGACCCGGAGTCGGCGCCAGAACACCCAGGACACCCAGGATCACGAACGAGATGCAGAACACCCACAGCCAGATCTTGCTCAGCATGCCCTTGTAGCGCATGGATTTGACCGGACTGCGGTCAAGCCAAGGCAGGACGAAGAGAACAGCGATCGCAGCGCCCATGGCGATGACACCCAGGAGCTTGTCCGGCACCGCACGCAGAATCGCGTAGAACGGCGTGAAGTACCAAACCGGGGCAATGTGCTCAGGGGTCTTGAAGGCGTTAGCCACTTCGAAGTTCGGCTTCTCGAGGAAATAGCCGCCCATTTCCGGGAAGAAGAACACGATGGTGCAGAAGATGAACAGGAACACCACCACGCCGACGATATCTTTCACGGTGTAGTACGGGTGGAAGGCAATGCCGTCCAGCGGTACGCCGTTTTCGTCCTTGTGCTTCTTGATATCCACACCATCCGGGTTGTTCGAGCCGACTTCATGCAACGCCAGCACGTGCAGCACCACCAGGCCGAGAATCACGATCGGCAAGGCCACCACGTGCAACGCGAAGAAGCGGTTCAGGGTAATACCGGAAATCAGGTAGTCACCACGGATCCACTGGGTCAGGTCGTTACCGATGACCGGGATCGCGCCGAACAGCGAGATGATCACCTGGGCGCCCCAGTAGGACATCTGGCCCCAAGGCAGCAGGTAGCCCATGAAGGCCTCTGCCATCAGCGCCAGGTAGATCAGCATGCCGAACAGCCATACCAGCTCCCGCGGCTTCTGGTACGAGCCGTAGAGCAACCCACGGAACATGTGCAGGTAGACCACGATGAAAAACGCCGAGGCGCCGGTGGAGTGCAGCAGGCGCAGGATCGAGCCGTACTCCACGTCACGCATGATGTATTCAACGGAAGCGAACGCCTCCTCCGCCGAAGGGGTGTAGCTCATGGTCAACCACACACCGGTGACGATCTGGTTGACCAGAACCAACAGTGCGAGGGAGCCAAAGAAGTAGAAGAAGTTGAAGTTCTTCGGAGCGTAATACTTGCTGAGATGGTCTTCCCACATTTTGGTCGCGGGAAAGCGTGCATCAACCCAATCCATGAACTTGCTCATCACGCTTTCTCCGTGTCGACGCCGATGACAATGATGTCGTCCGACTCATAGGAATGCGGGGGAACTGGCAGGTTCAAAGGCGCAGGTTGCGACTTGTAGACGCGGCCAGCCAGATCGTAGTGGGAACCGTGGCATGGGCAGAAATAGCCACCCACCCAGTCCTTGCCCAGATCCGCAGGTGCCACCTCTGGACGGAAGGTTGGCGAACAGCCCAGGTGAGTGCAGATACCGATCAGCAGCAGAATCTCTGGCTTGATCGAGCGCACCTCCGGGTCGACGTAGGTTGGCTGTTCCGAATTCTTGGAGTCCGGGTCAGACAGCTGACCCTCGATCTTTTTCAGATTTCCCAGGATTTCCTGCGTACGGCGGACAATGAACACCGGCTGACCGCGCCACTCAGCAATCATCTGCTGACCTGGATCGATTTTGCTGACATTCACTTTCACCGGTGCACCTGCGGCTTTCGCCTTGGCACTGGGAAACCATGACCCCACGAACGGGACCGCAGCCCCCACCGCTCCTGCAGCACCCACCACGGATGTGGCTGCTACAAGGAAGCGACGCCGGCCTGTATTCACGCCGTCATTGCTCATTCAGTCCTCTCCCATCAGCTTTGTGGCCTGTTAAATCAGGCATCTACTAAGTAAAAATCTGAACTTATAAAAATTTTGCCGAATGGTAATGAAAAGCCCCTACTCTGACAAGGTAATTACTAGGCGGACCTAGCGCCAAGCCTTGTAGTATAGGGCCTCTACGGATGTGGCAAGTTGTCACACCAAAAATCTGCGCCCATAAAAAACGCCCAGCTCCGCGAGGAGACTGGGCGTTTTTGAACGCGAGAGCGAATTAACGCTTCGAGTACTGCGGACGCTTACGCGCTTTACGCAGACCAACTTTCTTACGTTCAACTTCACGGGCGTCGCGAGTTACGAAGCCAGCTTTGCGCAGTGCACCGCGCAGAGTTTCGTCGTAGTCCATCAGAGCGCGAGTGATGCCGTGGCGGATTGCGCCAGCTTGACCACTTACACCGCCACCGATAACGGTGACGTAGATGTCGAACTTTTCAACGGTCTCGGTCAATTCCAGCGGCTGACGAACTACCATGCGGGCAGTTTCGCGACCGAAGAAGTTGTCCAGGGAGCGGTTGTTGATCGAGATGTTACCAGTGCCCGGACGCAGGAAAACGCGTGCGGTTGCGGTTTTGCGACGGCCAGTGCCGTAATTTTGAGTCGCCGACATAATGAACTATTCCGTTAAAACTTCAGTTCTTGGGGCTGCTGAGCAGTATGAGGGTGAGCAGCGCCCGCATAGACTTTCAGCTTACGGTACATGTCGCGACCCAGCGGGTTCTTAGGCAGCATGCCTTTGACCGCAGTCTCGATCACGCGCTCAGGGGCTTTAGCGATCAGCTTATCGAAGCTGATGGACTTGATGCCGCCCGGGAAACCGGAGTGGGAGTAGTACATTTTATCGGTGGTTTTAGCACCTGTTACACGGATCTGCTCAGCATTGATAACGACGATGTAGTCGCCGGTGTCAACGTGAGGAGTGTACTCAGGCTTGTGCTTGCCACGCAGACGGCTCGCGATCTCGGTGGCCAGACGACCCAGGGTCTGACCAGCAGCGTCGACGACAAACCAGTCGCGCTTTACTGTTTCCGGTTTAGCAGTAAAAGTTTTCATTCTTTATAGCCTCAGGGGCCGCCCTGTAAATTAGACGGCGGATCTTACTGAATAGTGCGTACTTTGACAAGTCAAAGGCAGCCGGATACAGACGCTATCGGGGGCTCGGGTCAGCGCGTCCGTTCAACGGCAAGATTCTTCGGCAGGCGGCGCATCACTTCCACTGCAGAAAGAGGTGCGCAATTATGCAGATTGCGAAAAAAAATTCAACCTGCTTTTATGATTGTTTTCCCCAAAGGAGTACCCGATGGATTATCGACAGCTGGGCCGAACCGATCTGAATGTGAGCGCGATCTGTCTGGGAACCATGACCTGGGGCGAGCAGAACAGCGAAACCGAGGCCTTTGCCCAGATCGAACGCGCAAAGAGCGCCGGCATCAATTTCATCGACACCGCCGAGATGTACCCGGTACCGCCCAAGGCCGAAACCTACGCCACCACCGAGCGTTACATCGGCAACTGGTTCAAGACCCGCGGCGATCGCGCCGACTGGATCCTGGCCAGCAAGATCGCCGGGCCGGGCAACACCATCGACTACATTCGCGACAAGCAACTCAAGCACAACCGCAAACACATCGTCGAAGCGGTGGACGCCAGCCTCAAGCGCCTGCAGACCGACTGGATCGACCTGTATCAATTGCACTGGCCGGAGCGCAGCACCAACTTTTTCGGCCAGCTCGGCTACAAGCACCAGGCCGATGAAGACTTCACCCCGCTGGAGGAAACCCTCGAAGCCCTGGATGAACAGGTCAAGGCCGGCAAGATCCGCCATATCGGCCTGTCCAACGAAACCCCATGGGGCACCATGAAATTTCTGGCCCTGGCCGAAAGCCGCGGCTGGCCGCGCGCAGTGTCGATCCAGAACCCGTACAACCTGCTCAACCGCAGCTTTGAAGTAGGCCTTGCGGAAATTGCCATTCGCGAACAGTGCGGCCTGTTGGCCTATTCGCCGCTGGCGTTCGGTTTCCTGTCGGGCAAGTACGAGAATGGCGCACGCCCTGCCAAAGGCCGCCTGAGCCTCTACAGCCGCTTCAGTCGCTACTTCAACGCCCAATCGGAAGCTGCCTGCAGCCGCTATGTGGCCCTGGCCCGCGAACACGGCCTGGACCCGGCGCAAATGGCCCTGGCCTTTGTCACGCAGCAGCCATTCGTGACCAGCAACATCATTGGCGCGACCACCCTTGAGCAACTCGACAGCAACATCGCCAGCTTTCAGCTGAAGCTGTCGGACGAGGTCCTGGCCGGGATCGAGGCGATCCACAAGGATCACCCAAACCCCGCCCCTTGAGCCTCACCTGCCTGCGACGGGGAGCGTCCGGCAGCCTGCCGGACCGCGCCAGCCCAATCGCGGGCAGGCCGCCCCTTAAAGGGAACGGGCGATGATCTCTTTCATGATCTCGTTGGTCCCGGCATAAATCCTCTGCACCCGGGCATCGGCCCAAGCCCGGGCCACCGGGTACTCCCACATGAACCCGTAGCCGCCGTGCAACTGCACGCACTCGTCGAGCACCTTGCACTGCAGGTCGGTCCCCCAGTACTTGGCCATGGCCGCCGTGGGCACATCCAGCTTGCCTTGCAGGTGCAACTCCAGGCAGCGATCGACAAACACCCGGCCAATCTGAATTTCGGTCGCCATCTCCGCCAGCTTGAAGCGAGTGTTCTGGAAGTCGGCGATTGCCTTGCCGAAAGCCTTGCGTTCGCGGGTGTAGTCCAGGGTCCACTGCAGCGCCGCCTCGGCCGAGGCCAGGCCGCCGATGGCCACCGTCAGGCGCTCCTGGGGCAATTCCTGCATCAGGTAGGCAAACCCCATCCCGGCCTGGCCCAGCAGGTTTTCCTTGGGTACACGAACATCCTGGAAGAACAGCTCCGAGGTGTCCTGGGCTTTCATCCCGACCTTCTCCAGACGTTTGCCCTTGGAGAAACCCGGCGTGCTGGCCTCCACCAGGAACAGGCTGGTGCCCTTGGCGCCAGCCTTGGGATCGGTCTTGGCCACCACAATCACCAGATCGGCGAGAAAACCGTTGGTGATAAAGGTCTTCGAGCCATTGATGACATATTCATCGCCCTCCAGCACAGCCGTGGTCTTCACCCCCTGCAAGTCGGAACCCGCACCTGGCTCAGTCATGGCAATCGCCGTGACCATCTCGCCCGAGACCAGCTTTGGCAGGTATTTGTGCTTCAGTGCCTCACTGCCGTAATGCAGGATGTAGGGCGCGACAATATCCGAGTGCAGGGAAAAACCGATGCCCGTCAGCCCCAGGCGCCCTACCTCTTCGATAACCACGGCGCTGTACAGAAAGTCGGCATCCAGGCCGCCGTACACCTCGGGAATGTGCGAGCACAACATCCCCGCCTCACCCGCCTTGTTCCACAGCTGGCGATCGATATAGCCCTGCTTTTCCCACTCGCCGTGAAACGGCACGGCTTCCTTTTCCAGGAAGGTGCGCACGCTGTCGCGAAAGAGTTCGTGGTCGGAATTGAACAAGGTTCTGGGGATCATGCAGCCACCTGTGATTATTGTTGATTGGATAAGGCTCAAAGAGCCTAAGCCGCGACCTCACGACAGGACACTGGACACATCCGACAAAAAATAAGACGATCCAGCCGTCTGGTGACCACTTTCCCCTATAAGAACAATTGAATTTATGTCTAACCAAACCTCTACGCCCTTGCGGCGCGTCAGCATCCTGGCTATCGACCGGGTTTTCGCCTCTACCCTCATGCAAGCCAAAGACTTCTTCCACTTGGCCAGCCTGCGCTATGGCAAACAGCTTGGCCAAGGCCTGACCCCGGCGTTCGAGACCCGCCTGGTCAGCCCCGATGGCAAGCCGGTATGCAGCTTCAGCGATGTGATCATGCCGGTGGACGGCGGCCTGGAAGATACCGATGTGATCATCCTCCCGGCCTTCTGGGATGATTTCGAATCCCTGTGCCAACGCTACCCACAAATCCTGCCCTGGCTGCGCCAGCAGCATGCCCGCGGCGCCGTACTCTGCGGCGAAGCCACCGGAGTGTTCTGGCTGGCCGAAGCCGGCCTGCTCGATGGCAAGGAGGCCACCACCTACTGGCGCTTCTTCAATGCCTTCAGCGAACGCTTCCCCAAGGTCCAGCTCAATCAGGACAAGCACCTGACCGACGCCGACAACTTGTACTGCGCCGGCGGCACCACCTCAGCCTGCGACTTGTACATCTACCTGATCGAGCGCTTCTGCGGCGCTAACGTGGCCCAGGCCGTGGCGCGCGACATTCTGTATGAGGTGCAGCGCAACTATGCCCCGGGGCGCATCGGCTTCGGCGGCCAGAAACTGCATCAGGACGTGATCATCCTGCAGATCCAGCACTGGCTCGAGGAACACTTCGCCGACAAATTCCGATTCGAAGACGTGGCACGGGAACACGGCATGAGCATCCGCAACTTCATGCGCCGCTTCCAGACCGCCACCGGCGACAAGCCCCTGCATTACCTGCAACGGCTGCGCATCGAAACCGCCAAGGGCTTGCTCTCTGGCACCCGCAAAAGCATCAAGACCATCAGTTACGAGGTGGGCTACGACGATGCGAGCTTCTTTGCCCGCCTGTTCCGCCAGCACACCGAACTGTCGCCCAACCAGTACCGACAGCAGTTCCAGCAACAAGCCGCATAAATGAAAAAGGGCCTGCAATGTGCAGGCCCTTCTTGTATGCGGCAGCAACCTACGGTTTGTGCGCCCGCGAGAGGAACTCGTGGGATTGCATCTCCAGCAGCCGGCTAAGGGTGCGCTGGAACTCGAAGTTCAGGCGACCGCCGGTGTACAGGTCCTTGAGCTCGACCTCGGCCGAGATGATCAGCTTGACGTTGCGGTCGTAGAATTCGTCGACCATGTTGATAAAGCGCCGGGCAATATCGTCAGTGGTCACACTCATCTGCTCGACGCCGCTGAGCAGCACCGCGTGGAAAATCTTGCCCAGCTCGATGTAATCGTTCTGGCTACGCGGGCCGTCGCACAACTCGCGGAAATCAAACCAGGCCACGTCATCACAGGTGCGCAAGGCACGGATTTCGCGGTTCTCGATTATCAGCACGTCGTTTTCCACCGCCTGGGTGCATTCCGGCGTGAGGGCGCGGAAGCTCTTGCGCAGGCTTTCCTGAGCCACTTCGTCCAGCGGGAAGTGGAACAGCTCGGCTTGTTCGAGGTGCCGCAGGCGATAGTCGACGCCACTGTCGACGTTGACGATCTCGGTGTTCTGCTTGATCAAGGCGATGGCTGGCAGGAAGCGCGCACGCTGCAGGCCGTCCTTGTACAAACCGTCGGGCACGATGTTCGAGGTTGCAACCAGGGTCACGCCGTTGCGGAACAGCTCTTCCATCAGGGTGCCGAGGATCATGGCATCGGTGATGTCGGAGACGAAGAATTCATCGAAGCAGATCACCCGCGACTCATCGGAAAAACGCTTGGCGATGATGGTCAGCGGGTTCTTTTCGCCGCCCAGGGTCTTCATCTCTTCGTGCACACGCTTCATGAAACGGTGAAAGTGCGTGCGGGTTTTTTCCTTGAACGGCAAGGCTTCGAAAAAGGTGTCGACCAGATAGGTCTTGCCGCGACCGACGCCACCCCAGAAATACAGACCTTTGACCGGCGTCTGATCCTTCTTGCCAAACAGTTTGCCCAACAGCCCCGGCTTGTTTTGCGAAGCCGCGACCAGATCGTCGTACAGGCGCTGCAAATGGCGTACGGCAGTTTCCTGCGCCGCGTCGTGGAAGAAGTCAGGGCGTTTCAGATCAGCTTGATATCGTTCTAGGGGCGTCATAATTCGTTAGCAAGGCAACAAAAACGGGCCGTCACTGTAGCGACGGCCCTGGGGAATGGCAATCAGCCCTTGGTCGGGAAGATTCCGATTAGTCCTGCGCGGGGGTCAGAGCAATCCGCAGTTCCGCGATGGCCGCATCACGCGCGCCCACATCGGCAAAAGCCGGGCTGTCAGCTACATGTTCGCCGCCCAGCCACAGGCTGAAGCTCAGCGCATCGCTGCGCACATCCAGTGCCTGGCCCGACTGCAACTGCTTGGTCGCAGCGCCTGCGGCCTTGCCGTCGGCAAAGTTGCGCGACAGCAGCAACTGCTCACCGTCCGCCGCCAGCAGGCGGAAGCGGAAGCTACCGTCGTCTTCACGGAAGCTGACAAATCTTGCGGCCTTGGCGGCTTTTTTCTTACCGGTTGCTGCGACTTGTACCTGGTTTACAAAGGAACGCAGGCCGACGGCTTCACGCAACTCGTTCAGGAACGGCGTGGCCACGGCGCGGGCTTTCCTGGCGCCGATTTGCAGGATGTCTTCCAGGTCCGACGGGCGCTCGATCAACTGGTGATAGCGCTCGCGAGCCTCACCCAGCTCGCCGTCCAGCAATTGGAACAGACGGTTCTTGGCTTCACCCCAACCCAGGCCCTGCAGCAGTTCGCCACGGAATTCGTCCGCCTGCGCGGGCGTGGCGAAGGCCTGGAACAACGTGAACAGGTGCGAGTTGTCCGGATCCTTGGCTTCGCCCGGGGCGCGGGAGTCGGTGACGATGCGCGAGATGGCGTCCTTCATGTCCTTGGCGCTGGTGAACAACGGGATGGTGTTGTCATAGCTCTTGGACATCTTGCGACCGTCGAGGCCGGGCAAGGTGGCGACACTTTCTTCAATCAGCGCCTCGGGCATGGTGAAGAATTCTTTGCCCTGTCCGAACAGATGGTTGAAGCGCTGGCCGATGTCGCGGGCCATTTCCACGTGCTGAATCTGATCGCGACCCACCGGCACTTTGTGCGCATTGAACATCAGGATGTCCGCCGCCATCAGCACTGGGTAGCTGTAGAGGCCCATGGTGATACCGGCATCCGGGTCTTCACCGGACTCGACATTCTTGTCCACCGACGCCTTGTAGGCATGCGCACGGTTGAGCAGGCCCTTGGCCGCAACGCAGGTCAGCAGCCAGGTCAGCTCGGGGATTTCCGGGATGTCCGACTGGCGATAAAAAGTCACGCGCTCCACATCCAGGCCACCGGCCAGCCAGGTCGCGGCGATTTCCAGGCGCGAGCGCTGGATGCGCAGCGGGTCATCGCACTTGATCAGGGCGTGGTAGTCGGCCAGGAAGTAGAACGAATCGGCATTGCTGTCGCGGCTGGCAAGGATCGCCGGACGGATGGCACCTGCGTAGTTGCCCAGGTGCGGCGTGCCGGTGGTGGTGATGCCGGTAAGGATGCGCGTACGAGTAGTCATGGGTAATCGCTTATCAGACAGCTATCAATTCGAGAGACGCGGCAGCACCAGATCTTTCAGATCGGTGAGCTTGCCATGAAAAAAGTGTCCGCATTCTGCCACTTTCAGCAGCTCATGGGGGCGCTTGAGCGCGGCGGACCAGTCATAGACGGTTTGCGGGTCGATGACTTCGTCGGTTTCCGGCTGGATAAGGGTCAGTGGGCAGGCTTGGGGCAACTGGTCGGCATCGCTCAGGCGCATAACCGCAGCGGCCACCATGAACAGGTGCTTGAGCTGCTCACCACCGGCTTCCAGGCGGCCGCCAAGGCTGGCCGCGACAAAACCGCCGAAGGAGAAGCCGAGCAGCGTCATCGGCAGCTCGGGGTGCTTGGCCCGCAACCACCGGGCTGCGGCCTGGGCGTCGTCAACTTCACCAGTGCCCATGTCATGGGTGCCTGCGCTTGCACCCACTCCCCGATAGTTGAAACGCAAGGTAATCAACCCGGCATCGCGTGCGGTGCGCTGTAACGTCGACACCACCTTATTGAGCATGGTGCCGCCCTGTACCGGGTTGGGGTGACAGATCAGCGCCACGCCACGGGCATCGGGCACATCCAGATACAGGGCTTCCAGTTGGCCGACAGGGCCATCAATCACTACAGGGGTTTCACGCATTAGCAAGGAAGGAACTCCGTGACCTCGAAGGGGGTCGACTCGTCTAGCAAATTGTCTGTGCCAATCTATTGCGAGTGAATCGCGGTATACAGCGCAGGTTCGAGCCGTTAACGTAAAGCAAAGCCGTTTATAGAGGAAGGACTCGTGGAACACTCGCTCTTAGTTTGGTTGTTGCCGACTCTTGCCCTGGTTGCCGGTGTCGCCATTGGATTTCTGGTCGCTCGCCTGCTGCCGAATGCCGCGCCTAACCGCACGCAACGTCAGCTGGATGATATTCAGGAACGTTTTGACAATTATCAGAACGAAGTGGTCACCCACTTCAACAGCACCGCAACCCTGGTGAAAAAGCTCACTCAGAGCTATCAGGAAGTGCAAGACCATCTCGCCGAGGGTGCCAACCGCCTGGCCCTGGACGAACTGACTCGCCAACGCCTGCTGGCCGCCCTGCACTCCGACTCGGTACAGGCTCCACGGGAGCGCCTGACACCTCCGCGCGACCAGGAACCACCGCGCGACTACGCCCCAAAAACACCCAATGCCCCCGGCATGCTCGATGAGCATTACGGTCTGAGAAAGTAAGACTCGGACACTAAAAAGCCCGCCCGCTCCTCAATGGAACGGGCGGGCTTTTTTATGCCTCGCCGGTACTCAAGCGCGCACTCAGTACTGCTGGTATTGCTGCCCTTGCTGGCCCGGCTGCTGATACTGCTGGCCAGGAATCGCCTTGAGGTTGACCTCGACTCGACGGTTCTGCGCGCGACCGTTGACATCGGCGTTGCTGGCAATCGGGTTGTCGGGGCCGGCACCGCGCGCCGACAGGTTGGCACCGCTGACACCTTGCGAGGTCAGGTAGGTCGCTACGCTCTGTGCACGACGCTGAGACAGATCCATGTTGTGCTGACGGCTGCCGGTGCTGTCGGTGTAGCCGACAATCTCGATCTGATTCTGGTTGAACTCACGCAGCGAGTTGGCCAGGTTGTTCAGCGGCTGATAGAAGCTGGGGGCGATGTTCGCCGAATCGGTGGCGAAGGTAATGTTGCCCGGCATGATCAGCTTGATCTGATCGCCCTGGCGCTGCACTTCAACCCCCGTATTGGCCATGCTGGCGCGCAGTTTCTTTTCCTGCTGGTCGGCGTAGTAGCCATAACCCGCAGCGGAAGCCCCCACTACGGCGGCACCAATCAGCGCGCCCTTGCCACGGTTATTGTGATCGATGGCGGCACCGGCCAAGGCGCCCGCCAAGGCACCGAGACCGCCGTATTTCGCAGTCTTGCTCATGCCCGTGGAACCGTCGGCCTGCCCCTGGTTGTCATACGGATTAGGCGAAGCACAGCCAGACAACAAGGCCACAGCGGTAGCGGCAATAATTAAACGACGCGAGGTGAACATGGAAAGCTCCTACTTTTTGCATTCTGTGGTGCAGCGGACGTTGGCAATGGACCTTTGCTGGCGTTGGAACGCGACAAATGGCAAAAATTCCATCAACACCCCTGCAAAACATCAGGCCCGAACAAAGGGATTTTCACGCATCTCATCGCCCAGGCGGGTGTCTGGACCATGCCCGGTCACCACCGTCGCCTCTTCATCGAGGGTGTACAGACGCTGCTTGATCGAACGCACGATGGTGGCCTGATCGCCGCCCCATAAGTCCGTACGCCCGACCCCACGCTTGAACAGGGTGTCACCGGCAATCAACAGCTTAGCCTCAGAAAACCAAAAGCTCATGGAACCTGGCGTATGCCCCGGCGTGTGCAGCGCCACGCCACAGCCACAGGCCAACTCCTCATCATCGGCCAGCCAGCGATCCGGCGCCGGCACGGGCGTGTAAGGCACGCCAAACATGCTGCATTGCATCTCCAGGTTGTCCCAGAGGAACTGGTCCTCCTTGTGCAGATGCAGGGTCGCGCCGGTCTTTTCCTTCAACTGCCCCGAGGCCAGGAAATGATCCAGGTGAGCATGGGTATGGATGATGCTCACCACCTTGAGACCCAAGGCATCGAGCCGCGCCAGAATCAGCTCATGATTGCCGCCAGGATCGACGACGATCGCTTTTTTCGTGACCGGATCGCCGATGATCGTGCAGTTGCACTGCAAAGGACCGACGGGGAAGGTTTCGCGGATGAGCAAGGGCTTTGAGGCTTCCATGGGTGTTCCTGTAAAGTTAATGGCACATTTTTGGCACAGTGCGAAGAAGCGATGGCGACGTTTAGGAAGAAAGGCCCCCACCAGTGGCACGCTCAAATCAGACGTAAAGGGTGGCCCCAACAGACACGCACATTCAATACCCAGCTAGAGGCAAAAACCTGGGCGACCATGATTGAGCGTGAAATGGATGCTGGAGTATTTGTCAGCCGTAGCGAGGCTGAAGCGACCTCCTTCGCCAGCGCGTTAGAGCTGTACGCCAAGGAGATAACCTGCAAAAAACGCAGTAGTGCATCCGAGCTGTCGCGCATCCAGGCTATGCAACGTCATCCAATGGCCCTGCGCTCGCTTGCCAGCATTCGCGGCTCCGATATGGCGATTTACCGTGATAGTCGCATCGAGGAGGGCCTGGCCCCCGCCACGGTGCGCCGTGAACTCGCCTTGATCTCTCACGTATTCACCATCGCCCGAAAAGAGTGGCGTATGGAGTCACTGACCAATCCGGTCGAACTCATCCGCCAACCTAGCGTTGACGACTCACGCGAGCGACGGATTCTTAGCGCTGATGTATGGACGCAAAAAGGCGGGAAGCTGCTGTACGAGCACGTAGACGAGCTCGAAATGATTTGCCGCTACTCTCGCTCGACCGAGCTACCCAAAATCATAACTTTCGCAGTAGAAACAGCGATGCGCCGCAGTGAAATAACTGGCCTGCAAAGCGCTAACGTCAATCTAGAAAAACGAGTTGCTCTGCTGCCGATGACCAAGAACGGCTCTTCCCGTGGCGTTCCTCTCTCCAGCAAGGCAGTAGACATATTGCGTAATCTTGGTCAGCGAGAAGATGGCCGCTGTTTTCGGAGCAGACCCGACTCAATCACCAAAGCATTCGCGAATGCTATCATCGATGCACGAAACGCCTACACGGAAGGTCTATCCCTTCACCTCAAACACAATAAACTCTCACAGGACAAGATCGCCAAACACATCAAGGCCGATCTTTTCCTGGTGAATTTGCGCTTCCACGATCTTCGCCATGAGGCGACGTCGCGTCTAGCTGAAGTATTCCCACTGCACGAACTGACCAAGATTACTGGCCATCAGGATACGCGCATGCTGATGCGATATTACCATCCAAAAACGGAGGACTTAGCCAAGAAGCTGACTTAGTACTAGGCTCGCTGATTATGAGTTGCTGGCCAACTCTAATTCACCAAATCGACCATATTTGAGAATAGTGTAGCGCAGCAGGAAGTGTCGTACTAGCTGGAGAGAACACAGTGTCACGAAATCTATTCCAACTTGAAACTTTACTGCCACTGCACGCGCCTTTCGGGATTCGGCTAGATCACTTTGAGAGCCGACTTTTCCGGTCAGCCGATGTCGCCAAGGCGCGGTCATTCGCAATGCACCACATAAACAATATAACTTTTAGACAGCCAATCACTAGTAGCAATCAGCGACAACACTAATACGAACCATAGATAACTGCAACATTATAATACCACACGCCAACCATATTAAGGCCGACTATGAAAATCCTGAATACTTACGACGACGGAGAAGAGGCTGAAGAGGCAGCAAAAAAGATGACGGGCAACGTGCGCGTCGCTAGCGAGCGTGACGCAGGAGAAACAATATATAATTTATTTGGAGAGCCCACATGGAGAAATTTTTATGAGCTGGGTATGTATAGACTTCCAGAGTTACAAGTCTTGCTGAATAGCCGAGTCTCATGGGGACTGAAGGAAAGTTCAAAGCACAGAGAAATAATATCAACCCTGAGAGTGCTTGAAAAAAATTTCGATATTAAAATTCCTGCGCATTGGCTATAATGCTCGATTGCGTTACTTTGTATTTTCAGGGTTGTTTTCAATGACAAACAGTTTTGCTCTAGAATTAGTTGAAGAACTTTACCGGATTACAGGTATTCTGGCCAAGCTTCCTGCAGAGTATGAAGAAGCACTTTTGAAGCTTGGGATCTTCCTTTCTAGCCAGGAAATATTGCCTCCGGAGGAGCGTCGTAAGCGCCTGCTTGCACGGATTAATTGGAAGTTTCGAGTAAATCAGTCCGCGATTGGGCTTATTTATGCTCATGCGGCTAAGAAAAATTACACTTTTAATTTCCATCAGAAAAATGAAATTCAGCTTGCATTCGACTCATCTTCGCTGGAAAAATTTCGGAGTGTGTTAGCTGAGCGTGAAATTCCTAACAACGTGCAGAAGGAATTGATCGCCCAGTTCAATCCCGCTTCTGAAAAAGTGACAATCTCCGCTTTGCAGTCCGAATTTTTAGAGCCGTCTAAGCTGAGAAATGAGCGAGATGCGCAAGAAGTTAAGGACAGCATTGCGCTGGCAGCACTGGCAGCTTTGGCATATTCATATGCTGAGGAGCGAGTAATGCACAGCCATTTCGACAGCGAATTTGATAACAACAAATATGATGATTCTTTTTGGGTACAGCTCAGAAACACACATCCTGAATTATATAGTAGAACCCGAACGTTAGATTTTATTGAGGCTAGCAGCCTCATAAAATCTAACGAGGGGGGATACGCGGAGGCTAGAAACAAGCTCCTGGCTCAAGTGGCAGGTAGTTACAAAGGCCTAAATAATCATGGCTGTCTCACCGTATGGCTGGACCCTTTGGTTTTAGAAGACAGGAATGTCACTTGGGAATTGGCATCAGATCTAATTCTGTTTGCCGAAAAATTTAACTCCTATCAGTTGGATAAAGGTTATTTTAGACCCGACAAAATAAAAAAAGATACGGAAAGCTATATACCTGCGCTCAAAGAAAAGTGCGTAGATTTCCAAGGAGCGAATGAAGGCTTTACTTATCGAGATACATTTGTTTGCGTAAATAAGCAAGATTCAAAGTTCGGATCAGAATCGCTTTTGCTTATATTCCAAAAAAATATGCGTGACGAGACGCTAGTTCCTTGCCCAGCTTGTCGAAGTCATAATGTAGGCGGCAATTCGTATCCATCCCTAGGCGTCAAGAGCTGGGAGTGCCGGAATTTGCTATGTCCGGACAAAAGCAAATATAACAGAGGAAAGCGTTACTCATTCAAATCGCTATTGATGCAAGAGGCGATTGATGACGAGAGTAATGAGATACCTGTTTCATTTGTGAGAAGCTGGTCCAGGGATGTACAAATAGGGCGAAGTGTTTATGACGCATTTGAAATGGTGGTTAGATGTTATTCGCTGCATGGCGATACAGTCTGGATCTGGGGACGTGAGGGTAATTATCCGGGCTGCGGGCGTGAAATTGTTTTAAATCCAACAACAGAAGCAGTTGCGCCAGAAGCCTTGGTTAAGGTTGAAAAATTCTGGGGATCGAGTTGGTTTGATAAATATATCCTATCAGATGAAACTCCGCTGGCTACGGTTGACGTTCATAAATATAGCGCAAATGGCTTCCGACTAATTCATGGTGACGCTAGAAGTGCGCTATCGATAATTGAAGATGATTACTTTGATGCGGCTATTACTTCACCTCCTTACTATAATGCGCGAGAGTATGCCCAATGGCCAAACATATATTGTCACATGTATGACATGTACAATATTGCGCTGCAGGTTCGCCGGGTTTTAAAGGATGGCGCTCTATACCTGTATAATATTTTTGACTACTTCGACAATGAAAACACTCTGGCATATTCTGCAATGGGCAACAAGAGGGTGCCACTGAGCTCCTATACTGTGGATGCTTTTCGTCGGGCAGGTTTTGTTCTACTGGGAAGCATCACATGGGACAAGGGAGAAATTGAGGGAAAAAGAGGATTTAACTCAGGTAATTTTTCACCCTATTATCAGGCTCCTTTTAACTGCTGGGAACACATTCTAGTATTTCAAAAGAAAAATAGCCTTAGTAGTAATAGCTCTTTCGGACTGGAAAGCCTTGAAAGCCTGCTTAGTGTTGGTCCTGTTATAAAAATGGTTGGTGGAGAAAACGTCCATGGCCATACAGCTCCTTTTCCCGATGATTTGCCTAATTTGTTATCCCGCCTCCTGCCTGAAGGGGCTAAAGTTTTAGATCCGTTCGGCGGCAGCGGAACTACTGCCAGGTCACTTGCTCCAAAGGGGATGGAAGTTACATGCATAGAGCGAGAAGAAAGTTATTGCGTTTTGGCCAGGAGGCTGTTTGACAATAAAAGCTCTGTAATCGAGCCGCAATTAGGTCTTGCCTTTTAAAACACCCGCCATATGTTATATGGCGGGTGGTATTTTCTAATAGTATTGGCAGTCCTCGCTAATTTCGTAGGAGCCTTGTTGATTTAGCCATTTTGCCATTGCCCATGCTTCCTGGAAGCGTATGTTGGCCATAGTCATGCCGTAAGCTCGGCAAAGTTTTTCAAAGTCGCTATACCTTTGCGGGCGCTTAACAAACAAGATCCACATCAAAGCAGCCTCTGTGGTTAGGAAAGCCAATCCACCATTTTTGTGCGAAGGACGCCTAACTACGTTGCAGCGACGACATCTCAAAACCATGTTAGATAGTTGATCCGCCACGCCTTCGATAATTTTTCGATCAGTTATGTTGTTGACAACACAGCGATATATTCCCATTGCGATTTGACTTTGAAGCGACTCAGAGAATTCTGGCAATCCTCGACCAGTTTTGAGCCTATCGCGCAGGAACTCCGTATAGCCTTGAAGTTCCGTTCGCAGCATTGCGCCACTCTCTTGAGCAACGGCATCGGCGGTGTTAATTCGGCCAGAGTTAACGAGCTCTTGTACTTTAAAAGTAACTGCACCAACTATTTCTTTTGGTATCAGATGGTCAGCTTGAAGCTCCAATCTCGTACTGCAGTCCGCACAGCACCCACTTTGATTGAAGTACCATTTTTTTACATTAAGCCAAGTTTGACGTGGCGGGAAATGAGCCTGGAAATTCTTATTTGATGCTATGGATGTGCCAACTTGAGAGGGATTTAAGTGACCAAGTGCCAGCGATGTGACTTCACGCCAGTTAAATATACCTTGTTTGATCAATAGATCCAGAAGCGCTTTCCACTGTTCCTCACTCCATTCTGAATCTTTCTCGGGGTGCTGCGAAAGGAAATGGTTTTCGATACCGCGCATTAAGAGGTTTGCTCATTTTAGATGTCCTTGTCGAGAGCTCTCTCATAACGGGAGATGAAATCCATGAGAGGAACACCCAGTACCAGGCATACCCTACGAAGTTCCGATACATCTAAACGTCGTTCTCTACGCTCAATTTTGCTGATCATCGATTGCTCGACGCCAAGCGCTGCAGCCAGCTGTGCTTGAGTAAACTGAGCTTCCTTACGTACAGCTCGCAGGAGAGCGATCAGAATTGCATAATCATCGCGATTGAGGGGGCTTGGTATCATGCGTGCAGGGTAAGGAGTACTCTTGAATATGCCAAAATCGACTATTTTTGCATCACTACTCTCCCTCTTGGTCGGATTTCGCAGGGCTGCGCTAGGAACTGGCGGCTAGGCTGCGTAGCGCTGAGCGATGAGCGCTGCAAAATCTCAAAAAGATGGTTCACCATCACTAGACCCGATTCAGGTCGACTCAACGAATCGGCAAGTCTTGCGTAGGGTCATCAGCACCTCATCAACCGACGCTGGATAGGAGCTCCTTAGCCAATGCCATAATTGGCTTAGCGGGCAAGGCAGGCCTGGTCTCACGGCCTAACACCCGGGTCGGCTAGAGGATATTGATAAAACACTCGTCATGCGAGGCACGAAACCAGGCATTAGACCATTACCAATCTACCGCTAACGGACCACTTTAATCTTTACTTGGCTTCTTAAACACGTAGTAGCTCTGGCTTGCTACATCTTTAATTTAGTATTTTCATTTATCACGCCTGGAGTAACACAGGCATTAATTAGTTGCATATAAAGTTACACTTGTAGAGAGCTACACTGCAAAAAGCTGCCCGCCCATTATAATTCAACGAGCAAACAGCCTCAGCACAAAACTTGTACACCTTAAGGGACACTCACTCAGTCAAAATATGCGATTTTGGCATATTTTGTCGCGCCTAGTATTCTTTTTCAAACAAGGCGCGAGCAGACAAATGAAGATTATTGATGGCAAAAATAACAAACTAGCTTGGTTATTTTTTATTGAGCCGAATAAAATCAAAGCTTTAATAAAGCCAACATCAACTAAACCAATCGACGTTGCCCCATTATTTTTCTGCAAGACCGAAAAAGGCGAACGTCGGCTCGATATTGTTGAGTTCTTCCTCCACTGCAACTCCCTCAAAATCGAACCAGCACACGTCGCACTAGACATGCAGAAAAAAGAGGTAGTAGCTGATGTCTAGCAACATTCCAAGCGACACCCACTTCTCTGACGAAGCAACGCCTCAAGACTCAGTTAAGGATCTCGTTCCTAAGTCTGGCTTTGGACTTCATGATGAAGTCTGGTCAGAAAAGCAATGGTTTGAACTGATACGCACTTTAGTTGGCTACGGAATAGGAACTTGGCAAGAATTCGCCGCGTTAATTTTGGGGCATTTGAATCCTTCTCAGACAGGCACGAGCCTTGCATCTTCGGAAGGTTTCAAGCGACGTTATGGCAAAGGCAACACAATGCGCATCGTTATGGAATGGGCTTATTCCCAGACCGGGCAGTGTGGAGACTGCGGTAGTCGCCTCGAGTTACAGGCTGACCATATAAAAGGTAAAGCACAATTTGAAGATCAGCTAGATGCCGATTATATTGAAAATATGACACTGCTCTGCCGACGATGCAATGTAATCCGTAGGACTTCGCACAAACTAGGTGGTCAAACTTATTTGACAGCTGAGTCCGCTCTTATGTGGATTTTGTTTGTAATAAAACCTCGTACGCTCGTCGATTACTGCCGTCTTTGCCGTATCTATGGCATGACGATGTCAGATATCCGGATGCAGGAAGCCTGGGCTATGGCTCACTGGCTATCACGCAACGATCCACCTTTATTTGGCATAGAGGATGACAGCAAGACCCACTATGATCTAATTCAGTGGAGTTCAGGATCAATAACGCGAGCAGATGTTGGCACTACATTACCTAATGGAGCTGTTCGAGTATATGAACGGGTGCCTGGTGACCATTGCCTCACATTCGTAGCAATGGGCAATGATAGGCGCAAAAAACTATACAGCTACCCTATGCACTGGATCGCTTTGTCGACATACGACCTAGGAGATTTACCTCCTTATGCGCTGGCTATACGGTACACTCCGCCAGACAGAAAAAAAGGAAAGCCGCAAAGAATAACCTTGCATGCCCCTGCAAATATGACTCTGCTTTCGCATAAACTAGTCGCTCCCGATGAAAAGCTGGTATTCCAGCGTGCGGACGACTTACTTGGCCGCGAAAGGGTAGAAGCGCCCCCTTCCACTAATAAGGGGGTGCTACTGAGCAAATCTTTTCAGAATCTAGATTTCACTTTAGAAATAGAAACGGTTCGTACTCCCTGAAATTAACCAAATTGATCTATAGAATATCCGAAGAATGATCCCGTGTGTACCTGATTAATAAAGGAACCTCCACGACTCTCATTTGGTTAAAGACTGCTACCAGAAAGTTGGAATGTCATGGCCTCAGAGCTATTTCAGCTGTAGCAAGCCTTACTGAAACGTTTTTTATAATTAGCGCAATGTATGCGATCCATGAATTACATCTACCGCCAGATATGCGTCTTGTTTACGGTGGCATTTCTGGCGAGCAGTTCCACATAAACAAGGCACCGTAGCCCTCGACCGATGATGCATGAAGCAGGTGTTCCAGTACGTGGCACAGCCACGTATAGGGCCCTTGGCTGTTGACCTTAGAGGTTTCGAACAAGCTGTAGATCCTGGCACTGGCAGTCGCGCCTTTGGCCGTGTCACTGAACAACCAAGCTTTTCGTCCGATCACAAAAGGTTTTATTTTTCGATCTGCCAGATTGTTGTCAATTGGCAGAAGTTGCATTGCGTCGAATTCTGCCTATGGATGTCCCTTTGCTAAGCCAGGATAAGGATTCGATCCCCTTCATATGTCCTTGTAGACCGCTTAGGCCAACAATTGCACCTTTATCTTTGACAAATGGCGCCTAGCGTCTCAGCCATCATTGTTCTCGCGTGTTATCCATGTCGGTACGCTACAGGAGTCGACAAATTTCCACACAATCAGCGCCCGAAAAACGCTCGCCGGATATGACGAAAAAAAATACGCCACTCTCCAGGCTTTCCCCCATCAAATAGTAGAGCCTGGAGCATTGCAGCTGCCTCTACTGGTCGTTTACGGTAATGCCTACCCATGATTTCGTCGTGAGATTTGTCGCGCATAAACCCCTCCAGGGAAGCATCCAACCCCACAAACCATCTAACAAACCTGAAACAGCGCAGGGTTAGCTGCGGTCGTAAACAACTTTACTCATAATCGACCTAACCTCTCCTTGAAGCACACGAAACTCCACCATCATAGCCTCAACATCCACCGCTCGCGCTCCGTCACCGCGCCTCTCGGCCAGCCACAATTTCAATAAGCCTGCGACCCGTCCAAGGTCGCCATTCACTCTCGCAAGTTCCGTCACAGCTTTGAGGTCCAGCACCGATCGAGTTTTATGATTTAACCCCGCTGCTAATAGGTACGCGGACATAGACAAACCCGCCTGCTCTGCCCTCTTGCCTACTTCAGATTTATCAGCGTCCGTCACCCAAACCTTGACCGGGGGGACTTCCCTGCGAGGCCTAGGCCCATCTGCTTTTTGTGCGTCGTATTCCATCCAGGTTACTCCCATTAGTCGATTAGTCTGTCCGTATTTGGATCGATTTTTTGATCTGGTCGCGGCAGCGACTGTGAGCCCCGCAGATCAAAGAAATGTTGAGCCGAAGGCGAATAAATGAAGTGATGGGGACCCTAGCTGCGAAGCAGCGTAGGCCCACAACACACATCTTGCCGTCTCTTTCCATGCGTAAAGATGCGCCACTACGCGATAAGAGTCGACTGCTCGGAAAATCGCGAATTTACGCACTCTTGCGTGCTCTTACGCATAATTACGCGTTTTTATGCATTGTTAATCTTTCATAAGCACCAAAATTATGTAAGTTTATACAGAGGCTGACGCAACCATACGTAAGCTCCAAATTTGGTCAAAATCACTAGGAAATAAGCAATGACAGACATACAACAGACGATAAGGCGAGGGGTTGGACGCGTGGCCTTTCTAGCAAAACTCGATGAATTCAGAAGGCTAATTGAAGCTGGGTGGTCTATAACCCTCATTTACGAAGATCACGGTATATCCACTGATTTGAGCTACAGCCAGTTTGCTCGCTACATTGGAAAGTACGTTCGTACACCGCCAACGCGAAACAGAAGCACTGAACAACCTAAAACCCAGCCTGCGCTGGAAGAAACGAGCTCAGAGCCGCTCCCTCCACCCTTGAGCCCCAGCGCCAGCGCCAGCCCCAACACTAACCCTGAGCGCCCCCCTGCAAGAGCCGGGAGCGCGTCCAAAAACCGGGCGATTTTCTTCCATGACCCCAACAGTGGCAATAACCGCGACGATTTAATGTAAGTACTGCCTTCAGAAACGGATCTCGACATAAAATTTCTTTGTGTAAAAAACGAAAAGCATAGTGAGGATTTAGATGGCAAGACCACGCACAACCAAAGAACTTCACCGTCTACAAATACAAACAGTTGCGTTTATGAACGCTCTCCGGTTGAGGGTCGGCGCACATAATCCCAGCCAGTTTAGCGACTGGATAAATCACGTATCAGAACCACTTGGCTGGTCCGACATGAAAGACTCTAACAAATGGTACAAATACTTTCGAGGTAATGTAAGTCAAGTCCCCGTCCGCATGCTTCGGCTTCTGAAAGAAATTTTCCCCGACGCTTCAACTCTTTTCTATGAAGGGCCTGAAAGACTCTGGGATGCAATGTGGACGGAAGATGTTAGAGCGTTGTGGCACATATGTAATTTCTCAGGATACGAATATAAAAATCAGGACAAAACTGAAAGCACCTGCTTCATGGGGAACGCTCTTAAATTCAGCGAGACAACATATAACTTTGAATGCGACTTAATACTTAAATTTAACATTTATGGTGAGGTAGACTTTCGCTTATTTACAGAGTCTGTCGCATTATATCGAATTCATAAAATAATAAATGAAATCCATCGAACGGATGAAATAGGGCCATATCGGTGCGTAAAAATGTGCCTGGACACTCCAAAGGTAACAAATGAGCTAAAAGCTCTTGGCATATACAACTTTATCCACGACGAAATTATCAATACCGAAATCTCTCGATTAAATAACGAGCCATGCTATCGAGCAAGTGTTGGCACCAGTAATGTCACCAGCTATGCCCTCGATCCATTTTCACATTGTTCCATCACAGAAAGGATGGAGGTTTTGCGAATCAATTAGCCGATTCGGCTGCATCCAAAATGCGCATGTCAGTACAGCCCATCTGCTACCGCAATCTTCACCAATGCATCAATCCCAACATCGACCAGCCACCCATCATTGAAACGTTATCCACAGCATTCCCTTGGTAGAAATAAGGTAGAAGAAAGGTAGAGGTTGTTTTGCACCTCTGGAGCCCGCGCAATTCAAGGTCTTCAGTCACGAGGGTGGAATGCTACCCCGATAGAACGGAACGCAACCCCGACAGCCCGGAATGCAACCCCGACGTAGACGGAACGCAACCCCGATAGGTCGTCGAGGTCAGAGGCGTGTCCATGTCGCTTGTTCGATGCCTTTCGTATTCAGCTCAATCCTTCCAGCTGCGATGACCTCTACGCGCATCAGTTCCTGCAAGGCAGCCTCAAGTGAATGCCTGAATTTGCGCATTGGACTGGAATACTGGAAATGATCCTTCAACCAAATGAGCTGGAAGCGCTGAATAGACTCATTGGAGGTTGCTATCAGACGCTGCAATGCCTTGGCCATATCCTGACCTTTTCGTATACGCATTCGCTTCTCCCAATCGATTAAGGCGTACTCCCGATTGCGATAAAGAAGGTGCCACCTTGGATCTATACGGATGACGTAGCACTCTCGCTCTGGGTCATACATGAACTTATCAATCAGGTGCAGTGATTCTGACTCACCGACCTCGAATTTTGGCATACCACCCTTCGTAACCTCGACGACCAGCATCGCAAAGGCCAATGCCTTCATCGTTCGGTGCAACCACTGATACTCATATTTGCCAGTGTTCCTGCCAATCGCTCGCAGCAAACGAGCGCGGTTGATGGGTACAGTTTCGCCCAACGGAAACTTAATCGCTTCGTGCATCAACTGCATCCAAACATCAGCCTGAGTTTCGTCTAATTGCTCGCCACTAAAAGTGAGAACCGCATCCTTTCGGCTAGCCAGCACAATGTCCTTATGTATTTTCTTAGTTCCGCGAGCCACAGGTGCGAATAGACTGGATCGTGCAATGTGATTGGGCATTGCGCGGGTGAATTCACTGAGACCCGGTAGAAATAGTTTTGAAGGTAGCCGCAGTACAGCAGGCCGGTGCGGGGCGGATTTTCGTATCTGCTCCATCCGCTCAGAAAGAGAACCCTGAGAGCTCACTTGGCGTAGCTACGCTGCCTAGCGACTTGAGCGGCCTTGGTTGGACGCCCAGGTCGCGCATACTCACTACCTGCAACAGGCTTAGTGAGCCCGCTATCGACTACGTGCTCGGCGAGCCATGCCTCTACATCTTGAACGCGCCATAGTAAGCGTTTAGTACCTGGGAGACGGCAAATTGGAGGAAGCGCTCGAGGATTTCGTGTGACGTCGCTCCTGATGCTTGAGACAGACTTTTGTAAAAAAGCAGAGAGCTGGTCGACAGTGAGTAAGGCTTGCATAGTTTGGCACTCATATGAGCATTCAGCACGGTCGTGCTCAATGCTGCATTGGTTTGCGAATGCCTTCAGGTTTATGCAGAGCGTCCTGTGACTCACGGTAAATATTGGGCTTATTTCTTACCGGTCAGAACATCAGTGTGGTGATTTTCACCTATAAACTCACATGACCGCAGACTGAAGTGCTTCGAGCACCCGGTCTGAAAACCTTACTCCCAGGCCCCCCCATTGCTCACTCAAGGCCTCGGCACAAATCTGGCACACTGAAGTTGCTTAGCACTGCAATTAAGCGCCGCGTATTGCAATACAATGCGATCATCTAACTGTTTGTTTTTAAATAGGATTTCGATTTACAACCAATAAAATCAGTATCCTAGACGCATTTCCTAATTGCAGTTGCACTGCAACGGGCCGACGGGAAAGGTTTCGCGGATTAGAGTGGTTTGAGCGGGAGTCATGAGCAGTTCCAGGCAAACAGTGATGGCATATTTTGGCACAGCTCGCGCCCATCACTCTAAAGCGCGAGCCTGGGCACCTCGGTGGCGTACTAGACGTGACGGCGGTTCCCTCGCAGTCAAAAATCCAACTGCAACGTCCCCCTCCCCTCCAGCGTCAACAGGAGCTGCTTGGCCTCGAGCCCTCCAGCAAAGCCGGTCAGGCTGCCAGAGGCGCCTATCACTCGGTGGCAAGGGGCGACGATCGAGATCGGGTTCCTGCCATTGGCGGCGCCTACAGCGCGAACCGCCTTGGGGCTGCCGACTTGGGTGGCGATTTGGCTGTAACTGCGGGTTTCACCGAAAGGGATGGTCAGCAGGGCTTGCCAGACCTTGCATTGGAAGGGGGTGCCGGCAAAGTCCAGGTCCAGTTCGAACTGCTCACGGTTGCCCGCGAAGTATTCGTTGAGTTGACGCTCCGTTTCCAATAACACCGGTTCGTCGCGGATTTCCTGCAACGGACCCAGGCGCACGCGGTTGAGTTTTTCGTTCTCCCACAGGATGGCGCAGAGCTTTGAGGCCCGGGCGATGAGGGTCAACTGGCCGACGGGCGAGCTCATTCTGGTGTAGACATACGACATGGGTGCCTCCTTGATCCATTCGGGCAGATCGGTGGGGGCCGATCTTCGCCTTTGTAACGGTACGCAGCCACTTTAATTGCCGGTTCAATCGCAAGAACTACGTTTCTTGCGATTGAATTTCTGACTGACACCGCGCACTTTCAGGGCGCCGGCAATCAGGCTCCCCCAGCGCTGGCGAGAGGTCGATTGCCGTTTCGGTTGCCGCTTCAGGTAACGAGAGGGCGTAGCAGGGGCAGCAATCAAGGCTTTATCCGAGCAGGCCGATTTCCTGGGCCCTGGCCACTGCCTGAGTTCGGCGCTCTACCCCGAGTTTGCTGTTGATATGACTGGCGTGGGTTTTTACCGTGTGCAGGGAGATAAACAGCCGATCGCTGATTTCCTGGTTCGAGCAGCCCTGGGCAATCAATTGCAGGACCGCCAGTTCTCGAGAGCTCAAGGTCTCGGTGTGATGGGTCACAGGCTCGACCGGCTCGCGACTGACTGGCGCCGGTAACCGTTCAAGCAGGGCTTGCTGCAACGGCGACTGCCCCCCATGCACCAGCTGTTCGCGCATCCATTGCGGATGCTCGCGAACCAGCCATTCAAAGGGTTGCAACGCTCCGCCCACGGCCGACTCCAGGGCCTGGGCAAAAGCCTGGCGGGCTTCAGGCTCACGACCCAGACTAAGTAACAGGCCGATCTTCTGGTTCAACGCCATCACGTTCAATAATTGCCGGCCGGTGTGCCGCCCATGTTCGATCAGGGCATCCAGACGCTTTTCGGCCTGCGCCGGCTGGCCCTGGATGGTGTCCAGCAACGCCTGCTGCAACTCGATATGCAGCGGCAGCTGGGGATGAAACTCCGGCGGTGCAGCGGCCTGCTCGCCGGTATAGGTCTGCCCCAGGCGTGCCAGCCAGGCCTGGGCCAGGTCGGTACGGCCCTGGGCCAACCAGAGTTCGCACTTCACCAGCGTGATCATCGCCAGGTAATAGATGGGCGGCACATCCCAGATGTGCATCAAGCGTTCGGCCTCGGCCAGTTCCGCAAAAGCCTCGGCGAACCGGCCGTTATGCCCTTCCTGATTAGCGATCACGCAGTGGCCGATCAGTACGCTGATATCACGACAGGCCCGCGCTTCAATCAGACCGCCACGCAAACGCGCCATGCCCGTCTGGTGCTCACCGCGCAGAGTCAGCAAATACCCTTCATACAGCGTCAGGCGGGCACGCACCGCGTACAGCCGTCGTGCCGACAGCCCGAGCAGCCGCTGCTGCCCCTGGCGCACCTCATCCAGCGCGCGCAGCACCTCTCCCCGCGCCTGCAGTACCCGCGCCCGGTCGTAATGGGCCAAGGCCTCGAACAGCGGGTTACCGACCCGCTGTGCCAGCTCCAGGGACTCGCGGTTGAGCCCCCGGGCCCGCCACAAGTCCGCATCGGCAATCGCCAGGTTGGACAGGGTCGACAGGCACATCAAGCGTTGCCCGTAGCGTTTGTGCGGCAGGCTTTCCAGAGCTTCGGTGCAATAGGCCAGGGTCAATTCGCGATCACCACGGCCACGGGCGATGATTCCGCTCAGCGCCAACCACTGTGCCAGCATCGACTTCTGGGCAGTGGCAGACGGCGCCGGCAGAAAGCGGCTCAAGTTCTCCGCCAGCTCCTGCGCGGCATCCAACTGGCACGCCAGGCCCAGCGCCCAGCTGTAGAGCACGATCAGGCGCGGCGTACTGACCAGCAGGCTGTCCGGCAAGTCCATCTTCCACCGCAGCAACATGCCGACGTTCTGCTCGGCCAGCAGCTGTTCTTCGGAAAGGTTCTGCACCAGGTTCGCCGCCACATCCAGGTGTCCGGCGCGCAAGGCCTGCTCCACCGCTTCATCCAGCAGGCCCTGGGCGTTGAACCAGCGGCAGGCGCGCAAGTGCAGGCTGGCGGCCGGCAGCACCGCGTTGGTCCTGGGGCGGCTGCGCAGTAAGTCGGAAAACAAATGGTGGTAGCGATACCAGTGGCCGTGTTCATCCAGCGGCACCAGGAATACCTGATGCGCCTGCAGGTAACGCAGGATCTCCGCGCTGTCATGGGACTCACGCAGCGCATCGCACAACTCGCTGCAGAAACGCTCCTGGGGCGCGGTGTCATACAGAAACGCCTGGACCTCGGCGGGTAGGCAGTCGATGACTTCTTCCAGCAAATAGTCGCGAATCAGCCCTTCCCCACCGTGCAGCCCCTTGGGCAGGGTACTGTCGCTGCCCGCTTCGGACGCTGCCAACAGCCAGAAACGCAACCCGGCGACCCAGCCCTCACTGCGCTGGATCAGGCGCTCCAGCGCCTCACCACGCAGCGAGCTGCTGTGGCGATCCAGCAGCGCCAGGGATTCATCATGGGTCAGGCGCAGGTCTTGCTCATGCAACTCGAGCAGTTGTCGTGACAGGCGCAAACGCGCCAGGTGCCAGTCCGGGCGCTGGCGACTGGTGACCAGCACCAACAGACCATCGGGCAGGTGATTGAGGAAAAACTGCAGGCAACGATCCAGCACCGGGCCCTGGGCAAGGTGGTAATCGTCGAGGACCAACAACAGCGGCGCGCCGAGGGAAAGGTGAGCGGCCAATTCATCGAGCAAGCCGTCGAGCCATTCTTCAAAGGCGAAGGGTTGATGACGCTGGCGCATTTTCAGCTGGCCCAGGGACTGGCTGCCCAACTGCGGAAAGTACAGCTGCAAGCCTTCGAGCAGACGCTCGAGGAACCGCCCCGGGTCATTGTCGCGCCGGCTCAGCCCCAGCCACAAGCTTTGCCAATGCGGTGGCAGGCTCTGACAGAACTCCACCGCCAGCGAGCTTTTACCGAAACCCGCCGGGGCGCTGACCAACAGCAATCGCCCATTCAGGCCCGCACTCAGTCGCTCGCACAAACGCGGCCGCAGAATATGGCCGTCGGGCAAGGGTGGTCGATAAAAGCGCCCCTCCAGCGCGGGAATCATCGCGTCGGCAGGCCCTTGAATGCGGGACAGGTCAGTCATAGCCAACTCTTATTGAAGTGCTGTTGTCGGCATTGCAGATGTCCGCAGACTAGCGGTAAAAGGCCGCCTGTTGAAGATTATTGCTACAAATACATACAAAAAGACTACGAACTGAATGTCGGGATGTATCTGAAATCCATAACGACAACCACTGATTGTTCGAGAGAAATATCTTAAAAAACTGAGAATAACCCTTATTTACTTAGGGATTCGCCTTCAAGCAGAGCGCCGCCCCACGTCTTTTTTGAGCAAAAAAAACGCCCCGAACCAGTCGGGGCGTTTAACGAGGATGCGGCCTCTATTTACAGCAGATTAGCGAACACCGTCCTGACGCAATGCAGCTGGAGTGAAGTCGCTGGTGGTGGCAGTGAAACCGAAGTCATAAGCCTGTTTCTCTTCGTTCTTCATGCCCAGTGCCAGGTAGCGGCCGGACTGCAGGTCGTAGAGGGTTTCCACGGCGTACCACGGCACTTGCTTGTCGTAGTAGTTTTCGGCATGCGCCTCGGCCACACGCCACAGCTGGCCACGACCGTCGTAGTGGTCGATGACTGCGGCCTGCCAGGTGTCTTCGTCGATGTAGAAGTCACGCTTGGCGTAGATGTGACGCTGACCTTCCTTCAGGGTCGCGACCACATGCCAGACCCGGCGCAGCTCGTAACGAGTCAGGTCCTGGTTGATGTGGCCCGCCTTGATGATGTCGGTGTACTTGAGGGTCGGCGAGTCGAGCTTGTAGCTGTCGGAGGCAATGTAGAGCTCTTTCTTGCCTTCGAGTTTCCAGTCGTAGCGATCCGGTGCACCGTTGTACATGTCCAGGTTGTCGGAGGTACGCAGGCCGTCCGCCGCGGTACCCGGGCCGTCATAGGACACTTGCGGTGCGCGACGTACCCGACGCTGACCAGCGTTGTAGACCCAGGCCGAACGCGGTTCCTTCACTTGGTCGAGGGTTTCGTGCACCAGCAGCACACCACCGGCCAGACGCGCCGGAGCGGTCACTTTCTGCTTGAAGTAGAACAGGATGTTGCCCGGGTTGGCTGGATCGTAGTCCTTCATCTTGTCGCGGAATACGAACTGGTCCTGGAAGTACACCAGGCTGAACGAGCCGTTGGCCTGGGGCGTGGCCTGGGTGACCAGACGAGTTACGCTGCCACCACGATAGCGGGTGATGTGGTTCCAGATGACTTCCACGCCACTTTTCGGAATGGGGAACGGTATGGCGGTCTTGAAGTTTTCCAGGCCGTTGCCACCGCTGACCAGGTTGGTCTTGGTGGCGTTTTCCTTGATGGCGGCGAACACATCAGCCGGCACGGTTGCGCCGCGATGGGATGGGTACACCGGCATCTTGAAGGTTTCCGGGTAACGCTTGAACATCGCGTACTGCCCGGGCGCCAGCTTGTCCTTGTACTGCTCGACGTTCTGCGCGGTGATGGTGAATTGCGGCTGTTCGCTGGCATAGGGGTTGGACAGGAAACCTTTGCTGTCCACGGTACCGGCGTTGGTCGGCATCGGCTTCCAGGCCGGAATGGTACCGGCAGCGTTGCCGGCCATCTCCGCGCCCATCGGCGTCAGGGTAGTGCCCAGCTTGGCAGCTTCATCAGCCGAGACCGCGGCCATGACGCTGGTTGCCAGCAAAGACAGTCCAAGCACACCGACGTGCAACAGACTTTTGGTTATTTTCATAATTCGTTCGTCCTGAAAATACAGTGTGCTTAGAAGTTCGCGCCAACGCTGAAAGCGAGGAAGTCCCGGTCATCCACAGTGGTGTAGCGGCCACCGAAGAAGTTGGTGTAAGCCAGGCTCGCGGTGTAGGTGTTCTGGTACTCCGCATCCAGCCCCAGGCTGATCGCCTTGCGGCCTTCTTCGAAGTTGCCGCCAGGGCCTGGCGAGTAACCATCGACGTCATGGGACCAAGCGACGTTGGGCTTGAGGTTGATGCCGGCGAATACATCGGGGTATTCCCAGATGGCCCGACCGCGGTAGCCCCAGGAAGTGGCCGTGGTGAAACCTTCGTTGTTGCAATTGCGTGAGAGGTTGTCTCTCGACGTACCCGCACCAGCGCCCTGAATGGTCCCCGCGTTGAGCGTGGCGCACAAAGGACCTGCTCCAGGCCCATACACAGGGTCACGGCCATAACGCGCTTCATCGCTGCCTTCCAGGCCACCGACATGAGTCACACCTATTTCACCCACCAGGGTGAGACGGCTGGCCCCCATCACTTGGTCAAAGAAGTGGGTGAACGTGGTCTGGAATTGGGTCACTTCTTTGCGGCGATAACCATGCTGATCCTGCCCAGCGACACCTTTAAGCGGTGAGGCTCCAGACAGGCCTGGCAATGGGGTTACGCCCGAATAGAGAATATCGGTGGTGTTGAGTTGGACAGGTGCATTTGGACGGTAGCTGAGTTCGCCACTCCAGGCGGTGCCGGTTGGCAGAGTGGTGGAAAAGCTCAAGCCATACAGGCGGATATCTTCCGGGTACTCGATAAAGTACTTAGAGTTGCCGGCAATGGCCAAAGGACGTAACGACGCTGCCGCCCCCGGCAGGAATGTCACTGCATCCGCATAGACTGAAGCGGGCGCCCCTGTCGCGCTGAAGATCGGCGCACGGCTGTGGTAGTTCATGAAGTAAGCGCCAAACTCGGTGTCCAGCGGCTCGAAGTTGTAGTGCATCGCGACCCCGAACTGGCCGCTATCGCGTGCGTCACGATCGGCGGATCGCTTGACCAACACCCCTTCATCATTGATATCGAGTCCAAACCGCGCCAAGCCTGGCAAAGCGCCGGGCTGAGTAGCGAGGAAGGAGCGCTTGCTCAGCAAACGCAGGTTATCGGTACAACCATCAGCAATCACATCCGGCTGGGAAAAGAACGTCCCGCAGTTGTCGGTGACCGTCTGATCCCATTCCAACTGATAGAAAGCTTCAGCCGACAGGTTTTCGGTCAGGGTCTGGGACACGTAGAACATGTTGACCGGGATCAGGCCTTCCTTGATCTCGGCACCAGGGCGGCGGAACGCCGAGACATCGATCGGGTTGATCGAGTTGATGCCACCACCGATAAAGGTACTTTCACCCCAGCTCACCACCTGCTTGCCGAAGCGCACCGAACCTGGCTGATCGGCAATTGAATAGTTGTGATAGACAAATGCATCAAGAATTTGCCCGCCGGAAGACTTGGCGCCTTCCTTGCGGTTGTGGTCACTGATGTTCTTGAAGTCCAGATCGTCATCTTTCAGCTTGAAGTCATACCAGTACTTGCCACGAACGAACACACCCGTGTCGCCGTACTTCAACTCAAGGTCATGGATGCCTTTGAAGATCTTTGAAAAGCTGTCGCCTTTATCAAAGTTCAAATGGCCGTCATCCGACGTTTGGGATAAGCCTTTACCGCCGTTGTTAACGCCGATCAGGTCCTTGTTGCGCCCCGCCGTCGACCAACTGGCACCCAGCGAAAGGGACGAATCGAAGCTGCCTTCGATTTCACCAATATTGAAACTGACGCCGAATGCGGGTCCGGCGAGCGTAGAGGCGAGGCTGACGGCCAGAGGCAGTTTTGCCCGGCGCCAGAACTGGTTTACTGATGTCATCGACGCTACTCCATGTGCATTATTGTTATGGCAGTGAGCACTTCTAAAAACGCCCCGAACAAACAGAAGCTCGGCTCCCTAGATCGTTCAAGGTGGCAGCCCGGTATCTCGCGTGCTTGCTCCGTTCTTAAAAATCCGTGGACGGACTATATCCAGCAGGTAGTACTGCTAGATCCCTCTAAAGTGTGATTTGCACCCTCCAACCGCACTAGAACAGTCCTTTGCCATGCCAGTGGACACTGGCGGGGGCAAGGATGGCTGAAAATTCGGATTTCACAAGGCAAGCGCTTGCTTGGGGGCGTCTGGCGCGCCCTTTCGGGCGCCCAGAGGGGGATTAAAGGGTCGAGAGAAAGGTGCTGTTGCTGGCCTGCCATTCGCTGATGTCGATGCGAATACGCTTCTTGTCGAGCTTGCCAACGCTGGTCTTGGGAATTTCAGTAACAAGGGCAATCTGGCTCGGGATCGCCCACTTGCTCAGGTGCCCCAATTCCACGAATGGCTTGAGATGCTCCTTGAGCTCCTTGGCCCCGATCAGGTGGCCCTCACGGATCACCAGCAAGGCAAACGGGCGTTCGCCCCATTGCGGATCGGCGATACCCACCACTGCTACTTCACGTACCGCCACGTGCCGGCTGATCAAGTCTTCAAGGTCGAGGGAGGAGATCCATTCGCCCCCAGTCTTGATCACGTCCTTGATCCGGTCGCGAATGTCGATCACGCCCATGCTGTCCAGGGTCGCGACATCGCCGGTATGCAACCAGCCGCCCTCCCAGAGCTCGGCGCCCTTCTGCGGCTCGTTGAAATAGCCTTCGGTCAGCCATGGCGCGCGCAGTACCAGTTCGCCCTGGGACTCGCCATCGGCCGGCAGGAAGTTGCCATCGCCGTCGACAATCGCCGCTTCCACCAAGGGCCCCGGCACCCCGGCCTTGATGCGGTAGGTGGTGCGTTCGTCCTCGCTGCCCGCCATCAACTCATCATTGAGGTGAGCGCAGGCCACCAACGGACCGGTTTCGGACATGCCGTAGGCGGCCGTCAGCTGGATGCCCTTGGCCTTGGCGGCTTCGTACAGGGCGCGATTCAGCGAGCTGCCGCCGATCACGATTTTCCAGCCGTCGAAATCCGTGCCCTGGGCCGCCTTGGCATTGAGCAGCATCTGCAGGATGGTCGGCACGCAATGGGAGAACGTGACCTTTTCCTTGCGCCACAGCTCCACTAGGTACTCGGGGTCATAACGCCCGGGGTAGACCTGTTTCAGCCCGAGCATGGTGGCCACATACGGCAGGCCCCAGGCGTGCACGTGGAACATCGGGGTGATGGGCATGTACACATCGTTGGTGCCCAGCAGCCGCACGCTGTCGATGCAGCCCATGGTGGTCGCGACCCCCATGGTGTGCAGCACCAGCTGGCGGTGGGTGAAGTACACACCCTTGGGGTTACCGGTGGTACCCGTGGTGTAGAAGGTGGTGGCGACCGAGTTTTCGTCGAAGTCTTCGAACTGATACTGCGGGCTGGCCGCGGCCAGCAACTGTTCGTACTCGCCCACCAGGTTCGGCAGCTCGGCGGTTTTCTCCGGGCCATCGGTCAGCAGCAGGGTTTTCTCCACCGTGGTCAGTTGCCCGGCAATGCCCTGGTACAGGCCGACGAACTCGCTGTTGACCAGCACCACGCGGTCCACGGCATGGTTCATGGTGTAGAGAATCTGTTCTGGCGAGAGGCGCACGTTGATGGTGTGGATCACGGCGCCGATCATTGGAATGGCGAACATGCATTCCAGGTAGCGATGGCTGTCCCAATCCATCACCGCCACCGTGTCGCCGGCCTTGACCCCGGCCTGCGTCAGCACATTGGCCAGGCGCGCGACCCTCTCGGTAAGGGTCGGGTAGGTGTAGCGCAGTTGGTCGCGGTAGACGATCTCCCGGGTTTTCTCGTAGCGACTGCCGGACATCAGCAGCCGCTTGATCAGCAACGGGTATTGGTAAGCGCCTTCGGCTGGTGGAATCACGCGAGTCTGCAACATAAGAATCCCTTTTCTGACTGCCCGGTCGTAACTGAAGAATGCCCACTCTAGAGCGAGAGTGCAGCAACCAAATCAGCCAAAGGAATGATTTGCAGAACCAAGCAAATACTAGCGTTACGCCAGTATTTGCGCGGTCAGAAGGGATATTTCTCGATCTGATTCTTTGAATCAGTGCATTTCGGTGAAGGCCAGTTTTACGCCGATGGCGATCAGCACCGCGCCCATGGTCCGGTCAAACCAGTGGCCCATGCGCGCAAAACCGGCGCGCACTCGTTGCTGGCTGAACAGCATGGCCACCAGGCAGAACCAGAACGCCGTCGCCGCCGCCAGGTACACGCCGTAACCGGCCTGGATCGCCAGGGGCGTGTGCGGGTTGATCACCACGGTGAACAAGGATAGGAAGAACAGCGTCGCCTTGGGGTTCAGGCCGTTGGTTACAAAGCCGGAAGTGAAGGCCCCGCGAGCCGTGCGCTCGCCGGCTTCATGGTGCAGGTTTTCCGCGGCCGGGGCAGCCGGCTTGGCGCGCAGCGCCTTGAAGCCGATGTACAACAGGTAGGCCGCCGCCAGCCATTTCAATGCGTTGAACAGCACGATCGACTGCGACACGATCAGGCCGATCCCCAGCAGCGAATAACCCACATGCAGGAAAATCGCGGTGCCCACCCCCAGCGCCGTCCAGGTCCCGGCGCGACGGCCGTGGGTCACGCTCTCGCGGACCACCACGGCAAAGTCCGGGCCTGGGCTGGCTACGGCAAGCAGGTGGATGAGGGCAACGGTCAAGAACTCTGTCAGGTACATGGGGCTCCCGTGTTTCTAATTATTTCATCTGGTAGGCTCGGCAGATTACGCCTTCAGACCTCTAGTGCAAAAGGTACAGTTGATGACTAACCAGCGCCGCGCCGTATTTCTTGACTCCACCTCCCTCGACCTCGGCGACCTTGATCTTGGCGAACTGCGCGACAGCTTCAGCGACCTGCAGCTGTGCTCCAGCAGCGCCCCCGACCAGGTCATCGAACACTTGCAGGGCGCCCAGGTGGCCATCAGCAACAAGGTCCTGCTGGACGCCAAGACCCTCGCCGCCTGCCCTGACCTGAAACTGATCCTGATTGCCGCCACGGGCACCAATAACGTCGACCTCGCCGCGGCCCGGGCCCAGGGCATTACCGTCAGCAACTGCCAGGGTTACGGCACGCCGTCGGTGGCCCAGCACACACTGATGCTGCTGCTCAACCTGGCCACTCGCCTGGGCGATTATCAGAAAGCCGTGGGCGAAGGACGCTGGCAACAGGCCAAGCAGTTCTGCCTGCTCGATTACCCGATTGTCGAACTCGAAGGCAAAACCCTGGGCCTGCTCGGGCATGGCGAACTCGGCAGCGCCGTGGCGCGCCTGGCCGAGGCCTTTGGCATGCGCGTGCTGCTGGGCCAACTGCCCGGCCGCCCGCCCCGCGCCGACCGCCTGCCGCTGGATGAGTTGCTGCCGCAAATCGACGCCCTGACCCTGCACTGCCCGCTCAATGAGCACACCCGCCACTTCATCGGCGCCCGCGAGCTGGCCCTGCTCAAGCCCAACGCCTTTGTAGTCAACACCGCACGCGGTGGCCTGATCGACGAGCAGGCCCTGGCCGATGCCCTGCGCAGCGGCCACCTGGGCGGTGCTGCCACCGATGTGCTGAGTGTCGAGCCGCCAGTGGCTGGCAACCCGCTGCTGGCCGCCGACATTCCACGGCTGATCGTCACCCCGCATATCGCCTGGGGCAGCCGCGAGGCGCGCCAGCGCATCGTCGGCCAATTGACGGAAAATGCCCGGGGCTTTTTCAGCGGTACAGCGCTGCGGGTCGTCAGTTGATAAACTGCGCCACTTTTTTTCAAGGAGCAGGTTATGGATCCGCGCAGTGAAGTACTGCTTCGCCAGGCTGAATTGTTTCAAGGTTCGCTGCTGCTGGCGGGCCTGCCCGCCGACGACTTGCTGGGTCGGCTGCCCGATGCCCATGGCTGGTGCTGGCACGCCGGTGACCAGGCGGCGCTCGACGCTCGTTTTGCCGAACGCAGCCATTTCGGGGTGGATGCGCCGCAGCGAGGGTTCGAAAGCGCCGTGCTCTTCCTGCCCAAATCCAAGGACCTGACCGACTACCTGCTCAATGCCCTGGCCTCGCGCCTGGCTGGGCGCGAGCTGTACCTGGTGGGTGAAAAACGCAGCGGTATCGAAGGCGCGGCCAAGCAACTCAACCCCTTCGGCAAACCACGCAAGCTCGACAGCGCGCGGCATTGCCAGCTGTGGCAAGTCACCGTCGCCAATGCCCCCGAAGCGGTAACCCTGGAAAGCCTGGCCCAGGAATACGAATTGCCCCTGGCCGAAGGCCCGCTCAAGGTCATCAGCCTGCCCGGCGTATTCAGCCACGGCCGGCTGGATCGCGGCAGCGCACTGTTGCTGGAACATCTGGACAAACTGCCCAGCGGCCACCTGCTGGACTTCGGCTGTGGCGCCGGCGTCCTGGGGGCGGCGGTCAAGCGCCGCTACCCGCATAACAGCGTGACGCTGCTCGACGTCGATGCCTTCGCCTCCGCCAGCAGTCGCATGACCCTGGCTGCCAATGGCCTGGAAGCCGAGGTCCTGACCGGCGACGGAATCGACGCCGCGCCCATGGGTTTGAACGCCATCCTGAGCAACCCGCCGTTCCATGTCGGGGTTCACACTGACTATCACGCCACCGAAAACTTGCTGAAAAAAGCAGCCAAACATCTGAAAAACGGCGGCGAACTTCGGCTGGTTGCCAATAGCTTCCTGCGTTACCAACCGCTGATCGAAGAGCATCTGGGGCCATGTTCGATCAAGGCCGAAGGCCAGGGTTTTCGCATTTACCGAGCCAAGCGCGGGTAAGCGGCTTTTGCAAAAGAAGGCTTGCCGAATGGATTTTGCCTAGGCAGAATCCGCTCCGTCCTAGGGGAGTAGTCTCCCACGAGCGCCACGCTCGTCCGGCATGCGTCAACATACTTGGTCAACAGACCATGGCGCATGCGACCCAAGAGTCCGCACAGACGGACCGCAGGGTTTGACAAGACCTATGACACGAACACCTTACCCGGGGCGGGGAGGTTGTACGTGTCATAGCCGTGTCGACCCGCCCCTTAGGAAAAACCTGATGCTGGATTCTCTACTCGTTCCTACCGCAGTCGTTGCCTTGGCCGAAATCGGCGACAAGACGCAGCTGCTCGCCCTGATTCTCGCCGCGCGCTTTCGCAAACCCTGGCCGATCATCGCCGGTATCGTCGCCGCAACCCTGGCCAACCATGCGGCCGCCGGTGCGGTGGGTGCCTGGTTCGGCAGCTTCTTCTCCGACGTCACCCTGCACTGGATCCTTGCCGCCAGCTTTGCCGCCACGGCCTTGTGGACCCTGGTTCCCGACAAAATGGACGAAGACGAAGCCAGCACCGCACGCAAGTTCGGGCCGTTCCTGACCACCCTGATTGCGTTCTTCCTCGCGGAAATCGGTGACAAGACCCAGATCGCCACAGTCATGCTCGCGGCGCAGTACCCTGAACTGTGGTTGGTCATCATCGGCACCACCCTGGGCATGCTGATCGCCAACGTACCTGTGGTACTGGCCGGCAACTTCGCGGCAGACAAACTGCCCCTGACCCTGATCCGTCGCCTGGCGGCATCGGCGTTCTTCGTCCTGGCCCTGGTTGCGGTGTACAAGGCCATGCAAAGCAGCGGGTGGGTGTAAGCAAAACGGAGGGAGGCGCCTGGGGCGCCTTCATCGTCGGCGAGCCGGCCGCTGCACAATCATGCAGAGGCCGGTGTTGCCGGGGATGGCGTCACAGGACGTGACGCCAGGCCATCAGGACTTCTTGGCTTGCTGATACAACGGCATGACCTTGGGGATTGCCGCCTGCAACGAGCTGATCCGGCTAGTGGACGCCGGGTGAGTGCTGAGGAATTCCGGCGGCGCGCCTTCCGACGCCTTGCTCATCTTGTTCCACAGGCTGATCGCCGCGTTCGGGTTGTAGCCGGCACGGGCCGCCAACTCCAGGCCGATCAGGTCCGCTTCGTTTTCGTTGTCGCGGCTGTTGGGCAAGGTCATCAGCAGGTTCACGCCGTTATCACTCAGGTCCACAGCGCCTTTGGGGGCACCGGCGAGCAAGGCGATCTGCTTCAACGCCCCCACACCGTAGGCCTTGGACATGGCTTCACGGCCATGCTCGCGCAGGGCGTGGGCGATTTCATGCCCCATCACCGCGGCGATTTCATCGTCGGTCAGTTGCAGCTTGTCGATCAGGCCGGTGTAGAAAATGATCTTGCCGCCAGGACCACAGTTGGCGTTGAGCTCATCGCTCTTGATCAAGTTGACTTCCCACTTCCACGCCGCGCAATCCGGGCGGAAGGTCGGGGCCTGGGCGACCAGGCGGTCGGCAATCCTCTGCACGCGCTTGGCGGTGGCGCTGGTCTTGTCCAGCATGCCCTTGTTGCTCGCATCACCCAGCGTCTGCTGGTAGTCCTGGGCATAGGACTGGTTGACCTCATCGCTCGACAGCATACTGAACATGTACTGCTTGCGATCGACACCCACGGCGCCGCCACTGGTGGTGTTCACGGCCTGACAACCACCGAGCAGCAGGCTGGTACCCAGTGCACATGCAAGCAATGACTTCTTCGACTTCATCATGAAAACGCTCCCTGAAAACATGGCGCGTATCGTAGGGGG
Source organism: Pseudomonas sp. QD4 (assembly GCF_049199125.1). NCBI lineage: Bacteria > Pseudomonadati > Pseudomonadota > Gammaproteobacteria > Pseudomonadales > Pseudomonadaceae > Pseudomonas > Pseudomonas sp. QD4. The sequence continues at coordinate 424,614 of NZ_JBLZOM010000004.1, forward strand.
TGACGGGTATCGACGCTAGATGCAAATGGCATCTAAATGCGCTGTTCAAGATACATCCCGACGACCGTAGGAAATAATTCATCAAGCCGCCGCCCCAGGCCCTGCACTGACTTGCCGTATTCATTTGCGACTCGCGCCGATCGGAAACGGTCATTTGCGCAATCAACGCTAATGGCCATTGCAGAGCCTGCCGATACAGCACGGCAGACGCCATTCCTGCGACCGGAGCCCCTATGAAATTCAAGTCGATCCAGTTTTCCGTGGCCGCCCTGGCCGGCGCCATCGTCCTCAGCGTGGTTGCGGCCCTGGTGCTCTACGCACTGTTCGCCGGCGCCCGGACCCAGGACATGGTGCAAGCCCGCACCCAGGCCCAGTTCGAGCAGGTTATCGAGCAGCGCCTGAGCACACTGGCCCAGAACCAGGCCAGCCAGATCCAGCGTGAACTGGAAGCGCCATTGCTGATTGCCAGCGGCCTGGTGCGGGTCAACGCCCTGATGGGAAACCCGGGCAGCCAAGGCTCCCCCCAGTTGAGCCTGAGTCGCGAACAGCTGATCGGCCTGATCAAGGAAAACGTCGCGCAGAACCCGAAAATTCTCGGCGCCTACGTCGGTTGGGAAAAAAACGCCATCGACCAGAACGACGCCGCCTATGTCGGCTCCCAGGTGGTGGGGATCGACGCCGCCAACGGCCGCTTCCTGCCCTGGTGGTTCCGCAATGAAGACGGCAGCCTGGGCCTGGACAAACTGGCAGACGTCGACGACCAGAAGCTGCTCTCCACCGGCGTGCGCGCCAGTGAGTACTACCTGTGCTCCAAGGAAAGCAAAAAGCCCTGCGTGATCGATCCGGCACCCTATAAGGTCGGGGACAAGGTCGTGATGCTCGCCTCCTTCATTCAACCGATCATGCTCAATGGCACGTTCCAGGGCATCGTCGGCGCCGACCTCTCGGTGAACTTCATCCAGGACATGCTCCTGGCAGCGAACCACACACTCTATGACGGCGCCGGGGAAATGGCCCTGATCGGCGGCAACGGGCGGCTGGTGGCCTATACCCGGGACTCGGGCAAATTCGGCGAGCCGGTCAGCAGCATCCTGCAAGGCGACAAGTTGGCCAGGCTGAATCACCTCAAGCGCGGTGAAGTGGCCTACAGCGTCGACCAGGCCGGCAACGAAATCGAAGTCTACCTGCCCTTTGGCATTGGCCAGACCGATGCCCAATGGACCCTGATGCTGCACCTGCCCCTGGACGCGGTAATGGCCGACCTGCAAAAACTGCAGAACGATCTGGCTGCGCAACGCCAGTCCGACACGTTCGGCATGGCGATGGTTGGCCTGCTGGTGGCCAGCGTCGGCCTGCTGGTGATCTGGCTGGTCGGTCGCGGAATCGCTCGCCCGCTGAAGCAGATGGTGGCCATGCTCGACGATATCGCCCAGGGCGAAGGCGACCTGACTCGCCGCCTGAGCAGCGATCGGGTCGACGAACTGGGTTCGATCGCCAAGGGCTTCAACACCTTCCTGGCCAAGTTGCAGGCGATGATCACCCAGGTGGTGAGCTCGGTGCAGAGTGTCAGTGACTCCTCGGAGCACACCGCCGATATCGCCATCCGCACCAATCAGGGCGTGCATAAACAGATGGTCGAAATCGACCAGGTGGCCACCGCGGTGCACGAAATGACCGCCACCGCCCAGGACGTGGCGCGCAATGCGACCCAGGCCGCACAAGCCGCGACCCACGCCGACCAGGCCGCCAGTCAGGGCATGCAGATCGTGCGCGAGACCTCGACTTCGATCGGCTCCCTGGCCGTTGAAATCGGCAAGGCGGTCGGCGTGGTACAGACCCTGGCCAAGGACAGCGAAAACATCAATGCGATCCTGATCGCCATTCGCGGCATCGCCGAGCAGACCAACCTGCTGGCCCTCAACGCCGCCATCGAAGCGGCGCGTGCCGGCGAGCAAGGACGGGGGTTTGCGGTGGTGGCTGACGAAGTGCGCAACCTGGCCCAGAAGACCCAGCAGGCCACGGAAGAAATCCAGTCGATGATCCAGCAGTTGCAGCAAGGCACGCGCGACGTGGTGCGGGTCATGGAAGACAGCCAGACCAAGACCGACCAGAGCGTGCAACACGCGGCCAAGGCCGCCGAAGCGCTGGAGACCATCACTCAAGCGGTGTCGGTGATCAACGACATGAACACCCAGATCGCCAGCGCCGCCGAGGAACAGAGCGCCGTGGCCGAGGACATCAACCGCAACGTGATCAATATCGGCCAGGTGGCCAATGAAGTGGCCGGCGGTGCCGACGAATCAAGCGCAGCCAGTGCGGGCCTGACCAAACTGGCCGAACAGCAGCGGCGCCTGATCAACCAGTTCAAGGTTTGACAAGACCCTGCGCCAGCCTCCGCTACTGCGGCTTGCTCGCGCAGGATAGGCCGGCGCTCCGGGGCGCCAGCCGGTTCAACCCGGCGTCAGGCACTCGGGGGCATTGAGTTTCGGGTCATTCACCAGATTGGCCAGTACCCGTTCGCGCAACGCCGCCGGAGGACTGGCGAGCAAGGCATGCAGGACCGGCAACGGTGTTTGCGGATCCAGCCAAGCAGCCTGGCCCTCGGCATCGAGAATCAGCGGTCGGCGCTGGTTCGACGCGGCCTGGGTCACCACCGCGGTACTCAGCCAGACCTGCTCCTGCACCGGGTAGGCTTCCCAGATCGCGGCAAAAAACAGCGCTGAGCCCTCCCCCGGGGTCAGCCAATACGGGCGCTTGCGCGCACCACCCCGCCATTCATAGAACCCATTGGCCGGCAGCAGGCAGCGCCGCTGACGAAATGCCTCGCGAAACATCGGTTGCTCGGCCAGGGTTTCAGCCCGGGCGTGGGCCGGGGTGCGCGACAGGTCGGTCAACCAGGGCGGGGTCAGGCCCCAGCGAGCCCGCGCCAGGGTGCGCTGCTCAGCTTCGGCGCGCATGATCAGCACCGAGTCGTTGGGCGAAATATTCCACTGCGCCTGCTGATCCGCCGGAAACCCGGGCAAGGCCGCAAACGCGGGGTTCCAGCGAAACAGGGCATAACGTCCACACATGAGGGCAATACAACTCTCGACAAATAGGCGGCCAGCCTAACAGACCAGCACGCCGGCAAAGTTTTCCGGCTCTTCAAAGGGCATCGGCAGGGCCGCATTGTACGCAGCGATCAGCTCCCGTGCGTATTGCGCCTGATCGTTTGGCACCGTCAGCCCAAGCAATCCGAACACCGGCAACTCGCCGGCGCCACCCAGCAGGTCGCGCCCCGCCAGATGCGCCTCGACCCCTTCGCTGGCCAGCATGCTCTGCAGCAACTCGCCCTCCATCAGGTTTTCCGGTTCGTAGATGCGCTGCATACGGCCACCCCATCATTCGTTTTCACTGTGAACATCGAGCATCCATTCCTGACCGTCGGTTTGTAGCCTGAATACAATGGGCCGGCAGCACACCGGGCAGTCTTCGATATAGGTTTGATCGCCGCCGGACAAATCCAGCACGGCCTCGGCTTCTTCGCCGCAATAGGGACAGGAGTAGTGCTCGGTTTCCAGCATCGCGGTCTCCAGAGTGACTTGTGCGTATAATCGCCGGTCTATTCGCAGGGCTATTTTTGTTTGAGCTTACTTTTCAGACCGTGCCCGGCCGTTTTTCGATCCAAACCTTTTCTTACCCTAGCCGTTTCCAACAAGAGAGCATGATGGGCGAATTCGATGCCATCCGACCTTACGACGACAGCGAAGTCCCAGCGGTGCTGGCTCGACTGCTCGGCGACAAGGCGTTTCTAGATATCCTCACCCACTTCCGCTTCCCGCGCTTTGCCGGCGCCTTCGGCTGGCTGCTCAAACCTCTTATAGCTCATCGACTGCGGCGCGAGTTCGCCGGCGTGACTTCGGTAGCCACCCTGCAGGACAAGGTCGAGTACTACGTCGACCACACCATCGAGCGCGCGACCGACGGCGTGACCTATACCGGCGTCGAACAATTCAAGTCCGGCAGCGCCTATCTGTTTATCGCCAACCACCGCGACATCGTGATGGACCCGGCCTTCGTCAACTACGCCGTGTATCACGCCGGCCTGCCGACCCCGCGCATCGCAATTGGCGACAACCTGCTGCAAAAGCCGTTTGTCAGCGACCTGATGCGCCTGAACAAGAGCTTTATCGTGCACCGCTCGATTACCGGGCGTCGGGAAAAAATGGCCGCCTACCAATTGCTGTCGGCCTACATCAACCACTCGATCCGCAATGATTGCGCTTCGATCTGGATCGCCCAGGCCGAAGGCCGCGCCAAGGACGGTGATGATCGCACCGAGTCGGCGATCCTCAAGATGTTCCACATGAGCCGCAAGGATGAGCCGTTCGGCGAAGTCATCCAGTCGCTGAACCTGACCCCGGTCTCGATCAGCTACGAATACGACCCCTGCGACCAGGCCAAGGCCCGTGAACTGTTTATCCGCGCCACCACGGGCACCTACACCAAGGTGCCGGGCGAGGACGATGTGAGCATCGCCAAGGGCATCACCGGCTACAAGGGCCGGGTCCACGTCAACTTCGCCGCCCCTATCAGCGAACTGTTCGAAGACACCAAGCAATTGGCGGTGGAGATGGACCGGCAGATTCTCGGCGGATATCGCCTGTTCCCGGTGCATTACCTGGCGTATGCCCAGTGGAGTGATGCCGACCCGCAGTTGCAGGTGCCCGCGGCCAAGGACGTGTTCCCTGCCCAGGAGCTGGCCAAGGCCGAGGAGGAATGGCAACGGCGCCTGGAAGCCTGCCCCGTGGACCATCGGCCATACCTGGTGCTGCAATACGCGACCCCGGTACGCAACCAGTACCGAGTCAAGGCCGGGCTGGCGCTGTAACCCAAGCTCGCAAAACCACAACGGCGCCCCAGGGCGCCGTTGTTGTGTCTGTCACCCTCAGTGTTCGCGGGTCAAAACCGTGTGCTGATCCAGGACACCAGCAGTGCCAGGGCCAGGCAGGCAAAACCGAAACGGTAGAAGAAGCGGTTCATGCGCAAGGTGGCCACATCCAACAACAGCAAGGGCTGATCGATGCTGCGGCTGGCGCTTTGTGCTTCCAGGCTGGCCAATGCGCGCTGTTCACGACGGCGCGTGGCGTGCAGGACCCAGCTGCCCGGGCAGGCAAACAGCAGCGCGAGCAGGTTGAGCAGTTTGGCGGGGTGAGCGTTGAACAACGACCAGATCACATGCAGCGACATCGGGAACCTCGAGTGAACCCGGCCTCAGCGCCGGGCGATGGTCTAGCGGCGCGAATTCTACCCAAAGCGCCGGTAATCGCCTGCTATTTCCGACAAAAAACGAAATTTGCGCCGATTAATTTACCCGGTCATCTGTTCGTCATCTAAACAGGCCAGTCTGTTGCACCTCGATACACCACGGAGAACATCATGCTGCACGCAGAAAACCAGGATCGTCTTTATCTGATCGCCCAGAGTGATGAGCAGCAGACGCTGGTCGGCAGCCTGGCGTTCAACGTGCAGGACCGGCACTGGCTGGTGTATTGCGCCCTGGGTGGGCATCAGCACGCCGACCTTCCGGAAACCGACTTGCTGACCGGGGTCAGCGTGCTGGATTTCTACGTCGAGGCGGCGTGATCTCGGGCCTGGATAAACCTCAGGCATAAAAAAGCCCGGCTTCATCACTGAAGACCGGGCTTTTTTTGTGCCGCGCGGGCCTGAGCCAGCGCTGGGGCGCAGGTTACTCGCCGAGGATCTGACCCACGGTCGGGTCCTTGAACAGGCGGGTCAGGGCATCGCTCAACACGTCGCTGACCAGCTTGGTGTTGGTTTCCTGGTTCGGCGCCATGCCGAAACGCTGGTCCAGGGAAGCGCCGTAGCGGCCGCTGTAGCGACGGTTGGCATTTTGCACATCAGAGCGGAAGGTCGCGCCGATGGTGGCTTCGGTGACATACAGGCCTTCCTTGGGCGACTGATACTTCAGTTCGGCCAGGGTTACGGTCAACTGCGGCGCGTTGTAGGCATTGCTGGTCGGGGTGAACCCCAGGAGACGCACGGCCGCTTCGGCCTGGGCCTGCAGCTTGGGCAGGATCTGCGCGCCCTGCACAGTGATCGCGCTGGTTTCCGGATACAGACCACCACGGGTGCCCAGGGTTGGCGAAGGCCGACCGTCGACCACCCGCACCACCACCGGCTGGCCATGCCCTACGGGCGCCAGTTGAGTCGTGAGTTTCGGTTCCGGGCTGAGTTGTTGCGGGCTGTGGGCGCAGCCAGCCAGGGTCAAGCTGGTCACAGTGATCAAACCGAACAACAAACGTTGCAACATGCTCATCTCTCCAGAAATCAGGCACAAACAGGGGCGCAGTATAGCGGTGCTCGGCAACGGCTAACCAGCTTCAGAACAGGTTTAGTCAAGGCTCAGACAGGTCCGGTACATGTCGGTTCACGTAATATTTCCGACATAAGCGTCACATCGAGCTGTAACGCTTAACCGGCATCCTTACTCGCAATTGCCCAACAGGTATTTCGCCATGCATTTTCTCTGGTCCTTGTTCGCACCGCGCCAGAAACACCGCAGCTTTGCCCTGCTCGATCAACAGGGTCGCTGCCAGGCCTTCAAGCATTGCAGCCTGCCGCCGACCGGCGATGGCTGGGTGGAAATCGACGAAATCCGCCTCAACTGGCTGCATCAGCCCCTGCCTGCCAGCGCCCGTGTCAGCCCGCGCATTGCCCGGCCACGGGGGCAACAGGTACTGGCCACCTGACCAAAAGGCTAATAAAAGTCATTTAACAGGATCATTTCTGCGCGTTTCTTCGTTACAATCTCCCCCCGATTATAAGGACGTCTCCTGATCGGGCCTCGCAGCACCGCTGATGCGCTTGTATTGGCACCCCGCACCGCCCACAGAGAGCCGCCCACACAGATCGAGTGAAGCTGGCGCTTGCTGTTCCTCCTGCAAACCCCACTTTTCGCGAATCTGCCAGAGCTATCCTTGCTCGGACACTGAGTTGTATGCCCGTTGTGCCTGTCATGCATCCATGCTGGCACCAGCGTTCGGGCCCGGTGCCAGGCTGAGGTAGCCCTTTTTTGAGGTTCACGTCTTCAAAAGAGCGTGAAAAAAACGGGTTTTCACAACTTCACAAGAGTGTGGCGAGCAAATGAATAGTTTTGCGTCAGTACAAGCACCATTAGCGTCTACAACACCCCGACTACACAGGACCGAGCCTTCCTCATATAGCTGCGCTTGAAGCCTGTCCGCTACGGATTTGGTTGCACGAACGGACGTCTTGACCATAAGTCGAATTGCCTGGGATACCCGAAGATGCGTTCATACGCAGCTTGAGGCCCGAATGGCAGCGTCCGCAGAAGTTGCAAAAAATTGCGAAGATTCGGACATGGCGATCCTGGCCATGGGTACCTGGGGCAGAACTGAACGCCCCATCACTCCTGGCAGCTATGCCGTCAATTTGGTGCTGCAGATTTTGGAGACGCGTTAATGGCGCATAACGAAGCAGTAGACGTCGTATTGGTTGGGGCCGGCATCATGAGTGCCACCCTCGCAGTACTGCTCAAAGAACTCGACCCCGCGATCAAGCTGGAAGTCGTCGAGTTGATGGATTCGGGGGCCGCGGAGAGTTCCAACCCGTGGAACAACGCCGGTACCGGCCACGCCGGCCTCTGTGAGCTGAACTACACGCCTCAGGCCGCCGATGGCTCTGTCGACATCAAGAAAGCGGTGCACATCAACACCCAGTTCGAGGTGTCGAAGCAGTTCTGGTCCTACCTGACCAAGAAAGGCACCTTCGGCTCGTCCAAGTCCTTTATCAGCCCGGTACCGCACCTGAGCTTCGTGCAGGGCGACAAAGGCGTTTCCTTCCTCAAGAAGCGTTTTGAAGTGCTGAGCCAGCACCACGCCTTCGCGGACATGGAATACACCGAAGACAAGGCCAAGATGGCCGAGTGGATGCCGCTGATGATGCCCGGCCGCCCGGCGGACGAAACCATTGCCGCGACCCGCGTGCTGAACGGTACCGACGTCAACTTCGGCGCCCTCACCAATCAGTTGCTCAAGCACCTGACCAGCGCACCCGATGCCCAGGTCAAGTACTGCAAGCGTGTCACCGGTCTCAAGCGCAACGGCGCCGGCTGGACCGTCAGCATCAAGGACGTGAACAACGGCAACAGCCGTGAAGTCGATGCCAAATTCGTTTTCCTCGGCGCGGGTGGCGCGGCACTGCCGTTGCTGCAGGCTTCGGGCATCGAGGAAAGCAAAGGCTTCGGCGGCTTCCCGGTCAGCGGCCAGTGGCTGCGTTGCGACAACCCGGAAGTGGTCAAGCAGCACCAGGCCAAGGTCTACAGCCAGGCTGCCGTGGGTTCGCCACCGATGTCCGTGCCGCACCTGGACACCCGTGTGGTCGATGGCAAGAAGTCCCTGCTGTTCGGGCCTTATGCCGGTTTCACCACCAAGTTCCTCAAGCACGGTTCGTTCCTCGACCTGCCGCTGTCGGTTCGCGCCGGCAATATCGGCCCGATGCTGGCCGTGGCCCGCGACAACATGGACCTGACCAAGTACCTGGTCAGCGAAGTCATGCAGTCGATGGAGCAGCGCCTGGAATCCCTGCGCCGCTTCTACCCTGAAGCCAAGGCCGAAGACTGGCGCCTGGAAGTGGCCGGTCAACGGGTGCAGATCATCAAGAAAGATCCGAAGAAAGGCGGCGTCCTGCAGTTCGGCACCGAACTGGTCGCGGCCAAGGACGGCTCTCTGGCCGCTCTGCTGGGGGCTTCCCCGGGCGCTTCGGTGACGGTGTCGATCATGCTCGACCTGATCGAGCGCTGCTTCCCGAGCAAGGCCAGCGGCGAGTGGGCCGAAAAGCTCAAGGAAATCTTCCCGGCGCGGGAAAAGACCCTGGAAACCGACGCTGCGCTGTATCGCAAGATCAACAGCGAAAACAACGTCAGCCTCGAGTTGGTCGAGCAAAGCAACCAGGCCGAAAGCTACGCTTGATGCCTGCTGCATACAAAACGCCCCGTTCTCGTTGAGAGCGGGGCGTTTTTTTTGGCCTTGGATCAGGGTCGGTAGAAGCCAATGCCTCTACCCTTTCCTTCAGCCGCGAGCTTTTTCGATCAGCTCGATGTAATCGGCGCCATTGCGCTGGTCGGCGATCAGGCTCACGAAGTCCTGGCCGTGCTCGTCCTTGCCGTCCAGGTCGTAACCGGCTTCGAGGAAGAACGTCAGGAAACGTTCGAAGTCATCGATGCGCAGGCCGCGGTAGGCCTTGATCAGCTTGTGCAGGGAGGGTGAAGTGGCGTCGACCGGCTCGAAATCGAGGAACAGTTTGATCTGCTCATCGCCGATCTCGTCACCAATCAATTGCTTCTTATCTTTACGCATTGCCGACTCCAGCTCGCAGACATTTCACGGGGCGGGCAGTTTACCCCCAGGCGGCGTCGGGTCTCAACGCGGGCGTGTGGCTCCGGTGTGCAAGTCCGCCCAGATATGGCCGTTGGCATAGCTCAGGAATTGGCAATACACCGTGTCGTTGCGCAACAGATCCATCACCACCCGGTATTGGGCCAGGGGGTAATACAGGGTCAGGGTCTTGCTCTGGGGGTCGTAGATCGGCTTTTTCAGGCTTTTGCTTTCGCCGTCGAAATTCACCAGCACCTGGCTGATGGTCGCGCCCTTGTTCAGCGGCTTGCCCTTGAGGCGCACCAGCAAGGGCGAAGTCACGGGGATCGGCTGCTGATTGGATTGGCGCTGACTGCCGACCACCACCGAGTATTCGGTGACCTGCAACAGCTGCTGTTGCTCAGGGACGGAATCGCGCAGGGTCAGGTCATCGGGTGGCAGAAACTGCGCATGCATCGGCGCCGGGGCTGCCGCCAGAGGCAGGCTCAGGGTCAAAAGAAGGGCCGCGCTACTGCGAATCAACAGGCTCATGACAGGCTCCAGGCAAGGGCCGACCACTCTAGCACGCCTTTTCACCCCCACGCTGGAGTCGCTGCCGCAGGCTGCGCTGGCCGCACCTGACGCCGTGAGCCATCAGGAAAACAAGGGGCGCCTGGACAGGCCCAGCGCAGCCTCGCCAAGCTCGGCAGCGGCCACAGATGTGGGCGGGAATCAATCGAACTGGGCGCGCATCCAGGCATGGTATTGGGCCACTGCGGGCTCGCCTTCGCGGGGTGCCCAACTGGCCATCTCGCCCTCGCCCACCGGACGGTAGGGACCGGATTTGCACTCGAACATCAGGCTGTCAGCCTCCAGCACCACCAGGCCATGGAACACCCCGGCGGGCAGGTCGACACCGACACACTCACCACCGGCCTGCAGCACGCGCTTGGCCAGGACCTGGCCCGCCTCGTCGAACACCAGCAGCCCCAGACGCCCCTTGAGCACCAGCAGGGTTTCTGCCTTGTCGGCGCTCACATGACGATGGGGCGCAATGTAGGTCGCCGGTTGCAGGCCGACCGCCATGCGGTGACACGGCTCTTGCATCTGATGGAAGTTATGGTGCTGCCGCCCCCGGGGGCTGGCCGCTGCCTTCTCGGCCAATTCGGCGAACAGCGATTGGTCGAGAAAGCTCGGCTGGTTCATGACTTACATGCCTTTGACGGCGAAGATGCCTGCGGCGTTGCGCCAGTAGCCTTTGTAATCCATGCCGTAACCGAAGATGTAACGGTCGATGCATGGCAAGCCGACGTAATCGGCCTTGAGGTCCGGGCGTGCCTTGCGGTCGTGGTCCTTGTCGATCAGCACGGCGGTGTGCACAGCGCGCGCGCCGGCATGCTTGCAGAAGTCGATGATGGCGCCCAGGGTGTGACCTTCGTCGAGGATGTCGTCGATGATCAGCACGTCACGGTCGATAAAGGACACTTCCGGCTTGGATTTCCAGAACAGCTCGCCACCGCTGGTTTCATTGCGATAGCGGGTGGCGTGCAGGTAGGAAGCTTCCAGCGGGAACTTCAGGTGAGTCAGCAGCTTGCCGGAGAAAATCAGGCCGCCGTTCATCACGCAGAACACCACAGGATTGCGCTCAGCCAATTCTTCATTGATGCGTGCACCGACCCGGGCGATGGCCGCCTCGACTTCAGCTTCGGTGTACAGGCAGTCGGCCTCTCGCATGATTTGACGGATATGCTCGAGATCAGCGGACATGGCGCTCTCCAAGGGGGTGGCGGTTTCGGAAAAGCGGGCAAAGGTACGCATCCCGCCGGGCCAGATCAAGCCTTTCTGGACTAACGTACTGTATGTCTATAGGACAACACCCTCGGATAGATTAATCTAGGCCGGTTTTTTTGCCCGCCGCCGGAGCCTTTCCCTATGCCCATCCGTGAGATCCGCCATCCGCTGATCCGACACAAACTTGGCCTTATGCGCCGCGCAGACATTAGCACCAAAAACTTTCGCGAGCTTGCTCAGGAAGTCGGTGCCCTGCTGACGTACGAAGCCACCAAAGACCTGCCCCTGGAAACCTACGATATCGAAGGCTGGTGCGGCACTGTCCAGGTCGAAAAAATTGCCGGCAAGAAGATCACCGTGGTGCCGATCCTGCGCGCCGGCATCGGCATGCTCGAAGGCGTGCTGAGCCTGATCCCGGGAGCCAAGGTCAGCGCCGTCGGCGTGGCCCGCAATGAAGAAACCCTGCAGGCCCACACCTACCTGGAAAAACTGGTTCCGGAGATCAACGAACGCCTGGCCATGATCATCGACCCGATGCTCGCCACCGGCAGCTCGATGGTCGCCACCATCGAACTGCTGAAAAAGGCCGGCTGCCGGGATATCCGCGCCATGGTCCTGGTGGCCGCGCCCGAAGGCATCGCCGCCGTGGAGAAAGCACACCCGGACGTGACCATCTACACCGCCTCGATCGACGAGAAACTCAATGAACACGGCTACATCATCCCTGGCCTGGGTGATGCCGGCGACAAGATCTTCGGTACCAAGCAGAAGGATTCCTGATCATGCAGGATGAGTTCAACGATCCGCTCTGGCGCCAGGTGCTGTCGGGCGCGCAGATGCTCTTCGTGGCCTTTGGCGCGTTGGTGTTGATGCCGCTGATTACCGGTCTCGACCCCAACGTGGCGCTGTTCACGGCGGGTCTCGGGACTCTGTTGTTTCAGGTCGTGACCCGGCGCCAGGTGCCGGTGTTCCTGGCGTCGAGCTTTGCCTTCATCACCCCGATCATTCTCGCCAAGCAGCAGTTCGGCCTGGCCGCGACCATGGGCGGCGTGATGGCCGCGGGCTTCGTCTACACCTTTCTGGGGTTGGCGGTGAAGGTCAAGGGCACCGGTTTCATTGACCGCCTGCTGCCGCCGGTGGTGATCGGGCCGGTGATCATTTCCATCGGTCTGGCCATGGCGCCGATCGCCGCCAACATGGCGATGGGCAAGGGTGGGGATGGCGCCGAGCTGATCCACTACCAGACCGCGATGCTGATCTCGATGCCAGCGCTGCTGACCACCCTGATCGTCGCCGTATTCGGCAAAGGGATTTTCCGCCTGGTGCCGATCATCTCCGGGGTGCTGGTGGGTTTTGCCATGTCGTTCTACTTCGGCGTGGTCGACACCGCGAAAATCGCCGCCGCGCCCTGGCTGGCCCTGCCCCACTTCACCGCGCCGGAGTTCAACTGGCAGGCGATCCTGTTTATCGTCCCGGTGGCGCTGGCCCCGGCCATCGAGCACATCGGCGGGGTAATTGCCGTCGGCAGCGTGACCGGTCGCGACTATCTGAAAAAACCCGGCCTGCACCGCACCCTGTTCGGTGACGGCATTGCCACCACCGCTGCCGGCCTGTTTGGCGGCCCGCCCAACACCACCTACGCCGAAGTCACTGGCGCGGTGATGCTGACCAAGAACTACAACCCGAAGATCATGACCTGGGCGGCGATTTTCGCCATCAGCCTGGCGTTTATCGGCAAGTTCGGCGCGTTGCTGCAAAGCATTCCGGTCCCAGTAATGGGCGGGATTCTGTGCCTGCTGTTCGGTTCGATTGCCGCGGTCGGCATGAACACCCTGATCCGCCACAAGATCGACCTGGGGGAAGCGCGCAATCTGGTGATTGTCTCGGTGACCCTGGTGTTCGGGATTGGCGGCGTGCTGGTGGGAACCGGCACCGGGCCGGATGACTTCGGACTCAAGGGGATTGCGCTGTGCGCCGTAGTGGCGATTGCGCTGAACCTGATCCTGCCGGGCAATGACAGCTGGAAGCACAAGAAAGGCGATGAACCGCTGATCTGATGGCTGCGGCCATTGGCGCGTACTTATAGCGGCTGCTGGCTGTGCTGGGCCTTTTATCCCGGAGGGGATTTGAGGGCCAGCGCAGCTCGGCAGCGGCTACAGGTCGACTTAGAGCGCCAGAGGGGCGCGCTCGCAGAGCGTGTTCAGAGCCTTGGCCCATTGCGGGTTGTCATTGAGGCATGGCACCAGCACCAATTCCTCGCCCCCCGCTTCGCGGAACTGTTCCAGGCCGCGATCGCCGATTTCTTCCAGGGTCTCGATGCAGTCGGCAACGAATGCCGGGCACATCACCAGGATTTTCTTTGCCCCCTGCTTGGCCAACTCATCGAGGCGCGCCTCGGTGTAGGGTTCTATCCATTTGGCGCGCCCCAGGCGCGACTGGAACGACACCGACCAGGTACCCGCCGCCAGACCCAGGCGCTCGGCGAACAGCTCGGCGGTCCGCAGGCATTGCGCGCGATAACAGGTGGCCAGGACTTGCGGCGAGGCATTCTTGCAGCAGTCGGCATTCTTGAAACAATGCTGGCCGGTGGGGTCGAGCTTGGTCAGGTGACGTTCGGGCAAACCGTGGAAGCTGAGCAGCAGGTGATCGTGTTCCTGCTCCAGGTACGGCTTGGCACTGGTCACCAGAGCGTCGAGGTATTCGGGCTGATCGTAGAACGGCTGCAGTATCGAGAGCTGCACATCCAGCTTCCTGTCGCGGATCACCCGCCGCGCCTCTTCGATCACCGTGGTCACGGTGCTGTCGGCGAACTGTGGATACAGCGGCGCCAGGGTGATCTTTTTCTGCCCCTGGGCCACCAGGCGCACCAAGGTCGACTCAATCGACGGCTCGCCGTAGCGCATGGCCAACTCAACCGGGCCCTGGGTCCATTGCGCCGTCATCGCCTGCTGCAGGCGGCGGCTGAGCACCACCAGCGGCGAGCCGTCTTCCCACCAGATCGAAGCGTAGGCATGGGCCGACTGCTCCGGGCGCTTGATCAGGATCAGCGACACCAGCAAGCGTCGCACCGGCCACGGCAGGTCGATCACGTACGGGTCCATCAGGAATTGATTGAGGTAGCTGCGCACATCCGCCACCGAGGTGGAAGCCGGCGAACCCAGGTTGACCAGGAGCAACGCGTGATCGGTCATGCAACGTCCTATTTCAAAGGCGGCTGGATAAATCGTCCAGGGCCGCAGGCAAATCAGGGAACTGAAAAGTAAATCCGGCCGCCAGCAAACGCTCGGGCGTCGCGCGCTGGCCACCTAGCAACAGCAACGACAACTCGCCCAGCCCCACGCGCAGTGCAAAGGCCGGCAGCGGCACTATCGCGGGCCGGTGCAGGACGCGGCCCAGGCTCTTGGCGAACTCGCGATTACGCACCGGCTGCGGCGCGCACGCATTATAAGGACCCCGGGCATCGCTGCGATGCAGGAGAAAATCAATCAGGGCGATTTGATCCTTGATATGAATCCACGGCATCCATTGCCGACCATTGCCGATAGGCCCGCCCAGCGCCAACTTGAACGGCAGCAGCAGGCGCGACAAAAAGCCGCCCTCGGCCGACAACACCAACCCGGTCCGCACCAGCACCACACGGATGCCCAAGGCTTCGGCGCGTTGCGCGGTTTCTTCCCAGGCGATACACAACTGGCTGGCGAAGTCTTCGCTGACGGGAGGGGAGTCTTCATGCAACTCACGCTCGCCGCCATCGCCATACCAGCCCACTGCCGAACCCGAAATCAATACACCTGGCTTTTGCTCGCGGGTTTCGAGCCAGGCCAGCAGTGTCTCAGTCAGGCCGATACGGCTGCTCCAGAGCAGCGCCTTGCGTTTATGGGTCCAGTGCCGGTCGCCAATCGGCGCCCCGGCCAAGTTGACCACCGCGTCCAGCGGCTGCTGATCCAGCTCCTGCAACTGCGCGACACCCCGCACCTGGGCGCCACACAGCTGCGCGACTTTTTCCGGCTGGCGACTCCAGACCGTCAGTTGATGACCCTGGCTTAGCCAGAACTGACACAATTGACGGCCAATCAAACCAGTACCGCCGGTCAGCAATATGTGCATGAGATCCTCCTTGCGTGGCGTTTAAGCCCGATCACTAGTCTATTTTTATAGGCAGGGATCTTTTCAATCGGGCAGGCTGTGTTTTAACAATAGACAACCTGCACATCCGATCACGCCAAAAGCTATACCACAAAACAATATTGTACAGGTTTTAGCGACGGCGTAGTCTGTACAGAACGGTAAACGAGGCCCCTATGACTGTACCCATCGCAATTATCGGTACCGGCATTGCCGGACTCTCAGCTGCCCAGGCGTTGCACGATGCCGGGCACGTCGTTCAACTTTTTGATAAAAGCCGCGGCAGTGGCGGTCGCATGTCGAGCAAACGCAGCGATGCGGGTGCTCTGGACATGGGCGCGCAATACTTCACTGCCCGCGACCGGCGCTTTGTCACCGAGGTCCAGCGCTGGCAGGCCAATGGCTGGGTCGCCGAATGGACCCCGCAACTGTACAACTCCCATGGCGGCCAACTGAGCCCCTCCCCCGACGAGCAGACCCGCTGGGTCGGCACCCCCCGCATGAGCGCCATCACCCGCGCCCTGCTCGGCGACATGGAAGTGCACTTCGCCTGCCGCATCACCGAGGTCTTTCGCGGTGAACAGCATTGGCACCTGCAAGATGCCGAAGGCGTGACCCATGGCCCATTCAGCCATGTGGTCATCGCCACGCCCGCGCCCCAGGCCACCGCTCTGCTCGCCGCCGCACCGAAACTCGCCGGCGCCGCTGCGGGGGTGAAAATGGACCCGACCTGGGCCATCGCCCTGGCGTTCGATACCCCGCTGGAAACCCCGATGCAAGGCTGCTTCGTGCAGGACAGCCCACTTGACTGGCTGGCCCGTAACCGCAGCAAACCCGGGCGCGACAGCACGCTCGACACCTGGGTCCTGCATGCCACCAGCGCCTGGAGCCGACAGAATATCGACCTGTCCAAAGAGGCCGTCATCGAGCAATTGCACGGCGCCTTCGCCGAGCTGCTGCACAGCGCCATGCCAGCGCCGACCTTCAGCCTCGCCCACCGCTGGCTCTATGCGCGGCCTGCCACCAGCCATGAATGGGGCGCCCTGGCCGATGCCGACCTGGGACTGTATGTCTGCGGCGACTGGTGCTTGTCCGGTCGTGTCGAAGGCGCCTGGTTGAGCGGCCAGGAGGCAGCGCGCCGGCTGCATGAAAACCTGCAGTGAATCGCCTTAACCCACGCAAGTTGCTGCTGTCGAAATGGACGGCAGCCCTCCCGCAAAACCGCGAGAAACACTTTCTGGTCAGCGAACTGTTCTGCGACGAAGAAGGCACCGTGCTGCAAGTCGAATTGCAAGCGGTCCTCACCCGCCGCTGCCAACGCTTGAACTGGCAGGACCTGCAAAACGACAGCCAGTGGCAGATGGGCTGGAAATAACGCCCTAGGCCCTCATGCAAATACCTATACAGATTATTTGACTTGTACAGCTTTGAATCTATGATAGAGCAAAGTTGTACAGGGTATTAATTCTGTACAGGTATTGGCCGGAGGTGCCTTGATGCCCGATATCACCGTTCCCCAGAGCAAACCGAAAATCGCCATCAGCGCCTGCCTGATGGGCGCCGAGGTGCGCTACAACGGCGGGCACAAGGAATCTCGCCTGTGCAGCCGAGTCCTGAGCGAGTACTTCGACTTCGTTGCGGTATGCCCCGAAGTCGCGATCGGCCTGGGCACCCCCCGCGAGCCGATCCGCCTGGTCGGCGATCCACAGCAGCCGCAAGCCGTCGGCACCGTCGACCGCACGCTAGACGTGACTCAGCCGCTGGCTGATTACGGCACCCGGATGGCGGCCGAACTGGGCGACATCTGCGGCTATATCCTGATGCAGAAATCCCCCTCCTGCGGCATGGAGCGGGTCAAGGTCTATCAGGACAAAGGGCGGCCCGCCGAGCACAGCGGACGCGGCATCTACGCCCAGGCGTTCTGCGCCAAACACCCCAATCTGCCGGTGGAAGAAGACGGCCGCCTCAACGACCCGGTGCTGCGGGAAAACTTCCTGACCCGGGTATTCGCCTACAGCGCCTGGCAGGAGTTGCTCAAGCAAGGCCTGACCCGCCGTGGCCTGATGGAATTCCACTCGCGCTACAAATACCTGCTGATGGCCCACAGTCCCTTGCACTACAAAAGCCTGGGCCACCTGCTGGGCAGCATGGGCAAGGGCGACCCAGCACTGATCGGCCCGCAGTATTTCAGCGAGCTGATGAGCGCGCTGAAAAAATGCGCCACCCGCGGCACCCACACCAATGTCCTGCAGCACCTGAGCGGCTATTTCAAGCAGACCATCAGCGCCGACGACCGCCAGGAAATGCAGCAACTGATCGGCCAGTACCGCCACGGCATCATCCCCTTGGTGGTGCCGCTGACCCTGCTCAAGCACCACCTGCGCCAGCATCCTGACCCGTACGTGGCGCAGCAGGTCTACCTGCAGCCACACCCGGAAAACCTCAGCCTGCGCAATGCGATCTGAGCCATGAGCGAACCTGCATCCGATGATCCGCAAACCGCCACCGACTACGGTCAGGCGCTGGAACAGGGCTGGCTGCCGATCCGGGAAGTGGCGCGCCGCACCGGCGTCAACGCGGTCACCCTGCGCGCCTGGGAACGGCGCTACGGCCTGATCGTGCCGCAGCGCACCCCCAAGGGCCACCGGCTGTTTTCCGAAGAGCATGTGCAACAGATCCTGACCATTCTCACCTGGCTCAATCGCGGTGTTGCCGTGAGTCAGGTCAAGCACCTGCTGGGCTCCACCCCGGCCTTCAGCGTGCCGGCGGCAAACGACTGGCATAGCCTGCGCCAGAGCCTGACCCTGGCCATCAGCCAGTTGGCCGAGCGCAAGGTCGACGACACCTTCAACCAGGCCATGGCCCTGTACCCACCCCGAACCCTGTGCGAACAGCTTTTGATCCCGCTACTGGCCGAGCTCGAACAACGCTGGCAAGGCCAGTTCGGCGCGCAGATGGAGCGGGTGTTTTTCTACTCCTGGCTGCGCAGCAAGCTGGGCGCGCGGATCTATCACAACAACCGCCAATTGCAAGGCGCGCCGCTGCTGCTGATCAACCACTCGGACCTGCCGCTGGAGCCGCACCTGTGGCTCAGCGCCTGGCTGATCAGCAGCGCCGACTGCCCGGTGGAAGTCTTCGACTGGCCGCTGCCCGTCGGCGAACTGGCCCTGGCCGCCGAGCACCTGCAGGCCCGGTGCGTGCTGCTGTATTCGAGCAAGTCCATTCACCTCGGGCAGCTGCCACGGCTGCTGAGCGGGCTGAACTGCCCGACATTGATTGCCGGACCAACGGTATGCATCCACTGCGCCGAACTGACCGTATGTACCACTGAAATCGCTGATCTGCTCCTGGCCGAAGACCCGATCTCGGCACACCAGGCCCTGACCCAGCGAGGACTTCTCTGATCCAGGAATCACCATGCAACTGATCTGGCTACGCAGTGACCTGCGCCTACATGACAACACCGCCCTCAGCGCCGCTGCCGCACGCGGCCCGACCGTGGCCGTGTACCTGCTAAGCCCGGAACAGTGGCTGGCCCACGATGACGCGCCGTGCAAAGTCGACTTCTGGCTGCGCAACCTGCACCGGCTGAGCGAAGCCCTGGGCGAACGCAACATCCCGCTGCTGATCCGCCACGCCGCCACCTGGGATCAGGCACCCAACGTGCTGTTGAACCTGTGCCAGGAGCTGCAGATCCAGGGCCTGCACTGCAACGACGAATACGGCATTCACGAAAGCCGGCGCGACGCGGCGGTGGCCGAGAAGTTGGAAAACAACGGCATCGGCTTCCACAACTACCTCGATCAATTGCTGTTTCAGCCGGGCAGCGTACTGACCAAGAGCGGCACCTATTTCCAAGTCTTCAGCCAGTTTCGCAAAGTCTGCTACAGCCGTTTGCACGGCAGCTTGCCGGGCCTGGTCAGCGCCCCTCGGGTGCAAGCCCCGATGGCCTTGAAAGCCGACCCGGTGCCGCAGCAGGTCGAAGGTTTCGCCCGTCCCAGCCAAAGCCTGCGCGATCTCTGGCCCGCCGGTGAAGATCAGGCGCGCAAACGCCTGGAGCATTTCGCCGATGCCCAGATCGACTACTACCAGGGCGAGCGGGATTTCCCCGCCAAACCCGGCACCAGCCAGCTGTCGCCTTACCTGGCTGCAGGAGTGGTGTCGCCACGCCAATGCCTGCATGCAGCGCTGCAAGCCAATCAGGGCGAGTTCGAAAGTGGCAGCGTCGGCGCCGTCACCTGGATCAACGAACTGCTGTGGCGCGAATTCTACAAACACATCCTGGTGGGCTACCCACGGGTCTCGCGGCACCGCGCCTTTCGCCCGGAAACCGAAGCCGTGGCCTGGCGCCACGCTCCCGAGGAACTGGCGGCCTGGCAGGAGGCGCGCACCGGCCTGCCGATCATCGACGCCGCCATGCGCCAGTTGCTGGAAACCGGCTGGATGCACAATCGCCTGCGGATGGTGGTGGCTATGTTCCTCACCAAAAACCTGTTGCTCGACTGGCGTGAAGGCGAACGCTTTTTCATGCGTCACCTGATCGACGGCGACCTGGCGGCGAACAATGGCGGCTGGCAATGGAGTTCCTCCACCGGGACCGATTCAGCGCCCTACTTCCGTATCTTCAACCCCCTGAGTCAATCGCAGAAGTTCGACAGCGAAGGGCGCTTTATCAAGCATTGGCTGCCGCAACTGGCGGCGCTGAACAAAAAGGACGTGCACAACCCGGCGGCCCTGGGTGGCCTGTTCGGCGTGGCCGATTACCCGGCGCCGATCGTCAACCTGTCGCAGTCTCGCGAACGCGCCCTGGCGGCCTTCAAGAGCCTGCCGCCACGGATGGATGTCGGAGCCGGCCATGAGTGAATTCCTGCGCGACTTCGCCCGCGTCTTTGCCAGCCTCGACAAACATAACCTCGAGCGCCTGTACTCGCTGTACAGCCCGGACATCCAGTTCACCGACCCGCTGCACGAGGTGCAGGGGTTGCCGCGCCTGCGTGAATACTTCAGCGAGCTGTACGCCAACGTCAGCCATTTGCAGTTCGTCTTTTCCGGCATGGACCAGGTGGACGACGGCCAGGGTTACCTGCGCTGGACCATGAGCTACAGCCACCCTCGACTCAATGCCGGCCAGACCATCCACGTCGATGGCTGCTCCCACCTGCAGTGGCGCAACGGTCGGGTCTATCGCCACCACGACTATTTCGACGCCGGCGCGCTGCTGTATCAGCACCTGCCCATCATCGGCCGGGTGATTGCCTGGCTGAAAAGGAGAATCGGATGAAGGCGGCCATGCCCCGGCGTATCTGGCTGACCGGCGCCAGCAGCGGCATCGGCGCGGCACTCGCTGAAGAACTGTTGCTGGGTGGCGCGCACCTGGCCCTCAGCGCGCGCACCCGTGCCCCGCTCGATGCCCTGGCACTGCGCTTTCCCGGACAAGTGCTGGTGGTGCCGGGCGACCTCACCGACCCCGAGCAGGTGCGCCAGATCGGCGAACAGATCGCCCTGGCGTGGGGCGCGCTGGACACGGCGATTCTCAATGCGGGCACCTGTGAATACATTGACGTGCAGCAGTTCAAGGCCGAACTGGTCGAGCAAGTGATGCGCAGCAACCTGACGGCCAGCTGCCATTGCATCGAAGCCGCCCTGCCCTTGCTGCGCGTCGGCAATCGGCCGCACCTGGTGGGTGTCGCCAGCTCGGTGACCTACCTGCCGCTGCCCCGGGCCGGAGCCTACGGCGCCTCCAAGGCCGCCTTGCGCTACCTGCTGCAATCACTGCGTATCGACCTCGCGGCCGAGGGCATCGATGTGACCGTGGTCAGCCCGGGCTTTGTCGAAACCCCGCTCACCGCCCGCAACGACTTCCCCATGCCCATGAGCTGGCCGGCCGCCAAGGCGGCACGCCATATCAACCAGCACCTGTCACAGCGGCCTTTGGAAATCGCCTTTCCGGCCGGCTTTATCGCCGGCCTCAAACTGCTGTCCTGGCTGCCGGGGCGCTGGCAACTGGCGATCGGCAAACGCATGGCACGCAACGCCTCGCCGACCGGGAGCGCCTCATGAAAATCGCCATCATCGGCAGTGGCATCTCCGGGCTGACCAGCGCCTACCTGCTCAATCGCCGCCACGACATCACGGTGTTCGAGGCCGGCAGCTGGGTCGGCGGCCACACCCACACGGTGGATGTCAGCGTGGCGGGCGAAACCCACGCGGTGGACACCGGCTTTATCGTGTTCAACGACTGGACCTACCCCAACTTCATTCGCCTGCTGGGGCAGATCGGCGTGCCGTTCAAACCCACCGAGATGAGTTTCTCGGTGTGCGATGCGCAATCGGGGCTGGAGTACAACGGCAATAACCTCAACAGCCTGTTCGCCCAGCGCCGCAACCTGCTGTCGCCGGGGTTCTGGGGCATGCTGCGGGACATTCTGCGCTTCAATAAAGAGGCCCTGCGCGACTTGCAGCAGCAGCGGATCGCGCCCGACACCACCCTCGGCGACTACCTGCGAGACCAGGGCTACGGCGAGCGTTTTATTCAGCACTACATCGTGCCCATGGGCGCGGCGATCTGGTCGATGTCTCTGGTGGAGATGCGCGGCTTTCCGTTGCAGTTCTTTGTGCGCTTCTTCAAGAACCACGGCCTGCTGTCGGTGAGCAATCGCCCGCAGTGGTGCGTGATCGAAGGCGGCTCCAGCCGCTATATCGAACCGCTGAGTGCCACGTTTCACGAGCGCATTCGCCTGAACTGCCCGGTCAGCCGGGTCGAGCGCGACCTGTCCGGCGTGCTGATCCACAGTGCCGCCGGCAGCGAACGCTTCGACAAAGTGGTGTTCGCCTGCCACAGCGACCAGGCCCTGAGCCTGCTGGCCGCGCCCAGCGATGCCGAGCGGGAGATCCTCGGCGCCCTGCCCTATGCCGACAACGACGTGGTGCTGCACACCGACACCCGGTTGTTGCCGCAACGCAAGCTGGCCTGGGCCAGCTGGAACTATCGCCTGGACGGCAGCAGCGACACCCAGGCGGCTGTCACCTATGACATGAACATCCTCCAGGGCCTGCAAAGCTCGACCACCTTTTGCGTCAGCCTCAACCAGAGCGCCGCCATCGACCCCTCCAAGGTCCTGGCGCGCTACACCTACGCCCACCCGCAATACAGCCTTGGCGCAGTGGCCGCTCAAGGTCGCTGGCAAGAGTTGCAAGGCGCGCAACACAGCTTCTACTGCGGTGCCTATTGGGCCAACGGCTTCCATGAAGACGGCGTGGTCAGCGCCCTGCGCGTGGCCCAGGCGTTCGGGGAACAATTGTGAACAGCGCCCTGTACAGCGGCTGGATCGGCCATCGACGCTTTGCGCCCAAGTGCCACGCGTTTCGCTATCGCATCGGCCTGCTGTACCTGGATCTGGATGAACAAAAGCAGGTGTTCAGCCTCTCGCCCCTGGCTGGCAGCAGCCGTTTTGCGCCATTTTCCCTGCGCGAAAGCGATTACCTGAAGGCCTTCACCAGCCAGGGCATGCCCCTGATCGATGCGGTGCGCCAGCAGGTGGCGGCCGCCATCGGCCATGTACCCGGCGGCGCGGTGTGCCTGTTGACCCAGGTCCGCAGTTGGGGCCTGTCGTTCAACCCGGTGAGCTTTTTCTACTGTTTCGAAAGCAACGGGCAACTGGCGGCGATTCTCTGTGAAGTCACCAACACCCCGTGGCGCGAGCGCTATCACTACGTGCTGCCGGCCCAGGCTGCGACGACCGCCGAGCACCAGCACTTCGCTGTGACCAAGGCCTTTCATGTCTCGCCGTTCATGCCCCGGGACCTGGAATACCGCATGAGCTTCAGCCCCCCCGGCGAGCGCCTGGGGGTGCACATGGCCGACTGGCAGGGCGAGTTCAAGCTGTTTGACGCCACCCTCAACCTGCAACGCCAGGCTCTCGACCGCTCCAGTTTGCACGCCTACCTGCGGCGCTTTCCGTGGATGACCGCCAAGACCTGCCTGGCCATCTACTGGCAAGCCCTGCGCCTGCTGCTCAAACGCATTCCCCTTGTTTCCCATCAGGCTGCCGATGGCACCTATAAAACCGCCGCTGTACAACCCAAGGATCGCCGCCATGAAATCCTCTAGCGTATCGGCCAAGGCCAGCCTGTTGAGCACCAATGGCCTGACCGGCAATCTCCTGCGCCGTGGCGTGCTGCGTCAGCTGGCACAGCTCAAGCACGGACAACTGGTGCTGATCGAGGACGGCGAACGCCATGTGTTCGGCAGTGCCGGAGCCAAGCTGCTGGGGGAGATTCATATTCTCGATGCGGCAGTCTGGGGCCTGGTCGCCAGCAACGGTTCGATCGGCGCCGGCGAAGCCTTTATCCACGGCTACTGGAGCACCCCGGACCTGACCGCCGTGGTACGGGTGTTTGTCAGCAACCTGGAGGTACTTGATGGCCTGGAGGGCGGACTGGCCAAATTGGGCCGGCCGTTGATCCAGGGCCTGCACTGGCTCAACCGCAATACGCGCAAGGGCTCGCAGAAAAACATCGCCGCCCACTACGACCTGGGCAATGAGCTGTTCGAACAGTTTCTCGACCCGACCATGATGTATTCGGCGGCGCAGTTTCGCAGCAGCGAAGACACCTTGGAGCAGGCGCAATTGAACAAGCTGGAGCGCATCTGCCAGAAGCTTGCCCTGCAACCGTCCGACCACCTGCTGGAAATCGGCACCGGCTGGGGCAGCATGGCGCTGTACGCCGCGCAGAACTATGGCTGCAAGGTCACCACCACGACCCTGTCCAGGGAGCAGTTCGCCTTTACCCGCCAGCGCATCGACCAACTGGGCCTGCAAGACCAGGTGACCCTGCTGCTGGAGGATTACCGCGACCTCACCGGGCAGTACGACAAGCTGGTGTCGATCGAGATGATCGAAGCCGTCGGCCACCACTTCCTGCCGACCTACTTCAAGCAGTGCGCACACCTGCTCAAGAGCAACGGCCTGATGCTGCTGCAAGCCATCACCATCCGCGACCAGCGTTATGAGCAGGCGAAAAACAACGTCGACTTCATCCAGCGCTACATCTTCCCCGGCGGCGCCCTGCCCTGCGTGCAGAAGATGCTGGAGATCGTCAGCCGCGACACCGACATGAATCTGCTGCACATGGAGGACTTCGGCCTGCATTACGCGCGCACCCTGCGCCTGTGGCACGAGAACTTCCGCCGCGCCCATGGGCGTCTGGTCGAACTGGGTTACGACCAGTACTTCCTGCGGCTGTGGGAGTTCTACCTGTGCTACTGCGAAGGTGGCTTCCTGGAACGCACCATCGGCACCGCACAGTTACTGCTGGCCAAGCCTGCGGCGGCCCCCGAGCCGTTGCTGGGACGCTTCAATGCGTAAACGCCTGGCCAATGCGGGGCTGTTCCAGCTGGGCTGGTTCGCCTGCGTGATGGGCGGTGACGGCCCCTGGCTGCTGCTGGGGCTGGGCGTGCTGGTGATTCATTTGCTGTGGATAAACCAGTGGGCCGAAGAGGGTCGACTGATCTTCAGCGTGATGCTGTTCGGCATCTCGATCGACAGCTTCCTGCATTGGCTGGGGGTGTTTCAGTTCAAGGAAGTCACGTTGCTGATCCCGCTGTGGCTGATGCTGCTCTGGGCCCTGCTGGGCACCACCTTGCGCCATTGCCTGGCCTGGTGCGCCAGGCCCTGGTGGCTGGCGAGCCTGTTGGGCGCGTTCAGCGGGCCGCTGTCGTACTACGCCGGTGGGCGCCTGGCGGGGGTGCAATTTCCGTATGGGTTGTGGCCGACGCTGATTGGCCTGGGGTTGCTCTGGGCCGTGGTCTTTCCCTTGCTGCAACTGATGGCCAGGCATCTGCCCAATGGGCAACTGCGCACATCCGCAGGCTAAGCGTCCGTCAGTGCATTCACACAGCCCGGTCCCACTGCCTTACACTGCGCGCCTATGAACACCATCCCCCACACCCAGATTGCTGAACCTGCGGTCACCTGCTCCACCTGCGCGGCGTGCTGCTGCCAGCTGGAAGTCATGCTGATCACCGACACCGGTGTGCCTGAACGGTTTATCGATACCGATGACTGGGGGGGCGAAGTCATGCTGCGCCTGGATGACGGCTGGTGCGCCGCGCTGGATCGCAACAGCATGATGTGCACCATCTACGAGAAGCGCCCGCTGATCTGCCGGGAGTTCGAGATGGGCGAAGCCGACTGCCTCACCGAACGCCGTGGCATCGCCACGGCGTATCGCTGACCGCAGCCGTTAATACGGCTGCGGCGTGCGGCTTACAACGGCATGGTGTAGTGCAGCGCGTAACTCTCTACGCCGTCGTTGTTGCTGCTGATACCGGCGTTGGAGTAGTGAGTGGCACGAATGCCCACTTCGTGCCCGCCGGCGAAGCGCAGGCCGAAACCAATCCGGTCTTCAAACTGGAAGGCTGACCCCAGTTTGTTGCTCTCGACTTCGGTGTGGTTGAACAGCGCGACCCCGATCCCCGCTTCAACGTACGGTTTGACGTTTTCACCGGAGAACTCATACACCAGCACCGGCGAGAACGACAGGCTGTGGTTGCTCGACTTCTTGTCGCCATCCCAATAGGTGTAGGCCCCACTCCAGTAGCCGGTCAGGCGACCGACATCGCTTTGCAACCAGCTCTTGTCCCAGTCGAACTGCATGCCCAGGCGGTAAGTCTGGGTCGAGTCGCTGGTCTGGCCTACGGCGAATTCGACGCCAGCGGCCTGTGCACTAAAACTTTGCCCCAAGAGTGCGGCCGCAAGCGCGGCCAAACAGAACAGACGCTTCATCACGAACATCCTTTTTAAACGTTTTTGTATGTTGTTGTACGATCGTACAGACAAGCTATAGAAATCCGCGCGGAATCAGAAGTTCAGCGCTATTCCGCTTTTTTTCACGTTTTTTTTACAAATCGAAAGGGTGTACAACGCCGCTACTGTGCCACAACAGCGGAAGAATATGCTTGAAGTGCGGCACATTGCCACTGGTCCAGAACTGCGCTTCGCGCGCCGGGCCCTGAGCACGCAATTGCTGCTCGTCGAGCAGGCGCTCCAATTGCCGGGCCACGGCGGCGCCGGTGTCGATCAGGCTGATGTGGGCGGGCAGCATCGGCTTGAGCAGAGGCTTGAGAAAGGGGTAATGGGTGCAGCCCAGAATGATGGTGTCGCATCCTGCGGCCAGCAGTGGGTCGACATAACTCTGCAACAGCTCGCGCAACGCCGGACTGTGCAGGTCACCGGCCTCGATCAGTTCCACCAGGCCCGGGCAAGGCCGGGTGATGACCTTGATATCGGTGGCAAAACGGTCGAGCAAGGCCGCGAACTTGGCGCTCTTCAAGGTGCCGGTGGTCGCCAGCACCCCGACCACGCCACTGCGGGTCGCGGCGGCAGCGGGCTTGACCGCGGGCTCCATGCCCACGATCGGCCACTGCGGGTAATCGCGGCGCAACTCGGCCACCGCCGCCACCGTCGCGGTGTTGCAGGCCAGCACCAGGGCCTTGGCCCCCTGCTCACGAAAGAAGCGCGCCATCACGCCACAGCGCTGACGGATAAATTCCGGGGTTTTCTCGCCGTAAGGAATGTGCCCACAGTCGGCGAAGTACAACAGTGACTCGCCAGGCAGGCGCTGCTGGATTTCCGCCAGCACCGACAAGCCGCCGATACCGGAGTCGAATACCGCGATGGGCGCTTCACCCATGTGTGGGCCCACAGACACTGCACCCTGGGTCACGCTTGACCCGCAACTCACGAAAACGTGAACCCAGCGCATCGATCAACAGCAGGCGTCCTACCAGGGGTTCACCGAAGCCGGCGAGCAACTTCAACGCTTCGAGCGCTTGCAGGCTGCCGACCATGCCGACCAGGGGCCCGAGCACTCCGGCTTCGCTGCAGGTCAGCTCGGCGTCGCTGCCGTGCCCGTATAAACAGTGGTAGCACGGGCTTTCGGCGCGCCGTGGATCGAACACCGACAATTGGCCTTCAAGGCGAATCGCCGCGCCGCTGACCAGGGGTTTGCCGGCCGCGACACAGGCCGCGTTGACCGCCTCCCGGGTGGCGAAGTTGTCGCTGCAATCGAGCACCAGGTCGACGGCGGACACCGCCGCCGCCAGGGAATCCTCGTCCAGCGCAGTGCGGTGCGGCACCAGGTGCACCTGCGGGTTGAGCGCGGTGAGGCGGCGGATCGCCGAGTCCACCTTGCTCATGCCGACGCTGTCGGTGTCATGGATGATCTGGCGTTGCAGGTTGGTCAGGTCGACGCTGTCGAAGTCGGCCAAATGCAACTCACCGACCCCGGCCGCCGCCAGGTACAAGGCCACCGGCGCTCCGAGGCCGCCGAGGCCGACAATCAGGGCGCGGCTGTGTTTGAGGCGCAATTGGCCGTCGATATCGACATGCTGCAACAGAATCTGTCGGCTATAGCGCAACAGCTCCTGGTCATTCAGCACGGCAGGCGCCCCAGGCTGATGCGTTCATGGCCACCCAGATCGACTCGGCTGTGCACCTCATCAAACCCCTGGCCGAGCAGCAAATCGCGCACGGCCGCCGCCTGATCGTAGCCGTGTTCGAGCATCAACCAGCCGCCGGCTTCAAGGTGCTGCGGGGCCTGGGCGATGATCAAGCGCAGGTCATCCAGGCCATCCGGCCCTGCGACCAGCGCACTTTCCGGCTCGAAACGCACGTCGCCGGCCGCCAGGTGTGGGTCGGCCGCTGCGATGTAGGGCGGGTTGCTGATAATCAGGTCAAAGCGTTGCGCGTGCAGGGCGCTGAACCAGTGGCTGCTGAGCACCGTGACGTTGTTCAACTGCAAGCGCTGGCGGTTGCGCTCGGCCAGGGCCACGGCTTCCAGCACTCGGTCGACCGCCGTGACCTTCCACGCCGGGCGCTCGCTGGCCAGGGCCAGGGCAATCGCGCCGCTGCCGGTGCCCAGGTCGAGCACCTTGGCCGGTGTGGCGGGCAGCAGTTCCAGGGCGGCTTCCACCAACAGCTCGGTGTCAGGCCGTGGGATCAGGGTGTGCGGCGCGACTTCCAGGTCGAGCTTCCAGAAACCCTGCTGGCCGAGGATATAGGCCACCGGCTCGCCGGAACGACGGCGCTGCAGATAGTCGGCGAAGGTCAACGCGGCCTCGCTGGGCACGATGCGCTCCGGCCAGGTGTGCAGGAAGCTGCGCGGCTTGCCCAGGGCGGCGGCGAGCAGCAACTCGGCATCCAGACGCGCCGTCGGCGAATCAGGCAATTGAGCTGCGCGCAGCAGGCTGGCGATGATGGTCATTTACTCACCCAATGCTGCAAGTTGATCCGCCTGGTACTCGGCCAGCAACGGCTCGATAACCGCGTCGACGCCACCGGCAAGAATGTCGTCGAGGCAATACAGGGTCAGGTTGACACGGTGATCGGTCACCCGGCCCTGGGGGAAGTTGTAGGTACGGATGCGCTCGGAACGATCCCCCGAACCCACCAGCAGCTTGCGCTCGCTGGCAATGGCATTGGCGGCGGCGCTGGTCTGCTGGTCATTGAGCTTGGCCGACAGCCAGGACATGGCCCGCGCCCGGTTCTTGTGCTGCGAGCGCTCTTCCTGACACTCGACCACGATCCCGGAGGGCAAGTGCGTGATGCGGATCGCCGAGTCGGTCTTGTTCACGTGCTGGCCACCGGCACCGGAAGAGCGGTAGGTATCGACCCGCAGATCCGCCGGGTTGATCTCGATCGCCTCCTGCTCGTCCGGCTCCGGCAATACCGCCACGGTGCAGGCCGAGGTGTGGATACGGCCCTGGGACTCGGTGGCCGGCACCCGTTGCACACGGTGCGCGCCAGATTCGAATTTGAGCTTGCCGTAGACGTTGTCGCCCTCGACTCGGGCAATGACTTCTTTATAGCCGCCGTGCTCACCCTCGTTTTCCGAGAGGATCTCCAGTCGCCAGCCACGCCGTTCGGCGTAGCGCGAATACATGCGGAACAGGTCGCCGGAGAAAATCGCCGCTTCGTCGCCACCGGTGCCGGCGCGGATCTCCAGGAACACGTTGCGCCCGTCGTTGGGGTCCTTGGGCAGCAGCATGCGTTGCAGGGTGCTTTCCAGCTCCAGCATTTGCTCCTTGGCTTCGCGGACTTCTTCCACGGCCATTTCGCGCATGTCCGGATCATTGTCCTTGAGCAGCGCCTGGGCACCTTCGAGGTCGGCCTGGACCTTGAGCACCTGCTTATAGGCGCTGACGATCGGCTCGACTTCGGCGTACTCCTTGGAATACGCGCGGAACTTGGTCTGATCGGCAATGACTTCGCCGTCGCCGAGCAAGGCGGTCAATTCCTCGAAACGGTCCTGGAGGATGTCCAGTTTATTGAGCAGTGACGCTTTCATTGCGGTTTTTTATCCGAAGAGCTATCCGACGAGCCCTCACCGAGGGCAAAAAGTTCTTGGGCCATGGCCAACGCATCGAGGCGGCCTTCAGCGGTCAGTTTCTTCAACTGAACGCTGGGCGCATGCAGCAATTTGTTGGTCAGGCCACGGGCCAGTTGCGCCAGCACATCTTCGGCACTGCCGCCGTTGGCCAGCAGGCGCAGGGCCTTTTGCAATTCTTCGTCCCGCAGGCGCTCGCTTTGTTGACGATAGGCCTTGAGCACATCCACCGCCGCCAGCTCGCGCAGGCGCACCATGAAGTCCTCGGCGCCGATATTCACCAGCTCTTCCGCCGCCTGGGCCGCGCCTTGACGGCTCTTGAGGTTTTCCGCGACCACTTCGTGAAGATCGTCGACGGTGTACAGGTAAACGTCGTCCAACTCGCCGACTTCCGGCTCGATATCCCGAGGGACGGCGATATCCACCATGAAAATCGGCTTGTGCTTGCGCAGCTTCAGCGCACTTTCCACCGCGCCCTTGCCGAGAATCGGCAACTGGCTGGCGGTCGAACTGATGACGATGTCGCTGTGCACCAACTCCTGGGGAATATCCGAGAGCAGCACCGCATGGGCGCCGAACTGCTCGGCAAGAATGCTTGCCCGCTCCAGAGTGCGGTTGGCGACCACGATGCGCTTGACTCCCAGGTCATGCAGATGGCGGGCGACCAGGGTAATGGTCTCGCCAGCGCCGATCAGCAGGGCCTGGCTGCGTTGCAGGTCGCTGAAAATCTGTTTGGCCAGGCTGACCGCGGCAAACGCCACGGAAACCGGGTTTTCGCCGATGGCGGTGTCGGTGCGCACTTGCTTGGCAGCGCTGAACGTGGCCTGGAACAGGCGGCCCAACAGCGGGCCGATCGTCCCGGCTTCACGCGCCACGGCGTAGGCCGACTTCATCTGCCCGAGAATCTGCGGTTCGCCCAACACCAGGGAATCGAGCCCGGATGCCACGCGCATCATGTGACGAACTGCCGCATCATCTTCGTGCACATAAGCACTGGCGCGCAGGTCATCGACGTTCAAATGATGGTATTGCGCCAGCCAGCGCAGCACGATATCCGCCGAAAGCTGATCCTGTTCTATATAAAGCTCACTGCGATTGCAGGTGGAGAGGATCGCAGCTTCGCGGCTGTCGGTGAGGCGGCAGAGCTGCTGCAAGGCCTCAACCAACTGCTCAGGGGTAAAGGCCACGCGCTCGCGGACGTCTACTGAAGCAGTCTTGTGGTTAATACCGAGTGCAAGGAAGGCCATTCAAGGTCGCTGATGATGTCGAGAAGCCGGCAATTGTCCTACTTCGAAAGATTCAGAACAACCACTGCCGACTATTGTCCTAGTTTTGAGCAAAAACTCGTCGAGCGAAGATCAGGCACGGCGAAAGCAGACGAGGAAGCGGAATTTAGTGGCCTAAATGAGCATTCCGAGTCTGTTTGCGCGTAGCGCCAAGGGCGCCCAGCGTGCCCCATGGTCTCAGCGCAGGCCGTTTTTGCGCATACACTAATAGACGGCCTCTGTTCTGGCGTCCCATTGAGTCTCGGTTATGTTTGACCGAAGGCTTGTGTCATGATGATCCGACCGCAGGTTAGTCGTCCTCTTCCTATATGAATAGATCTTCCGCGTTGCTCCTCGCTTTTGTCTTCCTCAGCGGCTGCCAGGCCTTGGCACCCGTTTCGTCGGACGGTACGCCGCCGGTTGAAGACAATGCCCCCGCCCCTGAAAAGCCCACGGTTTACGCCTCGTTCAGTGAAGACACGGTCTTCAGCCTGTTGAGTGCGGAACTGGCTGGCCAGCGCAATCGTTTTGACATTGCCCTGGACAACTACGTGACCCAGGCCATCAACACTCAGGACCCGGGCATCTCCGAAAGAGCCTTTCGCATTGCCGAATACCTGGGCGCCGACCAGGCAGCACTCGATACCTCGCTGATCTGGGCCAAAAACGCTCCCGACGACCTCGAAGCACAGCGCGCAGCCGCCATACAGTTGGCGCGCAGCGGTCGCTATGACGACTCCATGGTCTATATGGAGAAGGTCCTGCAGGGCAAGGGCGACACCCATTTCGATTTTCTTGCGCTGTCGGCTGCCGATACCGACCAGGACACGCGCAACGGCCTGATGAAGAGTTTCGACCGCTTGCTGCAGAAGCACCCGAACAACGGCCAGCTGATTTTCGGCAAAGCCTTGCTGCTGCAACAGGACGGCGATGGTCAGGGCGCCCTGACCTTGCTCGAGCAGAACCCGCCGGAAGACGGTGAAGTCGCGCCGCTGCTGCTGCGTGCGCGTCTGCTGCAAAGCCTCAACCGAGGCAAGGAAGCGCTGCCGCTGCTGGAAAAAAGCATTCGCCAATACCCGGACGACAAGCGCCTGCGCCTGACCTATGCACGCATGCTGGTCGAACAGGACCGCATGGACGACGCCAAAGTGCAGTTCTCCAGCCTGGTGCAGCAATATCCGGAAGACGACGAGCTGCGTTATTCCCTCGCCCTGGTGTGCCTCGAAGCCAAGGCCTGGCAGGAAGCCAAGGGTTACCTGGAAGACCTGATCGCCCGCGAAAGCCATGTCGACTCGGCGCACCTGAACCTGGGCCGCATCGCCGAAGAGCTCAATGACCCGCAAGGCGCACTGGCCGAGTACGAGCAAGTGGGCCCCGGCAACGATTACCTGCCGGCTCAACTGCGCCAGGCCGAAATCCTGATGAACAACGGCCGCACCGATGAGGCCGAGAAACGCCTGGGCGCCGCGCGCGATGCCCAGCCTGACTACGCAATCCAGCTGTACCTGATCGAAGCCGAGACCCTGTCGGCGAACAATCAGGGCGACCGCGCCTGGAAAGTCCTCCAGCAGGCGTTGTTGCAGTACCCCGACGACCTGAACCTGCTGTACACCCGGGCCATGCAGGCGGAAAAACGCAATGATCTGGCGCAGATGGAAAAAGACCTGCGCCTGATCCTCAAGCGCGAGCCGGACAATGCCATGGCACTCAATGCCCTGGGCTACACCCTGTCGGACCGCACCACGCGCTATGCCGAAGCCAAGGATCTGATCGAACGGGCTCATCAATTGAACCCTGAAGACCCTGCCGTACTCGATAGCCTGGGCTGGGTGAACTTCCGCCTGGGTAACCTGGATGAAGCAGAGCGCCTGCTGCGCCAGGCGCTGGAACGCTTCCCCGATCAGGAAGTTGCTGCCCACCTGGGCGAAGTGCTGTGGGCCAATGGCAAGCAGCGCGAAGCCCGGCAGATCTGGAGCAAGTTCCTCAAGGACCAACCCGACAGCCCTCTCCTGCGCAGCACCATCAAGCGCCTGACCGGATCAGAGACTCTTTAAGACTATGTTTTTGCGCCACGTTATTGCTTTCAGTTTTATCGCCTTGCTCGCCGGCTGCTCCAGCTTCGGCTCCCGTGAATCGGTAGAGGGCCATGGCAACCCCGCGCAATGGCGCGAGCACAAACAGCAACTGACCGGCCTCGACGGCTGGCAGATCAACGGCAAGATCGGCATTCGCGCACCAAAGGATTCGGGTAGCGGCACGTTGTTCTGGCTGCAACGCCAGGATTACTACGACATCCGTCTGTCCGGCCCACTGGGTCGTGGGGCCGCACGCCTGACCGGGCGCCCGGGCAAAGTGTCGCTGGAAGTCGCCAACCAGGGCCGCTATGACGCTGCCACCCCGGAAACCCTGCTCGAAGAACAACTGGGCTGGAAGCTGCCGGTGTCCCACCTGTCATGGTGGGTCCGTGGATTGCCCGCGCCTGACAGCAAAAGTCGCCTGAGCCTTGACGCCGACAGCCGCCTGGCGACCCTTGAGCAGGATGGCTGGCAGGTGGAATACCTGAGCTACGCGCAACAGAACGGCTATTGGCTGCCCGAGCGGATCAAACTGCACGGCAGCGACCTTGATGTCACGCTGGTGATCAAGGAATGGCAACCGCGCAAGCTAGGGCAGTGAGATGACCGCACAGCGACTGACCCTGCCCTCCCCGGCCAAACTCAACCTGATGCTGCACATTCTGGGTCGCCGGGAAGACGGTTACCACGAACTGCAGACCATTTTTCAGTTCCTCGACTACGGCGATGAAATCACTTTCGCCGTGCGCGATGACGGCGTGATCCGCCTGCACACCGAGTTCGCCGATGTGCCCCACGACAGCAACCTGATCGTGAAAGCCGCAAAAAAACTCCAGGAACAATCGGCATGCCCGCTGGGGATCGACATCTGGATCGAAAAGGTCCTGCCGATGGGCGGCGGTATCGGCGGCGGCAGCTCGAATGCGGCGACCACTTTGCTCGGACTGAATCACTTGTGGCAGCTGGGTTGGGATGAAGATCGCCTGGCCAGCCTGGGCCTGACACTGGGCGCCGACGTCCCGGTATTCGTGCGCGGCCATGCGGCTTTTGCCGAAGGCGTCGGCGAAAAACTGACCCCTGTAGAACCCGAAGAACCGTGGTATCTGGTGCTTGTACCGCAAGTCTCTGTAAGTACAGCAGAAATTTTTTCAGATCCGCTGTTGACACGTAACTCCGCGCCCATTAAAGTGCGCCCCGTTCCCAAGGGAAACAGTCGAAATGACTGCTTGCCGGTGGTAGCAAGGCGTTATCCAGAAGTACGTAACGCATTGAATTTGTTAGGTAATTTTACCGAAGCAAAACTCACCGGAACTGGAAGTTGTGTGTTTGGGGGCTTCCCAAGCAAAGCTGAAGCTGATAAAGTCTCGGCCCTTCTTACAGAGACCCTTACAGGGTTTGTAGCAAAAGGAAGCAACGTTTCGATGTTGCATCGCAAGCTGCAAAATCTGCTCTAAAGGAACCGAGTGCCAGGCACTCGATGCAACAGATACAGGGGCGTCGCCAAGCGGTAAGGCAGCAGGTTTTGATCCTGCCATGCGTTGGTTCGAATCCAGCCGCCCCTGCCATTTTCCTATACTCATCCAGGTTACCCTCAGCCTTCAGGTACTGCGCGTGTCCAAGATGATGGTCTTTACGGGGAACGCTAACCCCGATCTGGCTCGGCGTGTTGTACGTCAGCTGCATATCCCTCTCGGTGACATCTCTGTCGGCAAGTTTTCCGACGGCGAAATTACTGCAGAGATCAATGAAAACGTCCGCGGTAAAGATGTCTTCATTATTCAGCCGACTTGCGCTCCGACCAACGATAACCTGATGGAACTGGTAGTGATGGCTGATGCCTTCCGCCGCTCCTCGGCTACTCGTATCACTGCTGTTATTCCTTACTTTGGTTATGCCCGTCAGGATCGCCGTCCGCGTTCCGCACGTGTGGCTATCAGCGCGAAAGTCGTGGCTGACATGCTTACCGTAGTCGGCATCGATCGTGTTCTCACGGTTGATCTGCATGCTGACCAAATCCAGGGTTTCTTCGATATTCCGGTAGATAACATCTACGGCTCCCCCGTCTTGGTGGATGACATCGAAGATCAGCGCTTCGAAAACCTGATGATCGTGTCCCCGGACATTGGTGGCGTCGTGCGTGCACGGGCTGTTGCCAAATCCCTGGGCGTGGATCTCGGGATCATCGACAAACGCCGTGAGAAAGCCAATCACTCTGAAGTGATGCATATCATCGGTGATGTCGAAGGGCGTACCTGTATTCTGGTCGATGACATGGTCGATACCGCCGGCACTCTGTGCCACGCGGCCAAGGCCTTGAAAGAGCATGGCGCAGCCAAGGTTTTCGCTTATTGCACGCACCCGGTACTGTCGGGTCGGGCGATCGAAAACATCGAAAATTCCATGCTGGACGAACTGGTGGTGACTAACACCATCCCGTTGTCCGCAGCTGCTCAAGCCTGCTCGCGTATCCGTCAACTGGATATCGCGCCGGTAGTTGCCGAGGCGGTTCGCCGCATCAGCAATGAAGAATCGATCAGCGCGATGTTCCGTTAAGGGCCCTGCCCTTCTCGAACATTGTTCTGACGAAAAGCGCCCCGCCCCGGCATTCCTGTCGGGGCGGGGCTTTTTTGCCCATATCGCCTTTAGCGCTGGTCGCAAACGCTGGGGCGAATGTGGTTATTTTGGAGATACAACATGAACGATTTTACTCTGAATGCTGAAGTGCGTTCCGACCTGGGGAAAGGTGCGAGCCGCCGCCTGCGTCGTCTCGCAAGCCTGGTTCCAGCTGTAGTTTACGGTGGCGAAAAAGCCCCTGAATCCATCAGCATGCTGGCTAAAGAAGTTGCCAAACTGCTCGAAAACGAAGCGGCTTACAGCCACATCATCGAGCTGAACGTTGGCGGCACCAAGCAAAACGTAATCATCAAAGCTCTGCAGCGTCACCCGGCCAAAGGCCACGTGATGCACGCTGACTTCGTACGCGTTGTAGCTGGCCAGAAACTGACCGCTATCGTGCCTGTACACTTTGTTGGCGAAGAAGCTCCGATCAAGAAAGGCGGCGAAGTTTCGCACGTTGTTTCTGAAATCGAAGTGACCTGCCTGCCAAAAGACCTGCCTGAATTCATCGAAGTCGATCTGGCTAACGCCGAAATCGGCGCGATCATTCACCTGTCTGACCTCAAAGCCCCTAAAGGCGTTGAGTTTGTTGCTCTGGCACACGGCGATGACAAGGCTGTTGCCAACGTTCACGCTCCACGTGTTGCTCCAGAAGCTGAAGAAGGCGCTGCAGAGTAATTACTCTGCAATGCCGGAGTGACCAGGAAACATCGCGGACTGGAACGTAGCGAGAAAGCGGGCGGTAACGCGGAGTTTACATAATGGTAAATGAGCACTTGTCGTCCACTTTCGCCGCAACACCCGGTTGCTGCGATGTTATCCACCACTCCAAGGAAGGGCCCCTATCGTGACTGCCATCAAACTGATCGTTGGCCTGGGTAATCCAGGCGCTGAATACGAACAGACCCGGCATAACGCAGGGGCCCTTTTTGTTGAGCGCATCGCCGAAAAGCAAGGGGTCAACCTTGTGGCCGATCGCAAATATTTCGGCCTGACCGGGCGTTATTCGCATCAGGGTCAGGATGTTCGCCTGTTGATTCCCACCACCTACATGAACCGCAGCGGCCAGGCCGTGGCGGCACTTGCCGGTTTCTTTCGCATCACGCCTGAAGAAATCCTGGTGGCCCACGACGAACTCGACCTGCCACCCGGCGTCGCCAAGCTCAAGCAGGGCGGCGGCCATGGCGGTCACAACGGGTTGCGCGACATCATCGCGCAGCTGGGCAATCAGAATACCTTTCACCGCCTGCGGCTTGGCATTGGCCACCCGGGCGTTGCCAGTATGGTTTCAAATTTCGTCCTGGGTCGTGCGCCACGCGCCGAACAGGAAAAACTCGATGCCAGCATCGACTTTGCCCTCGGCGTGCTGCCGGATATCCTCGCCGGTGAATGGAACCGCGCGATGAAAAACCTGCACAGCCAGAAGGCCTGACTCTTATCCAAGGGGAAACACCATGGGATTCAATTGCGGCATCGTCGGCCTACCTAACGTCGGCAAGTCCACCCTGTTCAACGCCCTGACCAAATCCGGGATCGCGGCCGAGAACTTCCCCTTCTGCACCATCGAGCCGAACACCGGTATCGTGCCGATGCCGGACAAGCGCCTGGAAGCCCTGGCAGCCATTGTCAATCCAAAGCGCATCCTGCCGACCACCATGGAATTCGTCGACATCGCAGGCCTGGTGGCCGGCGCCTCGAAAGGTGAAGGCCTGGGCAACAAGTTCCTGGCCAACATCCGTGAAACCGATGCCATCGCCCACGTGGTCCGCTGCTTCGAAGACGAGAACGTGATTCACGTCTCCAACAGCGTCGACCCCAAGCGCGACATCGAAATCATCGACCTGGAACTGATCTTCGCCGACCTCGACAGCTGCGAGAAACAACTGCAGAAAGTCACCCGCAACGCCAAGGGTGGTGACAAGGACGCCGTGGTCCAGAAGGCCCTGCTGGAACAGCTGATCGCACACTTCACCGAAGGCAAGCCTGCGCGCAGCCTGATGAAGAACATGAGCACCGATGAGAAAGCGGTGATTCGTGGCTTCCATCTGCTGACCACCAAGCCGGTCATGTACATCGCCAACGTCGCTGAAGACGGTTTCGAGAACAACCCGCTGCTCGACGTCGTCCTGGCCATTGCCGAAGAAGAAGGCGCCATGGTGGTGCCGGTCTGCAACAAGATCGAAGCCGAGATCGCCGAGCTCGAAGACGGCGAAGAGAAAGACATGTTCCTCGAAGCCCTGGGCCTGGAAGAACCTGGCCTGAACCGCGTGATCCGCGCCGGCTACGAAATGCTGCACCTGCAGACCTACTTCACCGCCGGCGTCGAAGAAGTCCGCGCCTGGACCGTCAAGGTCGGCGCCACCGCGCCACAAGCCGCTGGCGTGATCCACACCGACTTCGAAAAAGGCTTTATCCGCGCCGAAGTCATCGCCTACAACGACTTCATCCAGTTCAAGGGTGAAGCCGGTGCCAAGGAAGCCGGTAAATGGCGCCTGGAAGGCAAGGAATACGTGGTCAAGGACGGCGACGTGATGCACTTCCGCTTTAACGTCTAAGCACCTGCGGGCTATTGCGGCAAAGCACTTGCCGCAATAGCCCGGTGTTGCACGGCCCGTGTCATGCCATCGCGGCATGCACTGCGGCCTCAGAAGTAAGTCGTAGCCCCCGCAAAAAACGCCCGTCCGGGCACATAGAAATTCGTCGCCCCATCCCGTGGATCTTCATCCAGCAGGTTTTGCACCCCGGCATTCAGGCTCAACCACTTGGTCAGCGCCAGGTTCGCCGTCAGGTCGTAGGTGGTGTACGACTGGGTGAAATCATCACCAATCCCCCGCTGCTTGCCGACATGCTGCGCCGACAGTTCGGTGTTGAGCTGATCATTGACCTGCCAGTTGATGGCGCTGAACAGCGACAGCTTGGGTGAGCTGATCAAGTCTTCACCGGTGGACAGGTTTCGGCTCTCCAGCATGTAGGTGGCGTTGGTGCGCCAGTCCACGGAGTCACCCAATGGCACCCGCGTCGTGCCTTCCCAGCCACGGGTACGCGCCTTGTCGACGTTTTCCAGCATGGTCCACCAGCGTCCCTGGTACTCGCCCAGTGCGGCGTACTCGATCTTGTCGGTGAAGTCGGTGTGGAAGTAGGTCAAGCCGGCTTCCCAGCCACCGTGATCGAAGGACACACCGACTTCCTTGTTGGTGCTGGTCTCCGGCGTCAGGTTCGGGTTGCCAGCCATCCAGCAACTGCCGGAGCCGTACCCCAGGACCACCAGGGAGCCACAGCCACGGCCCCCGGACTCCGTCGCCGCGCCCGCACTGCCCTCTTTCAGGCTGGGCGCGCGAAAGCCCTTGGAGATACCGCCCCGCACGGTCCAGTCGGGGTGCGGGTGATAGACCAGATAGGCCCGTGGGCTGTTGTGGTTACCGTATTCGTCGCTGTGGTCGAAGCGGTTGCCCAAGGTCAGGGACAGGTTGTCGAGCAGGAACAGTTCATCCTCGATAAACGCCGCCGAGTAGTCGGCCTTCAAGCTGGAGCCGTTGACTGGATTGCCCTGGTAGTCAACCGGCACGGTGCCGAGGGTGTTGCTGTTGGTCAGTTCTTCGCGCTTCCATTGACCGCCCAGGGTCAGGCTCTGATTGACCAGCCACTCAAACGGCAGATTGAGGCTGCCCTCAACGATTTTTTCTTCGGAGTTGGCTTTACCCCACTCGATGTCGTTCTTGAATTTGTTCAAGTAGGCATCCAGTTTCGTGCTGCCGAAACTCCAGTCACCGGTGTGGGACAGCACATAACTGTCGCGGATCAGGCGCCCGGCACCGAAGCCTTCGCCGATGGTTTCGCCGTAATCGCCGAAGGTCTTTTTCGATGACCATGAGCGCTCGACACCGTGCACCGCTTCCAGGGACAGGCTCTGCTCTTCGTTGATTTTCCAGTCGAGCAAGGCGTTCACGCTGTGGTCCTTGGAACCCCCGGCACCGTCGCCATACATGTAGTCGCCGGCGGCATCGCGCCGAGGCTCGACCTCGTCGGCAGCGCGGCGAGTCACGTTGGCCCCCAGGCGCAGGCCCAGAGAGTCGGTCAACGGGCCGGCCAGGTTGAGGCTGTTCTGGGTGGTCTGGCCGCGATCCGAATCCTTGGGCACGGTGATGTTGGTGCTGGCCGAGCCGCTCCAGGTCTTGGATACCTTGCGCGTGATGATATTGATCACCCCGCCCATGGCGTCTGAACCGTACAGCGAAGACATCGGCCCACGCACGATCTCGATGCGCTCGATCATGCTCGGCGCGATCCAGTTCAGGTCCTGGCGCGCCAGGTCGCGGCGGTAACTGGTGTCGGCCGAACTGCCGACGCGTTTGCCGTCCACCAGGATCAAGGTGTACTTGTCATCCAGGCCGCGCAGTTTGATCTTCGATTGCTCGCCCACCGGGCCGAAGCCGCCGGTCACGCCGGGGACGCGGCGCAGCAGGGTGTTGAGGTCGTACACCGGTTGGCGCTCGATCTCTTCGCGAGAAATCACACTGACACTGGCAGGGGCGTCCCGGATATCGGTCGCCGCGCCGGTGGCGGTCACAAATGAGGTGTCGAGTTCGGTAACCGCCGGGGAGCTGTTCTCGACAACCTCCTCGGCATGCAGCGTCGGAGCGGCCAGCATGACGCCGGCGGTGAGGAAAAGTGAGTTGAAAAGGCAGGGGGTAGGTCGCATTAAAAACGGTCCTTGTCGATTCAATGCACTGTTACGGTGCACTGAGGAAGGCGCGAGTGTAATGCAAATGAATATCATTTAGAAACAGAAAGAACCTGAAACCTTTCTCGTAGAGCGCTCGGCAACGCTTGCGTCCCGCACTGGCGGGCCGATTGCTGGATAGAGGGGGGAGTTGAGTTACCCGCGATCGATCAGCAACGCAACTGACGGATCGCGGGCAAGCCCGAGGTCGATCAGGCTTTTTTGCTACGCGGCAGGAAGATCGCCAAGATGCCGAACAGCGGCAGATACGCGCACAACCGGTACACATATTCGATGCCGTGCGCGTCTGCCACATAGCCCAGCAGCGCAGCGCCGATGCCACCGAAACCGAACATCAGGCCGAAGAACACCCCGGCGATCATGCCGACGTTGCCCGGCACCAGTTCCTGGGCGTAGACCACGATGGCCGAAAATGCCGAGGCCAGGATAAAGCCGATCACCACGCTGAGGACGCTGGTCCAGAACAGATCGACGTGGGGCAGGATCAAGGTGAACGGCGCCACCCCGAGGATCGAGAACCAGATCACCGCCTTGCGCCCGATCCTGTCGCCGATCGGCCCGCCGAAGAAGGTCCCCGCCGCTACTGCGCCGAGGAACAGGAACAGATGCAGCTGCGAACTGGCCACCGACAGGTCGAACTTCTCGATCAGGTAGAAGGTGAAATAACTGGTGAAGCTGGACATGTAGAAATACTTGGAGAACACCAGCAGCCCCAGCACCACCAGCGCGCTCAGCACCCGGGCTTTGGACAAGCCGTGGGTAGCCGCCTGGCCTTGCTTGAGTTTGAACAGCCGCAGGTGGTTGGCGTACCAGCGGCTGATGGCATACAGCACCACCAGGGCAAACACCGCAAACAGGCCGAACCAGGCCACATTGCCCTGGCCATAGGGAATGATGATGGCCGCCGCCAGTAATGGGCCGAAGGCGGTGCCGGCATTGCCACCGACCTGGAAGGTCGACTGTGCCAGGCCAAAGCGCCCGCCCGAAGCCAGCCGCGCCACGCGCGATGCTTCCGGGTGAAAGGTCGAAGAGCCAATGCCGATCAGCGCCGACGCCAGCAGAATCAACGGGAAGCTGCCGACCTGGGACATCATCAGGATGCCGATCAGGGTGCAGATCATGCCCATCGGCAGCAAGTAGGGTTTGGGATGACGGTCGGTGTAGTAACCGACCCAGGGTTGCAGCAACGACGCCGTCAACTGGAAGGCCAAGGTGATCAGGCCAACCTGGGTAAAGGTCAGGCCGTAGCTTTGCTTGAGCATCGGGTAGATCGACGGCAGCACGGCCTGAATCAGGTCGTTGATCAGGTGCGCCAGCGCTACCGCGCCGATGATGCGCATGACCAGGGGACTGCTTTGCGCCGACGCGGGGGCCGAAGTCGCGGCGGACTGAACGTTGCTGATAGCCATGAGAGTTTCCGTACAGCGAATGGATGCACATTTGCAGGTGCGCCAATGTGCCATTTTTAGGTGCAGCAACGCCATCCCCTTAGCTTGCTAAGTACCTATCCTGACCATCTGCCACTGATAGCGTAACGCCATGGTCTGAATCTTGCTCCGGGATTGCTTCCAACCCGCCGCCCTTACAAAGGGGACGGAAAATGGGAAGTATCGCCACAGCGCCGGCCTGATAACGGCTGCACTGGCGAGCTTTTCGAGGCCTTTTACGAGGGCACGGGTCACGGGCCACACCGCCCTGACCGCACGCCAATGGTGCGTAGTGCCCGGGGGAGTTGTCGGGATGCATCTTTTTCTTTCACCAGGCATTCGGCTGCTCGGGCGTTTCGGTTTCGCCCGCAAATTCCAGCTGCTGTTTCTGCTGTTTATCCTGCCGCTGCTGGTCAGCCTGTGGATGATTGGCCAGGACTACCGCGACAAGCTCAGCCTGATCGCCGGCGAGCGCACCGGGGTGCATCAGCTGCTGGCCCTCAACAACCTGGACAACCTGCTGGCCGCGCAACGCGACCGCGCCGCCCGCTGGCGCGCCACCGAAACCAATCGTCAACCGACCCCGGCAACCCTGGCCGCCATGGCCGCCTTTGATGGCGTGCAACCGGCGCTGGACCAGGCCATGGTCGAACTCGGCGCCGCCCTGCAGACCGCCGGTGCCGCGGGCGACACCCTGGCCCGTTTCCAGGCCTTGCAAGCCGCGCTCAATGGCCTGGACTCCAAGAGTCTGAGCAGCGTTGGTTGGTGGCCGGACGGCTACGATCGCTTCACCGCCGCCTTGAGTGCGCTGCAGGCGCTGCGCGAGCAGATCGTCATGGACAATCGCCTGACCCTCGCCCCCTGGCTGGAAACCTACCTGCTGACGCAGATCTCCACCCAGCATGCGCCGGACCTGATCGAACGGGTCGGGCGCCTGGCCAGCGTC
The DNA here is from genome assembly GCF_049199125.1 of Pseudomonas sp. QD4. Classification (NCBI taxonomy): domain Bacteria; kingdom Pseudomonadati; phylum Pseudomonadota; class Gammaproteobacteria; order Pseudomonadales; family Pseudomonadaceae; genus Pseudomonas; species Pseudomonas sp. QD4. The sequence continues at coordinate 467,365 of NZ_JBLZOM010000004.1, forward strand.
GGCCAGGCGTCGGTGGTTTCCGGGCAGTTCACCCTGCAAAGCCGCCTGCAATTGCGCGACCTGCGCAGCCGTATCGGCGATGCCCGCGACCAGTTGGTGAAGACCGCCGGCCTGCTCGAAGCGCGCCTGCCCAGCGAACTGCAGGCCTGGGCCGGGCACTATCACGACAGCCTCAAGCAGCTCGACGCCGGGCTCAAGGTGCTGGACGACGGGGTGTTCGGCGGCAGCATCAACCTCAAGCCGGAAGATTTTGAACGCAGCCTGGACGGCCTGCTGGGCAATCTGGCGAGCCTGCGTCAGGACTCGCTGAATTCCCTGGACCAACGCCTGGAACACTATCAGGGCGCAGCGGTGCGCCAGTTCATCCTGGTGGCGACGGTGCTCGGTGCGCTGCTGCTGGCGGCGCTGTATCTGTTTATCTGCCTGCAGGCCTCGATCCGCCGCAGCGCCAGCGGCATCACCCAACTGGCCGAGGCCCTGCGTGACGGCAACCTGTGCCTGCAAGTGCCGGTGCATGGGCGCGACGAACTGGCCGCCATCAGTACCGCGCTGAACGTGGCGGTGGTGCAGTTACGCAGCAGCCTGCAGGGCGTGGACCATGAAACCCTGCAACTGAGCAATGCCGTGCGCAGCCTTAACGATCACTCAAGCGGGGCCCTGGGCGAGGTCGAAGCGCAACAGCAGCAGATCAGCCAGATCGCCACCGCCGCGACCCAGTTGGCCGCCACGTCCCAGGGTGTGGCCATGAGTTGCGAGCAGGCCTCCGGCAGCGCCCAGCACACCCAGCGCATTGCCGCCGACAGCAGTCGTGACAGCCAGCGCACTACCGCGAGCATCCAGCAGCTCAATCAACGGCTCAATGAAACCGCCGCGGCCCTGGGCCGGGTCAGCGAGCAAGGGCAACAGATCCAGCTGGTGGTGGACACCATTCGCGGCGTCGCCGAACAGACCAATCTGCTGGCCCTGAATGCCGCCATCGAAGCCGCCCGGGCCGGGGAGCAGGGCCGTGGGTTTGCGGTGGTCGCCGATGAAGTACGCAGTCTGTCGCAACGCACCCAGTCGTCGACCGCGCAGATTGCCGGCACCGTCGACAGCCTGCGCAGCACCGTCAATGAAGCGGTGAGCCTGATGCAAGCTGCCTGCGGCCAGGCCCAGAGCGATGCGCACGCGGTCACCGGCCTGGGCGAACGACTGGAGGAAATTGCCCAGGCCGTGCAAAGCGTCACCGACACCCTGGCGCACATCGCCACCGCCGTGGAGGAACAGGCCTGCACCGCCGATGAAGTCAGCAGCAATATCCAGCAGGTGGATCAGGCCGCCGTACGCCTGCTGGAAGGCGCCCGCGCCGTCAACCTCGCCGCCGACACCCTGAGCCAGGGTAGCCGCGCGTTGAGTGCCAATACCGGGCGCTTTCAACTGACATAAGCCCGTAGCCGCTGCCGAGCCTGCGCTGGCCCGATAGGACACCGTGCAGTGCCAGGTAAATTACGGCGCTCTGAGGGCCTGAAGCAGCGGCTACGCCTGCGTTATCCGCGCCTCGGGAAAATCCGCCTCCAGCTCGGTTTTCAACCACTGGGTGAACCACGCCACGTCCGCCGACCATTGCCCATTGGGCGTCAGCACGCGGTAGCTCTCCAACTGCACCTGGTCTTCCAGCGCCCGCACCAGGGTCCCGGCCTTGAGCTCTTCGCGCACCAGCACTTCATTGGCCAGGGCGATGCCCTGCCCGCTTTCCGCCACGGACAAGGCATGGTCGTTGTTGACGTAGAGCACGTCGGAGCCGATGTGGATGTCCAGGCCATTGGCGGCGAACCACATGTTCCACCACTCACCGTCATCGAAGTGAATCAGGTTGTGCTTGAGCAAATCGGTGGGGCTGCTGATCGGCTCGATGCTGGCCAGGTAACCCGGGGTGCAGATCGGGAACACCCGAGGGCGAATCAGGCTCGCCCGTGATTGGGGGTACTGCCCGTCCAGGCCGTAGGCGATCCCCAGGTCACAGTGCTTGGCATCGACCTCGGTAAAGGTCGAATTAGGCTCGATGGCGAACTTTAATCCCGGTCGCACATGACGCAACGCTTCCAGCCTCGGAGTCAGCCAGCGCTTGGCGAACCCCGGCACCACCATGATCCGCAGCCAGCGCTCGCGATCCCCTGGCTGCAACTCCTGGCCGGCTTCGATGATCAGTTGCAGCGCCTGGGCAACCTTGCGGTGATAGGTCTCCCCGGCGGCGGTCAGGATCACCCCGCGCGAGGTGCGTTCAAACAGCTGCACCCCCAGCCATTCCTCCAGCAGCTTCACATGGCGGCCGATGGCAGGCTGGGTCACGTGCAGGGCTTTGGACGCCTCGACATAGCTGCCAAGGCGCGCTGCCGCATCGAAGGCACGCACCGCATTCATCGGTGGCAAACGCTGTTCAACCATGGCCGGGCACGCCCTCTGCTATTAAATTATTTAACAGCTGCTATGTTAAAATTGAAGTTTCGCCCCCGCAACCCCTCACTGATAATCGGCGCAACAGCAGAATAAAAAAAACACCTAAAGAGCCCGAAAAGCGGCTCGCAAAAGACCTGAAACACATCTCGATCCTGCCCAGAAAAATAAAATCCATGGCCTGACGCCACCGCCCTTTTCCGGGCGTTCGCAGGCGATGGGGGAATCGGAGGTTACGCATGAATGCTGTGCATTCGCTGCAAACGCTGGCTGTGTCTATCCGCTCGGTGCGCAAAGTCTACGGTGATCCGCACAGCGGCCCGGTGGCCTTGAAAAACATCGACCTGGACATTCGCGACAACGAGTTCTTCACCCTCCTCGGCCCTTCCGGCTGCGGTAAAACCACCCTCCTGCGGATGATTGCCGGGTTCGAGTTTCCGACCCAGGGCGAGATCCTGCTCTATGGCGAAAACATCGCCGACCGCCCGCCGTTCAAGCGCCCGGTCAACACTGTGTTCCAGCACTACGCCCTGTTCCCGCACATGAGCATCGCCGAGAACCTGGCCTTCGGCCTTGAGTCGCAGCCCATGGGCAAGGTCTTGAGCAAGGCGCAGATCGCCGAGCGGGTTCGCGAAATGCTGGCCCTGGTGCAGATGGAACGCTTCGCCGGGCGCCGTCCCAACCAGCTCTCCGGCGGCCAGCAGCAACGAGTGGCCCTGGCCCGGGCGCTGGCGCCGCATCCCAAAGTCCTGCTGCTGGACGAACCCCTGTCGGCACTCGACCTCAAGCTACGCCAGGCCATGCGCGAAGAGCTCAAGGCGATCCAGGCCAAGACCGGCATCACCTTTATCTTCGTCACCCATGATCAGGAAGAAGCCCTGACCATGTCCGACCGCATTGCCGTGCTGTCGGAAGGCGAAGTGCAGCAAGTGGGCCGTCCGCAAGACATCTACGAACAACCGCGCAACCGGTTTGTCGCCGACTTTATCGGCGAAACCAACTTTATCCAAGGCACCGTGACCCGGGTCGAGGCCGGCCTGGCCTGGTTCGCCGGCCCCGCCGGGCATCCGCTGCCGGCCCAGCCCTGCAGCGAGGTCCAGGTCGGCGCCACGGTCGCCCTGTCGGTACGCCCGGAACGCCTGCACCTGGTGCCGGCCGGCAGCCAGGGCACACTGCCGTGCCGCATCGAGGCGCAGATCTACCTCGGCACCGACCTGCAATACCAGGTCAGCCTCAGCGACGGGTCGCGCCTCACCGTGCGCACCCCCAACAGCGTCGACCACAGCCAGCGTTTTGCCGTAGGCAGTGACGCCGGCCTGCACTTCGACCGCGGCAGCGCCAGCGTCCTGCTGGATTGAGCACGAGGGTTCGCCATGCACGCTTCACCGATCACTCACAACCTGGAACGTCGCCGGGCCTTGCACAGTTTTCTCGGGGTCAGCCCGGCGCTGCTCGCCATCGGTCTGTTTCTGCTGGTGCCGATCCTGATCGTCATCGGTTACTCGCTGATGGAGGCCAACCCCTACGGTGGGGTCAACAAGGTCCTGAGCAGCGATGCCTACACTTCGCTGCTGTTCGAGCGGCAACTGGACGACAGCCTGGCCTTCACCGATTCCTACCTGGTCATCGCCCTGCGCTCGATCGGCATTGCCGGGCTGACTACCCTGATCACCCTGCTGATCGGTTTCCCGGTGGCCGTATGGCTGGCCATGCAGCCGGTGCAGCGGCGCGGGCTGCTGATCTTCCTGATCACGGTGCCGTTCTGGGCCAACCTGCTGATCCGCACCTACGCCTGGATCCTGCTGCTGCGTAACACCGGGGTCATCAACAACAGCCTGCTCGGCCTGGGCCTGATCGACCAGCCGCTGCAACTGCTCTACACCGACGGCGCGGTGCTGCTGGGCCTGGTCTACACCTACGCCCCGTTCGTGGTGCTGCCGATCTACGCCACCCTGGAAAAAATGGACACGCGCCTGCTGGAGGCTGCCCAGGACCTGTATGCCGGGCGCCTGCGCACCTTGCGCAAGGTGGTGCTGCCGATTGCCAGGCCGGGAATTATCGCCGGTGCAATCCTGACCTTCGTGCCCTGCCTGGGGGCGATGATTGCTCCGGAGCTGTTGGGCGGCGGTACGCGGATGATGCTTGGCAACCTGATCTTCCGTCAGTTCAGCGACGCCCGTAACTGGCCGTTCGGTGCCGCGTTGTCGCTGGTGCTGATGGCGGCGGTGATGCTGGTCCTGACCCTGTATGCCCTGCGCGCTCAGCGCCAGCGCGTTGCCCGGGAGGGTGCATGATGCTGCGTCTATTCAAGCGAAACGGCCTGGGCGTGCAGGACTTCCCCGGCTTTGGCGGCTTCAGTTTCCTGTTCTACCTGTACCTCTACGCGCCGATCGTGGTGCTGGTGGTGTTCTCCTTCAACGCCAACCAGTCGGCCACGGTATGGAGCGGTTTCAGCCTCGACTGGTACCGCGCCGCCTTCGCCAACCAGGCCTTGCGCCAGGCAGCGGGCAACAGCCTGTTGATCGCCGTCTGCGCCAGCAGCATCGCAACCGCGATTGCCACCCTCGCGGCGCTGGGTACCTCGCGCGGCGCCAGGTTCAAGGGCCTGCAACTGTCCATGGGCGCCATCATGCTGCCGTTGGTGCTGCCGGAAATCGTGGTCGGCGTCGCCACCCTGGCGCTGTTTTCCACCATCGGCCTGTCCCTGGGCTACGGCAACCTGATCATCGCCCATACGGTGTTCTGCATCCCGTTCGCCTACCTGCCGATCCGCGCCCGGCTCAATGACATGGACCTGTCTCTGGAGCAGGCCGCTGCCGACCTCTATGCCGGCCCCTGGCGCACCTTTCGCAAGGTCACCCTGCCGCTGCTGATGCCGGGGATTTTCTCCGGACTGATGCTGGCCTTCATCGTCTCGCTGGATAACTTCGTGATCTCGATGATGGTCTCCCAGGCCGGCACCACCACCCTGCCGATCTTTATCTTCGGCCTGTTACGCATGGGGGTGACCCCCGACGTCAACGCCGTTTCGACCCTGATCCTCGGCGTCTCGGTGCTGTTCGTCAGCCTCTCTTATCTGCTGGGCAAAAAGAAAACCTGAACCTTCCAAGCACTGTGGGGAAATAGCATGAGCAAGTTGATTGCAGGCCTCGGCGCCTCGTTGTTACTGACACTGCCACTGACCATGGTCGGCAGCGTTCAGGCTGCGGAGAAACTCAACGTGGTGAGTTGGAGCGGCTACTTTTCGCCGGAGATCCTCGCCAAGTTTCAGAAACAGAGCGGCATTGAAGTCACGGTGGATTCCTACGATTCCAACGAGACGCTGCTGGCCAAACTCAAGCAAGGCGGCACCGGCTACGACGTGGCGATTCCCTCGCACCAGTTCGTGCCGATCCTGATCAAGGAGCAGTTGCTGGAGCGCTTCGACCCGATCAAGCAGCCCTACTACGCCAGCGTGGTCGACAACCTGCAACGGCCGACCTGGGACCCGGACGGCGCCTACTCGATGCCGTTTATCTGGGGCACCACCAGCGTGGTGCTCGACAGCCAGCGCTACGCGGGCCCGGCCGACAGCTACAAGGTGCTGTATGAGCCGCCGGCCGAGTTGCAGGGGCGGATCAACATGTTCGATTCGGTCAGCGATGTGATCGACATGGCCAGCCTGTACCTGAACATTCCGCTGTGCAGCGAAGACCCCAAGCAGTTGCAACAGGTGCTGGCCCTGCTCAAGGCGCAGAAGCCCTTCGTCAAGACTTACAGCTCCAAGGCCGGCTCCATCCGCGAGAACCTGGCCGCCGGCGAAATCGACATGTCGATGTTCTGGGGCGGCTCGTCGATGCGCGCCCGGGAGATGAAACCGAGCCTGAAGTACCTGTACCCGAAAGAAGGCGTGCTGGCCTGGGTCGACAACATGGTCATCCCCAAGGGCAGCAAGAACCCGGCGAACGCCAGGGCCTTTATCGCCTTCCTCAGCCAGCCTGAGAACGCGGCCATGACCCAGAACTTCCTCAAGCACCAGAGCCCGATCAAGGGCGTCGAACCCTTCCTCGACGCGGGCCTGAAGGATGCCCCCGAGCTGCATATTCCCGAGGGCACCAAGGTGGTGTTCAGCCAGACCTGCGGCGAAGGCGCCATTCGCCTGGCCGACCGCCTGTGGACCAACCTGATGCGTTGACCCCCGACCGCCCCGCTGCGGCGGGGCGCTTTCTTCAAGTCGTCTACAAGGCAGCATCACCATGACTTCAAACCCCATCAGCGAACTGGTCCTGCTGCAGGCCCACGAACTCGCCGAACGCATCCGCCTGCGCCAGGTTTCCTGTCGCGAAGTGATGCAGACCTACCTGGCCCATATCGAGCGCTTCAACCCGGCGGTGAATGCGCTGATCAGCCTGCAACCGCCCCAGGCGCTGCTGGCCCAGGCTGACCTGCGCGACGCAGAGCTGGCGCGCGGCGAATACCACGGCTGGATGCACGGCCTGCCCCACGCGATCAAGGACCTGTCGCTGACCCACGGTATTCGCACCACCCTGGGCTCACCGCTGTATGAAGATTTTGTGCCGCAGCGCGACGGCATCATGGTCGAGCGGATCAAGGCAGCCGGGGCGATCATCATCGGCAAGAGCAACACCCCGGAATTCGGCCTCGGCTCACAAAGCTACAACCCGCTGTTCGGCGCCACCGGTTGCGCCTACGACCCGAGCAAGACGGCCGGCGGCAGCAGCGGTGGTGCCGCCGCCGCACTGGCCATGCACCTGGTGCCGGTGGCCGACGGCAGCGACATGATGGGCTCGTTGCGCAACCCGGCGGCGTTCAACAATGTTTTCGGCTTTCGCCCGTCCCAAGGCCGGGTGCCGTTCGATGACAGCAGCGATCTGTTTTTCGACCAGCTCGGCTATGAAGGCCCCATGGCCCGCAGCGTGCGTGACGCCGCCCTGCTGCTGTCGGTACAGGCCGGCTTTGATGCCCGGGCGCCGCTGTCCATCGCCGAATCCGGAGCCGCGTTTGCCGAGCCCCTGGAGCGCGACCTGCGGGGCACGCGCCTGGGCTGGCTCGGTGACTTCAACGGCTACCTGCCGATGGAACCAGGCATCCTCGAACTGTGCCAAGCCACCTTCGCCGACTTCGAGGCCCTGGGCTGCAGCGTCGAGGCGGCCCAGGTCGACTTCGCCCCGGAGCAGCTGTGGGACAGCTGGCGCACCCTGCGCCACTGGCTGGTGGCAGGCTCCCTGGGCGCGGCCTACGCCGATCCGCTGAAACGCGCCCAGCTCAAACCCGAAGCCTGCTGGGAGGTGGAAAACGGCCTCAGCCTCAGCGCCAGTCAGGTGTACGCCGCTTCGGTCAGCCGCAGCCACTGGTACCGCGCCATCAGCCAACTGTTCGAGCGCTTCGACTTTCTGCTGCTGCCCAGCGCCCAGGTGTTCCCGTTCGACAAAACCATCCCCTGGCCACGCAGCATCCAGGGCGTGGCCATGGACACCTATCATCGCTGGATGGAAGTGGTCATCCCCGGCACCCTGAGCGGCTGCCCGGTAGCCAATGTGCAGGCCGGCTTCAATGCCGACGGGCTGCCCATGGGCCTGCAAATCATCGGCCGGCACCAGGCCGACTTCGCCGTGCTGCAACTGGCACACGCCTACGAACAGGCCAGCCGCTGGTTCCAGCGCTGCCCTTCGCCACTGCTGAGTCGGGGGTAATTGGATAAACGGTTGATAGCGTAGATAAATTTCTTACAAAAAGGCTTGACGCAATGTCGTTCTCCGCGAATAATGCGCGCCACTTGGCTACATAGCTCAGTTGGTTAGAGCATAGCATTCATAATGCTGGGGTCCGGGGTTCAAGTCCCTGTGTAGCCACCAAGTACCGGTTTACAGATGTCTACATGAGCCTCTAAACCACCTCAAGAAGCCCGCCTCGTGCGGGCTTTCTTGTTTCTGGCTATCTCTCCTTGTATCCCCCTATACCTTCCCTCCGTGTATCCCCCTGTGTATCCTCGACAAATAATTGAACCGAGGGGATACAAGCCCAAATGAAGCGATCCGAGATAAAACGCCGCCCCCTTTCCGATACCGCATTGGCCGGCCTGGAGCCTGATGCCAACGAGTATCGCGAGCTGGACGGGAGCGGCCTTTATTTCCGCGTGAAGCCTGATGGCCAAAAGTCCTGGCAGCTTCGCTACAAGAAGCCCGACGGCAAATGGTCATGGCTTGGGCTTGGCGGTTACCCCGAGGTGAGCGGATCAGTCGCCAGGCAGAAAGCTGCCGAATTGCGCACCGATGCCGCCGACGGCAAAAACCCGATCGTTACCAAGCAAGCCCGCAAGAAAGCAGTGAGGGATATCGCCGGCGAGACATTCGAGCCACTGGCGAGAGAGTGGTACGCCTCACGTCTCACCAACTGGGATGCGGGTACCGCCAAGCGAATCATCGGCGCCCTGGAGCGTCACGTCTTCCCGGTGTTCGGTAAACGCCCCTATGCCGACATCACACCGCTTGAGTGGATGGAGTTTCTGCGCGGCATGGAACAACAGGGAATTCTTGAGCAAATGAGCCGGGTGCGCTCGTACTGCCGAGACGCCTACGACTTGGCCAGGGTAACTGGCCGGGCCACCCATAACCCGCTTGAAGGGCTGCAAAAATATCTCCAGTCCGGCAAGGCCGAGAACTACGCCCACGTCTCACCCGATGAACTTCCCGGCCTGATCCGCGCCATTGCTGCCTATCCGCACGCCCACGATGTGCGCCTAGGTCTGCGCCTGCTGAGCCTGTTCGCGGTGCGCCCTAGCGAGCTGCGCGAGGCCCAGTGGTCGGAGTTCGATTTCACCAAAAAGCTCTGGACGATCCCAGTCGAGCGCAAAGGCCGCAAAAAGGGACTTGAGCACCTGGTGCCGCTTTCGTCTCAGGCGATCGAGGCGCTAGAGGAACTGCGCCAGTACACCGGCAGCTATCCCCTTCTGTTCCCTGGCCGCAGCGACCACACCAAACCACGCAGTGATACCGTGTTTCTCATGGCGCTACGTCGTATGGGATATGAGGGCCGGCAAACCGGGCACGGCTTCCGGCATATCGCCTCGACGGTGCTCAACGAGAACGGCTTCGACGAAAATCACGTCGAGGCCCAGCTATCACACAAAAAGCCTGGTGTTGCCGGCGTCTACAACAAGGCTCAGTACCTGCCGCAACGCACAAAGATGATGCAGTGGTACGCGAACTACCTCGACGGCCTTGCCGGTGGTGTTGTCATCCAAGGCGACTTCGGCAAGCGCGCTTAAGGTGGCGCTTCCTTTGTTCACGTAGACAGCTATAGACTGAATGCCATTACTGTTTGTATAAACAGTTCCTTCTTTTCACGCGTAAAACATACCTAAGCCAGCAATCGAAGAGGCCCTCTTAGCGCTTTAAAGCTGTGGTAGGAATGTTTAGGGGCCTGCAGATGCTCGACTTTGATGACCTTGAGGATTTCACGCCTTCGGAACGGCTGCCCAACCTAGACCACTGGAAGGCCGTTATGGAGTTCTCCGTAGAGCAAGCCGCTCTGCTGTCGGCAATGATTGATCCTTTTGACTGTGAAAATCTCATCCTGGCAAAGAGACACAACCACGCTCGCTGGAAAAAAGCACACGGTCATGCGTTGGGAATTGTCTCAGCAATACGTCAAGGGTTGATCTCACCAGTCGTATGCATGGGCTATGTGGAAGAAGAAGTGAGCGATTGGAACGGCAATACTTCGCTTGAACGTAATCTACGAGTAGTCCGCCCTACGCAGCGCGAGGCTGAAATTAGCATGGCGGACACCATCATCACTCGAGCATCGCTACTCGCTTGGATTACCACGGCTAATGTCCAAGTTACTCGTCCTCCACGGCCTGTAGAAAAGCAGTTAGTCGAACGGATGCCAAAGGCTTCGGCGCCAATTGTGCAGCAGCCTCCACCATTGGCCCTACCAAACTACAGCCACAAATCAGAAGGGCTGGAATTTGTGGAAGAGGCCATAAAACACTTTTGGTCGACCTACGACGAAGAAGATCCCAGCACCGCACCCCGTCGTGACGAGATCATTGAGTATCTGAAAGGAAGAGGGGCATCAGGCCGTGAATCGGAAGCCGTCGACTTAATCCTGAGACCCAAAAATATGCGAACTGCTCACCTCAAAAACCGTAAGGTGCCCACCCGAGCGGACGAGTAAAACCAAGGCTTACAGCCAAGGTGCCCACTCGATATAACGCCCCAGTGGAGCCCTTACTCCCGCTCTCGTGTGCCCGGTGCCGTACACCCTAGAGGCTTGATTAACACCCGTCGCGTACCGTCAACCTGTTTCCCGTATTCATCAACAACGGGAAACAAATATGACCAACATCTCCTCGACCTCAGCCTCAGCCTCAGCCTCAGATACAAGCGCACGCCCATTCTGTGATCCGGCTACCACCCTCATCCGCATTCCGGAAATGGAAGCCATTACCGGCTATAAGCGACCGACGATTTATAAGCGCCTTAAGGATGACCCGACCTTTCCAAAACCGGTGCCGTTGAGCAACAGCAAAGCGCGCGGCGCACCTGTGGCATGGGTGCTTGCTGAAGTTCAAACATGGGTACGTCAGCGCATCGCATTGCGCGAGGTCGCCGCCTAATGAACAAAAAAAAGGCCGACCAACAGGCCAGCCACAAAAATACTCGCGTCGAGAATACCAGCGGAACCGCACAACGCGCTCGCCTTTTGGAGCGCCTGCAAGCGGGCCCGATTGATACCTTCACCGCCATCCGCGAGCTGAATATCGTCCGCCCTGGTGCGCGCATTAATGAACTGCGCGGCCTGGGCCACAAGATCCTGACCCATCGCCTCACCCTGACCGACGATCAAGGGCGCACTCACCAGGGCATGGCGCTCTACTACCTCAGCACCAACCCGCCGGCGGGGGTGACAGCATGAATGCAATCACGCTGACCCACACCGGGAACGAAGCGCGCGCGGATAGCCGCCAGCTCGCGAAGCAACTGGGAACCAAGCACAAAAACCAAATGGCGCTGATCGAGCGCTACCTGGCGAAGTTTGAAGAGTTCGGGGTTGTTCCTTTTCAAACGGAGAAACCCTTGGCCGGAACTGCCGGTGGTAGGCCGGAGCGCTTCGCCCTGCTGAACGAAGATCAAGCGTTCTTCCTGCTGTCGTTGTCCCGCAATACCGACCGCGTTGTGGAGCTGAAATCGAGCCTGATCATGGCATTCCGCGAGGCACGTTATGGGCACGCTTGCCAGTCGTTGGAGACCCGCAAGAGGGAAGCCAGCAGCAGTGGTCGCCGGCTGGCTCACTGGCGCTATGACAAGCCGGGTGCGTACGCGCACGTAGCTCATTTGAGAGAGCAACTGAAGCTGCCAATCGATTCTGAGGACTTGCGCCCATGACAGCTACGCTCATGACCAGCGATGATCGGTCGATAACTTTCCTTGCCAGCAATCAAAGTCGCCGGTATGGTTCGGACGTCGCTGCAAAATCAGCGAACGGGCTTGGCGGCCTGAACTGTACAAGGCGCAACAGCGCCCCCATGATGATTGCAGGCGCTTTTTTTGTGCCCGCATTCTTGTGTTATGGCGGGTTGCGCAGGAGCACCCTCGGGTGCGCCGGTCTCCTTGTACGCCGGTCCGCCAATCCTGTGCAATCCGCCACCCTAATCTGCTTGGCGGCAGACCGTGGCGGTTCCTCAGTACAAGGAGCCTCACAGATGAAACACACCCTCAATCCGTCCCCAATTCGCGTCTTTGCTCATCGTCGTTTGGCCCTGAGTGCCCTTCGCGCGAACTCGTCCCTTTCCGTTCGTCTCGCTCGCTACAACAGCCACATGGCCATCGTCCGCACCCTGGAAGCACAAGGGGAGGCGAAATGACCAGCTCACCTCGTAGCGCATCCCTGATCGGCGGTGAAGCCATCGACCTGATCCACTCCAGCCGTGAGCACATCACCTGGCTGACCGCGCTGCTCAATGCCGTCAGCGCCGACGTCACCTATGGCAAGGGATACAACGTTAAAGCCCTAGCAGGCCTCGGGCAGTACATCGGAGACGACTGGGCGAACTACCTCAATTGCCAGACTACCGAGCTGCAGGAAAAGCTCGATGCGTTGGAGGGCAAACAATGAACCTGGCGAACATCAGCACAGTAGAAGGCCACCGCTTCCATCCAACCGGCGAAGCCACCAAGCACCAGGCACTTTTCATCGTTAACCCCGGCGTTCCGATCGAGGATGCAATGGAAAGCGTATCCGACCTTCTCAGCACGATCGACGACTCGATTTACGCCGCAGCGATGGGCGAGCGTTCACTCGTAGGCAACGAGGCGTGGCTGGTGAAACACACCTTGGATTCAGCGCGAGCTGTAGTTGATTCGCTGAAAGAATCCTTGACCAAGCAGCGCCTCAAAGCAAACAGGGCCTAAACCATGACGACTTTTCAACAGCGCATTTTTGCGCTGACGGGATCGGCTTGCCTGAAAAAAGCCACAGAGCTGTTTGCCCGGTGCGGCGGCGTAGTTTTGCGTAGTGCTAAGCACCTGGAGGTGGAGCATGAGTAACGTTACTCCGATCAAGCGCAAGGGTAGCGGCGTGCCGCCCACTACTGGCGCGCACATCGACAGCGCCAGCTATGCGCTGCTGGTGGAAACCCTGGTCGGCTTCCTGGAGCTGCGAATCTCGGAGGGCGACCAAGGCCGGCACTGCAAAGAGCTGGAACGCCTCACCCAAGAACTAGAACGCTTGGCCAAGCGGTTTACCCCGCCGAAGGGGGCCGCATGACTGACGCAACGATCCAATTTCGTGATGCACTCCAAGCCGTCTATGGCCAGCTCGACTGGCTTCCCGTGGCAGACGGCGCAATCCATCGTTTCCGCGTCCCAGACGACAAGCCTGGCAGCCTCAACGGTTGGTATGTGCTGTACCTGGACGGTATTGCATCCGGCGCGTTCGGCAGCTGGAAGTCCGGCGGCGCCAACACTTGGTGTAGCCGTGAACCGGTAGACGCCCACAAAGCCGCGCAGATCCGTGAGCGAGTGGATCAGGCCCGGCGCCAGCGCGAAGCCGAACAGCACCGGCGCCAACAACGAGCGGCAGAGAAAGCCAATCACTGGTGGCGCAACGCGCGGCGCGCCTCGCCAGACCACCCGTATTTGGTCGCCAAGGCTGTTCGCCCCTACAGCTTGCGCCAGCGTGGCGCTGACCTTCTGATCCCGCTGTACCTGGATGGGCGCTTGGTCAACCTGCAACGAATTGCTCCGGACGGCGGCAAGCGCTTCCTGTTCGGCGGCCGGATCAAGGGCACCTATTCGCCGCTGGGCATCATTAAACCCGACTCTGTGCTCTGCATCTGCGAAGGGTGGGCGACGGCCGCCAGCCTCCACCAGCACGGCGGCTACGTCGTTGCCGCCGCCATGAACGCGGGCAACTTGATCCCTGCAGCTATGGCCCTTCGCGCTCGCTACCCGGGCCAACCAATCGTCATCGCCGGCGACGACGATCGGCTCACCGATGGAAACCCAGGGCGCAAAGCAGCGAACGCCGCCGCGGCCGCCGTCGGCGCCCAGGTCGCTTTCCCTGAGTGGCCAGAAGGCTCCCCCGGCGACCTCACCGACTTCAACGACCTCGCCAACTGGAAGCTCGCCAATGTCCAAGCCTGACACCAACGTGATCAACCTTCGGCCAGATGCGGCGACCATTGCACCTGATCGTCCCTGCTGGGCCGTGTACGAGAACTGGGTCACCAATGAGAAGGGGCGCAAGCTTCGCCCTGGCGTCTACTGGCACGGCTTTAAGCGTGCTCCAGACCAGGACGACGCCGAGAGCGATACCGGCGACCGCCCTATCTCTGATGAGTGGATCTCCAGCCCGGTAACCGTGGTCGCCCGCACGACCAACAGCGACGATGGCAGCGAGGGGCGTTTACTGCGCCTGGTGACCGAAAGCGGCATCAAGGAATGGATCATCGCCATGGAGGTGTTCGGGGGCAGCGGCGAGGATGCCCGCCGCGCCTTGTTCGGCATGGGAGTCATTATTGCCCTCAAGAAGCGCGGCACCTTCATGGAGTACCTACTCGATCAGCACCCCGCCGAGGTGTTCGCCACCACCAGCCGGCCAGGCTGGCATGAGTCGGGGGCGTTCGTACTGCCTGGACGCACCATCGGCAGCGACAAGGTGCGTTACCAGGCCAGCAACAAGGCCCAGGTGTTGTTCAGCCACCGCGGCGAGTTGGCACTGTGGCAGTCGGAGGTTGCCGCAAAGTGCGCCGGCAATCCGGTGCTCACCTTGGCGATCGGCTGCTCACTGGCCGGCCCACTGCTCAGCCTGGTCGGTGTACTGGGTGGTGGTGTTCACCTTGTGGGCGACAGCTCGAGCGGCAAGTCACTGGCGCAACTGATCGGCTCGTCGGTATGGGGTGACCCTGGAATATTCGCCGCCAGTTGGGACATGACCAAGGGCGGGCTGGAGATCGAGGCATCGAGCCGTAACGACACCATCTTGCCCCTGGATGAAATCAAGCGCGCAGACCCCAAGCGCGTACAGGAAATGGCCTACTCCCTCGCCAATGGTAAGGGCAAAGGCACCATGACCCGCGAGCGTGAGGGCCGCGCCAAACTGAGCTGGCGCTTGCTGACACTTTCCAGCGGTGAGCGCTCCCTCTCCGAACACGCGGCGATATCCGGCAATGCCGCCCACGCTGGCGCCGAGTTGCGCATGGTCGACGTGAACGCCGGCACCCGTACTCATAGGGCTTTCGATGAATTGCACGGCCTGGAGGGCGCGGACTTCCACCGCCAACTCACCGTGGCCGTCGGCGCCCACCATGGCCACCTTGGACCAGCGTTCGTCGAGAAGCTACTCGCCAGTGATGACCGCGCCGGACTGCTCGAAGACTTCGCCGGGATACGTGCAACCTTCGTGGAGGACAACGCCCAGGCCGGTCGAGTGGCAGATCGGTTTGCCGTCATTGCGCTGGCGGGGGAAATGGCCATCGCCTATGGCCTGCTGCCCTGGGAGCCCGGCACCGCCCTAGCTGACTGCCGCTTGCTCTATGGAGAGTGGCTCAGTCGGGTTGGTAGCGGAAACGCCGAAGACCGCCAGATCCTCGCCGGCATCCTGGACTTTATCGACCGCCACGGCAGCAGCCGCTTTTCCGACATCGACGACCAAACGCCCGACACCAAGGTATTCAACCGGGCTGGCTACTGGGAGCTAGTGGGAAACAACCGCCTGTACTTGTTCAACAAGCCGGCACTGATCGAAGCAGCCCACGGCTACGGCCTGTCTCGCATCGTCAAAGCACTCGAGGGCGCGAACGTAATCGCCCGCCGCGACAACGACCGCAAAACCAAGAACTACCGCCTCCCTGGGGGTGGCCAGGCACGCCTCTACGTGATCGATCCAGAGGTCATTGACCGTGAAGGGGGTGGCGCATGACCAGCCCTCAAACACTACTTACTCGGATTGCCCAAGTTCACAGGAACCTAGAATCGCTGGCAACAGTGGCAACACCGGCAACAGCCTTGTGGGGCGTAGCTTGCAGCCGTTGCCACCCTATAAAAAGAGTGGCAACAACTGGCAACGCACACCTGATTTTCAACATAAAAGAGCACCGTCACCCTCTCATTTGGTTATCACTGTTGCCGGTTCAAAACTGGTGGCAACGATTTGGAAGCATCGGCAACGTCTGGAGGCCACGGTTTACGGGGCTGTTGCCTTTGTTGCCGCTGTTGCCGGTGTTTTTGAAATCAGAGGAACATTGGATTACGAGTAATTGCGGCGAGGTGGCGGTATGAGCCTCCTTTCTGCCCTGCTCGATCACATGCCACCTATCGTTACCGCTGCCTCCCCCACAAAACTGCGGAGCAATCCTGAACCTCGCCCGCGCCTGGTGTTGGTCAACCACGTCGATCGCGCTCCCCAGTTCTGCACCAGCCCGCACGCAAGCGCCGCCACCGCCACGCCGGAATGGCGACAGGCACGCGACCAATACCTCAACCACATCATGGTTTGTCGATCCTGCTACGCGCCCAAAGGCCGCCATTGCACGGCTGGCGCCCACCTGCGCACCAGCTACGACGCCACACTTATGGAGGCGCACCAATGACGCCCAGCCTTATCACCCGCTTGTGCAACATCGCTTTGAAGCCTGGCGTCAGCGCCACCACGCAGCTCATCACCACCCGGAGAATCTGTCGCGCCATTGCTGACCAGCTCGACGTTATCCGCAGTGAACGGCGAGCCCTACGCCGGCAAGCGGGAAAGCTGAAAGCGTTTCTACCATTCACCCGGCAGGCCATTGCGGAACTGGAGGAGCAGGCCCGCGAACACCAGGAGGCCACCCGCAGTGCAGCGTGGAGCGCACTTGCTGGGTTTGGCCAATCACTGATGTTCGACCGCGAGGGGCTGGCGCAGGCGCTGGGCTTCGACCAAATGTGCGACCTGCTGGGCGTCAACCCAGTACATCGCCATCGGGCCAGCGCAGACGGCGACACCAGCCTTCGCGGAGTGGCCTACCTATCCCAACTGGAGGACAGCGCCGACCGCAAGAGTGATGAATGGGGCGCCGGTGGCCCGCTGTATCGCGCCTGCCATGCCGCCATGATCCGGTTCATCAGGGAATGCCCAGAAGACCAGCTACCCGACCCATTCGCCCCCGGCGCGCCGTTCGGTCCAAAGCTCCCGCCAGCCCTGAGCATCGTCGGCAAGTGAGCATTTTGCGCGCCACGTTTTCGTGATTCGCAAAACGTGGCGCAACACAGAGCAACACCACCGGGCGACAGCCCATGACCAGCGCCAGCGGCGCATAGAGGAAAACATGACTGACCAAGACAACAACACAACGGGCCAGGCACCCACGCACCAGGAGCGATTCACCGAAGCGTGCAAGATCACGGACTTTGCCAGTGATCCAAAGATGATTGGCGGGTACGTCGTTTGGGGCGTCAATCACATCGTCAAAGGTGGGCGCGACAGAATCGACGGCCCGTATTACACCGAGCAAGAGGCCGTCATTGCCGCTGACTTGCTAAAAGCCATAAACCCATTCGCCAAGGAATACGCGTCTACCCACTGCTCAGCCTGGAACCCTGACCCGCGCCGCGAAAAGGCTATCCGTGACGACGCCATGGCATCCCGAATGCTGCTGGCAATGCAGATCGGAGCCGAAGTACCGACCAACGCCACCAACGGTAAATAGGAGAAATAGACCATGGCCGCATTAGCAATCGAGTACACCCCTCGTACCACCATCATCCTTGGAGGTTCACTCGCGAAGAAATACGGGCGCAAACACACTTTTCTACTTTCCGATCACGGAGACGTACGAGAAGCGGTGAGGGCAATAGATGTGAATCACCGGGGGTTCGCTCAGGATCTAGCAAGTGCAAAGGCTAAAGGCCTTGAGTTCGCAGTGTTCCGCAACGGTAAGAACGTTGGTGAAAATGAGTTCGGTCTGAGCGGTTGCCGTGATATCAGGATTATCCCGGTAATTTGCGGGAGCAAGCGCGCCGGGTCGTTACAAACTGTAGTAGGAGCTGTGCTCGTCATTGTCGGCGCAGTGGTTACCGCACTCGGTGGCGGAGCTGTAGGTGTTCCCATGATGAAAATGGGGGCGGTGGTGGCCATTGGCGGTGTGATTCAAATGCTCAGCCCCCAGGCTGGCGGGCTCAAGACCAGTGCAGCACCAGAGAACACGCCCGGCTACGCCTTCGGCAGCGCCAAGAACACCACGGCTTCCGGTAACCCGGTTTCGCTCTGCGCAGGCCGCCGCCGGTGGGGTGGCGCAATCATCAGTGCAGCCATCTACGCAGAAGATCAGGTATAGCTCGGCCTTGGTCGAACCATTGGGGCCATCGCCAGCAACCGGCCCCGACTCATAAAGGAGTGATACATTCTTCGTTTTATGGAGAAGATCTCAATGCAAAGGATAATTGCCCCGTGCTTGTTAAGTGCCCTGTTGGTGGGTTGCTCGACCTCCGCGGTGCCCACCGACAAAGCAAGACAAGTAGGCGCGGACAAGGTGTATTCGTATCAGGCAACCCCTGCTACTCCATACGGAACGCTTACCGTGGTGCGCGACTCCGGATTCATCAGTGCTGGTTGCGACATGGGCATCTATGTAGACGGCAAACTAGCAGCCAAGCTATCCCCGAAAGAAAGGGTCACATTCAAGATTCCCGCCGGCGAGCTCGTACTGGGGGCGGGGGTAATAGGTAGTGGGTTTTGTGGCACTGCCGCAGATCGCCGAGAGCGAGAGGTCACCTTGAGCGACGGACAGAACAAGAACTACCGGGTTTTCATTAGTAGCGAGGCCGATGTCGACATTCTGCCAAGCACCCTTTGAGGCCTTTCGCTGATCGCCTTGACGGGCCGCTGGTAACCACGCTGGTAACCACCCAAAGTAACCACCTAGCCTGGTTACGATCCGTCACTGAGTCGTCCTACGCCCGCCAACCCTGACAATTGTTAACAGGGTCAGAGACTGTCCATCCCCCATAAACTTCAGCCAGCTAGGCTAAATGCCGAGGCGACTTCGGTCATCGTCTGATAATCGAGCGTCTATTGCCTCACGATATGCCGCCTCGCATTTCCCCCAAAAATCAGGATGGAACTGCCGGAGTTCCGCTTGAACGGCCGCGCCGTACTGAACCCAAAATTTATAACGAACACCTCCAAAGCTTAGTGAGCTTCGGAAGCTCGCGGGAAGGCTGGATGAATCAGCGCAAACCGTCAGCCCACCGTGACCAGCAAATTGGTGCTCTCCGAAACTATCCAGAAATTTTTCATACGTTGGGTCTGCATCAATGTCCAGGAGCACTAAATTAAGATCTGTTTTCCCTACCGCAAATTCGCTTAATGCCAATGGCCGCGGACCGCACGACTCCGCAACGTGACAACAGAGGAGTTTGGCGAAGTAGCGGAATACGTTTAGGTACGGCGTGGACGACAGTTCATATTGCGGTAGGCTGAATACTGATTCCGGAGACTTACCTTGCGATATCAGCTCGGATACCAAGGCACTAAACCGGTCAAACTCGCGATCAGGAGCTTGAGTTTGAGAGCTATTACATGATGCACATATGCGAGCCGAGAAATGAAAGGCCTGGGACTTTGGACCTTGCGCGTCACGGGGAACGCTGGTGCCATCAAAACTGCCGATGACCATAGGCTCTCTCCCAAAGATCTTTCGTAACGCAGAAGCTTTAACCATGTGTTCTCCCGTGAGAGATTCCGGGGAGCCACATAGGCAGCAGCGGTCAGATTGGTATGGTTCGAAAAAAAGCCCCATCGGACGGCTCCTTGCGATCTAGAGAAATTTGGATTTGTCGACGAACCATGCTGCCCACTTGAAAGCGCAATGATAGTCGCAGATGGAAGGTTTGAAACTTGCCTTACCACTTAGGCCATCCTCCCCAGGGACTAACTTTTGCTAACAGCCCGCATGCGTTGCCAACGGTTCCAGACGGGCCTGATGTCAACATCGCGCCAGGCGCCGCACTCGATCCAATGTCAGGTTTTGTCAGGTTATGGTGCGCGCTCAATGACAGGTTTTGACAGGTTCTCGACCTGAAAAAAGGTTAAGTTCTGTTAAGTCGCTGGCGTTGACCAGATCGGGCGGTATCCACTCTGGTATCCACGGTTTGGGATATGCAACATGGATACATACAGGGAGTCACCACCGGTACCGCTATAGCTTGCTTCGGTAAAACGCCCACCAAGCTTCTGACTCACTGAGCAGGCCCTGCAAATCAGCTTCTGAAGACATCCCAGATTTCAAAGAGGCTCGAAGCTCTTGAAACGTGTTGAACGGCAAGGCACCTAGTTTTGCCTGGTCATTCATCATGTGTTCCAACTGATGTTTTGTCGCTGCTGAGGCGTGCTCCATATTTCTCATATCCAGTGCCACTGCAAGCGATACAGCAGGGTCTCTATCCCAAAAGCTCTTGCGATCCATAAAATCTTCAATAGCGGGCCCGACCTTGGCCTCACAGAAAAAAATCACCACGGTCAAAAAAGGCGAGAACCGCATAAAACTTTTCCCACCCCTCGCAGTAAGCGTAGGGGGAGCCAGTGGACAAATGATGCCATTTACTTCGACACCAGCACTCGTAATGTCTGCCCCCCTATGAATCATCGCGTGGCGTAGGAGCCGAAGGTACTGAAAGTTATTTTTCCCCGAGTGCCCACCGTATCCATCGAGTGCGGTTTCAATACAGTCATTGAATGAGTCGTCAAAATCGCTCAGGAGCTCGATTGCGCTGACGAGATACAAAAAATACTCACCATAATATCGGCGGGCGTTGACGCTGAAACTCTCGGCGTCCAACGATTCAAAACCTCGATACGCTTCTACTTTTCGGGACCAATACCAATCGAGGCCATCAAGTAATTCTCCGTGCTTATCGTCCATCCAAAGAGCCTCAGTATGTGATTGGCGCTATTCCGTCTCGACTAGCGTAGATGATTGGAGAGCGAAATAGTTAACGGCTCCTGCCTACCTGCGGAACGTCCCCGTCGGAGGCTGGCGCCAAGTATCGGCAGCAGTGTTTTTCGCTCAGTGTTTCGCGCATGTCCGGCGCGCACCCCAGCAAGGTTTCACGCAGTGTCTTCACGCACCTGGACTGCGCGAACGTTCCGTGGGAGAGAGCTGTGTGCCGATGGTAAGCAGCCAGATACGCACGATCAGTACGCGCCCGCTGATGTGTACCAGCACCAAGTTCGCACCCGAGGTTCGCACTTCTGGTTCGCACCCTCCTACGCGAGGCTTGTGCGAACCAGGCCAGCGGTTACAACTCTGGTTATACCAATGCACTTGGTTTCCAGTCGCTGATTTCAACTTTGGTTTCCAGGGCTTCGCAGTGGTTTCCACTGGCAACTTGGCCAAGCCCAGAACAAACCACGGAACTGGGATCGACTGGCCCGCTGATCACCATTCGACCCGCTCCAATACTGAGTGTTGAATTCAACACACCGTGTAAATCCCAACACGCTGGCGCAGGCTTTTACTTTGACCACGCTTTGACGGAATGTGAGACAGGCGTGAGACGGAATCCAAACCGGGTGGGCGTCTGAGGCTCATCCCGTGCGGTGGCCGTCAAAGAGCAGGGCTTTGCCGTCTCATACCCCTGACAGACCCCAGACGGATTCTGGACAGGCTCTGGACAGATGTAGAGGCCGCAAATCATCCAACTCACCCTATGCTCCAAAGCCAGCAAGGGCTGGCGGTAGATCTGGTAGGCGGCTGGATAGCCACCGCGTACAGAAATAGGGCGGGACAGCGACGGTCCCTTACGGGCAAGTAGCCCACGGTGACCCCAGGCAAACGTTGCCACAACCCTTGAGGAGCTATGACGAACCATGACGGATTTGGACGGATCTCCAAAACGCGGTCACTGCCTGGCACGCTGAAAGCTTCATCCCACATTTTTTCGCCGGGCCGTGGACATTAGACTTATGCGATTGTTTACTGGAGAGCGTCATCGCCACCTAACCACCTGCCGGGGTGGCCGACTTTGTGCAAAATGGCCGCAAGAGTCAGCACCTAATAATCTCAAATCATAAGCTAATCAAGGAAGTGAAATGCATAGAGATCTTGCAGACCCGGAGCTTTTTGGGAACGAAGCTGGCGAAGACGAAGATGAGGAGATTTTGGATAGCTATTTTTTGGATAAGGAGGAATTTGATAGATTCTATTCCCCCCAAAAGCGTCTGGCATTTGTGCGATCACGTAAGGGAATGGGTAAGTCCACGCTTCTCAAGCAAACACTATACAAACGACAAAAAACAAATCCTGATGAGTTAGTAATTCATGTCAAGGCATCTGATCTTTTTGCCTTGCAAGATACTCCAGGACAATCATCCGCAGAGATGATATATGGTTGGCAACAAAGAATATGCACGAGAATAAACTTAGAACTAGGTGCCACGCTCCGTCTCGGCTTCACTGATGACTCCATGCTTCTTATAGAAAGTTCCGAAATCGCTGGCTTCAGGAATAGAAATATCGTTTCCGCACTGTTCGACAGGCTTAAAATTAAAGGAGCTGGAATCGAAGTAGAACGCACGCGAATTTCAGCAAACGATTCAGAACAGGTTCTAAGCAGAGTTCTGGACAAAAAAGACGTTATAGTTTGGATGTCAATCGACGACATTGATGCGACGTTTATAAATACAGAACACGAGCGACTAAAAGTAAGCACATTTTTCAGTGCCTGTAGAAACATCATCAACAATGTTAAAGGGCTGTGCATACGCGCATCAGTTAGAACCGACGTATGGTCAATACTCGCCCAGCATGACGAAGCACTTGATAAGTGCGAACAATATATGCTCGACCTGAAATGGAGTACTACAGATACAGGACGTATATTGGAAAACAAGGTACTTAGTTTTTTTGTCAGATACTACGGAGATGATACTAGGTTCACGAGCTTAAAGCCCGGAACAGACTCTTCAAAGATCAGAAAACTTGTATTCAATGAGCCATTTTCCTGGTCTGGAAGACACTTGGAAGCCTTTCGGCCCATACATATCCTTTCTGCGGGCAGGCCTCGCTGGGCAGCACAACTCTGCAAACTTGCGGGCAGCGATGCTTTCGCGAAAAAGGCTGATAAAATCTCGATAGGTCATATACGCTCTATCTTGAGGCCTTACGGCCAACTCAGAGTCGCTGACTTATATAAAGAGCATCGTCATCAATGCTCTCGACTAGAAGATTTAATTGAAAGCTTTAGTGGTGGAAAAAAGAGGTATACGACAAAAGAGCTAATGAATCATCTGGTGGAAAAGGTAGTTACTCCTCGCGGCTTCCCGAACATTGACGGTGTAACTTCAGAAGGAGGCGTTGTTGGGATAGCACATTTCCTCTACCGGATAGGCTTCATAACGGCTCGTGATGACGAAGACGTCTCAGGTCTAGGCTTTATCAGATTTGAGGACAGGCCTTCTCTGCTTACAACTAAAGCCAATCTTGATGACAGTATGGACTGGGAGATTCATCCCAGTTACCGCAGCGTACTTCGCATAGAGAAAACACAAGAGGCCGATATCTAATATCTGTCGTAGCGCGGACTTTAGTTCGCGCAACCTAATGCATAAATGCAAAAGGTGTTGGTAAGTCATAGGTGCATTCTGAAAGGGAAATCCGAAACCTTTGGCCACCGCTGACGAAATTCTTGACAGGTCTTGACGGATTCATCCGACGCCACCAGCGGCTGGATCGCTTAAAGCCAAGCGGGGCAAGGCTTTGCGGGCACTCTCGCAGCTTGGCCAGCACCAGCCTCGTCAAGAACTCTAGAAGTCCCCGTCAAGGTTGCTGCTCGATCAATATCAAGGCCCACCCTGGCGGGATGAGGTGATGAAATACCGGGCCAGACAGATCCTTAGCGCGCCAGGCAATACTAGACAGGCGCTAGACGGATTTCCGATGACAGAACAAGGGTCAGTTGCCCGCAGCCCAAGCAATGCACCGCTTCCAGCATCAAAGGTGACGTGCTGGTGCTAGATGCTCGTCAAGTATTTTCACGGGCTTCCGGCGACCTGACAGCAGGTTGGAGCAGGTGGTGAACGAATAGTTCACCATAGAGCGGAAACCGGTCGGCCTGCCAGCTTGGCCAGCCTCCGGATTCCAGGTAGCTGCTCACGTTCCGCGGTAACATCTGCAGGTCATCTGCTGGCCCCGCCTCATTCCGGCGCCAGCATCGACCGCGCACCGAGGATAGAGCTGTTTCCGTTATTGACTGTGATTATCTACCCGCCGACAAGGTGGTGTTTCCGCCGGAGCTGGCGCTGCTGATTATCAGGAAGGCCAGCGCAATGGCGGCGGTATTCGAGAAGCAAGCGCTCGACCAGCTCACCAAGGATGCCAGGCGAGCACTCTCCCAGGGAGCGGAGCCTCGGCGCGTCATAAGGGAAATGCGTTTGTAGCGCTGCCCACCCGAACTACCGGAACACCGGTAGTTCCAGTACCTGACCTACCGAAATGGGAGCTCCGTTTTACCGCGAACCTTGAGCAGCGACAGGCGGAGTTGACGACCAATGTCCAGGCCATCGGTCATTGCAAGATATGCAAATAGCCACAGAGCAAGTACCTCTAAGTATCACCACCCCGTATCAGGGGAGTGCTTCAGAATCGGACCAGACTAATCGATCCAACTGAAAAACTGGCTCGTCCCATCCCATTTGGTATAAAGATTTCTGCCGGTCCAATAAGAAACATTTCCGCCGCAGTCAACTTCGCGCGTCACCCGCAGAACGTGCGCTTCGGTTTTCCATGCTAGAACTGTGTCGTCTAGCACTGGCACTTCGTGCCCTTCCAAGCCATGAGCGTCACCTGATATTCGATGCTTAGGTAGGACCATGAGAAGCGCAGCGTGCTTACTCTCTTTCAGCACGAGAGCGAAGGAGTTTTGCATCATCGTGTAGCCAGTCGATGCGTGAACAATTCGATAGTCCGGACCTCCTCCAACCTGCCTAATCTGATTCAGAACGTGAGCATCGGAAATCAATTTTGACTTGTCCGCGATCACGCCGTTCGTCGCATCACGACACCAGTCAGCAACGTCACTAGACGTTCGAAGCTCAATCTGTGCCGTTGACCGTGCGGCGAACCTTCTAGCGCTTGGTAGATATTCGGAAGTCGTGACAAATATGCCTTGGTCAACGCCTGAATCAGCCATTACACCTCGAAGAGCGGCGACAGCCTCGACATTTATCTTTCGGCTCTGCGCGTACTTCTTTGCCTGAACAAATGTCATTACGTCACCTAGTGGCCCTCGCTGAAAGAATCGAACGTCCACCCCTCCATCTCCAGAGCCAGGTCCAAGTTCCGCTTCAAATCCGTGATTCTGAAATATTCGAAAGAGCAGTATCTCGAACTGGCGATGTCCCAGGCGCCTCAGATCTTCCGGGCGCTTGGCAAAATGGGCATAGAGTTCTTCATGAACATCCCCACAATCCTCTTTCACCAGCCCGCATACCCACTGCCAATGAAAATATTGATCAAATGCATCAGCCCAATCCTGCTCGGAAGGATAGAAGTGGACGGAAACACCATCGATGTTCTCAAACCAAAAGCCATGAGATTCGACAATTGCTTCATATTCCGAGTAAAGCCGCTGATCAGCAGAGCCATCAACAACGTCGCGTAGGTGGCCTTCAAAATGCTGAATGAACGCTACTGCTTGATTCCCGGGCTCCCCCCCAACACGATGTGCATAGGTTTGAAATCCGGTGCTTTGCCATAGATCATTTGAAATGGCCCAATCCTGGATAGCGCTTTGCACTGATTTGATTTTTTCCTCGAGCTGAAAATCAGTAAATGCCTCCATGGTCACTCCTTGTATTCAGCAATCGACTGCATTAATACGCCACCTTACGTCGACCGAAACCAAGCAGATCTTGGAATCATAGCTTCCACTGCCGACCACACGTCGGCATGAATTTGGGCCCGCATTACCGTCGACGCAATAGGTTCTCGAAGGGACAGCAGCCAGCGTCGTGTATCCCCTGGTGTATCCCTTTAAAAATCAATTATAAAAATACATAGTAAATACAACAGCTTAAGCTCCCAGTTCAAACGTCTGTGTACCACCAAGTACTAAAAACGGCTTACCGCAAGGTAGGCCGTTTTTTTATGCCTGGAGAAAAGCCCCTGGCTGCTGAAGACGATCCTGTAGTTTCCGGCCGCCTCTCTCTGCGCCACCGCATGCCGCAGTGCGAACGACGCCTGCCCTTGGAGGCGCCAGTCTCAACTGAGGGTGTGCCCCTCTTGCTTCGGCATGAAAAAACGCGCGAAGAGTTCGGACTGCGACTTGATATTGAACTTGGCGTAAATATTACGCCGATGAACCTTTATGGTTTCCGTGGACAGGGAAAGCTTGCCGGCTATCTCCTTGCTGGAGAAGCCACTCAGCAACAACTTGAGTACATCCTTTTCCCGAGCCGTTATTTGCGCACCCAACTGAGCAATGGTGTCCGACCACAGAGGGGGCTCGGTGATGTTTTTTTCCAGGCTGTTTTCAAACGACATGCGCTGATACATCAATGCAATTACCCAGGGTTTGATGATTTCAAGTGTCGCGATTTGCTCCTGGGTGAATCGAACGGTACTGCCAAATGAAACACACAATGTTCTATCCGCATCAAGTTGAACATTGTACTGCGCTTCATCGACGGAAATGTATTGCGCAAAGTACTGATGATAATACTCGGTCTCCAGAAAATGCTCCGGCGCAATGTCGAGCATATGAAAGAAGCCACTCTGCGGATCTTCACGATTGGCAATATAAAAGGGGTCCAGCAAATAAAGACCTTTTACATAGCGATGGGTAAAGGCGTCCACCTCTTCGGCATCGGCCACTTCAGGCAGGCTAATGACCTGAACTTGCTGATCGCTGAAAATCAATACCACCCAATTATCTATCTTCACATACTCATTCAATACGCGAATAAGCGAGCTCCAGAACTCCGGACGGTCCAGCTGCATGATCAACTTTCCAATCGACCGGTGCCAAACCAGGTCATGAAGGTCGAGTGACATTGTCTACCCCTTTAGGGTTAGGAATTCATGGGTCAGAGGTAAGTATTTGTAGGTATTTACTATTCGACGATGCCGAGTATATTCAGCCCCTAGCTTACGATGGCCATGAGGGCCTATCGAGTTGACAGGGATAGTCATATGAGTAAGTCGCATTTGCGAGCTATTTTTTTAGCCTCGCTTTTCAGTGCCGGAATAAGCACATCCGTCAGTGCGGTAGAGCCCGCCGTACATCTGTACAACTGGTTCGGGTTGCTGGCGCCGGAGACCCCCAAGGAGTTCGAGCGGGAGACCGGCACAAGAATCAATATGGATGCCTTTGACAGCGCCGAGATGATGCAAAGCAAGGTTATGGCGGGGCGCACCGGCTATGACGTGGTCGTGGCCACTTCCAATGTCTTGCCGGGCCTGATCGAGGCGGGCGTGCTTCAACCACTGGATCGCAGCCAACTGAGCAATTTGTCCCATATCGATCCAGATATCCTGGCCCTGCTCGCGGCCAATGATCCCGGTAATCGCTACGCGGTGCCCTACTTGTGGGGCACCACCGGTATTGGTTATGACGAACATAAGGTCAAGGCTGCACTGGGCGACAATGCCCCAGTAAATAGCTGGGACTTGATCTTCAAAGAAGAAAACATCAGCAAACTCAAATCCTGTGGCGTGGCCATGCTCGACTCTCCCAGCGAGATCATTTCGATTGCCTTGAATTACCTTGGGCTCCCGAGCAACAGCAGAAACCCCGAGGATTATCAGAAAGCCCAGGCGTTGCTATTAAAAATCCGTCCTTACATTCTCTATTTCGACTCTTCGAGAATCGATGCCGACTTGGCGGATGGCAATATCTGCGCAGTCGTGGGCTGGGCCAATGGTGCCCTTGCGGCGCAGGCTATCAATGAGAAGTCCAACACGGGGCGCAAGATTGCCTACAGCCTTCCTCGCGAAGGCGCACTGGTCTGGTCGGAAAACCTGGTGCTGCTCAAAGACGCTCCTCATCCCAAGGAAGGCATGGCGTTTATCAATTACATGCTGCGCCCCAATGTTATTGCCAAGACTTCAAATCACACGCTGTACCCTAATGCCAATAAAGACGCCTCTGAGTTTGTTGAGCAGAAGTTGCGAGACAACCCCTGGATCTATCCAGACAAGAACACTATCGCCACACTTATTCCACTTGAGCCGCTGCCATTGAAGTTGGAGCGAATTCGTACTCGCGTATGGACCAAGGTCAAGAGCGGCACTTGATCTGGCCTGGTTATTACTGATTGCGCCTCTGCTCCCTCACACAGCGTGAGGGACCAGGGGCTATATAAAGAATCAAAAGACTGCGCGGTGCAGCTGGTCATTGGCAGGCCGAGTACCACACTCGGCACAACTAAGTGACTATCCGCCGCTGTCGCGCGGTGGCCGGCGTTTATAGGCAGCACACGTAATCAGGCAGGGAGCAGCCGAATGACAACGGCGTTGTCATCGAGGTCCCAGGGAAGGAGAAAATCATGTGCCGAGGCGATTGCCAGCGCAACGTGGAGTCGGACGATTACAAAGCGTACAAGGAGATCGAAGAGCAAATCGGTCACTGCTCGCCCGAACAAGCCTGGGCCATGTATTACGTCTCGGCCGGGCTGGTGCGTGAGCACATCGCGCTGGCGGTGATGGAACACATCACCCGGGGCAACAAGGCGCTGCTGCTTGAATTCCCTGAACTGGCCCAGGCTGAAAAAGAGCGAACACGCGTCGAGCTCACCCGAATCAAAAACGTCTTCAGCGCCAAAGAGTCACCCATGGCTGATGAGAAACGCTTTCTGCAAACGGTCCAATCGCTGCACCGACGCCGTTATCAAGGCTGAACAAGAGCACGTCGATCACCACTTGGCAGCCTCCCGGCAACCAGCCGGACGGGCAATGCCCGTTGTCGACGGGTGCCCGGGATCAACGCTGCGCGAGTCGGAGCGGGCCCGTCCATTATCGTGAACCCGCTGCATCGACGCTGGGTTTGGCTACATTGACCACTTCACAGTGAACATCAGGTTGCGCGGGTCACCGAACAGGTTGGCCCCGGCCGAGTTGCTGATGCTCTGGTAATAGCGCTTATCGAACACGTTGTTCATGTTCGCTTGTACTTTGAGGTTGTCGGTCAGGCGGTAGCTGGTCATCAGGTCGGTGATGCTGTAACCGCCCTGCTTGACGTTGAAGCTGGTGTAGGTCCGGCTTTGCGACCTGAAGGCGCCCCCGACGGTCCACCTGTCCAATGCACCAGACAGTTGGTAACTGGTGGCCAGCTTGAACAGGTTGTAGGGGCTGTCGCTGTCGTAGCGATCGCCTTTCTGCGCCTGATCGACACCCTTCACATACTCGGCCGCCGCGTAGGTGTAGCCGGCGGAGGCCTGCCAGCCCGGCGCCACCGCACCAGACAGCTCGAACTCGATACCCCGGGTGCGGACTTCGCCACTGGCTTCATAACAGGCATCCTGGCCCTGCAGGCACTGGCTGAAGGCGAGGGATTTGGCCAGGTTTTCCTGATTGAGCTGGAAGATCGCCGCGCTGGCATTGAGTGCGCCGTCGAAGTACTCGGCCTTCAGGCCCGTTTCAAGATTGGTCCCGGTGACCGGCTCAAGAATCCCGCCCGATGAGTCTTCGTACTCTTGCGGCTGAAAGATCCGGGTCCAGCTGGCGTACACCGAATAGGTGTCGTTGAGGTCATAAATCACCCCGGCATAGGGCGTCAGCTCACGGGTCGCCTTGTAGGGTTCGCCAAAGGCATAGGTGCCGGACACGGTTTTTATATCGTGCTCGTACCAGTCCAGCCGCGAACCGAGAATCAGCTTCAGGTCATCGCGCAGATTGAAGCGCAGCGCCGCATAGGTGCTGGTCTGATCCACCAGCCCCTTGCGCGACCAGTTGTAGACGATCTGCGGCTTGGGCACCGCCTTGTAGTCAAAATTCAGCGGGTCGACGAGGTAGTTGAAGTTCTCGTCCGGGCCGCCGCCAGGCCCGTCATGGGTGTCTTCGCGGCGATAGCTGGCACCCACCACCAGTTCATGGGTTGCGCCGAACAGGCTGAAGGGCCCGCGGGCATATCCATCGATGCTTTTCTGAGTGTGCTCATAGCTGTAGCGACCGGCGTTGAGATGCAGGGTGTCGGTGGCGTCACGGTAGAAACTGCCTCCGAGCATTTCCAGATTGCTCTTGAGCCACGTGGTGTTAACCCGCAGCTTCCAGTCGTTATCGAAGCGATGCTCGACTTCGGCGAACAGGCTCTGGTTCTTTTTATCCCAGTAGGTCCAGGTCGGCGTCAGTCGGGAGGAACGGCTCAGGGGCAGGAAACCACCGTCGACCTGGGTCGGCAAACCATTCCAGTCCGCACCGGGGTTGTCCTCGCGGTTGTAGTAGCCGCCCAGGGTCAGGGTGGTGGCTTCGGACAGGTCGAACTCGCTGATGCCGTACAGCAACTGGCGCTTGCTGCTGTAGGAGTCCGTGAAGCTGTTTTTGTCCTGGAAGGCCGCGACCACCCGACCGCGGACAGTCCCGGCCTGGTTGAGCTTGCTGCTGGCGTCGATCTCGGTCCGATAGTTGTCCCAGGAACCGGCCCCGGCGGTGATCGATACCTGCGGCTCGACAGTCGGGCGCTTGCGCACCAGGTTCAAGGTCCCGGAAGGGTTGCCCGAGCCCACCATCAACCCCGAGGCGCCGCGTACCACTTCCACGCGGTCGAACATGGCCAGGGTCGAGGTGCCCAGGGTGTCGCTGTCGTAAGCGATGGGCAGGCCGTCGATCATGATGTTTTCGACGGCGCTGCCGCGGGAGTAGAACTCCGGGCGCTCGCCACCGGTTCGGCGCAGGGTCAGGCCGGGGGTGTTGGTGGAGATGTCCTCCAGGCTCTGCATATTCTGGTCGTCCATGCGCTGGCGAGTGACGACGGTCACTGACTGCGGCGTTTCCCGTGCCGAGGCCTGAAACTTGGTGGCGCTGCTCATGCTGCCCGTGGTGTAGGAACCGGTGTTCTCCGTCACCTCGCCCAAGGCCTGGCCGACCACGCTGGTGGCCCCCAGTTGCAGCGTATCGCCGCTGACTGCGGGCTCCAGGGTCAGGGTGCCATTGGCGGTGACTCGCAGTTGCAGGCTGCTGCCCCGCAGCGCCTGCTGTACCGCGGCTTCGGGGCTGAAATCACCACGCACCGCAGCACCGCTCTTGCCGCGCACCAGGGCCGGGTCGGCGACGATACTGCGAGCACTTTGCCGGGCGATCTGGCGCAGGGTTTGTTCCATCGGGCCGGGCGCGATGTCGTAGTGGGCAATGGCCTCGGCAGCAGTGGCCGCCTGGCTGGCCAGGGCCGTGGCAGCGCCGGTGCACGCCAGGGCGATGGCCGTGGCCAGGGTGGCGGGACGCAAGAATGTCGGACACATGTTCAAGGGGTTCCTCGCTGAAATGAGTGGGCACTTGCTGATATGTCCAGCCAGTTGGAAAAAGCCCTCATCCCATCGAGATTTTTTTGCAGGGGTCACGCAAGGTCGATCAGGGTCAGCGGACCGTATTGGCTGACCGTGATTGGCAGCACCTGCGCCAGCGATTGCAGGGCACGGTCACTGTCGTCCAGGCTGAACACGCCGAAGACCCGCAGACGCGACGCCGCCTCGGATATCCGCAGCAGGCCATAGCGATAGGGCCGCAGCGCCTCGATCACCGAGCCTAGCGATTCATTTTCAACCTCGAGCCGGCCGGTGACCCAGGCATCGGTCTGGTGCTGATTACCCGGCAAGGCCAGCAGCCGGTCCTGGGAAAAACGCAACGCCCCACCCTCGTTCACCAGCGCCTGCTGGCCGACGAGATTGGTCACCCGAACGCTGTGTTGCTGCACGCCGACCAGGCTTTCCTGTTGCAGTTGGCGCACGCTGAAACACGTACCCAGCGCCTGCACCGAGCCCTGGGCCGTCACGACCTGCAATGGCCGCAGCGGGTCGGCCGCCACCTGGATCCGCAACTCGCCCTGATGCAGGCGCAGACGGCGCGCCGTGGCGCTGAAGTCCAGATCCACCGTAGTCCGGGCGTTCAACAGCAACACGCTGCCATCGGGCAGGGTCAGTTGCTTGCGTTCGGCGGTGCCGCTGTAGATATCGCTCACCAGCCCCTGTAACGGCATGCGCCGCTGGAGCGTGATCGAAGTGCCCAGGCCAAGGAGCAGCGCCAACGCAGAGCCATTACGCAACAGGCGCCGGCGTTCGAGGGAGACACCCGAAGAACGCAACGCCTGGGTCGCGGCGCGCGCACTGCCGGGCAGCGAGCGGTCAGCCTGCACCACCGGCGTGAACGCCGGAGCCAGCGCGCCGTTGAGGGATTCCCAGGCCAGGCGATGGCCGGCATCGGCCGCCAGCCAGCCTTCGAACGCTGCTCGGTCACGGGCTTTGGCGCTGCCGGAATCCAGGAGCACCATCCAGTCGATGGCGGCTTTCAGGACCGGCGTCAGTTCGGCATGGGAGCGGCTCATGCCGGGCTCGATCCCATCTGGACCAGGTAGCACTGGGTCACCGCGCGTTTTATCCAGCGCTCGATGCTGGCCACCGATGCCCCCAGCTCAGAGGCAATCTGCTGATGGGTCATGCCTTCCAGACGGTTGAGCAAAAACGCGTGGCGCACCCGGGCCGGCAAACCGTCGAGCATGGCGTCGATGGACTCGAGGGCTTCACGCAACAGCGCCAACTCCTCCTCGGACGGTGAGCAATCCCCCGGCAGGCTGGCCAAGGCCTGCAAGTAGCTGCGCTCCAGCTCGCCGCGCCGCCAGAACGTGCACAGCACCCGCTTGGCGATCACGCACAAAAATGCCCGGGGCTCTTCTATCTGTTCAAGCCTGGAGGACTTCCAACTGCGCACAAACGTGTCGTGCGTCAGGTCTTGCGCATCGGCATGGCAATCCAGGCGCCGGCGCAGCCAGCGTTCAAGCCACTGATGATTCTGTGCGTACAGAAGCTGGAAAGGATCTTGGGGAGGAGCGCGAAAGTCGGCCATGCGAATCATGCACTAATGGTAATTGTTCTCATTCTTGTTGTTTGGATGTCAATTTGCAAGGCACGAGTATCAGCACCCCGCCGATCCACCTCAGCCTGTGCTCAAGCCTTGCGCTGTCAACGCCCCCTGTTCAAGATCGCTGGCGTTCCTGGGCAGGCACTGCTGCCAGGACGGTTCGACATCAATGGGCGCTCAAGGAGAGTTGGCAATGCTTCAAGTATGGGGACGCCGCAGCGCGTTCAATGTGCAGAAAGTCATGTGGCTGATCGGTGAACTGGGCCTGGCCCATGAACACATTCCCGCCGGCGGCAGCTTCGGGATCAAGGAAACACCGGAATTCCTGGCCATGAACCCCCACGGCCGGGTGCCGCTGATCAAGGACGGCGAGACCGTGGTCTGGGAGTCGCACGCGATCCTCAGGTACCTGGCGGCCACTTACGGCGCAACGGCACTCTGGAGCGACAACCCGGGGCAGCGCTCAGTGGCCGATCGCTGGATGGACTGGGCCCAGTGCAGCCTGCAAACCACTTTTATCAACGGGGTGTTCTGGGGCGGGTTTCGGACCCCGCAGGAGCAGCAGGACAGCGTGGCGCTCAAGGCCAGTGTCCAGCGCTGCGCCGAGCATTTTCAGTTGCTCGATCAGGTGTTGAGTCAGCAACCGTTCCTGGGCGGCAACGAGTTCTCCCTGGCGGACATCCCGGCAGGCACAAACCTGTATCGCTACTTCGAGCTGGAGATCGAACGCCCTGTCATCCCCAACGTCGAGGCCTGGTACGCTCGCCTCCAGGAGCGCCCTGCCTACCGCGAACACGTGATGATTCCCTTCGCCGAGATGCGCGGAAAGCTCGACTTCTAACCCCCATAATCGGCACGACTGGCCCCTGGGGAGCGCTGCGACCAGCGCGCAATAACCAGGGCCATGAGCAGTAACCCCGTGGCCACGGCAAAGCTGACCCGCAGGCCGTGGCTCATGGCATCGGGCGCACTCGTACTCAGCTCGGAGGCAGATGACGCCAACGCGAACACTGCGCCGATGACGGACGCACCGCTGATCAGCCCGAGGTTGCGCGACAGGCTGAGCAAGCCGGACATCGCGCCGCGCTGATCGGCCTGGACGTCCTGCATCACCGCGGTGTTGTTGGCCGCCTGGAACAGTTGATAACCCGGGGTCAGGATCACCAGCCCGGCCACATACCCGACGACGCCGAACAGCGGTGCCAGCACGCTCAGCGCAACCGCCCCGGCGAGCATGCCGAACAACCCGAGCACCACACCCCGGGGCGCCCCCAGTTGGTCGACGACACGCCCCGCCGGCACCCCGCTCAGTGCTGAAACCACCGGCCCCATTGCCATCACTGCACCGACCACGGCCAGGTCGAGCCCCAGCCCACGGCTGAGGTAAAACGGCCCGACCACCAGCGTCGCCATCATCACCGTCGACACCAGGACATTCATGAGCAGGCTGGCGCCGAGCAATGGCTCGCGAAACAACGCCAGGCGAATCAACGGTGACGCCACCCGGCCCTGCCCCCAGACAAACAGCCCGCCGGCGAGTGCCGCCGTCAGCAGCAGCGCGGCATTGCGCCAATCGAAACGGCCATGCCCGAGGGTCGTCGCCAGGGCATAAGCCGCGAGTGCCAGGGCCAGCAACAAGGTACCGCTGTAGTCAAAACCGACCGGCCCAGCCTCGGCGCGTGGGCGATCGGCCGGCAAGTAACGGTAGGCCAGGGCCAAGGCCAACAGGCCCAGGGGCAGATTGAGCACAAAGATCGCGCGCCATCCCAGCCAGGCAATCAGCACGCCGCCCAGGGCCGGGCCCAGAGCTGTGCCGATCGCCGACATGCTCCCCAGCAGGCCCATGGCGCTGCCGGTTTGCGCCTTGGGCACGCTGTCGCCCACAAAGGCCATGGCCAGCGCCATCATGATCGCCGCCCCCAGGCCCTGGATCGCCCGCGCGCCGAGCAACCACCCCAGGTTCGGCGCCAGGGCGCACCCGAGGGAGGCCAGCGTGAACAGGGCAATGCCCGCCAGCAGCAGGCGCCGGCGTCCCATCAGGTCACCAAGGCGGCCGACGCTGACGATCAAGGTGGTGATGGCCAGCAGGTACGCCAGGACGACCCACTGCACCTGCTGGAAAGACGCCTCGAACGCCTGGGCCAGGGCCGGCAGGCCGACATTGGCAATGCTGGTGCCGAGGGAGGACAACAGCATCGACAGTGACAGGCTGGCGAGCACCCCGCGCAGCGCAGGCTCCGGGTGGGCAATGATCGGCTTCACGCTGTGCTCCCTTTTTGAGCGCCGCACAATGCAGCTGGCAACAGGGTATGGCCCGCACTGACAAGGCGGAAGACGCAGCATTTGCACTTCAGGTGTGCACCAGACGCCATACCTCGATCCCGCCTGTGCTAACGTCGCTGCATGTCAAAACCCGACCTCAACCTGCTGTTTACCCTCGATGCCCTGCTCGCCGAAGGCAATGTCACGCGCGCTGCCCAACGCCTGCACCTGAGCCCGTCGGCCATGAGCCGGGCCCTGGCGCGCCTGCGTGAAACCACCGGCGATCCGCTGCTGGTCCGGGCTGGGCGGGGGCTGGTGGCCACACCGAGGGCCCTGGAATTGCGCGAGCAGGTCAGCCGCCTGCTGCAAGAAGCACAAGCCGTGTTGCGCCCCGTCGAACAGCTGGACCTCAAGCGCCTGGTGCGCAGCTTCACCCTGCGCACCAGTGACGGCTTTGTCGAAACCTTCGGCCCAACCTTGATCGCCCGCATCAGCCAGGAGGCACCCGGGGTGCAACTGCGCTTTGTGCACAAGCCCGACAAGGACAGCACGCCCCTGCGCGACGGCACGGTCGACCTGGAGACCGGCGTGGTGGGTCAAACCACTGCGCCCGAACTGCTGACCCAGGCCTTGTTCCGCGACCGTTTTATTGGCGTTGTGCGCCAGGACCATCCCTTGACCCGGGGGGCGATCACCCCGGCGCTGTATGCGGCTGGGCGGCATATCGGCGTCTCGCGGCGTGGTCAGGACAAAGGGCCGCAACAGATCGAGCACGCCCTGCACACCCTTGGCTTGCAGCGCCAGCAGGTGGCCATCGTCGGCGGCTTTGCCAGTGCCCTGGCGCTGACCCGTGGCGACGACCTGATCGCCACCGTGCCTGAAC
This sequence comes from Pseudomonas sp. QD4, assembly GCF_049199125.1. Classification (NCBI taxonomy): domain Bacteria; kingdom Pseudomonadati; phylum Pseudomonadota; class Gammaproteobacteria; order Pseudomonadales; family Pseudomonadaceae; genus Pseudomonas; species Pseudomonas sp. QD4. The sequence continues at coordinate 503,487 of NZ_JBLZOM010000004.1, forward strand.
GGCATACCGCCACCCTGCGCACGGGCCTGCACAGTTTTGCCCTGCCGCTGGTTTTGGCGCCGATCACCGTGTCCATGCTCTGGCACCCACGGCTGGACGCCGACCCGGCCCATCGCTGGCTGCGCGCCTGCCTCCGGGAGATCTGCGCAGAGCCCACCGCAACCGACATCCCCGCCTGAACAGCCGGCCGCCCACTGCTGTACATTGCCGCCACGGACGACACATCATTTTCCCAGTGAACGGAGTTCAACGCGTGTTTTCGATCTTCCATCCGCGTCATCGCCGGCTTACCACCCTCTCGCTGATAGCCGCCGCTCTCACCCTCAGTGCCTGCAACAACCCGCCTCCCAGCACCGCCCTGCCCGCGGCCCCGGAAATCGCCTCGGGCTACCGCAGCGACCTGCACACCCGGTATGCCGACCAGCACATGGCCGCCGCCGCCAACCCGCTGGCAGCACAAGCCGGGCGCGAGATCTTGCGCCAGGGCGGCTCGGCCATCGACGCGGCAATTGCCATGCAAGCCGTGCTGACCCTGGTGGAACCGCAGTCTTCGGGCATCGGCGGCGGCGCGATGATCGTGCTCTGGGACGGCAAGGCGGTGCGCACCTACGACGGCCGGGAAACCGCACCGGCCGGCGCCAGCGAAAAACTGTTCCTGCAAGCCGACGGTCGCCCCATGCCCTTTCCCAAGGCGCAGATTGGCGGACGTTCGGTGGGCACCCCGGGCGTCTTGCGAGCCCTGGAACTGGCCCATCAACAACACGGCCGCCTGCCCTGGGCGCAATTGTTTGAGCCGGCTATCCGCCTTTCTGAACAGGGCTTCCCGATCTCCCCGCGTCTGCACGGCATGATCGTGGCCGACCCTTATCTGGCGCAGTCGCCGGACATGGCCGGGTACTTCCTCAACAGCGACGGCAGCCCTAAGGCCGTGGGCACTCTGTTGCACAATCCAAGGCTGGCGGCGGTGCTGAAACGCATCGCTCATGAAGGTCCGAATGCCCTGTACCAGGGCCCGATCGCCGAGGAAATCGTGGCCAAGGTCCAGGGCCACGCCAACCCCGGCAGCCTGTCGCTCGACGATCTGCAAGGCTACCGGGCCAAGGAGCGCGCGCCGCTGTGCAGCGACTACAAGCGCTGGCAGGTGTGTGGCATGCCGCCGCCGTCGTCCGGTGGCATCGCCGTGGCGCAGATCCTCGGCACCTTGCAGGCGCTGGAGGCACGTGACCCGCGCTACGCCCTGGCGCCGCTCAAACCGGTGAAAACCAGCCTGCCGGCCGGCCTCGAACCGGCGCCGCAAGCGGTGCATCTGATTGCCGAAGCCGAACGCCTGGCCTACGCCGACCGTGGCCTGTACGTGGCGGACAGCGACTTCGTGCCGGTGCCGGTGGCCGGCCTGGTCGCCCCCGATTATCTGGCCCAACGCGCGGCGCTGATCGGCGAGCGCAGCATGGGCCTGGCCCAGCCAGGCAAGCCGCAGGGGATTGAAGTGGCGTACGCCCCGGACCGTTCTCCGATGCGTATTTCCACCTCGCAAGTGGTGGCGGTGGATGACCAGGGCGGCGCGGTGTCGATGACCACCACCGTGGAAGCCGCCTTCGGTTCGCACCTGATGGTCCAGGGCTTCATGCTCAACAACCAGATGACCGACTTTTCCTTTATCCCCGAAGAAAACGGCCAGCCGGTGGCCAACCGCGTGCAGCCGGGCAAACGTCCGCGCTCGTCCATGGCCCCGACCCTGGTCTTCGATCGCGCCAGCGGTGAACTGCTGGCCACCGTCGGCTCCCCCGGTGGCTCGCAGATCATCGAGTACGTGGCCAAGTCGGTGATTGGCATGCTCGACTGGAACCTCGACCCGCAAGCCGCCATCAACCTGCCCAACTTCGGCAGCCGCAACGGCCCCACCGAACTGGAGCAAGGCCAATTCACACCGGCCCTGAAACAGGCGTTGCAGGCCAGGGGGCACGCAGTGAACGAGATCGACATGACCAGCGGCACCCAGGCCATCGTCCGCGTGCGCGACGCCCAGGGCAAAGCTTCATGGGCCGGCGGAGCCGACCCACGGCGTGAGGGTGAAGCGTTGGGGGATTGAGCCGAAACTGAAAGGGGCCTACTGCGCAGTAGGCCCTTTCATCGCCGAAGCATCACGCACGGCCAGATCGAACACCGCAAGCACCACGGCAATCGATACCCAGGCCGTCGCCCAGCACTTGATGAAGATCCAGGCAAAAGTCAGCGCCGACAGGCCATAGGGCGAGCCCATGACACCGGCGAACATCAGGGTCAGGTACAGTTTTGCGCAGTACAGCAAGGCGAACAGCGTGGCGCCCCAGGAAGCGCAAAACACCAGCGACCCCATGCGCCCCCGCGATTCATTCGACGTCTTGTGCCGACGGACAATAAAAGCCGCCGCCAGGGCTCCAAGCCCGGTGTACAACGCCAGTTCGAACAGGCTGCTGATCCCCACCATCAGAATGGCCAACGCCTCAAGTGCACCAAAGGTGCCCACCAGTTTCATATCCAGACGCATCGTGCGGGCTACTCCATTGCCGTGCGGGAGCGCCGCGCCACCGCGCAAACGCCCCCAAAATACCGGGACCTGTGGGTGTACAGATCACAGCACTCCCATGAATGAGCGGCCAGGGTGAACCTGTGCTCGCGGGTTATCAACCGTTCCAAGGCATTTAAATCAGAGCGGTTTGAAGGGATTGGAACGTGCTGCGAACAGCGAGTCGGCCACGAGCTGTTGGGGCGTGCATTGATATCAACGCCGGGCGCACGGGAGGAACGCAAAGCGTTTCATCATCAATAGCGCCGAAACACACCTGGCCCTCAGCGCGTCCCCAAAACCCTGACGCGCAACACCCGCGCATCCAGCAAGCCCAACAGGGTCGCCACGGTGATAAAGACCACACCCATAGCCTCGGCCAATTCCGGCAGCAGCGAGCGCTGTATCACCTCGACAAAAGTCCAGGGGAAGTCGGAGAAAGCCAGCACCAGGGTCCGGCACGCAATCACCAGTGCGGCAAACAGGCAGGCCGCCGCCAGGGCGCAGAACAACACCGAAGGCCACAGGGGCTGATCGGCGCAGCGCGGTGCAGAAACCCGCCGAGTGAGGCGCACCGCACCCAGGGTGGCGATACAGGTGGTGAGTACAAGGCCCGTGTGCTCCAGGCCCCACAGCACATTGCCCAGCACCATCAGCGCGGCCAGCACAAAGAACAGCGCGACAAAGTGTTTATCGCGCCTGGACACCCGTCCCAAGCCGGGGAGCCAGGCGCTGCGGCGACCGCCGATGGACGCCAGCGAACTGCCGTCGCCGGCGAAATGCAGCGGCACCCGGGGTTTGCTTTCCGGCTCGGCCACCGGGGCGCCCATGACCTGCGGGTCGAACCAGGCCAGCGCGCCGCCCACCGTCAGCAGGCTGATGCTCCAGCCCTTGAAGAAGGTCCAGCCCAGGTCCAACTGCGGTGCCGGGAAGCGCGCGCCACTGCGGGCGTTGACCACCAGGTCCAGGTAGAGCTTGGCGCTGTACAGAGCCGCAAACAGCGTGGCTGCGACCAGGGCACACCCCACCACACTCGGCCAGACCTCAGGTGCCCGCAGGCGGCGGCTTTTGTGGCGAGCAGTGATCAGCGCCGCCAGCAAGGCCCCAAAGCCACTGAACAAGGCAATATCGAACGGGCTATAGACCGGCAACAGCAGCAACGTCAGGGTTTCAATCAGGAAAAAAACCAGCAGCAGCTGGATATCGTGACGCATCGTACAAGCAACTCCTTTTGCCTGGAGGGGCGGTGCAGCGCCCTTGGGATTAGCCGATATCGCGCAGCGCAAAGGCAAGATGCGCAACAGGGCGCGCATCCTAGCCTTGAGTGGGCGGCGCAGGCAAAAAGAAATGTGTCATGAACCACCAGTGTGGCGAGGGAGCTGGGTCGCGCAGCGGCCCCAAAAATGGGACTGCTTCGCACCGGCCCACCGGCGCCCCCATCGGGAGCACGCTCCCTCGCCACAGGGTACTTTTCGCTTGTTCGATCACTGAAGTGTCAGAGCCTTCTCAAACCATTTCCTGCCAAAAACAACATTTCCAACTGCACCGTCACAGAATGTCGCAGCTACGCCGCTGCAGCGCGGCACCTGGGCCTTATTCTCCGTCCGTCGCTGCCCAATCGGCGACCGGGCTTGGCGGCCCGCCCACGAAAGGCGCAACGGCGCCAATAACACGATTGCAGGCGCTTTTTTTGTGCCCGCTTTTCTGTGTCATGGCGGATTGCGCAGGGACCCCTTCGGGGGTGCCGGTTCCTTTCGTGCCGGTCCGCCAACCTTGTGCAATCCGCCACCCTAACCTGCTTGGCGGCAGGCGGTGGAGGTTCCCAACACGAAAGGAGTCGTCACCATGAACCACACCCCAGCTCCGTCCCCTACCCTCACCACCCTCGGCGATATCGCCTTTGCCGACTGCGGCGAACACCCCCACCCGCTGTTTCGGGTCAATGCCGATGTGCCCGCAGCCGATGCCCTGCCGCATGCCTCGGCGCTGCTACATCTGGCAAAACAGTTCTCTCTGGAAGCCGCCTTGGAACCCCAGGTCGACCGCTATGCTTGGGCAGCACATTACTTGGGAGAGATGGCCAGGGCAGCGATGGATGATGTGCACGCTGCGCTAGCGGCGGCGTCTGAACGGCGCTGACCCAAGACGGGCAGAACCCTCTGCCCGTCCATCGCCTACTCTCCCCATTGACTTGTTTAGGTCCCGGGATGGGACTAGGATCCCGCCATGAGAATTATCGCCATCAGTCATTTGAAGGCCTTCTGGGAGAAGCACCCCGATTCGGAACAAGCCTTCCTGGCCTGGATTGACGAGGCAAAAACCGCCCACTGGTCCACCCCTGTGCAAATCAAGGAACAGTACCGCAGCGCCAGCATTCTCAAAAGCCGCAGGGTCGTGTTCAACATCAAAGGTAATGACTACCGGCTGGTGGTCGCCGTGGCCTACCGCTTCGGCGCCCTCTACATAAAGTTCGTCGGCACCCATGCGCAGTACGACGCCATCGACGCCGACCGCATTGATATGGAGCAAGCATGAATATTCGCCCTATTCACACCGACCAGGACTACCGCGCGGCGCTGAAAAATGTGTCGCCATTTTTTGATGACGAGCCCACCCCCGGTACCCCTGAAGGCGATTACTTCGACGTGATGGTGACCCTGATCGAGGCCTATGAGGCCAAGCACTTTCCAGTCGACCTGCCGAACCCGATCGAGGCCATCAAGTTCCGCATGGAACAGTCGGGATTGTCGGTGGCCGACCTGGTACCCGCCATCGGCCGTACCAACCGGGTGTACGAAGTGCTCAATGGCAAGCGCGCGCTGACCCTTCCGATGATCTGGAAACTGCACCAGCTGTTCGGTATCCCCGCGCAAAGCCTGATCAAGCCGGTCAAACCGGTGTAATCCCCCCGCGTTCACATAGCCTGTGCAGCCCCCATCCGCTCACGGTTATGCATCAACTCATCCAGCGCATCGGCATTCTCGTCAGCCCACGAGTACAGGGCCCTCAAGGGCTCGACAAAGCGCCAGCCCAGGGGTGTGAGGGCGTACTCCACCCGCGGTGGCATGTCCTGCAATACGGTACGGGCCACTGCGCCATCGCGCTCCAGCTCGCGCAAGGTCTGGGTCAGCATTTTCTGGGAGATGCCCGGCATGCTGCGTTGCAACTGGCTGCTGCGCGAGGCTCCGAAGCTCAGGCAGTACAGGACCATCGAGGTCCACTTGGTCGACAGCAGCGTATGAATGCGCCGTGGTGGGCAGGTTTCTTCGACGATCAGGGGACCGGCTACAGGAACGTAAGTGAGATCGCTCATGGTGACTTCCGCAGGTCTTGGGCACTAAAAAGTGCCTGATTTACAGTCAGGCACCGGCGACCAATAATTCTACCCATCCACGGCGGCGATCACCGCCCCGTCATTGATTCGAGGTTTGACCATGTCCCTGCCCACCACCATGCGCGCCTTGGTGCTGCACGATTACGCCAGCGGCCGCTTCAGCGAAAGCCAGGTGCCGCTGCCCCAGGCCGGTCCCGGCGAAGTCCTGGTGCGGGTAGTCGCCAGCGGGGTCAACCCGATCGACTACAAGATCCGCACCGGCAACGCGCCGTACGCCATGCCGGAACTGCCGGCGATCATCGGCACCGACCTGGCGGGCGTGGTCGAAGCCGTGGGGGCCGGCGTCAGCCAATTCGTTGTCGGCGATGAAGTCTATGGCCTCACCGGCGGTGTTCGTGGCCTGCAAGGCTCGTTGGCCGAATACGCCGCGGTGGACGCCCGCTTGCTGGCCCATAAGCCAAGCACCCTCAGCCTGCGAGAAGCGGCGGCCATGCCCCTGGTGTTCCTCACGGCCTGGGAAGGGCTGGTGGACCGGGCCAAGGTCGGCGCCGGACACAAGGTGCTGGTGCATGGCGGTGCCGGTGGCGTAGGCCATGCAGCGGTGCAGATTGCCCGCTCCCTGGGGGCCGAGGTGTTCGCCACCGTGTCGGCCGGTAAAAAGCACATTGTCGAAGGCTACGGCGCGACCGCCATCGACTACCGCACCCAGGGCGTCGCCGATTACGTGACGGCCCACACCGCAGGGGCCGGGTTCGATGTGATCTACGACACCGTCGGCGGTGCCAGCCTGGATGACTCGTTTGCCGCCATCGCCCACTACGGCCATATCGCCAGTTGCGCCGCCTTTGGCCAGCATGGGCTGGCCGTGGGTTCGCTGCGCTGCATGACCCTGTCCGGGGTATTTGTCCTGCTGCCCATGCTCAGCGGCAACGGCCGCGCCCATCACGGTGACATCCTCAAGGCGGCGGCGCAGATGGTCGAACAAGGCCATTTCAAACCGCTGCTGGATGCCCGGCGCTATACCCTGGCCGAGGCCCACGCCGCCCACGATGCCGTCGAGCAAGGCACGGCCGTGGGCAAGGTGGTGATCGATATCGCCTGACAGCTCCCGCCACGACAGGCTGGATCCCGCTATGCTCTGCCTCCTCCTTGTATGGAACAGAGCAACCGGCCATGAGTTTTCCCGCAGCCATCCTGAGCCAACTGCCGGGCATCGAACATGACTTCGCCGCAGTCGATGCCCCGCGACCCGCGTCGTTGTTCTTCTGCGCCCAGGCTCACACCGCCACGGTGATTGAAATCGACGAGAGACAGCCCGCCGGAGTGATCGAGGCCGACGCGGTCTTCACTCGCAGCCGGCGCCCCATTGCGGTGATTACCGCCGACTGCCTGCCGCTCCTGGTCGCCTCTGCCGACGGCGCACTGGTGGCGGCCATTCATGGCGGCTGGCAGGGTTTGCAGCGCGGCATCATCGGCCATACGTTACAGCGCCTTGAGGCAGAGGGCGTTTCACGCCAGCAGTTGAGGATTGCCATCGGCCCCGCGATCAAGCCGTGCTGCTATGAAGTGAGCCCCGGGTTTATCGCCACTCTGGAAGCGACCCAGGGGCATCTTTGGCAAGGCACACAACCGCCCTGGTTCGACGCTCAACCCCAGCCGCAACGGGCTCCAGCCATAGCACCGCCACCACCGACGCAGGCGGGCAGCCTGTGGTTTGACCTGAACCGCTACGCCCTCCTGCAACTGCACGCCGAAGGCATCACGGCGGAGCAAGTCGCCGTCAGCCCATCGTGCACTTATTGCTCCACCCAAGCCCTGGCCAGCTACCGCCGTCGAAACCATCGCGGGGAAGCCAAGGCCTTTCAGTATTCATGGATCCAGCGAGCCTGATACCCAAGGTTCAACTTCGCACCACCGAACAGAGGGTGATCCGTCGCAATAGCGCCTGGGCTTCGCGCGACGGCTGCGCTAACGTTGCACATTTTCCAGATCACCACAGGGAGTGAACGTGTCCGATAACCTTTATTCACCGCCACAGGCGCCGCTGCTGCACACCCCAGTGCAGGAGCAACAAGCTTTTTACGTGGTGTCACGGGGCAAGTTCCTGACCCTGTTCGTACTGACGTTTGGCCTGTACCAGTTGTTTTGGGCCTATCAGAACTGGCGCCAGTTCAAACAGGCCACCCAGCAGCCGATGTGGCCCATGGCGCGGGCGTTTTTTGCGATTTTCTGGACCCACGCCCTGTACCGCGAGGCCGATGCCTGGATCAAGCAAAACGGGCGCAGCCACCCTTGGCGGCATGCAGAACTGGCGACCTGGTTTGTATTGCTGGCGATTGCGAGCAAGGTGCTCGATGCCATGGTCAGAAAGAACATCGGCGCGCCGCTGCTCGACATCATCAACCTGGCGCTGATTCCGCTGCAGGCCGTGGTGACCTTCGAAGGCCAGCGCGGGCTGAATGTCGCCGGCGGCGACCCGCAAGGCCAGAGCAACGCACGCTTCACGCCCATCAACTACGTTTTTATCGTGATCGGCGTGGTGCTCTGGCTATTGGTGGCGGTGGGCCTGCTGGTCACCTAGCAGACCCACTGCCAGGCCTTACGCGCTGACGTAGACCCAGGCCTGAATCCCGGACTGCAACGCCACGCTGACGCGTTTGTAGTCCGCCACTTCGTAGCTGTCCGCGGCGGCCAGCTCCTGCGGGGTGATTTGAAACACGGTGCCCGGGATCGGCGCACTGGCCGCGCTGCCCGGACGCAGGATCGGGTGATGGGTCTTGCCGCTGGCAGCCAGCACTTGCGGGTCGGTGATTTCCACCCAGGCCTGGTCATAGCCCAGCATGGCGTCGGCGCTGCCGTTCAACTCGCGGCCGAAGTTGGCGATCTGTACGGCTTTGTCTTGCAGGGTGCCATAGGAAAACAAGTGAACCGTTGCTTCTGTTGCCACGCTCATCGGTACCTCCTGAATAGATAAACACTGTGCCTCAAGGGCGTTTTTCCAACCCGGGCGCGGGGCACTGCTGACCCGCGCCCGTTACCGGATTCAAGCCGAGGCGTAACGCAGGTGGATCAAGGCGACGCGCTCGTCCAGCTTGTTTTTGCGGGATTCAATGGCGAACGGCACAAAGCCCAGTTTCGGGTACAGCAGCAGTCCGGCGACGTTGCTGTTGAAGCACGACAGAGTGACCTCGGCGGCCTGGTGTCGACTGCGGGCGATCTCGATCATGTGCAGGATCAGCGCTGCACCGACACCGGTTCCGCGGGCCTCGGGGTCGACGATGACGTTGCCGATGGTGCAGGTGCCCTGGGCTTCCCAGAGGTAGAAGTTGGCGAAACCCACGACCTGGCCATCGCGCTCGATCACCGTTGAATCACTGCGCTTGGCGATGGACTCGCGCAACTGCTCGTGGGTCAGCGGCCAATGGGCGGCCGGGAAGAAAAAGAACAGGTCCTGCTCGGTTTGGGCAAAGCTGCAAACCCGTGGAATATCCCGTTCTTCTGCTGCGCGGAAGGTGAAGCTCATGCTCTGTCTCCTGACATCAAGATCCTGCCATTACGCCAACTCGCTGCCTCAGCGGCTGGCCACCAAATGGGCACCGAACAGCATGTAGCAACTGCCGGCAAAACGTTCCAGCCACTTGCGTGAGCGGCCATACGCCCCGGCCACGCGGCTGCTGGCAAAAAACAGCGCCACGCTGCAATACCAGCAGAACGACAGCGACGCCATGGTCAGCACCGCCAGGGCCAGCAGCAGCGGTGGCAGTGTCGCCGGCATCGAGGTGGCAAAAATTGTGGCGACAAACAGCGCCGACTTGGGGTTGGTCATGTTGCCCAAAAAGCCCAGGCGGTAGGCCGAGAACAGGCTGCGCGTCGGCTCGTGCGGCAGGCCATTGGCGTCGACCGCGACGGCCGGTTTACGGCGAAACTGCTTGAGCCCCAGGTAGATCAGGTAGCAGCCGCCAGCGATCTTGAACGCCAGGTACAGAGCCGGCGCCGCGGTGAACAGCGACTTGATCCCCAAACCGCCCGCCAGGCCCCAGAGCACGGTGCCGCTGGCCACGCCCAAGGCGGCGAACAGGCCGTGGCGCCTGGAGCAACTGGCCGCAAGCTGCGCCGTGGTGAAGAAGTTTGGCCCCGGGGTGATGACCGCAACGGTCCAGAGCAACGCCAGCGACAGCAAGGGAGCCGCGTAGATCAGGTGTGGGAGCTGCATGAGCCAACCGCCATGACAGGAGAAGGGAGAGCACGTTCTACTCCACTCCGGGGCTGTGGATCAACCGGTATGCCGGCTGACAGCGCTTGCGCCTTGGGTTAACGTGCGTTCCTTGCCCCTGCTACCAAGACCGCTCCAATGGCCAAGCCAACGCCCCCGACCGACTGGGTTCACCGCGCTCCCCCTGCCCAGGGGCTGGAGCGCATCGAGGCTTTTTTTTCGGGCCATGGCTACGACCCTCATCGGCATGACACCTACGCCATCGGCCGGACCCTGGCCGGTGTCCAGAGTTTTCAGTATCGCGGCGGTTGGCGGCACAGCCTGCCCGGCGCCACCATGGTCCTGCACCCCGACGAGCTGCATGACGGCGAAGCCGGGACCCAGGAAGGTTTTCAGTACCGGATGCTGTATGTCGAGCCGGCGCTGATCCAGCAGATCCTCGGCGGCCAGCCGCTGCCCTTCATCAAGGACGGCCTGTCCAGCGACCCGCGGCTGGCCGCCGCCACCGACACCTTGCTGCGCAGCATGCACAGCCCCCTCGACCCGCTGGAACAGCAAGACGCGCTGTACGACCTGGCCCAGGCGCTGAATGCGGTGTCCGGCGTGCCGCTGCAACGTCAGCGCTTCGATTACCTGGCGGCGGAACGTGCCCGCGAACTGATCCACGGTGCCCTCGAGCGCAGCGTCACCCTCGACGAGCTGGCCGAGCACAGCGGCCGCGATCGCTGGAGCCTGTCGCGGGACTTTCGCCTGTTGTTCGGCACCAGCCCCTACCGCTACCTGACCATGCGCCGCCTGGACCTGGTGCGCGCCCTGTTGATGCAGGGCCAGTCGCTGGTCAGCGCGGCGCTGATGGCCGGCTTTACCGACCAGAGCCACATGACCCGCCAGTTCAGCAAGACCTACGGCCTGCCCCCGGCCCGCTGGCTGAAAATGCACGGCCGCTGAGCCACGCACAATCGTACAAGAAGCGCAAAAGACCGCTGGCTACTCTGGGCACTCAAGAATCAATTGCCCGGAACCCCGCCATGACCACGACCACCAATCAAATCTCGACCCTGCCCTACCAAAGCCTGAACTTCGCGCAGAAGCACAGCCTGTTCAGCGAACACTGGCAAGCCAAGGTCATCGCCGAAATGAACGACTACCAGTTCAAGCTGGTAAAGCTGCTGGGGGATTTCATCTGGCACGACCACCTCGACACCGACGAGACCTTTATCGTCCTCGAAGGCCAGTTGCGGATCGACTTTCCCGATGGCCAGGTGTTCGTCAACCCGGGGGAGATGTTTGTCGTGCCCAAGGGCCTCAAGCACAAGCCGTTTGCCGAGCACGAAGTGAAACTGCTGCTGATCGAACCCAAGGGCGTGCGCAATACCGGCCATGAAGGCGGCGAACGCACCGCCGCCAATGACGTGTGGATCTAAGCCCCGCGCTCAGTTGCCTTGCGCTGCACCCACGGGCGCAGGCGCTGGCTGCGGACTCAATGCCAGCAGCGCGCCCAGCAATGCCAGCAGCGCACTGACCCCGACCGCCAGTTGCAGGCCGTAGGCCAGGCCGCCGTCGACGCTGACGGTGTTGGCCAGGGACACCAGCAACGCCAGGCCCAGGGCGCCGCCGATCTGCTGGCTGGTGGAGGCCATGCCCGCCGCCACGCCCTGTTCGCCGGCGGCTATCCCCTGCCCGGCCGAGACCCACATTGCGGTCCAGGTCATGCCCTGGCCGATGCTCAGCACGATCACCCCGGGCAACAGGCTCCAGTAACCAGCCCCCGTGGGCAGCGCCAGGTACACCAGGCCGATGCCCAGGGCGCCAGCCAGCAACCCGCTGACCAACGTACTGCGCAGGCCGAACCGCAGCAGCGAGCGCTCGGCCAGCCAGATGCCAAAGGTGCAGACCAGGGTCGAGGGCAAGAACGCCAGGCCGCTGTTCAATACGCTGTAGCCATAGACCTGTTGGAAATACAGGGTCAGGAAGTAGTACTGCACGCCAAAACTGCTCATGAACAACGCGGTCTGGACCATGGCCATGCACAGCGAGCGGTGCCTGAGCAGGCGCAACGGCATCAGCGGATCGCGGCCCCGGTGCTCGATCCAGGCGAACAGCCCGAGCAAGATCAGGGCCAGCCCGAGACAGCCCAGGGTGGCCGGCGCCGTCCAGCCCCACTCCGGCCCCTGGACGATGGCGAACACCAGCAGGGTGCCACCCAGGGTCACGCTCAGCGCGCCGGGCAAATCGAACTGCCGCCCACGGGCGCGTCGCCCATCGGCCGGGATCCAGCGCCGGGCCAGCAAGGCGCAGGCGCCCGCCAGGGGCACGTTGACCAGGAACACCGCTTCCCAGCCCCACCACTGTGTGAGTACACCGCCGAGCAGCGCCCCCAGGGCCAGCCCCGCAGCCGACGCCGCGCTCCACACGGCAAAGGCCCGGTTGCGCGCCGGGCCTTCGGCGTAGTGGCTGTTGATCAGCGCCAGGGTCGCCGGGAACAGCATCGCCCCGCCCACGCCCTGCACCGCCCGCGCCAGCACCAGCAACAGCGCGCTGCCGCCCAGGCCGCCCGCCAGGGACGCCAGGGCATACAGCGCCTGGCCGATGATGTAGAAACGGCGCTTGCCCAAGAGGTCCGATGCACGCCCACCCAGCAGCAGGAAGCCGCCAAACGCCACGCTGTAGGCACTGACCACCCACTGCAACTGCTGCGCAGAAAACCCCAGCTCCTGGCCAATCTCCGGCAAGGCGATAAATACGATGGTGGCGTCCAGGGCGATGATCAGTTGCGCCGTGGCCAGCAGCAACAGCATCCAGCCCGAAGGCTTGGCCGCAGGAGAAGCGGGCATGGGGGAAATCCTTGTGTGGAAAAAGCGGCGGCCAGTGTCATTGATGCGCGTTAAATGATAAATACGCTGCTCACGCTTTCAGTAATGACTTAAATCATGGATCTCAATGCCGTTCGCCTGCTGGTGCGGGTCGCCGAAACCCGCAGTTTCACCCGTGCCGCCGGCGACCTGGGGCTGACCCAGTCCGGGCTGTCCCGGGCTATTTCGCGCCTTGAGCAGCAACTGGGGGTGCGCCTGTTGCAGCGCAATACCCGCAGCGTCAGCCTGACCCCTGATGGCCAGGTGCTGGTGGAACGCGCCGCGCCGCTGCTGGCGGAACTGGCCCACACCGAACACCTGCTGCTGGACCGCCGCGACTCGCCCACCGGGCTGCTGAAAATCAGCACCCCGTCGCTGTTCGGGCGCAAGGTGGTGATGCCGCTGATCGGCCAGCTCACCGCGCGTCACCCCGAGCTGTGCATCGAGGCGGTGATGACCGACCGCCTGGTGGACATCATCGACGAGGGGTTCGATGCGGTATTGCGCACCGGCGAGATCCAGGACCAACGCCTGATCGCCCGCCCGTTGCCGGCCCTGCACTGGGTCACCGTGGCCGCGCCGGACTACCTCGCGCGCCACGGCACCCCGCAGACCCTGGAACAATTGCAGCAGCACAACTGCCTGAGCGTGCGTAACCTGCGCAGCGGGCGGCTGGTGGATTGGCAGTTCATGCAAGGCGGCAAGCTGCGAGAGGTCAGCGTGCCCAGCCGCTTGATCTTCGACATCGGCGATGCCCTGGTGGAAGGCGTGCTGGGCGGCTTCGGCATTGCCCAGGTCATGAGCTTTGCGGTCGACGACGCCTTGGCCGACGGTCGCCTGGTGCCGATCCTCGAAGGGTTTTCCGGGTGCAGCCGTAGCCTGTCGCTGGTCTATCCACCCTCGCGCCAGTGCGCGCCCAAGCTGCAGGCCTTTGCCCGGGCCCTGGGCCTCGCGGCCTGCTGAAACCTCGCTGCACCGTTATTCAACCAAGGAGAGTTCAATGGTCCGCGCCACCCTGATTGCCACCGATGGCCCCTACCTGGAAGCGTGCCTGGAGGTGCAAGGTCAGCGCTTTATCGTCATGGATGAGTTCAGCGTCAGCGCCGAGACCATGCCCCAGGTCGGCGACCGCTTCGACTTCGAGTTCTCGGCCGAGCTGGACGAAAACCAGTCATGGGCGCAGATATTTTCCCCCGAGCACCCACAGCGCCAGGGCCTGGAGCACCTCGATGGCTGGCGTTACCAGGCCTACGGCCGGATCGTCAGCGTCGCCCCGGTGGTGGTCGACTGCGCGGTGCTGCAGGTCGAAGATGTGGTGCGCTCCAGCGACCCGGCACTGATCGGCGAATACGTGGCGTTCACCATCACCCAGCTGGGCGGCTATCTCGCGTGAATCCCCCTCGACAAGGACCTTGCGTGAACAACTTTCCCACCCGCGAAACCCCGCGCCTGCTGCTGCGCGAACTGACGCCACAAGACGCGCCAAGGCTGCTGGAAATGTATGGCGACGCCCAGGCGATGCAATGGCTGGGCAGCGACCCGCTTACCGAGTTGGCCCAGGCCCAGGCGCTGATCGAGACCTTCGCCACCTGGCGCCAGCAAGCCACGCCCGGCACCCGCTGGGGCATCGAATGCCGGCAGAACGGTCAGTTGCTCGGCGACTGCGGTTTGTTCAAATGGAGTCGCGAGTACCGCAGCTGCTTTGTGGACTTCGCCCTGGCCCCCGACGCCAGGGGCCGGGGGGTCATGGGCGAAACCTTACGGACGGTCCTGGCCTGGGGCTTTGCACAGATGCAGTTGAACCGCGTGCAAGCGCTGGTGCACCCGCAGAACCAGGCGAGCCTGCAACTGCTGGAGCGCCTGGGGTTCGAGCAGGAAGGCCGGTTGCGCGAGGCCGGGTACTGGGCGGGCCGGCATCATGACCTGCTGCAACTGTCGCTGCTGCGCCGCGAGTTCAGGCCCTGATCACGGCCTGGAGCGGGCTCACGGCTTCAGCAACTGGCCGTCGAGCGGCGCGCCAATGGTCAGGAAATGGCCACCGGCCACGTGGTGCAAGGTGCGCAGCGCATCATGCCCTTCGAAGTGCCAGCGGCCGTCGCTGAACACCCGCGAGTCAGCCTGGGCGGCAATCACCTCGGCCAGGAACAGGTCGTATTGCTGATGGTTGTGCGGCTCGGGCAACAGCCGGCATTCGAGCCAGGCCACGCACCCTTCCAGCAGCGGCGCCTCGACCTGTTCACCGGCAAAGGTCTGTAGCCCGTAGGCCTGGAATTTATCGCCACCGCCCTGTTGCAGCTCCAGGCCCGAGGTGGAGCCGACGGTCTGCACGATATCGGCCTGGGCCGCGCAGGGCACGTTGAGCACGAAGGTGCCTGCGGCTTCCAGCAGTTGGCGGGTCCAGGTGGACTTGTCGAGCACCACCGCGATTTTCGGCGGCTCGAAATCCAGGGGCATGGCCCAGGCGGCGGCCATGATGTTGCGCTGCCCGTCGTGGGCGGCACTGACCAGTACGGTGGGGCCATGGTTGAGCAGGCGATAGGCCTTGGACAACGGCACCGGACGACGCTGGGATGGGCTCATGCTGGCTCCTTGGGCAAAAGCGCGATTGTAGCGGGATCTGTAATCGGCCTGGGCCAGCCCCCGGGCCCAGGCGATAAAAAACCCGCGTCGGTGCAGGGCCGTACGCGGGTTGGATGGGGCCTGGGCCCGGGCTTAGGTGGAGAGTTGGTTGGCGAACTGCCCGACCGCGCTCACGACTTTTTGCGCGCCGTCCTGAATCTCGACAATCACCGTACCGGCTTCGGCGGCCAGGGCCAGCCCTTGTTCGGCCTGGCTTTGACCTTCGGCCATCAAGGCTACTGCATCGCGGGCCATGTCCTGGTTCTGACGCACCACGGCAACGATTTCTTCGGTGGCCTTGCTGGTGCGCGACGCCAGTTGCCGGACTTCGTCCGCCACCACCGCAAAGCCACGCCCTTGCTCACCGGCCCGCGCCGCTTCGATGGCCGCGTTGAGCGCCAGCAGGTTGGTCTGCTCGGCAATCCCGCTGATGGTCTTGACGATGGTGCCGATCACCAGTGACTGCTCATTCAGTGCCTCGATCCCGTCGCCGGCCTGCTGCATGTGCTTGGCCAGGTCACGCATCACGTTGACTGCCTCGGTCACCACCGTGGTGCCACGCTGGGCACTATTGTCGGTTTGCAGCGAGGTGCTGTAGGCGATGTTGGCGGCTTCGGCGACGGCTATTTCCTGATTGACCTGATCGGTGATCACGGTGGCGAACTTCACCACCTTGTACAGCTTGTTGTTGGCGTCGAGCACCGGGTTGTAGGAGGCCTCGAGCCACACCACGCGACCATGGCTGTCGATCCGCTTGAAGCGCTCGGCAACGAACTCGCCATTGTTCAAGCGCTTCCAGAACGCCTGGTACGCGGCGCTGTTGTACTCCTCCGGCTCACAGAACATGCGGTGATGCTTGCCCTGGATCTGCGCCAGGGTGTAGCCCATGCCCTTGAGGAAGCGCTCGTTGGCCGTCAGCACGTGGCCATTGAGGTCGAACTCGATCACCGCGGTGGAGCGCACCAGGGCGCCGATCAGGTTTTCGTGCTCGCGCGAGGCCTCGATGGTGCGGGTCAGGTCGCTGCAGTAAATCGCGAAATACTTGATCCGCCCGGCCGAGTCACGAATCGGCTGCGAGATGGAGCGCAGCCAGGCTTCCTGGCCATTGCCACGCAACAGGCGCACCGCGCCGGCGAAGTGTTCGCCACGGGTCAACGACACCTTGAAGCGTTTGTGAAACTCATCGCTTCGAACATGCTCCGGCACCAGGTCTTCCAGGGCACGGCCGAGCAGATCGCCACTCTTGTAGAGCATCTCCTGAGCGAAGTTGTGGTTGACCGAGTGAATCCGTCCATCGGCATCCAGGGTGAGAACCATCATCTCGCTTTCGAGGCTTTCCTTGACTTGCTGCAGGCTCGAGAGTTCTTCGCGAAGAGCCGACAGCTCTTGCTTCAAGCGTTTGTTGAACATGGGGTGCACCGATGGACTGAAATAAGTGGCAGTTCTGAGCCTAACCATCGGCGCTGAAAGTTTTTTCTGAAGAGCTATAGAGATTTGTCTGACAAAAATACTTTCAAGCGGCGAACCGGCCACACTCTGGAGCCCGGACAGGCCTCTTGCCTGGCATCAGGCAGAGGTTATAGTCGTGCCCGGCACAATCCACGCTGATCGACGGAGTTGAGTAATGGATGATTCACGCAAGGCGCTTTTCGACCAGGCTGCAGCCCGGGTCGGCCACAGTTTCGCAGGGGAGATGCGGATTGGCGGCAACTATGTCTCCACCGTGCAACATGGCGACGAGGTGTACGTCAGTGGCCAGATTCCGCGCATCGACAACACGGTGATGGTGGTCGGCCGGGTTGGTGCCGAGGTCTCCCTGGAGCAGGGACGGCACGCGGCACGGATCTGCACCCTGCGCGCGCTGGCCATTCTCCAGCAAACCCTGGGTGACCTGCAGCGCATCAAGAAGGTATTGCGCATCAACGTCTATGTGCAGAGCGCCGCCGACTTCACCCAACAGAGCGAAGTCGCCGACGCGGCGTCCGACCTGCTGTATTCAGTGTTCGCCGAGGCTGGGGTCCACACCCGCACCTCCCTGGGGGTGTACCAGCTGCCGAAAAATGCATCGGTGGAAGTGGACATGATCGTCGCCCTCGAACCGGCCCTGGCGCCCCACGAAACCACCGAAGATTGAGGCCCGCGCGCGGGGTTAGCTGCCGTTGTTGCGGCACTGGCCCTGCACTTGATATTCGATGGTCCGCAGTTGCCCGGCGGAATCCTCGTAGGTCATGCGCGAGGGCACCAGGCCACAGGACTTGAGCGGCGGGGTCATGCTGACCACCCGGGAAATATCCAGGCTCATGCCATATCGATAGGGCTCGACCTTCGGCACCGACTTGCCCTGCTGTGTGGCGTAGCGCTCCATGGCTTGCTGGTTTGCGTCCATCGCTCGCTGGAAGGTGCGCTCACCGCCGCCCTCGGCCCACGCCACGGATGACAGGCCCAATACCCACGCGGCGATAACTGACTGGATTGCTTTCACGACTGTTTCCTCGTCTGGATGACGCTGGCGAGGATATCCAGCCGACCCTGTCAGGTTGATCTCGGCCTCCTTACATTTCTGTCATCCAGCTCCGCCCTCCAGCACCGGCCCCGAAAACAGCGCGGTTCTGCCAAGCGCACGGGCCGTGCTGCCTGCCGTTCTTGCAAAATTGTAATCCGCCCGTCACTCCGGGGTTATCTGCCGTTTGCAACTATCCGCGCTGGCTCCCCGTGCGGCTTTTGGCGCGGCCACGAGCAGACCAATAAGAACGTCTCTGACGATAAAAAAGTTGATAGCTGCCACCCTTCAGGAGCGAAATTCATGCGTACTCAAACCCGCTTGTCGTTGTCCGTTTTCTGCGCGGCACTGGGGCTTGGCCCGGTGTCGGTCAATGCGGCCGACGACAAGCCCGAAGGCTTTATCGAAGGCAGCAGCCTCAACGTGCTGGCCCGTAACTTCTACTTCAATCGCGATGACCGCAAAGGCCAGTCCAGCCCCACCGGCAACGGTTACTCCGAGGCCTGGGCCCAGGGGCTGATCGGCCGTTTCGAATCCGGCTTTACCCAGGGCACGGTAGGTCTTGGCCTGGATGCATTTGCCATGTACGGCTTCAAGCTCGATTCGGGAGCCGGACGCAGCGGCGGGGGCGGCTCGTTCGGTGTGCTGCCGGTCGACAGCGACAATCGCCCGGCTGACGATTACGCCAAGGTCGGTGGCGCGGCAAAAATGCGCCTGCTGGATACGGTGGTCAGGGTGGGCGACGTGTTCCCGAAAACCCCGGTGGTGCACTACGGAGATTCGCGGCTGCTGCCCGAGAGCTTTCGCGGCGCCACCTTTGAAAACACCAGCCTCGAGGGCCTGACCCTGCAAGGCGGACGACTGCACGCCATGAGCCAGCCCGACAGCAGCGGCATGCGCGATGGCTTCGCGACCTTCTACGCGGGCAAGGTCGATTCGCCGTGGGTCGGTTATTTCGGCGGCGATTACCAGCTCAACCCCAACCTCAGTTTCAGCCTCTACAGCAGCCGCCTGAAAGACGCCTGGGACCAGCACTACTTCGGTACCGCGGCGAACTATCCCCTCACCGAAAACCTGGCGCTGTTCGCCGGTTTCAACTACTACAAGGCGGTCGACGAGGGCAAAAAACGGCTCGGTGAATTCGACAACAACATCTGGAGCGCCAAGGTCGGCGCAACCTATGGCGCCCATACCCTGGCCCTGTCCCACCAGCGCAACAATGGCGATGACGACTTCGACTACCTGCGCCAGTCGGACTCGATTTTCCTCGACAACTCGATCCAGTACAGCGACTTCAACTCGCCCAAGGAACGTTCGTGGATGGTGCGCTACGACCTCGACATGCAGACCTTCGGCATTCCCGGCCTGTCGTTCATGACCCGCTACGGCAAAGGCACCGGCGCCGACTACAGCAACGCCAATTCGGTGTACATGCGTCGCGATGCGGCGGGCGACCCGCTGACCGACCAGCGCCGCTGGGAGCGCGATATCGAAGCCAAGTACGTGGTGCAGGAAGGCAGCCTCAAGGACCTGTCGCTGCGCATCCGCCAGGCGACGATTCGCTCCAGCCGCTTTGAGTCCGACCTCGAGGAATTTCGCCTGATCGTCGAGTACCCGCTGGCGATTCTCTAAGCCTTGCGCCGGGCAGGTTCGGTGCCTGCCCGACGTTAAAACTTCTTCACAGACTCACACCTTTCAGAACTGTAATATCGGCCTCACCTTCTCGTTAGGTTGTGCTCCATATACTCCAGAACAGGTTCAAGCCCGCAGCCTTCCCGCTGTCGGCAGGGCCCTTTACAGGAGTCATAGCATGCAGCCTGCCCAACTGTTTTTGATCGGCCTTCTGGCCACGATCACCACCGCCGCACTGGCCGCTGATGGCAGCGAACGCTCCCAGCTGGCACGGGACAGTTTCCTGCTCGGACAGGAACAGATCCACGGCGACAACAACCAGCAAGTCGCCGCCAGTGGCAGCGAAGACAGACCCGAACCCAGCGCCCCGAAGCCCTCCGCGGCTGACGAAAAAATCTGACGCAGGTTCCCCAGAGCACATTCATCTCTGAAGCGTTTTTGGATGCTCCTTTGGAAAGAGATGAATTTTTAACGCCCCATCAGGGGCGTTTTTTTTTGCCCTCATCTTCCCCGGTTCCTGTAGTCGCTACCGCCAGGCTCGGCGACAGGAAATATCTGCTTATCGGTTACTTCTGTTAACCGGAGGTCTCGGAACTAGGGTGAAGGTTCATGCACCCGTTCTGGAGGGCAAGGGAGTGTTTTTCCAAACCAAGGGGGTATCACCTGCTCAAGGGGCGCCACGCACAAATCGGCCAGGTCTATTCCGTAACGGCCATGACAGAGCAGCGAAACCCCATATTCCGCGACGTTCACCTGGGGCGCCTGGTGGTCGACCAACTGCGCAACCAGGACCAAGCCGGCATACACACTTCCTGGCCTGGGCGGTCATGCCCAACCCCATTCATGGGTTGTTCGAGTTGCAGGCGCGCTCGCTACATCCAGAAGCAGCTTGAGCCTTAATCCAACACCCCACAGCCACTGCCGCGTCTGGCAAAAGGGTTACCACGAACGCGCCGTACGCCAGGACGAAGACCTTAAAACCATCGTCCGCTACATCACCTTCAACCCCGTGCGTGCGGGGCTGGCACGACGGGTCGGCGAATCCCCCCTATGGGATGCCGCCTGGCTCTAACACCATCGCTGTTAACGCTGCCCCGGATAAGCGCCGTGGAGTGCCAGGTGTAACCACGGCGTTTTTGAGGGCCAGCGTCCGAACGCGGCCCGAGCCTTCGGCAGCGGCTACAGCGGCTGCGGTCATGTGGTTGGCTGTTCTTCCTTGCGGTGCGCCCAGTGGTAGAGGGCGGGCAGAACCAGGAGGGTGAGGATGGTCGAGGAGAGGATGCCGCCAATGACCACGGTGGCCAGGGGGCGCTGGACTTCGGCGCCGGTGCCGGTGGCCAGGGCCATGGGGATGAAACCCAGGGACGCCACCAGCGCGGTCATCAGGACCGGGCGCAGGCGGGTCAGTGCGCCTTCGTTGATCGCCAGCGCCAGGGGCCTTCCCTGCTCACGCAGGTTGCGGATAAACGCAATCATCACCAGGCCGTTGAGCATCGCCACGCCGGACAAGGCAATAAAGCCCACCCCGGCCGAGATCGACAGCGGAATGTCCCGCAGCCACAGCGCCATGATCCCGCCCGTAAGGGCAAAGGGAATGCCGGTGAACACCAGCAGGCCGTCCTTGAGGTTGTTGAACATCATGAACAGCAAGCCGAACACCAGCAGCAGCGCCACCGGCACCACCACTTGCAGGCGCTGGGTGGCTTCCTGCAGTTGTTCGAACTGCCCACCCCAACTGGTCCAGTAGCCGGCGGGGACTTTCACTTCTGCGGCAATCCGCAGCGTGGCCTCGTCGACAAAGGAGCCGATATCACGCCCACGCACGTTAGCGCTGACGATCACCAGACGCTTGCCATTTTCGCGGCTGACCTGGTTCGGGCCCAGCACCAGGTCCAGGCTGGCCACCTCCGACAGCGCGACGAAGCCGATCTGCCCGGAATCACTGCCCGCCCGGGCCGGGGTCGGGATCAGCAGCCGCGACAGCCCGTCGATGTCGGTGCGCAAGGCATCCGAGAGGCGCACGACCATGTCGAAGCGCCGATCGCCCTCGTACAGCGTGCCGGCCTGGCGCCCGCCCACGGCCACGGCAATGGTGTCCTGCACGTCGCCGACATTGAGGCCGAAACGCGCAGCCTTGTCGCGATCGATATTGATGGTCAGCACCGGCAGGCCGGTGGTCTGCTCGACCTTGACCTCCGAGGCGCCATCGAGCTTCTGCAAGGTCTCGGCGATCTCGGCGGCAGTGCTGTTGAGCACCGCCATGTCATCGCCAAAGACCTTGACCGCGACATCGCTGCGCACCCCGGAAATCAGCTCGTTGAAACGCAGCTGAATCGGTTGCGACAACTCATACGCACTGCCCGGCACAATTGCGCTGGCACGCTGGATATCCGCGATCAGGGTTTCCCGCGACTTGCCCGGGTCCGGCCATTGCGCCTTGGGCTTGAGCATCAGGTAACTGTCGGAGATGTTCGGTGGCATCGGGTCGGAGGCGATTTCCGCCGTGCCGGTACGGGCGAACACCCGCTCGATTTCCGGCACCTGGGCCATCAGGGTCTGCTCCAGGCGCTGCTGCATCTCCACCGATTGCGTGAGGCTGGTGCCCGGTACGCGCAAGGCTTGCTGAGCGAAGTCGCCTTCGCTGAGGCTGGGGATAAACTCACTGCCCATGCGGCTCGCCACCAGGCCGGACCCAACCAGAGTCAGCAAGGCCAGGGCAAACGCCAGGGAGCGGTGGCCCATGACCCAATCGAGCACCGGTGCGTAAGCCCGGCGCGCGCTGCGCATGACCAGGTTTTCTTCTTCCTTGACCTTGCCGGTGACAAACAGGGCAATGGCCGCCGGAACGAAGGTCACCGAGAGAATCATCGCCCCCAGCAGCGCAATCACCACGGTGAAAGCCATGGGGTGGAACATTTTTCCGGCGACCCCGGTCAGGGCGAAAATCGGCAGGTACACCACCATGATGATCAACTGGCCGAAAATCAGCGCCCGCCGCGCCTCCTTGGCCGCGGCGAACACTTCATGCAGGCGTTCGGAGCGGGTGAGCATACGGCCGTGGTGGCGCTGGGCATGGGCCAGGCGACGAATGGCGTTCTCGACGATGACCACCGCGCCGTCGACGATAATCCCGAAATCCAGGGCCCCCAGGCTCATCAGGTTGGCACTGACCCGGTTGCTGAACATCCCGGTAAAGGTGAACAGCATCGCCAGCGGGATCACCATCGCGGTAATCAATGCCGCGCGAATATTGCCCAGGAACAGGAACAGAATCACGATCACCAGCAACGCGCCTTCGAAGAGGTTTTTCTTCACCGTGGCGATGGCTTTTTCCACCAGGTTGGTGCGGTCGTACACGGTGACCGCCACCACCCCTGCGGGCAACGAACGGTTGATCTCTTCAAGTTTTTTCGCCACGGCCTGGGACACGGCGCGGCTGTTTTCGCCGATCAGCATAAACACCGTGCCCAGCACCACCTCGCGCCCATTCTCGGTGGCGGCACCGGTGCGCAACTCGCGACCGATCTGGACCTGGGCCACATTGCTCACGCGGATCGGCGTGCCGTCGCTGCTGCTGATCACGATGTTGGCAATGTCGTCGATCGAGGCCAGTTGGCCCGGGGCGCGAATCAGCAACTGTTCGCCGCTGCGCTCGATGTAACCGGCGCCGACGTTGGCGTTATTGCGCTCCAGGGCCGTCACCAGATCGTTCAGGGTCAGGCGGTAGGCGGCCAGGCGCTTGGGGTCGGGGGCGATCTGGTATTCCTTGGCAAAGCCGCCGATGGTGTTGATCTCGGCCACCCCCGGCACGTTGCGCAATTGCGGTTTGATGATCCAGTCCTGGATCACCCGCAGGTCGGTCGGCGTGTACGCTGTCCCGTCGTCCTTGAGCGCGCCCTCCTTGGCCTCCACGGTCCACAGGAAGATTTCCCCAAGCCCGGTGGAGATCGGCCCCATCAGCGCCTCGACGCCCGCCGGCAATTGCTCGCGCGCCACCTGCAGGCGCTCGTTGACCAGTTGCCGAGCGAAGAACAGGTCGGTGCCGTCCTTGAAGATCACCGTCACCTGGGACAACCCCGAGCGCGACAGCGAGCGGGTCTGTTGCAACCCGGGCAGGCCGGCCATGGCGGTCTCGATGGGAAAGGTGATGCGCTGCTCGGTTTCCAGCGGTGAGAACCCGGCCGCCGCCGAGTTGATCTGCACCTGCACGTTGGTGATGTCCGGCACTGCGTCGATCGGCAGTTTCTGATAACTGGCGATGCCCACCCCGGCCATCAGCAGCACCGCCAGCAACACGATGATGCGCTGCTCGATGGCGAATTGAATGATGCGTTCAAACATGTGAAATCACTCTATGAGGGGCCATTCAATGGCTGTGTTCGGCCGAGCCTTTGCCCAGTTCGGACTTGAGGGTGAAGCTGCCGTTGCTGGCCACCTGGGCGCCGGCCGCCAGGCCCTGCTTGATTTCAACCACGCCGTCCTGGCTGGCTCCGGTCACGACCGCCTGAGCCATGAAGCCGTGGTCGACCCGCACGAACACCGAGGGTTGCCCTTCCACGGTCTGAATCGCCGCCTGGGGCACCGTGACCGCCGCCTCATAGCTGTCGGTGGCCACCTGCACCGCGACAAACAGGCCCGGGCGCCAAGTGTCCTGAGGGTTGGCGACGCTGACCCGGACCGTGGCGGTACGGCTCTGCTCGCCGAGCAGGCTGCCGACATAGGCCACCTGGCCCTGCACCTGGGTCCCCAATTCACTGGAACTGACGGTCACCGCCTGGCCGACCCGAACCGTGTCCAGGTCCTTGGGAAACACGCCAAACGTGACCCAGACCCGGGACAGGTCGGACAGGGTGAAAGCGGCGCTGGACTCATTGACCACCTCCCCCAGGCTCAGGTGTTTTTCCACCACCACGGCGTCGAACGGCGCGCGCATTTCATAGCGGTTGCCGCCCACCAACTGGGCGCTGCCGCTCAGGGCGTTCATTTTCTGCCGCGCATTGGCCTGAGCAATCTCGGCCTCTTGCAGCGCCTGGCGGGCCAACAGGTAATCCTGCTCGGCGGCAATCTGCTCGACCCACAATTGGCGCTCGCGCTGGAAGGTGGTGCGGGCCAGTTGCACCCGACGCTCGGCGGCGGCCAGCTCACTGCGCTGATCGGAGATCTGCTGGCTGGCGATCACCGCCAACAGGTCGCCGCGCTTGACCGCCTGGCCCAGATTGACCTGCACCGACTCCACCACGCCGGCAGCACGCGGCACCATGTGCGAGGTGCGGTCCTCGTCGAAGCGCACCTCGCCCGGCAGCGCCAGCAAGGTACTGAGGCGGCGCGGCTGGGCCTCGGCCAGCTCGATGCCGGCGGCTTGAATCTGCTGCGCGCTGAGTTCGAGCAGCCCCTCTTCCTCGGCATGCTCTTCAGGCGCGGGTTCGACACTGGCCGCCGGGGCCTGGCCCTCGGCGCGTTGCTGCAACAGCAGCCCGACCAGGCCCAGCGCTGCGACCAGGCCGAAGGCGATGGCAATGCTTCGTTTGTTGTTCATGGGTGCTCCTGAAAAAACGCTGTGCCGCCGGCGAACAATGCTGCGGCGCCTAAGGTTTGCAGTGATGGAAAACGGCTGGCGGCGCTGCTCCAGGAATTGCGCCAGGGATTGCGCACGCTCAGCGGCAATGGGTTGTCAGCGGCTGCGGTCAAGCAGCGTCAGGTCGCCGTAGATGCGTTCTATGCGCACCCAGGCCTCGGTGGTTTGCGCCAGCGCCATCAGGTATTGGCTGCGGGCCTCGATCAGGGTGCGCTGGGCGTCGAGGACTTCGAGGAAGTTGAACTTGCCCATCTGGAAGCCGCGGGTGGCGCTGTCCACGGCGTTTTGCGCGGCGGGCAGAATCACCCGGTTGAACGACTGCACCTCGTTCTCGGCCGTGGCCCACTGGTCCAGGGCATCGCGGGTTTCACCGCGCAGGCGCAGCTCGGCGGCGTTGCGCAAATCCCGGGCCTGGTCGGCACGGCGCGCGGCCGACAGCACATTGCCCTGGTTGCGGTTGAACAACGGAATCGGCATCGACAGCCCCACCAGGTTGACCCGCTCGCGAGCGCTGGCGTCGTACTGGCTGCCCAGGCTGATATCCAGGTCGGGAATGCGCTGGGACTTTTCCAGGCCCAGGGCCGCTTCCCCCTGCACGATCGCCATCTCGGCCAGGCGCAATTCGACCGTCTGCTCCAGCCGAGCCAGCAACGCGGTGGCGGCCGGCACGCTCGGCAACAACTGGGATGGGGCCTGAACCGCGCTGAACCCCACAGTGGATGCACCACTGACCGTGGCCAGGCGCCGATAGGCGTTGCCCTGATCCATGTGCGCGCGGTTGGACTCCAGGCGCATCTGCGACAGCTGCACCTGCGCCCGTGCCGCTTCCACCGGCGAAGCCTTGCCCGCGGTCACCCGGCCCTGGGCCACGTTCAGGCCGCGCTCGGCCAGGGCCAGGGAACGCTCGGCCAATTGGCTGCGCTCCTGGGCACGCAAGGCTGCATAAAAAGCCTCGATCACCTCAGCGCGCAGCAGATTGCGCCGCCGCTCCAGCTCCAGGTCCACCGCGTCCTGGCCACGGCTGGCGACTTCGATCCGTGCCCCGCGCTTGCCTCCCAGTTCCAGGGTCTGGCTGAGCTTGACGGCCGTGGTGCGCGAATCGCGGCGAGTGTCTTCGGCATCCAGCGCCAGCACCGGGTTGGGGATAAGTCCGGCCTGTTGTCGAGCGCCCTGGGCAATCTCGACGTCCCAGCGCGCCGCGGCCAGCTCCGGGTTGTTGGCGACGGCGGTCTGCAGGGCCTGGTCCAGGCTCAATGCCTCGGCGGCCCGGGCCTGTTCAAGCGCCACGCTGGCCAATAACAAGGCGCCAGACAGGGCCACCAGGCGCCGCAGGGAAATTCTCATGGTGATGGGCATAACCGATTCAGGCCTGTGCACAAGCAGTGTTGCCGCAACGGTTGAAACAGCAGAGACCGGCCAATCATCCAAGGCATTCGCACCGGCCTGCTGAGTCAACACCGCGCCCCGCTCAATCATTAAAAGGGAGGGTATTGAATGCCGGCCAAATGTAGCGTCGGGTACTTATCAACAGGGTGGCGCAAAGATTACAAATCCGTTAGCCAAGGCTCTGGCTCAAGGTTCTGTATTAGTATCCGGTCCCTCAAACAGCGCCGGATCGACGCCTTCCCTGCGGTGTATTTCGCATCCGGAAATACCTCGGCGGCCGATGCTTGATCCCCCACCAAAACCACAACGACCAGGGGTAGGCCGGCATCACGTGTTCGAGTCGCAACTGCCTTTCAACTCCGAGATCTCACTCCGCATGCGCATCCTGGTTATCGAAGACGAACCCAAAACTGCCGATTACCTGCATCAAGGGCTGTCCGAAAGCGGCTATGTCGTGGACTGCGCCAGCAATGGCGCGGACGGTCTGCACCTGACCCTGCAGCACGCCTATGACCTGGTGATTCTCGACGTCAACCTGCCGCTGCTGGATGGCTGGGGCGTGCTGCAACGCATACGCGAAAGCAGCCCCACGCGGATCATGATGCTCACCGCCCTGGGGCGCCTGGCCGACAAGATCAAAGGCCTGGACCTGGGCGCCGATGATTACCTGGTCAAGCCGTTCGAGTTCCCCGAACTGCTGGCCCGGGTCCGCACCCTGATGCGCCGCAGTGAACAGCCACCGGTCCCGGATGTGTTGCGGGTGGCCGACCTGGAGCTGGACCAGGGCCGCCACCGGGCCTTTCGCGGCAAGCAGCGCATCGACCTGACCACCAAGGAGTTCGCCCTGCTGCACCTGCTGATGCGCCAGAGCGGCGTGGTGCTGTCGCGCACGCAGATCATCTCGTTTGTCTGGGACATGAATTTCGATTGCGACACCAACGTGGTCGAGGTGTCGATCCGCCGCCTGCGGGCGAAGATCGACGACCCGTTCGACAGCAAGCTGATCCACACCCTGCGCGGTGTCGGGTACGTGCTTGAGGAACGTGAGTGAGCGACTGTCGGGCGCCTACTCGGGCCCATGGTCGTGCTGATGAAAGCCGCTCTGCTCGACCTGGATGGTCACGTGGGAAATGGCAAAGCGCTCCTGCACCCACTCCGTGACTTCGGCCAGCACCTGTTGTTCGGTGCGCTGCGAGAGATCCACCACCAGGTGCGCACTGAGCACGTTCTTGCCGCTGGTGAGGGCCCAGATGTGCAGATCATGCACGTCACTGACCCCGTCCACGGCGCGAATGCCCTGCTCCACCTGATCGATATCGATGCCGTCGGGCACGCCCTGCAGCAGCACGTTCATGCTCTCCCTGAGCAGGGTCCAGGTGCGCGGCAAGACCCAGAAACCGATGCCAGCCGCTACCAGTGAGTCGACCCAGCCCCAGCCGGTGTAGAGGATCACCAAGGCCGCGACAATCACCCCGAGGGAGCCGAGCATGTCGCTCCAGACCTCCAGGTACGCCCCTTTGACGTTCAGGCTCTGCTCGCTGGAAGACGCCAGCAGGCGCATCGAAATCAGGTTCACCACCAGCCCCAGTACCGCGATCAGCAGCATGCCGATGGACTGGATCTCGGCCGGCGACCGCAACCGCTGCCAGGCCTCGAACAGGATGTAGAACGCCACCACGAACAGCAGGATGGCGTTGAAGGCCGCCGCCAGAATCTCGAAGCGTGCATAACCGAAGGTGCGCTTGCGGTCGGCGGCGCGCTTGGCAACCTGGATCGCCACCAGGGAAATCGCCAGCGCCAGGGTGTCGGTCAACATGTGCGCGGCATCCGACAGCAGCGCCAGGCTGCCAGTGACAAAAGCCCCAATGACCTCGGCCAGCATGAAGCTGGCGGTCAGCCCCAGGGCCATCCACAACGAACGCTCGTGCCCTGCGCGTACTGGTCCGTGACTGTGCCCGGCCCCCATGGCGTTACCTCGTATTCCGCGAAATCGACGGCCTGATGATAGTTCGATTCGCGGCGCCTACCTGCCTGTCTGACGCAATCCTCATCCTGGCGTCATCCTGCGGTTATCCGGCTTGCTGCCGAGAGATGGCCGGAATCGTTAGCTGGCTAACAAATGCACCAAAACTGGGCAAATCCCATCGGGCCGGGGCGTGTCCGGTATGCTTCAAATCTACGAAACAAAACGTAACAATTAAACCTGATCCGATAAGGAGCCCCCGCCTTGGATGTATCGACTGCTGCCTGGATGGTCCATGACACCCGCCTGATTCTCTGCTGCCTGCTGGCCATCGCCACCATCATCGTGTTGATCAGCGCGACCAAGCTGCCGCCTTTTCTGTCGATCCTGATCGGCACCTTCATCGCCGGGGTTGGCGCCGGCCTGCCGCCGGAAGAGGTGGCCAAGGCCTTCAGCAAAGGGGCCGGGGCCATTCTGGGCGAAGCCGGGATCATCATTGCCCTGGGCTCGATGCTCGGCGCCCTGATGGCCGAGTCCGGCGCCGCCGACCGGATCGCCTCCACCTTGCTCGGGCTGGGCAAGGGCCGCTCGCTGCCGTGGGTAATGGCCCTGGTGGCGATGGTCATCGGCCTGCCGCTGTTCTTTGAAGTGGGCCTGGTGATGATGGTGCCGATCATCTTCGTCATGGCGCGCCGCTCGGGGCAGCCGTTGTTGAAAATCGCCATCCCGGCCCTCGCCGGCATGACCACCCTGCACGCGCTGATGCCGCCCCACCCCGGCCCGCTGATTGCCGTCAGTGCCTTGCACGCCGACCTGGGCCTGACCATGTTGCTGGGGGTTTGCATCGCCATTCCTGCGGTGATCCTGGCCGGGCCGATCTATGGCAACTGGCTGTCCCGGCGCATGCACGTGGAGGAGCCGGCTGAGCTTGGCGCCCTGTTCAGCGCCCCGCCCAAGGCCCCGCGCCAGCCGAGCTTCGGCGTGTCGCTGCTGATTATCCTGCTGCCGGTGCTGCTGATGCTCGGCAGTACCCTGGCCAAGGTGGCAATGCCCCCTGAAAGCTCGGTTGCCCTGAGCCTGAAGTTTCTCGGTGAGCCCCTGGTGGCCCTGGGCATTGCGGTCATGGCAGCGGTGATCTGCCTGGGCTGGGCCAACGGCATGCCCCGGGAGGAAGTCGGCGGCACCCTGCGCAAAAGCCTGGCGCCGATTGCCGTGCTGCTGCTGACCATCGGCGCCGGCGGCGGCCTCAAGCAGACCCTGCTGGACGCCGGCGTCAGCCAGACCATCAGCAAGGTCGCCGAAGGCGCCCATATGCCGTACCTGCTCCTGGCCTGGCTGATTGCCGTGGCACTGCGCCAGGCCACCGGCTCGGCTACCGTGGCCACCACCACGACCGCCGGGATTCTTGCGCCGATGATGGCTGGCCTGGCCGCCACCCAAAGCTCGCTGGTGGCCCTGGCGATTGGCGCCGGCTCGGTGTTCTTCTGCCACGTTAACGATGCCGGGTTCTGGATGGTGCGCGAGTATTTCGGCCTGCAACTCAAGCAGACGCTGTGGGTCTGGTCGGTGTTGCAGAGCATTGTTTCGCTGGTCGGCCTGATCGGCACCCTGCTGTTCTGGTACGGCTTGCAGTAGCAGAGGCAAACCGCGGCATGCTGTGGCGCGCCAGGCGCCTGCCTGGTGGTGGCAGGCGCTGTAGAATGCCGGCTCTTTTATCCGCGCAAGGGCATGCCATGCTGCACCCGCTCCGGCTTTCACGGCTCTCCATCGCTCTGTTTTCCCTACTGCTCGGCGTGGCATCGGCGGCCCTGGCAGATGACCTCGATTGTTCGCGGATCACCCTCGGCGCTCAGGTCGAGCGCTGTGCGCAGCTCGACAAGGATCGCGCCGATGCAGCCCTCAACACCAGCTATCAGGCGCTGCTCGGGCGCCTGCAACACCAGTATCAGAGCCACCCGCTGCTGGAGCAGGATTACCTCGGCAAACTGAAAAATGCCCAACGGGCCTGGATCAAATACCGGGACACCAGTTGCGTGGTCGAGGCGTTTGAAGTGCAACCGGGAACGCCGGCCCACACCACCCTGATCAATACCTGCGTCAGCCGTCTGAGCCGTGAACGGGCGCGGGACCTGGACCGCTGGTTACCGGAGTGCTGCAGCTGAGGTCGCGACCCGTCCCGGTCATTCGCCCTCGACCCG
Organism: Pseudomonas sp. QD4; assembly: GCF_049199125.1. Classification (NCBI taxonomy): domain Bacteria; kingdom Pseudomonadati; phylum Pseudomonadota; class Gammaproteobacteria; order Pseudomonadales; family Pseudomonadaceae; genus Pseudomonas; species Pseudomonas sp. QD4. The sequence goes on from NZ_JBLZOM010000004.1 coordinate 534,304, forward strand.
CAAGGGCCTGCGGCCGCGCCGTCCCCAGGCATACGCACCCAGGCTGGCCAAGGTGACGGCCCATGCGCCGTACAGCATGCTCAACGACGATTCATATTCGCGGCGACTGTCCCGGCAACTGCTGGCCGAGGTACAGCGAGCGCGACACAGGGCCTCGCCCTCGCGACTGCAACTGAGCAGGTAGTGGCGCAGATGGCTGACGGTCAGCGTCTGGCCCTTGAACCGCGCCGGGTCCGCGTTCAATTGGCTGATACCGCGCGCAATCGTCAGTGCCAGCACCTCACCGCCTTCAGCTTCCTCAAGCAGGATCCGTCCGGGGCCCACTTCCAGCACCCTAGCGCTGAAGGTCTCGACGCTTGCGCCCTCCAGGTCGTAGTCCGGTGCGCTCTGGGTCCACAGTTCGATACCGGCAAACACCAGGCCCAGCACGAACGACACCAGAGCCATCTGCAACAGCGGCTCCAGCGTGGAAAAGTCTCTCAAGGAACACAGCGTCGATCGAATCAAGACAGCCCCCGAAAAGCCCGTGCAGGCCACGGGTTCCGGGGAGATTAGCGGGTAAATCGCCCAGGGCTGAAGGCAATTTTGCAGCGCTGTGGCAGGTAAAAACAGCAAGTCCTCGGCGAGGGCTCTAGCACGGGCCAGTCTCGAAATACGTCGATTCCGGGATGGCCCGCTTCGCCAGGATCAGCAGCCGGATGGCAGGGCCGAGCGTGTCTCACTGGGCAGGCGCGAACCGAAATACCCGGCGCTGACCACGCCCACCGCGCCCATCACCACGCAATAGATCACACACACCCATGGGCTCCAGGGCATCAGCGCGATCAACAGCAACGGCGTGGTGCTGGCCCAAAGGGCGTAGGCGATGTTGTAGGTAAAGGAGATGCCCGACACGCGGATCCGCGCCGGAAACAGGCTGACCATCACCGATGGCACCGCGCCGACCACGCCGCACCCGAGCCCGGCCACCGCGTAGGCCAGGCCAACCCACTGGCTGCCGCCGATCAGGCTCGCATACAGCAGGCCAATGCCCAGGGGCAGCAGCAGGCTGTAGAGCATCACCGTGCGCCAGGCACCGATGCGGTCGACGATCAGCCCGGCCAGCACGCAGCCGATATTCAGGAACACGATGCCCAGGCTGCTCAGGGCGAAGGTATGGCTGGCGGTCATGCCGAAGGTTTTCTGCATCATGGTCGGCGTGATGACCACAAACACCACCACCGCCGAAGTCAGGACACAGGTCAGGATCAAGGCCGGCAACATCGCCAGGCGATGCTCGCGCAACACGGTGCGCAGCGGCAGCTCGGCGTCGGTTTCGCGGCGTGCCTGCATGGCCATGAACACCGGGGTTTCACTCAGCCAGCGGCGCAACCAGACGCCGATCACCCCAAAGAGCCCGCCCAGGAGGAACGGATAGCGCCAGGCCTGATCGAGAATCTCGGCCGGGGTGAACAGTTGGGCGAGCAGGGTCGCGGTCAGCGCGCCGATCAGGTAACCGAAGGTCAACCCGGCCTGCAAGAAGCCCAGGGCATAACCGCGATGGCCAGGCGGCGCGTGCTCGGCGACAAACACCCAGGCACTGGGCACTTCGCCGCCCACCGCGGCGCCTTGCAGCACCCGCAGCACCAGCAACAGCAGCGGCGCGAAATAACCGATCTGTGCGTAGGTCGGCATGATGCCGATCAGCAGGCATGGCAGGGCCATCATCAGGATGCTCAGGCTGAAGACCTTCTTGCGCCCCAGCCGATCGGCGAAGTGCGCCATCAGGATCCCGCCCAGCGGCCGCGCCAGGTAGCCGGTGACAAAGATCCCGAAGCTTTGCAGCAGACGCAGCCACTCAGGCATTTCCGGCGGGAAGAACAGCTGGCTCAGGGTCAGGGCGAAGAACACGAAAATGATGAAATCGTAGATTTCCAGCGCGCCACCCAGGGCCGCGAGGCCCAGGGTTTTATAGTCGGACCGGGAAAACGGCGCCGGTCGCGTCTCTGGAGGCAAAGGCATAGCAGTCACTCTGTAGGGGGGACAGAAACCAAGGCGCCAATGGTCTACGCAAAAACAGCCCGGAACAACCCGAACCCGTAACTGGGTCTATTTTTAGCCAGTTTCTGTGCATTGAATCCCCTTGAGCAGCAGCAATAATCGGCAACTTTCCAAACCGCAGCAGAACAGGAAAGCCGCCATGAGCATCCATACCCGCACCCGCCGCCTGACCGTACCGCAACTGGTGGCGATGAAAGGCCGGCAGAAAATCGTCTCCCTGACCGCCTACACCAGCCACATGGCCCGGTTGATGGACCCGTTCGTCGACTTCGTGCTGATCGGCGACTCCACGGCCATGGTCGGCTACGGTCGCACTTCGACCCTGGACATGAGCCTTGAGGAAATCATCGCCCACAGCCGCGCCGTGGTCGCCAGCACCCGCCTGGCCTGTGTGATCGCCGACATGCCATTTGGCAGTTATCAAGAGTCGCCGCAACAGGCCTACCGCAACTGCGCCCAGGTGCTGGCGCGCACCGGCTGCGACGCGATCAAGCTCGAAGGCGGCAAGGCCCTCGCGCCGACCGTGGAGTTTCTGGTGCAACGGGGCATTCCGGTGATGGCCCACATCGGCCTGATGCCGCAGTACGTCAACGCCATGGGCGGGTTCAAGGCCCAGGGCATGAGTGAAGCCACGGCCCGGGCGATTGAAGAAGACGCCCGTGCCCACCTCGCCGCGGGCGCTTTCAGCCTGCTGCTGGAGGGGGTGGCGGAACCGGTAGCCCGGCGCATCAGCGAGTTCTCGGCCATGCCAACCATCGGCATCGGCGCCTCCCCCGCCTGCGACGGCCAGGTGCTGGTCACCGAGGACCTGCTGGGCCTGGGCGGCGAGCAGGTGCCGCGCTTCGTCAAGCAATACGCCGACGCCGCCGCGCTGATCAGCCAGGCCTGCGAGCGCTTTGCCGCCGAAGTGCGCGATGGGCAGTTTCCCGAAGCGCGGCACTGCTATGGGGTCGAACAGGGTTCCTGATCGATGGCCTGGGCCAGGGCCTGAATGGCGCCGGGGATATCCTGGCGCCAGTCGAGGGTGTAGCTCAGGCGCAGGTGATGCCGCCACAGGCCTTGTTGGCTGAACATTGGCCCGGGGGAAATGACCAGGCCCTGGGCCAACAGGCGCTGGTACACCTGCAACATCTCCACCGGGCGCAGGGCCTCGACCCATAACGTCGCGCCACCGGCCGCCGGCTGTACCCGCAATTGCTGGGCGGCGTGTTCCTGAAGCAGACCCTGCATCTGGCCCATGCGCTCGCGCAACAGCACCCGCAGTTTCAGCAAATGCTGGTCGACCCGCCCGGAGCTGAACAGCCGGGCCAGGGCCTGCTGACGCAGCGGCGACAGGCGAAAGGCACGCTCTAGAAACTGCCGATGCAGGCGCTGGCCATGGCCCCGGGTCAGGACGTAGCTGAACGGAGCCTCGGCGCCGATCTGCTTGTCGCACGTGGCAAACACCAACAGCCGCTCGGGGTTGGCGTAGTCACGAAAGCGCGCAGGGGCCGGGCTGAAACAAAACTCGCCATAGCTGTCGTTCTCGAACAGCCAGATGCCCCGTTCGTCCAGCCAGCGGCACAGCCGCTGTTTGTCGGCCGCCGGCATCAGGCTGCCGTGGGGCACGCTGAAGGTCGATGACAGCACCACCAGGCGCACCGGCTCACGTTGCAGGAGGTCTTGCAGCTGCTGTTGATCGAAACGCCCGGTACGGTCCAGAGGCAGTTCGATGACCCGGATATTGGCGGCGCGCAGTTGGCGCAACATCGCCCAGGAACAGGGCGACTCCACCAGCGCCACGCTGCCCGTCAGCTCCAGGGCATGCAGCGCCAGCTCCAGCAGGCTGCGCAGGTCCGGTCCCAGGTACACCTGTTCGGCCTGCCAATAGTCAGTGGTAGAGCGGGTATAGCGCTCGGCCAGGACGCTGCGCAGTTCGGGTTCGCCAAAGGGCTGGAACGGTGGCGCCTGGGAGCGCGGATACTGCCGGGTCAGCTCGCGCTCGGTCATCAGTAGCGGATTTTCCAGGGACAGCAATATGGCCGGCGCATCGCTGCACAGCGCCAACATGCCGGGCTGGCGAGCCTGGGCATAGACACTGTCGATCAGGCTCGGCCCATCCACCGGCAGTTGCGACGGCGCCAGCGGCACCCGGAAATAGCCCTGTTTGGGCCGGGACTGGATGCGCCCCTGGTCTTCAAGCAAGGCGTAGGCATGCTTGATGGTCGAGATCGAGACCTTCAGCCGCAGCGCCAGGGCCCGCAGCGAGGGCAGGCGCTGCTCGGCCTCGCTGGCATTGTCGATCCACTCAACCAGGTAGCGGTACACCGCCTGATAGGCGAAGGGGGTTTCGCGGCTCACCGGCTCAGGCGTCCCTGGCCATGGCGATGGCGGCCTGGATCGCCGCGCGGGCCTGGGGGCTGTTTTTCCAGCAACTGGAGCCCACCAGCGACGCGGCCTGGGTGACGATCTCCAGGGCATCGGCCGCCGCCAACTGCGCCAGGGAGGTGAAGCCCAATTGTTCCAGGCGCGAAACCACGGTGGCTCCGACACCCTTGACCTTGAGCAGGGCCTGACGTTCTTCAGCGGGAAATGACATGTCCTTCAATCCTTTGCAGTGGTTCCCAATTGCCGCATTCTTGCACAGTTATCGGACGCCTCCTGCCCTGGCGCCCGACCTCCTGATAAACATAAAAACACTTGAGGTATTTCCGTGTCCGCAGACATCGAAGACAGCCGCTCCGCCCGCTTTGCCCTGCGCTGTTCAAGCTGGGCCGAACGCTGGTTCCCCGACTCCTGGGTGTTCGCCGCGCTGGCGGTGATCATCGTCGCCCTCGCCACCCTGGCCATGGGCGCCAAGCCTACCGACGCCGCCATGGCGTTTGGCGACGGGTTCTGGAGCCTGATCCCATTCACCATGCAGATGGCCTTTGTGGTGATCGGCGGCTATGTGGTCGCCAGTTCGCCACCGGCGGTGAAACTGATCGACAAACTGGCGCGCATCCCGAAAAACGGCCGTTCGGCCGTGGCCTGGGTAGCGCTGATCTCAATGGTCGCCTCCTTGCTCAACTGGGGCCTGTCCCTGGTATTCGGCGGCTTGCTGGTGCGAGCCCTGGCCCGGCGCACCGACCTGCGCATGGATTACCGCGCCGCCGGTGCCGCCGCCTACCTGGGGCTGGGGGCCGTCTGGGCCCTGGGGCTGTCGTCGTCGGCCGCGCAGTTGCAGGCCAACCCGGGCAGCCTGCCGCCGTCGATCCTGTCGATCACCGGGGTGATTCCCTTCACCCAGACCATCTTTCTCTGGCAGTCCGGCGTGTTGCTGCTGGCATTGATCGTGGTTTCGCTGGTCATCGCCTACGCCACCGCTCCCGGCCCGAATTCGGCCCGTGATGCCCAGGCCTGCGGCGTCGACCCCAGCTTCAGCATGCCGGCACCGCAACCGCGCACCCGCCCCGGGGAATGGCTGGAATACAGCCCGCTGCTGACCATTGCCCTGGTGGTCCTGGCGGGTGGCTGGCTGTTCCATGAGTTCTCGACCAAACCGGCGATCACCGCGATTTCCGGGCTCAATACCTACAACTTTCTGTTCCTGATGCTCGGCGCCCTGCTGCACTGGCGCCCGCGCAGCTTCCTCGATGCCGTGGCGCGCGCGGTGCCGACCACCACCGGGGTGCTGATCCAGTTCCCGCTGTACGGTTCGATTGCGGCCTTGATGACGGTGGTCAAGGGTGTCGACGGCCAGACGCTGGCCCACCATATCTCGACCTTTTTCGTGCAGATCGCCTCCCACGATACGTACGCGCTGCTGATGGGCGTGTACTCGGCGGTGCTGGGATTCTTTATTCCCTCGGGCGGTGGCAAGTGGATCATCGAGGCGCCTTATGTGATGCAGGTGGCCAATGACCTGCAATACCACCTGGGCTGGGCGGTGCAGATCTACAACGCCGCCGAAGCGCTGCCGAACCTGATCAACCCCTTCTATATGCTGCCGCTATTGGGCGTGCTCGGGCTCAAGGCCCGGGACCTGATCGGCTTTTCCTTTGTGCAATTGCTGGTGCACGCGCCGTTGGTCCTGGTGCTGCTCTGGGCCTTGGGCACCACCCTGGCCTATACGCCACCGGTATTGCCCTGACCGCTTGGCGAGCGGGCGACGACGGCAGAGGCGCCGTCGCAGCCGGCTCGCCGAACATCCACCCCAGGACGGGCCCCGCTTACCGTCCTGTGCTTGGCTGGGCGACCGCAGCATTTGGCTTACAGTTATTTCGGACTTTTCCCCGCCAACTCCAGCTTCATCCTAGATCCGCTTTGTAGTCTTTCCGTCATATTGGGTTGCTACCGTTCGACCGAAATATTTTGTAACCAATTGACTAAAAGACCTGCAGGGAACTGGCATGAGTGACGAAAAAGACCATGACGACGCGCAACCCGCGGCGCCCGAACAGTTGACTGACACCAGCCGCCGCCGCTTTCTTGGCGGCGTTGCCGTTCTGGGGGTAGGCGCTACCTTGAGCGCCTGCGGCGGGCCCGGTGAACCGGGTAAACCCCAGGAGCACCCACTCTCGCCGGCCGAGCTGGACCAGGCCCTGCGCGAGCAGGTGAAGAACGTGGTGGTGATCTACGCCGAAAACCGCAGCTTCAATAACCTATTCGCCGACTTCCCCGGGCTGGAGCAGCCGTTGTCCTCCCTGAAGCCGGGCGATTACCAGCAGCGCGACCGCGACGGCAGCCTGCTGCAAACCCTGCCACCGATCTGGGGCGGCATACTGCAGGTCGGCCCGCAACACCTCGATGGGGTGACCTACCCGATCGAAACCCAGTTCCAGCAGAACCTGCCCAACGCTCCGTTCGCCCTCAAGGGCCCGAGTGGCGAGGACCTGCCCCTGGGCCTGGTGACCCGCGACCTGTGGCACGTGTTCTATCAGAACCAGATGCAGATCAACGATGGCAAAAATGACGGCTTTGTCGCCTGGGCCGACTCCGGCGCCCTGACCATGGGCCATTACCCGCAAAGCCGCTATTCCCTGCGGCTGTGGGATGTGGCGCGGGAATTCGTGCTGTGTGACAACTTCTTCCAGGGGGCTTTCGGTGGCTCGTTCCTCAACCACCAGTACCTGATCAGCGCCGCCGTGCCCGTCTACCCGGACGCGGCCAATTCGGTGGCCAAGTCGCAGATCGCCACCCTGCAAAGCGACAACCCGCAAGACACCCGGCTCAAGCCCCTGGAAAAATCCCCGGCCAGTGCCATGACCGGCCCGCCGCAGTTCGGCCCCAGCGCCCTGACCCCGGATGGCTACGCGGTCAACACCATGGCCCCGCCCTACTGGCCGACCTGGATCCGCGACCCCGACCGCCCGGACTACGCCAAGGCCGACCTGCCCAGCGTGCTGGTGCCCCAGACCCACGAACACATCGGCGACAAGCTGTCGAAAAAGAACGTCGACTGGGCCTGGTACGGCGGTGCCTGGCAAGCAACCCTGGACCAGTTCAAGGACTCGACCGGCCTGCCGAAGATTCCCAACTTCCAGTACCACCATCAACCCTTCAACTACTTCAAGCGCCAGGGGCCGGAAAACCCCGAAGAGCGCAGCAAGCGCCTGCGCGACGGCGGCCTGGGCGACGAATCGGGGAGCAACAGGTTCCTGGCCGACGCCGAATCCGGAAAGCTGCCGGCCGTGAGCTTCTACAAGCCCCAGGGCAACCTCAATATGCACGCCGGTTACGCCGACGTGGCCTCCGGCGACCGGCATATCGACCGGGTGCTCAAGGTGCTGCGCGAAAGCCCACAGTGGTCAAACATGGTGGTGGTGGTCACGGTCGACGAAAACGGCGGCTGGTGGGACCACGTGGCGCCGCCCAAGGGCGACCGTTGGGGCCCGGGAACGCGGATCCCGGCCCTGGTGGTGTCGCCCTTTGCCCGCAAAGGCACGGTGGACCACACCATTTACGACACCGCCTCGATCCTGCGCCTGATCACCCGGGTGTTCCAGTTGGAGCCCCTGGACGGCATCAAGCAACGTGACGCCGCCATGGTCGCGCGCGGGCAAAAGCCCCTGGGCGACTTGAGCAACGCCCTGCAATTCAAGCGCTGACCCTCACCGGCACCGCGCAATCGGCGCCGCTGATGAAGTTTTTCCTACCCGGCTCCCGCTCACCCGCTAGTGTTCCCCTGTGGATATTCACCCCGCACAAGCGGGGTTCTCGCCGACAAGGAGCCAAGCATGAATAAACTCACCGGACTGTCCCTGGGCCTCGCCGCCCTGATCCAGGGCGCACCGGCCCTGGCCGCTGACGTGGAGGTGCCCCTGGGCAGCCCCCAGCGCGTGACCCAACTCTTCGCCTATCCCAATAATTGCAACGTGATCTGCTTCCGCAACTGGACCCTGGAACAGACCGTCGAGCATTACCTGACCCAAAGCGTGCAACGCGACGGCTACAGCACCGCCCGGGTCAAGGTCAGCGGCGATCAACAGCAGTTGCACGCGACCATCAGCGGCGTGCCCCAATCCTACGGCAAACCGCTGACGGCCCTGCTGGATGCCGGCGACCTGGCCTACAAGGGCGCCAGCCAGCTCAATACCGACGGTAAATGGGCCTACAGCTGGTACCTGTTCCTGCCCCTGGGCATGGCCCTGGAACAGCGCAAAAGCGTCGAGTTGCTGCACTTCCCACCGGACTATTCCCTGACCCGTGCCCAGGATTACCTTGAATCAGCCACCACCGACCGCTGGGCGACCCTGCTGACCGCCAATGGCATCGCCGCCGAGCAGACACCGGGCTATCAGACCATTGTCGACATCGCGCCCATCGCTGCGCCCTCCAGCGCCGGCAAGGACCTGGAAGGCGTCTATGACTACTTCAAGGACTACCAGACCAGCATGGTCAAGCAGGTCAGCCAGAGCGCCGACGGCAAGGCCTTGCCCATGGTGGCCTTCGGCGCACCGGTGCGGAACTGGATCAAGCAGCAATACGGCGCCAGCGTCGGGGTACTGGGCCTGGGGCAGATCAGCCCCAACCCGGGGGTGAACGTGCCGGTGCTGGGCTCCAACCACCCCAGCTACATCTGGTACGCGGCGGACCCGGCCAACTACGACAACGATCAGGCCAAGGCCGATGCCGCAGGCTTGAAGGTGATGGGGCAGGATTTGAGCGCCGCGTGCTGGCAGGCGGGCATGGGCAGCACGCCGGGCAGCGATCCGAGCGCGCAATTGCAGCGCTGCACCCAGACCTGGCAGGTGACCGACAAGGCCAAGACCTGCGAGCTGTTCTACACCTCGGTCCGCGACCTGACCCCGCCACAGGCCCAGGCCAAATGCGCAACCGCGCCCATCAAGACCCAGCTGCAACAGCTCAAAGCCCCGGCGCCCGTGCCGAGCACCGAAGTGCCACACCTGTAACCCAAAACCTGTAGCCGCTGCCGCAGGCTGCGCTGGCCATCCCAGACACCGCATTTCTTCAGATGAGAATGCGGCGTGTGCAAGGGCCAGCGCAGCCTTCGGCAGCGGCTACGCGGTTTCGGCTCAGATGGCGCCGACCGGACGCAGGCGGTATTGCGGCGGCAGTTGCTCGAAGCCGCTGATGGTTGCGTTCAGGCTCTTCCAGCGACCGTCCTTGATGCCGTAGATGCAACCGTGAATCGACAGGCTCTGCCCACGATGCCAGGCGTTCTGCACGATGCTGGTATGGCCGACGTTGGCCACCTGCTGGATCACGTTCAGTTCGCACAGGCGGTCAACCTGCTCTTCCTCGGTCGGCAACTGCCCCAGGGCTTCGCGGTGCTCGTAATACAGGTCGCGGATCGAACGCAGCCAGCCGTCGATCAGGCCCAACTGACGATCCTGCATCGAGGCACGCACGCCGCCGCAGCCGTAATGGCCGGTGACCAGGATGTGTTTGACCTTGAGTACATCCACCGCGTACTGGATCACCGACAGGCAATTGAGGTCGGTGTGCAGCACCACGTTCGCCACGTTGCGGTGCACGAACAGGTCGCCAGGCAACATGCCGACGATCTCGTTGGCCGGCACCCGGGCGTCGGAACAACCGATCCACAGGTACTCTGGAGTCTGCTGGCGCGCCAGCTTGGAGAAGAAGTCCGGGTCTTCCTGCTTGATCGCCTCGGCCCAACGCTCGTTGTTATCAATCAGATCTTGTAGTTCGTTCATGCTGTGAAGCCTCAAGAATGATGCGCTGGTATGACAGACGACCGCCTGTCGAGGTCACGTGTGTTGCGTAGATACCGGCTATCCCTCGCAGTGGAATCTTGAGCGGCGCCGCAGGTCCACCCCTTAAGCCCCAACAGTATGAGGATATAGCCATGACCGAATCACGACGTCCTTACGGTGCGCCGCAGCCCGAGCCCATCGATGACAACGAAGACCGCATGGGCTCGATGGAGGAGCTGCATTTCGACGACGAAGAGCCCAGTGCCAAGATCGGCGACACCATCCCCGAGGCGGAACTGGAGCACCGCCTGCCCGCCGAGCGTGTCCGCGAAGCCGGCCTGACCGGGGCCTCGACCGCCGACCACGAGCCCACCGACGACGACCTCAGCCCTGAGACCCTGATCCACGAGGATGGTGCCCGTTCGGCCAATGAAACCGGCGACGGCGAACAGGCCGACTGGGACCTGAGTATTGTCGATGAAGACGATATAGGTGGCGGCAATGGCCTGGATGAAGCCGAACTGGCGCGCCGCGAACCGCTGGACGGTAACCGCTGACCCGAAAGGGCCTGCGACCGGCACTAAAATCGGCGGCGGTGGATTCGCTCCACCGCCGTCTACAGCGAAACCGGGCCGGTCAGTCGACCAACGTGCAGGCCATCACCAGCGCATCTTCGCGCCCGCCCACCGCCGGGTAGTAATCGCGACGCCGTCCCACTTCGTTGAAACCATAACGCTCGTACAACCGATAAGCGGTCTGATTGCTGGAGCGCACTTCCAGGAAGCACTCGCGCGCCTCCTTCTCGTAGGCCCGTTTCATCAATTCCTCGAGCAGGCGCAAGCCCAGGCCGCGGCCCTGGCTTTCCGGCTTGACGGTGATGTTGAGCAGATGCGCCTCGTCGATGATCACCTGGATCACCCCGTGCCCGACCTGCTGGCTGCCTTCGAACATCAGCCACACTTCATAGGACTTGAACGCATCCATGAAAATGCCGCGGGTCCAGGGGTGGCTGAACGCCGCGTACTCGATCTTCAGGATGGCATCCAGGTCCGCCTCGGTGGCGAGGCGGAAGTTCACGGCATCACTCATCTGTGTTCTTACTCATCAGTACTCTTCCAGCGCGCCATCAGCCGACGCATGGCTTGCCAGACGTCAGCCTTACGCTGTGGCTCTTCCATTAATAGTTCCAGCCCAGGCAAGGCCCAGGCCGAACCCAGGCCTTCGACCTGGAGTTCGCGGTTGTAGGATTCGGCGTTGGCCTCTCCGGCAAAACGCACCGCCGGCAAGCCGATCAGCCACAGGCAGACGCAGGGTTCTTCCTCGACCCGCACCGAAACAAAGGCCTGGACGAAATCCCGGGCCGCATCGGGGCCCTGGTCGAGGTTGCCGCGCGTGAGCATCGGCCAGCGCACCGGCTCGGCGACGATCTGCGGACTGTCGGGCAAACCGGCGGCACGCAGCATGTCTTTGAGCAGCAGGTAGGCCGGATCGCGGCTCTGGAACGCTTCGCCGGTCGGCAGTTCGACCAGCAGCAGGCAACGCCCGGCACGCAGCAATTGCAGGGCAAAACGCGGCGGTGGCACCGGCGCAGCCTTGGGCACGACCGGTGTCGGTGCCGCCTCTTCCACCGGCTTGCTGGCCGGGCGCGCACTGCTGCCAGGGCGCGGCACTTCGATTTTTGCCCGTTCCGCAGGCTTGGCGACCGGCGGCTCTGTCGGCGCCTTGGCCACGACGGCAGGCGCAGGCACCTCGACCGGCGGTTCTGGCAGCTCCAGCAACTCGGGACGCGAAGGCGCGGCAAAGGGCAATTCGGTGCGCGGCAGCCAGTTGACCACCTGCATGGCGGTCAAATAAGCGCGACGACGGGACTCGATAAGCAAAGGTCGGCCACTTGTGGATAACTGAGGTGGGGGATTCTACCGCCCTTCGACGAAGATCGCCCGCTGTTGATCGGTTTGAAAACCGACAGTCCGTCTCATCAAAAGACCGGGGGTGAATCGTCGACCGCCTGATGCAGTACAATCGCTGCTTTTCATTGCCAACCAGCCGGCCATTCCGATGATCGAACCCAAGCGCGTCTTGCGCGCCCTCGCCGAACACTGGGCACTTCTGGAGCCACTGTGCGAGCACTTCGACCAAGGCACCCTGAGCCTCGCCGAACTGCGCAGCCAACTGGCCGCCCAGCAACTGGACAGCACGCCCCAGGACATCACCAGCCTGCTGGACGTGTGGATCCGCCTCGACATCCTGGTTCCGGTGGCGAAAAGCCCCAACCGTTTCGAGCTCAACGCGCAGATCCACGACTTCCTGGCCTACCTGCGGCGCGAACACCGCCTGGGCCTGTGCCTGGAGATCGAAGCCTACCTGCGCCACCTGGAGCGTCTGGCGGGTTATATCCAGGACGCGTTTGATATCCGCGACAGCAATGACCTGGCGCGCCAATTGCGCCTGCTGGACATGCGGGTACGCGATGTATTGAAAAAACTCGCCAACGACGAACAGGCCCTGGTGGCCGTCGCCGAGCGGGCCAAGACCAGCGACCGGCAGATCCCCCTGCGCCAGCGCTATGCCGAGGTACTGGCGACCTGGGACGAATACGTCGAACCGATGATCCAGCTGGTGAACGCCGACGGTGCCTTCGAACAAGGGGTGCGCAAGGTCGAGAACGTCCTGCTGCGCATGCTCACCGAACAGCAGCGCCTGGGCCACCTGGTGGACGACGACATGCTGCTGCGCACCCACGCGCGGATCCTCGAAATGCAGACCAGCGCCCAGCTGACCCTGCGCCACGCCCGCGAGCTGCTGCTGCCATTGCGTGAAGAAGCGCGCCGGCACAACGCCGTAACCCGTGGCGCGGCCTTGGCCCTGTCGGCGATCCGGCGCAAAGGCATCGACGCCGTGCCGCAAGCCGCCATGCCCATGTTCACCCGGCCGCAAAGCACCTTCCTCGGCAGTTCCGGCCAGGTCGAGGCCTATGTGTATGCCCTGGCCCGCTTCGAACCCAAGCCTGCGCGCTTCCCCAAGGCCCACAAGAGCCACAAGGGTGAAGCGCCGCGGGCACCACGCACGGTCAAGGAAATGCTCGAGCGCTGCGAAGATGCCCTGCCCATGCCGGACCTGATGCACTGGCTGCTGGAACAGGAGCCGGACGGCGCGACCGACGAATTGCTGTACTGGTTCTCCCGTTTATCCCGGGAAAAACGCTTCAAGCGCGAGCGTCTCGAACGCCGCGACTACTACACCCATGAGCACCAGGTCAGCCTGCGCTCCTTCGCCCTGCTCTCGGCACGCGATGACCAGCCTGAGAATTCTGCGAGCACTCCTCATGCATCTTGATCTTTCCGAACTGTCCCAGCTGGCGCCGATTTTTCGCGAGCTGTTCAAGGGCTATCACGTCAGCCGCCGCGACCCGGAGCTGTACGCCCAACTGTCGAACTTCCAGGACCAGTACCGCACGCTGTTCAAGGCCCTGGGCTTTGAGCTGGTGTGCGACACCCGCGGCTTCTATTACTTCGTCCCGGACCTGGCCGCCGCCCAGGTGAACAAGACCGCCCAGCGCCTGGCGCTGTTCACCTTCATCCTCGTGGAACACCTGGCCGACCAGGGCCGCGACCCGATCGCCGTGCTCGACGGCGGCAGCCTGGGCCGCGATGAACTGCCTTCGTTGCTGGAAAAGTACCGCGACCTGTTTATCCAGGCCGAAGTCCAGACCCAGGACGAACTCGAAGAAAAAATCATGCGCCGCATGACCCAACTGGGCTTTGCCAGCGAGGAGCCGGGCATCTACCGCTTCCTGCCGCCGATGCACCGCTTCCTCGATGTCTGCCTCTCGGTTCAGCAGGACCGCGACCTGGCCGCCAGCCTGCACAGCGTGCTGCCGTTGCCGACGCCGGTGCTGATCGACCCCGACAGCGACGAAAAACTGCTGGAGACCGACGATCCGCTGGACCTCAGCGAATTTGTCGAAGGTGAAGACAGTGAAGAGGACGCACTGGCCCGGGCCATTGCCGAAGAACAGGAGCTCGACGCATGAGCAAGGAACGCTACGGCATCCGCCGCTTTGCCCTATTGAACACCGCCGGCTACAGCCTGGGCCTGTTCCCGCTGGAAGAGCCGCTGTCGGTCTACGGGGCGAACAACCTGGGTAAATCCGCCTCGATCAACGCCCTGCAGTTCCCGATTCTGGCGCGCATGTCGGACATGAGTTTCGGCAAGTACAGCCTGGAACAATCGCGGCGCTTCTACTTCGCCTCGGACACCAGCTACATCCTGGTGGAAGTGTCCCTGCCCCATGGCCCCCACGTGATCGGCGTGGTCGGGCGTGGCCCAGGCGGTGGTTTCGGTCACCAGTTCTTCGCCTATGCCGGGCAGCTGGACCTGGCCCATTACCAGAAAGACGACACCTGCCTGCGCCAGAAAGAGCTGTTCACCAATCTTGAGCGCCAGGGCCTCAAGGCCTATGAGCTCAAGCCTGATGAACTGCGGCGCCTGCTGGTCGGCGGTCACACCTCGATCCCGCTGGACCTGACCCTGATTCCGCTGCGCTCCACCAGCGAGCAGAGCCTGAAGACCTTCCGCGCGCTCTTTATCAACCTGCTGCACATGCGCGAAATCACCGCGGCCAAGCTCAAGCAGCTGTTCCTCGATGCCTTCGAGCACAGCCTGCGTTCCGGCAGCGTCGACTACATCGCCGCCTGCGAAGAAGCCTTCCGCGACGTGCGCCGCATGGAGCAGGACTACAACTGCCTGGTGTCTGCCGGCCCGCTGGTGGAAGCCCTGGCCAACGGCGTGAAGCAGCGCGACCTGCTGCGCGGCAAGCTGCACCGTATTTCGCCGCTGCTGGATTCGCTGCTCGGCACCTGGTCCGACTACGCCAGTGCCCGCAAGGAAGAACTGACGGTCCAAGCCGAGCACTACCGCCACGAACAGGACGCCCTGCAAAACGACCAGCGCGGCGGCACCCAGGAACTGATGCGCCTGGAGCGGGAAATCAGCGGTATCCAACGCTGGCTCGGCGAGTTGTCGGTGCTCAAGCATCGCTTTGCCCTGGTCGATGACGTGAAAGTCCTGGAGCAGCAACTGCTGGCGGCCAAGGATGCCCACGATGAACTGGCCGGCGCCCTGGCCCAATCCCGGCAGTTCTCTGCCGAGGACCTGGAAGAGCGCCTGCGGGACCTGGAAAAACGCCTGAAGTCGGTCAAGCAGCAACTCGATCACGCCGACAACAACAGCTATGCCCGACTGCGCGAAGAGTTTTCGCAGCAGGACGTCGAACGCCTGATGCGCCTGTTCAACAGCGCCCTGTTCAGCCTGCCCCTGGGCGAGCACGGCATTGCGCTGGACGAGAACGGCGAGTGGGTCAAATCCATGGAGCTGATCCTCGACGCCTTCAAGGGCGAGCGTTTCGAAGTGCCGGGGCTGAGCATCGACCTGTCGCACATCGAACCGCCTGCGCTGCAGGCCCTGGCCGACCGCGCCGCCCTGCGCGACCAGAAGGAGCGCCTGGAAAAAGAACTCAAGCAACTCAAGACCCAGCAAGCCGTGGCCGCTGACCGCGCCGCGAGCAAGACCCAGACCGAAGCGCTGTACCAGCAGGTGCTGGACGCGCAAAAAGCCCTGGAAGACTTCCGCCGCGCACAAACCCTGAGTGCCGAGGAAGGCGAGAAACTCGAACAGCTGGCGCAGATGGAAGCCGCCCAGGATGAACTCAAGCGCTCCAGCGACGCCTTCACCGAGCGCGTCCAGCAACTGTCGGCCAAGCTGCAATTGGTTGGACGGCAAATTGCCGATATGGAAGCCAAGCAACGCACCCTCGACGACGCTCTGCGCCGCCGCCAGCTGTTGCCTGCCGATCTGCCATTTGGCACGCCGTGCATGGACCCGATCGATGACTCGATGGACAACCTTCTGCCCCTGCTCAACGACTATCAGGACAGCTGGCAGGGCTTGCAGCGGGTCGACGGACAGATCGAGGCGCTGTACGCCCAGGTCCGTCTCAAGGGCGTGGCCAAGTTCGACAGCGAAGACGATGTCGAGCGCCGCCTGCAACTGTTGATCAACGCCTATGCCCACCGCACCGACGAAGCCCTGACCTTGGGCAAGGCACGTCGCGCGGCGGTCACCGACATCGCCCGGACCCTACGCAATATTCGCAGCGACTACGACAGCCTCGAACACCAGTTGGCGCTGTTCAACCGCGAGATCAACAAACGCCAGGTATCCAACCTGCAGAGCTTCCGCATCGTCCTTGCGCCGAACAAGGAAGCGCTGAAGCACATCGATCAGATCATCCACAGTGCCGGTCAGTATGAAGAAGGCGAAACCCTGTCGGTGTTCGACCTGAGCCAGAGTGCCGAGCAGGACAACAAGAACGAAGAGGCCAAGGAGTACCTGGCGCGCCTGGTGGCGGCCAACCATAACCAGTTGGGCCTCAAGGACCTGTTCGAACTGGCGTTCGAGATCACCAAGGTCAATGGCCAACCGGTGATCCACACCGACATCGACGGCGCGGCGTCCAACGGCACCACCATGACCATCAAGGCGCTGACCAACATGTACTTGTTGCTGCACTTGATGGATCGCGACCAGGCCGGACGCGTGCGCTTGCCGTACTACCTCGATGAGGCCGCCGACATCGACGAGAAGAACCAGGCCGCACTGCTGGAAACCAGCCTGCAACTGGGCTTCGTGCCGATCCTGGCCAGCGTCAAACCCCAGGTATCGGCCCATGTCGCCATCGACCTCGAAGGCGGCAGCGGCCCGAACGGTATCTACATCGACGAGGCGGACTGGAAGTTCATCCGCCGTCACGATCAGGTCAAGGCGACCTTGAACGTCGCAGCAGAACCGGAAGCGGAGCTGGACCCGATTTAAATCAGGCCCGCCGCAACAAAAAGGCCGCGATCTTCACAGATCGCGGCCTTTTTTATGGGGGCCCGCTGAGCTTATTTACCGAGAGGGATCTTCGGCGCCCAGGTCAGCCATTCGTCTTCGAATTTATCGAACAACGGGAAGGTCTGCTCAGGCCGGGCCGGATTGCCCATGCGCTCGCCGTCTGGCGTGGCGAAGGCGATACCGCCCTGGATCAGGGTTTCCAGGGATTCGGTACGCACCGTCGCGCCCTTGAACAAGCCGAAGTCCAGGCCAAAGCCGCTGGTGTTCCAGAAGCGCGTGCCGCCACGAATCAGCGGTGCGTACTTGGGTTCGATCAGCACCCGAATCAGCACTCGATCGGCGGTTTTGCCCAACTCGTAACCGGTGACCTTGCCCACCGCCACTTCGCGATAAGTCACCGGCACCCCGACCTTCAATGAACCGCGGCGCGCAGCGCTGAGCACCAGGCTCAGGCCGGCTTCGGGCGCAGCGGTTTCCGGTGGTTGGGCCAGGGCGATAAAGCTGGTCTGCGCCCCAAGGCTCTTCGCGGCAGGTTGGACTTCGATGTATTGACCGGTAACCAGGGTTTCCAGGTTGGCGGTCTTGATCAGGCCCAACTCGGGCTTGACCACCCAGAACTGGCTGCCAACCCGGGCGATGCGCTCCGGCACCTCGGTGATACGTGCCTTGAGCACCACCGACTGCAAGTCGGCACTCAGGTCGACCTCTTCGATCTTGCCCACATCCAGGCCTTTGAAACGAATCGGCGTTCCCGAGCGCAGGCCATCGGCGCGGTCAACCTTGATGCTGATCAGGGTGCCTTTTTGCGCCGCCTCTTCCTGATTGGCAAACAGGCGGAAGCGCGGGATACGTTTCTTCAGGGCCACGTTAGGCCGTGGCGTATCAAAGGCGATGCCGCCCGCCATCAGGCTTTGCAGGGATTCGCTCTTGACCTGGATACCGCCGGTCAAGCCACCGGTCAGGGTGATGCCACTGACGTTCCAGAAGCGGGTCGAACCGTTGACCAGGTTTTCGTATTCCTTCTCGATGTGCACCCCGATCACCAACTGCTTGCGGGTGCGCGAGAACTGGTAACTCTGTACCGAACCGACCTTGACCTGTTTGTAGAGAATCGGACTGCCGACATCCAGCGAGCCCAGGTTATCGGTGAACAGCACCATGTGCAGGCCAGGGGAGCGCAGGTCCAGCGGCGGCGCCTTGGCTCGGGCCTCGAACTCCCGTTGCGGCGCGGCGCCCTTGTCCCCAGGGCGGATGGCGATGTAGTTGCCTTTCACCAGCGCCTCGAGCCCGGTGATGCCAGCCAGGGAAATCGACGGTTTGACGATCCAGAACTGCGTGCCCTGGACCAGGTAGTCCTCTGCCAGAGGGTCCAGGGTCAACTCTGCGGTGGCGCTGGACAGGTCAGGGTCGACCTTCAAGGTTTTCAAGCTGCCGACCTGGATGCCTTTGTACATCACCGGCGTGCGACCGGCTTGCAGGCCTTCGAAGTCGGACAGTTTGACCTTGACCCGAATCCCGGCCTGGGCCGCGTCGAAATCCTCATACAGACGGAACGGCAGGCTTGGGTCGGTGGGCGGGCTGTCCTTGCGGTTCTCCGGCGTGGCAAACGCAATACCGCCGGCGACGATGCTAGCCAGGGATTCACTGCGCAGTTTCACCCCGGACAGGTTGGCGTCGATGCTGATGCCGCTGGCATTCCAGAAACGCGTGTGTTTGCGCACCAGGTTGGCGTAGGTCGGCTCGATAAAGACTTTGATCTCGACCGTGTTCTGGTCTTCCGACAGCAGGTAGCTTTTGACCTGGCCGACCTGGATCTGTTTGTAGAACACCGGGCTGCCACGGTTCAGCGAGCCCAGCCGCTCGGCCTTGATGGTCAGGTGCAGCCCGGGCTTGAGGTCCGATAGCGGAGGCTCCTGGGCCAGCGCCTTGAACTTGCGCGAAGGCTCGCCTTCACCGGGGCTGACCGCGATGTAGTTACCGGAGACCAGGGTTTCCAGGCCGGTGATCCCGGCCAGGGTCACGCTGGGTTTGACCAGCCAGAAGCGGGTGCCGGTCTTGAGGTACTGCTCGACATCCTTGTTCATCTCGACGGTGGCGATTACCCCTTTGGAGTTGCCCTCGTCGTCCAGGGCCAGGGTCTTGACCTTGCCCACCGGCATGCCTTTGTAGACCACTTCGGTCTTGTTCGCCTGGATGCCCTCGCCGCTTTCAAAGCGGACCTGAACCTCGATCCCGGTCTGGCTGTAGGCACGCCAGCCCAACCAGCCACCGATGATCAACGCAATCA
The DNA here is from genome assembly GCF_049199125.1 of Pseudomonas sp. QD4. Classification (NCBI taxonomy): domain Bacteria; kingdom Pseudomonadati; phylum Pseudomonadota; class Gammaproteobacteria; order Pseudomonadales; family Pseudomonadaceae; genus Pseudomonas; species Pseudomonas sp. QD4. The sequence continues at coordinate 553,666 of NZ_JBLZOM010000004.1, forward strand.
GGGGCAAGACCCAGATGGCCGACCAGTTTGAGGCAGGACGGGTTTTAGCTTTAGGCAAATCACTCATGGTCGTCGTCCGACTCCGTGTTATCCCAGATCAGGCGGGGATCAAAAGTTACTGCGGCGAGCATTGTCAAAATCACCACACTGGCAAATGCGACCGCACCGAGATTGGCCTCGATGCTGGCCAGCCGACCAAAATTCACCACCGCTACCAGGATGGCGATCACAAAAATATCCAACATCGACCAGCGGCCAATGAACTCGATAAAACGGTACATGATGATGCGCTGGCGTGCCGATAACGGCTGATGGCGCTGCACCGAAAACAGCAACAGGGCGATCCCCACCAACTTGAAGGTGGGCACCAGAATACTGGCGATAAATACCACGGCAGCGATAGGGAACATCCCGTGCTGAACCAGGGTGATGACACCCGACATGATGGTGTCCCCTTCGCCCTGCCCCAGGGTGCTGACCGTCATGATCGGCAGCAGGTTGGCCGGGATATAGAGGATCGCTGCGGTGATCAGCAACGCCCAGGTCCGCATGATGCTATTCGGGCGACGCGGATGAACCAGCGCCCCGCAACGGGTACAGACCTGCTCGTCGGTATCGGGTTCCTGCTTGTTCAATTCATGGCATTCGGTACAGATCAGAATGCCCGCCTCAATCGCCCGCATGAAGATCCTCTCCTGACAAGGCCTCCCAGATCTGATGCGGCGACATGACCACTTCCAACCAGACCTGGACCAATAACAAACTGACAAAACACACCAGGCCCAGGCCCACCGAGATGGCGGCCAAGTCGGCCAATTTGACGATCGCGACCAGCACGCCCATCAAATAGACCTCCAACATGCCCCAGTCGCGCAGATGGTGATAAATGCGGTAAAGCAACAAACCGTAACTGCGGCCGATATTCCAGCGGATGCTCAGCAATACCAGCAGTTGGCACAGCAGCTTGAGCAGCGGAATCCCCATGCTGCACAGGAACACCACGACGGCCACACCCTGCATGCCGGTATTGAACAAGCCCAGCACACCACTCCAGACCGTATCTTCGGATGTCTGTCCGAGTAGATTGAGCTGCATGATGGGTAAAAAGTTCGCAGGGACGTACAACAACAAGGCGGCAATCACCAACGCCAGGCTGCGCTCTACGACATTATGACGATGGGCATAAAGCTCGTAGCCACAGCGCGGGCACAGGGCTTTTTCACCGTGAGCGAGCTCAGGCTTGCGCATCAAGAGATCACACTCGTGGCAGGCCACCAGGTCGTCCAGCGGTAAATCTGACAACCCGGAGGCGTCAACCGGATCTGGCATAAGGGACTCTGGCTCTAAAAGGGGTAGCCGCTATTCTAGTGTCCTGGCCTGAAAATAACTGTGCAAATTTGTGGCGGGCACAGCGGCAGCTTCAAGTGGATAGCAGCAAGCTGCAGCCGAACAAGGTGCCTGCAAGGTCGTCCCCAAACAGCCAGCACTTTCCTGCGCGCAAAAACAAAACCCCTGATTGCGTCAGCAATCAGGGGTTCTGGAATTTAATCTTGACGATGACCTACTCTCACATGGGGAAACCCCACACTACCATCGGCGATGCATCGTTTCACTGCTGAGTTCGGGATGGGATCAGGTGGTTCCAATGCT